>JAZJZT010000073.1:0-2302 GCA_040389645.1 Pseudomonadota bacterium | reverse complement strand
GTCGTCCGGCCTGTCGACCCCGGTCGGCTTCAAGAACGGCACCGACGGCGACATCTCGATCGCGATCAACGCGATCCTGTCGGCGGCCCATCCGCACAGCTTCCTCGGCATTAACAGCCAGGGCAATGTCGCCATCGTGCGCACGCGCGGCAACGCCTACGGCCACGTGGTGCTGCGCGGCGGCGACGGCCGCCCGAATTACGATTCGGTCTCGATCGCGATCGCCGAGCAGGCGCTGGCCAAGGCGAAACTGCCGGCCAACCTGGTGGTCGACTGCTCGCACGCGAACAGTTATAAAAAGCCGGAACTGCAACCGCTGGTGATGGCCGATGTCGTCAACCAGATCGCGCACGGCAACCGCTCGCTGGTCGGCGTGATGATCGAATCGAACATCGCCGCCGGCAACCAGAAGATCCCGCAGGATTTGAGCGAGCTGAAATACGGCTGCTCCGTCACCGACGGCTGCATCGACTGGGACACCACCGCCGCCATGCTGCGCAGCGCGCACGCCGAACTGCTGCGCCGTCCTTAAGCCCTACCTGCCGTACGGCGTGCCGCCCACGTGCGGGGCGACGCCGAACGCGCCGGCCAGCGCCGCTTCGGCGCGGCTGGCCGGCGCGCTCAATTCATTCATGTCCAGGTACACCTTGCCCTCTTCCAGCTTGACGGCATAGCGCCGCGCGCATACCGGCTCCGGCCCGGCCGCGCTGCCCGATTCGAGCGAAATGCGCCATTGATGCCCCGGGCAGCAGACTTGCCCGCCCTGCACCGTGCCGTGCGACAGCGGAGTGCCCTGCTGCGGGCAAATGTCGAGCAGCGCAAACACCTGGTCGTCGTCGGTGCGGAACAGCGCCACGCCGGGCAACTCTTGCCACGCCAGCCCGCGCGGCACCAGGCGCGCGCCCTGCTGCGGGATATCCTTCAGTTTGCAAATCAATTTCCATTGTTCGGGCATCGCAACGCCTCCTGTCACAGACATGCTTGCATCCTTAGCAAGAGCGATGCCATGCGCGGCGCGCGCCACGGCGCATGCGATGGCGCGGCGCGCACCGCGGCAGTGCGCGCCGCCGTGCACCGGCGGCCTTTTGGTGCGGCCGCTTCACGCTGGTCGCCCGTGCTTTCCTTTACAATGGCGGATTGTCCCTTCACTTCCTCCACTTCATGATCGTTCTCGGCGTCGAATCCTCCTGTGACGAAACCGGCTTGGCGCTGTATGACACGCAGCGCGGCCTGCTGTCCCATGCCCTGTATTCCCAAGTGACGATGCACGAGGAATACGGCGGCGTGGTGCCGGAACTGGCGTCGCGCGACCATATCCGGCGCGCCATCCCGCTGCTGCAACAGGCATTGACCGACGCCGGCGCGACGCTGGCCGACATCGACGCGATCGCCTACACGCAGGGTCCCGGCCTGGCTGGCGCGCTGCTGGTGGGTTCGTCGGTGGCGTGCAGCCTGGGGCTGGCGCTGGACCGGCCGGTGCTCGGCGTGCACCACCTGGAAGGCCATTTGCTGTCGCCGCTGCTGGCGTCGCAGCCGCCGGAATTCCCCTTTATTGCGCTGCTGGTGTCGGGCGGCCACACGCAATTGATGCGGGTCGACGGCGTCGGCCAGTACACGCTGCTGGGAGAGACGCTCGACGACGCGGCCGGAGAAGCGTTCGACAAGTCGGCGAAATTGCTGGGACTCGGTTATCCGGGCGGTCCGGCCATTTCGCGGCTGGCCGAATTCGGCGATCCGCTCGCGTATAAATTGCCGCGCCCGATGCTGCATTCGAAGGATTTCAATTTCAGCTTTTCCGGCCTGAAGACGGCGGTGCTGACGGTGGTGAAAAACCATGAAGAAAAAGTCATCGCCAATATCTGCGAGCAGGACAAGGCGAATATCGCGCGCGGCTTCGTCGATGCGATCGTCGACGTGCTGACGGCCAAGTGCGTGTCGGCGCTCAAGCACACGGGATTGAAACGGCTGGTGATCGCCGGCGGCGTCGGCGCCAATTCGCAGTTGCGCGAAGCGCTGAACGCGGCGGCGGCGAAAAAGAAATTCAAGGTGTTTTATCCGGAACTGGAATTTTGCACCGACAACGGCGCGATGATCGCCTTCGCCGGCGCGATGCGGCTGATGATCAATCCGGACGCGGCCAAAAAGGATTATTCGTTCAACGTGCGGCCGCGCTGGCCGCTGGACGAGATTCGCGAGATCTGAAAACCAGAGGCAAATGCCGGGACAAACGGTAATACCGTTAGCGCCAAATCTGTCGTTCCCGCGCAGGCGCACTACCGTCCGGGATAAATAAATTGACAGG
>JAZJZT010000072.1:0-31002 GCA_040389645.1 Pseudomonadota bacterium | reverse complement strand
GAATTGGTGCCACAACATCATGCCATGACTGGCGGGGTTTTTCGAGGTCCCCTTATCTAAAAATATGAAATACCTGACACAACGGGGGCATCTTTGAAACTCAGAATATTAATGAACAAGTCCGTTGCATTGCTTATACTATCGATGTGCATCACCGGTTGTACATTGAAATTTTCCTTGCCGGTAGATCAGCCAACGCACTTACTTATTTATAAATCAGAAAATATTGTCGAGGAGCGGCCGTTGGACGTCGATCCGGTGCGTTTGACAGTCGGTCGCTGGCTCGCTGCCAATCCCGATGACTGGACCTACGCATTCATATCACGTACCCCGAGGATTTATCTCAAGGGAAGGAGCTTTTACATCAACGTGTCCGAAACTGAAGTATCCGTCAAATATTGTCGAAGCTTCTTCAATTGCCACTTCTGGATAAAGAAGGATAAGAGTCTTTTTCTTGAAGTCGAAAAAATATTGAATAATCGTCATTGACTATTAAATTTTTCTCACAAGCTTCTCAAAATCCGACAACGGAAGTGGTCGACTGAATAAATAGCCTTGATAAACATGGCAACCAGCACTTGCCAGGAAATCTCGTTGGGCTTCGGTTTCAACTCCCTCTGCGATAACGCCCAATCCCAGGCTTTTAGCAAGGGTAACAATGGTGCTTGCAATCGCTGCATCATTCGGATCGTTGAGCACATCGCGTACAAATGACTGATCAATCTTAAGTTGATCCAGAGGTAGCCGTTTCAGATAGGAAAGTGAAGAGTAGCCTGTACCAAAGTCGTCCAATGAAAAACCCACACCTTTGGACTTCAGCGCAAACATTTTTGCGATGACGTCCTCCACATTGTCTACCAGTGTGCTTTCGGTCAACTCAATCTTAAGCCTGTTCGGATTAGCGCCAGTTTGCAGCAGTATCGCAACCATCTTGTCCACGAAGTCAGATTGGCGAAATTCATAGGCGCTGACATTCACAGACATCGTGAGATGGGCCATTTCTGGTCGCATGGCCCAAAGTTTTAACTGAGCACATGCCGTTTGCATTACCCATGATCCCAATGCAAGAATAATTCCAGTTTCTTCCGCTAGAGGAATAAACTCGGCAGGAGAAACCATGCCGCGCTGGAGATGCTGCCAGCGTACTAAAACTTCTGCACCTATCAGGCGGCCTTCACCGACTACTTGAGCTTGATAGTGCAGAAATAATTGATTCTCATGAACTGCATGACGCAGATCCGCCTCTCGCGCAGCGCGTTCTATCACAACAATTTCCATTTCCGGATCAAAGAAATGCAAGGCGTTACGCCCAGCAGCCTTCGATTTGTACATGGCAAGATCTGCCTGCTTCATCAGCGCATCGACCGTAATCAGGTCGCCTCTGAACATAGCAATACCCACGCTTGCCGTGCTGTGCTGAACGAATTCACCCAGTAAATAGTTACGGTTGAGTGCAGCGAGGATTTTTTTCGCAACAGATCCAATGTCTTTCGCGGCATCTTTTTCATTTGCATTCAAATCTGATAATATCACAACGAATTCATCGCCGCCGAATCGGGCAACAGTGTCGGCCTCTCGCACACACAGTATCAAATCCTTGGCCACTTGTTTCAGCAGCATGTCTCCAATGTCGTGGCCAAGCGTATCATTTAAATTTTTGAAATTATCGAGATCAATGAACAGCAACGCGCCATAATGGCCAGTGCGAGAGTTGGCCGCCATTGCTTGCTTCAAGCGATCTAGCAGGAGTATTCGATTCGGCAGCCTAGTCATTTGATCAAAAAATGCCAATTCTTTAATTTTTTCCTCTGCTTTCCTCCGTTCAATTTCTTGACCTGCAATGATTTCGTTATACTTGCGTTGGCGCCTTTGATGGAAGGAGAGACCGGCGAAGCTAAATAAAATCAGCAACACGAACGTACCTACCTGTCCGTAGACTTCTCTACGCCAAAGGGAAAAAACATTTTCCAGATCGCGACTCAATACGACGATGAGAGGCTTATCCATTGGCGGGGCAGCTAGATGGATGGTACGGATTGCCGCCATACTCTGCTGATCAATCCTGTCGAACATGCCAGTTAGTACAGTGGCTGTTTTTCCACTTTGACGATATTGAGTAAATATGCTTCCAGGTTTAGCAATGTCGAGTTCACTCGAGTCGGATTTTGGTGAAGTGACGAAGAATTGGCCATCCCCATCAGTGATGGATGCTCTCATTTTTTGCGTATATAAGACAGAATTGAGCATGGTATTAAAATACGTCGGGTCAAGCGAAGCCGCGATTATTCCACTGATCATTCCTCGTTCATTCGGAATCACTTTCATCAATCGCATTGTGATGGCCTCTTGTGTCGTCTTGAACGGTGCGGAAACGTAAAGCGTGGCTGGATTTCTGTTTTTCAGGGCAGCAGGATAATATTGCTTCTCATAAAATTTTTTTCCGATAAATTTCGAGTCACTACTCGCGGCCACAAGGCCATCAGCATCAAGAATGATAATGGTTCGAACGCCAACCATCGCGTCTGTCATCGCCTTCAGACGCCGATTTAGTTGTAACTTTCCATCCTTCTGCGCCAGCAAAAAGGAAAAATCGTTACGGATTGAATTCAATGCATCGTCTGTTGCATGCAATTGAGCCTGAATGTTTTCATCGACGACCCGGGATAGAATCGCCAGCCGATCGCGTTCCCTTACGTTAACAGTTCCATAATCTGTATAAATATTCCAAACAATGAAGGTGCCGAAAAGTAGCCATACTGCGGTAAGTAGCTGCCATTGACGTGTATATGGTGAAACCATTCAGGCAATCTCCTCAAGTGAGTACGTTTCAGTGAACGTGATGGCGATTACGGTCAAATTGATTCTCCAGCAAGATGGCGTGAAGAGTAGCCCTTGATTAACTTTTCACCGTCCGGCCGCAGTTCTCCCTTGGGTGACACATGCCGGTACAAAGTCTGCCGTGTAACGCCAAGCTCTTCACAAAGTGCGCCCACCTTGGTTTCCGGGTTCCCCATGGACGCCATCGCCAGGCGAAGCTTGGCAGGTGTCATCTTGAACGGCCGTCCTCCGCTACGCCCTCTTGCCCGAGCAGACGCCAATCCGGCAACTGTGCGCTCAGAAATCAGCTCGCGCTCGAACTCCGCCAACGCGGCAAAAATACCGAAGACCAATTTACCGGCTGCACTTGTCGTATCGATCGCAGCACCGTGCCCAGTCAACACTCTTAGACCGACCCCGCGCGCTGTCAGGGCATGCACCGTATTGATCAAATGGCGCAAGTCCCGCCCTAACCTGTCCAGTTTCCAAACCGCCAACGTATCGCCTTCGCGCAACGCTTTGAGGCAGGCGGTCAAGCCAGGTCGGTCCTCCCGTTTACCTGATGCTTGATCTTCATAGAGATGCTTCGGATCGACACCAGCCAACTCTAGCGCGTCTCGCTGCAAGTGCGTTGTTTGCGATCCGTCGGCTTTCGACACCCGCATGTATCCAATCAGCATGTTCTCACCTATCACTTATACGATCGATTGTGTGACAGTCCGTCGTGTCACTTGCCAATCATCAAAAACTGTCACTTAACCCATTACTTAATGTAAGACATGCAAAGGGTTCTATTGGCTAATAATGTAACAGAAATTTGGCCGGCATTTGCTCTTTGGCAAATATGTCCCGCAGTTGCTCCAAGGAGGCCGGGTCGTTCCGTAGGACGCCAACCGGAATAGTGAGCGCGCAGTCTCGGGATTGTGTTGCGCTTAAAGAACGGCTTCTTCAATTGCTTCGGCCGCCTTTCGCCAGTAGTTGACGGGTTCTTCCGCTCCCACTCGCACTGGCAGACCGTTTGTGAATTCCTTCTGCGGTTCTTGCACGAACAAGCCAGCGAACTCTCCGCCTGGATTCAAAATGTTTGACTCGATCAGCTCGATGGCAGTTGCCGCCGCCTCCAGCATTTGCAACTGCACCCTCTCTTCCAAAATCTCGTAGGGATGCCATAGGCTTTGCCCGGCACGCAGCAGTTGGCCGCATCGCTCCCAAACGTATCGAATAGTTCCACCGTATGACCCGCACAGCGAGATCGGCGTGTTCAACTCGTCTAACAGCGTGCGCAGGAGCCGGAACCAGAGACCGGCATGAACACGGCGGCGCGGTAACTCCACATATCCAGTCGTGAATGCCTGCCAGGTGCGCCGGTCCATCGCTGAAATCGGCGCACTGGCAAGCCGCAGTTCACGTGATACGCTTTCCCAGCCCCCATGAACTGCCCAGTCCCTCCCCAATATGTCTCCAGCCAGTAGCCATGCGACGGGCAGCTCAGTAGCAATGGCAATTGCCACATGAGCGGCAACGCACGTTCCGTCGAGTCATGAATGCAGCGCGGGCACGCCCGCCGCAGCGGACGCATCGGCAGTCAGGCGCGCCAGTTCGTGATCGACCGCGTTTTTCGCCCCCCCCGACGCGGCGCGGCAGCGACAACGCCAGTTGCTCCATCTCCGGCAGCCGCTGACGCGAGCGCAGCGGCGCGCCCATGGCGACGAGCAGGGCCACATAAAAGCGCGTGACCGAAGGCTCCGATGGCATCTGCACGCACAGCACCGGAATGTGCTCCTGATCGTCGCTGGAGGTGGTGGGGTGAGTACGGCGGAATTTCTCGATAATCATCGACTTACCGTTGTTGGTCGGGCCAACCAGCAAGAGGTTGGGCATGCGCTGCTTGTTCTGCCACGCAAACAGGGTTTCCAGCCGGTTCAGCGATTCGACCGCGCGCGGATAACCAATCCAGCAGTCGGCACGGATGCGCTGAATGCGCTCGGCCGCCGACAGGCGGGCCAGACCCTGTGCTGCCGGCATAAGGTGGGATAGGTTAATGACAGGAAATTCGTCCATGGCTACCACTCCTCGATCTGGTCAAATGGCGTAGCCAGCGGCTGGCCCTCGGTTTGGATATCAGGTATGCCAGCCACCGGCGGCGCGGGACTGCCCGATGGCGATTGCATTTTGAGATGCTGCCGCTCCGTATCGCGCCGGGCCTTGCGCGTGGTGTGCTGGGCGGTGTCCACGATGTCATGCATTTGCAGGATCATGCGGAACAGCGCCGCCTCATCCACCTGTTCACGCCCGAGCTGCCGCAAGCGGGCCAGCGCCTGACGTTGTTCCCACAGCGTGACGGCGAGATGGGACAAGGTACGGTAGGGGATTTCCAAATAATGTTGCTCATCCGGCTCCAGCACCCATATCCTACTGATATCACGCGGGTCGCGCCGGATCAGGAAAGCCGGCAAGCTGCCGCGCCGGGCGATCCATGGCTTGAGCGCGTCGGCATAGTAGCGGATGTGGTCGATAACAAAGCCCGTCCGGGTCAGCGTGCGCCTGATCACCGGCAGGAAATCGACCAGGAAAGCGGTCGCGTGCGTGACGATGGCCGGCGTGCCGGAACGAGCCACGGCATCGACCGATAGCGCCTCCGGCGGCTGGAGCAGAGTTCCGTGCACAGAGCCGTGATAGGCGCCGATCACCAGGGTGAGTCAGCGCTCCAGCTCGTGCAACGTCAGCGCCGCCGCGCCTTCCGAATCGTATTTGCCTCGTTGCTCTGGGTTGGAAAACGTCGTGCCCGGCAATTCGTGGATCATCTGCATCGCGGTGCCGATGATCCGCTCCACGATGCCACCAAAATGCGGCAGGCCCGGCGGTCGATAGCTCAACTGAATTCCGTGCTGTTCGCAGCCACGGCGTAGCGCCTCGCTCTTGAACTCGGCAGCATTGTCCAGATACAGCAGCTTGGGCTTGCTGCTCATCGGCCAACCCATTTCCACATTCAGACGTTCCAAGCTCGGGCGTTTGTCACAGGCGGCATGGGCGAGGCAGAGACCGACGGAGACGGCGGACGGTGCTTCCAGCGTGACCACCATGCCGGGCACGCAACGCGTGAATACATCGATGGCGACCGTCAGGCAAGGGCGCCCAATGGGCTGCCTGTCCCGCTCATCGACGATGATCAGATCGATGATCTATATGGTCGATTTGCACTTGCTGCAACGGTATAGTGACTTCGGGCGGGACGCCGCCGGCGCCTTGCAGGTTACGGGCGGCATCCTGGACACCCCGGCTGCACGCCACTTTTCGCGGGTCCAGGCTGGCGATGCGTAAAGCCACTGTGTTGCGGGCACCGGCAACTTCCGCGCCTTGCACGCCTGTGCTACTTCACGGTATAGCGCCGCCAGGCTGCGCTTCTGCAGGGTCAGAAAACGCTTTTGCAACAGATCGCGGATGATGAGCTCGACCAGCTCCGATAAGCGCCCCTTGCCTTTCCCACCGCTGGATTGCCCCCGTGCGAGGTCCGTGACCAAGCCGGAGCCCTGCCGTGCGCGCCGGATCAAGACGTACACCTGCCGCCGGGACAAGCCCAATGAGTGCGCGGCGTCATCGGCGGCCTGATGAGCGACGAGATCAAGTGCCGCAAGCGGCCCTACGACATCCATTCGTTGTCGTGCCCGCTCCCAGGCGACATCCGGCAGTGTCAAGACCCCTTGCTCGGCTATGCGCTGTATTTCTGTTGCCACGCCCGCACCTCACGTCTGTGCATAGGAGTATTTAAGTAATCGCGCAAAAAATACTGTCTAAGCTCCATGCGAAGCGGGATGGAGGATTTGCAGCGATGAAACGATTGGAACTGAGTGAGGAAGAGAACCGGACGCTGCTGGACATGGGGATTTACCATCCGCATGCCCGTACCCGGCGGCGAGCCCAAGGAGTGCGGATGCTGGGACAAGGCATGACGCTGCAGCAAGTGGCTGATGAATTCAAGGTGCATCTCAATAGCGTCGAACACTGGCGGCAATGCTGGCTGCGTGTGGGACTGGTCGGCTTGTATGAGGGGCGGCATAGTGGCCGACCGCCGACCTTGTCGCGCCAGCGGCAGCGGGACCTTGGGCAGTTGGCACGGGACGAAGGCGGAAGTTCCGGTTCTCTGCTGCGCCGCTGGCGGGAACGGGGGCGGGAACGCCTGAGTCGCTGCACGCTGCGGCGCTACTTGCGCCAGATGGGGTTGCGCTACAAGCGTTGCCGCTTGAGCTTGAAAGGGCAACGGAACGAGGCCGCCTTCGAGCGTGCCGAAGGAGCTATGGCCTCCTTGCGGGCTATGGCGCGGATGGGCCAATGCGAGTTGCTGTATTTCGACGAGGCCGGCTTTGGCCCGAATCCACCGCTTCAGTATGGCTCGATGCCGGTCGGACAGACGCGCGCCGCGCGCGCGGGCACGCATGAGCAGCGGGTCAATGTGCTGGGGGCCTTGCGCCATGACCGCTCGCTGGTGTGGCACATGCACGACAAGCGCACGACACGCGAGGACGTGATGGCGTTCCTGGACGAGTTGGCCAACCAGGCGCATTCGGTGCCTCGCATTCTCGTGCTCGACAACGCCGCCATACACAAGGGCGAGCCGATGCGGGAAAGGCGTCAGCAATGGGAGCGGCAGGACTTGTACCTGTATTACCTGCCGCCGTACAGTCCGGAGCTGAACCGTATCGAAATCCTGTGGAAACAGGCCAAGTACTTCTGGCGCAGCTTCCGCTACCTGGCCGGCGACAACCTGCGCGACGAAGTCCGTTCCATCATGGAAAATTACGGAAAAGCATTTACAGTAAATTTCGCGTAACTACTTAGCATAGACGATGATGGTGAAGGTGGCTACTGACAAAAGTAAGTCAGGACTCGTGTGCACAGTCGCCGTATGGGCCAGCAGAATGGTGCAGTCGCCTTCTGAAAATGACAAGGATTACCCGCGCCGGTTTTTATCGACAATCGCGATCAGGATCAACAGGTAGGCGAGTAGCCTCAGCAGATAAAATTCCGGCAATTCCTCGGCCGCGTTGAGCACCGCCCCCAGCAGCAGCCGGCTGATCGCTTCGAGTGCAAACGAGATGGAAAAATACAGGAAAAAGCGGTCGCGCGTGCTGCGCCAGAAGCGCAGGAAAAACAGCGCCACCACCAGCGACGCGCAAGCGATGGCTCCCGACAGGATCGCATTGACGAGCATTAATCATCCTCCCAGATCAGGCCGTATATCAGCGGTATCAGCGCCGCCAGCGCCACCAGCAGACGCAGCGTCGACAGGTCGCGTTCGGGCAACACCAGCCTGTCGAGGATCAGCAGCAGGTTGTTGGCGAACAAGCCTGAAAAACACAATCCACTCCACAACAGGAGGCGGTGACGGCGCTGAAAATAGCTGCGCAACAAGAGCCACGCACAGATAAACGCGGTCAACGCGCACAGGGTATAAATGGAGGCGGCCATGCTAACGCTCCTTCTTCCAGACAAAGGCATCGGCAAACTGCTGCGCCTTGCGGTTGATTTTCGAATGGATCAGCGTGCTGACGCCGATCAGGTTGCGGGAATAGATGACCGCCAGCTGTTCGATCATGGCGCCCTGCTGAACCGATTGCGGCCCGAAGCGGAAACGGTCGGGCAAGTTTTTATCCTGTTGTATGACACCATCTCTCACCAGGTTCGCCAGCAACCCCCTGGCCACCGTCTCGCTCAAGTAGAGGCGCTGGGCGACCTGCGCGGCATCCCAGGCGAGACTGGTATCGCCACGCATCAGCAACAACGCCTCCAGATAGGGCACGGAAGGAATGGTCAGCAAGATGAAGCGCTGCACATCGTCGGGAATGGGGGTCTTATCCATAGACCCTGATCGAATCGGCGCGATATCGCGCCAGCGACGCCCGATACGCAGTGTTCGCAAGTGGGCGGCCGGATTGGCAAATGAAATGGAGCGGGATGCACATGCTTGCATTATACATTTGCACAAATTAAATTTGTCATCGACATCCATATCGTGCAGAATATAGAGCGTCTTCAGGCAAGCCAGGATACCGGCGGCAAGGGAGCGGCATCGAAGCACAATTTTTGCGATGAGGTGGGTTACCGGGCCTCTGTGGAAGCCCCCGGCTTGCCGGGGGACTTCTTTTTTAATGAAACGGCATTGCGCAGCTATGTTTTAAAGCAAAAAGGCAAGCGCCGCCACAGCGACTGGAGACGCCGCGCCCAGCAGCAATCCGATGGCGCAGATCGATCCGTCATTGAATCCTGCCGCAGCAATGCCACACCGGCGGGGTTCGGCGCATGGACGATAACTGTCGAGCCGCCACCAGCATGGATCTGGATTGATCGGGCATGCCGACAATGAGCGAGCCGAGGCAGGTCAACGCGGCGTTGCCGGTAATGAAACTCAATTCCGGCGCGCCAAAGAACCGGAGCGCTGCAAGACTGGGATGCCGCCAGATAGATGGTCGATTACAGGTTGGCCAGGGGAATGCTGGCGCCGCTATCGTCCGCCTTGACCAGTCTGATGAGCTTGGACAAATCATTTTCCAGTCGCGCCAGTGTCGCGTCATCGAGATGCTCCAGCGCGTCTGGCAGGATGCCGGCGAATGGTGTCGGGGCCAGGCTCAAGATTTCGATGCCGGGTTCCAGGATATGCAGGGCAATGACCCGCCGGTCGCTATGGCTGCGTTCGGTCGTAATCAGCTTACGTTCGATCAATCCCTTGACCAGATTGCTCGCCGTGGATTGGTGAATATCGAGCGCGCAGGCGAGTTCATTGACGCCCATGCCTGGCACGGCATGGATCTCGCTCAAGGCCCAGAGCTGGGCGCCGCCAATGCCCGCAGCGCGCTCGACCTGGCGGAAGTGGGTTTTGACGGCATTGAAAACGATGCGGAATTGGCGCAGGACGCGTGTCGCGACAGGCGGAGCGGCGAGCCCGGTTGCACGCGACGGAATGTTGGGTAATGAAGCCATATGCAATGATAACGGAAAAGAAACGCCAGCGAATCGCTATCGGAACGCCCCCAATCAAGAGCAAGGAATGGAAATGAAGCATCCACCGGAGTGGCGGGCGGCATTGCGCAAGGAATTGGCCGACTGGCGCCTGTGGTGGACGCGCGGCATCGTGGTCACCGTCGCCATGCTGGCCGGCCTCGCCATTGTCGGTTTTACCTGGCTCTCCGAGCACGCCTTGTTGCTGTTTTTTGCGTTGCACAGCCTGTGCTGGTGGAGTCCGCTGATCTGGACGCCGCTGTGCACCACCTTGATCGTCTGGCTGACGCGGCGTTACGCGCCCGGCGCGGCCGGCTCCGGCATTCCGCAGGTGATGGCCGCGCTCGAAACGGGACTCGATCCGGCCAGGCGGAGCTTGTTCGTTTCCTTGAAACTGAGCGTCGCCAAGGTCGTGCTGACCGCCTGGGGCTTGCTGGCCGGGCTGTCGATGGGACGCGAGGGGCCATCGGTGCAGATCGCCGCCGGCGTGATGCTGCTGGCGCGGCCGCTGGCGCCGCCCAACGTGCGGCCGTCTTTCCACATGCTGCTGGTGGCCGGCGGCGCGGCCGGCATCGCCGCCGCCTTCAATACGCCGCTGGCCGGCGTGATGTTCGCCATTGAAGAATTGTCGCGCACGCCGGAGCACCGCAACAGTGGCCTGATCGTCGCCGCCATCGTGCTGGCCGGCCTGGTTTCCGTCTCGGTGCATGGCAACGCCACGTATTTCGGCGTTATTCATGCGCCCGACATCGGGCTGTCGCTCTTCTGGTCAGGCTTGCTCGTGACGCTGACATGCGGCATCGCCGGCGGTCTGTTTTCGCGCCTGCTGATCGCTTCGCTGCGCGGCGACGGGAACGACACGGCCAGCCGCTTGCGCCTGCGCCGTCCCGTGCTGTTTGCCGCCGTGTGCGGCCTGGCGGTCGCCGTGCTGGGCCTGGTGACAGCGGACGCCACCTTCGGCAGCGGCTACGCATCGACCCGTTCCATGATCGATGGCGCCGCGAGCATGCCGGCGGCCTACGCGCTGTTCAAACTGATCGCCACCTGGCTCAGCGCCTGGTCGGGGGTGCCGGCTGGCATCTTCGCGCCATCGCTGGCGATCGGCGCCGGCCTGGGCAACGATGTGGCGTTGCTGCTCCACGCGACCGACACGCCGGCCCTCATCGCATTGGGCATGGTCGGCTTCCTGGCGGCGGCAACCCAGGCGCCGTTGACCTCTTTTATTATCGTCATGGAAATGGTCGACGGCCATGCGATGGTGCTCAGCCTGATGGCGTGCGCGCTGGTGGCGAGCGCCATCTCCCGCATGATCAGCCAGCCACTGTATCCGACCCTCGCCGGGTTCCAGCTGCGCCGGGTATAGTTGGCGCAGCGCGCAGCGCGCATCGCCGGTTGCCTCTGGTAACTGACACGCTGATTTCAGCCTACAATGTCGACGATCGAATATACATTGCGCGACCTGATTTCCCCAAGCAAGCAGTCACGGCAATGACTGCTTGCTTGGGCGCGGTCGACCCCATCTCATCAAGCTCGCCCAGCCAGCAGGCAGTTGTGCTGTTGCGCCGTTGTCCTTGCGCCGCAGTTGGTGGAACTGTTTGCGCCACTGGCATCGGGTTCCGTGCCGATAGACGGTCGCCGCCAGCGGCTGCCTGCCCTACGACTTTCACGATCGTCCTGGGCAGCGTCGCATACCTCTTGCCGACCAGGCGGTCGGACCTGCCGCGCCTGCTTTCAGTGCCCTACGTGCAAATGCCCGAGCAGGTGGCGCCTGGCCAGCCGCAATTCTACGCCACGGCTTTCGTGCACGGCGGCGTGGGGCGTCCTGGTCGAGAGCCATGAGGACCGGCCGACCAAGATCGAGGGGCACCCGCTGCACCCGTCCAGCCTGGGCGCGACTGACGCCTACGCGCAGGCGTCGATACTGCAACTATGGGATCCGGACCGCTCCCGGACGCCGCATCCCGGGGCGCTGTTGCCGCCCGGGCTCTCGCTGCGCGACGCCGCCGGCCATGCGGTCCGGCCGGGGGACTATTTCGGTCCGGGTCCGGCGGCGCTGGTGCTGGGATACTACCGTTGCCGCAACGTTTGCAGCGTGGCGTTCGACGACGCGCTGGAGGCGCTGCTGCTGAGCGGCGCGCGCGACTACCGCCTGATCGGCGTCAGCATCGATCCGCTGGATTCACCCGGCACGGCCGCGCCGCGCCAGCGCAGCTACCGGGCGCTGGCCTGCCGGTCGATCTGCTGACAGGGAGCGGCGCGCCGCTGCGCGCGCTGGCCGATGCGGTCGGCTTCGGCTACCGCTACGACGCCGCAAATGGCGGCTACCGGCACGCGGTGGGCATAGTCCTGTTGATGCCGTCGGGTCGCGTCGCCGCCTACCTGCCGGACCTGCGCTATGAACCGTCGGCGCTGTGCGCGGCGCTGGCGCGCGCAACAAGTGGCGCGGCCAACGGCGCGCCGGCAGAGCTACTGCTGGCGTGCGGCGGCGGAGCTCCGGTCGGACGCCACACCGCTGGTGGCGGGGCTGGCGGAATTGGGCGCGCTTGTCGCGCTGGCGTTCGTGGCATGACGCACACTGCGCAGGAGGCAGCCTCCGCCAACGTCCTACGGATCGACTGGCTGTTCCTGTTACTGACGGCGCTGTGCGGGCTGATCGCGGTGGGGTTGGCGATCCTGATCGTCACGTTCTGCGTGCGCTACCGTCACGGTTCGCCGGCCGACCGTCACCGGGTGCCGGTGCGGGCGCGCCTGGTCGAAGTGGTGTGGACGGTCGTGCCGCTGTGGCTGTTCATCGGCCTGTGCGGCTGGGGCGCCTACGATTACCTGCAGCAGAACCGCTGGCCGGCCGATGCGATGCCGGTGTTCGTGGTTGGCAAACAATCGATGTGGACGCTGGAGCACCGCAACGGCCGGGCGCGAGATCAACGAACTGCACGTGCCGCTCGGCCAGCCGGTGCGGCTGTGGATGACCTCGCAGGACGTCATCCACAGCTTTTACGTGCCGGCTTTTCGCCTGAAACAGGATGCGGTGCCGGGCCGCTACACGGCGCTGGCCTTCACGGTGCCGGGAGCTACGAGCTGTTCTGCGCCGAATACTGCGGCGCAGAACATGCGCGCATGGGCGGGCGCATCGTGGCCCTGCCGGAAGCGCAGTTTGCCCACTGGCTGGCGCAGGGGCAGGGCGCGCGTCCCGGGCTGGCCGAACGCGGGCGCCAGCTGTTCGCCCGCCATGGCTGCGACGGCTGCCACGGAGCCGGCGCCGCCGTGCGTGCGCCGCCGCTGGCTGGCTTGCCGGGCAGCACCGTGACGCTGCAGGACGGCCGTCGCGTGCAGGCCGACGACAACTACCTGCGCGACGCCATGCTGCTGCCCGGGCGCGACGTGGTGGCCGGGAATGCGCCGGTGATGCCGTCCTACGCCGGCCAGTTGAGCGAGGAAGACTTGTTGGCCATCATTGAATGTCTGCGGGGGATGCAAGATGGCCGCTGAACCGGACTTCGGCTACCTCGGCGCCGGTACCAGCCTGCGTTCGTGGCTGCTGGCGCATGGCCAAAAGCGCATCGCCGTGCGGTATGTGCTGGCGATCACCGCGTTCTTCTTCCTGGGCGGCCTGGCCGCCGCGCTCATCCGCCTGACGCTGATGACGCCGGACGGCGGCATGGTCGGCGCCGCCACCTACGGCAAGCTGTTCACCGCGCGGCGTGGTCATGGTCTGGCTGTTCCTGATCCCGTCCATCCCTTCAGTGCTGGGCAACTTCCTGCTGCCGCTGATGCTCGGCGCGCGCGACCTGGCCTTCCCGCGCCTGAACCTAGCGAGCTGGTATGTTTATATGGCCGGCCGACTGCTGATCGTCGCCGCCTTCGCGGCCGGCGGCGTCGATACCGGCTGGACCTTCTATACGCCGTTTTCCACGCTGTTTTCCAACACCCATGTGCTGCTGACGTTGGCCGGGGTGGCCGTGACCGGCGTCGCGTCGTTCATGACGGGGATCAATTTCATCGTCACCGTGCACACGCTGCGCGCGCCGGGACTGGGCTGGTTCCGGCTGCCGCTGTTCGTCTGGGCTCTGTACGCCACCAGTGTCATCCTGGTGCTGACCACGCCAGTGCTGGCCACGACCCTGCTGCTGGCGGCCGAGCGGCTGCTGGGGGTGAGCATCTTCGATCCGGCGCTGGGTGGTGATCAGCTGCTGTTCCAGCATCTGTTCTGGTTTTATTCGCACCCGGCGGTATACATCATGGTGCTGCCCGCCATGGGGGGGGCAGCGAAATCCTGCCGTGCTTCGCGCGCCGCCCGGTGTTTGGCTACCGCGCGATGGCCTACGCCATTCTTGCCATCGCCGTGCTCGGCTTTCTGGTCTGGGGCCCAGTTGTTGCAGCTTCCTACCCCAATGATGGGCGCTGCCGCATGCCTCCATCCCGATCAGGCATGGCTCCAGCTTGGTGAAAAATTCCATTATTTGGCTGCGCTTGAGCTGCTTCCTCAGCACCGTGTTGCCGTGCGAATCGACTCCATGAATTTGAATCAGGTTTTTTGCCAAATCGGCGCCAATTGTCGTAATCTTCATTTCGGGTGCCCCCTTCGGAATGTGGTCAGTGACATCTCCACTTTGGCAATTGGATGCCGTTTCTGAAAGGGGGGCGTCCATTTCATTACCACATGTTCGTCAGCGGGCAGTCGGTGTACGCCGGCATCGTGTTCTCGCTGCTCAGCTTCATGGTGGCGATCCCGTCGGCTGTCAAGGTGTTCAACTGGACCGCCACGCTGTACAAGGGCGAACTGAGTTTCCCGGCGCCGATGCTGTATGCGCTCGGCTTCGTTGGCCTGTTCACGATGGGCGGCCTGACCGGCCTGTTCCTGGCCGCGCTGGCGCTCGACGTGCACCTGACCGACACGTATTTCGTGGTTGCTCATTTCCACTACATCATGGTCGGCGGCGCCGTCACCGCCTACCTGGGCGGGCTGCATTTCTGGTGGCCCAAGATCAGCGGACGGCAGTATCCGGAGCGCTGGAGCCGTGCCGCCGGCGTGCTGATCTTTTTCGGCTTCAACCTGACCTTCTTCCCGCAATTCCTGCTGGGCGTGCAGGGCATGCCGCGCCGCTACCACAGCTATGCGCCGCATTTTCAACTGCTCAACGTGCTGTCCTCGGCGGGAGCGGTAGTGCTGGCCGCTGCCTATCTGCTGCCGCTGGCTTATCTGGGCTGGTCGCTGCGCTACGGCCGGCGCGCCGCAGCGAACCCGTGGCAGGCCCGGGGCCTGGAATGGCAGACCGCGTCGCCGCCGCCGCCGCACATTTTGATCACCGGCCCACAGTGGAGGAACCCTATGCCTACCCGGTCGACCGCCGGCCCTGACGCCGCAGCCACTCTGGGCGTCTGGATCCTGCTGGCGTCCGAACTGATGTTGTTCGCGCCGCTGCTGCTCGCTTACGCCTACTGCCGCCTGCACTACCCGGACGACTTTGCCGCCGCCAGCCGCCTGACCGACTTCGCGCTGGGCACGCTCAATACCGCGCTGCTGCTCACCAGCAGCATGACGATGGCGCTGGCCGTCGGCTCATCCCGGCGCGGCGCGCGGTCGCTGCTGGGTGCGACGGCTGCGCTGGGGCTGGCCTTCCTGGCGCTCAAGGGGAGCGAATACCGGCATGACCTTGCTGCACGCGCTGCACCTCGCCGTCGGCATTGCGCTGTTGCTGTGGCTGGCGGGGGGCGGTCACGGGCGGTGGTGCGCGCGCCATGTCGTCCTTGCCGGCCTGTACTGGCATTTTGTCGACGTACTGTGGATCTTTATTTATCCGTTGCTGCATCTGGTCGGGCGCGCCGGGGCGCCAGCATGAAGCTGCGGCGCGTACTGCTGGTCTGGGCGGCGCTGCTGGCGCTCACGGCCGTCAGCGCCAGCAGGCCGCTGGGCGCATGGAACGGCGTCGCCAGCCTCGCCATCGCGACAGGTAAGGCCGCCCTGGTGGCATGGTTCTACATGGAGCTGCGCGAACCGCTCGCGGCGATATGCATCGCCGCGAGCGCCGGACGGGCCATGCTGCTTCTGGTGCTCAGTGCGGCCGACTATACGACTCGCGCGCAGTGGCGGGCGCTGTGGCAGGCGCCGCCCGCGCGTCCATCAGGCCTCACGGCGACGGCGGAAACCATTGCTGCCATACCTGGCGGGCCGTGGCACGCACGATCGCCACCGATTCCGGATCGCCCTTGATCAGCGCCGACAGGTAGGCCCGCGCCTGGTCGAGCGACACGTCCGGCGGCAGCGGCGGCACGTTGGGGTCGGTCACCATCTCCAGTACGCAGGGGCGGTCCGCCGCCAGCGCCCGCTCCCAAGCCGCACCGATCTGGTCGGGCTGCTCGACACGCATATTATCAAGGCCGAGCAGGCCGGCGTAGGCGGCATAGGGGAATGCCGGCAGCGCCTGCGACGGCGCGTAGCGCGGATCGCCCTCGGTCGCGCGCTGCTCCCAACTGACCTGATTCAGGTCGCCGTTGTTGAGTACCATCACCACCAGGCGGGGATTGCGCCATTGGCGCCAGTAATGGGCGATGGTGATCAGGCCGTTCAAGCCGTTCATCTGCATGGCGCCATCGCCGAGCAGGGCGATGACGTCGCGCTCGGGATAGGCGAACTTGGCGGCAATGGCGTAGGGCACGGCCGGCCCCATGGTCGCCAGCCCGCCCGACAGGCTGGCCTGCATGCCGCGTCGCAGCTTGAGGTCGCGCGCGTACCAGTTGGCGGCCGAACCCGAGTCGCAGGTCAGGATGCAGTGGTCCGGCAGGCGTGGGGACAATTCCCAGAACACGCGTTGCGGGTTGATGGGGTGCGCGTCGACCAGCGCGCGGCCCTGCATGACCTGCCACCAGCGCTGCACGTTGCGCGTAACCTCTTCTTGCCAACTGCGATCGGTCTTGCGTTCGAGCAGCGGCAGCAGCGCCTGCAGCGTCAGGCGGGCGTCGCCGATGAGGTTATAGTCCATCGGATAGCGCAGGCTTGCCATGCGCGCATCGAGTTCGATTTGCACAGCGCGCGCCTGCCCCTCGGGCGGTAGGAATTCGGAATAGGGAAACGACGAACCCACCATCAGCAGGGTGTCGCAGCGGTGCATCATGTCATGGCTGGGCTGGGTGCCCAGCAGGCCGATGCCGCCGGTAACGAATGGCAGGTCGTCCGGCACGGCGGCTTTGCCCAGCAGCGCCTTGGCGAGGCCGGCGCCCAGCAGGTCGGCCGCCTCGATCAGCTCGTCGGTGGCATGCAGCGCACCGGCGCCGGCCAGGATCGCCACGCGTTGCCCCTGGTTGAGGATCTGGGCCGCGTGCATCAGGTCTGCCGCACCCGGCACCAGGCCGACGCCGGTGGCGCCGATCCCGCTGTGCACGGTGCCATGCTCGCGTGGCGGCACCGTGACCGCGTCCATCTCCTGCAGGTCGTTCGGCAAGATGACGCAGGTCACGCAGCGGCGCGCCCCGGCGATGCGCATGGCGCGGTCGATCAGGTGCCGGATCTGGGCCGGTTCGCTGGCGGTCTGCACGTAGTCGCGCGCGACGTCGCTGAACAGCGCCGCGAGATCGACTTCCTGCTGGTAATCGCCACCCAGCGCGGCGCGGCGCTGCTGGCCGACGATCGCGACCACCGGCTGGTGGTCCAGCCGGGCATCGTACAGGCCGTTGAGCAAGTGGATCGCGCCGGGACCGGAAGTGGCCAGACAGACGCCGGTCTGGCCGGTGAACTTGGCATGGGCGGTGGCCATGAAGGCCGCCAGTTCCTCATGTCTGGCCTGGATGAATTCGATCTGCCGCTGGCGCCCCATGGCGCCGATCAGGCCGTTGATGCCGTCGCCCGGATAGCCGAAGATGCGGCGCACACCCCAGGCGGCCAAACGCTGCATGACAAAGTCGCCCACTGTGTCCATGATGTCACCTCGTTCTGGTTGGATCGCCATTAGACCGCGCCGGCGCGCGATGGCGCGATCCGGGCCGGCTTGCGTTTGAGGCAGCGCAAATAACGAAGACGGGCGGCGGCGGCGGCGCATCTTCTGGCCTATACCGTAATCTGATCATCACATGAGCGGAGGATGCCATGAGGCTATCGATCTGGAACAGGTGCGCCGCCGCGGCGGCTTGCGGCGGCGCGCTGGCGGCGGGGGCGCAATCTCCCGCCCCGCCTGCTGCCGCGCCGCTGCTCCCGGAACTGCCGTTCGTCATGCTGCTGATGCCGCCGGCCCTCATGACAAGCACCAATACCTTGCAAAGCGGCTGCTGGACCAGGGTGTATGACCGCAGCGGTTACACCGGCGACAGCATGACCCTGGCCGGCCCGGTGGCCCTGGCGCAACTGCGCGACGTGTTCGGGCTGCGCTGGCGCGACCGGGTGCGCAGCATCGAAGTCGGTCCCAAGGCCACGGTGACGGTCTACGACAACGCCAACTTCCGCGACCAGGTGGCGCAGTTCAAACCGGGACAGCGCTTTCCGGACTTGACCAAGCGCATGGGTTTCTTCGACAACTTCGGTTCGATCCAGCTGACCTGTGCTCCGCCATGAACGCGCCGCCGTTCGGCCGGACCGCTGCCGGCGCCCTGGCCGAGGCGCTGTCGCGACGCATCGCGGGGGACGTGCGTTTCGACGACGGCAGCCGTGCACTCTATGCCACCGACGCGTCCAACTATCGTCAGGTGCCGATCGGCGTGGTGGTGCCGCGCACCCGCGCCGACGTGCTCGAGACCGTGGCCATTTGCCGCGAACATGGCGCGCCGCTGCTGGCGCGCGGTGGTGGAACCAGCCTGGCCGGGCAATGCTGCAACGTTGCGGTGGTGCTGGACTTTTCCAAGTACCTGAACCGCATCGTCGCCCTCGATCCGGAGGCGCGCACTGCGCGCGTCGAGCCGGGGGTGGTGCTGGACAGCGTGCGCGCCGCCGCCGAGGTGCATCATCTGACGTTCGCACCCGATCCGGCCACCCACAGCCACAACACGCTGGGCGGCATGATCGGCAACAATTCTTGCGGTCCGCACTCGGTGATGGCCGGCCGCACCGCCGACAATGTCCTCGCGCTCGACGTGCTGAGCTATGAAGGCCTGCAATTGCAGGTTGGTCCGACGCCGCCGCCGATGCTGGCTGCGATCGCCGCCGCCGGCGGGCCGCGAGCGGCCCTGTATGGCCGGCTGCAGGCGCTGGCAGACCGTTACGCGGCGCAGATCCGCGCCCGCTATCCGCCGATTCCGCGCCGCGTCTCCGGCTACAACCTTGACGAGCTCCTGCCGGAACGCGGCTTCCAGGTGGCCAGGTCGCTGGTCGGCTCCGAGGGCACCTGCGTGACGGTGCTGGAAGCGACGTTGCAATTGGTGCACAGCCCGCCGCACAAGGTGTTGCTGGTGCTCGGCTATCCCGACATCTGTGCGGCAGGCGACCAGGCGGCCGCGCTGGTGAGCCAGGGCGTGACGGCGCTCGAAGGCTTCGACGATGCGCTGGTGCGCGACATGCGTCAGAGCGGCCTGCACACGGATGATCTCGCGCTGCTGCCGGAGGGGCGTGCATGGCTGATGGTGGAGTTTGGCGCCGACACGCCGGCGGCGGCGCGTTCGCTGGCCGACGGCGCGCTGCGGCGTCTGGCGCCAGGTGGCCCGGCACCGTCGCACCGGCTGCTGGAGGCGCGCGCGGACCAGCGGCGTCTGTGGCAGGTGCGCGAGTCCAGCCTGGGCGCCACCGCCCATGTGCCGGGCCAGCGCCTGACCTGGGAAGGCTGGGAGGATGCCGCCGTGCCTCCCGTGCGGCTGGGCGACTATCTGCGCGCGTTCACGGCGTTGCTGACACGCTACGGCTACCGCGGCGACATCTACGGCCACTTCGGCCAGGGCTGTGTGCATGTGCGTATCAACTACGAATTGACCACGGCGGCCGGTATCGCGCGCTTCCATGCCTTTGCCGGCGAGGCCGCCGATACCGTGCTGCGTTTCGGCGGCTCGCTGTCTGGCGAGCACGGCGACGGCCAGGCGCGGGCCGAGTTCCTGCCGCGCATGTACGGCGCCGAACTGATGCACGCCTTCGAGCAATTCAAGGCCATCTGGGATCCGCAATGGAAAATGAATCCGGGCAAGGTGGTGCGGCCGCTCGGACAGACCGACAATCTGCGGCTGGGCACGGATTACCAGCCGGCGCAGCCGCTGACGTTTTTCAAATACCCAGACGATCGCGGCGACTTCGGCCGGGTCAGCCTGCGTTGCGTCGGCGTCGGCGAGTGCCGGCGCGCCACGCGCGGCACCATGTGCCCCAGCTACCGCGCCACCGGTGACGAACAGCACTCGACGCGCGGGCGTGCACGCCTGCTGTTCGAGATGCTGCGCGGGGAAACGATTCGCGACGGCTGGCGCTCGCATGCCGTGCGCGACAGCCTGGCGTTGTGCCTGGCCTGCAAGGGCTGCAAGGGCGATTGCCCGGTCGGCGTCGACATGGCCAGTTACAAGGCCGAATTCCTAGCCCACCATTATGCCGGCCGCTTGCGTCCGCGCGCGGCCTGGCTGTTCGGCCGGATCGACTTCTGGGCATCCATCGGCCTGCGGGCGCCTCGTCTGATCAATGCGCTCAGCCAGGCCGCGCCGTCGGCCGCGCTGTGCAAGGCCGTCGCCGGCGTGGCGCCGCAGCGCCGCTTGCCGCTGCTGGCCACCATCGATGTGCGGCGCTGGCATGCCGCGCGTACGCAACGGTCCGGCGGCAAGCCAGTACTGCTGTGGCTCGATACCTTCAACCGCTGCTTTACCCCTGCGGTGGCGCAGGCCGCTATCGCCGTGCTGGAAGCCGCTGGCTGCCGGGTGGTATTGTCCCCGCCCGGCCTGTGCTGTGGCCGGCCGCTGTATGACTATGGCTGGCTGGCGCTGGCGCGGCGCCGCCTGCAAGCGATTCTGGCGGCGCTGCGGCCGCAGATCCGCGCCGGCCTGCCGCTGGTGGTGCTTGAGCCGGCCTGCGCCTCGGTGTTCCAGGACGAACTGGGCAACCTCCTGCCAGCCGACCAGGATGCCTTGCGCTTGCGCGGACAGACGATGTCGCTGGGGGCCTATCTTCAGCGCGAGGCGCCCGCTTACGCGCCGGCGCTGGAAGGCGCCGCGCTGCTGCATGGCCATTGTCATCAGCAAGCCTTGACCGGGGTCGGTGACGAAGCGGCTCTGCTGCGACGGCTCGGCATGGACTGTAGCGTGATGGACGCCGGCTGTTGCGGCATGGCTGGCGCCTTTGGTTTCCAGGCCAGGCATTATGCCATGTCGCAGCAGATCGCCGAACTGGGGCTGTTGCCGGCGGTACGCGCCGCGCCTGCGCAGGCGCTGCTGGTGGCGGACGGCTACAGTTGCCGGGAGCAGTTCAGCCAGGCCGGCGTGCGGCCCGCGCTGCACCTGGCGCAATTGCTGGCCCGCGCCGGCCGCTAAAGCCAGCCGCCGCGAAAGCCGGCGTGCCGCAAGGTGCGCTGCAACCAGGGGCTGGCGCGCCATAAGCGCCAGGGAAAATCATGGTAGTGGTTAGCGATCATCAGCACCGTCGGTCCGAGGTTCAGGCCATAGTGATGCGGCGAAATCCATCCGTGCCGGCCCTGGGCGTCGCGGTAGCCGGCACAGAACGAGGCGCGGAAACCGTAGGCCGGGCTGCTGCTCTTCAGCTCCAGGCGCTGGAACTGTGCCACCGTCGCGTGCACCAGTTCGGGGGCGAACGGCAGGCTGGCCGCCGCCGCCCATGGCGCTAGCGTGCCGTCGTCCGGTCCGCCGGGCGCGCCGCGCGCCAGGTAGCCGTGGAAGCGCCGCCGGCGGCCGTCGATCACGCGGGTGACCTCTCCTGGCCCGGCGCACGCGGTGATGCCCCAGCAGTGGGCGCCGTAACCCTCCCATTGTAGCGGGTTGTCGATCGCGTAGCACTGCTGGGCCAGCGTGGCGCGCCGGCTGTTTTCAAAGTAATCGCTGCCGCGCGCGCCCATGCGCGCGTCGCGCAGGCCGCGCAGATCCAGCCACAATTGCGGCAGTTGGTGGATGAACAGCGGTCCGGCGTACAGGTAGTCGATGCCGTAATGACTCTGCCACTGGCCGCCGGCCGCCCAGGCGGCGTAGCTGTCGGCACCGATGCCAAGGCCGGGCGCGCCGAGTGCCAGCAGATACAGTAATTGCGCTTCGTCGTAGCCGGCCCAGCGCGACCGCAGGAAGCCGGTATCGGGATCCCAGCCGTGGCTGAGCAGGGCGCCGCCGTTGAGCATCCAGCGCCAGTCCACGCGCGCATACAAGGCGGCGGCGAGTTCGCGCACGGCGCGCTCGTCGGCGTCGTCGCGGTCGAAGTACAGCGCCGTCGTCAGTATGCCGGCCAGCAGCAGCGCGGTGTCGATGCTCGATAGTTCGCTGCGCCAGGCGCGCCGGCCGCCGGCGGGATCGAGGAAATGGTAGTAGAAGCCACGGTAGCCGGTGGCATCCGCCTGCGGTCCCTGGGCGCTGCCGGCGAAAAAGCGCAACGTCGCCAGCGTACGGGCGCAGGCGGTGGCACGGGTAATCCAGCCGCGCTCGGCGCCGACCGGGTACACGCTCAAGCCCATGCCGGTGGCGGCGATGCTGGCCGGCGCGTCGCGCGCCGTGCTGTCGCGCACGAGACCGGTTGTGGTGTCGGCTTCCTGCATGAAATAGCGGAATGATTGCTGCTGCAGGGTGGTCATCATGTCGGCGGTGTGGCTCACACGGGCTCCCAGTCCAGTCTGGCCAGTCCGGCCGACTGCGGCGCCACGTCCCAGCGCAGCACGGTCTGGCCGCCGGACTCGTGCCGGGTCAGCGGCAGTTCGTGCAGCGCCGAGGCTTGATGCAGGCGGGCCAGTTGGTCTGGCGCCAGCGTGGCCGGACGCCCCATCCGTCGCCACAACTGGGCCGGATTGCCGTGCTGCTCGTCGATGCAAGCCAGCGTGGCGGCGCGCGCGCGCCATCCTGGCCGGGCACGCAGCGTCAGTTCCACCGCTTCGCCGGCAATGGGGTGATGCGGCATGGCCTGGTTGATGAACAGGACACGGATCTGGTCCGGTTTGCCGCCGGTATCGCCGCCGTCGCCGACCCACAGCCGCACCGACGGATGATTCTGCGCCAGCGGGTAGTGGCGCGTGCCCAGCGCCGCCAGCAGCTCGAAGGCGCGGTATACCGGCTTGCGCACGCCATGCATGCTGAGCAGGCCGAAGCCGCCGTGGAACGGCAGGTCGGGGAAATAATTCTCTTCGAACAGGTCGCTGAAGGTCCAGTAGCTGAAAGCATCGACCTGATCGTCGACATCGAGCGCGCTGCGCAGCGCCAGCGCGGCGCCGAAGGCGGCGTCGTGCAGCGGGTCGCGCGGATTGGAGCTGACACTCCATTCGGTATACAGCAACGGCAGCGCGCCGGCCTCGGCGCGCGCGCGGCATGCCTGCACCCGCATGACGTGCGGCGGCGCATGCGCCAGTTGCGTCACGGTGTCGGTGCCGGGTTGGCCGAAGGCATCGGTGGGATAGTAGTGGGTGCTGATGAAATCGACCGGCGCGCCGTGCTGCGCGCACCAGGCCAGGAACTCGCCGATCCACGCATTCTGGGCGGTGGCAGGCCCGCCCACTTGCAGGCGCTCGTCGACCCGCTTGAGGGCGGCGGCGGTGGCCGCATACAGCGCGAAATATGCCTGTTTTCCGGCCGGCCAGAACGCCGCCAGGTTCGGCTCGTTCCAGACTTCGAAACGCCATTGCGCGACTTCATCGATGCCATAGCGCGCCACCCAGTGTGCGGCCAGCCGACGCAGCAGATCCGCCCATTGCGCCATGTCGGCTGGGGGCGTGACGTTGGCGCGGTAATGAAACACGGTGGTGTCGCCTGAGGCCAGCGCGCCGGGCATGAACGAGAGCTCGACCAGCGGCCGCATGCCGATCTCCAGCAGAAAGTCGCAGATCAGGTCGGCGTTGTGGAAGCTGTAGAGCAATTGCCGGTCCTGGCATACCACCGTGCCCATGGCATCGTCGAGTATCCCGTGCATGCGCACGCAACGAAATCCCAGTTCGTCGTGGGCCAGGCGCAGCTGCCGTTGCCAGTCGGCGCGCAGCGCCATCACCGCGTGCGAACTGCCGACGCATTCGCGCCAAGCGTGTCGCAGCGGCAGGGGTGTCTGGTTCAGGTCGCAGTGCAGTGAGACGGTCATAGGGGGCGCGCTCCTCCTGGTCGCTGCGCCGATGGTAGCACCAGCGCTCGTGCGGCGGCGCAGGTTTGCCGTATCGTACGCTGCGCGCATCGGCGGCCCACTTCTGTCACCATAGGGCAGCGAAATCGATGACGGAGGCCGATATGACGCCAGAGCGGCAACCATGCGTAACGGAGCACGAGCGCGAGCGGCGCTTGCTGCTATGGTCCACCGCCACCACCGGGGGCGTGCTGTTGCTGGCGGCGGCGTGGCCGCTGGTCGCCAGTCTCGCGCCCAGTGCGCGCGCGCTCGCTGCCGGCGCGCCGGTCGATGTCGACCTGTCGCGGTTGGCGACCGGTGAGCTGATGACGACGGAGTGGCGTGGGCGGCCGGTGTGGATACTGCGCCGTACGGCGGCCATGCTGGCCACGCTGTCCGACGATGCGGGCCGTCTCAGCGATCCCGACTCGCGCCGTTCGCAGCAGCCGGCGGCGTGCCGCAATGCGACGCGGGCACTGCGTCCGGAATATTTTGTTGCCGTTGGCATCTGTACCCATCTGGGCTGCGTGCCGGCGTTCCGCCCGCAGCCGGGCGCGGCTGACCTGGGCGATGACTGGCCGGGCGGCTTCTATTGCCCCTGTCATGGCTCGCGCTTCGATCTGGCGGGACGCGTGTTCCGCAATGTGCCGGCGCCGCTGAACCTGGAAATTCCGCCTTACAGCTTCCCCGATCCGGCGCGTGTGCGGATCGGCGCCTGAGGTGCCGGTATGGACGCCGCCGACGTCGTCGTCATTACCGGCGCCAGCGCTGGCGTGGGGCGCGCCGCGGCGCTGGCTTTTGCGCGCGCCGGGTTCCGCTCGCTGGCGCTGGTCGCGCGCGACGAGGCCGGACTCGACGCCGCGGCGGCCGAGGTGACGGCGGCCGGCGCGACTGCGCACACGTTTGTCGCCGACGTCGCCGATGCCGCAGCGGTGGAACGCATCGCCGCTGAAATCGAACGCGACATTGGCCCGATCGGCGTCTGGGTCAACAATGCCATGGCCACCATCTTTGCACCGGTGGAACTGATCGGCGCCGACGAGTTTGCGCGCGTGACTGAGGTCACCTATCTGGGCGCGGTGTACGGCACCATGAGCGCGTTGCGGCGGATGCGCGCGCGCAACCGCGGCACCATCGTCCAGGTGGGTTCGGCGCTGGCGTATCGCGCCATTCCGCTGCAATCGGCGTATTGCGGCGCGAAGCACGCGTTGCGCGGATTTACCGATGCGTTGCGCTGCGAATTGCGGCATGACGGCAGCGCGGTACGGCTGACGATGGTGCAACTGCCGGGGCTGAACACGCCGCAGTTCGACTGGGCGCGCAACCGCTTCCGCCGACACCCGCAGCCGGTCGGCACGGTCTATCAGCCCGAGGTGGCGGCGCGCGCGATCGTCTGGGCCGCGCGGCACGCGCCCCGTGAGTTGCAGGTGGGCTGGGTGTCGTCGATGACGATCGCCGCCAATAAATGCTGGCCTGCATTGATGGATCGTATCCTTGCGCGCCGCGCCTACGAGCAGCAGTTCAGCGCGGAACCGATCGCTGCGGGCCGGCCCGATAACCTGTTCGGGCCGGTGCCGTCGCTGGCGCGTACCCGGGGCAGCTTCGATGCCCGCGCGCACCGCCACAGCGCGCAGCTGTGGCTGGCGACCAGGGGGCATGGCGTGCTGCTGGCGGGACTGGCAGTGGCGTTGCTGGCGGCATGGCAAGGCTGGCGGCGGAAGTAGGGTGGTTTGCCGCTGTCAGCATGGAACTCTGCGCAATGATGCTGGTCTATCATTGGCGGGGCGTTGATTGTGGCTTCTGCGGCGCGAACCTACACTAGGAGGAAACATGATGCTCAGAATGCAGGGATGGGGTCTATTGTGCGCAATGGTCCTCGGTGCAACGGCTGGCACCACGGTGGCGCAAAGCCTGCCGCCGGTCCAGACTCAACTAACGTCATCCGGTATCGGTTACGTCACTGGCGGCGTGGGTCAAGCGCAGCAAAATGCGATGCAAGAAATGAAACGGGATTACACGCTGCGATTGACCTTTGCACGACCGAAAAGCGGAGAGTATCTTGCAGACGTCAAGGTGCAAATCGATCAGGAAGGCAACCACCCGGTCAACGCACCGATGCTGGGCATCACCGCCGGCCCCATGTTGTTTGTCAAGCTGCCCCCCGGTCAATATCGTGTGCGCGCGGAGACCGCAGGCCAGGTTCAAAGCAGGTTGGTGAAAATCAGCCGGGGCAGTGCGAAAGACCTCATTTACTATTTTCCGCCATCGACCTAGCACCGGTGGGCATGCTCCGGCATCCGGAATGGGGTGTACTGGCGCACGATGCAGGGCACCGGTCCGATGGATCTTGAATTTCTGTGTTAGCGTAAAGCGACCTGCTGACATTGCCGAGCCGGAGCGGTCGCCGACGCAACGCCGTCATAGGAGGTGTACCATGAACCACGCTGTCTATTGCCTGGCGCGCGATCAGGCTCATGTCGAAACGATCATAGAAAGCCTGAAGCGGCAAGGCTTCGCTCGGGGCGACATATCAGTGCTGTTCCCGGATCAGGGGGCCAGTCGCGATTTCGCGCACGAACAACACACCAAGCTGCCTGAAGGCGCGGCAACCGGCGGAGTGGCCGGCATGGGCGCCGGCGCCATTATGGGCTGGCTGGCCGGCATAGGCACGCTGGCGCTCCCGGGCCTCGGCCCATTCGTCGCTGCCGGCCCCATCATGGCCGCGCTGAGCGGCGCCGCCGTCGGTGGCGCTGCTGGCGGCCTCATCGGCGCTCTGATCGGCGTGGGCATTCCCGAATACGAAGCCAAGTTATATGAGGGGAAGCTGCGCAGCGGCAGCGTGCTCGTTTCTGTGCATGCGGAACACGTCGACCGCGTGACGACGGCCAAACGCCTGTTTGAGGAATGTGGCGCCGAACATATTCACGCGACGTCCGAGGCGCATGTGTCGCACTAACGGCAAAATGGCAGGCCCCGCTGACAGCGCGGGCGCAAGCCTGCGACGGGGTTGTCATTGGGAGAGCGGCATGAGCACACCGGTTCGGCATTCCCACGACGGCGTGACGCCGTCGATGAGCTATGCGACATTCGCCCGGATGATCGCGGCAGGTACACTGATCATGTTCGGTCTGATGTATTTGAATACCTATTCACTCGACCACGTCTTCTTCAGCGAGACACGTGCCTATATGGCGCTCATCATGGGGGCGGCGATGGCGCTCGTCATGCTCGCGTTCATGTGGAATATGTACCCGAACCGTGCCGCGAACCTGGCCATCGTGGCCGGCAGCCTGATCGTGTTTGGCGTGTCGCTGTGGCTGGTACGCAGTCAGGCTACCGTCGGCGATGTTGCCTACATGCGCGCGATGATCCCGCATCATTCGATCGCCATCCTCACGAGCGGCCGGGCGCGCATCACCGACCCGCGCGTGCGCAAGCTGGCCGACGGCATTATCGCCACCCAGCGCAAGGAGATCAACGAGATGAAGCAGTACATCGCCGATCTGGATGCTCGCCGCTGAGCATGGCCGGCGGTACCGCTCAGGCGCCTTGAAGTATGGGCGATGGCGCCAATTGCAACGGAGTGGTTCGTGTCGATGGCGACATCGGCATCGTCCAGATAGACCTCCAGCCCGGCGCGCCGCTCGCGGATGTAGTTCAGCGCCTTGGTGAAGGGGCTGCTGGGCAGGAAGCCCTGCGCCTCGAAGTGCCGCTCGATCCACTTGAAGAAGCGCTGCGCCGCCGGCTTGGCATGGGCCTGTCGCCAAGCGCGTTTGGCCGCCCCCTCCAGTTTGTGCTGACGGATGTGGGACTCCGCCTCGTACAGGACACCGATGAAGGCCAGCGCCTCCTCGGCCGGCGCCGGCTCGACGTCCTTCGCCTCGAGCACTTCCCTACGCGCGTGAGCCCAGCATTGTGCGTGGGTCAGGCCCACCTGCTTGGCGTAACTGGCATAGGCCGCGTAGCCGTCGCTGAGCAGCACGGCCTCGGCCTCTGCAACACGGCTCCAGTACTGACGCTCGCTGAGCTACGCTGACGTTGCATCTCTGTCAAGTTCGAAATTTACACATTTTACATATGTTGGTGGTTTGCAATTCGATCGTACGGGTAAGCAATGTGCGGCGATCAAGCGAACTCAGGTACAGGGATAATCCTGGGGATAATTGAGGGTCGGAGAGGAGGACGTGTGGGGCATCGTCATAGGGAGGCGTACCCTGCCTTAACCCCGGAAAACCCCTATGGATGGGTTCGAATCCCACCGTCTCCGCCAGTATTCAGTAATTTGGTTGTAAGTCATTGATTAACAGGCCCTTTTTAGGGCCTGTTTTCATTTGTGCGCCCAGCATGGGCGCACTCCTGCGGGTGCAAGTCCCGCCGTAAGCTGAGCACAGTGAGCGAAGTGAAGCGCAACTGCGGAAGGGTAACCGACCGTGGAAAGGAAGCGTGGAGCATAAATCATGAGCCGAGGAACACGAATCGCATAGAAGGCGCTGCCGATCAGGGCGAGCGGGCATTTGACCGCGAAGCTCTTGTGGTCAAGGATCAGGCGGTGTAGATGCGGCGGTTGTGTGATGAAGGAGTGCGGCTCTTACCTGGGGACGCCCCGCCTCATGTCTGAAAGGACGACGGCGCAGGCCGGAGCGGGGTCTCAGCAGAGGTCATAGTAGTTGGTGGTAGCGCCGGGAAGGCTCGACCCCGCTGACGAAGGACCAAACGAGAAGGAGTGATTTCCGATATGTCGATGCAGCCAGCAATGCGTCAGATGCCCGCTTCGGCGGGGCGGGAAGCCGTAGGGCAAGGTGAAGCCTTGTTTGATGCTTTCAGCGACGAAGCGGGCTGCCCGCGACATGCCACCGGAAACGCGGGAACAGCGCTGCTGCGAGCGGCGCTGACAACAGAGAACCTGCGGCGCGCGTTCAAGCGTGTCCGTGCCAACAAGGGAGCGGCTGGCGTCGATGGTCTGGACATCAACCAGACGTCGCGCCACTTAGTGACTGCGTGGCCGGGCATACGGGAACAACTGCTGTCAGGGACGTACCGGCCCAGCCCGGTACGTCGGGTGACGATCCCGAAACCGGACGGTGGCGAGCGCGAGCTCGGCATCCCGACGGTGACGGATCGCCTGATCCAGCAAGCACTGCTTCAAGTGCTGCAACCGATACTTGATCCCACCTTCAGCGAGCATAGCTACGGCTTTCGTCCTGGCCGGCGTGCGCAGGACGCGGTGTTGGCCGCGCAGGCGTATGTTCAGTCCGGGCTGCGGGTCGTGGTGGACGTCGACCTGTCGAAGTTCTTCGACCGGGTCAATCACGACATCCTGATCGACCGCTTACGGAAACGTATCGATGACGCCGGGGTGATCCGGCTGATTCGCGGCTATCTGAACAGCGGCATCATGGACCATGGCGTGGTGCGCTCGCGCGACGAGGGGACGCCGCAAGGCGGTCCGCTCAGTCCGCTACTGGCGAACGTGATGCTCGACGAGGTGGACAAGGAACTGGAACGGCGCGGCCATCGTTTCGCGCGCTACGCCGACGACGCGAACGTGTATGTGCACAGCGTAAAGGCGGGGCAGCGGGTGATGGCGTTGTTGCGCCGCTGCTATGCCAAGTTGCATCTCGTGGTCAACGAAAGCAAGAGCGCGGTGGCCAGCGTCTTTGGCCGCAAGTTCCTCGGTTACAGTCTGTGGGTGGCGCGTGGGGGCGAAGTCAAACGCAAAGTGGCTGACAAGCCGCTGGCAACGTTTAAACAACGCATTCGGCAGTTGACCCGCCGCTCCGGCGGGCGCGGTATGCCGGAGGTGGTGGGAAAGCTGCGTTCCTACATGCTGGGATGGAAGGGGTATTTCCAGTTGGCACAAACGCCTGGGATCTGGCGGAGACTCGATGAATGGCTGCGTCACCGGTTACGGGCTATCCAGCTCAAGCACTGGAAACGTGGAAGCACCATGTATCGGGAATTGCTCAAACTTGGCGCTGCGCCTTCGGTGGCCAAACAAGTGGCGGCAAATAGCCGCCGTTGGTGGCGCAACAGTGATCGACTACTTAAAACAGTCCTCACGATTGCGTATTTCGACCGCCTGGGCGTACCTCGCCTGTCCTGACCTCAACTTCTCGAACCGCCCGGTGCGGACCCGCATGCCGGGTGGTGTGGCAGGGGACCGGCCAGTCAATACTGGCCGCCCCTATGCCGATCTACTGCTACCCCAGCCTGTCGTCGGTGCTACCCGAAGTACGTGCTGTGTAGCGCCTTCATATTTTTCAAGATTTCTTTGCAATTTCTTGAAAAAGGCTAAACGTAGTCACTGTACTTCGGACATCCACACTGTTCAGGAGTATCGATATGGCCAACGTTCCCCCCCTTTCTGCCCTGCAATCGACTGCGCAACCGTCAACGAAGAAACGACGGCTGCCCGCTCTACGTCAACCGGCCGCCGGCGCGGCGTTTCCTCCGTACCTGTCGCAGCGAAATGGCGTGTTCTACTTCAAGCGAAAGATTCCGGCAAGTCTAGTTCAGGCTTTTGGAAACCAGGCTCAGATTTGGAAATCACTGGAGACGGCGGATTTTGCCGTTGCCTGCCGCCAGTTGGCCAAAGAAACTGCAGCCTTCGAACTACGCGTTGCCACAGTCCGCCTTCGGATGGTGAGCGACGGCATACCGACTGCACCGGCGTCGAATGTGATTGCACTTCGCGAGGACATGATTCCTGCATTGGTGCAGCGGTATTACGTCCATATGCTCGACAGGGAGGAGCAGGAACTGCAGTCGATGCGCCGCCCTATTTGCATTGCTGACCTCAAGCAGCGCATAGTCGAGGTCGATGAGGCACTGCAATACTACCGGCTCGCGTTAACCTGCGGAGATTGCTCTGCTGTCGAGGAAACTGCTAGGCAGATTCTGGCCGGCGAAGCCCTATCTGCCCGCGTCGACTCGAAAATCTACACGCATTTTTGTAAAGAGCTGTTGGACTAAGCCGCTGCGCGGCGGGTTGCGGATCGGAGATTGCGTCAGGGAAA
>JAZJZT010000071.1:0-44010 GCA_040389645.1 Pseudomonadota bacterium | reverse complement strand
TGGCAGGGGAACAAGGATTCGAACCTTGGTATGCTGGAATCAAAATCCAGTGCCTTAACCAGCTTGGCGATTCCCCTACGTGACTTGCTGCTTGTCGTTACTGCGGCGAGAATTATACTACCTAAGTAACGCAAAGCCAAATTTTTTTACTACCTACAACATCGCAGCGAGCGGGTGGTGATTCAGCGCTTTCGCTTTCCAGGCAGTCCAGACGCCGCGCGCCTTTTCAAGCACCGCATCGGCCTGGCCCTCATCGGCAAAGGCACAAAACACACAAGCACCGGAACCAGTCATCCTGGCATCTCCGTAAGCATTCAGCCACTCTATCGCCCGCGCTACCTGCGGGTAAAGACTGCTTGCCACTTGCTGCAAATCATTCCTGCCAAACCCCTTCGAATCGCATCGATTTTCGTGGTGGCTGGAAAAGTCCGTTATTATGATCGGCGCCGTATTCCTTGTCAAATGTTCCGAACAAAAAATTTCGGCGGTGGGCACCGAGACGCCCGGCTCGATGACGACATACCAGCATTCCGGCGCCGCCACCGGCTGCAACGCTTCGCCGACGCCTTCGGCGAACGCCGTCTGGCCGAAGATAAAAAAGGGAATGTCGGCGCCCAGCGGCAAGCCCAGCGCCATCAGCTCGTCGCGCGACAGGCCGGCGCTCCACAGGCTGTTGAGCGCCATCAGCGCCGTGGCCGCGTCGGACGACCCGCCGCCCAGGCCGCCGCCCATCGGCAAGCGCTTTTCCACCGCGATATCGACGCCGGGCGGCAAACTGCCCGTGCGGCGCAGCACTTCCTGCTGCAACAGCCGGGCCGCGCGGATGATCAAATCCTGCTGTTCCGGCACGCCGGCAATGTCGGTGACGCGGCGTATCTCGCTGTCGGCGCGCAAGTCGAAATGCAGCACGTCGCTGCGGTCGATCAGCTGGAACACCGTCTGTAGCAGGTGATAACCGTCGGCGCGGCGGCCGGTGACGTGTAAAAACAGGTTCAATTTGGCCGGGGCCGGGCAATGCTTCAGGCTAGTCGTCATGGTTGCTGGGGATCGAGAACAATACGGATCGACATCGCGTCGACCTGGCCGCCGGCGCCGCGCTCGGCATCGATGCGTTTCGGGCGCGGCGCGCCGGCGCCTTCCTGCCACGACACGAAGCGCACATGCCAGCCGTCGGCCGTGGTGACACTGTCGGCGGCGGGACTGGCAACATAGCGCTGGCCGCCGGCGCCGGTGGCGTACCCTTGCAGCCAGTCGCGCAGGCCGGACACCGGCAGGCGCCAGCCCAGCGTCTGCGCGCTGAGCGTGTCGATATCGGCCGCGCTGCGCGGCGCCTTGCCGCTTTCGGTCAAGGTCGCCGCCTCGGGCGTGACGCTGATATTGGCCAGCGTCTGCCCCAGTGGAGACGCCAGGCTGACATCGGTGCGGCGCGGTTGCTGCAGCCACGTGAACTTGACGCCTGAAACCGACTCCTCCTTGCCGTCGCGGCTGTACTGCACGGCCAGCCGGCCGCTCAATTCAAGCGCTTCGCGGTACGGCGCGACGCTGGCGGTCGATGGCGGCGGCGTGTTCGGGGCCAAGCTGGCGCAGCCGCTCAGCATGGCGACTGCAAACCAAAGGCATAAGGCCGGGGTCAGACCCGTGGGGTCTGACCCCAGTTTTTGGTTCCGATTTTTCAGTAAAATGCGCATCAGAGGCTCGTATTCAGTCGGGCCAACGTGCTTTTCAGCGCATCGTTCTGCGGGTCCTTGGCGCGCGCTTCGCGCCACAGTTTCTGGGCGCCGCTGCGGTCGCCCTGCGCCCACAGCACTTCGCCCAGGTGCACGGCGATTTCGGCATCGCTGCGCAGCGCATAGGCGCGCCGCAGCAAGGTTTCGGCTTCCTTCAGCCGGCCCAGGCGGAATTGCACCCAGCCCATGCTGTCCATGATGAAGGGATCGCCCGGCGCCATCTGCATCGCCTTCTCGATCAACTGGTACGCTTCTTCGAGGCGCAGGTTGCGTTCGGCCAGCGAATAACCGAGCGCGTTATAGGCGTGGTGGTTGTCGGGCGCGATTTCCATCACCTTGCGCAAGCTCGTTTCCATCACTTCCAGCTTGCCGACCTTTTCGGCCGCCAGCGCATAGTCGTACAGCAGGTCCGGGCTGTTCGGGTAGCGCAGCACGCCGTCTTCGAGCACTTTATACGCTTCGTCGCCGCGCCCGGCGTCGCGCAGGATTTGCGCATCCGTCTGCAATACCTGCGTCAGTTCGGCCGCGTCGGCGCTCTGGATTTGCAGCAGGCGCTTGCGCGCGCCGTCGATATCGCCCATGCGCGCGGCCAGTTGCGCGCGTTTCAATTGCACCGTCAGCGCCAGGCGCGGTTCGCCGCCCTCGATCTTGTCGAGCCACGCCACCGCGCCGCTGAAATCGCCGCGCTCCTCGGCGATCTGCGACAGGATCAACAACACCTTGGTCGGATCGCGCTCGTCGCCGCTATCCTTGTCCAGCACGTCGATGAAATGTTTAAAGTATCCCTCGGCGGCGACGCTGTCGTTCGACTGCATCGACATGATGCCCAGCGCATACAGCGTGGCCGGATTGTCCGGCTGCGCCTTCAATAACAGCAGGAATTCGTCGCGCGCCTTGTCGTACTGCTTTTGCTCGACCAGCATGCGGGCGTAGGCCGAGCGCACTTCGCGCGCATTCGGGTAACTGGCCAGGAAGCTCGTCACCAGGCGCGACACGGCGTCCGCGTCCGGCGTCACCTGCGCCATCGTCAGCAGCGCCAGTTCGGAATCGGGCTTGATGCGCATCGCCTGCCGCGCTTCCTGCGCGGCGCGCTCGTTGTCGCCGTTGGCGTAGGCACCCTGCGCCAGCACCAGGTGCGCTTCGAGCAGGTTTCCATAGGGTTCCAGCACGCGCTGCATCAGCGCGAACGCGGCCGCCTTGTCCTTGGCGCGCAGCAGGAATTGCTGCATCTGGAACATCGCCAGGCCGCGCGTGGCCGGCGGACTGGCGCGCAGGCGCTGCGCAAACACCTGCTCCGATTCGGCCAGGTCGTCGCCGAGCACGGAAAAACCGAGGAAATACTGGGCCGCTTCGTCCGATTCGGGCGCCAGTTCGCGCCACAGGCGGATCGCCGCCAGCGCTTCTCCGCCCTGCTTGGCCGTCAGCGCCATTTCCGCCGAACGGCGCGCCAGGCGCGGGTCGCGCGTCTGCTGCGCCAGCACCATCAAGGTCACATACGCGCTTTGCCACTGGCCGCGCTTGAAATCGAGTTCGGCCTTCGTCAATTTATAAAACAGGTCGCTGGTCAGTTCGACGCCGGGCAGCGGCTCTTCGGCCTGCACCGCGGCGGCCACCGCCTGCACCGACGGATTTTCCCGGCCGGCGCCGTCAGTCGGCTCGGACGGCGCCGGGGTGACTGCGGCGGCAGGCGCGTCCGCCTGTTTTTGCGGCGCAACAGCGCACGCGGACAGCAAGCCCGACAGAGTTACAATGACGAATGCGTTTTTCAAAGGATAGTCCTGACTGGTCGGAAACTAGCCCTGATTTTACGCCAACCCACCGCGCGCGTCCGTTTGCAGGTGTAACGAAGTTTATATCGAGGCATGCATGCCAGAATTGCCAGAAGTTGAAGTGACACGGCGCGGTGTGGCGCCCCATATCGAAGGGCGCGCCGTGCGCGGCGTCGTGCTGCGCCGCGCCGGCCTGCGCTGGCCCTTTCCGCCCGGCCTCGCCGCCGCGCTCGAAGGCCGCACGGTAGCCGCCGCCGGGCGGCGCGGCAAGTACCTGCTGCTGCGCTTCGAGCACGGCACCCTGATCATCCACCTCGGCATGTCGGGCCACCTGCGCGTGCTGCCGACCGACACGCCGCCGCAAAAGCACGACCATTTCGACCTGGTCGTCGATGGCGAACAGGGACGGCAAGTGCTGCGCCTGACCGATCCGCGCCGCTTCGGCGCCGTGCTGTGGCACGCCAGCGCCGACGGAGATTTGGCCGACCATGCGCTGCTGCGCGGTCTCGGAGTCGAACCGCTGGAAGCGGGATTCACGGGCCAGCTGCTGCACGCGCAGACGCGCCAGCGCAGCGCCGCGATAAAACAGGTGCTGCTGGCGGGAGATATCGTCGTCGGCGTCGGCAATATCTATTGTTCCGAAAGCCTGTTCCGGGCCGGCATCAACCCGAAAACGCCGGCCAAACGCATCGGCCTGGCGCGCTACGACAGGCTGGCGCAGGCGATCCGCGACGTGCTGGCCGAGGCGATCGTGCAAGGCGGCAGCACCTTGCGCGACTTTATCAGTGTCAATGGCCAGTCCGGATATTTCCAGCAGACATATTTCGTCTATGATCGTACTGGCGCGCCGTGCCGCATCTGCGGCACGCCGATACGGCAGATCAAGCAGGGGCAGCGTTCGACGTTTTATTGCGTGCAGTGCCAAACATGAAGCTTGGGACGAGGGAAAGGTGAGCATGGTCAGGGATCTCGAACAGTACAGCGCGTGGCGCCAGGGCGTGGTGCTGGCCTTGCAGCGCTACCAGGGCTGGGTGATCGGCGCCGAACTGGCCGACGCGGCCACCGAGCAGCGCATCGCCCGCACGCTGGCGCGCCTGTGCGACGATAAATTGTCGGTCGCCTTCGTGGCCGAATTCTCGCGCGGCAAATCCGAACTGATCAACGCGATCTTCTTCGCCGATTACGGCCAGCGCATCCTGCCGTCGGCCGCCGGGCGCACGACGATGTGCCCGACCGAATTGATGTACGACGCGGCTTGGCCAGCCTCGATCCGGCTGCTGCCGATCGAGACGCGGGCCGAAAACCTGTCGACCAGCGATTACCGCGACGATCCATCCGCCTGGACCGTGCTGCCGCTGAACCTGGACGCGGCCGACGACATGCACGAAGTGTTCAAGCAGGTCAGCCGCACGCGCCACGTCAGCATCGACGAAGCCAAGCGCTACGGCCTGTACGACGAAAACGACCCGGACATGCCGGTGACGCTGGACGACGAGGGCCTGGTCGAGATTTCACTGTGGCGCCACGCGATCATCAATTTCCCGCACCCGCTGCTGAAACAGGGCCTGGTCATCCTCGACACGCCGGGCTTGAATGCGATCGGCACCGAGCCGGAACTGACCTTGAACCTGATCCCGCACGCGCACGCGGTGCTGTTCATCCTGGCCGCCGACACTGGCGTGACCAAGAGCGACATCGAAGTCTGGCGCAAACATATCGGCGCCGGCGCCGGGCGCCTGGTCGTATTGAACAAGATCGACAGCATGTGGGACGAATTGCGCAGCGACGCCGAAGTCAGCGCCGAAATCGCGCGCCAGCAAGACCATGCGGCGCACATGCTCTCGCTCGAAGCGCGGCAGGTGTTTCCCGTGTCGGCGCAAAAGGCGCTGGTGGGCAAGATCAACGGAGACGCCGCCCTGCTGGAAAAGAGCCGCCTCGGCTTGCTGGAACGGGCGCTGTTCAACGAACTGATTCCAGCCAAAAAAGACATCATCCGCAAGCAGCTGGCGCGCGATCTGCAGGCGCTCAGTGCGGCGCAGCAGGCGATGGTGGCCGCGCGCATCCGCGGCATCGTCGAGCAATTGCACGAATTGAAAAGCTTGCGCGGCAAGAACCAGAGCGTGATCGCGCACATGATGCGCCGCATCGATGTCGAAAAAAAGGAATTCGACAGCAGCCTGTTCAAGCTGCAAGCCACGCGCGCGGTGTTTACCAGGCTGTCCACCGAGCTGTACACGAGCCTGGGCATGGATATCCTGCGCGACCACGTGCACGAAGTGCGCAACGCGATGGGCAACAGCCGTTTTTCGACCGGCATGCGGGAAGCCGTCAAGATCTTTTTTGAACGCATCAAGCACGATTTATACGTGTCCGAAAACAAGACCGGCGAAATCCGCGACATGATGGAAGTGATGTACCGTAAATTCTCGAACGAACACGGGCTGTCGCTGGCCTTGCCGATGGCCTTCTCTCTCGACAAGTACCGCGACGAAATCGCCGACATCGAAGATGTTTATGACCGGCAGTTCGGCACAGTGACATTGATGACGACCAGCCGCGTGGTCTTGATCGAGCGCTTTTTCGACTCGATCGCGTCCAGCGTCAAGCGCTGCTTCAAGGCTGCCAACGCGGACGCCGAAGCGTGGCTGAAAGTGATCATGGCGCCGCTGGAAGCGCAGATCCGCCAGCACAAGGATCAATTGAAACACCGGCAGGCGTCGATCCAGCGCATCCACGATGCGACCGACAGCCTGGAACAGAAAATCGAAGCGTTCGAGCAGGGGCAAGCCGACCTCGAATCGCAGAAAGTGCGCCTGAATGAATTGGCGGGTAATATCAGCATCGCCATCAACGCGGAATTCGTCGCGCTCGATGCGGCGGCATAAGGACAGTCATTAATGAAGCGGTCAGCAGTAGATTCACAGAACGTCATCGAAGATTTCAGCGATCCCGGCTTCTCCGCCGACCTGATCGGCTGGCAACAACAGCATGGGCGGCATACGCTGCCGTGGCAAAACACGACGGACGCCTACCGCATCTGGCTGTCCGAAATCATGTTGCAGCAGACGCAAGTCTCGGCCGTGCTCGGCTACTACGCGCGCTTCCTGGAACGCTTCCCGACCTTGCGCGACTTGGCCGGCGCGCCGGTCGAAGACGTGATGGCGCAGTGGAGCGGCCTCGGTTACTACACCCGCGCGCGCAACCTGCACAAGTGCGCGCAGCGCGTGGTGGCCGAATACGACGGCATTTTTCCGTCGGACCCCGCGCTGCTGGCGGACTTGCCCGGCATCGGCCGTTCGACGGCGGCGGCGATTTCCGCCTTTTCCAGCGGCACGCGCGCGGCCATCATGGACGGCAACGTCAAGCGCGTGTTCGCGCGCGTGTTCGGCATCGACGCCTATCCGGGCGAGAAAAAAACCGAAGAAGCGATGTGGCGCCGCGCCGAAGCACTGCTGCCGGCCAGCGGCATCGAAGCGTATACGCAAGGCTTGATGGATATGGGCGCGACGCTGTGCACGCGCAGCAGCCCGGACTGCACGCGCTGCCCGATGCAGCGCCGCTGCGTGGCGCTGGCGACCGACCGGGTCAAGGACTTACCGGTGCGCAAACCGAAAAAAACCAGCCCGGAAAAGCACGCGACGATGCTCGTCATCATCGACCGGGGCCAGGTCTTGCTGGAACAGCGCCCGTCTTCCGGCATCTGGGGCGGCCTGCTATCCTTGCCGGAACTCGACGGCCATGTGCTGGCCGAGGGCGACGACATCGCGCCGGCCGACCAGCAGGCGTTGATGCTGGCGGTGCAAGCGTTCGGCACCATCGAGACGCAGGAACGCTTGATGACGGTGACGCACGTGTTTACGCACTACAAATTGCACATCGCGCCGCTGCTGATCACGCTGGCGCAGCGCCTGCACGTGGCGGCGCAGTCGCGCCACGTCTGGCTCGACGGCAGCCGCGTGGCCGATGCCGCGCTGCCGGCGCCCATCAAAAAACTGCTGTTGGAATTGCTGGGTGACAGTGGCGACGCGCAGGCCCGCATGTTCTAGCGGAATCTGCCAAGAAAATACCCATTTCTTAACTCACGCTTCATCCCGGCCCAAGCCGCGCTGGCGTGCGTTTTCAATGGCTTGATGCAAACGCGCCTGCAAAACCTCGCGCGGTGGCAATATCGTCAAATATTCAGCGACATGAATACCGCTTTTATCAAGCTCCAGCAATTCGATTTGTTCCTGCTTTTTACTTGCGCACAGGATGATACCGATTGGAGACTCTTCCTGCGCTTCCTGCTCGTGTTTGGCCAGCCAGCGCAAATACAGCTCCATCTGCCCTTTGTACTCGGCCTTGAATTCGCCCAGCTTCAGCTCGATTGCGACCAGACGCCTGAGCTTGCGGTTATAGAACAATAAATCGATATAAAAATCATCATTATCAATCTGCAAACGCTTTTGTCGTGCTACAAAACTGAATCCGGCCCCCAGTTCGAGCAAAAATTGCTCCATGTCGCGCAAGATCGCATCTTCCAGATTTTTTTCCAGGTAACGGTCATTCAAGCCTAGGAAATCCAATACGTATGGATCCTTGAGCAACAGATCCGGCGAGACCTCTTGCGTTTTCCTCAATAAAGTCAACTCTTGACGTATCGTCTGGTCCGGCTTTTTTGAAATGGCGCTACGCTCGAAAAGCATGGAATTCATCCGCTCCTGCAACTGACGCGAAGACCAGCGTTCGATACGACATAACTCGATATAGAAATCGCGCTTCAGCGCATCCTCGACGTAAATCAGTGCCTTGATGTGCGTCCAGCTCAATTCTCTCCGCAGTGCGGAGAGAATTGCTTCGTCCGGAAATATCTCCGCGACGCGGAGACAATGGCGCAGTTGCTTCTCGCTCCAGCCTTTTCCATATTCCACCGCCAACTGAGCAGCCAATGCCTTGATAATTTCCTGTCCATAAATCGCCCGCTCCCCCAGCAGTACCTCAGTTTGCACACGCTGTCCGACTTGCCAATAAAGAAGAGTCAACTCCGCATTGACCGCCATCGCCACGCGCTGCCGGGCACTGTCGATCAGTTGACGAATATCGCTAACCAAGGCTGAGTGCACTTTTGGCAAGTTATTCATATCAGCTGCATCCTTCCAATCAACAATTTCTAACTTATGTCCTGCTTGATGTTCCGGGTCTTGAAAAGGTTAAATTCCTGAGTATGTCATTAGCGCAAGTCGTTACAGTTCGTCCAGCGAAAACAGGCGGCGGTGTTCGCGGATCGCGTAGCGGTCCGTCATGCCGGCGATGTAATCGGCGATCGTGCGCGCCTGCGCCGTCAGGTCGCCATCGGTGCGCTGGTAATCGGGCGGCAGCAAGACCGGGTCGGACATGAAGGCGTGGTACAGCTCGCGCAGGATGCGGCTGGCCTTGACGCGCATGCGGTTGACCTTGTAGTGCCGGTACAGGTTGGCGCGCAAAAACCGTTTTAATTCGGTCGCATCCTTGCGCATCTTGTCCGAAAAACGGATCAGCGGCGGCCCGGCCCGGACTTCGTCGACGCTGCCCGGCGCGGCGTCGAGCAGCAACTGGCCGGATGTCGCCAGTAAATCGTCGGCCAGCGCCGTGATCAGGCGGCGCAAGGTTTCATAGATGGCGCGGCGCCCCGTCAGCCCCGGATGCGCGCGCTGCACGTCGTGCCACAGCCGCGCGAAAAACTCGACCTGTTCCAGCTGTTCGATCGTGATCAGGCCGGAACGCAAGCCATCGTCGATATCGTGGCTGTTGTAGGCGATTTCATCGGCCAGGTTCGTCAGTTGCGCTTCCAGCGACGGTTGCGTGCGGTCGATGAAGCGCTGCGCGACCGGTCCGAGCAATTTGGCATTAGTCAAAGAACAATGTTTCAAGATGCCTTCGCGCGTATCGAACATCAGGTTCAAGCCGTCGAAGGCGCCGTACTGCTGTTCCAGCGTATCGACCACGCGCAAGCTTTGCAGGTTGTGCTCGAAGCCGCCGTGTTCCTGCATGCATTCGTTTAAGACATCCTGGCCGACATGGCCGAACGGCGTGTGGCCCAAGTCGTGGGCCAGCGCGACGGCTTCGACCAGGTCTTCGTTCAGGCGCAGGTTTCTCGCCAGCGAACGGCCGATCTGCGCCACTTCCAGGCTGTGCGTGAGGCGGGTGCGGAACAGGTCGCCCTCGTGGTTGAGGAAGACTTGCGTCTTGTATTCGAGCCGGCGGAACGCCGTCGAATGGATGATGCGGTCGCGGTCGCGCTGGTACTGGCTGCGCGACGCGTGCGGCGTTTCAGGGTAGCGACGCCCCGCCCCCTGGTCCGAATGCACGGCGTACGGGGCGAGGTAATCGTCGCGGTTCATGGCTAGCCGACGCAGGCTGCCAGGGTCGCGAGCAACAATTCCTGCGGCGCGTGGCTGATGCTCGGGCGTCCCAGGGGCTTGAGCAGGATGAACTTGATGGCGCCGCCCTCGTTCTTCTTGTCCACTTCCATCAATTCCAGCCAGCGCGCCACGCCGAGATCGGGCGCCACGGTCGGCAGGCCGGCGGCCGCGACCAGCTTGCGCAGCCGTTCGACGCTGTCGGCGTCGATCAGGCCCATCCGGTGCGACAAATCCGCCGCCATCACCATGCCGCAACCGACCGCTTCGCCGTGCAGCCAGTGGCCATAGCCCATGCCGGCCTCGATCGCATGACCGAAAGTGTGGCCAAAATTGAGGATCGCGCGCAAGCCGCCTTCCCGCTCGTCCTGGCGCACGACATCGGCCTTGATTTCGCACGAACGCGCGATTGCGTACGCCAGCGCACCCTTGTCGCGCCCGACCAGCTTGGCGATGTTCGCCTCGATCCAGTCGAAGAAATCGGCGTCGATGATGGCGCCGTGCTTGATCACTTCGGCCAGGCCGGCCGACAGTTCGCGGTCCGGCAGCGTTTCCAGCGTCGACGTGTCGGCGATCACCACGCGCGGTTGATAAAACGCGCCGATCATGTTCTTGCCGAGCGGGTGGTTGATGCCGGTCTTGCCGCCGACCGAGGAGTCGACCTGCGACAGCAAGGTGGTCGGCACCTGGATGAAATCGACGCCGCGCATGTAGCTGGCCGCCGCGTAACCGGTCAAGTCTCCGATGACGCCGCCGCCCAGCGCCAGCAGGGTCGTCTTGCGGTCGGCCTTGTGCGCCAGCAGCGTGTCGAAGATCTGCATCAGGCTCGACCAGTTTTTATGTTCTTCTCCATCCGGCAGCACGATGGCGATCACCTCTTTACCGTGCGCCGTCAGCGCTTCGCGCACCTGTTCCAGGTACAGCGGCGCCACCGTGGTGTTGGTGACGATGGCCACCTTGTTGCCGACGGCGTGGCGCGCCAGCAGCGCGCCATCGGCCAGCAGCGCCGGCCCGATCGAGATCGCGTAGCTGCGCTCGCCCAGGTCGACGTTTAATAAGATCGTAGTTTGTTCAGTCATCGAAAGTTCGGCGTGAGTGACACAGTTGGGCGCCGCCTGGCAAGCCAGGCTGTCCAACTGGTTCAGTATTGTGTGAACCATCGATTGTACGTTAGGTCGGCCGGTATCGATGACGATATGGGCCACTTCCTCATATAAGGGTTCGCGCTGGGTCATCAATTCTTCGAGCTTGCGGCGCGGATCGGCCGTCTGCAGCAGCGGCCGGCTCTTGTCGTGCGCGGTACGCGCCAGGATGCTGCTGACGTTGGCGCGCAGGTAGATCACGGTGCCGCGCGCATGCAGCAGCGCGCGGCTGTCCGGGTTGAGGATCGCGCCGCCGCCGGTGGCCAGCACGATGCCCGGTTGCGCCGTCAGTTCGCGGATCACTTCGGCCTCGCGCCGGCGGAAACTCAACTCTCCCTCGATCTCGAAGATCCACGGGATCGAAGCGCCGGTGCGGGCCTCGATCTCGTGGTCCGAATCGACAAAGCGCATGCCCAGCTTGCGCGCCAGGATGCGCCCTATCGTGGTCTTCCCGGCCCCCATCAGTCCGACCAGAAAAATACAGTTTCTAGAAATGTCAGCCACTATGTTCTATCTTCAAAAAAAAATACCGGACGCCCCACCCGCCCGGGCGACGGCGTCCGGCGCATACCAGCTGTTACGGGCAGGTGAATGCCAGTTTAAACGGATATGAAGTCACATTGCCTTTCGGCGTCGTCACCGCCACGTTGAATGTCGCGGCCAGCGCGGTCAGGCAAGGCTTGGCCTGGGCGCTGCCGATCGACACGCTGTGGTACGAACCCTGCAAGATACTGTTGTCGTCGATGCCGGTGCCGGATGAGGCGTCGCCAATGGCGGTGTGCGCAAACACGTTTTGCACGGTCGCCGGCGAAACGCCGACCGCGGTCGCGTTGACGATATTGCTGATCTCGACCTTGGTGCCGGAAGGCATCGGGTTGCCATTGATGTCATTGATCTGCAACAGGAACACTTTCGAATCGGTCGAACTGATCGTGCCCAGGTCGGTCGGCACGCCGGTCAACTGGGTCGAAGGCGTCGGACCGTCGGCCCAGTACACCTTGTTGGCGAAGCTGCCGCTCAGGAAGATCGTGATCTTCGAGAACAGCGTGTTGCGCCCGTCCGTGGTACTGGCGCAGATGGTGGCCAGGCCGGTGCGGGTGCTGTCGTTGGTGATGACGCCGAGGCCGCCGCCGGTGTTGCACGGCGTGGCCGGGAAGTTCGGCGTCGCGGTGCGCGGCGCCTGGCTGCGGTAATCAACCGAGCAGCCGCCATTGACGGTATTGCAGGCGCCCTTGCTGGACGAACCGACCGAACCGAGGTTGGTCTGGAACACCACCGGTACGCCGTCCGGCACCGGGTTGCCGGCCTGGTCGGCCAGCAAGACGTTGACGTTGGTGGCCGCGACCGTCGGGCCGCTATCGTACTGCCAGCCTTCCACGTTCGGGCTGACCACGGTCAGCGAGAACGCTTGCGCCACCGGCAGGCCGGTGGTGACGACGATCGAATCGGACGTCGTCGACGCCTTGTTGTCGAGCGTGGCGATGATGCGGAACGTGGTCGGCTTGGTGCCCGAATTGACGGTGGTAATGACGTCGCCGTTGGCGTCGGTGCTGTCGCTGACCTTGTTGATGGTGACATCCTTCGACGTCGTGGTGAAACGCACGGTCTGGCCCGCCAGCGGCTTGCCGAAGGTATCGAACACGCGGAACGTCAGCACCGCCGTCTCGGTGCGGCCGATGCCGCCCTGGCCCTTGATGACGATCGACTTGTCGATCGGCGTGGCGGTGACGAACTGGATCGAGGCTGCGGTCGGACGGGCGATCACCAGGGTGGCGGTGCTGGCCTTGGCCACGCCGTTGACGGAAGCCGAGATCACATCGTTGTTGCCACAGCCCTGGTCGCGGAACACCACTTGCGCGGTGCCGTTGCTGGTCGGCGCGGTGGCCGCCAGCGTCGCCTTGCCGGCGGTCACGCAAGCCGACGTGAACGCGACGTTCATCTGCTGTTCGGTGTACTTGCCGCCGCCGGCGAGCAGGTCGACCGAGACCACGCTGGAACCGTAGGCCGTGATGCTGGCCGGCGACAGCGAGACGGTGCCGAGCGTAATCGTGGTGGCGCCGACATTGAAATTGGCTTCGCTGGTGAGCGTGGTGCCGGCCACGACGACCGAGGCGGACACCTTGCCGGCGCCGCTGGCGGACAGGCTGGCCGGGCGCAACACGACACTGGCCACGCCGCTCTCGTCGGTCAAGGTGGTGCCGGCCGATGGCGACATCGCCACCAGCGCATTGTCGGCGGTGAACGCGACGAGCGCGTTGGCGACCGGCTTGCCATCCTTGTTCTTGACCAGCACGCGCGCCGTCAGCGGCGCGGCGCTGCTGAGAGAGTTGCTGGCCGTACCGGCGTTGTTGAGCAGCGTCAGCGCGACGGTCGGCACGGCCGGCGGCAAGACCGCGACCACGGCGATCTGCTTCGGCGCCGACACGACCTTGCCCACGGCGGCGGTGACGGTGATGGTGCGCAGCGAGGAATCGCCTTTCACGCTCAAGCGGGCCGTCACGACACCGGTGGCGTCGCTGACTTTCGAGGCGACCGCGATATTGCCGGAGTCGGCCGTGAAATCGACGTTCTGGCCAGGCAACACATTATTGCTGGCATCCTTGACCACTGCCGTCAGCGTCACTTCGCTGCCGTCCGCGCCGGACGAGACGATGGTGTCCGCACTGGCCACCAGCACCACGCTGGCTGGCGACATGATCGGCACCACCGTGATTTTCTTGGTGCTCGACAGCGTGCCGGCAGTGGCGGTCACGGTGATCGTGCGCAGCGAGGAGTCGCCCTTCACGCTCAGCTTGGCCGTGACGATGCCGCCCGCGTCGGTGACTTTCGAGGCACTCGTCAAGGTACCCGAATCGGCCTTCAGATCGACGGTTTCTCCAGCCAGCACATTATTGGTGGCATCCTTGACCAGCACGGTCAAGGTGACTTCGGTGCCGTCGTCGCCGGACGAGACGATGGTATCGGCGTTCGACACCAGCACCACGCTCGCGACCTTGCTGACGGGCGGAGGGGGCGTGGTGTTACCGTTGGTAATCGCGCCCGGGTTGCCGCCGCCGCCGCCGCAGGCGGCCAGCAGGCTGGCGCAGGCCAGCAGGGACAGCCAATCCTTGAATTTTTTCATGAAGCTATTTTCCGAAGTAGACATTAAAGAGTTCCAGCTGAATCCTGCATTATCGGGTCGAGAGCCGCTCGGCGACAATCTTTGGTGTAATAAACACCAGCAATTCCGTCTTGTCGTTGGTGCGCCCTTCATTGCGGAACAGGTAACCGAGCACCGGCACGTCGCCCAGCAGCGGCACCTTGCTGACGGTAAGACGCTCGATTTGCTGATAAATGCCGCCCAGCACTACCGTGCCGCCATTTTCCACCATAACCTGGGTTTTCACATGCTTGGTGTCGATCGCGAAGCCGGCCCGGGTTTCCTGGCCGACGCTATCCTTGTTGACATCGACGTCGATGACGACATTGCCGTCCGGCGTGATCTGCGGCGTCACTTCCAGCCGCAGATTCGCCTTGCGGAACACGATCGACGTCGCGCCGCTGCTGGTGGCGACCTGGTAGGGCAATTCCAGCCCCTGCTCGATGATGGCGATGGCCTTGTCGGCGGTGACCACGCGCGGGCTGGAGACGATCTTGCCGGTACCGTCCGCTTCCAGCGCCGACAGTTCCAGGTTCAGGAAACGGTTCGCAGCCGACGAAAACAGGCTGATGGCGAGATTGCCGGCCGCCGCGCCATTGATCGGCGCGGCCGGCAAGTTGATGAACTGGGTATTCTGGAAACTGGTGTCCTGCACACCGATCTGGCCGGTGGTCTCGCCGACGCCGGTGATATTGCCGCCGATCGCGACGCGGCTGTTGGTATTGCCGATCTGGTAACCGGAGTCGCCGCCGCGGATCGTGCGCATGTCGGCAAAGCCGAGCTTGGCGCCTAGATTGCGCGTAAACGAATCGCTCGCCTCGACGATGCGCGCCTCGATCAGAACCTGCTTGGAGGCAATGTCAGTCTTCTGGATCAGCTTGCGGATATCGTCGAGCTTGGCCGCGATATCGGTGACGAACAACTGGTTGGTGCGCGGTTCGATGATGGCGCTGCCGCGCTTGGACAGCACGCGGTTCTTCGCATCGGCGCCGCCGTCGAGGCCGAACACGGTCTTGAACGATTCCGCCTTCTGGTAATTGAGCTGGAAAATTTCCGATTTCAGCGGTTCCAGATCGGCGATCTGGGCGCGCTGCTCCAGTTCCAGTTTTTCTTTCGTCAACAACTCTTCCTTCGGCGCGATCCACAGCACGGAACCGTTCTTGCGCATGTCCAGGCCCTTGGCCTGCAACACCACGTCGAGCGCCTGGTCCCACGGCACTTCCTTCAGGCGCAGGGTCAGATTGCCGGTGACGCTGTCGCTGGTGATGATGTTCAGGCTGGAAATGTCGGCGATCGCCTGCAGCGCCGCGCGCACTTCGACGTTCTGGAAATTGAACGACAGTTTTTCGCCGCGATAGCCCTGGGTGCCCTGGGTCAGCTTGTTCGGGTCTTCCTTGATCGGTTTCACGTCGACCACCAGTTGCGTGTCGCTCTGGTAGACGCTCTGTTCCCACAAGCCCTTCGCTTCGATGCTCATGCGCACGTTGTCTCCCTGCGGCACCGTGGTGATCAGGGACACCGGGGTGCCGAAGTCGGCCACGTCGAGGCGACGGCGCAGCGTTTCAGGCAAGCCCGTTTTCAGGAAATCGACGACCACGCCGGACGCGGTCTGGCGCACATCGACCGCCACCTGGCTGTTCGGCAGATCGACCACGATGCGCCCTTCTCCATTGGCGCCGCGGCGGAAATCCATATCGCGCAGCAATTGGCGCGCGGGGGCGGCAGGCGGTCCCGCCGCCGGCGCCGCCCTGGCGCTGGCCGCCGGCAAGCCGCTGGCATTGACCGCCGTGGCCAGGCCGCCGGAACCGTCGATCGTCAAGATCACGGCATTGCCGTCGATCACGGTCGCGTAATTGAGACTGCGCTTCAGGTTGAACACCAGGCGCGAACGTTCGCCGGCCTGTACCACGTTAACGCTGCGCAACTCCCCCTGGTTCATTTCCTGCGTGGTCTTGCCGGTGGCGTTCACGGTGGCGCCGAAGTCGAGCGCGATGCGCGGCGGGCTGGTGATGGCAAAGCCGATCGGCAAGGCGGCCGGCGGATGCGTCAGCGTGACCTTGACGATCACGTTCGAACCCTGCTGGTTGGCCGTGATCGATTCGATGGCGTTGCCTTGCAGGACAGGGGCCGGAGCCGGGGATTGCGCCGGCGCCAGGCCGGCCGTGCCCAGCAGCGCCAGCGCGGCCACGCCGCGCCGCGCTATCCGGACCCATGCGGGAGTGTTGAATGCGCTCATTGCTTGCTCTCCTTGCTTTCCTGCAATTCCAACTTCGATATGCGCTCGACCCAGTCGCCGGTCGCATCCTGGACGATTTCCTTGACGCTGACGGCCTCTTCGCTGACGCTGGTGATCAAGCCGAAATTCTGGCCCACGTGCTGGCCGGAACGGACTTGATACACCGATTTATCGATTTGCAGCAGCGCGTAGATCACGTTCGCCTTTTGCAGCGTGCCCACCATTTTCACGGTATCGAGCGGGAAGCTTTCGAGAAATTCCTTGCGCCGCGTGGTATCCGGGCGCAGGCCGCCGCCGGCGGCGTTGGCCGCCTTGGCCAGTTCGGCCAGCAGCTTGTTCGGGCTGAACGGGTCGATTTCCCCTTGCGACGCATAGGCGAATGGAATGAATGTCTTCGGCGCGCTCAACGGCGGCACCGCCACCTTGGCCTGGCTGTCGACCTGTTTCATCCATTGCCGCACTTCCTGCACGTCGCTATCGCCGCAACCGGCCAGCGCCAGCGCGGCCAGGCAAAACGGGATGGTGCGCATGTTGATCATTTTTTGGCCGCCTTTTTCTTGTCAGCGGCGGCCTTGCGCTGCGCGCTGACTTCATCCGGGTCGAGATAACGGAAGGTCTTGGCCACCGCTTCGAGCATCAGGCCGCCATCCTTGCTGGTGCTCAGCGCCATGTTGTTGAGCGTGACGATGCGCGGCAAGTTCGCCATGTCGCCGGCGAAGGCGCCGATGTCGTGGTAATTGCCGGTGACCTTGATATCGATCGGCAATTCCGCATAATAATCGCGCACCACGACCTGGCCCGGCTTGAACAGTTCGAATTGCAGGCCGCGCCCGAGGCCGGCCTGGTTGATGTCCGACAGTAGCGCGGCCATCTCGGCCTTGCTCGGCAACTGCTTTTGCAGCCGGTCGACATATTGGTCGACTTGCAGTTTTTGCGCGCGCAATGCTTCCAGGTTGACCGCCTGCGCAGTTTTCGTCGTGTATTCGGTGCGCAATTTCTGTTCTTCCTGCGCGCCCGCGTCCTGCGCCTCGAACTGGCTTTCCCAGTAGGCAAAGTAGCCGAGCCCGATGACGCCGGCCATGACGCCGATGCTGCACAGCACGCGCGGCGCCAGCGGCCACTGGCCCGGATGCAGGCCGTTCAGCCCGCGGAATTGCGCCGCCAGCGCGTTACCCAGTTGTTTCAGATCTGTCGCCATAGGGTCTTCCGCTCTCAGGGCTGGACCGAAGCGGCAGCGCGCTTCGCATCCGGCTTGCCGTCGGCCACATTATCCTTGTCGCGCGGACGCTTGATGCTGACGACCAGGTTGAATTCGACCACTTTCTTGGCCGTCTTGCCCTGTCCCAGGCCGGTCGAGCGCACTTCGATCAAGTCCGGCCGCTCCAGCCACGGCGAATTGCCGGCCATATTGCGCAGCAATTCCGAGACGCGCTCCTGCGATTGCGCGTAACCGAGCACGGTCACCTTCTGGCCTTCCTGCTTGAACGATTTCAAATAGACGCCGGGCGGGGTCTGCTTGACCAGTTCGTCGAGCAGGTAGACGGGCTGGTTGCGGTCGCCCTGCAAATCCTCGACCGCCTGCTGGCGCGCCTTCAAGGCTTCGATTTCCTGTTTTAATGTCGCGATTTCGACGATTTTCTTGTCGAGCACGGTGATCGCGCCCTTGATCGCCAGATTTCTCTCGTTCTGGATCGACAGCGCGCGCGCGTTATACGCCCCCACCAGCAACACTACGCCGACGCCGGCCAGCGCGCCGAGGATCAGCAAGGCATAGAACGCCGATTTCTTTTGCTTGCGCTTGGCCTCGCGGTGCGGCAGCAGGTTGATATGGATCATCAGCCGAACCTCCGCATGGCCAGCCCGCAGGCGACCAGGTAAGCCGGTGCTTCGCTGCGCAGCGCCTGTTCGCGCACGCCGGGCCCCAGCTGCATGCCCTTGAATGGTGAAATGACGGTACTGGAAATCTTGGTGCGGCTGGCCACCAGGTCAAGCAGGCCGGGCAGCAGCGCGCAGCCGCCGGCCAGGAACAGCTGGTCGACCCTGGTATAGGGCGTCGACGTAAAGAAGAACTGGATCGCGCGCGTCACTTCCAGCGCGGCGCTGGCCAGGAAGGGCTCGAGGATGTCGGCCGCATAGTTTTCCGGCAGGTCTCCCGCTTTCTTGCGCGATTCTGCTTCCTCGAACGACATGCCGTAGGCGCGCACGATATCCTGCGTCAGCCCGTTGCCGCCGAACGGCTGTTCGCGTTCATAGATGGTGACGCCGTCGAGCAATACCGAGATATGCGTGACTTGCGCGCCGATCTGGAACAGCGCGATCACCTGGCCGACGCCGGCGTCCGGCATTTGCGCGGTGATGCGGTCGAGCGCGGCGCGCGCGGCATACGATTCGATATCCATCACGGTGGCCTTCAGGCCGGACGCCTCGGCGATCGCGACGCGGTCTTCGACCTTTTCGCGACGCGACGCGGCCAGCATCACTTCGATGTCGTCGGGCGAATTGGGCACCGCGCCGAGCACGTCGAAATCAAGGCTGACCTCGTCGAGCGCGAACGGGATGTACTGGCTCGCTTCCGACTCGACCTGTACTTCGAGCTGGTCTTCGGTCATGCCGGCCGGTAAGGTGATTTTCTTGGTGATCACCGAGGCCGGCGGCATGCCCAGCGCGACGAGCCGGGCGCGGGTGCCGCTCTTTTTCCAGACGCGGCGCAGCGCCTCGACCACCTGCTCCATGTTTTCGATATTGCCGTCGACCACGGCGCCGCGCGGCAGCGGTTCGGATGCGTAGCGTTCCAGGCGCAAGCCATCCTTGCCGTTCTGCGCCAGTTCCACCAGGCGCACGCTCGACGTGCTGATATCGACGCCGACCAGCGGCGGATTGCCGCCGCCGAACAGGGCGCCCAGGTCCAGCATCACGGATGCGCCCCGCGCCGCACCGGCGCGCCACGGCCAGCGCCGTTCGGTTGCAGCTGGTCACACACGGCAAGTGTTTGCATATCGAAACTCGTTTGAAAACCAGCGTTGAGAGGGCGGAGGTGAGACAGTACATTAAATCGTAGCAATAAGGCTTAGTAAGTGTAAAGGTATTTCTATTCTGCACAATTGCCGGAATGTGAGGCTTTTGCCACAGTGCGCGGCCCTGTCGTGGCAGGGAAAATAACTAAGTTGTCTACTTATTCAGAGCCCCTGTTTTACTCTGTTTGGCGGCGGCGGCGCGGCGTGGACAACGCGCCGCGCCGTCTATCGTCGCTTATAATGGCCCGCATGATACTAGCGAAAGACCAGCCCGCATGACTGCATCGACTCCAGGCAAGCCCTCCTCCGCTCCTCCCCGCCGTGTACTGCTGACCATCCTGGCCTCGCTGGTCGGCCTGGCGCTGGCCGCCGCGCTGCTGCTGGTGTTCGGCCTGGCGCTGGCCTACCCCAACCTGCCCGAACTCGATTCGCTGACCGATTACCGGCCCAAAATGCCGCTGCGCATCTTTTCGGCCGACAATGTGCTGATCGGCGAATTCGGCGAAGAGCGGCGCAACATGGTGCACATCAAGGATATTCCCGATGTGATGAAAAAAGCCGTGCTGGCGATCGAGGACGACCGTTTTTATGACCACGGCGGCATCGACTACACCGGTATCCTGCGCGCGGCGCTGCACAACGCCACCGGCGGCGCGCGCCAGGGCGCATCGACCATCACCCAACAGGTGGCGCGCAATTTCTTCCTGTCGAGCGAACAGACGCTGAAACGCAAGCTGTACGAAGTGCTGCTGGCCTGGAAGATCGAAAAGAACCTGACCAAGGACCAGATCCTCGAGGTTTACATGAACCAGATCTACCTGGGCCAGCGCGCCTATGGTTTTTCGTCGGCCGCACAAATCTATTTCGGCAAAAATCTGAAAGACATTAGCGTGGCCGAGGCGGCCATGCTGGCCGGGCTGCCGAAAGCGCCGTCGGCCTACAACCCGGTGGTCAACCCGAAACGGGCGCGCACCCGCCAACAATACATCCTGCAGCGCATGGCGCAACTGGGCTACATCACACCAGCGCAATTCGCCACCGCCAAGGCCGAGCAATTAAAAGTGAAAACCGATAGCAGCGAATTCGGCGTGCACGCCGAATACGTGTCGGAAATGGCGCGCCAGCTGGTCTACGAGCAATTCAAGGAAGATACGTATACGCGCGGCCTGAACGTGTTTACCACGATCACCAAGGCCGACCAGGACGCGGCCTACCTGGCGCTGCGGCGCGGCGTGATGGAATATGAAAAGCGCCATGCCTACCGCGGCCCGGAAGCGTATATCGATGTGCCGGCCAACAAGGAAGAAGCCGACGACGCGATCGAGACGGAATTGGCCGGCCACCCGGACAGCGACGACATCATCGCCGCCATGGTATTGCAAGCCTCGCCGCAGAAAATCGTCGCCGTGACCGCTTCCGGCGAGGAAATCACGATCACCGGCGCCGGGCTGGAAATGGGCCGTTCCTGGCTGTCGGACAAGGCCGCGCCCAATAAACGCATCCGGCGCGGCGCGGTGATCCGCGTGATGCAGGAAGGAAAAGACTGGGAAGTGACGCAGATGCCGGAAATCGAATCGGCCTTCGTCGCCGCCTCGACCGAGGATGGCGCGATCAAGGCGATGATCGGCGGCTTCGATTACAACCGCAGCAAGTTCAACCACGTGACGCAAGCGTGGCGCCAGCCCGGTTCTTCCTTTAAACCGTTCATTTATTCGGCTTCGCTGGAACGCGGGCTGTCGCCGGCCACCATCATCAACGACGCGCCGATTTCGTTCGACGCCGGCCAGACCGGCGGCCAGGCGTGGGAGCCGAAGAATTACGACGGCAAGTACGAGGGCCCGATGTCGATGCGGCGCGGTCTGACCAAGTCGAAAAACATGATCTCGATCCGCATCCTGCACAAGATCGGCGCCAAGTACGGGCAAGAGTATGCGACCCGTTTCGGCTTCGACGCCGAAAAGAACCCGCCCTACCTGACGCTGGCGCTGGGCGCCGGCGCGGTGACGCCGCTGCAGATGGCCGGCGCCTACGCGGTGTTCGCCAACGGCGGCTACAAGGTGACGCCCTACCTGATCTCGAAGGTGACGGACGCCAACGGCAAGATATTGTCACAGGCCGCGCCGGACCGGGCCGGCGTCGAAGGCAACCGCGTGATCGACGAGCGCAACGCCTTCCTGATGGACAGTATGATGCGAGACGTGGTGCGCTTCGGCACCGCGACCAAGGCCCTGTCATTAAAACGGCCCGACATCGCCGGCAAGACCGGCACCACCAACGATTCGATCGACGCCTGGTTCGCCGGCTACCAGTCTAAGCTGGTGGGCATCGCCTGGATCGGCTACGACCAGCCGAAAAACCTGGGCAACCGCGAGACCGGCGGCGGCCTGGCGCTGCCGATCTGGATCGGCTACATGCAGAAGGCGCTGAAAAATATCCCGATCGAAGAGCGCGTCGTGCCGGAAGGCTTGATGCAGGTCGACGGCGAATATTACTATGCTGAAAACCCGCCCGGCAGCGGCGTGCAAAGCCTGGAAGCAGGCTCGCGCGGCACGCCGGTCGAGGAAAAGGCGAAGGACGCGGTCAAGAACGAGCTGTTCTAGCAGCGTCCCGCAACGACCTGCCTTACGTCCGCTCGGACACCACCACCGGCGCGCCGCCCTGCGCGGTGGTGATCTCGGACAGCGCAGCGAACAGTTCCGAGCCGTCGCGCGTATTGCACCACTTGCCGTCGACGCAGCGGTAGTGGAAACCGCCCGAGCGCGCCGCCACCCACAGTTCCTGCATCGGCGCCTGGCTGTTGACGATGACTTTGGAACCGTTGTCGACAAACTCGATTTCCAGCACGTTGCCGCTGCGGCTGCACTCGACGTCGGTCATGTCTTGCGCATTCAGGCGGTCGAACGCGGCTTCGATCGCGTTTAGCGTGGCTTCGGCCGCGGCCAAAAATTCTGATTCGGTCATGCTACACTCCAAGGTTCTCTGTCAAAACGTGATTCTAATCGTGAAGTCCACTTTAGCGCTGCATATTGCCGCAATCGCCTGCATTTCCGCCCTGCTGGCGGGCTGCGGCCAGACCGGCGCCCTGTACCTGCCGAAACCGCCTGCCAAGCCGGCCAGCGCCAACTCCCAGGGCAAGCCTGGCGTGGCGCCGCCGTCGGCCCCAGTTCCATCGACTCCCCCAGCTTCCCAACAATAATTCCTATGTCGCATTTCACCTATCAAGACGGCGTGCTGCACGCCGAAAACGCTTCGCTCGCCGCCATCGCCGACCAGTTCGGCACGCCGACCTATGTTTACTCGAAGGCCGCGCTGCTGGCCAATTTCGCGTCCTACGCCAACGCCTGCCAGGGCCGCGACGCGCTGGTGTGCTACGCGATGAAAGCCAATTCCAATCTCGCCATTCTCGACTTGCTGGCGCGCCAGGGCGCCGGCTTCGACATCGTCTCCGGCGGAGAACTGCTGCGCGTGCTGGCCGCCGGCGGCGACCCGAACAAGGTCATTTTCTCCGGAGTCGGCAAGAGCGTCGAAGAAATGCGCCTGGCGCTGTCGCACGACATCCTGTGCTTCAACGTCGAATCGATCCCGGAATTGCACCGCCTGAACGAAGTGGCCGGCAGCATGGGGAAAGTCGCGCGCATTTCCCTGCGCGTCAACCCGAACGTCGACGCCAAGACCCACCCGTACATCGCCACCGGCCTGAAGGCCAATAAATTCGGCGTCGCCTTCAGCGATGCGCTGTCGACTTACCGCAGCGCGGCGCAACTGCCGCACCTGGAAGTGGCCGGCATCGATTGCCATATCGGCTCGCAACTGCTGGACGACGCGCCGCTGCTCGAAGCGCTCGACAAGCTGATCGAACTGATCGACGCGCTCGGCGCCGAGGGCATCCACTTGCACCATTTGGACATCGGCGGCGGCATCGGCATCGCCTATGGCGAAGCGGACGAAGGCGACCCGGTCAAGGTGGGAGACTACCTGGGCCGCCTGTTCCAGCGCATCGACACCTGGCGCGCCGAACGCCACGGCGGCAAGCCGATCAAGGTGATTTTCGAGCCGGGCCGCTCGATCGTCGGCAACACCGGCGTGCTGCTGACGCGCGTGGAATTCATCAAGCATGGCGAAGAAAAGAATTTCTGTATCGTCGACGCGGCGATGAACGACATGGCACGCCCGGCGCTGTACCAGGCGTGGATGGACATGCAGCCGGTGCTTCAGGGCCAACCCGACGCGGCGACCTATGACGTGGTCGGACCGATCTGCGAATCGGGCGACTGGCTGGCGCGCGACCGCGCACTGGCGGTGCAGGCCGGCGACTTGCTGGTGATGCACTCGGCCGGCGCCTACGGCATGACGATGGCGTCGAACTACAACACGCGCGGCCGCGCGGCAGAAGTGATCGTCGATGGTGCCCAGGCTCACCTGGTACGCCGGCGCGAAACGCCAGCCGAACTGTATGCGCTGGAATCGCTGATCAAGTAAGCCATACCGGCCGTCTGCCTCCGGCAGGCGGCCCCAGCCCCGCCCAGCGACCCTGTCTCCAATAGCCGGCCCTGCCAAGTTGCCGGCGGCCATTTCATCTCACAGCGCTTGCGTACCAAAGGTATCGCACTGGGCCATCTGCCCGGTCTCGAGACCCTTGCTGAACCAGCGCACCCGCTGTTCCGACGATCCATGTGTAAACGAATCCGGCACCACGCGGCCCTGCGCCTGGCGTTGCAAGGCATCGTCGCCGATCGCCGTGGCGGCCTTCAGCGCGGCGGCGACGTCGCCCTGCTCCAGGATGCCGCGCGAGCGGTTCGCGTGGAAGGCCCAGACGCCGGCATAACAGTCGGCCTGCAATTCCAGCCGCACGGACAGGGCGTTGGCCTGGCTTTGCGAGGCGCGCTGACGCGCATTGTCGACCTTTGCCGAGATGCCGGTCAGATTCTGCACGTGGTGCCCGACTTCGTGCGCGATCACGTACGCTTGCGCAAATTCGGCCGAGACGTCGAAGCGCTGCTGCATCAGGCGGTAAAAACTCAAGTCGATATAGATTTTCTGGTCGGCCGGGCAATAAAAGGGGCCGATCGCTGCTTCCCCGCTACCGCAGGCGGTGGGAATGCTGCCGGTGAACAGGTCGAGTTTCGGCATCTTGTAGGTCCCGCCCTGCGCGCGGAACAGTTCGCTCCACGTATCCTCGGTATCTGCCAGCACGGTGCGCACGAACTTGGTCTGGCGGTCGGTGGCCGGCGGCGCATTGTTGGCCGGCGCCTGCTGCGTGGTCGGCGCGACGGAACCGCCACCGCCGCTGAGCAGATTGAGGATCGTCAGCGGGCTGACGCCGAAAATGTACGAGCCGACCAGCGCGATGATGACGCTGCCGATGCCGAGCGAGCGTCCACCCAGTCCGAAACCGCCGCCCCCTCCTCCGCCTTCGCCGCGGCGGTCTTCCACGTTATCGCTTTCGCGATTGCCTTCCCATTTCATGTTTTGCTCCCGGTACGATGGTCGTGCAGGCAACGCTGGCCCGCATAGGGCAGACTATACTCCGCGACGCCATGCGCACCGTTGACTTTCGCCCCGGACACGCGGCCGGCTTAACTGACAGCGTTGGCGCGCAGCGCGACAGCCTTGGCGCGGCTCCAGTACAAGCGCATGCCCAGCAGCAGCAAGACGATCAGCCCGAACACGATCGGCCTGGAAAAATCGTGCTTGGCCGCCTTCATCCACCAGAAATGCAATATCCCGAGTGGCGCGACGATGTAAATCGCGCGGTGCAGCCATTGCCAGCGCTTGCCGCCCAGGCGCCGGATCATGCCGTTGGTGCTGGTCACGGCCAGCGGGATCAGCAGCACGAAGGCGATGAAACCGACCGTGATGAAGGGGCGTTTCACGATATCTTTCCACATTTCCTGGACATCGAAGAAATGGTCGAACCAGAGAAAAGTCGTGAAATGCAGCAGAGCGTAAAAAAAGGCATACAAACCCAGCATGCGGCGCAATTTGAGCAGCCAGTTCCATTTCGCCAGGCGCCGCAGCGGCGTCACCGACAGCGTGATGCACAGGAAATACAGCGTCCAGTCGCCCGTCGCGCGGGTGATGAATTGCAGCGGCTCGACCAGCTGGCCGCTGGCCGTCAGCCACACCAAATTAGCCAGCGGCAACAGCGCCAGCACGAAGACGGTCGCCTTCAGTAACGTCAGTTGCCTGGCGGTCGGGTTGTAGGCCATGGTATGTGCCTGCGTCAGAAGTATTTTTTCAAATCCATGCCGGCATACAGCGGGGCGACATCGTTATAGCCGTTGAACATCAAGGTCTTGCGCTTTCGCGCCAGGAAACCATCCTCGCCGATGCGGCGCTCGGAACCCTGCGACCAGCGCGGGTGGTCGACGTCCGGATTGACGTTCGAATAAAAACCGTATTCGGACGGCGCCGACACATTCCACGCGGTGCGCGGCTGGTCCTTGACGAAGCGGATCTTGACGATCGATTTCGCCGATTTGAAACCGTATTTCCACGGCGTCACGATGCGCACCGGCGCGCCATTCTGGTTCGGCAGCGTTTCGCCGTACATGCCCAAGGTCAACAAGGTCAGCGGATGCATCGCTTCATCGAGGCGCAGCCCTTCGACATAGGGCCAGTTCAGGACGCGGCTATTGACGCCCGGCATCTGTTTTTTATCGGCCAGCGAAATGAATTCGACATATTTGGCGTTGCCGGTCGGTTCGACCCGCTTGATGATTTCGGACAGCGAATAACCGATCCACGGGATCACCATCGACCATCCCTCGACGCATCTCAAGCGGTAGACGCGCTCTTCGAGCGGCGCCAGTTTCATCAACTGGTCCAGGTCCAGCGTCATCGGCTTCTTGATTTCGCCTTCGATGCTGACGCTCCACGGATTCGGTTTTAAGGTGCCCGCGTTTTGCGCCGGGTCGCTCTTGTCGGTGCCGAATTCATAGAAATTGTTGTAGGTGGTCGCATCCTTGTAAGCGGTATGCTTGTCGAGCGCGGAATAGGCGGGATTGAGTTTGGCGGCCAGTTTCGGATGCAAACCTTGCGCGAAGGCGTCACGGCTTGCCATCGGCAACAGCACGCCGCCGGCAATGGCGCCGGCCGCGACCTGCCGGATGAAACCGCGGCGCGATTCGAATACCGCGCGCGGCGTGATTTCGGACGAAAACGGCATTTCAATGCCGTTGGGACTGCGTTTGATCAACATGGCGGCTCCGGAAAATGGTGCAAGGTTGTGACTTGGTCTGGCCAGGCCAGCAAACCTTACACTATTTTCCTTAAACCGGAATTACAGTTTCCCGTAGGAATGCAGTCCCGACAGGAACATGTTGACGCCAAGGAAGGCGAAGGTCGTCACCAGCAAGCCGACCAGCGCCCACCAGGCCGCCACGCGGCCGCGCAGGCCGGACATCAGGCGCATGTGCAGCCAGGCCGCGTAGTTCAGCCAGACGATCAGCGCCCAGGTTTCCTTCGGATCCCACGACCAGTAACCGCCCCACGCTTCAGCCGCCCACAGCGCGCCGAGGATGGTGGCGATCGTGAAGAAGGCGAAACCGGCCGAAATCGCCTTGTACATGACATCGTCGAGCACTTCCAGCGACGGCAGGCGGTCGACCAGGTAGCCGGACGATTTCAGCAGGTAAGCCGAAGCCACCATCGCGGCCAGCGCGAAAGTACCGTAACCAATGAAATTGGCCGGCACGTGGATCTTCATCCACCAGCTTTGCAGCGCCGGCACCAGCGGCTGGATGTCGGCCGCGTCGCGCGTGACCGTGTACCACAGCAGGAAACCGACCGCCGCCGAAATCACCAGCAGCACGAAGGCGCCCAGCTGGCGGGTGTTGTAGCGCTGCTCGTAATACAGGTAAAACATCGCGGTGATCAGCGAGAACAGGATGAACACTTCATACAGGTTCGAAATGGGGATATGACCGACGTCGGCGCCGATCAGATAGGATTCGTACCAGCGCACCAGCATGCCGGTCAGGCCCAGGATCAAGCCGGCCCAGCACAGCTTGGAGCCGACCGTGAAACCCATGCTCGAACGCGCGACCAGGCCGACCCAGTAAAACAGCGTGGACAGGAAGAACATCATGCTCATCCACAATATCGCCGACTGGCTCGACAGCATGTAGCGCAGCCAGAATTTCTTGCTGCCCATGTCCAGGTCGCCCGCATACATCGCGATCGCCCACAGCGACAGCAGCGCGGCAAGCGGCATCACCCAGCGCACCGGCTTCCAGTGCCAGCCCAGTGCGGCAAATGCCGGCGCGGCGGCCAGCATGATCACCTTTTCATAGATGTCCATGTAATTGCCATAGCGGCTCAAACCGAACAGCGAACCGGCCAGCAGCGCCAGCGCGAACACCCAGTCGAACGGCCCGAGGCGCTTGAAGTAACCGGGCGCCTGCGTATAAGTTTGTGTCATTTCCATCATTGTCTCCAAAACCTGCATCGTCACAAGCTGCCACCAGCTTACGCCGATTGCGGCAGCTTTTCTTTCAGTTCCATGAATTCCCGCTCGAAATCGAGTGTCTTGCGCTGCGTGCTCATCGCCATCAATGCATGGGCGCCGGCGTCGCTGTCGCGGATCCAGATCCACAGGCGGCGTTCGCGGATATAAAACATCGAAAACACGCCCAGCACCAGGAACAGGCAGCCCGTATACACCACGGCCTTGCCGGGCGACCTGGTGACCTGGAAGACCGATGCCTTGATTTCCGTGAAATCGTCCAGTTGCAAATACACCGGCGCGCCGTACAGGAAGCTGTCCGACAGCGCATTGGTCGCCAGTTGCAGGAAGCGGCCGTGTGTTTCATCGCCGGCGACGGCTTGCAAGCCATCGTGTTCGCGCGCGACCTGCCACAGTTCCCACAGGGCGCCATTCAAAATCTTCATGAAGATGTCGGCGGCCTTTTCCTGCTCGGCTTGCGGCACTTTTTCAAGGAAACGGGAAATCGCGACAAAGCCCGCATCTTGCCCGCTGCCGGCGAAGATGCCCAGGCTGCGCGATGCCGATTCCTGCAATTGCTGGCGCAGCGGTTCGGCGCTGGAAGCGGGCATCGCGCGCCGCGCATAGCGTTCGGCGGCGGCCGTGCGCAGCGCCGGATCCTGCAATGCAGCGCGCAAGCGCATCCATTCCTTGACCGTATGCGCATCGTCGGCCGGGATGCGCAGGAAGCTGAACGCGTCGCCGGGATTGCTGCGCACGCCGGCCAGGAACACGGTGGCGCCGTCGATCGTCACCGGTTGCATGTAATTCTGGAATTCGCGCGCCTGCCCGGTCTTGTCGCGCAACTTGTATTGCACGCTGGGGCCGACGTTCTTCAAATCCTTGTTGTTGGCGTTTTTCGCGGCCGAACCGAGCCGCTTGTCCAGGCCGCTGGCGAAGCTGTCCTGCAGGCTGCCGCCCTTGGTGACGGCGCGCGCATCCTGGGTCGCCAGGTTTTCCACGTTGAACGGGCGGAAGCCGGTCCATTCGACGGAATACGCATCGCCCAGCGGCGTCGCGGCGCCCACTTCGCCGGCCACCGCGAACGGCGCCGACTTGTCGCCCGTCATCGGGAAGCCGGTCAGTTTCAGCTTGCTGCCGCCATCTTCAAAGCTGGACTGGTAGACCGCCAGGCCCTTGTAAATCAGGGGCTTGTTGACTTCGATCGTGGCCGGGAAGGATTTGCCCGTTTCATGGTCTTGCACCACGACGTCGCTGGCGAACAGTTTCGGCATGCCCGTGCTGTAGAAATCGATCGTGAATTTCTTCAGCTGTATCGTAAACGGCAAGTCCTGGATCAAGACGCCCTCGGCGCGCGGGATGATCGCCGCGTTGCTCGACTGCCCTTCGGGAATCGACGTGTTGCCGCGATAGGTCGGGTTGCCCAGTCCCAGGCGGTGCTGCGCCGGAATGGCTGAAATCAGGCCGCTGCCGGCGAACGGTTTTTTGCCCAGGAACCATTCCTGGAAACGGATCGGCATGTCGGAATCGAGCAGGCCGCCGATACAGATGATGACGATCGCCGAGTGCGCGAAAATGTAGCCGAACTTGGCGCCGGCGCCCTGCTTGGCCGCGACCAGGGTCGCGTGGTCCTTTTCGACGATCTTCGATTTATAGCCGGCGTGCGACAGGCGCTCGGCCATCTGCTGCGCCAGCGCGCCGCGCGGCAGCGCCGACTGCCATTCGCTCTTATGGTGGAAATTCTGCAGCGATTGTTCGCGCACGTTCTCTCGCCAGCTTTTCATGTCCTTCATCATCTTCGGCGCATTGCGGATGATGCACAGCGACGTCGACAGCACCAGGAAGCCCATGACCAGCAGGAACCACCAGGCCGAATACACGGCGTACAGGCCGAGCTTGCCGAACACTTCGAACCAGAACGGGCCGAACTGGTTGACATAGTTCGACATCGGTTCATTCTGCTTCATCACCGTGCCGATGACGGACGCGATCGCGATCAGGGTCAGCAAGCTGATCGCGAAGCGCATCGACGACAGCAGTTCGATCGCGTGATCGAACGCCGGGCGGCGGGTCTTCAATTGTATTCCGGCGGTGCTGGGGCTGCTCATGCGCGATACAGTCTAAATAAAGGGGTGGGAACAAGGGCAGCAGGATACCAACAAAAAGGGCAGCCTGCTTGCGCGGCTGCCCTTTTTTACTGCGATGCCGCGCGCCAGGCGCGCGGCAAGCCTGGTTTATTTCAGACCGGCCACGTAGTCGGCCACAGCCTTGATTTCATCGTCCGACAGGCGCTTGGCGATCGTGCTCATTTCAGCGCTGTTCTTGCGCGCATCGGTGCGGAACGTGGTCAGTTGCGCCGCCGTGTAATCCTGGTGCTGGCCAGCCAGGCGCGGGTAGGTGGCGGGAATCCCGCCGCCGGCCGGGCCGTGGCAGCTGGCGCAGGCCGGCACGTGTTTTTCGGCGATGCCGCCGCGATAGATCTTCTTGCCCAGTTCGACCGTATCCTTGTTCTTCGCCGCGCCCGGTTTAGCCGCCTGGTTGCTCAGGTAGGCGGAGATGTTTTTCTTTTCATCTTCCGTCAACATCTTGGCGTAGGTGGTCATCACCGGCTGGTTGCGCGCCGGCGTCGTGAAATTCACCAGTTGCTTGTAAATATAGGCTTCAGGCTGGCCGGCCAGTTTCGGATTGGCGGCGATGGTCGAATTGCCCGCCGCGCCGTGGCACGACACGCACGCCGGCAAACCGCGGGCGGCATCGCCGTCAGCGTACAGGGTGGCGCCTTTGGCTGGATCGGCCTTGGCAGCGGCTTCGCCGTGGGCTGGCTTCTTCTCTTCGGATGCCGATGCGACACCGGAAATGGCCAGTACGGCGACGAGCAAGGATTTTACAAACGGTGAAAACGCACGATTCATTCAAACACCCTGAGACTAGTCAATAATTAGTTGTAAAAGATTGCGCCTGATAAACCTCGACAACCCGCTGTTGTCCGCCCTGCGCGGGAGGAACGACGCCTCGCGCAAACGGCAAACCATACTGATTATATCGTGCCCAGTATGAAACCCGGCCGCCCGGCGGCGCCGATGCGGCATGACAGTCTTCTGGTATCAAGGCCCAGCTAGTATTGCTTTAACGCATGGCAACAATTCGTAACCCCTTATTGTACAATAGCTTTCCAGCGTTTTCGCTCCCTTTTGTTGCAATTTCTGCCTATCCCATGTCCAAACTCTGGCAAGCCCGCTTCTTTATGACCGTCAACCAATTGCGCGATCTGCCCAATACGACGGTGCCGGAAATCGCCTTTGCCGGCCGTTCCAACGCCGGCAAATCGACCTCCCTGAATATCCTGTGCAACCAGAAGGGTCTGGCGTTCGCATCCAAGACACCGGGCCGCACCCAGCACATTAACTTCTTTTCGATCGGCGGCGCGCACGTCGGCCAGCACCGCAAGGATGCGACCATCGTCGATGAAATCCAGGCGCTGCTGGTCGACTTGCCCGGTTACGGCTATGCCGAAGTATCCGGTTCGGCCAAGTTGCACTGGCAGCGCCTGCTGGGCGACTACGTGCAGCAACGCGAACAGTTGGCCGCGCTGATCCTGATCATGGATTCGCGCCGCCCATTTACGGATCTCGATATCCAGATGCTCGAATGGTTCGCGCCGACCGGCAAGCCGATCCACTGCATCCTGACCAAGGTCGACAAGCTCAACCGCAACGAATCGACCACGGCGCTGCGCCAGGCCAAGGCCCGGCTCGACAGCTATGTCGACGAGGATGGCGAAGGTTTTCCGTTTACCGTGCAACTGTTTTCCGCATTAAAACGGGTCGGCATCGAGGAAGCGACCGCCAAGATCATCGAACTGGCGGGGTTGACGGATGAGGAAGCCGGCGCCCAGGTCGACCTGATCGAGATGCAGGACGACGACGAGGACGCGCCCGCCGCCCCCGGCGCACCGGCGGCGGATCACTAATTTTTTAACGGAATCGACAGCAATGCCCCACACCAGCACCCTGTTCCCCGCCATCCGCATGCGCCGCATGCGCCGCGACCCGTTTTCGCGCGCGCTGATGCGGGAAAACACCGTCACCGCGTCGGACCTGATCTACCCGGTCTTCATCCTCGAAGGCACGAACCAGCGCGAACCCGTGCTGTCGATGCCGGGCGTGGAACGGGTCTCGGTCGATCTGCTGCTGAAGGTCGCCGAAGAGTGTGTAGCGCTGGGCATCCCGGTGCTGGCGCTGTTCCCCGTCATCGACGGCAGCCTGAAAACGCCGGACGGCATCGAGGCGACCAACCCGGACGGCCTGGTGCCGCGCGCCGTGCGCGCCTTGAAACAGCACTTTCCGGAGCTCGGCATTCTCACCGACGTCGCGCTCGACCCGTACACCAGCCACGGCCAGGACGGCCTGATCGACGACAACGGTTATGTATTAAACGATGTCACCACCGAGATGCTGGTGCGCCAGGCGCTGACGCAGGCCGCGGCCGGCGTCGATGTCGTGGCGCCGTCGGACATGATGGATGGCCGCATCGGCGCGATCCGCGCCGGACTGGAACAGCACGGACACATCCACACCCGCATCATGGCGTATTCGGCGAAATACGCGTCCGCCTTCTACGGCCCGTTCCGCGACGCCGTCGGCTCGGCCAAGAACCTGGGTAAAAGCGATAAAAATACCTACCAGATGGACCCGGCCAACGGCGACGAAGCGCTGCGCGAAGTGGCGCTGGACTTGAACGAAGGCGCCGACATGGTGATGGTCAAGCCCGGCATGCCGTATCTCGACATCGTGCGCCGCGTAAAAGATGAATTCAAGGTACCGACTTTTGCTTACCAGGTCAGCGGCGAATACGCGATGATCAAGGCCGCCGCGCAAAACGGTTGGCTCGACCACGACAAGGTCATGATGGAAGCGATGCTGTCCTTCAAGCGCGCCGGCGCCGACGGCGTGCTGACTTATTTTGCGCTGGATATCGCGCGCAAGCTGAAGGCAAATACTTAAAATCCAACGGCAACTGCTGGGGTCAGACCGGGACGCCGAGTCCATGTTTTTCGGGAAACATTTCTCGGAAAACGTGGACTCGGCGTCCCCGTCTGTCCCCGATTTTTATCCGTCTACCTGGTTAAATATTAAAATCCAACGGCAACTGCCGGGGTCAGACCCATGGGTCTGACCCCAGATTTTGCCTCTGGTTTTATTATCCACCCCGCCGGTATTCGGGGAAAAACTCCTTGATCAGGAACGCTTCCAGCTCTGGCTGGTCCTGCTTGCGCGCGCTCATCTGCACGACCTTGCCCAGGCGGTGCGATTCCCACGGGAAGTCGCCCGGGTGTTCCTTGCGGATCAAGTCGATCACCTTCTTGACGATCGCCGTTTCGATATCGCGCTCGGTCCCCAGGTCCACGTGCACCTGTTGCGACCAGTTGCGCTTGAAATTGGTGCTCCAGCCGCGGAATTTAAAGTCGGCGCCGAGCGACGTGCGGTTGATGATGGTGAACACGCCACCGCTCTCGTCGCGCTCGCCGGCCGCGTTGCGTCCCTGCGCACCCATGATGTTGGCGCGCGCGATGCGGTTGCCGCGCTCGCTTTCGCTTTCCTGCGGTTCGGCCTGCGGTTGCGGATTCGCTTCGGCGCGGCGCTTGCGGGCCGCTTCGACGCGCGCCTGCATGTCTTCTTCCACCACCGGTGTCGGCGGTTTCATCGTCGCCTGCACCGGCGGAACATAGGTTTCCTGCTTCGGCGGCGCCACCTTCGTGATCGCTTTCGCTTCGCGCCGCGGCTGTGTCTTCGGTTGCGCCTTGGCCTGCTCGGCCTTCTTCGGCTCGGCCTTTTTGGGTTCCGGCTTGGGCGACGGCTTTGTTTTCGGCAGCGGCGCGATCCACACCATCTCTCCCTCTTTCGCGGGCGGCTTGATGACGATATGGTCTTTCGGCTGGAACAGGTAATACAGCACGATCAACACGTGCAGCAGGATCGATACGCCGATGCCGATGCGGTTGTGCTGCTTCGGTCCATAGCCGGCAGCAACGGGCGACGGCAGGCGCTGGCCGCATGCCTCGCAATATTCGTGGTCGCCCGCGTGGGTATGGCTAGTGAACTGGAACAAAATAAATCGGACTTTCTGTACACAAACGGGCGGTGAGCGGAGCCGCCAGCTTACCCGGACTTGATCTTGAAGGATGTAACTGTATGTATCAATACGGAAACAAGGCACGGCGGGCCGGCATCGGCCGGCCCCGCCCATGATATCAGTGCTTGCCCAGGCTGACCGCTTTCAGTTCAATCGGCGCCTTGCCGCCATGCGCATTATCCTCGTCGCCCAACTCGGCGTCGCCCATCGGGCCATTGCCGCTGTACTTGTCGAGGAACAGGTAAATCACCGGCGTAATGTACAGGGTGATCACTTGCGAGAAGATCAGCCCGCCCACCACGGCCAGGCCAAGCGGCTGGCGCAGTTCGGCACCGGCGCCCAGGCCGAGCGCGATCGGCAAGGCGCCCATCAGCGCGGCCAGCGTCGTCATCATGATCGGGCGGAAACGCAGCACGCACGCTTCGCGGATCGCCTTGTCCGGCGTCATGCCCTCGTTGCGTTGCGCGTGCAACGCGAAGTCGATCATCATGATCGCATTTTTCTTGACGATACCGATCAGCATCAGGATGCCGATGATCGCGATCATCGTCAGGTCCAGGTTGAACAGGCGCAAGGTCAGCAAGGCGCCGACGGCCGCCGACGGCAAGCCGGCCAGGATCGTCAACGGGTGGATGTAACTCTCGTACAGCACGCCGAGCAACACATAGATCACACCCAGCGCGGCGACGATCAGGATCAATTGACTGCCCTGCGAACTCTGGAACACTGCCGCGTCGCCGCCATAGCTGGTGATGATCGACGCCGGCAAGCCCATCGCCACTCCCATCTTGTCGATTTTATTCGTGGCCGTGCCCAGCGGCACGTCCGGCGCCAGGTTGAACGACAGCGTAATTGCCTGCAATTGCCCCTGGTGGTTGACCGACGTCGGGCCGACGGTGCGCTCGACGGTGGCAAAGCTCGACATCTGCACCAGTTGCCCGGTCTTGTTGCGCACCGAGATCCGGGTCAGCGCATCGTCGAACTGGCGGTCCGCGTTGGCCGCTTCCAGGATCACGTAATAACTGGCGGCCGACGAATAGATGGTCGACACTTGCCGCTCGCCGAACGCCAGGTACAGAGCGGTTCGCACGGCGGCGATGTCGAGGCCGAGCATGTTGGCCTTGTCGCGGTCGATCTTCAGCGATGCCTGCAATCCCTTGTTTTGCGAATCGCTGGTGACGTCGCGGAAATCCGGATCGCCGCGCATCTGGTCGAGAAACTTGCCGGCCCAGTCGTTGAGCGCATCCGGGCTGACCGACTGCAGCGTGTACTGGTAGCGGCTCTTGCTCTGACGCCCGCCCAGTTGCAGGTTTTGCACCGGGCTCAGATAGACCGACACGCCCGGCACCGCCTTGGTCGCCTTGCGCAGGCTGTCGAGCACTTGCGGCATCTTCGCGCGCATATTGCGCGGTTTGAGTACCAGGAACATGCGCCCGCTGTTGCCGCCGCTGACGAACGAGGTCACATCCTGCACGTTCGGATTGGCCATGATGACGTCGGCCACCTTGCCTTGCAATTCCAGCAACGCCGCAGTCGACACGTCTTCCGACGCTTCCGTCGTCACGCGGATCTGCCCCAGGTCTTCTTCCGGGAAAAACCCTTTCGGGATCGTCACATACAGCAAGATCGTCAGCGCGAAGGTGCCGATGGCGATCGCCAGCACGACATACCGGTGTCTTAACGCGATATCGAGCGTGCCGGCATAACCGTTGCGCAGCCGTGAAAACCCGGCTTCGAACCAGCGTCCAATAAACGTGTCATCGCCGCCGGCGTCGTGCGAATCGGCCGGCAGCAGGCGAGAAGCGAGCATCGGCACCAGCGTCAGCGAAACCATGGCCGACACCAGCACCGACAGCGCGACAACCACGGCGAATTCATGGAACAGCAGGCCGATCACGCCCGGCATGAAAAAGATCGGGATGAACACGGCGACCAACGAGATCGAAATCGAAACGATCGTAAAACCCATTTCGCGCGCGCCGATCAGCGACGCCTGCAACGGTTTTTTACCGAGCTCGATGTGGCGCACGATGTTTTCCAGCACGACGATGGCGTCGTCGACGACAAGACCGACGGCCAGCGTGATGCCGAGCAGGGAGACGTTGTCCAGGCTGTAGCCGAAGGCATACAGCAGGCTGAGCGCGCCGAGCAGCGAGATCGGCATCGTCACGGCGGGAATGAAGGTGGCGGCGGCGCGCCGCAGGAACAGGAAGATCACCAGCACCACCAGCCCGACCGTCAGCGCCAGCGTCAGGTTGACGTCGTGGATCGCTTCGCGGATCGATACCGAGCGGTCGTTGACGAGGTTGATCTTGATCGACGCCGGCAACTGGGCGATAAAGCGCGGCAACAGGTGGCGCACGCCGTCGACCACCTGCACGGTGTTCGCATCCGGCTGGCGCTGCACCAGCAGCACGATCGAGCGCTCTCCGTTGTAACTGCCAGCCGTCTTGATGGACTGATAACTGTCTTCGACATCGGCCACTTCCTTCAGGCGCACCGGCTGGCCGTTGCGGTTGGCGACGATGAGTTCGGCGAATTCGGCTGCCTTCATCAACTGGGCGTTGCCCTGGATCGTCAGCGTCTGGCTCGGGCCGTCGAGCACGCCGAGCGGCGTATTCGCGTTGGCGGCCTTGATCGCCGTGGCCAGTTCGTCGAGCGTCAGGTTGCGCGCGTTCAACAGGTCGGCCTTGGCGCGGATGCGGACAGCAAAACGTTTCTGGCCGTTGACCGTCACCTGCGCCACGCCGGGCAGGGTCGACAGGCTGGGCGCGATCAGGTTTTCCGCGTAATCGTTCAGTTCGGACAGGCTCAGCGACGGCGACGTCATCGTCATGAACAGCACCGGCGCATCGGCCGGGTTGACCTTGCGGTAGGATGGCAAGTCCGTCATTTCCTGCGGCAAGGAGCGCTGCGCGCGCAGCAGCGCCGCCTGCACGTCGACCGCCGCTTCATTGACGTTGATGCTGGAATCAAATTCCAGGGTCAGCGAGGTGTTGCCGAGCGTGCTGGTGGACGTGATCATGCCCAGCCCGGCGATCGTCGAAAACTGCTTTTCCAGCGGCAGCGCGACCGACGAGGCCATGGTTTCGGGACTCGCGCCTGGCAGGTCGGCGCTGACGTTGATGACCGGGGTGTTGTAGCTCGGCAACGCGGCGACCGGGATGTGGGCATAGGCCAGTACGCCGGCCAGGATCAGGCTCAGCGACAGCAGCACCACCATCACCGGGCGGCGTATGCATAGTTCGGAAAGGTTCACGCGCCCTCCTTCTTCTTGCCGGCAGCATCGCCGCCCTTTTGCCGGCCAGCCGGCGCGGCGTCCGCCACGCGCACCTTGGCGCCGGGGCGCAGGTTTTGTTTACCTTCGACGATGACTTGCTCGTCGCCGTTCAGGCCGGACACGGCGGCGGACACGCCGAACGCATGCAGGCGCTTGACATTGGCCACCTTCGCCGTGCCGTCCGGTCCCACCGTGTAGACAAAAGTACCGCTGGTATTGCTAATGATAGCGTTTTGCGGCACCACCAGCGCATCTTTCAGCGTCTGCACCGTCAGCCGGGTATTGACGTACTGGCCAGGCCAGAGCCGGGTGTCGCTGTTGTCGAATTGGGCCTTGACGCGGATGACGCCGGCCACCGGGTCGACCGTGTTGTCGATAAAGCTCAGCGCGCCCTTGAATTCCTTGTCGGAGCCGTTGGAACTGGCCTGCACGGCGACCTTGCCCGCGTGCTGCGCTTCGAGCAGCGCGCCGAGCGCGCTTTCCGGCAGCGTGAACGCGACGTTGATCGGGTTCAGTTGCGTGATCGTCGTCAGCGACGTGGCCAGTTGCACCAGGCTACCAGGGTAGACATTGATCGCACCGACGCGGCCATTCATCGGCGCGCGGATCGCCGCGTAACTGGCGTCGACCTTGACGGCCTGCGCCGCGGCAAGATCCGCATTCAACAGCGCGCGCGCCGAATCGACCTGGCTTTTCAGCGTATCGACGGCGCCCTGCGCGATAAAATTTTTACTCAATAATTCCTGGCCGCGCTTGTATTGCCGCTCCAGGTCGGCCAGCGTGGCGCGGTCGCGCAACACTTGCGCCTGCGCCTTGTCGACATTGGCCACTTCGCTGCGGCTGTCGAGCGAAAACATCAAGGTGCCCTGCTTGACGAATTCACCTTCCTTGATATGCACCTTGACGATCGTGCTGGTGGTTTGCGGGTGCAGGTCGACCGTGCTCAAGGGCGTCACCGTGCCGTTCGCCTGCAAGATCACCGGCACATCCTGGCGCAGCGGTTTGACGACATTGACCGTGGTCGGTCCTTGCTGGCCGGCGGCCGGCTTGCCTTGCGCGGTGGCCGGACCCGGCTGCGTGAAATACCAGGCGCCGGCGCCGATTGCCGCCGCCGCGCCTGCCAGGAATACCAGGGATGATTTTTTCATGATGTCTTATAAATAGATGTATTGCCGCGGTGCATTAGGCCGGCCATTGTGCCATCAATGCGGTTCATTTACCCGCGTAAAATTCGGGCACCACCAGCGTCACTTCGAGGCCGCCGTCCGGGTGGTTCGCCAGCGCGATGCTGGCGCCGTGCTGCTCGGCGATATTGCGGGCGATCGTCAGGCCCAGGCCGGTGCCGCCGGATTCGCGCGAACGCGACGATTCGATGCGGTAAAACGGTTCGAACACCTGGGCCAGCAATTTGGCGTCGATGCCGGGGCCGCTGTCGCGGATGCGGATGCGCGCCGCGCCCACCATGCGCTCGACCGTCACGCTGGCGTTGTGGCCATACTTGACGGCATTGTCGATCAGGTTGACCAGGCAGCGCCGGATCGCCAGCGGCCGTCCCATCAGCGCCATCGCCGCGCGCCCTTTCAGTTCGACATCCTGGCCGGCGTCGGCGGCGTCGCAACAGACGCTGTCGAGCAGGGAATCGAGGTCCAGCGCCTGCATGGTTTCGGTGCTGTCCATGCTGCGCGCCAGGTCCAGCCCTTCCTTCACCATTTCCTGCATGGCCGACAGGTCTCCCACCAGCTTTTGCCGCAAATCGTCGTCCCCCACTTTTTCCAGCCGCAGGCGCATGCGCGTCAGCGGCGTCTGCAAATCGTGCGTGATCGCGGCCAGCATTTGCGTGCGCTGGAAAATGTGCTGGCGGATGCGCGCCTGCATCGCATTGAAGGCAGCGCTGGCCTGGCGGATTTCACCGGCGCCGGCCAGCGCCAGCGGCGGATGGTTGATGTCGTTGCCCAGGTCCTTGGCGGCCTGCGCCAGTTGCTTGAGCGGGCGCATCGTCATGCGCGTGACCAGGTAGGCCAGCGCGGTGATGCTGAACAGGAAAGGCAGGATCGTATTCCACTCATTGTGCCCGGACGGCGGCGGCGAACGCGGCGGCAATACCGTCAGGCGCAACACTTGCCCGTCCTGCACCGCCACGTTCATCGTTTCGCAGGTGCCGCGCCACTGGGCCGCACCGAAGATCGAATTGGTACTGCGGGGCACATCGCAGGCGGCCGGGCGCTCGGCCAGCGGCGCGACGCGGTAGCCGGCGCCGAGGCGCGCCGCCAGCGCGGCCGAGAATTCGGTGGCCGGCTGCGGGGCCGTACCGATCGCGTCGTCGCTGGTTTCCAGGCGCACGCTGCCGCGGCTGGCCACCTTCAGATAGACGCCGCGCGACTCGGGCCGCACGACATTGGCGATCAACAGCAATTCCTCGGCCCGCTCCAGCGCATGGAAGTCGCGGTAGCGCGTTATCGTGCGCTGGCGTTCATTGACGGCCAGGTATTGCGTCAGCGCGGCCGATGCGACGATACCCAGCAGCAGCACCAGGAATACGCGTCCGGTCATCGAACTCCAGAATGCCTTCACGCGGATGGCTCCACGCTGACGGCGCCGGCCAGCACGTAGCCGCCGTTGCGCACCGTCTTGATGATTTGCGGCAGGCGCGCATCTTCTCCCAATTTCTGGCGCAGGCGGCTGATCTGGATATCGATCGAGCGGTCGAACGGGTCGGCGTCGCGGCCCTGCGTCAGGTTCAGCAACTGGTCGCGGTTCAGCACGCGGTTCGGATGTTCCAGGAACACTTTTAATAAACGGAATTCGGCACCCGACAGCATGATGACGATGCCGTCCGGATTCAACAGGTGGCGCGCCGTCAAGTCCAGCGTCCAGCCGGAAAAGCGCAATTGCTGCGCCTTGTCGGCGCCGCTGTTGGACGGCATCGCATGGCTGCGGCGCAGCACGCTGCGGATGCGCGCCAGCAGTTCGCGCGGCTCGAACGGTTTCGGCAGGTAATCGTCGGCGCCCATTTCCAGGCCGAGGATGCGGTCCAACGGTTCGTTGCGCGCCGTCAGCATGATGACCGGCAGCGACGACGTCGCGCGCAATTTGCGGCACAGGGTCAAGCCATCGTCGCCGGGCAAGTTCAAGTCCAGCACCACCAGGTCGGGGCGCGACTCGTCGAGCAATTTCCACATGGCCGTGCCGTCGGCCGCACCCTGGGTCCGGTACCCGTTGGCTTCCAGGTAATCGCCCAGCAGGGAACGGATGTCGCGATCGTCGTCGACGATCAAAATGGTAGAAGAGGAATCCATGTTTTAATTATCCCCAGTTCGACGGCACAAGACCAATGGGCAATTGTATCGTCTTGTATATGCGACTCTGTGGGAAACATCTTGATACAAAAAGCGCCAGATGGGACACGCCGCCGAAACACCTTGCTGCCAAGATGTCTTCCATGTGCAGTGCACATGCTTAAGCCACTTACACAAAGGAAATCAAGATGAATACCTTACGCAAAAGTCTGTTGATCGGCATGACCGTTCTCGGCCTGGGCAGCGCCGGCATGGCCGCGCATGCCGAAGACAACCAGGGCCGCCACGGTCACGTGTTGAGCCAGGAAGCGAAAGCGCAATACCAGGCCAAGTTCGCCGAGCGCATCGCCAAGCGCCAGGCGGCGCTGCACGACAAGCTGAAGCTGACCGCCGCGCAGGAACCGGCCTGGGCCACGTTCAAGGCTGCCACCACGCCGCAACTGCCGGCAGCGCACGCCGACCGTGCCGCGCTGGCCCAGTTGAGCGCGCCGGAACGCGCGGAAAAGCACCTGGCGATGGTCAAGGAACATATCGCCCGCCAGGAAACCCGCGTGGCCGCGCTGAAAACGTTTTATGCGGTCTTGTCGCCTGAACAGCAAAAAACCCTGGATGCCGAACTGGCGCACCGCCGGCATCACGGCTGGCATGGCCAGCACGGCGCGGGCCGCCAGGGTTGATCCTGGTCCACGCAATACCAATGAAAAAGGAGCGCCGCGGCGCTCCTTTTTTTAAAAAATCAACAGCAACTGCCGGGGTCAGACGGGGACGCCGAGTCCCATGGGTCTGACCCCAGATTTTGCCGCTGATTTTTGTCAGCAAGCAGGTCACTCCGTTAATTCAGCTTCGACAATGACTTCAAAAACGCATCGGCATTCTGAAAACCGATCACGCGCGCATCGGCGATTTCCTGGCCGCGCGGGTCGAACAGGATGATGCCGGGAGGACCGAACAATTTAAAACGCTTCAGCATCGCCTTGTCGTCGGCATCGTTGGCGGTGACATCGACCTGCAGCAGCACGCTGTTGGCCAGCCGCGCCTTGACTGGCGACGCAATAAAGGTCAGCTTTTCCATTTCCTTGCACGACACGCACCAGTCGGCATAAAAATCGAGCACGGCGGTCTTGCCGCCGGTCCGCGCCAGCGCGGCGTCGAGTTCGGCCACCGTCTTGACGCGGGTGAAATGCAGCGGTTGCTCGGTGCCGCCGCGCAGGTGCGCCAGCGGCGCCAGCATGTCGCGCCCGCCGGTGGCGACGCCGACTAGCTGCATGCCACCCAGCACGACGAACAGCACGCTGGCCACCTTGCCGGCCCAGCCGATCTTTCTCCCCGCGCCGAGCAGCAGGTACATGCCGTAACCGATGCCGAGCACGGCCCAGCCGAACATGACCAGCGTCGCTGGCAACACCGGCGCCACCAGCCACCACGCCATCGCCAGCAACAGCACGCCGAAGAATTTTTTGACGGTATCCATCCACGCTCCGGCGCGCGGCAGCAGCGCGCCGGCCGACACGCCGACCAGCAGCAACGGCACGCTCATGCCGACCGCCATCGCGAACAGCGCGCCGCCGCCGACGATGACGTCGCGCGTCTGGCTGATATACACCAGCGCGCCGGCCAGCGGCGCGGCCACGCACGGGCCGACGATCAGCGCCGAAATCGCGCCCATCGCGAACACGCCGGCCAGCTTGCCCGACGATTGCTGGTTCGATACCGTCACCAGCTTGCTTTGCAGCGCGGCCGGCACCTGCAATTCATAGACGCCGAACATCGACAATGCCAGCGCCGCCATCAACAGGCCGAACGCGCCCAGCACCCACGGATTTTGCAATGCCGCCGCCAAGCCCTCTCCCACCAGCCCGGCCGCCACGCCCAGCGCCGTATAGACGATCGCCATGCCGAACGCATAGGTCAGCGACAACAACAGGCCGCGCGAACGGTTGCTCTTCGCTCCCTCTCCGACGATGATCGACGACAGGATCGGCACCATCGGCAGCACGCAGGGCGTGAACGCCAGGCCCAGGCCGAGCAGCGCGAACAGCGGCAGGATCACCAGCAGCTTGCCGCCCTTCAAGGCCGATTCGATGCGGCCCAGTTCGCTGGTTTCATTGACGCCAGGCGGCGGCGCCACTGGCGTGGCCACGCCGTCGAAGCGTGCGCCCGGCGGCGCGCCGCCACCGGCCAGCTTCGCCTGCGACTGCTGCGGCGAATAACATAAACCCTTGTCGGAACACCCCTGGCCGGTGACGCTCAAGGCGAACGCGCCGGCCGCCTCGACCGGCAAGGTGATCGTGATTTCGTGGCGATAGGTTTCGACATTTTTCTGGAACGTTTCATCGAACTTCACCTTGCCGGCCGGGATGACCGGCGTGCCGAGCTTCGCGCCTTCGGCGGCGAAGGCGAAACGCTCGCGGTACATATAGTATCCCTCGGCGATCTGGTAATTGACGGATACCGTGTTCGGGTCGACCATGCGGGCCGAGAACTTGAAGGCGACGGCCGGGTCCAGGAATTCTTCCTCGGCCTGGGCCGGCGCGGCGCCGCACAGCAACGCTAGCAACAGGGGCAATACGGCGGACAGATGCGCGAACAAACGCGCGATGGGGCGGGTCAAACTGGACATGACGACCTTCTCTGGGTGAAGCGCATTCGCGGGTGGAAAAAGAGGAAATATACACCCGCGCGCCATTTTCCGCCCGGGACGCGCCGGGAGCAGGCCTGCACGCCGGATACAGGCGAAAAAAAACCAGGCCGGGCCTGGTTTTTTTCATTGCACAAAACGCAGATTACTCAGCGGTTGGCGCATCTTCCACTGCGGTGACTTCTGGACGGTCCAGCAGCTCGATGTAAGCCATTGGCGCGTTGTCGCCGACGCGGAAACCCATTTTCAGGATACGCAGGTAACCGCCGTTGCGGTTGGCGTAACGTGGACCCAGTTCCGAGAACAGCTTCAGAACCATTTCGCGGTCGCGCAGGCGGGAGAATGCCAGGCGCTTGTTGGCCAGGGTGTCGGTCTTGCCCAGGGTCAGGATCGGCTCGATCACGCGACGCAGCTCTTTGGCTTTTGGCACGGTGGTTTTGATGGCTTCATGACGCAGCAGGGAAACGGTCATGTTGCGCAGCATTGCCAGACGGTGGGACGAGGTACGATTCAGTTTACGGAGGCCGTGACGGTGACGCATGGTAATTCCTTTCGATTGTGTTTAAATCCAGTTCTTCGATCGCCCAGTGAAGAGCGCGGACCGGTTGTATTGGATTGAATCCGCCCGGGACAACCCCGGACGGGGTACTGCAAATACAGCTTGGCGATTACTTCTCGAGGCCGGCAGGTGGCCAGTTTTCGAGTTTCATGCCCAAGGTCAGGCCGCGCGACGCCAGCACTTCCTTGATTTCGTTCAGGGACTTGCGGCCCAGGTTCGGCGTCTTCAGCAGTTCGTTTTCCGAACGCTGGATCA
>JAZJZT010000070.1:0-30842 GCA_040389645.1 Pseudomonadota bacterium | reverse complement strand
AGCTTCTCCGGCGGCTGGCGCATGCGCCTGAACCTGGCGCAGGCGCTGATGTGCCCTTCCGACCTGCTGCTGCTCGATGAACCGACCAATCACCTGGATCTGGACGCGATCATCTGGCTGGAAGACTGGCTGAAACGCTATGCCGGCACCCTGATCATCATTTCGCACGATCGCGACTTCCTCGACGAAGTGGTGAACGTCGTCGCGCACATCGACGAGCGCAAGCTGAAACGATATTCGGGCAATTATTCGTCGTTCGAACGCCAGCGCGCGGCGCAGATGATCCTGGCCGCCGGCGCGCTGGAAAAGCAGCAGCGCAAGCGCGCCCACCTGGAATCGTTCGTCAACCGCTTCAAGGCGCAAGCCTCGAAGGCGCGCCAGGCACAGAGCCGCATGAAGGCGCTGGCGAAGATGGAAGAACTGGCGCCGCTGCGCGCGGCCGCCGAATTCTCGTTCGAATTCCGCGAGCCCTTAAGCGCGCCGAATCCGCTGCTGGTGATGGAGGACGTGGACGCTGGCTACAAGATCGAAGACGAAGCCACCGGCGACATCACCACCAAGAGCATCGTCCACGGCATCAATTTCTCGCTGCAGATCGGCCAGCGTATCGGCCTGCTGGGCGTGAACGGCGCCGGCAAGTCGACGCTCATCAAGACCATCGCCGGGGAACTGGCGCCGCTGGTCGGCGACGCGACCTTGGGCAAAGGTTTGAACATCGGTTATTTTGCGCAGCACCAGGTCGAAATGCTGCGCCACGACGAATCGCCGCTGTGGCACCTGGCGAAGATCGCCCCGACCGTGCGCGAGCAGGAATTGCGCAATTTCCTGGGCGGCTTCAATTTCCCGGGCACGATGGTCACCAGTTCGATCCGTCCGTTCTCCGGCGGAGAGAAGGCGCGCCTGGCACTGGCGCTGATCGTCTGGCAGCGTCCCAATTTGCTGCTGCTCGATGAACCGACCAATCACCTGGACCTGGAAACGCGCGAAGCGCTGACCGAAGCACTGGCGCAGTTCGAAGGCACGCTGGTGGTCGTTTCGCACGATCGCCACCTGCTGCGCGCCACCACCGACCAATTCATCATCGTCGCCGACGGCAAGCTGCAACCGTTCGACGGGGACCTGGACGATTACAAGGACTGGCTGTTCCAGACCAAGCTCGGTAAAGGCACCGACGTGCTGCCTGCCGCCGGCAAGGCCAACAAGACCGATTTTCCTGTCGCCTCCCCGGTGGCGCCGGCTGCCGCGCCGGTGGCCGACAAGCGCGACCAGAAACGCCAGGATGCCGAAGAGCGCCAGCGCCTGTCCGCGCTGCGCAAGCCGATCGAAAACAAGATCAAGCGCCTGGAAGAGCAGATCGCCAAGCGCAACGGGCAAAAATCGGACGTCGATGCGCAGCTGGGCGAGGCTTCGATCTACGAGACGGCCAACAAGGCGAAACTGAAAACCCTGCTGACCGACCAGGCGTTTTATACAAAAGACCTGGCGCAGCTCGAAGGCGAGTGGATGGAGTTGCAGGAACAGCTGGAAGCGCTGGCGGCTTGACGTCGGTTGAGGAAATGTTGGCGGTTGCCTGTCGTTCCCGCGAAGGCGGGAACCCATACCACATATGCGTTCTTCTATAATCGCATGATCCGCAGGCGGCATTAACGTGCTATGGGGGGAACGCATACATGGTATGGGTTCCCGCCTGCGCGGGAACGACAGGGTACGTGTAGTCGGCAAGCGGGAAGGCATGCAGCCTCTTTCACGTTCCATACCGGCGCCGCAAAGTGCAACGCATGCATCTGTCACGCCGCCTGCCGCGCGCCCAGCGTGGCGCGGCGGACCGACATCAGCTTGTCGATGTCGACCACGATCAGGCGCCGGCCGGCAGCCGTCGTGCCGATGCCGAGCAGGTAGTCGACATCCCCGGCCAGCCCGGGCAAGGGCTGGATCGCGCCACTCGACAGCTTGACCACGTCGGTCACGCCGTCGGTCACCATCCCCATCACGCAATGCGACAACTGCAGGATGATCACGTCCGTTTTCGGATCGTGCACCGGCGGGCGCGGGCCGAAGGCGATGCGCATGTCGACGATCGGCATGATGACGCCGCGCGACACGGCCACGCCGCCGATGATCGAACCGTCCGACGCCAGCCGCTCGAGCGCATTGAGCGGCCGCAATTCGCGCACCTTGCCGTAATCGAGCGCATATTCGAGGCCGCCCAGGCGGAAACTCAGGTACGGGCGCAGCTCGGGATCGGCGCCGGCGCCTGCTGTGGGAGTGGGTTCCATATCGGTCCTTTCACGGGAAAACATGCATGCGCCATCCTACCCAGCGGCACCGCGGCGGGCGTTGATAGGAGTCAACGTTTTCCGCGCAACATTGATTCAACTGCAAAGGAGGGGAAAGTGGCGAACATCGTGGTCAACCCGGACGAAGTCGAATTGTCCGCCATCCGCGCGCAGGGGCCGGGCGGCCAGAACGTCAACAAGGTGTCGAACGCGGTGCACCTGCGTTTCGACATCAACGCCTCGTCGCTGCCGGACGAGATCAAGCAGCGCCTGCTGGCGCTGCGCGACCAGCGCATCACCAAGGATGGCGTCTTCGTGCTCAAGGCGCAGCAATCTCGCAGCCAGGAAGCGAACCGGGACGATGCACTGCGGCGCCTGCAGGAACTGGTCGACGGCGTGGCCGTGCTGCCGACGCCGCGCCGCGCCACGCGCCCGACCCGCAGTTCGCAGCGCAAGCGCCTCGACGGCAAGACCAAGGATGCGGCGCGCAAGCAGTTGCGCGGCAAGGTGACATTCTAGGATCTCGTCAAAGATCCTCGGCGCTCCACGCGATGCTGCCGCTGCTGCCGCTGAAAATCGCCGCCAGGCTGGCGGAACTGGCGCGCAGCCGGCTTTTGATGTCCTTCGGCGGGCGGTCGAACACGGCGCCCTGGTCCGGGTTGTAGCGCATCGTGCGCACCAGCGTCTCGCCCACGACCGTCTTGACATTGCAGCGTCCAAGCGCGAGCAGGGCCTGCTTTTGCTGGCGCACCTGCGCGGCCATTTCCTGCACCTGCCCTTGCTGCGCCTGCGCTTCCTTCACGCTCAGCGAGAGCTTGCCGACCGTGCGCAGCGCCGGCCCGACCGAGACCGCCATCTTCTGGAACAGCACCAGCTGATCCGGCGTCAACTGCACTTCCTGCTTGCGCACGCGCGTGGCCAGCATCAGGTAATTGCGCAATTCCGGTTCGCTGGTGATGGCGTCGATCTCGGCCTTGTGGCGCGCCGCGGCGGCGCCGTGGTGCGCCGCCTTGTCGCCGTATTCGGCGATGCGCTGGTCCAGCTTGGCCGTGTCGGGCACCAGCGGGAACAGCAGCATTTCCGTCTGCCGGCGCGGGCCGGCGTTGTCGATGTCGATGCGGCGCGCCGCGATGGCGCAGCCTTCGGCATTTTTGATCACCACCTCGTCGGCCATGATCTCGCAGTTCGACGCTTCCCCGATCACCACGCGCGTGCCGGAGATGACGCAACTCTCGGCCCGTCCCAGCACCACTTCGCCCTGCCGGGTTTGCAGCACCGCGCCTGATGCGACGCCTTTTACACGAATATCTCCTTCGGCGTTGATGGCGGTGCCGCCCATCAGGTTGCGCTGCATGGCGATGGTGCCGCCGCGCGAATTGATCTTGCCGAACACGTCGCCGTGGATCGTGATGTTGCCGCCGTCGACCAGGCGCTGTTCCTGCACTTCTCCGAATTCCTCGTACTCTCCCGTCAGTTGCAGGTTGCCGGTGGTGCGCGTGCTGACGCCTTCGCGGCTGATGATCTTTGGACCGATCGAGATGCGCTTGCTGGCGGCATCGACATTGATAAAACCCTCGACCGCCGCCACCAGGTATTCGACGCCGTTGACCTGCTCGATGACGGTGCCCTCGCCGGCCACGCTGGACAGTTCGATATCCTTCGGCTGCGCCGGTTCGAGCACGATGCCCGACAGTTCGTAGCCGCGCAGGCCCGGCGTGCGGATGACTTTTTTCAGCAGCTTGATTTGCGCCTTGACTTGCGGGAAGCGGTTCTGGAACGAGTTCAGGTCGAAGCGGCCGTTGGCCATTTCGCGCGGCGCGTTGCTGCGGTGGATGCTCTGCGACACTTCGACGATGGCAGCGTCGCGCCCGGGCGCGGCGTTCAGGCGGCGCGCGACGATCAGGCGCGCGGACTTGCCCGAGGCGATGGCTGCGCGCACCGCCGGCGCGTCGATGCCGAAGCGGATGCCCTTGGCCCACAGGTCGGCGACGAATTCATCGAAGATCAGGCGTGCCGGTTGCGGCGGCATGTCGGGCACGGTGAAGAACACCGGCTCGAAGTAATACTCGGCTTCGCCGTTGATGATCTTGACGGATTTGTATAATTCCCGCCGCGGCGGGGGGAACTGCACGATGTTGTCGGCGAAGCGCAGCAGCGGCGGCCCCTTGCCGGCATCGGCCTCTTCGGCGCAGGTGTTGTACAGCACGCGGATGAACACGGCGTAATCGAGGCCGGCGAAATAGCCGCCCGACACGAAAATCTGGTTGACCGCGGCCTGGCAGGCGACAGCGGTGGCATCGGCGCGGAAGTAGACGCCGTCGGCGCGCCGGACGATCGCCGATGGCAATTCGCCCTGCGCGGTAGCTGTCTCCGCCTGAACCTCGTTTGACACATGCATCCCCTTAATCCTGCTCGGCGCTGTAAGTCCAGTCCAGCGCCCCGCACGTGCCGGCGAAAATGGTCTGGTAGCCGACATGCGGCCCGCGCAGGAAAGTCTTGCAATCCTTGGCAGGCAAATGATACATCGTTTCGCCGTCGGCGCTGAGCGGCATGCTGCGTACCAGCGTTTCGCCCGACACCATCTGCAGCTTGCAATGGGCCTGCCCGGCCATGGCCCGCTTGCGCTGCAGCAGCGCCTCGGCCTGTTCGCGCCGCAGCACCTGCTGCGACTCGGCCGCCTTGACCTTTTGCAGCAACTCTCCCACCGTCTTCAATTGCGGCGCCACGGCGGCGGCCATCTTTTGCAGTTGCGGCCCCTGCTCGGGGGTCAAGGTCAACTCTCCCTTGCGCAATTGCGCCGTCAGCGCCAAGTAGCCGCGCACCTGCGGCAGCGCCGTGATCTGGTCGGCCTGCTGCCGGAACTGCGCGGCCCACTGTTCCAGCGCGGCCGCCTTGCCGGCCAGTTCGGCCAGTTCCTCGTCGAGCGCGCCCAGGTTCGGCACCTGCACCAGCATCAGCATCTCGCTCTGCTTGCGCGGGCCGCAACTCTCGATGTCGATGCGGCGCGCGGCGATGGCGCAGCCTTCGGCCAGGCCGATGCGCACTTCGTCGGCCACGATCTCGCAATTCGAGGCGGCATCGATGAACACCCTGGTGCCGGTGATGATGCAGCTTTCGGCGCGCCCGGCGATATGAATGTCTCCGTCGCGGGTTTGCAGCGTGGCGCCGGAAGCGACGCCCTTGACGCGGATATTGCCCTTGGTATTGAAAGCGCTGCCACCGACCAGGTTCGCGCCGAGCACGATTTCTCCGCCGCTGGAGTGGATGTTGCCGAACACGTTGCCGTGGATCGTGATGTCGCTGCCGTCGACGGCGCGCAATTCCTGCACGTCGCCGAATTCCTCGAAGCCGCCGGCCAGCGCCAGGTTGCCGGTGGTGCGGCTGCTGACACCATCGCGGCTGATGATTTTGTCATGGACGGAAATCTGGCCGCTCTTGGTATCGACATTCAAAAAGCCGACTTGCGCGGCGACCAGGAATTCGCCGTCCGGGTGGCGCTCGATGACGGTGCCGGCGCCGGCCAGCCGCTTGAAATCGAGGTCGGCCGGCGGGCCGGGTTGCAAGGGCAGGCCGGACAGTTCGACGCCGGGTTCGCCCGGCACGCTCGGCATCTTGCGCAGCAGGCGCATGTGCTGCTGGATTTGCGGGAAGCGGTTCTGGAAACTGAGCAGGTCAAGGCGGCCGTCCGATTTTTCGCGCGGCGCGTCGCTGCGGTGGATATCCTGCGACACTTCGACCACGTGCGCATCCTGCCCCGGCGTCGGTTCCAGCCGGCGCGCCGCGGTGCAGCGTTCGCCGCGCACCGACGCGATCGCCGCCTTGACGTTGGCGACGTCGACGCCGAAGCGCACGCCCTTGCACCACAGCTCGGCCACGAATTCATCGAAGTCCAGTTTGGTCGGGCGTTCCGGGATCAGGGTGCCGTCGGGCAGTTCAACGGCGTCGAAAAACACCGGTTCGAAAAAATATTCGGCGACGCCGTCGCGGATCTTGACGGCGCGGTACAGCGCGCGCCGCTCCGGATCGAACAGGACAACGGCGTCGGCCACGCGCACCAAGGTGGTGCCCTCGATCGGCGCCGGCAGCGGCGGGCCGGCCTGGAACAGCGCGCGCATCAGCAGCGGATAATCGAGCCCGGCCAGGTAGGCGTCGTTCTGGAAGATGTGGTTGATGGCGCCGAGTAACACCGGGGCGGGCGCGGACAGGTCGAGAAACACGCCATCGTCGCGCTGAATAACACCAACAGGTAATGCCGGCGCGGCCGCGCCAGCAACTTTGTCTACCACAACGAGCCCCCCCTGATATTGGTCTGCGCCAATGCTTATATAGCCGCTCGTGCAACACGGCGGCTAACATTCCTGTAAGGAATCAATGTTACACGCAAGCCAAGTAAAACAGGGAATTTTCGTGCAGTGCGCAACTAGCGAGGCCGGGTGCCCCGCCGTGTTTAGCGGCGCGGCGGCAGGGCGTAGACTTCCTGGCCCGCTTCGTTGATCTGGCGGCGCAGGTCGCGCCGCTCGTCGGCGGTCATGCGGCCGACGCGGCGCGACATTTCCGCATTGTTGCTGGAATTTTCCTGCAGCGCGCGGCGGTGTTCCTCGGCGCGCACTTCGAAGGAACGGGCATCGCGCTCGCGGTCTTGCCGGTCGCGTTCCTGGCGCGGCGGGTTGCGCGACTCTTCCTTGCGCGGCGCATTCTGGTCGCCCGGGCCTTCGCCCGATCCGTAGGCGTGGGCGGACGACACGCCCAGCATCAAGGCACAGCCGGCAGCCAGGAATCCCACGCCAACGCGAAGCGCCTTGATGGCGCCGGGTACCGCGTTCAGTTTTTTAAGGGGGATATTCATGGTGTTCCTCTTCCGCGATGCCTGGTAAACCTATAAGCTTGATTTGCCGATGACCCCAAGTGTATGACCATTTACCAGGAGGGGTAAGGCCAATTGGGTAAAGTTTGTAACAGTTTGTAATGGGTTTGTGCGAGCGTTTGCCTGCGACGAATATGACGTTACCATAGCGACATAAATATGACAATTCCGACAGCACCTATGAATACGACATCGAATGAATCCGGCAACAGCACGACCGCCCAGCTTGGCCATCAGGCCAAGATCATGGTGGTCGACGACGACGTGCGCCTGCGCGACCTGTTGCGACGTTATCTCACCGAGCAGGGCTTCAACGTGATCACCGCCGAAAACGCGACCGCGATGAACAAGTTGTGGCTGCGCGAGCGCTACGACCTGCTGGTGCTGGACCTGATGCTGCCCGGCGAGGATGGCCTGTCGATCTGCCGCCGCCTGCGCGGCGCCGGCGACCTGACGCCGATCATCATGCTGACCGCCAAGGGAGAAGATGTGGACCGCATCGTCGGCCTGGAAATGGGCGCCGACGATTACCTCCCTAAACCGTTCAACCCGCGCGAACTGGTGGCGCGCATCGGCGCCGTGCTGCGCCGCAAGCAGCCCGACGAAATCCCGGGCGCGCCGTCGGAAACGCCGCAAACCTTCGAATTCGGCCAGTTCGTGCTGGACCTGGGCACGCGCACCTTGAAAAAGAGCGGAGAGACGGTGCCGTTGACCACCGGCGAATTCTCCGTTCTAAAAGTGTTCGCGCGCCATGCGCGCCAGCCCTTATCTCGCGAAAAGCTGATGGAACTGGCGCGCGGGCGAGAATATGAAGTGTTCGACCGCAGCCTGGACGTGCAGATCTCGCGCCTGCGCAAACTGATCGAACCCGACCCATCGAGCCCGCTGTACATCCAGACCGTCTGGGGCCTCGGTTATGTCTTCATCCCGGAGGGTCAGCCGCGCTAGCTTGCCGGTAGCGTCGCATGAACGTCCCCCATTTTTCACGCCTGGCGTGGCTGCGCAGCGGCCTGTTCTGGCGCACCTTCCTGCTGCTCGGCGTGCTGACCACGCTGAGCATGTCGGCCTGGGTCGGCATGATCAGCATCGTGCAGCGCGCGCCGCAGGTGCAGCAGATCTCGTCCCAGGTGATCTCGGTCGTCACCATCACGCACGCCGCGCTGACCCACTCGGCGCCCGAACTGCGGCGCGAGCTGCTGTTCGAACTGGTGTCGAACGAAGGCATCCGCATCTTCACGCTGGAAGACGACGACGAAGTAGAGCCGCCGCCGGACAATGCGCTGATGCCAGACATCGAGGCGCTGGTCAAGGCCAAGCTGGGCAAGGACACGCGCTTTTCGCGCAAGGTCAACGGCATGCCCGGCTTCTGGGTCAGTTTTAATATTGGCGAAGACAGTTACTGGCTGATGCTCGAGCGCGAGCGCATCCAGGGCTTGACCGGCATCCAGTGGCTCGGTTGGGCCAGCGTCGTGTCGGTGCTGTCGCTGGTGGGCGCGGCGTTCATTTCCAGCCTGATCAACCGCCCGCTGGCGCGCCTGACGGCGGCCGCGCGCTCGATCGCCGAGGGTAAGCGGCCGGACCCGCTGCCGGAAAAGGGACCGGCCGAAATCCTGCAGGCGAACCGCAGCTTCAACCAGATGGCGAGCGATCTACAACAGGTTGAATCGGATCGCGCCGTGATCCTGGCCGGCATTTCGCACGACCTGCGCACGCCGCTGGCGCGCATGCAACTGGAAGTCGAAATGGCGAACCTGTCGAACGAGGCGCGCGAAGGCATCCAGTCCGACATCGGCCAGATGGACGCCATCATCGGCCAGTTCCTCGACTACGCCAAGCCGACCGAGGCATCCAGTTTCGTCAACGTCGACATCGGCGCGCTGCTGAACGAAACGGCGCGCGAGGCGGAGCGCCTGCCCGACGTGCGCATCCAGACCGACATCGCCGACAACGCCCACGTGCTCGGCAACGCCACCGACCTGAAACGGGTGCTGAACAACCTGATCGAAAATGCGCGCCGCTACGGCAAGACGGCGGACCACGAGTATGTCGAGATCGACCTGAAATGCGCGGTGACGGGCATGCACACCTTCAAGCGCGTGGTGATCGAACTGCAAGACCACGGCAGCGGCGTGCCGCCCGACCAGATCGGGCAATTGCTGAAACCTTTTACGCGCCTCGACAGCGCACGCGGCCAGGCCAACGGCGCCGGCCTCGGACTGGCCATCGTCGACCGCGTGCTGCTGCGCCACGGCGCCGAACTGCATGTGCGCAACCGCGACGAAGGCGGCCTGCTGTTCCAGATCACGATGAAGGCGCTGGCTTAGAGCCCATCCCTTGCTGCGCACTTGACACGCCAACGCCGTGCCATTCGCGCCATGAGCCATTCAAGGCTTCCCTGCATATTTTCAATGTATGCTTGCTCAGGTGTAAAATTGCAAAAACATAGAGACACCTTTGGTGGCCGGGGTTGCGCACGGTGGCCCGCACCACCTGCAGCCACAACGCGGCAATGGCACGGGACAGTTCCATCGCCCTTGCCGTTTCATACAATGCCATCACTGGAAAGGGCGCGCAGCATGGATTTCCATTGTCTTGGGTCATCATGACAGGCAATGCCAGCCCCTCCCGAACCTGGCGCACGTTCGGCTACTTCCAGCGCTTGCCAGCCCCCACTATCCGGCAACGCCTGTTCGCCCTGGTCATCGGATGCATCCTGCCGATCGCGGGCGTGGCCGCATTTTTGATCGTCAGCTTTTATGAACACGAACAGGCGCAGCTGACCGCCAACGCGACCAGCCGGGCCCGTGCGATCCTGTCGGTGCTGGAACGGGACTTTGCCGGAACGCAGGCGGCTTTGCAGGTACTGGCCACCTCGGACCGGCTGGTCAGTGGCGACTTGCGCGGCTTCTATTCAAGAGCCAGCGCCGCCTTGCCAAATATGCCTGCTGACAATATCGTGGTGCTCGATCCGTCCGGACAATTGCTGATCAATACGGATTTTCCGTTCGGCGATCCACTGCCGAAAAGAAACAATCCGCCATTGCTGAAGCAAATTTTGTCCACTGGAAAACCCGCGGTATCCGATCTTTTCTATGCAAAAACCCTGGGTTACGCCATCGTCGCGATGGGCGTCCCGGTGCGGCGCAACAATGAAATCGTGTATTCATTGAACGCCACCATCAAGCCGGAACGGATTTACCAGGTGCTGGCGGAGCAAAAATTGCCCGGCGGCTGGCGGGCCAGCATCACGGACAGCAGCGGCAACGTGGTGGCACGTACGCACGAGATGAAAGAATTTCTCGGCAAGCCAGTCAATCCAGACTTGATGCAGCAATTGCACACTGCCGAGGAAGGCGCCCTGAAGACCCGGACGCTCGATGGCATTCCGGTGATCACCGTCTATAGTCGATCCCGCACGACACAATGGGCCGTCGTGCTGGGCATGCCCTTGGCCGACCTGAAGACGGCCCTGCGTCGCACCCTGGCCTGGCTGATTGTGGCGACGCTTGCCGCATTGGCTGCCGGATTCTGGTGGACGGCCTTCATCGGCCGGCGCATCGCCGAATCCCTCAGCGCGCTGACGCAACCGGCGCTGGCCTTGAGTTCCGGTCTGATGCCGGTGATTCCGCGCCTGTTTTTCAAGGAAGCGAATGACATGGGCCATGCCTTGCTGGAGGCGGCAATGATCCTGCAACAGGCACAATATGACGCCCAGCATGACAGCTTGACCGGATTGGCCAATCGCACGATGTTCAACCTGGTGCTTGGCCAGCAATTGCAGCTTTGTCAGCGTAACAAGACCAGGCTCGCCGTACTGTTTATCGACCTTGACGGTTTCAAGGCCGTCAATGACACCCATGGCCATCCCGCCGGAGACCAGTTGTTGCGGGCAATGTCGGTGCGCATCCGGGAAACCGTCCGGGATTCGGATATTGTCGCGCGCCTCGGCGGAGACGAGTTCGCGATTGCCTTGCTTCAATCCAATCTGGACAATGCGCAAGCCTTCGCAGGCAAGCTGATCGATATTATCTCGGTCCCCTATCAATTGGCCGATGTCGTCGTGACGATCTCGGCCAGCATCGGCGTGGCAGGCAATTCCCTTGCGGCCGACAATGTCGATACGCTGTTAAAACATGCCGACGCAGCGCTATACCAGGCGAAGGCGCTGGGGAAACGGCGCGCCTGCGTCGCCTCCGCATGAGCAGCGCGCAGGGCTTGCTAAAATTGCCACAATGCATGATAGTATTGTTTCAGCCGCCGCCGTGGAGGCAGCCGACTCTAGGGAATTTCGCATGAGGCCATGTCCAGCAAGCAGCCTGATGGCGCCGCTCCCGCGGCAGGGCCTGCGCGCGTGCGCGCCGGTACGCGTCCCGGGCCGCGACGGTCCGGCCTTGCTCACCCTGGCAGTGAAACCCGTGCCATGCAACTGAACGCCCCCGACGAACGCATTGCGCAACTCGAAGCGCAGCTCGCCGATGGCCGCGCCGCGCCGGTCGCCGCGCTGGTGGAACTGGCGTGGGAACTGCGCCAGCGCGACAGCCGGCGCGCGCTGGCGCTGGCCGAGGAGGCGCAAGCCCATCTGCCGAACGATAGCGCGCAACACCAGGCCATGCTGGCGCGCCTGATCTTGCTGCGCGCCGAAGTGGCCGTGCTGCTCGGCCAGTTCGGCGCATCCGAACAATTGCTGGCCGAAGCGCGCCGCCTGTACCAGGAACTCGGCGACGCGCTCGGCGAAGGCGACAGCTGGATCACCGACGCCACCGTCGCGATGGAACAAGGCAACGCAGAGCGCGAAGCGCGTTCCTGCCAGCAGGCGATCGCCTGCTATGCGCGCGGCGGCGATGCGCTGCGGCTGGCCATCGCGCAAGCCTGGGCCATCTACGAGGCGGCATTTTACGACCCGGACGGCGCCAGCCTGCGCTGCGCCGCGTTTTATGCAAATCACCCGGCGCCGCACCACCCCGCCGTGGCGGCCCACCTGGCGGCCGCGCAAGGCGTGATCCACGGCCGGCGCGAACCGGCGCGCGGCGCGCTGTTCTACCTGCAGGCGAGCGACCTGGCGCAGACGGTGGGCATGTTCCGGCTGGCCATCGTCTCGGCCAGCAACGCCGGCGAATCGCTGCAGGCGGTGGGCGACCTCGATGGCGCCTCGGCCACCTTCGAGCGCGCCACCGACCTGGCGCGCCGCACCGGCTGGCCGGCATTGCTCGGCGTGGGCATGGCGCACTGGGGCAGCCTGCTGCGCCAGCTCGGCCAGGTGGAACGGGCGCAAGCCGCGCTGGAAGAAGCGCTGGCCTGCTTCGCCAGCACGCCGGGCGGCGTCAACAAGGCGCTGGCCCATGCCGAACTGGCCGAAACGCTGCTGCTGCAAGGGCGCGCGACCGATGCCGTGGCCAGCTACGCGACCGCGATCGCGCTGTTCCGCGCCTCGCGCTCGATGGACGACCTGCCGCACAATCTGATCCGCCAGGCGCGCGTGCTGTCGGCCGCGCACCAGCCGCGCGAAGCGCTGGCCGCGATCGCCGAGGCGCGCCAGCTGGCCGAGACCTTCGGCTTCGCGGCGCTGCGCGTGCCGCTGATGCAAACGCTTGCCGAGATCCACGCGCGTCACCAGGTCGCGCCGCCGCCGGCGATGACGACGCCCGACGCCGTGACCCATTACCTGGAACAGGCGCTCGCGGCCGGCGCCGGCATCGAAGGCTGGCAGCCCAGCACCGAACTGCTGCTGGCGCTGAGCGACGCCTGGGCCGAGGCCGAACAGCCGCTGCGCGCGCTGCATTACGCGCGCCAGGCCGTCGCCGCCGAACAGCGAGAGGGGAAAAAACAGGCGAACGACCGCACCGCGCTGGCGCAGGTACGGCATGAAACGGAAATGATACGCGCCGAGGCCGGGCAGCAGCGCCTGATCGCCGCGGCCGAGGCGCGCCGCGCCGCCGTGCTGCAGGAAGCCGGCGCCACGCTCGAACAGCTCGGCAGGATCGGCCAGGACATCACCGCCAACCTCGACACCGACGCCGTCTTCGAAGCGATCCACCACCACCTGCACAACCTGCTCGACGCCACCACCTTCATCATCTACACGCTCGATGCGCAGGCGCGCGTGCTGACGCAAGCCTTCGGCACCGAACAGGGTGTACCACATCCGCCGCACACGCTCGACGTGGCCAGCACCACGTCGTACGCGGCGCGCTGCGTGCGCGAACGGCGCGAATTCCTGGTCGAACTGGACGCCAACGATACCAGCGTGCCGGTCATCCTCGATACGCTCGATACCTTGAGCCTGATGTTCGCGCCGCTGATGATCGGCGAGCGGGTGCTGGCGGTGATGACGATCCAGTCGCCGCGCGAGCACGCGTACGGCGAGCGTGAACGCCTGATCTTCCGCAGCGTCTGCGCCTACGGCGCGATCGCGCTCGACAACGCCAGCGCCTACCGCCAGTTGCACGAGACCCAGCATCAATTGCTGGCGGCCGGGCGCACCGAGCGCAGCGCGCGCCAGAAGGCCGAGGAAGCGACGCGTCTTAAAAGCGAATTCCTGGCCAACATGAGCCATGAAATCCGCACGCCGATGAACGCGGTGATCGGCCTGGCGCACCTGGTGCTGCAAACGACGCTCACGCCCAGGCAGCGCGACTACATCGGCAAGATCCACAAGGCCGGCGAATCGCTGCTCGGAGTGCTGAACGACATCCTCGATTTTTCGAAGATCGAAGCCGGCAGGCTCGATGTCGAAACGGTCGGTTTCGCGCTCGACGAACTGCTCGACAGCGTGGCCGCCGTGACCGGGCAAAAGGCCGCCGAGCGCGCCGTCGAATGCCGCTTCCATGTCGAACCGGACGTGCCGCGCCACCTGCTCGGCGATCCGCTGCGGCTGGGCCAGGTGCTGATCAACTTGACCAGCAATGCCGTCAAGTTCACCGAGCCGGGCGGCGCCGTCGGGCTGGCGGTGCACGTGGCCAGCCAGGGAGAGCGCCATCTTGTGCTGCATTTTTCCGTGCGCGACACCGGCATCGGCATCGCACCGGACAAGGTCGGCCAACTGTTTCAACCGTTCATGCAGGCCGACGGCTCGACCACCCGCAAGCACGGCGGCACCGGCCTGGGACTGTCGATCTCGCGCCGCCTGGTCGAACTGATGGGCGGGCGCATCGCGCTCAAGAGCGAGCTTGGCGTCGGCTCGACCTTTTATTTCGAGCTGCCGTTCGAACTGGCGGAACAGCCCGAGGCGGCCGAGTCGCCCGCCAGCGCCAGCGCGCCGCGTCCGCAATTCTCCGGCCAGCGCGTGCTGCTGGCCGAAGACAACGCCGTCAACCGCCAGATCGCCACCGAACTGCTGCAAATGATCGGGCTGCAGGTGGCCACGGCCGACAACGGGCGGGAAGCGGTGACGATGGCGCTGGCCGATCCGGAGCGGTACGCGATGATCCTGATGGACTTGCAGATGCCGCTGATGGATGGCCACGAGGCGGCCATCGCGATCCGCCAGGATGGCCGGCTGGACCGGGTGCCGATCGTCGCGCTGACGGCGCACGCGGTGGGAGATATCCGCGCGCGCTGCCTGCGCGAAGGCATGCAGGATTACCTGACTAAACCCGTCGTTCCGGACCACCTGTTCCAGCTGGTCGGGCGCTGGCTCGGTGGCGCCGGCCATGGCGCGCCGGACGGGCAACTGCCGGCGCCGCAGCAGGCGCCGCAGGCGGCATTGCTGCGCGCGATGGCGCCGGCCCGCGCGCTCGACACCGAGCGCGGGCTGATGTACATGGGCGGCAAGCCGGAACTGTATCGGGCCATGCTGGCGCGCTTCCGCGTCGACCAGGCGCAGGCGCACGAACAGTTGGCAGACCTGCTGGCCGCGGGCGACCGCGCCGGCGCGCAACTGCTGCTGCATACGGTCAAGGGCCTGGCCGGCAGCATCGGCGCCAGCCAGTTGCAAGCCCACGCGAAAGAACTGGAAGCGGCGCTGGCCGACGGCGACGGCGGCGTGCAACTGCTGCAGCGGCAGGATGCGTTCGGCGCGGCGCTGGCCGCCGTGCTGCAACAGATCGACTATGACTGGCCGGCCGCCGCGCCGGCGCAGGCGGCGCCCTCGCCGTCCGACGCGGTCGACGTCGTATTGGAACAATTGCGCACGCTGCTCGACGCCTCGGCCGGCGAAGCGCCCGATTACTTCAGCGCGCACCATACCACCTTGGCCGCCCACCTGGAAGCGGCCACGCTGGCGCGCCTGCGGCACCAGATCGACCAGTACGATTTCGCGGCCGCGGTCACCACGCTGGACGGTGCCATGCAGGCGCCGGGAACCATGGCGCGCTGAGTGCTCGCGCGCGGACCGCTTACAGCGAATTGATGAACGCCAGCAGCGCCGAGCGTTCGCCCGGCGGCAGCCGGACATAGCGCTTGCGCGCCGCGCCGGCCTCGCCGCCATGCCACAGGATCGCTTCCTGCACATCGCGCGCGCGGCCGTCGTGCAGGTAGCCGGCGCGTTCATTCATCCGCCGCAGCAGGCCGGCGCCCCACAGCGCGGGCGTGCGCCATTCGCGGCCGCCGGCCCGGTAATCGGGACGCCCATCGGCCAATCCCGGTCCCATGTCGTGCAACAGCAAATCCGTGTACGGCGCGATGCTGCCGCCACCAAGCTCCCCCAGCAGCGCATGCCCGCCGAGCGGAAGTTGCGGCCGGTGGCAGGCCGCGCAGCCGGCCGTCTTGAACACTTGCTCGCCGCGCCGGACATCGACTCTTTCTCCGCCGCGCGCGGCCGGCGGAGAAAGGTAGCTCAGGTAAGTCTGCAAATCGTCCAACTGCGCATCCGACAGTTCCGGCAAGCCGCCGTGCGCGGCCAGCCGGCAGGCTGCCTGCACCGGAGAACACTGCTGTTCCGGCATGATCGTGCTGGTGATGCCAAGGTCGCCCGCCATGGCGCCGGCGATCTGGTCGCGCAGCGTGCCGCGGTTAGCCTTCAGCCCGAAGCGGCCGGTGATCATCCGGTCGCCCTGCGCATCGTAGACGCGATTGCGTTTGCCGCGCACGCCATCCGGCTTGCGCTCGCGCGCCAAGTCTTGCAGCACCTGCTCCGGCACGGCTTCCAGCAAACCCAGTCCGAAGACGGCGGGACCGATGCGGGCCGAAGTCTGCACCGGCCCGAGCGGCCCGTAGGCCAGTTCATGAAAACCCAGTACCGGAGCGCGCAAGTTCACCTTTTCTCCGCCGGCCAGCGTCACGGCATGACTGCGCCAGCTCACGCTGAGCCGCCCCGGGGTCGGCACGCCGGGAATGCTGCCTTCCTTGAACTGATCGCCGTACACCGGGTGCGGCCGGGGGCCGCCGTGCGCATCGGTACCAGGCACCGACAGCCGCACCAGCAGCGACGACGCACGCTCATTTGGACCGTCGGGCGCGTGGCCCTTACCGTTGGCGCTGTGGCAGGAGATGCATGAAATGCGGTTATAGAAGGGGCCCAGGCCGTCGACCTGTTCATCCCTGGCCGGCGCGATGACCCAGTTTTGCCGGAACAGCGAGCGTCCCCTGTTAAAACTGTCCTTCAGGCCAGGCGGCAATTGCGGCAAGGGTTGCGAGAATGCTTCGCGCGTCGTATTGGCGGTGGTGTACGGCACGGGATCATCGCCGGCCAGCGCCCACCCGGTCCCGCCCAGCGCCGCGGCGGCCAGCACGGCCAGCATGACCTGGATACGCGTCCCCGGTTTCACGCGCCGATCCGGTCCAGCGCCATTCCCGCCGCGCCGCGACGCGCAGTGCAGGCGTCGGCCCAGGCCTGCGTCATGGCCGTGTCCTGCTGCTTGCCCCCTTCCAGGCTGTCGCGGAACAGGCGCTTGACGGCTTCGCTGTCGGCCGCCGTCTCGTCGAGCGGCGCTTCAGATAGCAGCGCGCGCACGGCGTCCACATTTTTACCCGCGCGTTCGGCCGCGTACACGCGCTGCCACAACGCGCGCTGCTCATTGTGCGGCCTGGCCAGCATCTGGTCGAACACGGCGGAGATGACGTTCAGCCGTTCGCGCCCACGCGCGCCGTCGTAATTCATCGTACCGGCGGCGGCCGCGGCGAAGGGATTGAAATCGATCGCATTGGCCGCTTCATAGGTTTGCGGGCGCACCGCCAGCTTGCGGATGTCGGACCGGTTCAGCAGCGCCTGCCCTTGCGGCGAGACGACGAAGCGGGCAAAGGCTTGCGCGCCGTCGGCATTCAAGCCCGCCTTCGGCAAGGCGACGTGTCCCGGGTTGACGCCATTGTGCAGCGGGTAGCGCTGGCTGAGCGGTGCGCCGTTCGAGATCGCCGCCTTGACGAAGAAATCGATCGACAGGCCGATCGCGATGTCCCCGCTGCCGACCCGGTCTCCGATAAAACTCGACCCGCGGTGGATCAGTTGCGACAGCGCGGCCACCTCGCTCCATATCGCCCAACCCTTTTGCCAGCCGTAGGCTTGCAGCACGATGTCATACATCACCGGCGCGAAGCCGACTTCGCTCGGCACCGGCAAGGCGATATTGTCCAGCAATCGGGGATTGGCCAGTTCATGCCAGTCGCCGGGCGCCGCCACGCCCAGCGCCGCGAGCTTGCGCTCGTTGAGCGCGAGCACATAGCCGGCCAGTTCGGTGGCGAGGTAATAGCCGTCGGGGTCCGAAATCTGCGTCGTGCCGACACTGGCCGGCAAACCGCTGCGATCGATCTCCAGCTTGCGCAGCAATTGCCGCTCTTTCAAACGCGCGAAAGTGCGCGGCGACGCGGCCCAGTAGACATCCACGGTGTCAGTGCCGCCCTGCCGCTCCAGGTAAGGCAAGGCATCGTGCGGCATGCGCCACAGGAAGCGGATGCGGTATTGCGGATACAGTTTCTCGAACGCCGCCTCGAAGCGCGCCATCACCTCATCCGGATAACTGGTCAGAATATTGAGCTGGACCGGCGCGGCAGCCCGCACGCCCAAAGCCGGCAGCAGCAAGGCCCCGGCCAAGCCCTGCACCAGGCGCCGGCGGCGCCACAACGTCACATTCCCCACCCCACTCCCCTTATATTCATAGCGCCTCAAGCATCAGCAAGCGATAGTAAGCCCACAACCCAGCAAGCACATATGAACCGGGCAGATATCGATATATATTTAAGTATATAGCGAAACCCAGCCGCAGTCCCCCTGGGGTCAGGCCTGCGTTATTGCGTTGTTAACCGTGGGGTCAGGCCTGCGTTGTTGCGTTGTTGTGCGCACGTCCGGCAGCCTCGCGTGCACGCGCCCCTCGGGGATGGCAGCGGCATGGGGTTGCGGCTCAGTCCTGCTTGCACCGCTGATCACGCCTGGATTGCCAGATGACAACCGCGGAACCGCTCACTTCCGCCGAGTCCTATAGCAGGAGAGCCTCAAACAACGCAATAACGCACGCCTGACCCCACGGTTAACAACGCAATAACGCAGGCCTGACCCCAGGTTTTGTGCCAAATTTACAAAAATGTATTTTCGGTATCGTGTCGATCTGGCGCGGCGCCGCGCGGCGTGCGAGTATGTGCGTGCAGTTTTTCCCAGATCCGAACCATTCATTACTGGAGATAATCATGACTGAAGCCAAAGTGTCCCCGATTCCCGCAGGCATGCATACCTTGACCCCGCACCTGGTCTGCGAAGGCGCCGCCGATGCCATCGAGTTTTATAAAAAGGCGTTCAATGCCGTCGAATACGGCCGCATGCCGGACGGCAAAGGCAAGCTGATGCACGCGATGATGAAAATCGGCGATTCGCACCTGATGCTGGTCGACGATTTTCCGGACTGGGGCAGCCTCGGCCCGAAAGCGCTGAAGGGGTCGCCCGTCGTCATCCACATGTATGTGGATGATGTCGACGCCGCCTACGCGCAGGCGATCGACGCCGGCGCCACCGCGAAAATGCCGCCGGCCGACATGTTCTGGGGCGACCGCTACGGCATGCTGACCGATCCGTTCGGCCACAACTGGTCGCTCGCCACCCATGTGCGCGACGTGTCGCCGGAAGACATGCAGAAAGCGATGCAGGAACAGCAGCAAACCGGTTGCCCCGACGCCGCCAAGCCTTGAGGAGAACCGCCATGCCTTACATGATCGTCATCCAGGCCGCTTAAACCCGCTCGTTGTCGTCGCGGCTGCGCACGTAGCGCGGCAGGTCGTCGGCCAGGTGCAGCCAGTCCAGCTGGCTGCCGACGTGGGTATGGTCGCGCGGCGGCAGTGCTTCGGGATCGTCCAGGCTGCACGTGGTGACATCGATGGCGCCGGCGCTGCGCGTGTCTTCAAACGTCAGCTGGGTGCCGCAGCGGGCGCAAAAACTGCGCGTCACGCCCGGGCTGGAGTGAAATTGCGCGGGCGCGCCGCGCGTATAGCGGAACGCCGCCGCCGGCGCCGTGAACCACGCCACGCAGGGCGCTCCGGTGGTGCGGCGGCACATGGCGCAATGGCACAGCGTCTGGTGATGCACCGGGCCGCCTACCTCATAACGCACTTCTCCGCAAAAACAGCTTCCTGTCCACATGGCTCCTCCCATCCTGGTCAGTAAATTTAAGTCAGCAATTTACGTCAACAACTTCGTCAGCAACAGTTCGACCGAGCCGTAGCCATACAACGAATCGGCTTCCAGCCCCTCGGTTTCATAGGGCACCGATTCCTCGCGCACCGACTTGCCTGGGTCCTCGTCCGAATAGGTCGCGCGCCAGGCGCGCTTGAGAGCGTCGGCGCGGCGGATGAACAGCGGCACCGGCCAGGCGCCGCGCTGCCAGTCGTGCGCGTCGCCGATCACCGGCCAGCGGCCGTTGGCCAGCGCCATGTCCCCGGTGCGCAGCGCCTTCAGCGCGTCGCCCGCCTGCAGGTGCTGCACTTCGGCCAGTTCGGGCACGACCTCGCGCTTCGGCCCGAACAGGTAGGCCAGGATGACCCGGCCGGTGGGCGACATGCGCGCCACCAGGCCGGTGGCATACCCACCTTCCCGCAGAGGCACGGCAAACAGGCTTCCTTCCCGGTACGGCTGCAACTTCATGCACATCCTTTCATGCGGGCGTGGCGCAAGGGCGCGTTATTCATAATGAAATTGCGCCGCGATCGGCCCGGCCTTGAACAGCGCTTCCTTCAATTCCTTGTCCAGTTTGGTGTCGCGCCGGCGCACCCATTCCAGCAGCATCGCGATCTGCTTGCGGGTGGCGTCGCGGTGCGCCGACAGGACCAGTTTCAATTCGGGATCGGTGCAGGTTTCGATGCGCTGGTTGTGCATGTCCAGCGTGGTCAGCTTTTCGGCCAGCGATGTCAGGGCGCGGTGCATGTCCAGCACCGGTGCCGGCAAGGCGTCCCGGGGTTCGATTACGTGTTCTTGCGTCATGGCGATTCTTTCGCTCGAGTGGACTGATATACAGCCATTGTCACCGGGCCGCGCACATTTCTCAAGTGTAGCGTTAGGTTGGCGGCACTGGCGCACGCGATCCGCAAGGCTGGGCGATAATAATGGATTATCCAACCAGCGGGGACGATCGTCCGCCAGCCTTTCCAGAAGCGGGAAACGGCGGGCACGGCGCTTGCTCTGGCTCAACCGGGAGTGTGTCTTGCTTAACTTCGATTTCTACAATCCGACCCGCATCCTGTTCGGCCAGGGGCAGATTGCCGCCATCGGGCCGCTGGTGCCGGCCGATGCCCGCGTGCTGATGCTGTACGGCGGCGGCAGCATCAAGAAAAACGGCGTCTACGATGAAGTGAAGGCGGCGCTCGGCGGCCACGCGGTGCTGGAATTTGCCGGCATCGAGCCGAATCCGCAATACGAGACGCTGATGCGGGCGGTCGAGCTGGTGCGCAGCGAAAAAATCGATTTCCTGCTGGCCGTCGGCGGCGGTTCCGTCATCGACGGCGCCAAGTTCGTCGCCGCGGCGGCCGTGTACGAGGCTGGCGACGCGTGGCAGATCCTGGAAAAGGGCGGGCGCAACATCGAGCGCGCACTGCCCTTCGGCAGCGTATTGACCCTGCCGGCCACCGGTTCCGAGATGAACAGTGCCAGCGTCATCACGCGCGCCGCGACGCAGGAAAAGCGCGCCTTCAGCAGCAACCGCGTGTTCCCGCAATTCTCGGTGCTGGACCCGAGCAAGACGTTTACGCTGCCGCAGCGCCAGGTCGGCAACGGCGTGGTGGACGCATTCGTGCACGTGATGGAGCAATATCTGACCTATCCGGCCGACGCGCCGGTGCAGGACCGCTTCGCCGAAGGCTTGCTGCTGACGCTGATCGAGGAAGGCCCGAAAACCATCAGCCGGCCAGACGACGTGGCCGTGCGCGCCAACGTGATGTGGAGCGCGACGATGGCGCTGAACGGCGTGATCGGCGTGGGCGTGCCGCAAGACTGGGCGACGCACATCGTCGGCCATGAACTGACGGCGCTGTACCACCTGGACCATGCGCAGACGCTGGCCGTGATCCTGCCCGGCATGCTCAGCGTGCGCAAGGACAGCAAGCGCGCCAAGCTGCTGCAATACGCGGCGCGGGTCTGGAACATCACCGACGGCGACGAGGACAGCCGCATCGATGCAGCGATCGCGCGCACCCGCGCCTTTTTCGAAGAGATGGGCGTCAAGACCCGGTTGTCCGATTACGGCCTCGATGGCGGCGCGATCGACGCCGTCGTCGCCGCGCTGGAAGCGCACCGCATGGTCAAGCTGGGCGAACACCGCGACGTCAACGCCGCCGTCAGCCGCGCAGCGCTGGAATTGAGCCTGTAAGCGTTGATGGCGTTAAATTAAAACCACAGACCGTAGCGCTGTCGTTCCCGCGCAGGCGGGAATCCAATTTGGCTGCGTCGTATGGGACGCAAAATGGGATTCCCGCCTGCGCGGGAAGTCATTTTCCCCAGTGGGGAGAATGACAGCTCCACAGCCTGTGGCCTTATGACAGCTCTACGGTCAACCGCCTTAAAACCAGCCGCATTAGCTCAGGCCACACTTCCGCAGCGGTGCTGCATCGTTCCATTATGTCTTTTGCCGTATAAGGCCACCGCACACCCTCGCGCGTCCGGCCTGATCGGCCTGTGGTACACTGCGCGCTTCGCTAGGGGTCCTGGAAACGTGTTTTCCGGGTGAGAGATACCCTCCGTACCTGATCTGGATAATGCCAGCGAAGGAAAGCGCAAAGTGGCCCCCTCCTTTGAATGCTCTTCCGTTGGCTCCGACTGACTTTAGAGCATAACAATGTCCACACAAAATTTAGCAGTATCCGCGATTGCGCTGGCAATCTCGCAAGCCTTTGCCACGTCCGCCTGGGCCGAGGCGCCTGAACAGCAAATGACCGCGGTGATCATCACCGGCAGCAAGGCCGCGACTCTTCACGCATCGATCGGCGGCTTTTCCGACACGCCGCTGCTGGAGACGCCCGCTTCCATCAGCGTGCTGACGCGCGAGCAGATGCAAGACCTGAATATCCGCACGACCACCGACGCGGCCAAGTTCGACGCCAGCATCGGCGACGCCTACAACGCGGTCGGCTATGCCGAACAATTCTCGATCCGCGGCTTCAAGCTCGACAACGCCAGCAGCTACCGCAAGGATGGCATGATCATTCCGGGCGATACCCAGATCCCGCTGGAAAACAAGGAACGGCTGGAAGTGCTGAAAGGCTTGGCGGGCTTGCAGGCCGGCGTGGCCGCGCCAGGCGGCATCGTCAATTACGTCACCAAGCGCCCTACCGCGACGCCGCTGCGTTCCGTCACGGTCGAAGCGAGCGAGCGCGGCACGCTGTTCGGCGCAGTCGACCTGGGCGGGCGTTTCGAAGACCAGCGTTTCGGCTACCGCATCAACGCGGCCGGCGAACGCCTGCGCTCTTACATCAAGGGCGCCGACGGCCACCGCAATTTCATCTCCGGCGCCTTCGATTGGCAGATCTCGCCGCAAGCCTTGCTGCAACTGGACGCCGATTATCAAAAGAAATCGCAAGTGTCGGCGCCTGGCTTCCAGCTGATCAACAACGTGTCGCTGCCGAACGTGGCTGCCGACAACATGCTGAACAACCAGCCATGGAGCAAACCGGTCGTCACCGAGAGCAGCAACGTGGGACTGCACTTCCAGTACCAGTTCTCCCCTGACTGGACCGCCACCGTGTCGGCCAACCGCCACTCGTTCAAGCGCGACGATTACACCGCCTTCCCGTATGGCTGCGGCGCGCAAGACCTGTACCCCGGCTTCTGCGGCAACGGCGATTACGATGTCTACGATTACCGCAGCCTGGGTGAGTCGAAAAAACCGCAGACCGTGCAGGCAATGGTGCAAGGTAAATTCGCCACCGGCGCGATTCGCCACGAGTTCACCGGCGGCTACTCGTTCTTCAAGAACAGCGAGAAATGGGGCGACTACGTTTATGACTACGCCGGCACCAGCAATATCTACCATCCCGTCATCGTGCCGCCATCCACCGGCACCACTGGCCCGGTTTCCGAGCACCGCCGCGACCATGAACGCGCCGTGTTCGTGCAGGATGTCGTGGACCTGACCGAGCAACTGAAATTGCATGCCGGCGCGCGCCATGTGCAAGTCCAGCGCGATGAAGTCGGCGTGGCGCCGGTCGATGAAAGCTTCTGGCTGCCGAACCTGGCGCTGGTCTACAGCCCGCTGACCAATCTGGCGGTCTATGCTTCCTGGGCCGAGGGCCTGGAGCACGGCGGCGTGGCGCCAATACAGACCACCAACGAAGCGCGCGCCCTGGCACCGAGCGTTTCGAAGCAGGTCGAGCTGGGCGTCAAGGCCGACCTGACCAAGGACCTCGCGCTGACAGCGGCGCTGTTCCAGATCCGCAAGGGCCTGGAATATACCAACGCCGCCAATACCTTCGTGCGCAACGGCCGCGCGCAGCACCGCGGCCTGGAACTGTCGGCGCAGGGCAAGCTGACGCGCGAACTGACGGTCGGCGTGTCCGCGATGGCGCTCGACACCGAGCAAAGCGGCACCGGGCAGGCGACGATGGACGGCAAGCGCGTAACCAACGTGCCGAAATTCAGGTCGTCGGTGTACGCCGAATACGCGCTGCCGCAAGTGGCGGGCCTGAAGGTCAACGCGAACTGGCAGCATGTCGGCAACAAGGCATTCGATGAAATGAACAGGACCTTCGTGCCGAGCTACGACGTGCTGAACCTGGGCGGGTCTTACGCCACCAGGGTTGGCGGCACGACGGCGGTGTTCCGCGCGCAAGTGAACAATGCGCTGAACAAGTTCTACTGGCGCGACGTGACGCCGGACCTGGGCGGTTACCTGTTCCCGGGCGCCGAGCGCACCTTCAAAGTGTCCGCGCAGTTCGACTTTTAATTTAAAAGATGTATTGCAGCCGCATCGTGAAACTCTTCGCGCTGCGGCCCGCGTTTTTACCGAGCAGCCAGGCCGCCTCGTATTTCAGTTCGCGGCCTGCGCCCGCCTCGCGCGAACCGAACAGCGCCGGTCCCGCGCGATGCGACTGCCGCCTTTTCGGCAGCCAGTCATTCCACTTCCCCACTTCGCCGAAACCCTGCACGCCGGGTTGCAGCCAGCTTTTCCAGCGCTGCTTGACCTGCCACTGGTAAGTCAACTCCATGTCGCCATCCTGCTGCGCGCGATAACTGCGCTCGAAGAACAGGTTCAGGTTGAACTGGGTGCGCCCGATTTCCGTCTGCAGCACCGGTCCGAACTCGACGCCGTAGCCGCGCGAGCGGTCTTGCGCGCGCGAGATCGTGGTGTGCAGCGCCAGGTCGAACGGGTACTGGCCCTGGGTCAGCATGTAATCGTTCTGCCACTCGAGCGCGGCCAGGCCGTCGCTGCGGCCATGCACGCGTATCCACATGGCGGACAGTTCCGTGTACCAGCGCGACGTCACGCCATAGCCGAATCCGAGCTCGGGCGCGGAGACGCGCGGCGGGTTCCTGTAGTCGGCATTCCAGTATTTGACGTCGATGGATTTCTGGCCTTCGACATCGTAGGTCGAGACCAGGTAATAACCGGTGCCTGCGCTAGCGAACTGCGGCAGCAGTGCGGCAAGAACGATAAACTTTTTCATTAGGCAACTTTAACAGGCCCTCCGAGAATCCGCTCGACATTCGTCAAGCGCTGCTGCGCGGCGCCGCTGACCAGCGTGTAGGCCACGCCCTGCGCCGTCAGCGCTTCCACCAGCAGCGCGAAGATGGCGCCGCTGACGTCTTCCTGTTCGCGGTGAAAACCTTCCGGCACCCAGGGAATGTCGGGTGCGCACAGCAAGGTGACGTCATAGGTGTGCTGGCGCGCGAGCGCCGCCAGCTCGGCGTCGACGCCATGGAAATAATAACGGCTGTAGACCGCCGTCATCAACGGCGTGGTGTCGCAGAACAGGTACTGGCGCGCCTGCGCGACCAGGGCTGCCTCGCGCGCGACCTGGGTGCGGGCGATGTGGATCTGTTCCTGCTCTACCGGCAGCCGGCCTTCTCCATCGACGAATTCGCGCAGGTATTCCGGCACCCAGGCGGTGTCGTAATGCCGCGCCAGCGCCAGCGCCAAGGTGGTCTTGCCGGACGATGCGGAGCCGAGGATGGCCACGCGCCGTGCTGGCGTCATGCCGGCACCATGTCGTCCGTGGCGGCCGAACGCTTCCACGCCAGCAGGCCGATGACCGCCATGCCGACGAACATCGCATACAGGACGGCAGTCAACATCAAATGCTTGTGCACGTACAGCCCGACATACAGCACGTCGACGATGATCCAGGCATGCCAGTTTTCCAGTTTTTTGCGCGACAGCAGCACCTGCCCCACCAGGCTGCCTGCGGTCAGGAAGCCGTCCATGTTCGGCACGTCGGTATCCGTGTAGTGTTTCAGGAACCAGGCCAGCACGATGAAACCTGCCAGCCAGCCGGCGCCGGCGGCGAGCAGGCCGCGCCGGTCCAGGCGCGTGACGGGCAACCTGTCATGCGTGGCGTCGCCGTGCAGCCACTGGTACCAGCCCCAGAACGATACCGTGATGAACACCAGTTGCAGCGCCATGTCGCCATATAGCCGCGCGCCGAAAAACACCACGCCATAAGTCGCCGACGAGACGATGGCGAGCAGCCAGGCCCAGTGGTTCTGGCGGATGTTGAGCCATACGGTGGCCACGGAGAGCAGGAAGGAGAGTAATTCGAGCGGTGTCGTGGACAGGCCGAACAGGGCGAGCGTTTCGTTCATGGGGAGTCGATCAGGAGGAAGCGGGATTATGCAATGAATCGGACAAATTAGCAAAAAGGCCGCATAACCAGCGGGTTAGCGGCCTTTTTCAAAATCAGCGGCAACTGCCGGGGTCAGACCCATGGGTCTGACCCCAGGGGTTGCCTCTGATTTTCAGTAGCGAACGTACTTATCCGGAGTTTACTGCTTCGGATACTTGATCGTCATTTCCTTCAACAGGTTATCGGCATGGTCGACTTCCTTCATCACCCACAGCATATAGCGGATATCGAGGTGGATGGCGCGCGTGATGGCGGTGTCGAAATACCAGTCCTTTGTGATCGATTCGTAGGTCGAATCGAAGTTCAGGCCGATCAGCTCACCATGCCTGTTCATCACCGCCGAACCGGAATTGCCGCCAGTCGTGTCGGCGCTGGTCAGGAAATTGACCGGCACGGTGCCCAGCACCGGGTCCTTGAACCGGCCATAGCGCTTGCCCTTGACCGCGTCGATCAGCGCTTGCGGCGCGACGAACGGTTCCTTGCCGGTATGCTTTTCGACGATGCCTTCGACCGTCGTGAACGGCCCCTTGGTGATGCCATCCTTCGGAGAGTAGGCCGACACGGTGCCATAAGTCACGCGCAAGGTCGAATTCGCGTCCGGATAAACCGGTTTGCCCTGCGATTTTTTCCACGCGATCACGGCGCCCATGTATTGCGGGATCACGCGTTCCAGGTTGCCGTCCACTTCCATGCGGCGCTCTTCCAGCGACAGTTCGATCGAATATAACTGCGCGGCCAGGCGCATGAAGGCGTCGTCCGAGGCGGCGATGGCGGCAGCGTCCGCATCGAGCAGGGACAGGCGGCGCGCGGTTTCTCCCAGTTGCGAGCGGCGGTACAGTTCAGGCACGGCATCCTGCGCCGGCAGCAACGCATCCAGACCGGACGGGTGCGACTTCGCGGCCAGTGCGGCGTAGCGCCGCAAGCCGTCGCTGAAGCGGGCCTGGTCGACCTTGCCGACATACGATTGTTCCAGGCGCGTCAAGGTCGCTTTTATAAAACTCAGGTCGCGCTGCTGGTAGCCGGATTTGCGTTCGGCGTCCGGCTTGGCGCGTTCCAGCGCCAGCCGGTGCAAGGTGCGCGCGCTTTTCAGCAAGTCGCTGTTGGTCGCCACGCCCCAGGCGAATTCCTCGTCGCTGAGCGCCATGTCGGCGGCAATCACCGCGTCCAGTTCGGCCAGCATCGCGGCCGACACCTTCGGCTGTTTCGCGTACCAGGCGCGGAATTCCGCATCCTGCACATCCTTGATCGCGGCCAGGTCCTTGCGCGCGAAGCCGTCCAGCAGCCCCAGGGTCTTCTTCATCCGGTTGTTGATGCTTTTGACCACGCTGGCATAGCGCACCACGGCCGCTTCATCTCCCCTGGTGGCGGCGGCGATCGTATCCAGGTCGGACTGGTACTCGGCCGCCTGCAACGGATAGGCGAGGTCGCGCGCATAGCGGATTTCGCTCGGCAGCTTATAGCGGCTGGTGCGGCCCGGGTAGCCGGCCAGCAAGATCGGGTCGCCGTTTTTCAGGCCGGCGGCCGACACGACAAGGAAATCCTTCGAGTGGTACGGCACATTGTCCGGCGACGGGTCGGCCGGGCGGCCATCCTTGCCGACGTAGGCGCGCAGGAAGGAATAATCGCCGGTGTGGCGCGGCCATTCGTAATTGTCGATGTCTCCGCCGTAATTGCCGATCCGGTCGGACGGCGCATACACCAGGCGCACGTCGCGCACCATCATCTGGCGGATCCGGTAATACTCGGCGCCGCGGTGGAAACTCGGCACCGAGCAGCGGTACATGCGGTCCGTTTCGCATTCGGCGATCAGGGCCTTGATGCGCTTTTGCGCTGCCTCGTGGCGCTGGCGCCCGCTCATCTTCGCATCGAGCCCCTGCAGCACGCGGGCACTCACATCTTCCACCTTGTCGGTCACGTAGACCAGCGTGTTCGGGCCGCCCGGCAATTCCTCGGCGCGGGTCTTGGCCAGGAAACCGTCGCTGATGTAATTGTGCTCGGGCGTGGAATTTCTCTGGATCGCGCCGTAGGCGCAGTGGTGGTTGGTGACGACCAGGCCGGCGTCGGACACGAACGAGGCCGAGCAGCCGCCCAGCGACACGATCGCGCTCATCGGATGCTTCGACAGGTCGGCCAGCTTTTCGGCGGGAATGGCGATGCCGATGCGTTTCAGCTCGGCTTTCAGTTGCGGCAGTTGGTGCGGCTGCCACTGGCCTTCGTCGGCGCTGGTGGCGCCGCAGAAGGCCAGCAAGGCTGCCGGGAGGACGAACGATTTGATCAAAATGTTACCCCTGGTTTGTTGAAAAAAGCCCAGGCAGTATATGCGTTGCGAGCACGCGTGAAAATGCTTTTTCACTATGGGCGCACAATGTGGCCGATCGTGCAATCGTTAAATTTTTGCCATATCAACAGATGAATTGATCGACATCGCCCAGCTTTTCGCTGATCGGGATGCAGATCGTCAGGTGGCAGCCCTGGCCTTGCACGAAGTCGGCCACGCGCAATTCTCCGCCTAGCGCGACGACCCGTTCGGCGATGCCGATCAGGCCGAAGGAATTGCGCTTGCGGCGTTGCGCGAGCTCGATGCCGACACCGTCGTCGGCCACCGACAGCACGACGCAGCCGCCCTGCTCGCGCAGGCCGATGTCGACCGCGCTGGCGCGCGCGTGGCGCTGCACATTGGTCAGCGATTCCTGCAGGATGCGGAACAGCACCACGCCGGCTTCGCTGCCGATGCGCTCGTAGACCGTTTCGTCGGGCACGTCGAGGCTGCAGGCCAGTCCGCTGCGCTTGCGGAATTCGCCCAGTTGCCATTCGGTCGCCGCCTGCAAGCCCAGGTCGAGCACCGACGGGCGTAATTCGTTCATGATGCCGCGCACGCTGCGGATCGTCGTATCGACATTGTCGAGCACGGCGTCGACCCGCTTGTGCAGGCGCGGGTGCGACGCCTCGGTGCGCGCGCGCAGCATCGACACGTCGATGCGCAGCGCCAGCAGGTTTTGCCCGAGTTCGTCGTGGATTTCGCGGGCGATGCGCTTGCGTTCGTTTTCCTTCACCGTCGCCAGGTGTTCGGCCAGCTGGCGCAGTTGCGCGCGCGAGTCGAGCAGCGCCTGTTCCGCCTTTTCGCGCTCGGCGATCTGCTGCTGCAGCAACTGGTTGGCGCGCGTCAGATCGGCGGTGCGCTCGCTGACGCGGTCTTCCAGCTGCTCGTACAGTTCGCGCAAGTGCTGGTCGGCCAGCTTGCGCTGCGTGATGTCGGAAAACACGCCGACGAAATTGCCGATGCCGCCATCGTCGCCGTGCATCACGGTGACCGACATCCACGCCACCATCATGGCGCCATTGCGGCGCCGCCCGATCAATTCTCCCTGCCAGCTGCCGCTGTCGAGCAGGCGGCGCCACATCGCCGCGTGCTCCGCCGGCGTCTGGCCGCCGGTGCCGAGGAATAGCGGGTCGCGCCCGATCACTTCCTCGGCTGCGTAGCCGGTGATGCGGCAAAACGCCGGGTTGACCGACAGGATGCGGTTGCCCGGGTCCATCACCAGCACGCCCTCGTCTATGCTGTCGAGCACGACGAAGGCCCGTTGCAGCGCCATCTCGCGCGCGGCGCCTTCGCTGACGTCGCTGACGATCATGCGGCAGACGCCGGCCTCGCGGTCCAGGTTGGCTTCGATGCGCACCTTGCCGGCGCCGGGCACACTTTCGAACAGCGCCGCTTCCAGCACGCGGCGCGCGCCGTCGGCGAACACGGCGGCGAGGAAGGCGCGCCAGCGCGGCTGGTCCTCCGGCGCGATATAGCGTTCGAAGGTCAGGCCGGCCAGCACGTCGCGCGGCACGCTGAACAGCACTGCCGCCGCCTGGTTGGCGCGCACGATGCGGCCCAGCGCATCGAGCGAAAAATAACTGGCCGGGGCCTGTTCATATAACTGTTCGTAACGGCTCAACCCCGCCTGCGCGACATCCTTCTGGCGCTGCAGCTCGGACAGCACCTGGTTCTGCATTTCCAGCTCGATCTGGCTGACCTGCAGTTCATGCCACTGTTTCAAGGCATCGCTGCCGGGCGCCGCCGGCGGGCGCGCCTCGATCTGCAATTCGGCCTGGCGGCGCAGTTGCGCCGGGTCGATCACGGGAGTGGCCTTCTTGTTCATGATGCGTCGGCGTCGCCACTGAGCGCGCGCAACTGCGCTTCCAGCTGCTTGGCGCCAGTGATGTTGACGAAGGTGAGCACCAGGCCGTCGATCACATTGTCGACCGTCCGGTACGGCATGATGCGCACCGTGAACCAGCGCCCGTCGCGCGTGACGGCCTGCTTTTCGCTGTACACCAAGGTGCGCAGCACGGCCTGCGCATCGGCTTCCAGTTCCGGATAGACCAGGTCGGTAACGATGTCGCTCAAGGGACGCAGCAGATCGCTGGCGATCAGTTTATACAGCTGGCTGGCCTGCGTCGTAAAACGGCGGATGTACAGCGAATTGTCGAGGAAGATGGTGGCGATGTCGGTGCTGTTGAGCAGGTTCTTCATGTCG
>JAZJZT010000069.1:0-6895 GCA_040389645.1 Pseudomonadota bacterium | reverse complement strand
TCGCCAACATGAACTACTCGATCTCGAACAACGCCGAATACGGCGAGTACGTGACCGGCCCGCGCATCGTCACCGAAGACACGAAAAACGCCATGCGCGCCGTGTTGAAAGACATCCAGACCGGCGAATACGCGAAGAGCTTCATCCTGGAAAACAAGGCCGGCGCACCGACCCTGATTTCCCGCCGCCGCCTGACTTCCGAGCACCAGATCGAAGAAGTCGGCGCGAAACTGCGCGCGATGATGCCTTGGATCGCCAAAAACAAGCTGGTCGACCAGTCGAAAAACTAAAATCCAAGGCGAAGTCTGGGGTCAGACCCATGGGTCTGACCCCGGCCCTTGCAGTTGGATTTAGTAGGCACCGAGTCGTACTCGTTAAAAAACCGGCGCAAGCCGGTTTTTTCTTTTGGGGAATTCCGTCGATTTGCCCGATTTTTTCAGCAAAGCCTAAGATTTAAGTAGTGCAACTGCCCGTTTTTTAAGCTCCCCCTTGCCCCGTCGGCTCCCCTTTTTTGCCCGTGTTACAAACGCTCACCGACTCGTCCGCGCGGCATCGCCCGTATCGGGTACAGTTGTTTCCCTGCCAGTAACACTGGATTTCCCAAGGAGAGCAAACATGACAATCACAAAAACGATGCTGGCCGCCGCCTTGCTGCTGAGCGCACAGGCCTATGCGCAATCGCTGCCCACTTCCGGCACGCTGGTCGTCGTCCCCGCCTACGGCGAAGTGAAGGCGCCGAACGACCAGGCCGTCGCCATACTGGCGATCGAAGAGCAGGACAAGGACAAGGCCGCTGCCGCCTCGCGCGTCAACCAGAAAATGAAGCAGGGCGCCGACATCGTCAAGCAGAACGATCCGCAGGCGAGCCTGAAAACCCAGGGTTATTACACCTATCCCGTCTACCCGGAAGAACGCACGCAGCCGGGCGGCGTTGCGCCGAGAACCAGGATTCCGACCGCCTGGCGCGTCGGCCAGTACCTGCAGGTGACGACGACGAACCTGGCGAACCTGCCGAAAACCGTGGCCGCCGCGCAAAAGATCCTGACCTTGAACGGCATCCAGTTCGGCCTGACGCCGGCCACGACCCGCAAGCTCGACGACCAGCGCATCGCCGCGACATACCAGAACCTGAATGAACGCATCGCCTCGATCGCCGCGGCGATGGGCCGCAAGCTGGGCGACGCCGTGCTCGACACGGTCGACTTCGAAGGTTCCGGCAATTACGCGCAGCGCGAAGGCGGCGCGGCGGCACCGATGATGATGCGCTCGGCCAAGATGATGGATAGCGCCGACGTGGCCGAGCCGAGCTTCGAGCCCGGCGAGACGACATTGCAGATGCAACTGGTGGGCAAGGTGCGCTTCAAGTAAGCCAAACTTCATTTCTTTTAGTGTTGGCTCCTCTATAATGGTGGCGCATACCCGGCGCCGGCGCAGCCGCGCCGGGCACCAGACACCGGCAGTAATTGAAATGGAATCCAATGGCAAATTTTCCCCGTCGCAGAGCCAAGAATGGCGCACCCCAGGCACCGAAGAACTCGCGTTTCAGCAAGTTCGCGCGCCAGCAAATGGGGCACGGCGACAAGCCGCGCTCGCGCGGCATCTACTTGTTGCCGAACGCTTTTACGACGGGTGCGCTGTTCTGCGGTTTCTATGCGATCGTGATGGCGATGAACTTGCGCTTCGAACACGCCGCCTGGGCCATTTTCATCGCGATGGTGCTCGATGGCCTCGACGGCCGCATCGCGCGGCTGACCAATACGCAGAGCGAATTCGGCGCCCAGTACGACAGCCTGTCGGACATGGTGTCCTTCGGCGCCGCGCCGGCGCTGGTCATCTATGAATGGTCGCTGCGCGGCATGGGCAAGCTCGGCTGGATCGCCGCCTTCGTCTATTGCGCCGGCGCCGCGCTGCGCCTGGCCCGTTTCAATACCAATATCGAAGTGGTCGACAAGCGTTTCTTCCAGGGCTTGCCCAGTCCGGCCGCAGCCGCGATGGTGGCCGGCTTTGTCTTGCTGATGGTCGACCTCGACGTGCCGGGCATCCAGTTGCCGTGGATCTCGTTCGCCATCGCGCTGTTCGCCGGCCTGACGATGGTGACCAATGTCCCGTTCTACAGTTTTAAGGATGTCAATTTCCGCAAATCCGTGCCCTTCATCGCCGTGTTCCTGATCGCGCTGGCGTTCGCGCTGGTGTCGATCGATCCGCCGAAGGTGCTGTTCCCGATCTTTATCGCCTACGGCCTGTCCGGTTATATCGTGTTCTTCTGGCGCATGGCCAAGGGCAAGCCGGTCAGCATCATCCAGACCGACCACGAGCCGGTCGACGACAGCGAGCGCCGCTGATGCCGCGACGCGGCGCGCGCGATTGAGCAATTCCCGTACAAGTATCTAGCCACATGGAGACAACATGAGCCACGACAGCAACCGCCTGATCATTTTCGACACCACGCTGCGCGACGGCGAGCAATCGCCGGGCGCCTCGATGACGCGCGAAGAAAAACTGCGCATCGCCAAGCAGCTCGAACGCTTGCGCGTGGACGTGATCGAGGCCGGCTTCGCCGCCGCTTCGCAGGGCGATTTCGAATCGATCCGGGCGATCGCTTCGCACGTGCGCGAGTCGACGATCTGTTCGCTGTCGCGCGCCAACGACCGGGATATCGCGCGCGCCGCCGAGGCGCTGGCGCCGGCCGAACGCAAACGCATCCACACTTTTATTGCAACCTCCCCGCTGCACATGGAAATGAAGCTGCGCATGTCGCCCGACCAGGTGCTGGAACAGGCGAAACTGGCCGTGCGCTTCGCCCGCAATCACACCGACGACATCGAGTTCAGCCCGGAAGACGGCAGCCGTTCCGACGAGGATTTTTTGTGCCGCGTGCTCGAAGGCGTCATCGCCGAGGGCGCGACGACGATCAATTTCCCGGACACCGTCGGTTACGCAGTGCCGGAAATTTTCGGCGCGACCATCAAGCGTCTGCGCGAGCGCATCCCGAATTCGGACAAGGCGATCTGGTCGGTGCACTGCCACAACGACCTGGGACTGGCGGTGGCGAACTCGCTGGCCGGCGTGATGATCGGCGGTGCGCGCCAGATCGAATGCACGATCAACGGTCTCGGTGAGCGCGCCGGCAACACGGCGCTGGAAGAAGTGGTGATGGCGCTGCGCACGCGCGGCGCCTACTACAACCTGACGTGCGGCGTCGATACGACGCAGATCGTGGCCGCGTCGAAAATGGTATCGCAGATCACCGGTTTTGCCGTGCAGCCGAACAAGGCGGTAGTCGGCGCGAACGCGTTCGCGCACGCGTCCGGCATCCACCAGGACGGCATCTTGAAGGCGCGCGAAACGTATGAAATCATGCGCGCCGAAGATGTCGGCTGGACCGCCAACAAGATCGTGCTCGGTAAACTGTCCGGGCGCAACGCGTTCAAGCAGCGCCTGCAGGAACTGGGCATCGAGCTCGAATCGGAAGCGGACGTCAATGCCGCCTTCGGCCGTTTCAAGGAACTGGCCGACCGCAAGTCCGAGATCTTCGACGAAGACATCATGGCGCTGGTATCGGACGAAGCGCTGACGCACGAAAACGAATACTACCGTTTCGTATCGCTGGCGCAGCACTCGGAAACGGGCGAGACGCCGAGCGCGAAGGTCGTGTTTTCGATGGATGGCAAAGAGTATATTTGCGAAGGCAAGGGCGACGGGCCGGTCGACGCGACGGTCAATGCGATCGAAAGCCAGGCCGCCAGCGGCGCCGACCTGGTGCTGTTCTCGGTCAACGCGATCAGCACCGGGACCCAGTCGCAAGGAGAAGTGACGATGCGGCTGTCCCATTCAGGGCGCATCGTCAACGGCGTCGGTTCCGATCCCGACATCATCGTCGCGTCGGCGAAAGCGTATTTGTCCGGCCTGAACAAGCTGCATTCGAAGATCGAGCGGGTCAATCCGCAGACGGAATAAAGCCGGCGCTCTAAAACTGGGAAATGCCGTTAAATTAAGAAAAGCCGGTACATGTTGGCACTAATAATTGCCAAAATCAGATGCAAACCCTGGGGTCAGACCCATGGGTCTGACCCCGGCATCTGCCGCGGATTTTTGCATATGGATCGATCCGCTTAAATTAACGGCATTACCGTTTTTCCCAGTTTTAACGAAAAAACCCGCGTTTTTCTTCCTTGTCCGGGTCCGGCCCGGCCATCAGTTCGCGTACGATGCCGTTCCTGTCGAAGTGGACGTGCATCATCGAATCCCAGACGCCGGACTGTTTGTAGCGGTAGGACCAGACCTGCATGTCGCGCAGCGCCAGGTAGGATTTTTCGGCCGGGCGGCCGAACGTGCGCAATATCGTTTCCTTGTCGTCGCTGCCGATGCGGATGGTGGCGAACTTGGCGTCCGTCAGTACCTGCTCGTACGATTGCAGGGCGCCGTCGGTGCCGAAACGGGCCATCCACGTATATTGCCCGAACGGTCCGGTCGCATATTCGAGGATTGTCTCGGTGCCGGCCGAATAGGTCGCGGTCGGCTGGCCGAGCTTGGCCTTGACCGCTTCCATGCGCTCGCCCGGCACCGGCGGCGTGCCGCCGAAACCGGCGCAGCCGGCCAGCACCAGCGGAAAAACCACGGTCGCGATGAGTTTTTTCATTGTTGTACCCCTCAAAGTTGCAGTGCTTGCCGATTCCAGGCACATGGGGACGGGAATTCCGTTATACTAGCGGGTCTGGTCTTTCGGCCAGGTTTTTTTAATCGTACTCACGGTGGATAGGGTTCAGACTCTGTGCACCGCATGTGAAAGGTAAGCATCATGACAGTTGAAAACATCAACAAGTCGGCGATCATCGCTGACAACGCCCGCGGCCAAAACGACACCGGTTCCCCAGAAGTTCAAGTTGCTCTGCTGACCGCGCGCATCAACGAACTGAACGGCCACTTCAAAGCCCACTCGAAAGATCACCACAGCCGCCGTGGCCTGATCATGATGGTCAACCGTCGTAAAAGCCTGTTGTCGTACCTGAAAAGCAAAGACGCTACCCGTTATCGCGACCTGATCGCCAAACTCGGCCTGCGTAAGTAATTTTTGCACGACCGGTTTTAGCAGAATGCCTGCGTCAGTTCGCTGCCGCGGGCATTTTGTCATTTTGCGCCCTTGAAAACTTGCTAATTTGCATGTTCACTTGGCGGAAATGACAGCAATGGCAGGAATAGCAGTAAAGGCGGGCCGTAGCAGCATGGCCTGTCTGTGGTGAGGTGAACGACAGCTCCTGAAAATCTGTCGGCACATAGAAAGGGATTACCCATGTTTAACAAAGTTACGAAAACCTTCCAGTACGGCCAACACAGCGTGACCCTGGAAACCGGCGAGATCGCTCGCCAGGCCTCCGGCGCGGTAGTGGTGTCGATGGAAGACACCGTGATCCTGGCAACGGTCGTGGCGCGCAAAGACGCCAAGCCAGGCCAGGACTTCTTCCCGCTGACCGTCGACTACCTCGAAAAAACCTACGCTGCCGGCAAGATCCCGGGCGGTTTTTTCAAGCGTGAAGGCCGTCCGTCGGAAAAGGAAACACTGACATCCCGCCTGATCGACCGTCCAATCCGTCCGCTGTTCCCGGAAGGCTACATGAATGAAGTGCAAGTCGTCATTCACGTCTTGTCCGTCAACCCTGAAATCGATCCGGACATCCCTGCGATGATCGGCGCATCGGCTGCGCTGTGCATCGCCGGCGTGCCGTTCAACGGCCCGATCGGCGCCGCGCGCGTCGGTTACGCGAACGGCCAGTACATCCTGAACCCGACCGTGGCCCAGCTGAAAACCTCGCAGATGGACCTCGTTGTCGCCGGTACCGAAGCGGCAGTGCTGATGGTCGAATCCGAAGCGCAGCAACTGTCCGAAGAAATCATGCTCGGCGCCGTGGTCTTTGGCCACACCGAAATGAAAGCGGTCATCGACGCGATCCACGACCTGGTGCGCGACGGCGGCAAGCCTGAAGTGCAATGGGCGCCTGCGCCGAAAAACGAGCCGCTGATTGCCCGCGTCGCGCATTTCGCCGAAGCGAAAATCCGCGAAGCGTACCAGACCAAGGACAAGCAAGCCCGCACCGACAAGCTGCGCGCGATGTCGTCCGAAGTCGTGGCCGACCTGGCTGCCGAAGCGGCAGCAGCCGGCACCTCCGCGCCGGACGGCGTCGAAGTGGGCAACATCCTGTTCGACATGGAAGCGAAGGTCGTGCGTTCGCAGATCCTCGAAGGCGAGCCGCGCATCGATGGCCGCGACACCCGCACCGTGCGTCCGATCTCGATCCGCACCAGCGTGCTGCCACGCACCCACGGCTCTGCCCTGTTTACGCGCGGCGAAACCCAGGCGCTGGTCGTGGCCACCTTGGGCACCGCGCGCGACAGCCAGAAGATCGATGCGCTGATGGGCGAGTTCACCGACTCCTTCATGCTGCATTACAACATGCCTCCGTTCGCCACCGGCGAAACGGGCCGCGTCGGCACCCCTAAACGCCGCGAAATCGGCCACGGCCGCCTGGCCAAGCGCGCGCTGATCGCCGCCTTGCCTGCACCGGAAGAGTTCAGCTACGCCGTGCGCCTGGTGTCGGAAATCACCGAATCGAACGGTTCCTCGTCGATGGCTTCCGTCTGCGGCGGCTGCCTGGCGCTGATGGATGCCGGCGTGCCGATGAAGGCGCACGTCGCCGGTATCGCGATGGGCCTGATCAAGGAAGGCGGCAAGTTCGCCGTGCTGTCCGACATCCTGGGCGATGAAGATCACCTGGGCGACATGGACTTCAAGGTCGCCGGCACCGCGAACGGCATCACCGCGCTGCAGATGGACATCAAGATCCAGGGCATCACCAAGGAAATCATGCAAGTGGCGCTGGCGCAAGCCAAGGAAGGCCGC
>JAZJZT010000068.1:0-58490 GCA_040389645.1 Pseudomonadota bacterium | reverse complement strand
TGGCTTGCGGCATTATTGCTTGGCGCGCGACGGGCCTACTGGGATAGGTTCTTAGCCGGGATAAAAAAAAACCTCCCGTCGCAGTGTGCAGCGGGAGGCAAATGGAGACAGAATAATGCCTGGCAGGGCGTAATCGAATACCTCGATTGTGCCTGCGGGCAGGCTCCCGGACAAATCATGATGCGCAAGGGATTAATAAAAATCCCCTATAAATAAATCCAAACCGCGCTACCGGCCGCCTCGCCCGGCCAGCCACTGCGTCGCTGCCCCCCCGTATTCATGAACTGCGCCCTGTTCAGGTTTGATATGATGCCCATACGAACAATGAATAACGGCAGGAACACGGCGAATGACGATCATCGGCGACGGAACATCCGCGCAAGCTGGCGCCACGGCGGACAGCCTGCCGGACGCCGTGCTGTATCAGAGCGAACGGACGCGGATTTACCGCATGCCGTTGCCGTCCGGCGCCGGCAGCATGATCTGCAAGGAGCCGCTCGGGCCGGACGCCGTCGAACGCCTGCAGCATGAGCGCGCCATCCTGGCCCTGCTCGACGGCGTGGCCGGCGTGCCCCAGCTGGTGCGCGGCGCCCCGCCTTCCAATGCGATCGCCTTGCACGAATATGGCGGCGTGCCGCTGGCGCAAGTACTGCTGCACGAGAGACTATCCGTGCCGGCGCTGGTGGCGCTGGCGCTCGACTTGAGCCGCATCATCGCGGCCGTGCACTGGCGCGGCGTGGTGCACCGCGATATCAATCCCGGCAATATTTTATTGGCCGGCGCGCAGCGCACGCCGCTGCTGATCGACTTTCACCTTGCTTCCGGCCTGGCCGAACAGCGCGCCGGCGCGCTGCACCAGAGAGAGCTGGCCGGCACGCTGGCCTATCTGTCTCCGGAACAGACCGGCCGCACCGGCCACGCGGTCGATCACCGCGCCGACCTGTACGCGTTCGGCGCGACTTTATATGAACTGGCCGTCGGCCATCCGCCGTTCCGCCAGAAGGATGCGCTGCAACTGGTGCATGAACACTTGACGCGCGCGCCGGTGGCACCGTCGGTGCTGGCGCCGCAACTGCCGCCGGCACTGTCGGACATCATCCTGCGCCTGCTGGAAAAGGAACCGGAGCGGCGCTACCAGAGCGCCGAGGGCCTGGCGCACGACCTGGCCCGGCTGGCCGGCGGCGAGCGGCACGCATTTCCCCTAGGTGAGCGCGATTTTCCACTGCGCCTGGCGGCACCGTCCCAACTGGTCGGGCGCGCCGGCGAAAGCGCGCTGCTGCAGGCGGCCTTCGAGCGCGCCATGTACGAACCGGTGCGTGGCGTCGTCATCGCCGGCGCGGCCGGCGTCGGCAAGACGGCGCTGGCCGAACAGTTGCGCATACTCGCCGGCGCGCGCAACGGCCGTTTCGTTTGCGGCAAATACGACCGCCAGCGTGACGACCGGCAGGCCGACGCGGTGCACCAGACTTTCCGCGCCTTCGGCCGCCTGCTGCTGGCCGAACCGGAAGAGGAATTGCTGCGCCTGCGCGCCCTGCTGATCGACGCGATGGGCGGCAACGCCGGCCTGGTCGCAGGCAGCGTGCCCGAATTCGGACTGCTGCTCGACGTCCCTGTGGAACAGTGGTCGGGCGATGCGTCGGACGCGCCGGCGCGCCTGTTCCAGGGCGCGGTCGACCTGTTGCGCACCACCGTCTCGCCCGAACGCCCGCTGGTGATGGTCATCGAAGACTTGCAGTGGGCGCACCCGCTGTCGCTCGGCGTGGCCAATTTTCTGATGCTCGACCCGGACTTGCGCGGCCTGCTGCTGGTGGCGACGTACCGCGCGCCGGACATCTCTCCGGCGCACCGGCTGGCCGCGATGCTGCCGGCCTGGGAGCGGCAAGGCGCGCTGATGCTGGCGCTCGACAAGCTGGCGCCGCCGGAACTGGGCGCGCTGCTGGGCCAGATGCTGCGCCTGGCGCCGGCGCCGGCTGCCGCGCTGGCCGCCGCGCTGGGAGAACACACCGGCGGCAATCCCTACGAGACGATCGAACTGGTGAATGCCCTGCGGCGCGACGGCATCCTGACGCCGACCGGCGACGGCTGGACATGGGATTCAATCACGCTGCAACGCTATGTCGGCAACAGCAGCGTGGCCGACCTGCTGTGCACGCGCATCGCGCGCCTGCCGGCGCCGTCGCGCGCGCTGCTCGACACGATGGCTTGCCTGGGCGGCGACATCCCGCTCGACGCCTTGCAGGCGGCGGCCGGCCTGGCGCCGGAATCGCTGCGCGAGGCGCTGGCCGCGCCGCTGGAAGACGGCCTGCTCGAACAGGATGCCGACATGGTGCGCTTCCGCCACGACCGGGTGCAGCAGACGGTGTACGCCGGCCTGGCGCTTGCGGCGCGCAAGCTGCTGCACCTGGAGGCGGCGCGGCGCCTGAGCGCGCTGCCTCAACACTTGCCGATGGCAGCCGCGCAATACCTGCCGGCCACCGACCTGCTGGACGACGCGCTTGAACGCGCGCGCGTGATCGACCTGTTCAGCGAAGCGGCCGGTGGCGTCAGGCTGGGCAATTACGTCGCATGCGAGCGCCTGCTGGCGGCGGCGCTGCAACTGCTAAGCCAGTCCGACAGCGAAGCCGCCGTGCAACGGGCCAACGCGCTGCGCACCGAGCGCCACGCCGCGCTGTTCCGGCTCGGGCGAAATGCCGAAGCCGACACGCTGTACGGAGAAATCGAAGCGACCTGCCCCGACCCGCTGACGCTGGCCGGCGCCGGCAATATCCAGATCGCCAGCCTGATGAACCGCCAGCAGCCGGGCCGCGCGCTGGCGCTGGGCCTGGACCTGTTGCGCCAGCTCGGCTTGCCGTACCCGGAGCAGGTCACGTTCGGCGAGATCGGGCCGCGGCTCGAAGCGCTGGCGCGCTGGGTCACCGCGCAGGCCGGCGGCGATCCGTCGCTGTACCCGGAAACCACGGATGACCGCATCCTCGCGATCGCCTCGATCCTGGAACGCACGACGCCGGCCGCGTTTTTCATGGAACCGCTGACGCTGGCCTGGCTGACGCTGGAAACGCAGAGACTGTGGTCCGAGCACGGCATCTGCGCGGCGATGATCGGCCCCTTGTGTTCGACCGGCGTGGTATCGGTGGCGCTGCGCGGCGACTACCGGCTCGGCTACGATACCAGCCGCTACATGCTGGAAGTGAGCGCGGCGCGCGGCTATGAACTGGAAAACGCGCGGGCGCTCTCGATGCATGCCGTCACCACGGCGCACTGGTTCGATCCGCTCGAAGACTGCATCACCAGCGCGCACCTGGCGCACGAGCGCCTGCTGCAGGGAGGAGACTTGCAGACGGCCTGCTTCGCCTACGTGCCGGCCGTCTGCGCGACGTTCGAATGCGGCGCCACGCTGGCCGGCGCGGCGGCCGAAGCCAACGCGGCCCTGACGTACGCCGGGCGCACCGGCAACGATATCGCCGCGCCATACTTTGTCCAGGTGCTGGACCTGGCGCTGGAACTGCAAAGCGAGCGCGCCGCGGATGCGGTGGCCAGCCCGGCCACTGTGGGCGCCAACGTTATCGATGCCGCGGTGACGCCGGTGGCGCACTGCAATTTCCATATCATGCAGGCGCTGGGCGGCGCGCTGCTGTCCGATCCGGCCAGGTTGATCTCCCACGCGGCGACCGCGATGGAACTGTCGCGCGTGCTCAACGGCACCTATGGCGTGGCCCAGGTCTACGTACTGCAAGCGCTGGCGCTGGCGCAGCGCGCGCAGGCGGCGCCGGAGTCCGAGCGGACCGCGTTGTGGGCGCAATTTGACCAGTGCCGCGACTGGATGGCGCGGCGCGCGGCCGACGCCCCCGTCAATTTCCTGCACCTGCTGAAACTGATCGATGCCGAACAGGCGTGGGCGCAAGGCGATGCCGGCGCCGCCGGCATGCTGTTCGACGATGCGCTGTGCGAAGCGGAAAAGCGCCAGCGGCCGTGGCACCACGCGCTGATCGCCGAACGCGCCGGATTGTGTCAACTGGCGCTGGGCATGCGGCACGCCGGCCGCATGCTGCTGGCCGATGCGCGCCGGCGTTATTTGACCTGGGGCGCGGCGGCCAAGGTGCGGCACATGGAGGACAGGCACGATTTCCTGCGCGCCGGCGGCCAGCAGCCGCACGAACTGGAACGGCGCGGCAGCGTCTCGACCGACAGCCTGCACATGCTGGCGGTGTTGCGCGCGTCGCAGGCGCTCAGTTCGGAAACGAGCCTGGCGCGGCTGAAGGCGCGCGTGGCCGAACTGCTCGGCGCGATGACGGGCGCGACGCGGGTCGAGATCCTGCTGCCGCAGGACGAACCACAAGGGTGGATACTGGCGACCGGAGAACAGGATGGCGCGAGCGCGCTGCGCATCGAAGATGCCGCCGCGGCCGGCCTGCTGCCGCTGTCCGCTTTTCATTACGTCGAAAGGACCAGGGCGCCGCTGGCGATCGAGGACATCGCGCGCGACGACCGCTTTGCGCACGATCCGTATGTCGCCGGACTGGAACACTGTTCGCTGCTGCTGTTGCCGATCCTGAGCCAGGGCGCGCTGCGCGCCGTGCTGCTGCTGGAAAACCGGCTGCGGCGCGGTGCCTTTTCCGCCGAGCGGCTCGACGCCGTCCAGCTGATCGCCGGCCAGCTGGCCGTCTCGCTCGACAACTCGATGCTGTATGCCTCGCTCGAACGCAAGGTGGCCGAGCGCACCCGCGCGCTGGAACAGGCCAACCGCGAACTGGCCGCGCTGAGCATCACCGATGCGCTGACCGGGCTGGCCAACCGGCGCCAGTTCAACAAGGTGCTGGAGGCGGAATGGCTGCGCGCCAGCCGTCCGCACATGCCGCTGGGCGCGGTGATGATCGATGTCGACCAGTTCAAGTTATATAACGACCATTACGGCCACCAGCGCGGCGACGCCTGTTTAAAAATGGTGGCCGACACGCTGGCCCACAGCATGCGCCAGGGTGTCGACCTGGTGGCGCGCTACGGCGGAGAGGAATTCGCCGTCATCCTGCCCGGCGCCGACCTGGCCGAAACGTATCTGGTCGCCGAACGCGCGCGCGCGGCGGTGGCCGCGCTGGCCGCGCCGCACGCGACGTCGATCCACGGCGTGGTGACGGTCAGCATCGGCATCGCCTCGATGGTGCCGGCGCCGGACCTGGACCAGGAACTGCTGTTCGGCACCGCCGACGCCGCGCTGTACCAGGCCAAGCAGAATGGGAGAAACCGGGTGATGGGTAACTAGCGATCAGCTAAGGCCGGCGCCGCGCCGTCAGCGCGCTCCAGAATCCGGCCTGTCCGAGCAGCGCCGCCGCCGTCAGCACGCAGGCCACGGCCAGCGCGGGATTGTCGCCGATCCCGGCCAGCATCGTGCACAGCGCGCCGACCGCCATCTGCGTGCAGCCGTACAGGCCGGCCGCCGATCCGACCAGGCCGGCATCGACGTCGAGCGCCTTGCTCAGCGCGGCCGGACTGCTGGCGCCAGCGCCCAGCGCGAACACGAACATGCAGCCGACGGCGCCGGCCACGCTCAAGTCGCCCCGCAGGACGATCAGCAGCAACGCGAGCGCGGCGGCGATGCTGACCGCGTTCCCGCCCAGCAGCAGGCGCTCGATGCCGACGCTGCGCACCAGGCGCCGGGTCAGCGCGTTACCGACCGACATGCCGGTAACGAGCATGCCCAGATACAGGCCGATTTCCGCCGGCGGCCGGTGCAATTGGCCGGCGAAGATGAACGGCGCGGCGGCAATGAAGGCGTAGATCGACGTCGTCGCGCAACCGCCGCCGATGGCATAGCCGAGGAAAGCCCGGGAACGCAGCAGCGTGGCATAATCGCCGCCCAGCCGCGCCAGGCTGAAACGCCCGCTCGGCGTTGCGGTTTCCGGCACCATTTTCCAGGTGAATGCCAGCGTCGCCGCGCCCAGCACCGCCAGCAGAGCGAAGACCGCGCGCCAGCCCGACAGCAAGACCAGGCCGGAACCGAGCAGCGGCGCCAGTCCCGGCCCCACCATCATCATCAGGTTCATCAGCGCCAGCGCGCGCACCGCCTCGTCCGGCGCCGACGTGTCGCGCACGATCGCGCGTCCCAGCGCCAGCCCGGCGCAGCCGCCGAGCGCCTGGAACAGCCGCGCCGCGACCAGCGCGGCCGCGCTGGTCGCGAGCGCGGCCGCCAGGCCGGCGGCCGTGTACAGCACCAGGCCGACCAGCAACAGGGGCCGCCGGCCGAACGCGTCGGACAGCGGACCATATGCCAGCTGGCCCAGCGCCAGGCCGGCGATATAGACACTGATCGTCATGCGCATCGCCGCGCCGCTGGCATGCAGCGCGCGCGCCGCGTCCGGCAAGGCGGGCACGAACATGTGCATCGCCAGCGTGCCGCTGATGGTGATGAGCACCAGGAGCCAGACCGGCGCGCGCGTCCGGCCGGCGGCGGCCATTGCGCCGACGCTCACGGCGCGGCCGCCTTGCCGGCCGGTGGAACGGCGGCGCAGCGTTCGCAGGTTGGCTGCTCCCAGCCGCCGCCCAGCGCCAGGAACAGCGCGACCTGATCGCCGGCCAACTGCGCATCGGACGCGGCCGACGCGGCGTCGGCCGACGCCAGCGTGCGGTCGGCGTCGAGCACCGCGAGAAAATCAATTTTTCCGTGATCATATAAAGTGTGCGATTGCGCGGACGCCAGGGCGCTCTGTTCGCGCGCGGCTTTCAAAGCCGCGCTACGTTCCAGTTCGCGCGCATAGACCGTCATCGCGCTTTCCACTTCGCGCAGCGCATTGAGCACCACGCCGTCGAAACGGGCCAGCGCCAGATCGCTGCCGGCCTGCGCCTGCGCGATGCGGCTGCGCGCCGCGCCGGTTGCCGGCAGCGTCCACGAAATCAGGGGACCCAGGCTCCAGCGCAGCGCGTTGCCGGCGCCGAAGCGGTCCAATGCGCCGCTGCTGCCGGCCGACAGGCCCAGGCTGATGCTGGGGTACAGGTCGGCCGTCGCCACGCCGATGCGCGCGCTGGCAGATGCCAGGTTGCGCTCGGCTTGCCGGATGTCGGGCCGGCGGCGCAGCAAGGCGGCGCCATCTCCGACCGGGATCTGCGCCATCAAACGCGGCGCGGCGCGGCATGCCGGCGCAAGCTTATCGGCTTCCCCCGGCAGGCGCCCGGTCAGCGCGGCCAGCCGGTATTGCGCGGTGCGCCGCTGCGCCTGCAAGGGCGGCAGCGCCGCATTTAATTGTTCCAGCTGGCTGCGCGCGCGCGACGCGTCGAGCGCCGTGCCGCGCCCGGCGCGGATGCGGCGCTCGGTCGAATCGACGAATGAGCGTTGCAGCGCGGCCGATTGCCGCGCGACGTCGATCTGGCGCGTCGCCGCGCAGGCGTCGGCGTAGGCGCGCGCCGTGTCGGCCGCCACGGTCACGCGCACCAGGTCGTAGCCGGCTTGCGCGGCCTGCGTGTCGGCGCCGGCCGCTTCCACCGCGCGCGCGATCTTGCCGAACAAATCGGCCTGGTATGACACACTCACGCCCGCGTCGTGGCTCCACGCATCGGGTAGCGCTTGTGATAAACCCTTGGCGGCGGCCGACGGCCGGCCGAACGCCGGCGCGGCCGACACGCCGATCAAGGGATCGCCCGCCGCCGCCGTTTCCTGTTGCAGCGCGCGGGCGCGCGCCAGGTTGGCCGCCGCCGCCCGCAAGTCCGTATTGGCGGTGAAGGCCTGTTCGATCAGGCCGTCCAGCACAGGGTCCTGAAACAGGCGCCACCATTGCGGCGGCAGCGCTTCGGCCTTGAACGCCGACGGAGCTTCGGAGCTGCCGATAAAAGGCGCGGCGGCGGCCGGGCGTTTTATTGTCGCCTGGGGCGGCACGCTGTAATCCGGGCCGACGGTGCCGCAGGCGGCCAGTGTCGCCAGCGCGGCCAGCATCGATGCGCGGCGCCTTATCGTCTGAAATGTCATGTCGCTCTCCCTGCCGCGTTTACGAATGGGCCGCAACGGGCGTCTGCGCCGCTGCCGCTGCAGGTGCAGCCTTGTGCCGCACATCGACGGTGACGGTCTGTCCCGCCACCAGCCGCACGCCGGCCGGCAACGGATCGAGTTTTACGCGCACCGGAATGCGCTGCGCCAACCGTACCCAGTTAAACGTCGGGTTCACGTTCGACAGCAGGTTGGCCGAGGTGCTGCGCTCGCGGTCGGCGATACCGCCGGCAAAACTTTCGACGCGGCCTTGCAGGCGGTGCGCATCGCCCATCGGCAGCACCACGACCGGGTCGCCGATGTCGATCGCGGACAGCTTGGTTTCCTCGAAATAGCCTTCGACATAATAAGAATCGCTGTCGATCAGCGCCATCACGGCGTGGCCGCCGGTCACGTAGGCGCCCGCGCGCAAGTCCAGGTTCGTCACGGTGCCGTTCACGGCCGACAGCACGCGGGTGCGCTCCAGGTTCAGTTGCGCCAGGTCGCGCCCGACCACTGCCTGCGCCAGCGCCGCGCGCAACTGCTCGACGTGGGAGGCGCCCTGCTCGCGCGCCTCCTGCGCCACCAGTTCGCGCAGGTCGCCGTTGCGGCGGGATTCGCGCAGCGCCTGTTCCAGCGACACGCGTTGCGCCTGCACGGCCGCCTCGGCCTGGCGCAAGGCCAGCTCGAAACGGGCGCGGTCGATCTCGAACAGCACCTGTCCCGCCTTGACGCGCTCATTGTCGCGCACCAGCACGGCAGTCACCTGCCCCGTCACGTCCGGCGCCACCTGCACCACGTCGGCCTTGACGCGGCCGTCGCGCGTCCACGGCTCGACCTCGTAATGCTGCCACATGCGCCAGGCCAGCACCGCCGCCACAGCCAGCGCCACCATCGTCACGACGAACCTGGCCAGCGCCAGCAGGGAAAGTTTGAATGTCATTTTATTGGTAACCATGGTGCGTGAACAGGCGGGACAAACCAGCCAGCAGGATAAAGAACAGGGCGAATTCGAACAGCGCCGGGTGCCATACCAGGCGGTAGAAGCCGAGCCGCATCAGCAGCCGCCCGCAGGCGCGCGTGCAGATCAGCGCCAGCAGGCAAAGCGGCAGAATGGAGGGAATGTACAGGCCGTACAGGCTGATTTCCGCATTCATCGGACAGTCTCCCCGGCGCAGTCATCGCCGGATATCGGTTGATAGGAAGCGGCGCAGGGGAACAGGTCGCGCCGCATGCTGGCCAGCGCGGCGGCGGCCGGCAGGCGCGCCTCGGCGGCGATTTCCATGTCGGCGGCGCAGACCGCGCGCAGCGCGCCGTCGATGTGGAACAGCAGCGCAGGCGCCGCATCGGCCGGATCGACCACGCCACCGCTGCGGAAATGCCGGCCCAGCTCCCGCAACAGCGGCGCCAGCGCCACGCCGGCCGGCTCCAGTTGCGCTTGCAGCGCGCGCAATTGCGCGATATGCAGGCCGATGCGCAACTCCCGCATCGCCCCGATCGCGCTGGTGCCGACATCCTGCGCCGGGCGGCCCATCGCCAGGCGCGGCATCAGCATGCCGATGCGGTCGACCATGCGGGCCGATACCGCCAGCAGCGTCGGCGGCGTCGGCGTCTCCGCCATCGCGGCCAGTTCGGCGCGCGCGGTGCGCAACAGGCGGCGCACCATCCAGTCGCCGCTGACGGTGCGCAGCAGTTTAGACACCATGGCGGCGGCAACATAGCCGGCCAGTTGCGCCAGCATGCTGTTGGCGAAAGTCGGCATGTCGGCCGGGCCGGTATCCTGCATCGCCAGCGTGCCGGAGATGCCGATCAGGAAAGCCATCGCCGGGCCGCCTGTCGACGGCCGCGCCGCGTAGACGCCGGCGACCAGGAACACGGGAGCAATCGTCAACGCCAGCATCTCGAAGCTGTGCACGGCCGGCAGCACGCCCAGGATATACAGCGCCGACAAGGGCATCGACAGCAAGGTATAGTTGAGGAACATGCGGATCGCCGGCACCGGATCGTCCTGGGTCGCGAAAAAGCAGCAGAACACGCCGGCCATCATCGGCGCGGCGGCGCCCGACGGCCAGGCGGTGGCGATCCAGAAGCCGCAACACACCAGGATCGCGACGATCGCCGCCAGCGCCGAGCGCAGCGCCATGCCATGGTCGCGGTGCGGCGTCCACGGCGCCAGTTGCGGCAACTGGCTGGGCGCGGCGCCGCGCATGACGTTGCCGATGCCGCCGCGCAGCGCCAGCCCTTCGGCGCAGGAGGTGACCAGCGCCGCCAGGCGCCGGGCCAGGTTCAGGCGCAGGATTTCGCTCCAGCCGGCGTGCTTTTCCAGCGCCGGAGAGAGCTGCGCCAACTGTTCCTGAAAATGCGCCGCGCGGGCCGGGTCGGCCGCCTGCCCCTGCCGCATCCAGTGTGCGATATCGTCAAGTAATGCCTGCCAGCGCGGCGTCAGGCTGGCCGGATCGATGGAGCGCAAAGCCTGCAAGCGGTCTTCCACCGCCAGCAGCAGCGGCACCATCATCGTCAATTTGTCGTGCAGGCCGTGCACCATGCCGGCGGTCCAGCGCAGGTGAGACGTGTCGAACGGCAGGTGGGTCGACATCACGCGCATTTCTCCGATCTCCGCCGCCAGCGCCAGGCGCGTGTGCGTGCCGCCGGCCGCGCCGGCCGGCGCCGGGTGCATCAACGCGCCAGCCCAGCGCTGCGCATCGCCGATCGCGCGGTCCAGGCGCGCCAGCAGCGCCGGCGCCACGCCTTGCGGGAACACCAAAGAATGAACCAGCGTGGCGGCCAGGATGCCGACGCCGACTTCCTCCATCCGCGCCAGCGCCGTGTCGAAGATGGTCGACGGGTCGGACACGGCGGGAAATCCGATCAGGCCGGCCGTGTAACCGGCCAGCATGAAGACATACGAGCGCGGCGTGCGGTCCAGCAGGGAGATGTACAGGCACAGGCCGACCCAGCACGCCAGCGCCAGCGACAGCAGTTCCGGCGCGTTGGCCAGGCGCGGCACCATCCACACTGTCGCCAGCGAACCGATGACGGTGCCGCACAGGCGGAACGCCGCCTTCGAACGCACCGCACCGGCCAGCGGGCTGGCGACGATATACGCCGTCATCATGGCCCAGAACGGGCGCGGCAGGCCGGCCGCCAGCGCGACATACAGCGCCAGCATCGAGGCGATGAAGCATTTCAGCGAGAACAGCAGCTCGCCGCGGGTCGGCAATGTAGGGGATGTCGGCATGAAGCGGCGCCGCTCAGCGTTTGGATTGCTGCGCCAGCACCTGGTCGAGCTGCATCAGCACGCGCACGCATGTCTCGGCCTCGGCTTCCGGCACGCCCTTGAACAGTTCGCGCCGGAACGGCACCAGCGCCTTTTCCAGGCGCGCCGCGCAGCTTTTACCGTCTTCCGTCAGGTGCAAGGTCTTGGCGCGGCGGTCGCCGGCATCGTCCTGGCGCACCACCAGGGCAGCGGTCACCAGTTGATCGACGATGCGCACCAGCGAAGGCGGCTCGACGCCGAGCGCATCGGCCAGCAGGCCGGGACGCACGCCGTCACCCAGGCGCGCGATCATGACCACCGGCCACGCGCTGGCGTGCGACAGGTCGAAATCGCCCGCCATGCGGTCGGCCGCCGCCTTGTAGGCGCGCGCCACGTGGACCAGCGTATTGGTCAGGGACATCAGGGTCTTGTCGAGTTCAGTCATTGCGGCACATCGTTTTTAATTAGCTTCCTAAATATTAGCATGAAAATTAAATATCCGCAGACAGACGGTAAGGCCGTTAAGTTAGCGCCAAATTTGTCATTCCCGCGAAGGCGGGAATCCCATTTTTTTGCGCCGTTTGCGGCTCTAAATGGGGTTCCCGCTTCCGCGGGAACGACAATTTGGCGCTAACTTGACGGCATTACAGGCGGACGGCGGATCTTGAAAAAAAATCCGCGCCTTTAGAACCTTTTGAAGGCGAAATGGGATATACCGGGACACCAGCCACGTTTCCAGGACCGCGATGAACACTTTATTGAAATTGCCGCTGTTTTCCCTGCTGCCCGCGCTGCTGATTTCGTGCGGCGGCGATCCGGCCGGCACGGCTGCGGCGCCGGCGACCCAACTGGCCGCCATCAGCCAGAATGTCGGCGCGCAGCAAGCCGTGGCCAGCGATTACTACACGCTGGTCGAGCAACTGTACATTTCCTATTTTGGACGCCCGGCCGACAGTTCCGGCCTGACCAACTTCGCGGCGCAACTGGCGCAGTTGAACGCGCCCGCCGACATCCAGCTACTGAGCGCCGCCTATAACAGCAGCGCCGAGATCCGCGCGCTGATCGACAGCTTCGGCAACAGCACCGAATCGCAATCGCTGTATTCGGGCGACAACGATGCCTTTGTCAACGCCATCTTCGTCAATGTGCTGAACCGCATCCCGCAGGCGGCGGGCAAGGCATTCTGGGTCGATGCGATCAACAGCGGCAGGCTGACGCGCGCCAACGCATCGCTGTCGATCATGGCCGGGGCGCTGATCAACACCAGCGCGCAAGGGCTGCTCGACGCGCAACTGATACGCAACCGCGTCAGCGTCGGCATCAGCTTCACCGCGGCGCTCGATACGCCGGCCGAAGTGTCCGCCTACAGCGGCCAGGCGGCAGCGGCAGCGGCGCGCGCGATGCTGGCCAAGGTCGACGCGAACACCAATCCCGGCGCGTTCCAGGCCACGGTCGACGCCACGATCGCGGCGATGCTGCCCGCCACGCCGCCACCTCCGCCCCCCGGCCCGAGCTTCGCCGACGTACGCAGCATTATCAATGCGCGCTGCGTCACCTGTCACTCGGCCAGTTTCGCAAACGCCGGTGTGCGGCTCGACAGCGACAGCGATATCCACGCCCGCGCCCAGCAAATCTATCTGCAGGCCGTGGTCCAGCGCACGATGCCGTTCGGGAACGCCACCGGCATGACCGATGCCGAGCGCAATCTGATCGGCACATGGTTCCTGGCCGGCGCCAATTAAAATGGGCGGGTGGCGCTGAGCACGACGCCCCCGCGCGAGCGCAGCGCGCCCTGCGCGTATGGTGCGCGGCGCACGTGCACGCCATCCCAGGCCAGTTGCCACTTCCAGCCGGCCAGGTTCGCGCCCACGCCGGCGCGGCCATCGGCCCGGCTTTCGATCGCCGGCGCATAGGCATAAACGTCGCCGCCGGACAGCGGGTGCAGGTAGCCGAGGTGGGCGAACAGGTTCCAGCCATCGCGCACCGGGTAACTGCCATTGAGTTCCGCGTACACGGTGCGCACGCCCTGCCCGAGATAATCGGGAGCATAGGCGATCCGCGCGCTGACATTGTCGATGCCCAGCCCGGCGACGATTTCGCGGTAATTAAAACCGGCGGCGCCCGTAAAACGGTAATCGGACAAGCCCGCGTCCCAGTACACGCCGGACGACAGGCGCCGGGCATGGCCGGCATAGATGATGTATTGGGCGCCGCCGCGCGAGGCCCCGTACAGTTTGACGCTGGAAGCGAAGGCGCCGGCATACCAGCCGGCCGCGCTGTCGTAAGAAACATTGAGCTGGACGGCCGGATCGCCCCGGCTGTAGCTGACGCCGCGATACAGGTAGTCGGAAACGATGGCGGCGCTGCCGCTCACCTGCGCCCGTGCCGCGCCGCCATGCCAGCAGCACAGCGCCAGCACGGCCGCGCCCCATCTACGCAACAAGACCTCCACGGGCGGGATGGCTTGTCAAGGCAAGCGGACATTCTTCGGCTGCCGGGCCGCGCCGGGTACGCATGTGCATGTGCATTTTCCTGTGAGGCGCGTGACGGTCGCGCATAAGTCGATGCCGGCAAGCTGCGCCTGGCCGGCCGCCAGCGGCACGATATTCGAACGCAATTGCGCCGGCGTGAGCCCGGGCCGCAGTTCGCTGAGCACGGCCATCATGCCAGAGATATGCGCGGCTGAATAGGATGCGCCGGACACCAAACCCCAGCGCGCGCCCGGCGCGGCGGTCGGAATATCTCGCCCGGGCGCGCGCAGCACATTCACTCCCACACCCTGCGTTTCTTCCGCCGCCACCGCGAACACGCCGGGGTGCGATGCCGGAAAGCCGCCGTCAGCGCTGCCCGCGTCGACCGCGCTGACGACCTTCATGCCGCGCGCGCAGGCGACATCGATCAGAGCCGCCAATAAACGGTCGGGCGGGCCGGACAGGCTCAGGTTGATCACCTGCGCGCCATGCATCAGCGCGAAATTCATCGCCTTGCCCAAGGTAAAACTGTTGCACAGGGTGGTTCCGTCCACCACCTGCCAGCAGGCGCGCAAGGCCATCAGGCGCGCGTCCGGCGCCACGCCCTCGATGCCGACGCCGTTGCCGGCGCGCGCCGCGATCACGCCGGCCACGCCGGTGCCGTGGTTTTCCGCGGCATAGACTTGCCGGTCGACGAAATTTTCCTTGAAGGCGAGCTGCCCGACCAGGTCCGGGTGCTCGGCCTCGACGCCGCTGTCGATCACGGCCACGAGCACATTGCGGCCGGTGGCGGCCTTGCGGATGTCGGCCAGTTGCCAGCGCAGCGCGGCCGGCTGCACCGGGTACAAGGGATCGCTGCCGCCCTGCGCCGAAAAAGTGTTGATGGGCTGCGCCCACTCGACCCGCGCGTCGTGCGACAGCGCTTCGACGATCTTGCCGGGAGGAGATCCCGGCGGCTCCACCATGCGGTAGCAATCGACGCTCAAGGCCGGCATCGCCCAATCTTCGAGCACGGTCAAGCCGTAATCTTTCGCCAGCGCTTCGGCGATGCGGCGCCGCGCGGCGCGGCCGGTATCGTCGCGGTAATCGGCCGGATAATATGCGTCGGGCCGGAAGTGCGGCGGCGCCACGTGCAGCATGACCAGGATTTCGCGCGCCGGCTCGCGCTGCGCCGGCGTTTCCGGCCCGGCGCCGCCGGCACAACACATTGCCGCCGCCAGCAGCAGCCAGCAACAGAGCAGCATGCGCATCATGGCCGCACCGGAGCATGCAATGGCTCGGCCAGTTGCACGGCTGATTCAGCGCGCAGGCTGGCGAGCGCCTGCGCCTGGCGCGCATCGGGCACGTCGAGCAGGTACGCTCCCGTCACCGTCGGCCCGTCGACGATGCGCGCACCGCTGGCGTGCATGATGCGCTGCACGTCGGCCAGCCGCGTATCGGGCTGGAACATGACGACCACGCTGCCCGCCGCCGGCTGCCCGGCATTGCCCAGCGCGCGGTAATTGCGCGCATCGCCGCCTACATGCGCCAGCTGGAATGCCAGGGCGGTGAGCACTACCGCCTGCCCGGCCAGCGCCCACGGCATCCAGCCCCGGCCGCCGGTCAGCCATGCGCGCAAGCGCCCGGCCAGGGTGGTGTCCGTGCGGGCCGGCGTGTCCTTGAACTGTGCTTCCAGGCGCGGCATCAAACGGGCCAGCGCCCGTTCCGGGTCCAGCCCGGCCGGCAGCGCGGGCGGCGCCGCCCGCAACTGCCCCAGCATCTCGACATCCGAACGGCAATGGGCACAGTCGCGCAAGTGGGCGCTCACCATCAGCCGCTCTTCATCCTGCAAGGTGGCGTTGACGAACCACGGCAGCAATGCCTGCGCCGCCTGGTGCGCCCGCGTGGCCGATTCTTCTGTCGTACTCATGATAATTCTTCCATCTGGATCGAAAGCAAGCCCCTCAAACGCTGCCTGGCGTGGAACATGCGCGTCTTGACCGTATTGACCGGGCAACCCATGGTTTCCGCGATTTCCTTGTAATCCATGTCGTGGTAGTAGGTCAGGCTGACGACGACACGCTGTTCAAGCGGCAAGGCATCGAGCGCGCGGCGCACGCCCTGCCGCAACTGTTCGTGCTCGGCGGCGCGTTCCGGCTCGTGCCCGGCATCGCCCGGCTGCTGCTCGAAATCCGATTCGACCGGTTCATCGATCGCGTTGACCGCTTTTAAGCCCTGGCGGTAGGCGATCGCGAACACCCAGGTCGACACCTTGCAGGTGTGGTTATAGGTATGCGCCTTTTGCCACACCACCAGCATCGTGTCGTTGACGATTTCCTCGATCAGCGGAGCGCTGCGCACCATCCGGTCCAGGAAACGCGCCAGCCTCGGAAAATAGATCCGATATAAAGCCTGGAACGCGGCACGGTCGCCGTCCGCGATCAGGCCGATCAACTGCGCCTCGCTGCTGTCGGCCAGGCCGGTGCGCGCGCCGGCGCCGTCCGCCTTCCATTTTTTCAGCATGTGGCTGTTCTCCCGATGTAAGTGAATACGCTTGCGCAACAAAAAGGTTCAATCCGGCAGGAAAAAAGGTTGTTTACGGATACCGGCAAAAATCAGAGGCAGAATCTGGGGTCAGACCCACGGGTCTGACCCCGGCCCTTGCATCTGATTTTTGCCAAAAAATACCAAACAGTCTCGCCCTGCGGTCGATTTTACATGCGCGCACCCGGCAAAAAATCGGGCTGAACATGAACTATTTGTCCGCCAGGCAGTATTGACCGGGTAACATCACTGTCACCGAGTCTCCTATTTATGAATATGTCGCGAAATATGACTACACTGCGCGTCCGTCCGCTGCTGGCTGCCTGCGCGATGCTGCTGGCGCTGCCGGCGGCGGCGCTGGAAGTAGGCAAGCCGGCGCCGGCGTTTGAACTCGGCGGTCCTGGCGGCGCCGTCAAGCTGGCCAATTACCACGGCAAGCTGGTGTACGTGGATTTCTGGGCCTCGTGGTGCGGCCCGTGCCGCCAGTCCTTCCCGTGGATGAACGAGATGCAGGCGAAATATGGCGCGCAGGGTTTGCAAGTGATCGGCATCAATGTCGATGAAAAAACCGACGATGCCCGCACCTTCCTCTCCTCCATACCGGCGCACTTCGTGCTAGCCTTCGATCCCGCCGGCAGCGCGCCGCGCAGCTACGGCATCAAGGGCATGCCGAGCAGCGTGTTGATCGGCAGGGATGGCAGGATCGTCTTCGAGCACACGGGATTCAGGCTGGACGAACGCGCCGAACTGGAAAACAGGATCAAATCCGCATTGGGAATGAAACCATGACAGCATCGATCGCCACCCTGGCGCGCCTGGCGGCGCTGGCCGGGATTGTATGCGCAACAGCCGGCTGCACCACCGTGCAGCCATGGGAAAAAGGGACGCTGGCGCGGCCCGAGATGCTGCTCGACGGCGACGCGCTCGAAGCGCGTTTCGGCGAGCACATTTACACCAGCAAGGAAGCGGCGTCCGGCGGCAGCGGCGTCGGTGGCGGCGGCTGCGGCTGCAATTGAATGGAGCGCGCATGAACATAAACGACCGTTCAGACATCGATCCGATACAAACAGCGCCGGCCAGCCGGCCGGACATGCCGCCGCTGGGCCACGCCATCCTGGCCGCGGCGCTGCTGCTGCCGGGCATAGGCGCGGTGCGCGCCGAAACCCCGCCCGAGCGCAGTTCCCTCAGCGTCAAATACCTCGATTACGCCGAATCCCAGCCCGGCCTGGAACGGGTCCACGTGCATTCGCCGTCGGTCGCGCTGGTGATGCCGGTGGCCGGAGAGTGGTCGCTGGCCGGCACGCTGACGGCCGACGACGTGTCCGGCGCAACGCCGCGCTACCATACGGCCGTCTCGGGCGCCTCGCGCATGGACGACCAGCGGCGCGCTGCGGATGTCGCCGTGACCCGCTATTTCGCGCGCGGCAGTCTGACCGCTGGCGCGGCATATTCGACAGAAAACGATTACGTGTCGCGCGCGCTGTCGCTGCTCGGCGCCATATCGAGCGACAATCACAACACCACCTGGTCGTTCGGCATCGGCGGCTCGGACGACGCGATCAACCCGGTCAACCTGATCGTGCGTGACGAATCGCGCCAGACCGTCAATTTCCTGCTCGGCGTTACCCAGGTCGTGACGGCGCGCGATTTGGCGCAACTGACGCTGACGCACTCGCACGGCCACGGTTATTATTCCGACCCCTACAAATTGCTCGACAGGCGGCCGCGCGAGCGCAACCAGAACACAGTACTGGCGCGCTGGAACCACCATTACGCCGGTAGCGACGGCACCAGCCGCCTGAGCTACCGGTATTACAGCGACAGTTTCGGCATCCGCGCGCACACGCTCGGCGGCGAATATGTGCAGCCGCTCGGCCAGGGCTGGAGCGTGACGCCGTCGGCCCGCCTGTACACGCAGGGCGCGGCCGATTTTTATTTTGACCCGGTGTACGACGCCAGGCTGGGTGCGCCCTTCCCGGCCGGCTTCCTGAACAACCCCACGCGCGACTCGTCCGAAGACCAGCGCCTGTCCGCGTTCGGCGCCGTCACGCTCGGCATCAAGATCGCCAGGCAATTCGGCCGTGACTGGACCGCCGATCTGAAACTGGAAGCGTACCGGCAGCGCGGCGCCTGGCGCGCCTTCGGCAGCGGCAGTCCGGGCCTCGAACCGCTGCATGCGCGCAGCATCCAGATCGGCATCACGCGCCTGTGGTGATACCGGTCCAGGCATTTCCGTTTACGGCCATGGCCAGCCGCTGCGAAGTGCGGCTGGCCGTGCCCGACCGGGCCGACGCGCAAGGGCTGGCGCAAGCCGCGATCGACGAAGTGCGGCGCATCGAACATAAATATTCACGCTATCGGCCGGACAGCATCCTTTCCCGCATCAACGCCGCCGCCGGGCAGGAAGCGATAAGCTGCGACGACGAGACGCAGGCGCTGCTGGCTTACGCCGACACGCTGTACGCATCGAGCGGCGGCCTGTTCGACATCACGTCCGGCGTGTTGCGGCGCGCATGGGATTTCCAGAAGCCGGTGCTGCCAACGGCGCGCGCGCTGGAAACCTTGCTGCCGCTGGTCGGCTGGAACCAGGTGCAGTGGCGGCATGGGCAAATTCGCCTGCCGCGCGTCGGCATGGAAATCGACCTGGGCGGCTTCGGCAAGGAATACGCGGCCGACCGGGCCGGCGCCATCCTGATCGAAGGCGGTGTGCGGCACGGCTACGTCAATCTCGGCGGCGACCTGCGCATCATCGGACCGCAAGCGGATGGCCGGCCGTGGACCATCGGCGTGCAAGACCCGCGCCACGCGCAGGGCTTGGCGGCCGGCATCCCGATCAGCAGCGGCGCGCTGGCCACCAGCGGAGATTACGAACGATATATTGAAGTCGACGGGCAGCGTTATTGCCACGTGCTCGACCCGCGCAGCGGCATGCCGGTATCGCACTGGCGCTCGGTCAGCGTGCTCGGACCGTTGGCCATCGCCGCCGGCAGCTGCTCCACCATCGCCATGCTGATGCAGCAGGACGGACTGGCCTTCCTCGAACAGTGCGGCATGGCCTATCTCGCCATCGACCAGGATGGGCAGTGTTTTCGCAAGGATGTGTGAATCGCCAGCGGGTTGGCCTGCGGGCGCGGACTGTGCCACAATTCGGCCATAGCACCTTAAATTCACAGCAAAATTTAAATAAAGCGAGACAAAAAAATGATGACCTTATTTGCCGTTCCCATCTTCGACGCGACCGTGGTCGTGGAAGGGAACGAACTGTTCAAGGGCCAGGGATCGGCCAAGGCATGGGCTGAAAAACTGGCGGTGGAAATCGAAGTCCCGGTGACCGTGCAAAAAATCGGCGGCGGCTGGGCGCTGTGCGGACATCTCGACGGCGAAGACTGCATCTGGGGCATCCACGGCCAGCGCCTGAAACGCATTAACAAACCTGAGTAGGCCGGTCAACAAAGAAGGCTCCTTACGTATTGCAGGGAACACCCCCAAATCCAGATGCAAGGACTGGGGTCAGACCCATGGGTCTGACCCCGGATTTTGCCTCTGATTTTGACGAAAAAACCGGCTTATCAGGCTCTTACGGCTTGGTGACATCAAACGTCAAACTCACCGCCGACGGTCCGAACGACGCATACGGCACGGTGGCAACCTGACTCACACCCGGCTTGCTCCAGTCGCAGACGCCGCTCGGGAAGACCGCTTCCAGCGCCTTTTTATCCGCGTCCGTCAACGCCACCTTGTAATCGGCCAGCGCGACCGGTTTTAATTGACACTTCAGGATATCGGCCGCGACCGGTCCGCCCGCTTCGATGCGCGCCGCCGTCCACGACGGCCAGATCGCATTGCACTGTCCCGAATTCTGCGTGCCCAGCGTCTGCTTTTCGGCGATGAATTGCGGCGCAGTGGATTTCGTGAAGCAGCCGTCGACCGCATCGGCCGGCTTGTTCGCGATCACCTTGTCGCGCTGCGAAGCGCTCGACGCATCCGCCTTGTACGCATCCATCCAGCGCACGAAGGCGCTCCAGCTCTTGCCGTTCGACGCCTGGCTGACGGCGAGAGAATCGGCCCCCGGCACGCCGAACAGCTCCGTGAAGGACAAGCCGCCGCGCCACATCACGTGGTTGCGCGTATCGCCGCCATTCGATTTCGCCAGCCGCTCGCGCACCGCGAAGTGGAACCACTGGTAGTGATAGTAATTGTCTTCGTCATAATAATTGCTGGTGTCGAAGATCGGGATCGACGACAGGCCGGTCCCCGCGCCCAGTTGCAGCCCGCTCTGGTAGGCGCGCTTGATCGCGCCTTCATCTCCGGCGGCGCGCGCGGCCGTGTAATTGCCGTCCTGGTCGTAGCCGCCCACCTTGCGATTGAGGTCGATGAACTGGGCCGGCGTGATGGCGCCGCTGTTCAACGCCGCCAGGCCGTACTGCACGCCGACGTTGTCGTAAGGGCGGCGCGCGAAGCCGGTCGCCGCATCGACGCCATAGATATTTTTCGCCACGTCGAACACGGTCGGGCGCGCGCCCTTCGGATTCGATAGCGGATCGTAGCGCAGCGATACGGGGACCGCCGCGTTCCAGATCGCCGATTTATAGCCACCGAGCAGCGGGCTGGCCGGAATCGGATCGACGCGGTTCGGCACCGGATCGGTGCGGCCGGACTGAATCGCCAGGTCGTACCAGGCGCGCGCATTCTTGTTGCCGGACACGGTCACCATCTGCGCCTCGGTCAGTGATGCACCATTGTTCTTCAACAGGTAGTTGCTGAGCAGCTTCGCATCCAGGCCGGACACGGCAATCGACATCGCGTCCGGGAAGGTCGCGTTGATGTAGACGCCGTCGAACAGGCCGGGGAAGGCATCTGCCACCTGCAAACTGGTATAGGCGCCGCCGGACGTGCCGACGCTGACGGTGTACGACGGCACGCCGTACGTCTTGATGAAATGCTCCTTGCCCATCATCGTCGTTTCGCCGGCCAGCGTCGCGTTGCAACTGTTGGTCGGGTGATTCAGGCTGTTGTTGAACACGGCGTAGCCTTCGCTCAAGCGGGTCAGATTGTCCCCGGTCAGCACGCTGACGCCGAGCGCCGAACCCTGCACATACCAGCCGCCGGCGCAACCGGTGCCGTGCACGGCGATCAGGCGCTTGTTCCACCCTTTCGGCGGTGTCAGCGGCGTCGGCGTGCCCTCTTTGGTCGGGTCGAACAGGATCGCATTCTGGTAAATGCCGCGGTTCATCGTGCCCGTTTCCACGCGCACCACGAACGGCACGCTGACGCCGGCCGTCGTCGTGATCGTCGCCACGTCGGCCGGCAGCACTTTCGGATCGGGCAGCGGCTTCAATGCGCCGCCGGCCGCGGCACGGTAGACATATTGGACCTTCGTCGGCGCCGAGCAGTTGGCATCGGTGGCCGCGCCAAGCTTGCTGCCGTCGGGCAGCACGAAATCCTGGGTCTGGCAGATGAAGGGAGATAGCTGGGGACCGGACAGCATCGGGCCGGTCAGCGCGTAATTCGTCAGTTTCATCGTCGCCGACGGACCGCCGTAAGTCGCCACCAGCGTATTGGCGCCGGCCGCCAGGCCGCCCAATACCGCCTTGCGGTGCGTGCCGGTATCGGCCTTGAACGTGGCCGAGACATCGGCGCCGTTCAGTGTGACCACCAGCGCCGGGGCGGTCGCGCCGGCCGGCAGCGTCGGCAGCGCGATATCGACCAGCGCATCGCCGCCCGATACGTATTCCGCTTTCGACGACAGCAGGTTGATCGTCGGCGCGTCGTAGATCACGACGACATCGTCGCCGCCATTGCCGCAACCCATCAGCGGCGCGGCCAGCACGCAGGCCCAGGTCGCGCTGAGCATGGTCTTCCTCGATTTATCGGGGCGCATATCTTCTCCAAGTATTGGTGCATTTATAGTCAGGGTTTCACTTACATGTGCAAGATTTACCCTTAAATTAAACACGTTTTTAATTTGTGTCTAAATAAACTATACCTGCATGCACAACAAACTTCGATACGCACAAATACTTATTCGGTGATGTAGACCAGGTCGTAACGGTGCTTGGTATAGCTGACCGGCTCTTGCGCATCGACTTCGCGCACGCCGTCGATGCTGGCGATCTGGTTGTCGATGATGTCGGCCGCCTCGATCCGGCTGCGCGCGACCAGCACGGCGACGATATCGAAACGCCCCAGCGTCAGGCCGACGAAGGTCGACGCTTCGAGTTCCGTCAGCGCCTGCGCGATGGCGCGGATGCGCTCGGGCAGCGCCTTGATGCGCACCGTGACGCCGACCGCCAGCCCGCTGGTGTGGATGTCGGTCACCAGGCCCAGTCGCATCGACTGGCTGTCGACCAGCTTGCGCAGCCGCTGGCGCACCGTCCCTTCCGAAATGCCCAGCGCGCGCCCGACTTCCCGGTTGCTCATGCGGCCGTCTTCGCGCAGCAGGTCGAGGATGGCGCTATCGGTCTGGTCGAGTTTCATAGGGCCACCAGTTCGCTGCGGTATTTCAGGATTTCGGAAAACACCATGGTCTCCACCGAGCGCACGCCGGCCACGGTGGCGATGCGGTGCATCGCCAGGTCTTGCAGGTCGGCCAGGTCGGCCGCCATCACCAGCAGCGAGATCGATGGATTGCCCATCAGGATGCTGACCAGCGCCGTCTGCTCCAAGGCGGCGATGTCGGCGGCGACATCCTGCACCGCGCGGCCGGCGGTCCATACCTCGACGCTGGCGAGCAGCTGGTAGCCGGCGGCGCGGAAGTCGCACTGCGCCATCACCTTGATGACGCGGTCGTTTTCCAGCGCGCGGATGCGGGTGGCGATCAAACCTTCGCTGACCGACAACTGGTCGGCTATGGCCTTGCTGGTTTCGCGCGGCGCCGCGCGCAGCGACGTCAGGATGGCGCGGTCGAGATCGTCCAGCGGACGCTCTCTCTTCACCGCTGGAATTGTGGAATCGCTCATCGTATGCAGGGGCTGTAGGGACCGGGGGCACCTTAGCACAGAGCCTTTGCAGCGACAAGGCTGCGCGGCAATTCCGTCCAAAAGATTGAAAATTATGCGAATATAAATCGCAGATTAAATTCGCAAACAAAGATAAATAAATTGAAATATCTTTTTTTGCGTAACAAATTTATCAAAAAAATGCGATAGAATCGGCCAGCGCAAGGTTCTGGCCAAATCCCGGCCAGGACGAAAAGCGCTGAAAAACACCGAGGCGGCATACGTCGCTCACACCACTTGGAGGAGATAGGAATGAGAAGTTTTGGACTGCGTCCACCTGCCGGACTGGCCCTGCGCGGCATCGCGGCAATGTTGATGATGGCTTGGGGCGGCGGCGCCGCGGCGGTCGAATTCGATACCGGCAACCCGGACATGAAGGTACGCCTGGATAACACGGTGCGCTACAATCTCGGCGTGCGCACCAACAGCCCGGACCAGCGCATCCTCAACAATTCCACCTACGACGAATCCGACAGTAAGTTCGGGCGCGGCGACGTCGTCACCAACCGGCTCGACCTGTTCAGCGAATTCGACGTCAATTACCGCAGCCTGTTCGGCCTGCGCGTCAGCGGCGCGGCCTGGTACGACCAGGCCTACGACGACCACTCGGTGCACACGGTGGCGCCGGGTTTCGCATCGAGCTATGTCGGCGACCGCTACAACCACAAGGTGTCGCGCTTCGTCAACGGCCCTTCCGGCGAAATCCTGGACGCCTTCGTCTGGGCCAACGTCAAGCTCGGCACGACGCCGCTCAACGCAAAACTGGGCCGCCAGACCAATTATTTTGGCGAAGGCTTGCTGATCCCGGCCCATGCGATCTCGTATTCGCAATCCCCGGTCGACGGCGTCAAGGCCGTCACCAGCCCCGGCATCGAAACCAAGGAAGTGTTCCTGCCGGTGTCGCAACTGTTCCTGAAAAGCCAGGTCACGCCGGAACTGACGCTGATGGCGCAATACTTCCTCGACTGGAAAGAATCCCGCCTGCCCTACGGCGGCACCTTCTTTGCGCCGGCCGACCCGTTCTTCGAGGGACCGGACCGGCTGCCGGTGGCGCCGAACGGCGCGACGCTGTCGCACGCCGATTCCATCAAGCCGGACCGGCGCGGCAACTGGGGCATCGGCGCCAAGCTCAATGTCGAAGCCTTGGAATCGGCGTTCGGCGCGTATTACCGTCAGTTCGACGACTACAACCCCTGGTTCGGCCCGAACCTGACGCAATTCGTGACGATTCCCGGCGTCGGCACCGTGCCGACCGCCTACCGCCTGGTCTACCCGAAGAATGTCAAGATGCTCGGCTTCAGCGCCGGCAAGGTGGTCGGCCCGATCAGCGCGGCGGCCGACCTGGCCTACCGCAAGAACGGCGCGCTCAACGCGGCCGGCGTCAGCCCGCTCGACAACGAGGGCCCGCGCGGCGACACCTTGCACGCGGTGGTCAACGGCGTCTACCTGCTGCCGGCGACGAAATTCTGGGACACCGGCAGTTTTATCGCGGAGCTGGCCTACAACCGCCTGCTGAAAGTGACGAAACACGCGGACCTGTACAAGGGTGTCGGCTACCAGAGTTGCACGGCGCCGGACGGCAAGCCGGGCGGGCGCAGCGACGATTGCTCGACCAAGGATTACGCGGCGATCGCGCTGCTGATGACACCGCAATACCTGCAAGTGCTGCCGTCGTGGGACCTGGAAGTGCCGGTCTCGCTGAACTACGGCTTGAGCGGCAACGCGGCCAGTTCGGGCGGCGGCAGCGGCAAGGCGCTGTCCTGGTCCATCGGCGCCAAGATGACCTATGCGCAGCGCTATGAATTCTCGCTGCAATACGCCGACAGCAATGCGCGCACCAAGTACGACGCGAGCGGCACCACGGTGATCGGCGGCGCCGGCAGCGTCGGCACCACCGACCGCAACTGGCTGGTGTTTACGGTCAAAGCCGGCTTCTGATAACAGACAGGGACAACCATCAAATGAAAACCACCTTATTTTGCGCCTCGCTGGCGCTCCTGTCGGCGCCCGCGCTGGCTGCCGTGACGCCCGACGAAGCGAAACAGCTCGGCACGACCTTGACCGAATTCGGCGCGCTCAAGGCCGGCAACAAGGAAGGCACGATCCCCGCCTACACCGGCGGCCTGACCACGGCGCCGCCGGGTTTCAAGGCCGACAGCGGATTCTGGGTCGATCCGTACAAGAGCGACAAGCCGCTGTTCCGTATCGACGGCAAGAACGCCGAACAGTATGCAGACAAGCTGAGCGCCGGCCAGAAAAAACTATTGAAGGATAACGCCGACTATTACCTCGACATCTATCCGACGCACCGCAGCGTGGCGCTGCCGGAGCATGTATTGAAAGCGACGGTGCGCAACGCCACCGGCTGCAAGCCGCTGAAGGATAACTACGCGGTCGATGCGGCCTGCCGCGGCGGCCTGCCGTTCCCGATTCCGAAGAACGGTTACGAATTGATGTGGAATGTGCTGCTGCGCTATGTCGGCGACACCGGCTTCGGCACGCCGACCGGCCGCTCGTGGATCATCGACGCCAACGGCAAGCCGACCATCACGTCGGAACAGTTGACCAAGGTGGAAAAGCCGTACTTCCAGACCAAGCTGACCGACCGCGACCCGCAACTCTACTGGCGCGCCTATTCGGTGACGAATTCTCCGTCACGCAAGGCCGGCCAGGCCGAGATGATCGCCGATTACCTGGACACCGTCGACAAGCCGCGCCGCGCCTGGAGCTACACGCCGGGCCAGCGCCGCGTCAAACTCGCGCCGGAATTCGTCTACGACACGCCGGTGTCGGCCTTGGGCGGCGTCACGCTGTACGACGAACTGTTCATGTTCTCCGGGAAGATGGACCGTTTCGACTTCAAGCTGCTGGGCAAGAAGGAAATGTTCATCCCCTATAACAGCTACAAGTTCAATTTCGAGTGCAAGGACGAGACGCAATTCAATGCCAAACACGCGAACCCCGCCTGCGAACGGTGGGAGCTGCACCGCGTCTGGGTGGTGGAATCGGTACTGAAGCCGGGCATGCGGCACGCCTATTCGAAGCGCACCTATTACATCGACGAGGACAGCTACGGCGCCGGCATGTTCGACGCGCTGGACCAGAACGGGCAGTTATATCGCTCGATGTTCAACACGATCTTCCAGGTCTACGACCACGCGATCCCGCTGGCGCTGAAAAGCGTGACCTATGACTTCAACCGCGGCATGTACGCGATCCTCGGCGACGCGTCCGTCGGCGGCTTCACGATTCCGAAGACGTCGCTGCCGGAACAGGACATGGGCATGGAAGCGATGGTGGCGCGCGAGACCACGCGCTGATCCGGGAGAAAACACGATGAAACAGGAATATGACTTCATCATCGTCGGCGCCGGCTCGTCCGGCTGCGTGCTGGCGAACCGCCTGTCGGCCGACCCGGCATTGTCCGTGCTGCTGATCGAAAGCGGCCCGGCCGACAAGAGCGCGCTGATCCACATGCCGCGCGGGATCGGCAAGATGCTCAATCCCGGCAACCCGCACGTGTGGAGCTACCGCGCCGTGCAGGGTCCGGGGCGCGAAGCCGAAGACTGGCTCAAGGGCCGCACGCTGGGCGGCTCCAGTTCCGTCAACGGCATGGTGTATCTGCGCGGGCACCCGGCCGAATACGATGCTTGGGAAGCAGCCGGCTGCACCGGCTGGGGGTGGAAGGAGATCGGCCGCTGCTACAAGGCGATGGAAGACCACGAACTCGGTGAAGGCGAGTGGCGCGGCAGCGGCGGACCATTGAAAATATCGATGCAGCCGTCCGGCAGTGCGCTGTGCGAAGCCGTGATCGCGGCGGCCGGCCAGGTCGGCGTGCCGCGCATGGCCGATATCAATGCCGCGCTACAGGGCGGCATCGGTTACCAGCCGCGCACCATCTGGCGCGGCAAGCGGCAAAGCGCGGCCAAGGCGTTTTTGCATCCGGTGCGCACCCGCTCCAACCTGGCGGTCTGCACCGGCACCGATGTCTTGCGCATCGTCTTCGACGGCCAGCGCGCCGTCGGCGTCGAAGTGCGCGACGCGGCCGGCACGCGCATCGTCCGCGCGCGGCGGGAAACCATCCTGTCGGCCGGCGCGCTGAACACGCCGAAATTGCTGCAACTGTCCGGCGTCGGCCCGGCCGCCCTGCTGGGGCGCCTGGGCATCCCGCTGATTGCGGACTTGCCGGAAGTGGGCCGCCACCTGCTCGAACACCGCTGCATCATGCTGCAAATCCGCGTGCGCAGCGGCAGTCTGAATCGCGAATTCGCCGGCTGGCGCCTGCTGAAAAACCTGGGGCGCTATTTTACCGGCGGCAGCGGCCCGATGACGCACGCGGCGCATGAACTGTGCGCCTTCGTCAAGACGCGCCCGGAACTGTCGCGGCCGGACGCGGAACTGGGCATCGGCCTGTATTCGATCTCGGTACAGGACGGCAAGATCGCGCTGGAAACGGAAGCCGGCATGACCTGGGTCGGCTATTTTACGAATCCGGACAGCGAAGGTTCGGTGATGATCGCCAGCCGTGATCCGGACGCCGACCTGCAGATCGACGCCAACTACCTCGGCACGGAACGCGACCGCAGGCATTCGGTCGACCTGCTGCGCTTCATGCGCAAGATGCTGCAACAGCCGGCGCTGCGGCCGTTCGTGGTGGCGGAAATCGCACCAGGACCGGAATTCGTCACCGACGAACAGCTGGAAGAAGCCTTCTTCAAGTTCGGCTCGACCGCCTTCCACGTCGCAGGCACCTGCCGCATGGGTGCGGACTCGGCGTCGGTGGTCGATCCGCAGTTGCGCGTGCGCGGCGTGCAGGGCTTGCGCGTGGTCGACACGTCGATCATGCCGACCCTTATCTCGGGTAACACCAACGGCCCGGCGATGGCCATGGCGATGCGCGCGGCCGAACTGATCCTGGCCCCGGCGCCATCTCCCCAAACAACGCATTCCTCACTGGAGACTGCATGATGAACATTCCCTATACCCACCTGGACAGCCTGTACATCAACGGCGCCTGGGTGCGCCCAGAATCGCAACAGACGGAAGCCATCGTCAATCCCGCCACCGAACAGGTGATCGGCCACGCGCCGGTCGGCGGCCTCGTTGAAGCCGGCGCGGCGATCGCCGCCGCGCGGCGCGCCTTCGACAGCGGGCCGTGGCCGCGCATGTCGCCGGCCGAACGCGCGACCTTCATGCGCAAGATGCACGCGGCGCTGAGCGAGCGCGCCGAACAGATCAAGACCTTGATGATCGCCGAAGGGGGCATCACGCGCATGCTGGCCGAGCGCATGTTCTTTACCAGGCCGATGCAACTGTTCGAGGCGGTGATCGCGCGATCGCTGGTGCCGACCATTCGTCACCTGCCGCTGGAATCGGTGGAATCTCCGTTCGCTCCGGGCGGCGCGCGCCTGCTCGGCGGCGGCGTCGTCGTGCGCGAAGCGATCGGCGTCGTCACCGCCATCACGCCGTATAACGCGCCGTTCTTGACGAATCTCTCCAAGCTGGTGCCGGCGCTGCTGGCCGGGAACACGGTCATTTTAAAACCTTCGCCCTATACGCCGTTTTCGGCGCTGCTGTTCGGCGAAGTGGCCAGCGAGATCGGCCTGCCGCCCGGCGTGCTCAATATCGTAACAGGCGACGCCGCCGTCGCGCAGCGCCTGACGTCGGACGACGCGGTCGACATGGTGACGTTCACCGGTTCCGAAGGCGTGGGCGCCGCGATCCTGGCGCAAGGCGCGCGCACTATCAAGCGCACGCTGCTCGAACTGGGCGGCAAATCGGCGCTGATCGTGCGTTCGGACGCCGACGTGCAGAAGGCGGCGATGGAAGGCCTGTTCCAGGTATCGACCCATTGCGGCCAGGGTTGCGCACTGGCCACGCGCCATATCGTCCACAATTCGATCCGCCCCGCCTATATCGCAACGATGCAGGCCGTGGCCAGCCAGCTCGCCCTGGGCAACCCGGCCGACCTGACCACGATGGTAGGCCCGCTGATTCGCGGCGTGGCGCGCGAGCGGGTCGAACAATTCGTCCAGCGCGGGCAGGATGAGGGAGCCAGGCTGGTGCTGGGCGGCACGCGCCCGCAGCACCTGGAAAAAGGCTTCTTCTATAACGTCACTGTATTCGACGATGTACACAACAGCATGTCGATCGCGCAGGACGAGATCTTCGGGCCGGTCGCCTGCGTCATCGGCTACGACACCGACGAAGAAGCAATCGCGATCGCCAACGACAGCCGTTACGGCCTGTACGGCGGCATCCACTCGCGCGACCCTGCCAAAGCGTACGAGATGGCCTTGCAGATCCGCACCGGCGGCGTCGTCATCAACGGAGGCTTGTACCAATTGATGGACGCCCCGTTCGGCGGCTACAAACGCTCCGGCCTCGGTCGCGAATATGGCGAAAACTGGCTCAACGAGTACACGCAGGAGAAATCGATCGTGTATCCGGTTGGTGTGTAGACCACTGTCGCTCCCGAAACCACTGTCGTTCCCGCGAAGGCGGGAACCCCATTTTTCCGCGCCGTTCGGGACGCGAAATGGGATTCCCGCCTTCGCGGGAATGACAGGTGCAAGCGTTCCAGGCTACGTCACGCCGCGCGCGCTTGTGCCTTCACCGCACCGGCGCTGCCCAGCAAAACCGCCTTGCGCTCCTCATACTCCCCGATCGCCTGCAACTTGACCGGCCCGAAGCCGCGTATCTGCTGCGGCAAATTCGCCAGCTCCAGCACGTGCGCATAACCAGCCGCGTCAAGCCTGTCACATAACCGTTCCACCATCTCCACGTACTCCACAACCAGGCGCCGCTCATGCCGCCTCTCCGCCGTGTAGCCGAACGGATCGAACGCCCCGCCGCGCAAAGCCTTGCAGCGTGCCAGCACGCCGAACACCGGCAGAATCCAGGCGCCGAATTTCATCTTCTTTGGCCGTCCCGTGGCCGGATCGAGGCGCGACAGCAGCGGCGGAGCAAGCCACAGCGACACCTTGCCCATCCCTTCAAACTGCGCATCCAGTGATGCCTTGAATTCGGCGCTGCCATACAGCCGCGCCACCTCGTATTCGTCCTTGTACGCCATCAACCGGTAGGCGCTGATCGCCACCGCGCGCGTAAAATCGTCGCGGCCGGGCAGCGCGCGTTGTTCCGCCGCGCGCGCACGCGCAACCAGTTCCCGGAAACGCTGCGCATACGCCGCATCCTGATATGCGGTCAGATCGGCCGCGCGGTGTTCGATCAACTGGTCCAGCGTCATTTGCTCCTGCACCGGCAGCACCGGCTTCAGCGCAGAGGCGGCGTCGATTTCGGCCAGTGTCTCCGGCCTGGCCGCCGCGATGCGCCCCCAGGTAAAAGCGCGCCGGTTCAGCGCCACAGCCGCGCCGTTCATTTCGATTGCGCGGTCGATCGCGTCGAACGACAGCGGCACCAGCCCGCGCTGCCATGCGAAACCCAGCATCAGCGTATGCGCGGTGACGGTGTCCCCGAAGATCTTCTGCGCTAGTTCGCTCGCGTTGATGCCGTGGAAACCGCCGTCGACACAGCGCTGGCGCAAGCGTTGCAGCATCAGGGACGTCGGTTGAACCGCATCGCGGCGCGATATCACCTCGGCGGTCGGCGCCTGGTCCAGGTTGACCACCGCCGCCGCGCGTTCGGCCGACAATTTGACCAGTGTGTCGGCGGCCGACGCCACCACCAGGTCGGCCGCCAGCAGCAGATCGACCGCGCCGGGACCGATGCGCACCGCAGCGATATCCTGCGGCGACGGCGCGATGCGCACCTGGCTGAGCACGGCGCCATTCTTTTGCGCCAGCCCCGTGAAATCGAGCACGGTCGCGCCCTTGCCTTCCAGGTGCGCGGCGCCTCCAAGCAGCGCCCCCATCGTCAGCACGCCGCTGCCGCCGATGCCGGTGACGAGCACATTGAAGCCGGCGCCGACGGCGGGAATCATTGGCATCGGCAACGCCGCCGCCAGTTCAACTTCGAGCGCCTTCAATCGGCTGTGGTCCGGCTTGCGGATGCGCGGGCCATCGATCTCGATAAAGCTCGGACAAAAACCCTTTACGCAGGAAAAATCCTTGTTGCAGGCACTCTGGTTGATCTTGCGCTTGCGTCCAAAACCCGTTTCCAGCGGTTCGACGGCGATGCAGTTCGATTGCACAGAACAGTCTCCGCAACCTTCGCAGACGCGCTCGTTGATGAACAGGCGTTTATCAGGGTCCGGCATTTCCTTGCGCTTGCGCTTGCGGCGCTTCTCGGCCGCACAAGTCTGCACATAGACAATGGCGCTGACGCCGGCCACGCCGCGCAATTCGCGCTGCACCTGATCCAGTTGCGCGCGGTCGTGCACTTCCGTTCCCGGCGCCAGTTCGGCATTGTTTTGCCAGTGCGGCGCGTCGTCGCTGACCAGCACGATGCGCTGCACGCCTTCCGCATGCAACTGGCGCGTGATGCGGGCCGGGTCGATCAAGCCTTCGGCCGCCTGGCCGCCAGTCATCGCCACCGCGTCGTTGTACAGGATTTTATAGGTGATGCTGGCTTTGGCCGCGACCGCCGCGCGCACCGCCAGCAGGCCGGAATGCTGATAAGTGCCGTCGCCCAGGTTCTGGAAAATGTGCGGCACGGCGGAAAACGGCGCCGCGCCTATCCACTGCGCGCCTTCTCCGCCCATCTGGCTGAAAGTCGCCGTCTTCAACGCCGGCTGCGCCAGCGCCATCACGTGGCAACCGATGCCGCCGCCGGCCACCGAACCGTCCGGCGTTTTGGTCGACGTATTGTGCGGGCAGCCCGAACAAAAGTACGGCGCCCGCACCGGGATCACCGCAGCGGATACCGGCCGCTGGCGCGCTTCCAGCGCAAGCAGGCGCTCATGCAGCAGCGGCAAGGCATCGCCCAGGCGCGCCGCCAGCTTTTGCGCCACGAGTAATGGCGTGAATTCGGACACTTCCGCCAGCAAGGGCGCGCCGGACGGATCAGTCTTGCCGCTGACGCGCGGACGCTGGCCCGGCTCGTGGTGATACAGCGCTTCCTTCAACTGGGTCTCGACGGTTGCGCGCTTTTCCTCGATCACGATCAATTCCTCGTGGCCGTCGGCGAAAGCCAGCATGCCGGTCGTCTCCAGCGGCCAGCTCATCGCCACTTTATAGATGGAGATGCCCATCGCCTGCAACGCAGCGTCATCCAGTTGCAGGTCTTCCAAGGCCTGCATCAAGTCCTGGTGCGCCTTGCCGACCGTGACGATGCCGAAGCGTCGATGAGACGCCGACACGATTTCGCGATCGAGCCGGTTGGCGCGCGCCCACGCGCGCGCGGCCGGCAAGCGTTCCTCGATCAGGCGCCGTTCCAGTTCCGCGCGCTGGCCAGGCCAGGCGATCGACGCATCCCAATTCAAACCGTGCGGCGGCGGCGTGACATCCTCGGGCGCGACAAAGGCGGGAAGGATGCCGATGTCGAAGGCGGCCGCCGTCTCGATCACTTCGGCGGTGGTCTTCAAGCCGACCCACAGGCCGGAATAACGTGACAGCGCGATGCCGGCCAGGCCCAGTTCCAGCACTTCGCGCACGCTGGCCGGTTGCAGCACCGGCATCGACGCGGCCTGGAAAATGCCGTCGGTCTGGTGCGGATACATCGACGATTGCGCGGAATGGTCGTCCCCGGACACGGCCAGCACGCCGCCCAGCGGCGACGTGCCGAGCATGTTCGCGCTGCGGAAGACATCCCCGGTGCGGTCCACGCCCGGTCCCTTGCCGTACCAGATGCCGAACACGCCGTCGACCTTGGTCTTGCCGTAGGCGCTGTGCATCTGCGCGCCCCACAGCGCGGTCGCGGCCAGGTCTTCGTTCAGGCCGGGCTGGAACACGATATCGTGCGCGGCCAGGTCCTTCGCCGCCTTCCACAATTGCTGGTCGTAGGCGCCCAGCGGAGAACCGCGGTAACCCGAGACCAATCCGCCAGTCGACAAATTGCGCGCGCGATCAATGCGCCGCTGCAGCATCGGCAGCAATACCAGGGCCTGGATGCCGGTCAAAAAAGTGCGCCCTTCGGCGCGGCTATAGATCGAAGGTGAGCTGGTCATGCGGCGACTCCACGGTGAATGATGACGAAATCTTACGTGGACTGCCTTGGCGATTGGGACTGAAATACCCCACCATTAAGTTCATTTTTAGGTAAAATCGACCAAAAATCTAAACACGATTGGATGAATATGACCAGCGAATTCCAGGCCGACAAAACCGACCTGAAAATCATGAAAGAATTGGCGAAAGACGGCCGCATGGCGTGGAGCGAATTGGGAGAGAAGATCGGCCTGTCGCTGACACCGACCTTGCGGCGCGTGCGGCGGCTGGAAGAGGAAGGGTATATCCAGGGTTATGTCGCGCGGCTCGATGAAGGCCGGCTGGCCGGGAGGATGAGCATCTTCGTCGCCGTCACGCTGACCAGCCAGGCCGAAGAAACCATCGCCGGTTTCGAACAGCAGATCGCCGTGGCGCCCGAAGTGATGAGCTGTTTCCTGATGACGGGCGACGCCGACTACAGTTTACGCGTGGTCGTGCGCGACCTCGACGACTACAACCGTTTTTTGACGCGCACGCTGACGCGCATTCCCGGCGTAGCCCACATCAAATCCAGCTTCGCGCTGCGCACCGTGCTGATACGCTCGTCGCCGTTGTTGTAATACCGCCGCCACAGGTTGTCATTCCCGCGCAGGCGGGAATCCCATTTTTCGGTTCCAATTGCGAATCTAAATGGGATTCCCGCTTTCGCGGCGGTCCGGCGATCCGGAATGACAACTCGACAGTCTGTGGCCTCAATTCGCCACACCAGCCAGCGCACTCTCCTGCTGCCGCTTGACGTGCAGGATCGACATATCGAAGTGATAGGACATGGCCGAAGCGGCGCCCATGGCGTCGCCGGCGCAGATGCGCTCGACCACGGCATCGTGCGCGTCGATGATGCGCTGCATTTCGCTTTCGCTGCGGCGAATGTCGAAGTGGATGCGCGAAGACGCTTCGACCGCAGAACTGAGCGCGGCCAGCAGCAAGCTGTTGAGCGGATTACCGCTCGCCTCGGCGATGATCGTGTGAATCGCCATGTCGCAGGCGACACGGCTGGCGTGGTCCGGTCCGGCCGCGCGCATCTGCGTGACCAGTTCGCGCAACCTGTCGCGCTGCTCCTCGGTGGCGTAGCGCGCCGCCAGTTGCGCGGTCTGCAATTCGATCGCGCGCCGCGTCTCCAGCACGTGGGCAATGCTGACCTGGGCCGTATTCAACGCATAATCGAGCACCTGCGCCATCACGTCCGGATCGATCGAACGCAGGCGCGGCTTGCGGCCGCCTGCGATTTCCAGGATGCCGAGCGCGGCCAACGTGCGGTAGGCTTCGCGCACGCTGCCCCGGCTGACCTTCAGGTCGAGGCCGATCTGCACTTCGCTGGGAACATGGTCGCCCGGCCGCAACTGCTCGCTCTTGACCAGGGCGAGCAGATGCCGGGCCACCTGGGCCGGCAGCGTGGGACGTTCAAGCGTCGGCAAGGGAGTCGTATTCATCGGGCAAGGGTAAAGCAAGGTCCCACAACCTGTCAAATATGCTGCCCGGTTGCGACGCCCAATCAATCGTCTTATCGCCTGGCTGGCTCATAAAAAACCACCATCTTCAGAAATACCTGTATGACAGGCATCAACGCCTCATCAACCGAAGCAGCTGTAACGTGGTGCCGCTCGCCGGCGCTGCCCGCGAGCTCCAGCGCCAGCATCACATCAATCGATAAAAATCTTGCCCGGATTGAGGATCGATTTCGGGTCCCATGCCTGCTTGATCGCCCGCATCAGGCCGACCGCGTCGCCGCCATATTCGGCCAGCAGCTTGCTGCGCTTGCCGATGCCGATGCCGTGTTCGCCGGTGCAGGTGCCACCCGCGGCCAGCGCATTGCGCACCATCGCGCCATACACCCGCTCGACCGCCTCGTGCTCGGCCGGCGCGTCGGGCATCGGCATGAACAGCACGTGGAAATTGCCGTCGCCGACGTGGCCGACGATCGGCGCGATCAACCCTTCCCGGTCGATGTCGGCGCGCGCCTGTTCGACGCAATCGGCCAGCGCAGTCATCGGCACGCAGACGTCGGCCACGACGCTGACGCACCCCGGCCTTAGCGCCAGCGCGGCAAAATAGGCGAGATGGCGCGCGCGCCACAACTGCGAACGGCCTTCCGGCCGCGTGGCCCAGTGAAAGTCGATGCCGCCGTGGCTGGCCACGACTTCCTGCGCCAGTTCGGCCTGTTCGCGCACGCCCAGCGCGGTGCCATGAAACTCCAGGAACAGCGCCGGCAGTTCCGGCAAGCCCAGTTGCGAATACTGGTTGCAGGCCCGTACCTGGTGCTCGTCGAGGAATTCGATGCGTGCGAACGGCACGCCGCTCATCGACAGTTCGGTGACGGCATCGACCGCCGCGCGCAGACTCGGGAAGGCGCAACTGGCCGCCGCCACTTCCACCGGCAAGGGGTGAAGGCGCAGCGTCACTTCGGTGATGATGCCCAGCGTCCCTTCCGAACCCACCAGCAGGTGCACCAGGTCGTAGCCGGCCGAGGATTTGCGCGCGCGGGTGCCGATGCGCACCAGGCGGCCGTCGGCCAGCACCACTTCCAGCGCCATCACGTTGTGCAGCATCGAACCGTAACGCATCGTCGTTGTGCCCGACGCTCGGGTCGATACCATCCCGCCGATGGTGGCATTGGCGCCCGGGTCGACCGGGAAGAACAGGCCGCTGTCCTTCAAATGCGCATTCAAGTCTTCGCGCGTGATGCCCGGCTGGACCACGCAATCGCTGTCGCCCGGATTGACCGCCAGCACCGCATCCATGCGCGACATGTCGATGCAGACGCCGCCGTACGGCGCCGACACATGGCCTTCGAGCGAACTGCCGGCGCCGTAAGCGATCAGCGGCACGCCCAGCGCATGGCATTGAGCGGCGATCAGGCAGACCTCTTCCTTGTTAATCGGCCACACCACCGCATCGGGCGGCAAGTTCAGCGCAAGCCCCTCGCCACGGGCGTGTTGAGCACGCACCGGCGCCGACACGCTGACCCGCTCGCCGAAATGCGACTGCAGGAACGACACCATCTGTTGCACCGCGCCGGGCGCGACGGAAAACGGAGAATTGGACATATGCACGGCTCTGGGTTGGTTGAAGAATGATTGCAGAATAACGGTAGAGATTAAACCTGTCAAACATGTTTAAGGATTAAATTGAGATATTTTTGAAAAATCAGCAAAAATTATCGAAAATTTCAAAAACATGTAGGATAGGATAATACTTAACAGAGCATACTTGGATAGCAATTTTTAGCAAAAATCAGATGCAAAACCCGGGGTCAGACGGGGACGCCGAGTCCCATGGGTCTGACCCCAGCCCTTGCAGTTGATTTGAAGCAAAAAAAAGCCAGGAACAAGTCCTGGCAAAGAGACAACAGACAACCTTTCAAGCGCTAAGCATTAGAACAAGTGATGGACTCCCAAACGCAGCGCGTGCTGGCGCTGGTCCGACGACAGGCCGAGCGAATTGATCGCCGCCACGGCGCCGGCGCCGCCAGCCTTCTGGAACACGGCCATCGCATACAGCTCGGTGCGCGCCGACAGCGAATACACATTGTTGATCTCGAACTGGCGCCAGCGCTTATCGGCCAGCTTCGTCGACGAGTAGCCAAAATTCAGCGTATCGGCCGGCGCCAGGCGGAAATTGGCGCCGAATTCCGGCGTCGTCATCGTCGCGCTGCCGGCCACCGTTTGCACTTTGCTCTGTCCCACGGCCGCATGCAACAGCACGGAATCGAGCGCATAACTGGCGCCGATGCCCGTATTGCGCACCTTGTCCGCCTGCAGCGGCGTGTAGACCGGAGAGGAGACGCTGCCACCAATCAGATTCTGGCCAAGCAGGGACTGGACGCCCAGCGCCGAACCCAGATTAACGGCCTTGTTGTTCGCGCTGGTATAGGCGCCGCCCAGTTTCAACGGCCCGCGCGCATAAGTGAGATTGAAGCCGAAGGCGCGGCTTTTCGCCGAATCTCCCGGCTGCTCGCCAAACGAATACATCGCGCCCGCGCTCAGGCCCGCATAGGCGGCGCTGGTGAATTTGATGGAGTTGTCGACCTGGCCGACATTGGCGAATTCGTCGATATTCCCGGGGTGGAAAGCATAAAAACTGCCGAACAGGACGCCGTTGCTCAACTTGCCGACCGCGTCGAACATCATGTTGGTGTGATGGCCGAGCGTCAGCGTGCCCCACTGGTTCGCCAGCCCTACATAAGACTGACGGTTGAACAGGACATTGGCGCGCGGCTGCGCACCGGTGCTGGTGACGAAGCCCCCTTCCAGGTTGAACACGGCGCGCGTGCCGCCGCCCAGGTCTTCGCTGCCGCGCAAGCCGAAACGGTCGGCCTGCAACACGCCATCGTCGAGCAGTTGCACCGACTTCCCGCGCACATTGCTGACATAGGTCGGGCCACTGTCGATGCTGCCGTAAAAGGTGACATTGCTCTGGGCGTGGGCCAGGCCCAGGTTCATGCCGGCCATGGCCAGCAGCAGGATCTTGTTATTCATGCGTTATTTCCTCGATTTGCCTATATTTATTGAATGAGCGGCGGCGCCTAGCCGCGAATCAGGATGAAAGCGCCGGACGCGATGGCGAACACCAGCACCGCGATGCGCAAAACCCGGGTATTGATGCGGGTGTGCACCGTGTGGCTCGCCAGCGTGCCGACGATCAGCGCCGGCATCAGCCACAACAACTGTCCCAGCGAATCCAGTGCGATGCGCCCGTTGGCGGCCAGCACCAGCAGCGAGATCACTTCGCCGATCAGAAAGCTGAGCGCGACCGAGGCGCGCAGCGTCGCCACCGGGCTGTGTTGATAGACCATCGCCAGCGGCGGTCCGCCGATGCCGGTCGCCGTTTCCGTCACACCGGTGAACAGGCCGGTGGCGATGAAGGCGCGCCGGTCCGGAGAGAACGCGGGCGCGACCAGCGTGGCCAACGCGGCGACGATGGTGCTGCCGCCGATCAGCCAGTTCAGATACGTCAGCGGCACCGCGACCAGCACCCACAGTCCGCCGAACGTGCCGGCCGCCCTGCCCGCCGTGATCCACTTGACGCCGGAAAAATCGATGGCCTTGCGCTCGCGCCAGGCGACGTACGCGTTCAGCGGCAGCATCATCAACAGCAATCCTCCCGGCAGCAGCGACGGTTGCAAAATGCCGAACACGGGAACGACGATCAGCGCAAAACCCATCCCGGTCGTGCTTTGCATGAATGCCGCGATCAAGACGGACAGCGCGATCAGCGCGATGACAGTGGTGCTCACGAACGCTCCCCCGTCTGTCGCTGCGACTGGCGGTCTTCCGGCATCCCCGGCGCGCCGGCGAAGGCATGGATTTTCTGGATCGGTGCCTGCGCCACGGCCGAACGCGCGGCAGCAGCCGCTTCCTTCATCAGCGCCCTGCCATCCCAGTCCACGGGCCAGCCCTGCCACAGGCGCAGCTGGCCGGCGACGAACACGGCCTGGATCTGGTCGCGATTGGCCAGGCGCACCAGTTCCCAGCTCAAGTCCCAGGACGGCTGCATTTCCGGCACATCCAGGTCGATCAGCAGGAAATCGGCATCCTTGCCGGTCGCGATCTCGCCGGTGAGGTGACTCAAACCCAGCGCATCGGCGCCGCGCCAGGTGGCATGTTCGATCCAGCTTTGGCCGCCGCCGCACGAGGCGTCGCCGGCGGCGATGCCGTAGGCGAAGCGCTGCGCCGATTCCGCATAATCGAGCAACCTGAAAGCATCGCTGCGGGTGCCGTCGGTGCCGAGACCGACCCGGATGCCGAAAGTCGACATCAACTGGGCCGGCGCCACCGCGTTACCCTTCCACGCGCTGGCGACCGGGTTGTAGCTGACGGCCGTGCCGGTATCGGCCAGCATTTTCAGTTCGCCCGGCGTGACCAGCGTCGCATGGGCAAGTAATGCTTGCGGACCGAGCGCGCCGACCTGGTGCAAGTGTTCGATCGGACGCAGCTTGCGCTGCACCAGCGAGCGTTCGACCGCGACCAGATGTTCGTTGGCGTGGGTCTGGAACACGCGGCCCGCTTCCGAACACATGCTAGACACGTGTCCCAGCATGCTGTCGCTGGCCGCTTCCGGAATCGAGACTGCCAGCGACGGGTGGACAAGACGGTGCGTATCCCACTGCGCCAGGTGGCGCGCGGCGCGCTCCAGGATGGCGGACGGTTCGGCGATGGCCGCGGCGCCGCCCAGGTCATTGCAGATCAGGCCGAGCACGCAGCGCACGCCGGCTTCCGTTGTGGCGCGCGCAATCGCGTCGACGCTGGCGTCGGAGCGGGTGCCGGCGTCGCACACTGTCGTAAAGCCGCCGCGCAGCGCTTCGAGCGCGGCCAGTTTCGACGACAGATATAAGTGTTTCTGATCCAGATGCCCTTCCAGAGGCACCCAGACGCGCCGAAAAATTTCCGACGGTTCGCCGAATACCAGCGATTTGCCGAACGCCTGCGTCAGGTGGTGATGGCTGTCGATAAAGCCCGGCATCAGCAGCGTCGCCGGCAATGCCAGCGCCGGCAGGTCGGGATAGTCGGCGCGCAGCGTGGCGGCCGGGCCGACGGCGGCAAATTTGCCGTGTTCGACCAGCACCGCGTGCTCGCGCACCGGACCATCCTTCAGCAGCAGCCATTCCGGCATCAGCAATTGTCGCCCGTTGGCCAGGTCGGCCGCAGTCAAAGCTTGGTTCATTTTCGTATTCCTTGAATGATTAATGGGTGCCGGTGGCGCGCAGCGGCTCCGCTTCGGGAGCGGCGGCTGGCGCGTGGCTGGCGTGGCCGGCGCCCAGGTGAAAGAAGATGACGTTCATGACGGCGGCGGTGATGGTGCCGATCGCCACGCCGTTCCCGAGCAGCATGCGCACGCTGGTCGGGAATTGCCCGTAAATGCCCGGAATCAGGATCGGCAGCAGGCCGGTCGACAGCGCCACCGCCACCACGTACATATTGGCGTGATCGCGCAGATCGGTGCGGCGCAGGATGTCGATGCCCATCGTGCCGACCACGGCGAACACGATCAGGCCGGTGCCGCCGATGACCGCTTCCGGAATCGCGCCGATCAGTTGCGTCAGCGGTGCCAGCACGGAGAACAGGATCAGGATGACGCCGCCGGTGGCCGTGACGAAGCGCGAACGCACGCCGGTCGCCCGGACGATGCCGATGTTTTCGCCGCTGGTGATGACCAGCGAGGTGCCGAAAAAGCCGCCCAGCAAAGATACCAGCGCATCGCCGCGGATCGTCTTCGGCACGTCGCGCTGCTGGTCGATTTTTTGATCGACCGCTTCTCCGATCGCCACCGTCTGGCCGGTCGCTTCGACCATCGAAATGATCGCGAAGATCATCATCGGGATCGCGGCGACGATATCGAACTTCGGCATCCCGAACGGCATCAGCGACGGCGCGCTAAACAGCGGGAACAGCGAGAAGTGTTCCATGTGGAAGACGCCGGTGAACACTGCCACCAGGGTGCCGCCGACCAGGCCGAGCAAGATAGACAGTTGGCGCAGCATGCCTGTCGAAATGCGGGCGAACAGCGCCGTCAGCGCGATCGTGGCAAACGCCAGCAGCAAGTTGGCGGGGCTGCCGAAGCCCGGCGTGCCGGCCTGGCCGGCGATCAGCTTGCCGGACACCTGCGCCAGGTTGATCGAGACCAGCAGCAGCATGATGCCAACCACGAGACCGGGGAAGAAGCGCAGGCAGCGGCGGAACAGGGGCAGCGCAACGAAATAAAACACGCCGGTCAGCAGGACGGCGCCGGACGCGGTCTGCACGTCGGTCTGCTGCGCGATCAGGATGAAAATCAGGATCGGCGCGCCGCCCGGCAGCATCATGAACGGCAGCCGCGCGCCGATGCCGCGCAGGCCGAACGATTGCAGCAGCGTGCCCAGCCCGCAGACCAGGAAGGTCGCGCTGAGCAGGTTGATCATCAGATCGGGCGGAAAACCGAGCGCCTTGCTCATTAAAAAGACCGAGGCGATGGGTGAAGCGGCCATGACCAGCACGTGTTGCAAACCGAATGCAACGAGTTGGCGTAACGGCAACTTCTCATCGACCGGCGCCGGGGTGGAGTGATTATGCATTGCTCTTCCTTTTCATTGCGGTGATGTCCTGGGGAAAGACTCAGTACGGCGTTGACGTCGGAAGCGCTGAACCCGGTCCGGAATGCCCCTACGCTGGACCGGGATGCGCCAAAGTCGACCGGGGGCATAAAATGCCATCCCAAATCGATTTGGGAAGTATGTCCGTAAACGCTTTCAATGGCAAATCAATTTTTTGACGTGGTTTTTGTGCAACCTGTACAAGACCGATGTTGCCAAGTTGACACAACCAGCGGGCGCAATCTGTCATTCCGGATCGCAGGATCGCCGCAAAAGCGGGAATTCCGTTTACGACCGTATCTTACGGATTGCCGGGAGCATTGCTAAAAATCCACGGCAAAATCTGGGGTCAGACCCTCGGGTCTGACCCCGGCCTTTGCATTTGGATTTGGATTTGAATAAAAATTTAAGCTACGTTACGGATGCAAAGCAAAGGGAATCAAGACACACCACCAGGCGCTGCCACCTCCGGCGTGGACGACGCACGCACGATCAATGTCGGCGTCGGCCCGGCCAGCACGGCATGGCGCGTGTCGCCGCAGATATGCTCGAACAGCAGTTCGACCGCCATCACGGCCAACTGTTCCAGGTGCAGATTGACGGCCGTAATCGGAGGCACGCTGTTGCGCGCCCGCAGCCCGTCGTAACGCGTGACGACCTGCACGTCCTGCGGCACGCGCCGCCCCGCTGCCTGCAACGCTTGCATCGTGCCGGTGGCGAAGGCGTCGACCGGCACGCAAACTGCATCGATCGCCGGATCTTGCGCCAGCAATTCGCGGCAGGCGGCGGCGCCGGCATCTTCTCCGATGTGCACGTCGGCGCTGCGGATCAGCAGCGGCATGCCCTTCGCTTCAACGAAGGCGCGATAAACCCGTTCGGTTTCAATATTCGAGTGGCGCGGCTGCGCGCCGATCAGCAGCGCGATGCGGCGCGCGCCCTGTCCGTACAGGTGTTCCAGCCATTCCTGCGCCATCGTCGTGGTCTGCAGATCGACATACGGAATCGCCGGTTCCGGTTCCGGCGGGCGCCCGATCGACACCACGCTGACGCCGCGCTGGCGCAGGCGCCCGATCTGCACATCGCCGAGCACGGGTTCGATGACGATGGCGCCGTCGATATCGAGTTCATCGAGAAAATTGTTGGCGCCAACCAGCGGCGGCACCAGCACCAGGGACAAGCCGCGCCGCATCGCCGCCTCGGCCGCGGCGGCGACGATCTCCATCATGAAACCCATGCGCGCCGGACCGCCGGCGATCGCCAGCGGCATCGAGAAAAACACGGCGATGCTGTTGGTCTTGCCGGTGCGCAGGCGCTGCGCGCGCAGGTTGGGCCGGTAGCCCAGTTCGGCCGCGATGCGCTTGACCTTGGCGCGTGTCTCGGGATCGACATAACCGCGGTCGTTGAGCGCGTGCGACACGGTCGTCAGCGAGACGCCGGCCGCTTGCGCCACGTCCTTGATGGTCAAACGGCGCGGCGCGGCGTCGGTGGTTTGCGGAGCGGTGTCCCGGGTTGCTGTCATCGTCTGGATTTCGATTCGGTATGGTTGTCATTTCAAGGGCGCGCAATCACGCTGCCGCCGCCGTGATTGTGCCATACCATCGGCCAGCGATGCGCCCCTTAAAACAGGTGGCGTATCCCGAGCTGCAAGGCCGTCACATCCTGACCGCCGAAGGGATAGCCGAGCGCCGCCGCCTCGCGGCTGGCCGGCCACACGCCGAAGCGCGATGCAGCCTCGTTATCCAGGCGCGAAGCCGACAGGTACAGCGTGGTCCGTTTCGACATCAGATAATTGTAATTGACGGCCAGCAGCGACGAATCGGCATTGTTGACATCGAGCCGGTGGCGCCGGCTGTACGAGGTGTGGAACTCGCCAGGACCGAACGGGATGCTGACGCCGGCCATGTAACCATTCATCCGGCTGCGGCCGTCGATACTGTCGTTGATCAGGAAGCCGTGCAGTTTAAAACTGTCCAGCGCATAGGTCGCGCCCAGCGCCGTCGAGCGGTCGGTCGCGGTCGGCCCCGGCAGGCCGACCATGGCGCCGGTCGTATGCGAACCACCGGCCGTGGCGCCGATCCAAAGGCGGCTGCCCGTGTATTCGATGCCCAGGCTCCAGGCGTTGCCGAGATTACTGCCCTCGCCAGCCGACCAGTAGGCGCGGCCGACGACGCCAGCTACTTCCGGGCTGATGTACTGGACCGCGTTGTTGAACTGGGCCACGTAGCCATAGGCATTGGTGGCGCTTTCCTGGAACAGCGTCAGCAGCGCGCCGGTGCTGGAACGCTCGAACGGGTCGGCCTTCTTCGTCAGCCACTGGGTCGGCACGTACTGGCTGCCCAGTTGCACCGCGCCGTAACGGTCGCTGGCGATGCCGACATAGGTTTCGCGGTTGAACAGCGTGGTGCTGCTGTACTGCATGCCGGTGTCGAGATTGAAGCCGCTCTCGATTTTAAAATAGGCGCGCGCGCCGCCGCCCAAGTCTTCGCTGCCTTTGAAACCGAACAGGGAGGTATCGCTCGACATCAGCGTGACGCTTTTTTCGGCCTGCGTCGGCGTGCCGGAAAAATGATGCTGGTTGACGGAGATGTCGAGGCGGCCGTACAGTTGCACGTTCGACGCGGCGCTCTGCGCCAGTCCGTGCAACGGCACAAAAGCTGCGGCGGACAGGACAAGCTGGGTGAATTTTTTCAAGATGGTCTCCTTGTTTCTTATCGTTGTTTTTTACAGTTTGAGGACAGGTCGCCCGGTCATCCTGCGGCTGCCGCTTCATGGTTGACGACGAAGTCTTCCGGCACCGCCGGTCCCCAGACATACAGAGAATCTTCCGGCGGATAATCGGCGGCAGGCCATTGCAGGCCGGCGGGAATGAAGTCGATGTCGAAGGAATATTCGGCGTAACTGCCCCACGGGTCGCGCACGTAACGGAAATAATTCGAACCGAGCACGTGGCGGCCGATACCCCATCCCTGCGCATAGCCGGCGCGCGCCATCTGTTCGCTGCCGAGTGCGACGTCGTCCAGCGACGAAACATCCCAACTGCTGTGATGCAGGCCGTGATGACTCGACTTGGCCAGCGCCACCAAGTGGTGGTCGCTGCCGTGCGGGGTGTGCATGAAGGCGACGATCGAACCGGAATGGTCGGACAGCCGCAATCCGAGCGTGCCTTCATAAAAACGCCGGCTCGCTTCCACGTCAGACGAAAACAGCAGGATGTGCGACAGGCGATTCGGCCGCACCGGCCGCACTTGGCTGCGCTGCGGCGCGCGCCCGGATTCGCTGCTCTCTGGCGGGAATATGCGCGCCGACTTGACGCTGGGCGAGGATTTTGCGGCCACCACCAGTTGCACCGGCAAGCCGTCCGGCCCCGCGATCCAGATGCCATCCGGCGGCGCGTGCGGCGGCGCGGCGATGCGGGCGACACCCTGCCGCTCCAGCGCGCGCCCGAAGGACTCGAGGTCCGCCGCGTAAATGCCGAAGCTCAGCCACAGCAGGCGCTTGCCGGCGGCCGGCAGCACCCGCGCCCAGCGGTGAGCGGACCCGAAGGTGTACAGGCCGAGACCATCCCCTTCGCGCCGCGTGTCCAGGCCGAAGCTCTGATAAAAATGTTCGGCTTCGGCCAGGTCCGGAACGCTGAAAACGAATTCGTGTATTGAATGCACCGATGGTGCTTGATAAGACATGACGATCTCCTGCTGTATCGCCCGGTGACGCGCACCGGCTGGCCGGCCGCGCATCACCAGGCATGACATCACACGACGGTTTGGGTTTGAGTGCCGAGACGGTCGATCTTCAACGTGACGACATCTCCCTTTTTCAGGAACTGCTGCGGCTTCATGCCCAGGCCGACGCCGGCCGGCGTGCCGGTAACGACGACGTCGCCCGGCAGCAGGGTCATGAACTGGCTCAGGTAAGAGACGATTTCGGCGACCGGGAAGATCATGTCTTCCGTATTGCTCCTTTGTTTGACGACGCCGTTCACCGCCAGCTCCATGCCCAGTCCCTGCGGATTCGGCACATCGTCGCGCGTCACCAGCCACGGGCCGATCGGGCCGAACGAGTCAAAACTTTTACCCTTGCCCCAGGTGCCGTTGCGCTTGATCTGCCAGTTGCGCTCGGAGACATCGTTGGCGATGCAGTAGCCGGCCACGTAATCGAGCGCATTCTCGACCGCCACCTTGCGCGCGGTGGCGCCGATGACGAAACCGAGTTCGATTTCCCAGTCCGTCTCGACCGAGCCGTCCGGCAGCACGATGTCGTCGTCCGGGCCGCTAAGCGAGGTGATCGCCTTGTTGAACACGACCGGCTCCTTCGGAATTTCCAGGCCCGATTCCTCGGCGTGCTTGCGGTAGTTCAGGCCGATGGCGATGAACTGGCGAGCGCCGGCGATGGGCGTGCCCAGGCGCGGATTGCCCGCGACCAGCGGCAGTTGATTCAGGTCGATGGCGGCCAGCGCCTGCAGGCGCGGCGCCGACAGCCAGTCCGGCGTCCAGTCCGGGACCAGCAGCGACAGGTCGCGGATATTGCCTTGCGCATCGAGCGCACCCGGTTTTTCGGCGCCTTGCGGGCCGTAGCGAAGTAATTTCATTGGATGTATTCCTGTTGTTGGTGAATGTTTATGGGCTTATTTTTACGTTCAAATCAAATGCAAGGGCCGGGGTCAGACCCATGGGTCTGACCCCAGGTTTTGCCGCTGATTTTTGCCAGCAATCCCGCTAATCCGTGAAGAACCTTATTTGCTCCAGCGCGGCAAAATCGCGGCGGCGTTCGCCCCCTTGACCTTGCGCTCCAGGTCGGCCGGCAGTTTTAAATCGCGCAACTGGCCGGCCGCGTGCGAAATCGGGAAATAACTGTAGTCGCTGCCGAACAGCAGGTGCGTCGAAGGAATCACCTTGCGCAGCAGGTCGAAGGTTTCCGGCGCATAGGCCTGCGCGCAATCGAAATACAGCTTCGCGAATTCGACGTAGACTCCTTCCGGGAACATCTTCTTCAATGGGTCAGGACCGACCGGTTTCCAGTTCTTGAAGCCGGTGATGCGTCCCAGCAGGATCGGCATGACGCCGCCGCCGTGGCAGAAGATGAACTTGATGTCCGGCAGGCGGCGCGTGGTGCCGGCCGCCCACAGGCTCAGGATGGTGCGCGCGGTATTGGTCGTGAATTCGATCCACGGAGCGGAAACCGGCTCTTTTTCGTAACTCAAGGTCTCCGGCGTGCAGCACGGCGCTTGCGCCGGATGCACATACACCACCGCCTTGCGGCGATTGAGTTCCTGGAAGATCGGTTCGAATTTCGGGTCTCCCAGCCAGGCATCGCCGTACTGCGTGGCCAGGCCGAAGCCGTCGGCTTTTAAAACGTCGAGCGCGTGGGCGATTTCAGCCAGCGCCGCTTCCACATTGTTCATCGGCAGCGACGCGAACAGCCCGAAACGGCCCGGATACCGCTGGCACAATTGCGTGCTCCACTCGTTGCGGTCGCGCGCCGTCTTCGCACCGTCGGCGCCACCGTCGAACACCGGTCCGGCATAGGCGATCGCCGTGGTGATGCCGTTCATGTCCAGTTGCTGCACCGCGCCCTCGATGGTCCATGCGGTGCCGTCGGCATTCTTGCCGCTGTACTCAAAATGGTGATGCACGTCGATCACGCGCTGGCCCGGCGCGGCCGCCAGCGCCAGCGACGGCAATGCGGCGACCGCGGCGACGGCGCCGGCGCTCATCATGAAATTGCGGCGCCCGGTCGATGGCGCGCAGCAGGCGCAGGCGGACGGTGTGCTGGCATCGTCGTTAGTGGCGGCGGTATGCTTGTTCATTCTTTGTCTCCTCTGTTTTTTATGATGGATGGCGTGGTGCGGTTCAGCGTGCAAAACGCGGGAACAGCGACAAGGCGTTATCGCGCATGAAAGCCTTGTGCATCTGCGGCGTCAGCAGGCGCGACATGTCCAGCTTTTGCGCCAGGTTCGCCACCAGCGGTTCCGGCGTGTACGGCCAGTCGCTGCCGTACATGACGCGTTTCGGGTCGGCGATCTGCAGCAGCGCGCCGAGCTGGCGCGGTTCCGGGAAACCGGCCAGGTCGTAGTACAGCCGGTTCAGCGTTTTAAAGAAGGCGTCCGGGTCCAGCGGCTTGGCCAGGCCCAGCGCCGGCGCCAGGCCGGCGACGCGGTCGGCCAGGATCGACACCGTCGCACCGGCATGCGGCACGATCAGGTTCAGCTTCGGATACCGGTCCAGGGTGCCGGACAAAATCAAATTGAACACCGCGCGCGTGGTCTCGAACATGAATTCGATCATCGGGAATGGATAGCCGATCGGCGGCAGCGCGCTGGTGTCCTGGCAGCACGGGCAATGCGGGTTGGTCGGGTGCAGGAAAATCGTCGCGCCGCGCCGGTTCAGTTCCGCGAACACGGGCTCCAACTTCGGATCGCCGAGATAGACGCCGTTGTAATTGCTCTCCATGACGATGCCGTCGGCCTTCAAGGTATCGAAGGCATAATCGATTTCCTTCATCGCGCCGTCGACGTCCGGCAGCGGCAAGGAGGCGAACAGGCCGAAGCGGGTCGGGTGCATGCGCACCGCATTGGCGCCCTCGTCGTTGACATAGCGCGCCAGCTTGCGCGCGGCGGCATCGTCGCCGAAATGCAGGCCCGGCGCCGAGATCGAGATGATGGCCGCGTCGATCCGCAGACGGTCCATCGTCTCCAGCGCATGGCCGACGCTCCATTTCGGGACGCCCGGCATGCCGGACGGCTTGCCGTGGCCGGCCGCCTGCAACGCGGCGCGGTACTGGTCCGGGATATAGTGCGCGTGCACGTCGACGCGGCGCACGCGCTCCCCGATCACCGTGGCCGGCGCGCCTTCCGCCGCGACCGACGCGGCGCCCGGCAGCATGGCGCTGCCGGCGACGCCGGCAGCAGCGCCGAGCATGCGCAACATCGTGCTGCGGCGTTTCGGCCAGAAGTCCTCGGCTTGCGGGCCTTCCCACGGATTCACGCCGGGTGTATTGTTTTCTGATGACATGTTGTCTCCTCCTGGTTATAGAACAGCCGCCGGTCTTCAGACCAGCGGGGTGACCGTGTTTTCCACGCCGAGCAGCGCCTTGCCGTAGACTTCCATCGAAACGGCCGGCATCACCACCGCGTGGCGCGCCGCCGTGTTCGAATCGCGCCACATCCTTTGCATCGGACTCGCTTCGGCGAACGAGCCGGCGCCGTGCGCCGAGATCAAAATATTCAATGCCTCGGTGATCTCGGTCGCGACCAGGCCGGTGTCGGCCCGCACCCGCGCCCGCGTCAGGTAATCGAGCTTGTCGCCGCGGCGCGCCGCGTCGTCGATGTCTTCGGCCGCGCGATAGGCGTGCAGGTGGGCGGTGTCGATCTTTTGCGCCGCCTGCGCCACCTGCGCCTGGAACATCACGGAGTCGCTCTGTTTTTCGAAACTGGTATAGGCGATCGCGCGCTGCGGCGCCTTGTCGATCACGTATTTCAGCGCGGCGCGGCCGATGCCGAGCTGCGCGCCGACCAGCACCAGCGCGGCCACCGGGACGAAGGCGGCGCGGTACGCCGCTTCGTCCTTGAATTCGGTCGGATAGTCGCCCTGCACCGCCGCGTTCAGGTTCAGCAGGCGGTGATCGGGCACGAAGACATCCTTGGCCACGACGCAATTGCTGCCGGAACCGCGCATGCCGACCGTGAACCAGGTGTCTTCGATGCTGATCTGCGCGCGCGGGATCAGCGCCAGGTACTGGCCGGCGAAGGCGCCGTGCGCGTCGCGCTCGATGACGCCGACCACGACCCAGTCGGCATGCAGGCTGCCGGACGACCAGTACCATTTACCGGAGATGAGCAGACCGCCGTCCTGGCGCCGCGTGTCGCCGGACGGCGCGAACACGCCGGCCACGCGCGCATCCGGATTGGCGCCGAACACCTCGTCCTGCGCGCGCTGCGGGAACAGGCCGGTGAACCAGGCGCAGACATTGACCAGCGCCGTGACCCAGGCGGTGCCGCCGCACGATTCGGCCAGCGCCGACGTCACATCGAGGTGGGTGCGGATATCGCTCTCGTAACCGCCGAAGCGCTTCGGCACCATCAGGCGGAACAGGCCGGCGTCGGCGATGGCGGCGATGTTGTCGTCATGGGCACGGCGGTCGTGCTCGGTCTGCTGCGCATTTTTCGCCAGGGTCGCACCTGCCGCGCTGGCGCGGCGCACCAGTTCCTCGCGCGAAGGGGCTGATACGGAAAACATCGGCTTGACGCTGTCTTGCATGATTTTTCTCCAAGAATATTGAACTAAAATGTCATTATTAAAAAAATGAAAAGTCATCCCCGTCGCAGCGCGCCGCTGCGATGAGCGCCGCGTGCATTGCGGTTGTATTGCGGGATGGCGGCAAACGGTGTTGCCGGGTCGAGGCTAGGGCGGGGGAATTGGGTTTGCTGTCATCATGCTGTCTCCATTTTTATATTATACATCTATGTCATTGCGACATTTGAGTCTAATGTATACCGTTACACGGGCCGAAGCAAGCATTTTTTGCGCGCGCAGGCCGGAGCGGAGCGCGTCCGGATCGGGGCCAGCTTACGGCCCATGAAATATGCTAGAATAATTTGTCACTGTGACATTTCGTCAATCAAGGAGCAGCAGTCTTGGCCAGCAAAACCACGGAAACGGCGGGCAGCGCCCCGGTACGCGACCACCGCGTCGAAGTCGCGGAAAAAAAACGCGTGCTGATGCGCACACGGCTGGTCGACGCGACCATGCGCGTGTTCGCCAACCAGTCCGGTCCGCCGCCGGTCATCGACGACGTGATCCGCGAAGCGAAAGTATCGCGCGGCACCTTCTACAATTACTTCGATTCTCTCGACGATGTGCTGGCGGTGATCGGGCAAGACCTCAGCAACCAGATGACGACCGACATCATGCCCGTCTACGGCGTGCTGGAAGATCCGCTGGAACGCTTCGCCGTCGGCTTCCGCCTGTTTTTGACGCGCGCCATGATCGACCATAAATGGGCCGGCTTCGTCACCCGCACCGACGCCTGGGCACAGGATACGCTGGTGGACAAGTGCATGTCGGCCGATTTGGAACACGGCAAACAATCCGGGCAGTTCCACCTGGAAGACGTGCAGGTCGCGGCCGATTTTCTGAAAGGCGCGTCGGCGCACGGCATCCAGGCGCTGCGGCGCGGCGTCGACGACCCGGTCGCGTATATCGACGCCTCGGTGCGGATGGCGCTGATCAGCCTGGGTTGCACGCGCACCGTGGCCGATCGCGCGGTCGCGCATGCGTCGTCCTACCTGAAAGCCTGGATCGGCGGCAAGCTCACGGCGGGACGGCCGCAATGGGCCGTCAACATGAACGCCAGGCAGGCGCAATTGCTGCTGGCGCCGGACGACGCGCCCGCCGCCGGCGCGAAACCGGCCAGGAAAGCCCGCGCGACGCCGGCGAAAAACGCCGCCCGGGATTGATGCCGCCAGGCCGAGACCGCAAAACATAGTCATCGGACCGCGCCCCGCGGTCCGGTCGTCCTCATCCAGTAAACGTTCCTGTTGCAAAGCATTCGATACTGATGTAATCTTGTCGTACAGTAATAGCCGTAGCTTTGCATCCTCATCATCGAGCGAGCTCGCGGCACGTATCTCCTCCCCCGCTGCCCCCTCCCTGCAGCAAACAAACCACTACCCGGCCCATATTCCGCCGAAGCGCGTCGACAGCGCTTGCGTCCGCATCAAGCAATACAGAAAATTTTCTTGCGCAATAAATATTAATAAAAAGAACTATATAATGCATATTTACAACACCAACTGCGGCATTCGCCCCGCTGCAGAGTCGACGCCAGTGCGCCCTCTGCGCGCCGGTGTAATCCGGGCTGATTTTGTTGATGAGCCGGTGGACCGTACAGGCCCCGCAATACAAGGAATGAACCAATGAAGCTCGCTACGATTGGCGTCGACCTCACGCCCGATAGACTGCAGGTACACGGCGTGGATGAGCACGGCCAGGTTTTGCTGCGCCGGCAACTGCCGAATGCCCAGGTGCTGGCCTTTTTTGCCATGCTGAAGCCCTGCCTTATCGGCATGAAAGCTTGCGGCAACGCGCACTTCTGGGCCCGCAAGCTGATCGACCTGGGACATACGGTCAAGCTGATGGTGCCGCAATTCGTCAAGGCCCATACGAACACCGACAGCCGCGACGCCGTCGATGCGCAAGCCATCTGCGCAGCCGTCAGCCGGCCCGACATGCATTTCGTGCCGGTCAAGTCGCCAGCGCAGCAAGCCGCGCTGGCCTTGCATCGCACCAGGCAAGTGCTGCTGAAATCCAGGAGCGAGCAATCCACCCAGCTTCGCGGCTTGCTGCTGGAATTCGGAATTGTCATTCCGGGGACCACGTTCCAGTTGCTGCGCAAGCTGCCGGACGCGCTACAGCAGGAAGAATTGCCAGCCAGTGCGCGGCACCTGCTTCAAACCTTATATGGCAACCTGCAGCAGCTCGAAGACCAGATCACGCAGATGGAAGCGGAAATCCGGCGCAGCCAAGAAACACCCCGCTCCCGGCAAGCGCCTGAAGAGAAGCAGGACATCGAGCCGGTTGCGGCCAGCGCGCCAGTCGTCAGGCAGCGCCCGGCCACGGAAACACTGCAAGAGCAAATCAGGCGCCGCTTGCTGCCACTGTTCCAGCTCCTGAACCGCCGCCTGATGTTTTAAAGCGCACCCGCTTACCAGCCATCGATGGCGGCCGGCAGCACGATCGCGTGGCGCGCGGCGCTGTTCGAATAAGCCCCTCCCCAAAAAAAAGCCTGGTCACGGTTTCCCGTGCCAGGCTTTGTATCAGCCAGGGCGCATGCGCCCTGCCGTGCGCTTATTTCTTGTAGATGCCGCCGGCGATCAATAAATCATCCATGCGTTCCAGGTACACCGTCTTCGGCTCGATATCCTTCGTCACCGGGTTCGGCCAACGGAAATCGACCCAGCCGCTGCCCTTGGTCTTGGCGACAGTGATCTGTTCCTGGACGAACAGCTTGCCATCGGTATCCTTGATTTCACGGATATTTTTCCCGAGCAGCTTGGGGTTGGCGCCATGCGCGAGCACCACGCCATCGAGGCTGGTCGCCACGATGTACAGCTCACCGTTGACGAAATGCCCTTTCGAATTATTGAATTCCGCAAAGGCCTTCTCTCTGCCGTTCTTCTTGATGTACTGAACCGCTTCCTTGACCAGCGCAACAGCCTCGTCCGCGGTGACGCTCGGCGCGGCGCTCGCGCCACCAGCCATGAAGGCTAAGCTGAACAACAGAGCGGACTTCGAAAACAGGTGTTTCATGTGGGTCTCCTTGGTTTTAATAATAATGTATTGGCAGGTCGGCCAGTGCCTTGCAGAATTCATCCCGTGCACCTGACCCAGCATCCGCTCTCTCGCCGCAACTGTAAATTGTTACGCCGCGATTACACGCCATCCTGCCGCCGCCGCAGCGCATATCGACGTATTCATGCAACAGTGCAAGTCCTCATACCACGCCGCCCCCGAGCGTCCATATCATCTTCACAACGATGCGGCGACGGCAGCTGCGGCATGCGATTTTCGCACATATATTGAACAAATATGTCATTTTGAGATTTGCGACCAAGTTATACCTTTTCAATCCCACTTGCAACACTTTTTTCACCCCTGCGATTTCCCTTGCCGGCAATCGACTTACCGCGGGCGGCACTCCCCTTGCCACGGCTCACGCCTTGCGCTATAAAGGGGCAAATTACCTTCATCAGCTTCAAACCAGAACAACAACAAGGCAAAATTCTCATGAGTACAGATATTGCACGCAACAAGCAGGGCCAAACGCTCGGGCGCAAGGGCCTTGAAAGCCGTGCCAGATTGATGGATGCGGCCCGCCACCTGCTGGAAACGCGTTCGCCGGTCGAAGTGACGGCGGTCGCCATCGCCGCCGAAGCCGGCACGTCGCCGGCCAGCTTCTACATGTATTTCGACGACACCAAGGACATCCTGTTCGCCTTGAGCGAAGTGGCCGGTTCGGCCATGGCCGAAATCCATTCGATCTTCGACGAGCCCTGGCTCGACAGCAACCTGGAAGAGCGCGCGATGGCCGTGGTCCAGGCGATCAACAAGGTGTGGGACGAGCACCGCCAGATCCTGCGCTTCCGTAACATGGAAGCGGACCGCGGCGATCCGCGTTTCGAGGAATTGCGGATGAATACCTATATTCCCTTCATCGAGCGCTTCGCCCAACGCATCCTGACGATCAACCCGGCGCAAGGCACGCGGCGCCGCGCCGACGCCTATGCCGAAGCGGCGATCTTCCACGCGGCGATGGAGCGCCTGGCGGCGACGGAACCGGAAGTGGTGGCGCGCGGGCTGGGCGCGCAGCGCGTCAACATCAACCTGGCGCGCATGATCGCGCTGGTCATGATGGGCGGCGCGGCGAAAACGGATGGCGGCGCCGCACCGGTCAAGCCGGCGCCGATCAAGGTTGCCGCTGTCAAGGCGACCGCCGCCAAGGCCGCGCCAGTCAAAAAGGCACCGGCCAAGAAAGTCGCTGCCAAGGCCGCGCCTGCGCGGGCCAAGCCGGTGAGCGCCGCGCCGGCCGCCGTCAAGAGTACGGCGAAACGACGTGTCGCCGCAAAATCCGGCACGACAACGCAAAAGTAAAGTGCGTCACGGATTGACCGGGAACTGGCGGACGGCGGCCAGCGCCGGCAACGTGCCGAGGTCCCTCGGCTCCACGATCGCCACTCCGTTGCGCTCGGCGCGGAAACCCTTCGACATGGCGTAGGCCGCCTTGCGTATCCGCATGATCGAACCGAGCGGCCGGTGCGCAGCCAGGGCGTGCCAGGGATTGAACTGCATGCCGTCATCGACCGCCTTCGACAATGCATCGTTCCACCCTGCCTGCGGCCGGGCCGACAGGCGAGCAACGGTGATCCAGGGGCTGTCCTGTTCCGACCACTCGACCGACGAATCCTCGATCGGCATGTTCTGCAAGTCCGTACACAGTTGCACGCGCAATTCCCATTCTCCGCCCTGCGTGGCGAAGTGCGATTTCACCGCGTCGCGCAAACCGTCCGGCGTGCCGGACAGGTCGACGTGCCGGTCCGTCAGCGCGGTCAGTCCGGGCGACACCGGCGCCAGCGATACCTTCGCCATGTACTCTCCGAACAGGATCGGGGCCTGGCTGAAATACGTCTCGCCCAGCGGATGGGTTTCAGGATGACCTCCCATCGCCTTGATCGTGCCACTCTCGCCGCCGACGGCTTCGATGACCTTTTCGGCCCCCCTCAACACGGCGGAAAACGCCCGTTTCAGATTGGGCACCTTGTCCGTGGTCGCGGCCAGCGGCTTCAGGCTGCCCAGGAATTTCCTGGCGCTCGGGACAAGGAAGGCAGGGCCATTCACCAGCACGAAATCCTGCGTGACATCGCCCTCGCTGCCATCCACGCGCGCACCGGAAACGCCGACCACTTTCATTGCCAAGCCGCGCGGCGTCGATACCTTGTCGTCGAGGACATCGCCCGGCGTCGTCGACAGCCGCATGATGACTGGCCAATTGCCGGGCAGCGCGAACATGCCCTGCGCATACGCTGGCGGCAAGCCATCGAGCACCGTCAAATCCCCCAGCAGCAGGCCGTGCGACTTGGCATGCACGCTGCGGGTGGCGTGGCCGCTATGTTCGTAAGTCGTCGCCGAAATGCGCTTCAAGCTATCGAGCAAGCCGGCCGTGGTTTCAGCCTCGCCCTCTTCTTCGATTTCGAAATGCGGTTCGTAACGCAGTGGTACACCGGCGGCTATGTGGGGAAAGTCCATGGTCGGCTCCATCAAGTTGGCAGAAAAGGATTGTCTGCCGTTTGCGGCCGGCCGTCTGTGAACCAGCTAACCATGGGACGTGAGGGTCAGTTCCGGCAATTTCCAGACGTGAGGGTCAGTTCCGGCAATTTCCTGGGAAGTGAGGGTCAGTTCCGGCAATTCCCTGGGGACGCGGACGCGGGACGTGAGGGTCAGTTCCGGCAATTCCCGGTGGTGATTGTCCAAATTCCAGAACTGCTCCCAACGTACACCAACGTACAAATGCCGGAACTGACCCCACGCTCCGCTTACAAATGCCGGAACTGACCCCCACGCTCTTGGCCCCCCACGCTCTTGCGGGAAGTGAGGGTCAGTTCCGGCAATTCCCTGGAGGATCGGGGGGATCGGGGGTCATTTCCGGCAATTCCCGGTGGTGATTGTCCAAATTCCAGAACTACTCCCAACGTACACCAACGTACAAATGCCGGAACTGACCCCACGCTCTCACGCTCTCCGCGCTCCTGCCCCCACGCTCTCCGGAACTGACCCAACGCTCTTGTGTGTTGGAGTCAATACTGCGCACTGTTAAAATGGACTCTTTATAAACATCACGAGAGCACCCGATGAACTTGCAGCACCGCAACAACATCCGGACGGTCGGTTTTGGCGAAAACAAACCGACGATGGTGCTGGCGCATGGCTTCGGCTGCGATCAAAGCATGTGGCGTTATCTCGTACCGTCTTTCGAAGCGAGCCACCAGGTGCTGCTATTCGACCTGGTGGGCAGCGGCGGTTCCGATCTATCCGCGTATGACCGCGAAAAATACGGCTCGTTGCAAGGCTACGCCGACGATTTATTGGAAATCATCCGCGCCTACGGCAGCGGCCCGGTGGTGTTCGTCGGCCATTCGGTCAGTTCGATGATCGGCCTGCTGGCATCGAACAAGGCGCCCGAGCTGTTTGCATCGCAAGTGATGGTGGGTCCGTCCGCCTGCTACATCGACGACGACGGCTACCGCGGAGGCTTCAGCCGCGCCGACATCGATGACCTGCTCGACACGATGGAAGGCAATTACCTGGGCTGGTCCAGCACGATGGCGCCGGCCATCATGGGCGCCGCGGACCAGCCGGAACTGGGCCAGGAACTGACCAACAGTTTTTGCCGCACCGACCCGGATATCGCCAAGCACTTCGCGCGCGTGACATTTTTATCCGACCACCGCGCCGACCTGGCATATTCGCGCACCTCGACGCTGATCCTGCAGTGCAGCGACGACCTGATCGCGCCAGTGGAAGTGGGCGAATATATCCACCGCGCCATCCCCGGCAGTGTGCTGACGATGATCGACAATACTGGCCACTGCCCGCACCTCAGCGCGCCCGCTGCCAGCGTCACGGCGATACGGCGCTTCCTCGGCCAGCAGGATTGAGCATGCCGTCCGAGCCGCCGCCCTGGGACGACGCACCGTGCGGCTTGCTGATAACCGCCACCGACGGCGCCATCCTGCATGTCAACGCCACCTTCTGCCGCTGGCTCGGTTACCAGGCGCAAGACCTTGTCGGCGTGCGCCGCCTGTCCCAGTTATTGCCGATGGGCGCGCGCCTGTTCCACCAGACGCACTGGGCGCCATTGCTGCAGATCCAGGGTTCGCTGTCCGAAGTGCAGCTCGACATGCTGCACCGGGACGGGCAGCGGGTGCCGATGATGCTCAATGCCCAGCGCAAGCTGCGCGACGGCGTGCAGGTCGACGAGATCGCCGTCTTCATGGCGACGGACCGCAAGAAGTATGAACGCGAACTGCTGAATGCGCGGCGCATCGCGGAGGAAACGACGGCAAGCCTGCGCAACGCCGAGACGCGGCTGATCGCGCTCAACGAGGCGCTGTCGCTGGAACACCGGCGCAAGGATGAATTCCTGGCGACGCTGGCGCACGAATTGCGCAATCCGCTGGCGCCGATGACCAGCGTCATCGAAACGCTGCGTCAGAAGGAGTTGAACGGCCCCTATCTCGAATGGGCGCGCGACATGCTGGACCGGCAGGTGCGCCAGATGACGCACCTGGTCGACGACCTGCTGGACACGTCTCGCATCAGCCAGGGCAAGATCGAACTGCGCCTGGAAACCGTCGAATTATGCGCGCTGCTGCAAGCGGCGGCCGACGCGGCGCGACCGGCCTTCGACAAGGCCGGACAGTCGCTCGGCATCTACTTGGGAGAGCAGCGGCTGCGCTTGCGTGGCGATCCCGTTCGCCTGACGCAGATCGTCTCGAACCTGCTGACCAACGCCAGCAAGTACACGCCGGCCGGGGGCAGCATCGAACTGGCACTGCGCCAGCAAGGAGATGACGCCGTCATCAGCGTGCGCGACAACGGCATCGGCATTCCGCCCGATGAACTGCACAATATCTTCGGCATGTTTTCGCAATTGACACCGGCGCTGGAGCGCGCCCATGGCGGCCTGGGTATCGGGCTGGCGCTCACGCGCGGCCTGGTGCAACTGCACGGCGGCAGCGTCAGCGCGGACAGCGCCGGTGCGGACCAGGGCAGCGTGTTTACTGTGCATCTACCGCTGCCGGCCGACATCCTGGAGGCGGAACCGGAGCCGGTCGCGAATGCCATCGCCAACGTCGGCGGCGCCAAGGCACTGATTGTCGACGACAACGTGGACGCCGCCGACAGCCTGGCGATGGCACTTGACTTCGTCGGCTACGTCACGCATACCGAAAACACGGCCGGCGCAGCGCTGGCGGCGATCGGCATTTTTCAGCCGCGCCTGGCCTTGCTCGATATCGGGCTGCCCGACATGGACGGCTACACCTTGGCGCGCCGCATCCGCGAACTGCCCGGCGGCGACAAGATATTGCTGATCGCCGCCACCGGCTGGGGCCAGGAAACCGATCGCCTGGCCGCCATGGAGGCGGGTTTCGACCTGCACATGACCAAGCCGATCGACTTCATGAAGCTGCATCAAACCATTTCAGACCATTTCGCGGCGCATTGAATCGACGCGGGACCTCAGAGATGATCGCGCCGAACTCCATCTGCTGGGCATCCTCTTCCCGTTAAAAAAACCGCGGGTCATAATGCCATTTTTTGATGGTGGTAGCGACCAACATCGCAGTATCGGGATGCGCCGGATTCACAAGAATATTGAGTTCATCAGGAATGATCACTGAGGGTACGACCAGCAAAGCGGACTGGCCGCGATGAATCCATGCGTCACCAGTTGATTTACTGGTCATCCCGGAAGGCACCGCATCCCAGCCGCCCGGCAAAGGATCGAGCACGATACGGGGCGTTCTCAAGAACCAAGTGCAACACCCACTTGCTGTAAGGTGCTGCCATGCC
>JAZJZT010000067.1:0-18258 GCA_040389645.1 Pseudomonadota bacterium | reverse complement strand
TCGAAAGTTGCAAAGATGTGGACATAGAGTAGCGCGCAGGCGGGAATCCCATTTTAGAGTCGCAAACGGCGCAAAAAGATGGGATTCCCGCTTTCGCGGGAATGACAACTCTACGGTCGGTGGCTTAACTTAACAGCATTACCGTCTGATCCCAGATTCTGCCTCTGGTTTTCAGCAATAAAACCGTTACACGTTTTTAGGAATCGGATTGCGGAAGCTGACGTTGAGCAGGTTCCACGCCTTGATCGTGACGATGACGAAACCCAGTTCGGCGATTTCCGTGTCCGAGAAATGTTCCTTCAATTGCGCGAATTCCTCGTCGCTGGCATCGGCGTGCGGGATCGCGTTGATGATCTCGGCCCAGCGCAGCGCGGCGCGTTCGCGCTCGCTGAAGAAGGGCGCTTCGCGCCAGCCGGCGACGGCATTGATGTGGCGCGGGTCGACTTCCTGCTTGACCAGGTCGCGCCAGTGCATGTCGATGCAATAGCCGCAGCCGTTGATCTGCGACACGCGCAGCAGCACCAGGTCGACCAGGCGGGTGCCGAGCGAGCCTTGCTGCAGCGTGGCGGACAGGGCGAGCAGCGCCTGGAAGCCTTTGGGGGCGAGTTGATAGTATGGGATGCGGGCGGTATGCGTCATGATGAATGCCTTTCGGTCTGGTCGGGAAGCCGCACCATGCGGCCTCCATACACTCAAGACGCGGACCGCCGTCATGTTGTGACAGCGCGCCGCAATTTAAATTGACGCAATGCCGGCCAGCTTGTCCGGGTTGCGCACCGCGTAGATCGCCACGATGCGTCCGCCCTCGATGACGAACGATTGCGCCGATTCGAGCTTGCCGCCGACGTAGCGCAGCAAGCCCGCTTCGCCGTTGATGCGCGCGGGAAGATAGGTGACCTGGTTCGGGAAGCTCTGTTCCAGTCCCCAGTACAGGCCGGCGACCCGGCCGGCGCCGCGCACCACTTCCATGAACGAAGGCACCTTGCCGCCGCCGTCGCCGACGATCTGGACATCGTCGGCCAGCAGCGCCTTGATGTCATCGAGCCCGCCGCTGCGCGCGGCCTGCATGAATTTTTCCAGCACGCCGCGGTGCGTCTCTTTCGATACGTCGAAGCGCGGGCGTTCCAGTTGCACGCGTTCGCTGGCCCGGTGCACCATCTGCCGGCAGGCCGCCGTGCTCTTGCCGAGCAGCGCCGCGATTTCATCGTAATCGTGATCGAAGGCCTGGCGCAGCAGGAAGGCCGCGCGCTCTTCCGGCGCCAGGCGCTCCAGCACCCACATCAGCGCGACCGACAGGTCGCTGGCCAGTTCGGCCGCCGTTTCCGGCGTATGCTCATCGAGTTCGACCAGCGGTTCCGGCAGCCACCAGCCGACATAGTTTTCGCGCTCGGCCTTGGCCACGCGCAGGCGGTCGATCGACAGCCGCGTCACGATCGTCACCAGCCAGGCATCGGCCGACTGCACCGCGTGCTGGTCGGTGCCATGCCAGCGCAGCCAGGCATCCTGTAGCACATCCTCGGCATCGGCGCGGGTGCCGAGCATGCGGTAAGCGATGGCAAACAGGCGCGGGCGCAGCGCGGCGAAGGCGGGGGAATAGGCGGTAGGGGTGTCGGTCGTCATGATGGGCGTGGTCCGGATAGTCCAATGGAATAAACAAGACGCGGCAAGCCGTCATTTTGTGACAGCCGCGGCATCTTCCGTACAGGATGCCCCTCTTAAAACAGCGACGCCTGCTGCTTCACGGTTTCTTTCGGCGCAGGCGCGCCGGCCATCAGTTCGGCCGGGTACAGTTGCAGGTAGCTTCTGGCCCGTTCCGGGTCGCGGCACGACAGCCAGTCGTCGTATTCGTCGGACTTGATGATGACCAGGCTGCGCTTTTCGTCGCCGGGCCGGTGCAGGCGTTTCATCAAAGGGTGTTCGTCGGCGTTGATCGTCAACTGCGTGAACGAGTAACTGGTGGCGCCGTCTTCTTCGGTCCAGCTTCGATACAGGCCGGCGACCGCGAACGGGGAACCGTCGGCCATGCCGATCGACCAGCGGACGTGTTTCGGGCCTTCCCAGTTCGGTTCGAAAAAGCATTGCATCGGTACCAGGCAAAGCTGGCTCCGGGACCAGGCACCCTTGTAGGTGCGCAGTTGTCCGACGGTTTCGGCGCGCGCGTTCATCGTCGTCAGGCGCTGGCCCGGCGGCATGTGCGCCTTCGGAATCATGCCGTAGCTGGCGCCGAGCGCGATGCGCTTGTCGTGTTCATCGTGCACGATGATGGGGCCGAGATAATCCTGGTACAGCTCTTCGCGCCAGTCTTCGCTGTCGAAAACCGATGCGCCGAAAAGGTCGAGGACCATCTGCGGCGATACGCTGAGGTAGTTGACGCACACATCGTTCTCCTGTTGACGGATTCGCGCCTATTTTAGCGAGTATCTTGCGATGATGCGTCCCTCGTCGCGTACCGGCGGCTACCTGTAATCCTCGGCCACCAGGTTATATTTCTGCATCTTGTGATACAGCGTCTGCTTCGGCAGGCCGAGCACGGCGCACGCTTCGGCCACGTTGCCGTGGACGCTGCGCAACTGCTGCTCGATCAGCGCGCGCTCGAAGGCGTTGACCTGGTCGGCCAGCGGCGCGCTGACGGCATTGTTCGACAGCAGGCCGTCGCCGCCGGGCAGGCCGAGCACGAAGCGGTCGGCGACGTTGCGCAATTCCCGCACATTGCCCGGCCACGAGTGCGCCATCAGCGCCTGCATGCGCGCGCCCGGCACCAGCGGCGCCGGACGTTTATAGCGCGCCGCCGCTTCCAGCACAAAATGCTCGAACAGCAGCGGGATATCTTCGCGCCGCTCGCGCAGCGGCGGCAGGTGCAGCACGATCAGGTTCAGGCGGTAATACAGGTCGCTGCGGAATTTGCCCTGGTCCGAAAAATCCTTCAGGTCGACCTTGGCGGCGGCGATCACGCGCACGTCCACCGGCACCGGCTGATTGGAACCGAGGCGCTCGATATAGCGCTCCTGCAGCACGCGCAGCATTTTGACTTGCAAGGTCAGCGGCAAGCTTTCGATCTCGTCGAGGAACAGGGAACCGTGGTCGGCGTGTTCGATCTTGCCGATCTGGCGCTTGCCCGCGCTGGTGAACGCTCCGGATTCGTGGCCGAACAATTCACTCTCGAAAATGGTCTCGGGGATCGCGCCGCAATTGATGGCGACGAAGTGGTGCGGCTTGCGCTCGCTGTGCTGGTGCAGGCAGCGCGCCACCAGTTCCTTGCCGGTCCCCGTTTCGCCGTAGATCAGGACGTCGGCCGGTTCGCTGGCGACATCGAGGATCAGGCGGCGCAATTCGCGCATCGCCGGGGAGTTGCCGAGCAGAGTCGCCTCGATGCCGATGCTGTGTTCCAGGCGCCGGCGCAGCGCGATCACTTCCAGTTGCAGCCGGCGCTTGTCGGTCGCGCGCCGCACGACTTCGGCCAGCTGTTCGGACGAATACGGTTTTTCTATAAAATCGTAGGCGCCGTCGCGCATCGCCTGCACCGCCATCGAGATGTCGCCGTGGCCGGTGACCAATATGACCGGCAGTTGCGGATCGATCGCCATGCTCGCCGTGAGCAGATCGAGCCCGCTCATGCCGGGCAGGCGCACGTCGGTGACGATCACGCCGGGAAAATCCGCCCGCAACAGCTTGCAGGCCGGTTCGGCGCTGTCGAAACCTTGGACCGTAAAACCGGCCAGGTCGAGCGCCTGTTCGCTGCCGGCGCGCACGGTCGGGTCGTCTTCGACCAGGATTACCTGTAGTTCATCCATCATGTCTCCTGCTGCTGCGCGGTGTTCAATTCGATGACAAAGCGGGCGCCGGCGTCGACCTGGTCGGCGCGCAGGCTGCCGCCGAAGTCGCGCACGATCTGTTCGGAAATCGCCAGCCCGAGTCCCAGCCCCTGTCCCTGCGGCTTGGTCGTATAAAACGGTTCGAACAGGTGTGCGCGCGTTTCTTCCGACAGGCCCGGGCCGCTGTCGGTGACGCGGATGACGACGCGCTCCCGGTCGCTGTTGACGTCCAGCGTCAGCTTGCGCTGCGCGCAGTCGGCCATCGAATCGAGCGCGTTGGTCAGCAAATTCAATAACACCTGTTCCAGCCGGTTGCCGTCGCACAGCGCGTACACGTCCTCGTTGCTGATGTGGAGCTGGAACGTCACCTTGTCCAGTTCCAGGCGGCGCTCGATCAGCACCAGCGCGTTCGTGATCGCCGTATGGATCGACACGGCGGTCAAGCCCGTGTTCGATTTGCGCGCGAACACCTTCAGTTTGCCGGTGATGCTGCCCATGCGCGCGACGATTTGCGAGATCGTCTTCAGGTTGTTTTTGACTTCTTCCATGCGGCCCCGTTCGAACAGGATCACCGCATTGTCCGACATCGTGCGCAGCGCCGTCAAAGGCTGATTCAATTCGTGCGTGATGCTAGCCGACATCTGCCCGAGTACGGCCATCTTGCCGGCCTGGTAAAGCTCGTTTTGCGTCAGATGCAGTTTCTGTTCTGCCTGGCGGCGCACTTCGATTTCCTGGCTCAGGCTTTGCGTCATCTGGTTCAGGCTGGAGGTGCGCTCGGCCACCATCGTTTCCAGGTTGTTGTACGCGTTTTGCAGATCTTCTTTTGCCTGCAGGCGCTGCGCGATCGTGCGCTGGCGCTGGCGCAGGTACAGGAACAGCATCAGCAGGAAGCCGAACGCCACGCAGGCGAAGATCGATGCGGCGCGGGCGTTGGCGCGCGCCGAGCTCAGGTCGGACAGATAAATGAAGGTCCAGTTGCGCGGCGCCAGCGAGCGCGTTTGCGCCAGCATGCGCGGCGCGTTGCCGAAGGCGGGCGCCGCGTCGGCATCGCCGATGGCGACGATGCGGGTATTGTCGGCGCGCGGCTGGTCATAAGTAAAGTTCAGCGGCGTCAGCGCGTGGGTGTGGTACTGGCGCGTGCGTTCCAGGTGCTGGCGAACGGTGTCGGGCAAGGGTCGCAGCGTCTTGTATTTCCAGGCCGGCGACGAGGTCAGGAAGATCACGCCGTTGGCGTCGGTCAGCATCACCTTGTCGGCGCCTTGCACCCAGTCTTTTTCAAGACCCTCGATATTGACCTTGACGGTGGCGACACCCAGCATGCGCCCTTCATGATAAATGCCGTGCGCGAAAAAATATCCGGGTTCCTGGTTCGTCGTGCCGATGCCGTAAAAGCCGCCCGGCTTGCCGCGCAGCGCATCCTGCAGGTATGGGCGGAAGCCGACGTTGTCGCCGACAAAGCTGCTTTTCTCGCGCCAGTTGCTGGCCGCCTGCGTGCGTCCTTGCAGGTTGACGATATAGATCGTGCTCGATCCGGCCTGGCGGTTGACGCGCTCCAGGTATTCGTTGACGGACTGGCGCAAGTCCAGGTCGTCGGGGTGTTGCAGCAGCGCGGTGACTTCCTTGTTCAATTCCAGCATGCGCGGCAGGAAGTCGTATTTGTCGAGCAGGTTGTCCAGGCTGCCGGCGTAGACTTCGAGCCGCTGCGCGCCGCTGGCGCGCAAGCGCTCGATGGTGAGGCGCTCGGTCCACCAGTAGGCGAGGTAGGCCAGCGCCAGCGCGGCGGCCAGCACCGCGCACCAGGCGGCCAGCGTCGCGCTGGTCCAGCCCGCGGGTCCGCGGCGGCGCCGGATGACGGGCGGGACGTCGACGGGATCGGGCATGGCGAGCTCTCTGGTGCAGGCCGGTGCAAGGTCCGGCAAGTCGGAATTAATGTGCATGGACTATACCAAAGAATCTGCGCTGGACGGCAATGCGGTCAAGTTAAGGCCACTGACCTTAGAGTTGTCATTCCGCATCGGCGGACCGCCGCGCAGGCGGGAATCCCATTTCGCGTTCCGAACGGCGCAGAAAAATGGGATTCCCGCCTGCGCGGGAATGACAGATTAGCCCTAACTTACTGAATCCGCGCCGGAGGGTGCCATTCCGGCGCGGCGGCGCGTCAATTGGCTGGCGTATTGCCGGGCGCATTCAAGGCCTGCTTCATCGCCTCTCCCAGCGGGAATTTGAAAGCCGGTGTGATGAACCACCTGGCGTAGATTTTATTGAAATCGCCGGATTTGTAGGCGCTGTCGAGCGCCGCGTTGACCAGTTGCGCCAGCTTCGGTTCATCCTTGCGCATGGCGATGCCGATCGGGTCGCGCGACAGCGCCGTATCGAGCATCAGGTATTCCTTCGGATTGGCCGATTTCGCCACGAACAGCGCCAGCTGGATATCGTCGTGGACGAAGGCGTCGACCTTGCCGTCTTCCAGCGCCTTGAACGATTCCGTGTTTTCATGCGAGCGGATGTAGCGGATATTCAGCCCTTTTTGCGCATCGATCTTCGACAATACCACGGCGCCGAGCGCGCCCTGGGTCAGCGTCACGCGCTTGTTGCGCAAGTCGTCCAGGGTCTTGATGCCGGACTCCTTTTTGACGAGGACCTTGGTTTCGGCCAGGAAGATCGTGTTCGAAAAATTGACCAGCTTCGCGCGTTCCTTCAAATTCGTCGTCGCGCCGCACTCCAGGTCGACCGTCCCGTCGACCACTTTCGCGATGCGGTCGGTCGCCTTCAGCAGCACGTACTGGACGTCGATTTCCGGCAGCGCCAGCGATTTTTTGATCGCGCCGACGACGCGCTCGCACAGGTCCAGCGTATAGCCGGCCGGCTTTTGCTGCGCATCGACAAAGGAAAACGGCAGCGCCGATTCACGGTAGCCGAGCGTGATTTTTCCCGTATTTTTAATCCGGTCGAGCGTCTTTTCGACGCCCTGCGCATGGCCGATGGCCGGCGCGGCCAGCATCGCCAGCAGCGAGGACAGGCACATTATTGAGTTACGCATTGCAATCTCCTTGTGAACAGGCGGTGGCGGACATCCGTCTCGCCACCGCCGTCAGGCTGTATCAGAAAATATGGCGCATGCCGAGATTGAATGCCGCGTTGCCCGAACCGGCTTCCGTCGCGTTGCCGATCTTAAAAGTGGCGCCGTTGCGGTTGTCCATGTGGCCGTAAGCGGTGTACAGGTCGCTGCGTTTCGACAGGCCGTACAGGTAGGCCACCGCATACTGGTGCGCATCCTTGTTGGCGCCGGTGCGGTCGTTGTGCAGCACCGCCGACGTGGCGACGCGGTGCGGACCGGATTCCACGCACAGGCCCAGCAGCGTGTCGCGGCTGTCGTTCGTGCCCAGGCCACGGTTGACGGCGTGCGCCACGTGACCGGTGATCATGCCGAACTTGTAGCGCGCCGCCAGCAGCGTGTTGCGCGCGCGGTCGGTGGCGGTGGCGTCTTCGCGGCGGTTATGCGCCAGCACCAGTTTCAGCTGGCCCGGCGCGTAACTGACGGCCGCGCTCATCGTGCGTTTCTTCGCGCTGTCGCCGGCGACTTCGCCGAAGCCGTAGCTGACATCGGCCGTCACATCGGCGAACGTGGGCGACACGTATTCGACGGCGTTGTCGATCCGCGTATTGGGCGTAAAAATGTTCATCGCCGTGCCGGCCAGGCCGTCGGCGAACGGATCGGCCGTGTCGCGCAGCGTTTTATAGTAGGGAGAATACTGGCGCCCGGCCGTCAGCGCGCCGAACTTGCCGGACAGCCCGACGTTCGACTGGCGGCCGAACGTCAATCCGCCCTGGCCGGAAGCGCCGGTATCGTAGCTGATGCCGCTTTCCAGCACGAAGTTGGCGGCCAGGCCGCCGCCCAGGTCTTCGGTTCCTTTGAAACCGAGGCGCGAGCCGGAGGCGACGCCGCTGCCGATGCCGGTGACGTTGCCGGCCGGGCCGCCGTGTTCGACCACCAGGCCGACGTCGGCCACGCCATAGATCTTGATCTGCGATTGTGCGTGGACGGCGGTGGCGCTCAGGGCGAGCAGGGCGAGGGCGATATGTTTGTTCAAGAGTGTCTCCTGTGGTGAGTTATGGTTTTAATTAAGCGACGCGGGCGTACGAGGTTTCCGAGCTGTTGACGGTTTCCGCTTCCTGCTCGCCGAGCGCGCCTTCCCACTTGGCGACGACCGCGGTGGCGATCGCGTTGCCGACGGCGTTGGTGGCGGAGCGGCCCATGTCGAGGAACTGGTCGACGCCCATCAACAGCAGCAGGCCCGCTTCCGGGATATGGAACTGGGTCAGCGTGGCGGCGATCACGACCAGCGAAGCGCGCGGCACGCCGGCGATGCCTTTCGAGGTCAACATCAGCACCAGCAGCATGGTGATCTGGGTGCCGACCGACAGGTCGATGCCGTAAGCCTGGGCGATGAACAGCACGGCGAAGGTGCAGTACATCATCGAGCCGTCCAGGTTGAACGAATACCCCATCGGCATCACGAAGCTGGAAATGCGGCGCTGCACGCCGAACTTGTCGAGCGCCACCAGCATCTTCGGATACGCCGCTTCCGAGCTGGCGGTGGAGAAGGCCAGCAGGAACGGTTCGCGGATCAGGGCCATCAGCTTGAACACGCGCGGGCCGATGACGAGGAAACCGGCTGTGATCAGCAGCGCCCACAGGCAGAACAGGCCGAGATAGAAGCCGCCCATGAACTTGGCGAAGGTAGCCAGGATGCCCAGGCCGTTGCTGGTGACGACCGACGCCATCGCCGCGAACACCGCCAGCGGTGCCATTTTCATGATGGCGCCGGTAATGTTCAGCATCACCTGCGCCAGTTCGTCGATGACGGCGGTCAGGCGCTTGCCCGATTCGCCCAGTGCGCCGAGCGCGCTGCCGAAGAACAGCGAGAACACCAGCACCTGCAGGATTTCATTGTTGGCCATGGCCTCGATCGGCGACTTCGGCACCACGTGCGAAATAAAGTCTTTCAACGTAAAAGCGGCGGTTTTCAGGCCGGTGGTGGCATCGACCGCAGGCAGCGGCAGGCCGAGATTGGTCCCGAGCTGCATCACATTGGACAGCACCAGGCCCAGCGTCAGCGATGCCAGCGAGGCGAGCATGAACCAGCCGAAAGCCTTGGCGCCGATGCGCCCGGCCGCCTTGCCGTCAGCCAGGTGCGCGATACCGACCGACAGCGTCGAGAACACCAGCAGCGAGATGATCATCTTGATCAGTCGCAGGAAGATATCGCTCACCAGCGAGATGTGGGCGGAAATGTCGGCGGTGAGTTTTTTATCGGGGAAGAGGGTATTGCAGGCATAGCCGACCGCAATGCCGAGCAGCATCGCGATCAGGATATACATGGTTAGTGGGCGCTTTTTTGTCATGGCCAGTCTCCGTATTATGTAAGCAGCGCTGCGGCGGACGCCGCAGGGTGAGTACTAAATAGCAAGCGCTGTGCCTGCGGTGGAGTGGCTTGATGGGTTTTTTAAGTTATTGTTTTTAAAGGATTTTTTGTAAATTCTGCGAGTGACGGAAGCGGCCTTGTATGGCGGATTGGATAGGTGGGGTGGACGGCGTATGAATTATTGGAAAACTGGGTTGAGTAGCGAATTGAGTGGGCTAAAAAAATCAGCGGCAAAAAGCTGGGGTCAGACCCATGGGTCTGACCCCGGTTTCTGCCGCTGATTTTTTTCAATGTACCAAAGCCGCTTCCTGCTACCCGAATGTATAGCGCAACGTCACGGAAACGCGCCGCGGCGCGCCCGGCGCCTCGAAGGTCGAGCGCGGCACGGGGTAACCGGCCGCCGATGAGCCGCCCAGCGCGCGGGCGACGAAGTTGCCGTTGGCGTCGAAGCCCGACGGCCCGAGTTGCGCGGCGCTGCTGTAATGCGTACCGGTCGCATTATTGACCTGTAACTGCACTTGCCACTGCGGCGTCACGTGGTACTGGGCGCCCAGGTTCAGCACCGCGTACCCGGCGCTGTATCCGCTGCCCAGGTAATATTTGTCATCGGCCTGGTGCTGGCCGTTTTCATTGCCGCGTGCCGTGGAACGGGAAATCGCGACGACGTCGGCGCTCAATGTCAGGCCGCTGACTGGCGCGTATTCGGCAAACAGTTTCAGCATCCGGCGCGGCGTCAGCGGCAGGCGGTCGCCGGGCCGGATCGCGATGGTGCCATCCTGTCCCGGAGAGCCGGCGCGCGCCGTGTCGTTGCTGCTGTTGGCGCTGCCGTTGAGCACTTCGGCGCTTCTGAATGTCGCATCCAGCCAGGTGGCGTGCGCGCCCCAGGTCAGGGCGCCATGTTTACTTTCCAGTCCCAGTTCCACGCCCTGGCGCCGGGTTTGCCCGACATTTTTAAAATAACCATAGCCCGCCTGGTTGTCCGCCACGAACAGGATATCGTCGACGTTGCGGGCGCTGAAGACGCCGGCGTTCCACGACACGGTTCCCGCCTCGCCGCGCACGCCCGCTTCGACGGTGCGCGTGACGACCTGGCGCAGCGGCGGATCGCCGGCCATCGCGTTCGGCAATTTGCACGGCCGCTCGGGATTGGCGCAGCCCAGTTCGATCGCGGTCGGCACGCGGCTGCCCTGGCTCCAGCCGGCATATGCATTCAGTGCGGACGACGGCGTGTAATTCAATCCCAGCGCCGGGTTCAGGCGCGAAAAACGGTGCGTTCCGCTCAGCGAAGCAGAGGAGTCGTCGTCGTGCAGGTGGTCGCGGTTGACGATGCGGGTGGTGTTGTAGCGGCCCGCCAGCGTTGCCTGCCAGTCCGGCGCGAGCGTCAGGGTGTCGCTGGCATAGGCGCTCCAGGTGCGGCTGCGGCCGGACAGGTCGACGCGGGTGTCGAACGGTTCGCCGTCGATGTCGCCGCCGCTGACGCCGTCACCGAAGGCTTTCACGCCTGTCACGCTGCGGTCCGGGTTCAGGTAACCCAGTTCGCTGGATTGGTTGAAACCGGTGCGGCTGGCATCGTAGGCGGCGCCGGCCAGCAGGCGGTTCGCGCGCCCGGCCAGTTCTCCCTTGACGCTTAATTGCGCCGACAGGCCGTAATTGCGCTGCGTGCTGTTGCCCCGGTTGAGCAGGCCATTGCATTTTTCGCCGGGTTCGTCGCGCAGCAGCGCCTGGCCGATGCAGCGCCAGGATGGGAATGGCGTGTTGGCGGCATTCGCGCCGGCAGTCGGCACGCCGCGATAGCCGGCGGCGGCCAGCACCGAGCGTTCGGCCGCGCTGGGTTGATATACGGACTGGTCGAGCGAGTCTTCGTTGATGTCGCCGTTCAGCGTGGCGGTGCGCAGCTTGCGCCAGTAGGCATTGCCATCCAGCGTCACGCCTGGCGAGAGCGTATGGCTGCCGACCAGGTTCAACAGCAGGGAATGGTTGTCGGTCTGGTCCGGTTTTGTATAGACGCTGCGGCGGTCGCGCGCCAGCAGCGCTTGTTCCTGCAAACCGTTGCCGGTCAATTCGTTGCTGGCGCCGGCCACGGACAGGTGCCAGCGCGTGGCGGCGTTGCGCCAACCGAGTTTGCCGAACAGTTGTCGTACATCGGAAGGGGAACTGTCGCGCCAGCCGTCTTCATGATAGCGATTGCCGCTGACGTACCAGTCCAGTCCCGAGTCGTTGGCGCCGCCGTGCTCGAATTCGGCGCTGCGCCGGCCGCTGGAGCCGCCGCCGACTTGCAGCGCCGTGCCCGGATCGCTGCGGCCATCCTTGGTGCGCAGGGACAAGGCGCCGCCCAGCGTGTTCAGGCCGAACAGCGGATTCGATCCCGGCATCAGCGACACCGACGCGATCGCCGCGCGCGGGATCAGGTCCCAGCTGACGACATCGCCGAACGGTTGATTCATGCGCATGCCGTCCAGGTAGATGGACAGGCCTTGCGGCGTGCCGAGCAGGGGAGATGCCGTGTAACCGCGGTAGCTGACGTCGGCCTGGAACGGGTTGCCCTGCATCTCGTTGACGTGCACGCTGCCCATGCGCCGGTTCAGGAATTCGCTCACGTCCAGCGCGCCGCTGCGCGCCAGGTCGGCCGCGTTCGCGCCTTGCCGCGCCGCCGCGACATCGCCGCGCGGCATACCGCTGGCCAGCGGCGTGCTGCCGACGATTTCGACCACGGCCGCCAGCAACGCTTCTTCCTGCGCGGTGGCCTGGTTCAGGGTGGCCGCCAGCGCCACGGCAAGCATGCTGCGGCGGAATGGGATGGCTTGCGTTTTCATATCGTCTCCTTGGTGTGTCGGCGCTGCTCTGGCGGCAGGCCTTTGATTGCATGGAGCGAGTATAGGAAGCGGACGGCGCGCCGGCCTGGGACTTTGTCCGCATAAACCCGGGAAAAATTCCCGTTGGCAGTTTTTGGTATGAAAATTGCTTAAAACAATAAAAACCATTAAAAATGGAGACAAACATGGACCTGAGACGACGCCTGGTCGGCTACCTGGGAGCGATGCTGCTGGGGCTGTTGGTGACCGCGCTGGCGGTGGATCTGCTGTCGTTGCGCGGCGAAGTGCGCGCCGAGGTGGCCGCGTCCGAACACCTGGCCGGCGTGCTGCTCGACCTGGCCGGTATCGATCCTGGCCTCGCGCCGGAAGAGGCGGCGGCCCGCGCGGCGGCGATTTTGCGGCGCGCGCCGCTGCGCCATATCAGCCTGCGGCTGGACGATGGCGCTTTCTCCGCCGCGCCTGAACCGGTGGCCGGGCGCCTGGCGGCACTGCTGGGGGCAGGAATGGGGCCGGGACCGGGCCAGGCGGTGCGCGTCGGCCGCCACCTGCTGCGCATCGCGCCCAACCCCGCCTCGGAAATCGAGGAACGCTTATACGACACTGTGCGATTCTGGATCACCCTGCTGTTCATTTCTGGAGCAACCATGCTGGTCGCATGGCGCGCGGCCGACCGCGCGCTGGCGCCGGTGCGCGAACTGGAGGCCGGCTTGACGCGCCTGGCGGCCGGCGCCGCCGACGCTGCGCTGCCGGATTTCGCGCTGCGCGAATTTCGCCGCGTGGCCGGCGCCATCGACACGCTGGCCGCCGCGCTGGCGCAAGCCCGTGCCGAACAGCGACGTTTGTCGCACCAGTTGATTCGCGTGCAGGAAGACGAGCGGCGCGCGCTGGCGCTGGAATTACATGATGAAATGGGACAGACCTTGACCGCGATCGGCGTCACCGCCACCTACCTGAAACGCAATGCCGAACGGTTGCAACCGGCGCACATCGACGAATGCGCGCAAGAATTGCGGCGCGACGTGCGCACCAGCGGTGTCCAGTTGCGCGCGATGTTGCAAAGGTTGCGGCCGCACGGCCTGGACGGAGATGGACTCGGCGGCGCCTTGCGCGAACTGGTCGCCGGCTGGCAACAGCGTGCGCTCGATATCGCATTTACCCTGCAGATGCCGCAGCGCCTGCCGCCGCTGGGCGACGAGGCGGCGCTGGTGCTGTACCGCGTGCTGCAGGAAGCGCTGACCAATGTCGTGCGGCACAGCGGCGCAAGTTCCTGCCGGGTGACGCTGACAGTGGAAGAGGAAGAACTGCGCCTGCGCGTGGCCGACGACGGCCGCGGCCTGCCGGCTGCGGGACCGGCGCGGCGCGGCGGCCTGCTCGGCATCGAGGAAAGGCTGCGCATGGTCGGCGGCACGCTGGCGTCGGCGAACCTGGCGCTGGCCGGACTGGAACTGGAAATATTGCTGCCGCTGCGCGTCGGCGAGGAGGCGACATGATACGAATTTTATTGGTGGACGACCACGCGATCGTCCGCAACGGTTACCGGCGCCTGCTCGATGCCGAACCGGGCATGCACGTCGTCGGCGAAGCGGCGCGCGCCGACGAGGCGAACCAGCAAGTGCTGCGCTGCGAACCCGATGTCGCGGTGGTCGACCTGAGCTTGAAGGGCAGCAGCGGCATCGAAGCGATCCGCGGCATGCTGGCGCGCCGGCCGGAATTAAAAATCATGGTGCTGTCGATGCATGAAGACGCCAGCCACGTGACGCAGGCGCTGCGCAGCGGCGCGCTCGCTTACCTGAGCAAGCACGCCGAGCCGGACGACGTGATCGATGCGATTCGCCAGGTGGCGCTGGGCCGGCGCGTGTTTTCTCCGGAAATCGCGCAAGTGCTGGCGCTGGAAGCGGCCGGCGGCGGAGAAGATGCGTTGAGCGCGCTGACGCCGCGCGAATTCGAAGTGCTACGCCTGCTGGTGCACGGCGAATCGTCGGGCGCGATCGCCAGCGCGCTGCAACTGAGCTCAAAAACCATCCTCAATTACCTGACGATGATTCGCCAGAAACTGAACGTGGATAACGATTTCAAATTGCTGCAACTGGCGGCGCGGCACGGCGTGGTGGCGATCCAGCAGAATTAGCGCGTCAGGCCATGGCGTCAATAGGCGGCGACGCTGATCTGCCGGGAGCGCGGCAGCGCCGGCGGCTGGCGAACCTGCGTCAGCTTGAAAATGCCGACTGCGCGCGCCAGTTCGACCGCCTGCTGCTGCATGCTTTCGGCGGCGGCGGCCGCCTGTTCCACCAGCGCGGCATTTTGCTGCGTCATCGCGTCCATCTGGCCGATCGCGCGGTTGACTTCCTCGATGCCGGTGCTTTGCTCGCGGCTGGCGGCGGTGATGTCGCGCATGAAGTCGGCCACTTGCTGCACCGAGCTGACGACCAGGTCCATCGTGCGCCCGGCCGATTCGACCAGCTTGCTGCCGGCATTGACTTGCTCGACCGAGTCGCCGATCAGCGTCTTGATTTCCTTGGCCGCGCTGGCGCTGCGCTGGGCCAGTTGCCGCACTTCGGAGGCGACGACGGCGAAGCCGCGTCCCTGCTCTCCGGCGCGCGCCGCTTCCACCGCCGCGTTCAGCGCGAGAATATTGGTCTGGAAGGCGATGCCGTCGATGACGCCGATGATGTCGACGATCTTGCATGAACTCTGTTTAATTGCCCCCATCGTGCCCACCACGTCGGCGACAATCTGCCCGCCCTGCGTGGCCACGCCGGAGGCGGATGCCGCCAGTTGCGTGGCTTGCTGCGCATGCTCGGCGTTGCGCCGGACGGCGCCGGTCAATTCTTCCATCGAACTGGCGGTGTGCTGCAGCGCGCTGGCCTGGGATTCGGTGCGCGACGACAGGTCGGCGTTGCCGCTGGCGATTTCGTGCGAGGCGATGGCGATGGTCTCGGTGCTGCCGCGCACGGCGCCGACGGTGAGCACCAGGCTGTCGTTCATCGCATGCAGCGCCGCGAGCAGGGCGCCGGTCTCGTCGCGCGACGACGCGGCGATATCCTGCGTCAGGTCGCCGGCGGCCACGCGTTGCGCCAGGAACAGGGCCTGTTGTAACGGGCCGGTGATGCTGCGGCTCAGGCGCCACGCGACCAGCGCGGCGAGCGTCATCGCCAGTGCGCAGATCAGCACCATCAGCGTCGTGGCGCGGCTGCTTTCATCCTTGAATTGCAGCAGGCTGCGTTGTATTTCCTGGTTTTGCAGGCCTACCAGCCGGTCCAGCGCGGCCAGCCACTTGTCCTGCAGCGGCGCCACCTGCGTGGTGAAGACTTTTAAGGCCTGGCCGGCGTTGAAGCCGGCGACATATTCCTCCGCCTGCTTGATGAAGGGCTGGCTGGCCTGTTCATAGCCATTCATGTCGGCGACGATCGCCAGTTCTTCCGGATTCAGGCGGATCGCGGCCAGTTTTGCCGCCGCGTCGCGGTAGCGCTGCTGCTCGGAGGCGATGCCCGTCATTTCCTTTTGCATCTGGTTCAAATCCGTGGTGGCGCCGATATTGCGCGCGCCCAGTCCCTGCCTGAACAGGCTTTGCCGCATCGCCGTCACTTGCGCCGACTTGGCCGTGCTGCGGTCGACCGATTGCGTCAGGTTTTCGCGCGCCTGGCGCGAAGACCAGGCGGAAATCGTGGTGATGCTCGCCATCAGCACCAGCATCAAGCCGAAAGCGAGCATCAGGCGGTAGCCGATTTTAATATCGTTGAGCTTCATGTTTCATCTCCATGTGGCAGGCTTGGGCCTGCTCTGTGGTGGTGTTCCCGGAAGCCGGGCAAGCCGGGTACGTGCCGGCGCGGTGTGGCGTCAGGGGAGGAAAAAGCGGGGAGTCAGTTGGTGCAGGGATGGTGTCGTATCAGGGCCGGCGGGCCAGGCGCGTTAAAGCGCCTGGCGGGACGAACAGGGCCGGATTACAGGCGCATTTCAGTGGCCGGATCGAACAGGATGGCTTTCGACAGGTCGAACGCCAGGCTGATATGCCCGCCCGGTTCGGCGCCGGCGCGCGGGTGCGTGCGGCAGGTCGCGCGCACGCCGTTGAACCACGCGAACACCAGCGTGTCCGGTCCGGTCGGTTCCGTCATCTCGACCTTGCACGCCACTTCCATCGGGTGGTAACCCTCGGCCGTCTCGGCGCGGCGCGCGCTGAGCGCATCGGTTACGTGTTCGGGACGGATGCCGAGGATCAGTTCACGTCCTTCCCAGGCGCCGAATTTCGCCGCCGCCGCGTGGTTGAGCGGCAGTGGCAGCAGGGTCGTGACGCCGCCGTGTTCCAGCGCGAACGCGGCGCCGGCGCCTTGCGCGACCAGTTTGCCGCGCAAAAAATTCATCGACGGCGAGCCGATGAAGCCGGCCACGTACAGGTTGTCCGGCTGGTCGTAGATTTCCTGCGGGCTGCCGAACTGCTGCACCACGCCGTCGCGCATCACGGCGATCTTGTCGCCCAGCGTCATCGCCTCGATCTGGTCGTGCGTGACGTAGACGATGGTCGCGCCCAGGCGCTGGTGCAGCAACTTGATCTCGGCGCGCATTTCGACGCGCAGCTTGGCGTCCAGGTTCGACAGCGGTTCGTCGAACAGGAATAAAGAGGGATCGCGCGCGATCGCGCGTCCCATCGCCACGCGCTGGCGCTGGCCGCCGGACAGCATCGCCGGCTTGCGGTCGAGCAGGTGCGTCATCTGCAGCGTTTCGGCTACGCGCGAGACGATCTGTTCCTGTTCGGCTTTCGGCACCTTGCGGATGCCGAGACCGAACGAGATGTTTTCGCGCACCGTCATGGTCGGATACAGCGCGTACGACTGGAACACCATCGCGATGTCGCGCTCTTTCGGCGGCACGTTGTTGACGACGCGTTCGCCGATTTTGATCTGGCCCTGCGAGATCGTTTCCAGGCCGGCGATCATGTTCAGCAGGGTGGACTTGCCGCAGCCGGAACCGCCGACCAGGATCAGGAACTGGCCATCCTCGATTTCCAGGTCGATGCCCTTCAGGATTTCAGCGCCGTTCGGATAGACCTTGCGCACATTTTGAATCGATAAGCTTGCCATGTCGTTCTCCTATCAGCCTTTGACTGCGCCGGCCGTCAGGCCGCGCACGAAGTATTTGCCGGCGATCAGGTAGATCACCAGGGTCGGCAGCGCGGCGATGATCGCCGCCGCCATGTTGACGTTGTATTCGGTCACGCCGGTCGAGGTGTTGACCAGGTTGTTCAGCGCCACCGTCACCGGTTGCGCGTCGGACCCGCCGAACACCACGCCGAACAGGAAGTCGTTCCAGATCTGCGTGAACTGCCAGATGAAGCACACCATGAAGATTGGCAGCGACAGCGGGAAGATGATGCGGCGGTAGATCATGAAGAAGCCGGCGCCGTCGATGCGGGCCGCGTTCACCAGTTCTTCCGGCACCGACACGTAGTAATTGCGGAAGAACAGCGTCGTAAACGCGACACCATAGATGATGTGCACGACGATCAGGCCGCTGGTGGTGTTGGCCAGTTCGGCCATGCCCAGCAGGCGCGCCATCGGCAGGATCACGACCTGGAACGGGATGAAGCAGCCGACCATCAGCGCGGTGAACACCACGTTGTGGCCTCTGAAACGCCAGTGCGCCAGCACGTAGCCGTTCATCGATCCGATCAGGCTGGAAATGAGCACGGCCGGTATCGCCATGCGCATCGAATTCCAGAAGTAGGGCGCCAGGCCCTCGCAGCGCACGCCGGTGCAGGCCGTGCCCCATGCCTTGCTCCACGCGGCCGTGGTCGGCGCCAGCGGGAAGTCGAGCAGGTTGCCGTCGCGGATCTGGTCGAGCGTCTTGACGGACGTGGTCACCATCACGTACAGCGGCGCCAGGTAATACAGCGCGACCATGACCAGCAGCGTGTAGATGAAGATGCGGCCGGCCGTGATGCGGCCGCCGTCGTGGTTCAGGTCAGCGCCCATGGCGTGCTCCTTTCGTTTCCATATACATCAGTGGCACCAGCACGGCGAGCACGGTGGCGAGCATCATCATGGCCGACGCCGCGCCCAGGCCGAGCTGGCCGCGGGTGAACGAGAACTGGTACATGAAGATGGCCGGAACGTCGGACGAGGTGCCGGGACCGCCGGCGGTCAGCGCCATGACCAGGTCGAAGCTCTTGATGGCGATGTGCGCCAGCACCAGCAGCACGCTGAAAAAGACCGG
>JAZJZT010000066.1:0-20584 GCA_040389645.1 Pseudomonadota bacterium | reverse complement strand
CTGGTCGATCTCGAAGGCGTGCGCCAGCATCGGGATCAGGATGCGCACCTTGCCGTAGGCCGAGGCGCGCAGGATCGCGCGCAACTGCGTCAAGAACAGTTGCGGTTCGGCCAGGCAGTAGCGGATCGCGCGCAGGCCCAGCGCCGGGTTCAGCGCCGTGTGCTCGGTCTGGTCGAGCGGCTTGTCGGCGCCGATGTCGAGCGTGCGGATCGTCACCGGCCGCCCCTTCATCGCCTCGACCGCCTTGCGGTACTGTTCGAACTGCTCGTCCTCGGACGGGATCGAGCGCCCCATGAACAGGAATTCGGAACGGAACAGGCCGACGCCGTTGGCGCCGGACTCCATCGCCGCCGCGCAATCCTCGGGCAGTTCGATGTTGGCCAGCAGCGTGATGGCGCTGCCGTCGCGAGTGACGGCGGCCGTCTTTTTCAGTTTATTGAGTTTCTTGCGCGCGCGCTGCTGCGCCTGCTGGCGCTCGCGGTACTGTTCCAGCACCAGCGTGCTCGGATTGACGATCACCACGCCGGCGTCGCCGTCGATGATGACCCAGTCGTCCTGCTCGATCAGCATCGACGCCTGCGACATGCCGACCGCGGCCGGGATGTCCAGGCTGCGCGCGACGATCGCCGTGTGCGAGTTCTGGCCGCCGACGTCGGTGACGAAGCCGATGAAGGAGCGGTCGCGGAACTTCAGCATGTCGGCCGGCGAGATGTCGTGCGCGACGACGATCATTTGCGCCTGGTATTCATCGCCGCCGGGCGCGCCCTTGGGCAGCGGCTCGCTGCCCATCAACACCTTCAGCACGCGCTCGGCGACCTGCTGGATATCCGCCTTGCGCTCGCGCAGGTACGGGTCTTCGATCTCGTCGAACTGGGCCGACAGTTCATCGATCTGTGTCAGCAGCGCCCATTCCGCGTTGTAGTGGCGGGTGCGGATGATGTCGAGCGGCGCTTCAGAAATCAGGGGATCCGATAAAATCAGCGCGTGCACGTCGATGAACGCGCCGAGCTCCGTCGGCGCATCCTTCGGCAACTCGTTCCACAAGGTCTGCAATTCGCGGTGCACGGCGGCCAGCGCCTGCTGCAGGCGCTGCACTTCCGCTTCCCGGTGTTCCTCGGCGACCAGGTAATGCTTGACGTCGAGCGCGGCCGGCGCCAGCAGGTGGGCGCGGCCGATGGCGATGCCGCGTGAAACGGGAATGCCGTGGAGGGTGAACGATGCCATGGTCGGGCCTGTCAGGAAACGGGAATGGCTACGGTCATCCGGCATTACTCGCCTTCGCCGAACTTGTCGTTGACGAGCGCGGTCAGCGCGGCAATGCAATCGGTCTCGTCGGCGCCGTCCGCTTCCAGCGTCACCTTGGCGCCCTTGCCGGCGGCCAGCATCATCACGCCCATGATCGATTTCGCATTGATGCGGCGGGAATTGCGCGTCAGCCAGACATCGCTCTGGTATTTGGCGGCCAGTTGGGTGAATTTGGCGGAAGCACGCGCATGCAAACCAAGCTTGTTGATAATCTCAAGTTCTTGTTGAATCATTTGTTGTCGTTTTCATCAAAATGCGCATTGCATAAACCGCCACCGCGCCATGCACCGCGGCGGCTACCTGGAACTACACCACCCGAATCCGGTTGTCGACCCGTACCGCGCCGCTCTGCGCCCCGGCCAGCGCCATCTCCACCACCACGTCGAGCGTGTCGCGGCGATACGTGATCGCGCGCAGCAGCATCGGCAGGCTGATGCCGGCAATGACCTCGACGCGGCCGGCGTCGGCCAGCTTGTTGCAACAGTTGGCCGGCGTACCGCCCTTCACGTCCGTGATCACCAGCACGCCGTCGCCCTGGTCGAGCCGCTTGATGGCGGCATCGGCCAGCGCCTGCACTTCGCCCAGGTCCTGGTCGGCCAGCACATCGATCGCTTCCAGCTGTTCCGTGACACCGCGGAACACATGGTTGCACGCCGCGATGAACGCCTGCCCCAGCGGCGCGTGTGTCATGAGCAGTATGCCTACCATAATCCGGCCCGCCCTCTAAACTTGTGCCGCCTGCGAACGCCCTTCGACGGCGTCGATGAACATCGCGGCGACCTGGAAACCGGTCTGCTGCGTGATCTCCTGGAAGCAGGTCGGGCTGGTAACGTTGACTTCCGTCAGGAAATCGCCGATCACGTCTAATCCTACCAGCAACAGGCCGCGCGCGGCCAGTACCGGACCGAGCGTTTCAGCGATTTCGAGGTCGCGCGCGCTCAAGGGCTGCGCCACGCCGGTGCCGCCGGCGGCCAGGTTGCCGCGCACCTCCCCCGCCTGCGGGATGCGCGCCAGTGCGAACGGCACCGGCTTGCCGTCGATGACGAGGATGCGCTTGTCGCCCTTGGCGATCTCGGGGATGTAGCGCTGCGCCATAATGGTGCGGCGACCGTTGTCAGTCAAGGTCTCGATGATGGCGCCCAGGTTCAGGCCGTCGGGCCCGACGCGGAACACGCCGGCGCCGCCCATGCCGTCGAGCGGTTTCAAAATGACGTCGCCGTGCTGCGCCTGGAATGCGCGCAGGCGCGCTTCGCTGGAGGTGACCAGCGTCGGCGCGGTGAAGTCGGAAAACTGCGCGATGGCGAGTTTTTCATTGTGGTCGCGGATCGCCGACGGCTTGTTGAACACGCGCGCGCCCTGCTTTTCCGCCAGTTGCAGCAGATAGGTGCCGTACACGTATTCCATGTCGAACGGCGGATCCTTGCGCTGGATGACGGCGTCGAATTCGCTGAGGCGGATTTCCTGGCGCGGCGCGGCGCGGTACCAGTCGGCGGCGTCGCCGGTGAGCGTGATGCGCGCCACGGCGGCCGTGACGACACCGTCGGACAACGCCATGTCGTGCTGTTCGAACGCATAGATTTCGTGCTCGCGGCGGGCCGCTTCCGCCATCATCGCGTAGGTCGAATCCTTGTACGTCTTGAAGCCTGCCAGCGGATCGGCAAGGAATGCAATTTTCATTGGGGCATCCTGTTGAAGTAATAACTGATTTTAGCCGAGATCCGCGCCTGTCGTTCCGGATCGCCGGACCGCCGCGAAGGGGAAAGGCATGCCTTTCCCCCATACTTTGTATCCTGCCCAGCGCCGCCTATAGAAAGATGGATGGGAAATCTGTCATTCCCGCGAAAGCGGGAATCCCATTTGTGTCATAGACGGCACCGCGAAATGGGATTCCCGCCTGCGCGGGAATGACAGCATCAATACACCTCAGGATTCGGGTCCGTGCGCTCCATTTCCAGCGACGCGGCCAGCAGCGCCAGGCGCGCGACGACACCGTATACATAAAAGCGGTTCGGCGCGGCCGTCCCCGGCTTGGCTTTCAGGTCGGGCACGGCGTGCTGCTGCGCGAACGCGAGCGGCACATATTGCGAACCCGGCGCATTCAGATTCTGTTCGACGCCGCGCTCGGCGTGCACCCGGTAAAAACCGCCGACGACGTAGCGGTCGATCATGTAGACCACCGGTTCGGCCACGGCATCCTTGATGCTCTCGAAAGTCGGCACGCCTTCCTGGATGTTCAGGTCGGTGACCACCTTGCCATCCTTGATGACGGCCATCTTTTCGCGCTGCGCGGCCGACAGGTCTTTCAGTTCGGCAGCGTCGCGGATCGAGATGATGCCCTTGCCGTAGGTGCCGGCATCAGGCTTGATGATGACGAACGGCTTCTGGTCCTTGATGCCGTATTCCTTGTATTTCTTGCGGATCTTGGCCAGCAGCGCATCGACATTGCCGGCCAGGCAGTCGGCGCCTTCCCCGGTGCTGATATCCACTTCGCCGCACTTGGCGTGGAAGGGGTTCAGCATCCACGGATCGACGCCGATCAGCTTGCCGAATTTTTTCACGACCTCGTCGTAGGCATTGAAATGGTTGCTCTTGCGGCGCAGCGCCCAGCCGGCGTGCAGCGGCGGCAACAGGCTTTGTTCATGGATGTTTTGCAGGATGTCGGGAATGCCGGCCGACAGGTCGTTGTTCAGCAGGATCGTGCACGGATCGAAATCCTTCAGGCCCAGGCGCCGGCCATTGCTGGAGCGGACCAGGGGCTCGATGACCAGCATGTTGCCATCTTGCAAAGCCAGCGGCGTCGGTTGCGTGATCTCCGGCGACAGGGAACCGAGCCGCACATGCAAGCCCGTCTGGCGGAAGATCTGCATCAGGCGCGCGACGTTTTGCAGATAGCTCGGGTGGCGGTCGTGGCGGTCGTGGTTTTCCGGGATCAGCAGCAGGTTGCGCGCATCCGGGCAATATTTGTCGATCGCCGCCATCGCCGCCTGCACGGACAGCGGCAGCATTTCGCTGGCCAGGTGGTTGAAACCGCCCGGGAACAGGTTGGTGTCGACCGGCGCCAGCTTGTAGCCGGCGTTGCGCAAGTCGACCGAGCAATAGAACGGCGGCGTGTGCTCTTGCCACTCCAGGCGGAACCAGCGCTCAATAGCCGGGGTGGCGGCCAGAATCTTTTCTTCGAGGTCGAGCAGCGGTCCGGTCAGGGCCGTGACGAGATGGGGAACCATGCTTACATCCTTAACAACTGGGGAAACTATCTAATATTACCGTGCAAACTCACCAAATCGGGGCAAAAGCTTGAATTTAAAGGCTAGAAATGCAAAAAGGCGCCCCTTCGCAGGGGCGCCCGGCTGGCCCGCGCTACGCGGGCCGGATCGAACGACGATCAGGAATGGTAGGCGGACTCGCCGTGGCTGGTGATATCCAGGCCTTCGCGCTCCGCTTCTTCCGGTACGCGCAGGCCGATGACGATGTCGACCAATTTATAGGCGACCACCGAGACCACGGCCGACCAGACGATCGTGATGCCGATGGCGGTCGCCTGCGTCATCACCTGGCCGCTGATCGAATACGCGTCAGCCGACATCTTGTTGGTGACATAGTCGAAGATGCCCTGGCCACCCAGCGACGGTGCAGCGAACACACCGGTCAGCAAGGCGCCGAGGATACCGCCGACGCCGTGCACGCCGAACACGTCGAGCGAATCGTCGGCGCCGATCAGGCGTTTCAGACCATTCACACCCCACAGGCAGATGATACCAGCGAGCAAGCCAATGACCAAGGCGCCCATCGGACCGACGAAGCCGCAGGCCGGGGTGATCGCCACCAGGCCGGCCACGGCGCCGGACGCGCCGCCGAGCATCGATGGCTTGCCTTTGGCGATCCATTCACCGAAGACCCACGAGCAGGTGGCAGCGGCGGTAGCCAGCAGCGTGTTGATGAAGGCCAGTGCGGCGACGTCGCCCGCTTCCAGTGCCGAACCGGCATTGAAACCGAACCAGCCGACCCACAGCAGCGAAGCGCCGACCATCGTCATCGTCAGCGAGTGCGGCGCCATCGATTCACGACCATAACCGACGCGTTTGCCGATCATGAAGGCACCGACCAGGCCGGCCACGGCGGCATTGATGTGCACCACGGTGCCGCCGGCGAAGTCCAGCGCGCCCTTTTGGAAGATGAAGCCGGCTTTCGCGCCTTCGGTGGCGGCGGTGGCCGCATCCTTGATCGCATCCGGACCGGTCCAGAACCAGACCATGTGGGCGATCGGCAGGTAAGAGAAGGTGAACCACAGCACGACGAAGGCCAGCACGGCGGTGAACTTGGCGCGTTCGGCGAAGGCGCCGACGATCAGGCCGCAGGTGATGGCCGCGAACGTGCCCTGGAAGGCGACATAGATAAACTCGGGAATCACGACGCCCTTGCTGAAGGTGGCGGCGGTGGCGAAGGTCGCCTTGGCCGGATCCCAGATACCGTTCAGGAACAGGCGGTCGAACTTGCCGTAGAAGGCGTTACCCTCGGTGAAGGCCAGCGAGTAACCGTAGATGCACCACAGGGTGATGATCAATGCAAAGATCATGAACACTTGCAGCAGCACCGACAGCATGTTTTTCGAGCGCACCAGGCCGCCGTAGAACAGGGCCAGGCCGGGAATCGTCATCAGGATCACCAGCAAGGTGGCGACAAACATCCAGGCGGTGTCGCCCTTGTTCGGCGTCGGCGCGGCGGCCGGCGCTGCCTCGGGTGCGGCGGCGGCAGGGGCGGCAGCAGCAGGTGCTGCGGCGGCCGGCGCGGCTGCTACCGGCGCAGCTGGCGCGGCGGCGGGTGCGGCGGTGGCGGAGACAGCGGCCGGCGCATCGGCCGGCTTGGCGTCTTGCGCGTAGCCCGGCAAAGCCGCGCTAAACGCCAACAGGACACTAACCCCGGCTAGCAATTTTGTTATAGTTTTTTTCATCAAGATTCTCCTTAAAGAGCGTCGTTGCCGGTTTCACCGGTGCGGATGCGGACCACCTGTTCCAGGTTGTAGACAAAAATCTTGCCGTCGCCGATCTTGCCGGTACGGGCCGCGTTTTCGATCGCTTCGATGGCCTGTTCGACGATGGCGTCATCGACGGCCGCCTCGATCTTGGTCTTCGGCAGGAAATCGACGACATATTCGGCGCCGCGATACAGCTCGGTATGGCCTTTCTGACGGCCGAACCCCTTCACTTCGGTCACGGTGATGCCCTGCACGTTGATCGCCGACAGCGCTTCGCGCACCTCGTCGAGCTTGAACGGCTTGATAATGGCAGTAATGAGTTTCATGGCGAGCCTCGTTTAGAAGGTTTTGGAGACGGTCAACACCGCGCCGGTCTTGGCCAGGTCTTTGCCGTTCGGTGCGAAATACGCGTCGGTATCGGCGCGGATGACGGCCAGGGCAAGCGTGACGACGCCGTAATCCTTGGTCACGCCAATTTTCCAGTCGGTATAGCTGGCCGAGCTGGTGTGCTTGACTTTCTGGTGGCCGACGTGCAGGTTCAGCGTGTAGCCGTCATACACATCCTGGTTGTAGGAAGCATCGACGTAGCCGCTGTTTTTACTGTCGGTAAAGCCGAACAGGTTGGTGGTCGAATGCGAATACTTCAGGCTGGCCGGGCCGTAGCCGATCGCGCCATAGATTTCGAAGGTATTGGCGCTGGTGGCCAGGCTGTTCGACGGGTAGTAGTAATACAGGCCGCCGACGTCATAGCTGACATCCTTGGCGATTTCGCCGCGCTTGCCGCCGTACAGGTCCCATTCGACACTGCCGTCGCCGCCGGCATCCTTGATCCACTTGATGGTCGACAGCCAGGTGCCGGCATAGAAACCGCTCGGATTATGGGTATAGTCCGCACCGCCTTGCAGCGCCGGCTTCAGGCGGGTCTGGGAAATGCCGCGATAGCGGTAGTCGGAGGTCAGGGCGGCGTTGAACGAAATTTCATTGTCCGGTTTCGCCTCGGGTTTTGCATCTTCCGCACGGGCCAGACCTGCTCCCAGCGTAGCCATCGCTAACGTGATTGCTGCTGCCAGGGTCAGGTTCTTGGTCAAGTATTTCATGGCGATTTCCTTATGGTTGAACTTTTGGAGCGGTTGCGGTTTAAAATCCAGGCTAAGCCTAAGGGTTCCCTACTCCTTTAGCAGAATGCGTGCCAGCAAGCTTGACTAAAGAATCAGCCCTGTCGTCAACCGGCGTAGCTGCACTGGCGCGAACGGCCAGCGATATCGGTTGGAAAAATCACAATTTACGCACCATATTAACGCCAAGATGCACCGTAATAGTGCAAATCAGGCCAACGCCATCCACCACTTGAGGACCATCATGGACATGAACAATTTTTTTAACGATTTGCAGGGCAAGATCAACCAGGCGATTGAGAATTCACCGGCGAAAGATATTGAAAAGAATGTCAAAGCGATGATGACGCAGGGGTTTTCGCGCCTGGATCTCGTCACGCGCGAGGAATTCGACGTGCAGGCGCAAGTGCTGGCCAAGACCCGCGCCAAGCTCGACGCGCTGGAAGCGCGCCTGACGGAACTGGAAGCGAAGCTGGCTGAACCCAAATAAGCGCCACGCAGCGGCCAGGCCGGCGCCTGACCGCTGTGATCTGTCCAGATTTTTTACATCAGGCCGCCGGTTGACGCTCCCCTTGCGGGTCCCAACCATATACCGGCACCGCGCTGTGCCCCTTCAGGCCGTGTTCTCCCAAAGGCGTCAGCATCGCGGGATTGCCGAGCCGCTCGGCCACCGCGCCCGAGCAGACGATCGGATAGCCGAGCGTCTTGCACAAGCCTTCCAGGCGGGAAGCGACGTTGACGGTGTCGCCGATGGCCGTGTATTCATGCCGGTCGCTGGAACCGATGTAACCGATCACGGCCGGCCCGCTGTGCAGGCCGATCCCCATCGCCAGCGGCGCCTTGCCTTCGCTCACCAGTTCCCGGTTCAGTTCGTCCAGTTCGGCCAGCATGTCGCGCGCCGCTTCCAGGCCCGCCTTTTCCGCGCTCGGCAATTCGTTTGGTGCACCGAAAAAAGCCATCATGCCGTCGCCGATGAACTTGTCGACGGTGCCGCCATGCTTGTGCACCATTGTGGTGATGCGGCCGAAATACCGGTTCAGCAAGGCCACCACCTGCTCGGCCGCCAGTTGCTCGCTCATCGTCGTGAAATTGCGGATATCGGAAAACAGCACGCACACTTCGACCTTGCTGCCGCGCCGGCGCGCATCGACGCCGCCGGTCAGAATCTGCTGCATCACCTGCGGGCTGACATAGCCGGCGAAGGTGCGCCGCAAGCGCTGCTTTTCGCTGAAATGGCGCCACGCCTGCCAGGCCGAACGCGACAGCGCCGACAGCCACGCGCTCATCAGCATGGCGCCGGGCGCGATCCAGAATCCCTGGCGCAACAGGACATTGCTGGCGGCCAATAACCCCAGCGACAACAGCAGCACCAGCAACAGCTTGCGCGTGACGGCCGCATGGAACCAGAACAGCGCGCCGGCCAGCGCCATCAGCCATTGCCAGCCGATCTCGAGCGGCTCGATAAATCCGTTATTGAGCATGCTGCGCACGGCCTGCGCATGGGCCAGCACGCCCGGCAGGCGGCGGATGCCGGGCCGCCACGAAGCCAGCGCGACCGGCAGGTTGACCAGGTCCGTGTCGTCCTGGACCGTACCCAGCAGCACGGCCTTGGACGCGAACAGTTCGCGCAAGCGCGCCTGGCCGCCATTATTCGCCAGGCGCAGCACTTCCTGCAGCGGCAGGTAATTGAATTCGGCGCCGATCTGGTAATTGATCAAGCCGTGCCAGGACTGGCGCGTACCCATCGCTGCCGCCGCCTCGCTGGCGAGCGTATGCGCGCTGCGGTCCGGCAGGCAATTCCAGGATGGGTCCGGGTAGCGCCGGATGCGCGTGTCGTCATCGCTGCAAAACAGCGCCGAGGCCAGCGCCTCGACCTGCCCCTGCTGCGTATTGAGCACGGCCGCGTAATCGATCTGGATATCGCGGTAATGACCGCGCTCGATATCCCATACCTTGGCCAGCACCAGCTTGCTGCGCGGTAAAGTGCGCATCAGGCCGGCCAGCAGCGTGCGGTGGAAATCGAACTCCGGATCGCGCGTCGAGACCAGCGTATCGAAGCGTTTTTCCGGCAATACCAGGTCGAGCGCGATGACGGTGGCGCCGGCGCCGCTGGCCGCGTCGAGGAATTGCGCCAGGTAACGGTGGCTCAGCGCCAACGGTTCTTCGACCGTGTCGAGGAAGGCTTCGTCGATGCCGACCAGCACCACGTCGTTGCGCACCGCTTGCGGGAAATAGCGGCGGTTCAGCGCGAACTGGGCATCGAGCAGGCGCGGATCGAGCCAGGGCGCGGCGCTCATCGCCACCAGCGCCAGCAACAGCACGGCGACGACGCCCAGCGCCGCCGCGGCATAGATGGAAGGCTTGAATTTGCGCAAAAGATGCTTTCCGCCGCCGCGCGCCTAGCGCGCCATCGTATGGGCCGTGGCCAGGTCCGGCCGCTGGCTGGCGATCTCTCTCCAGACCTGGCGCGCCTCGTCGAGCATTTGCCGGTCGCGCAGGATGGCGGCATACAACACCCATTCGTCGACCGCCGCCCCGGCGCCCGGTTTCAGCGCCAGCGTGGCGTCGGACTCGGCCTGGGTGGCGACGCTGAACTCGGCGCCGGCGCTACGCATCTGCCCATCGGAGGCCGGCGTGTACGAGACCGACCAGCGGTAATCCTTGCCCTGCTGCAGTTTGACGTTGGCCGGCAATTCCCAGGACGAGCCGTCGACGGTGGCGCGCGCGATCACGCGCTCGGGCGCTTCGATCACGGTCAGCTGGTAGCTGGCCGGTTCCGGCGCGCTCCACTGGAAGCGCGGGCGCAGCGTCAATTGCACGCTGCGGTTGGTCGGCGCCAGCATCGCGATTTCCTGGCCGAGACCCCGCATCTTGAAGGCGGCCGCGCCCATGTTCGGATTCACCGCCGCCGCCACCACTTTTTCGGCCAGCGACTTGGTCACGGCCGGCGCGCCGCTGACCACCTTGAGGCGTTCGGCATCGACTTCGGCCTGCACCGGCCCGGTCAACTGGTAAATCAGCTTGGCGCCGTAATGCGACACCGACGCCTTGGCGCCGGCATCGATTTTTAATTGCGTGCCGGGCTTGATATAGCTGAGTAACTGCAACTTGCTGGTGCGCCCCTGGCGCAGCAATTCTCCATTGCCCTGCACATCGAGCACCATGCCGACGACCTCGTCCGGCCCGGCCGCGCGCGCCGCCACCGCCAGCAACATCAGGCAGACGGTCAAGCTCCAACGTAACAATTTCATCATCATCACTCTCCTTTAGTTAGCCAACCCAGGCGGCAAGGCCGCCAGCAATTGTTCCACTTCCTTCACCGACTGCGCCCGCCCCGCCGCCTGCGCCACCGCCAGCGCGCGCTGCCAGTAGCGGCGGCGCTGCCCGGTGTCGTCGCTGGCGTGGCCGAGCAACAGCAAATCCTGATAAATCTTGTCGCCGGCGGCACTGTCCTTGTCCAGCGCGAGCGCCTCCAGCAATACCTGGCGCGCCTGCGCCGGGCGGCCCAGCGCCAGTTCGGCCGCGCCTTGCAGGCGCAGCGCATTGGCCACTTCGACCTCGTCCCCGGCCGCGCGGTTGCGCGCCAGCGCCGCCAGCGCGTCGCGCCCAGCCCGCGCCGCGTCGCCCTGCTCCAGCGCCAGCCGCGCCGCCAGGTTCAGCAACTTGCCGGCCAGCGCGCAATCGCTGCCGCACAGCGCGCCGGCCCGCTGTTGCCACAGCAGCGCCTGCGCCACGTCCTTGCGTTGCAGCGCCAGCAAGGCTTGCTGCATCATCGCCTGCGTGCGGCGCGGCGCGGAATATGCCAACGTCGCCTCGCCGAGCAGGGTGTCGAGCAGGCGCGCGGCCTGTTCCGGCTGCCCCTGCCGCTGCAGGCATTGCGCCAGATTCAAGACATTGAGCGCGATACCTTCCTCGTTTTCCACCGCCCGTTCCAGCCGTAGCGCCGCTTCGAACAATTGCTGCGCGCGCGCCAGCTCGCCCGCCTCGAAACTCTCGACGCCGCGGCGGTTCAATTCGATCGCCTGCGCCTGCGCCGCTGTCACCTGTTTTACAGGGGCGGCACAGCCGGCGAGCAGCCAGACCAGCAATAACAATGACGTCCACAACGCGCCGCTTCCGCATGCACTTCCCCCATCGACCATCTTGCCGGCGATTGCGCGACGGCTCATTTATTCACCGGCGCCGGCAAATCCTGCTGGCTGTCGAGAGCGATCGCGCGCGGCGCCGGCGGCGGCAGCCAGGTGCGCATCGGCCAGCTTTGCGTGGCGCCGCGCACCAGGCGCGTGCCGTCGCTGCCGATCTGCTGCGCCTCGTCCAGCAAGCCCGGTAAGGCCTGCGCCGACTCGCCCGTGATCTGGCGCAGGTGCGCGCCGGCCGCCTGCACGTCGGCCGCCGTATGGTCCAGTTTAGTCATCAATCCGGGCAAGGTCGCATTCAATGCGTCGAGCGCGTGGTCGCTCTTGTCCAGGCTGCGCTCGACGCGCATTTCCATCTTGCCCAGGTCGCGGCTGATCTGCGTCGCCGTGCCCTGCCATTGTGCGGCGGCCGGCTGCAAGGTTTCCATCAGCACGGCGGTCGATTGCAGCGAGCGCTGGAAGTGGCCTTTCGGATCGGCCAGACCGGCGCTCAGCGTTTCGGCATGGTCGAGCACAGGCGCCAGTTTCGCCTGCAACTGCTCGGCGATTTCACCCATGCCGCGGCTGCGTTCATAGGCCAGCACTTCGCCGCTGGCGACCGGGCGCGCATCGTAGCGCAGTGGCTGCAATTCGATCACGCTGGGCCCGAGCAAGCCATCCTGCGCCAGCCGCACCACGGTCGTGCGCGGAATGTAGCTCATGTAGTTACGGTAGATGCCCAGCTCGACGCGCACGCGCAGCGGCGATTGCCCGGACGGCGGCAATAAGGAAATATGCTCGATGGCGCCGACGACAAAGCCGTTCAGCTTGACCGGCATGCCGGCCGTCATGCCCTGCGCGGTGGGGGCCAGGAATTGCACGCTGTCCTTGCTGTTCAACAAACCCTGCTTGGATGCCGTCAACAGGAAAAAGGCGGCGATGCCCAGCACGGCCGGGGCGCCGAACAGCCAGGCGCGCCGGCCCAGCGGCGGGCGGGAAGCGGGCATGCCAGCCGGCTTTTTCATAGATGCACCGTGTCGGTGACGCCCAGCGCGGCCGGCAAGGCGCCGCGCTGCTGCAGATAGCACACCGCGCGCAATGGAAAACGGGCGCGGAACAGAGAGGGCAAGTGCAATAGCGCATCGCCATCGTCGTGCTCGAACACGCGGTCGAACAGCAGACACTCCGGCTGGCGCAACCACATCTGCAAAAAATTGATTTCGACTTGCGTATGCCATTCCAGACTGGCCACTTCCGTTTCCGGGTCGATGTCGGCCAGCAGGCCGGTCTCGTCCAGCGCCGCGTCGACGGCCTGCCAGAAGTGGCGCCGCGCCGCGCCGCGCGGCTCGACCAGGCCGATGTTTTCGCGCACGCTCAAGTGCGCCAGCACGGTCGGCTTGCGCGACACCAGGCCGATCGCGCGCACCGGCAGGTGGCGCCGCACGCGATGCCGGCCGGCGTGGAATTCGGCTTCCATCGCCGCGTCGGCCGGCAACAGCAAGTGGTCGATGAAGGCGCTGCACTCGGCGCGCCGGGCGCAGGCGATGGCGCTGGCGCGACCCTGCACGATGGAGATCTGCTGCGCGTCGGCATCGTCGGGAATGAAATCGATCAGCGTGTACATGGCGTCACCCGGCCGGCGCCAGCATGCCGTACAACAGCATGGCCGCCAGCCCGTTAAACAGCAACAGCGCGAACAGGCTTTGCATCACCGCGCGCGACACGGTTTCCGGCACGCTGCCGTGTTCTCCCTTGTCCAGCCCGTGCCAGGCGGCGAAGGTGGCGATGATGACGCCGAACACCGTACTTTTCAGCGCGACATAGCAGACGTCCAGCGGCGTCAGCGCCAGCGCCAGGTGGCTGAACATTTCGCGCACCGGCAAGTCCAGCAGCACAGCGCTGATGACGATGCCGCCGGCCACGGCGGCCAATTCAAAATAAAAGGTCAGTATCAACGTGGCGCAGGCGAACGCCAGCACGGCCGGCACCGCCAGGTAGTCGCGCGTGGACAAGCCGAGCAGGCGCAGGCTGCGCGCTTCGCCGTCGTGGCTCATGCTGCTCAGGCGCGCCGCCAGCATCGTGCCGCTGCGCAGCAACAGCAATATCGCCGCCAACAGCGGTCCCGCTTCGCGCACCAGCAGCACGGCCAGCAGGCGCACCGTCAATTCCGGGCTCGCCGTCAGCGTGTGTACCAACGGCGCGATCAACAATGTGCCGAAGGCGGCCGCGCGCAGGCCGGCGTCGGCCAGGCCGCGCGCGCCGATATCGAGCAGCACGCGCAAAAACCGTTCGCGGTGCGGCGCCAGGCGCAGCACGTGCGCGTTCACCAGGCAATACCAGGCCAGCGCCATGCTGCCCCAGGCGTCGGACCAGGCTGGCCGCTGCGCCTGCATCACGTGCCCTGCCCGGTCAGATAAAACGCGGCCCAGTAACGCGGCTCGGGAAAGCGCACCCACAGCGCCTGCTGCGCCTGGCGCAACGCCTGCTTCTTGCTCTGGCCCGCCTTGATGTTGCGGTAAAACTGCATCATCAGTTCGGCGGTCGCCTCATCGTCCACTTCCCACAGGCTGGCGATGATGTTGCTGCTGCCCGCATACAGGAAACCGCGCGTCATGCCGATCAGGTCGTCGCCATTCATCGCCCGGTTCAAGCCGGTCTCGCACGCCGACAGCGTGACCAGGTCGGCATCGAGGCGCAAGCCGTAAATTTCGGACACGGTCAATGAACCGTCGTTGTCGCGGTCGGCCGCCAGCGCCAGGCGCGACAGCAATGGAGAATCGTCGCGGAACTGGCCGTGCGCGGCCAGGTGCAAATAATGGTACTGGCCGGCGTGTTGCTTGAATTCCGTTTCCGACGCGGCGCGGCGCGTGACGATGCGGCTGTTCGGCACCATTTTTGCGATCTGCTTCGCCTCGTCCTCGGCGCTGGGCAGGTCGAGCCGCGGGTTGCCGAGGTCGGGATTGCCGAAAATGAGCATGCTGTCCATACCGCCGCCCTGCGTCGCGCGCAGGTACTGGTGCACGCTGGCGCTGGGCAGGAAGCGCAATTCGTGCTTCGCCAGCAGGTACGACTGGCCGTCGTACAGCGCGGCGAACGGCAGATAATGCAGCGCGCCGTGCGGCACGATGACCAGGTTGCGCCCGGCGATCTGGCGCGCGACCGGCGCCAGCAATTTGGCATACAGCGCCTGCCCGGCCGCGCGCATGTCCGGGCTCTGCTTTTCGATCAGGGCACGGAAGGCGCGCACCTCGCGCTCCAGCCCGGCGCCGTCGAGCGTGGTGGAAAACACGGTGTCGGCGCCGACGGCCACCAGCACCAGCTGGGTGCCGTTCAGATAATATTCGATCAAGACTTCGTCCGGACGCAGGTAAGCGCGCACCTGCGCCACGGACAAGGCGCCGACGCTGACCAGCGAAGCGAGCGCCGGATCGGCCGATTTCAGTTGCAGCACCTGCATGCGCGCGGCGCTGCGGATTTCGCCAGCGCCGCCGGCGCGCGTCATATCGAGCGGCAACTGCGCGGCGGCGCGGTCGGCCGCGTCCTGGTACGACGCCAGCAGGCGCGCGCTTTCCACCGTCTGGCCGCGCAACTTGGTCGTGCCGCTGCGCGCGGCGAGCAGGTCGACCAGCGCGCGCGACTTGCCGCGCTCCATCAATTCATAGGCCAGTTCCGGCTGGCGCAATTCCAGCGCCAGCGCGATGGCGCGTCCATACAGCGCCTGCTTGTCGCCGACGAAGCCGATCTTGCTGGTTTCCGTATTGATGCTGGCGCGCTGTTCTTCGACGACATCGACCGCCTGGCGATACCAGGCCAGCGCGGCCGGCTTGTCCGCCGGGCTCCCCTTGACGCCTTCGGCGATGCGGCCCCGCTCGGCCAGCAGCAGCCAGTAGATTTCCCCGTTTTCCTTCACTTGCGGCAGCGCCAGCAAGCGGTCGAAACCGGCCCTGGCCTGTTCGATGCGGCCGCTTTCCAGCAAGGCCTTGTTGAGCATGAAGGCCCGCGGCAGTTCTACCCATACCCAGTTATTAATACCCGTAAAATAACTGCCGCTGACCAGGCGGTCCAGGAAGACGTTGACGCTAAAGAGTTTATCGGTGTCGAGCGCGTCGAGCACGCCCTGGTAATCGGCCAGCGCCATGCGCGCGCGCGCCAGGGCCAGCGCCTTGGCGCTGCTGTAAGCGGAAAACATGCCGCCGCTGGCGCGCGCCATGCGTTCGGCGATATCGGTCCCGCGCGCGCGTTCGCCGCCCATCGTATAGGCGATCGACAACGCGGCCATGCTGTTGTAGACCATGTCGAGGTCGTCGCTCTTGTCTTCTTCGAGCCACGTCAGATTGGCGCGCGCGGTCTTCGCGGCGGCCTCGTATTGCCCCAGTTCGAGCAGCGCTTCGGAACGCATCAGGCCCAGCGCCGGCGTGGCGTCGTCCAGCGCGAACAGGCGCGTGCTGAGGTCGCCGCCGCGCTGCAGGTTCACGGCCAGCTGATCCAGGCAAGCCATCAGCTGGGTGTAGCGCTTGGTCTTTGAGTATGCGTAGCACAGCGCGTGGCGGTCGCGCGTGTCGAGCGGGCCGCGCGCGGCCTGCTCTTCGAGCACCTTTTCGAGCTGGTCGAAGCGGCCGCTGGCGGCCAGCGCGACCTGCTCGGTGGTACGGTCGGCCCGGGCGGGCAGGCAGCAGGCCAGCGCCAGGAGCAGGGCAAATCTCTTCATGATCCGTGCCATTCCTCGGCGCCGCCCCCGGCGCGGTGTCAGAACCAGTAGCCGAGGTTCACCGTGAGGCCCCGGGTATCCTTGCCGCGAATATACGACAGCCCGGCGCGCGTATAGCTGCGCGCATTGCTGGCCTTGCGGTTGGTGCCGATGGTCACGCCGATTTCCTGGGTATTGTCGACGAAAGGCTTGTCGCCCAGATAGCGTGTATCGATCAGCGAGAATTCCGCCGCCATCTTGCCGCCGAAGGCGCTGGTCGGCATCGAATACATGACACCGTTGCGCGCCATCGTCAATGCGATGTCGGGATTGAAAGCATAGTCACCGCTGGAAATTTTGCCTGTCTTATAGTAACCCAGCATGTTGCCGATGGCTATAGCGTTGCTCCCCTGTGGAATCACGTACGTGCTCATCAGGTTGGCCGACATCACGGTCGACAGGGTGGCGCGGTCTTTCGAGCCGACCACCGAGTATTTGCCGCCCGGCGTCAGCGTCCAGTGATCGTTCAGCGGGAAGCGGTACGACACGCCCAGGCCGGCGTGATAGCTGTCGGCATCGCCGATCTTGACTTGCGACAGCGGCATGCTGAACACCAGTTGGCGGCGCGGATCGATATCGTTGCGGATCGTGTACGACAGTGGCAGATTGGTCGATTTCACCTTGTCGCCGCTGCCGGAAATGTTATATGACGCGTAGCCGAGCCCGATGCCGATCAGGTTGCCGCCGCCGCTATCGCCCTGCCCGCCGGCGCCGGTGGTGACCTGGCTCATCGGATCGAAACTGGCGGAGAAGTCGGCCGCGCCAGCCATCGGGATCGCGCCGCCGACGCCGGTGATCGCGCTGGTGGCCGAGTGTTTCGCCTGGTAATTCATGATGCGGCCGATGATGTCCGATTTCTTGAGGAAATCGACAAACTGGTCTTCCGACAGATCGCGGTTGGCGCCGGTAAAACTGCCGGCTTCGCCCAGTTCAGGGAAGCGGTAGCTCAGCGTGTTCGAGCTTTGCTGGTAGGCCAGGATGATGCCGACATCGTTGATGCGGCCCGTCACCTGCGCCGGCGATGTCTGCGTATAGCCGAGGTTACTCAAGCCGAAATTCTTGGCCGCGTCGAGAAAGGTATCGACCCTGGACGAGCACAGCGTCTGCCCGGCCGTGCTGCCGACATCGGCCCGGAAACCATACGACCGGTCGCAATTGAACGACTGTTGCGCCGAAGCGGGCAGCGCGCAAACGCCGGCCGCGGCCATTACTGCAATCATGCGGAAATTCATTGAGACCCCTGTTGGTTTTATATGTGTCTACCGCGCGCGCCTCGGAATAGTGACGCCGCGATAGGATTTCTCTGACAATCTTGTCGCAAGTTTAAGCTTGCCAACAATTGCGCGCAATCATCTTTCCTGTCTCTGTTGTATTCCAGACGCGCTGCGGAAACCGCTTGCGGGCACGGTTTTGGCGCAAATCAAACATGCTGATGCATAGAAGCCTACGATGGCAGCAGCGATCTTTTCCTGCCACCTTGCCGAAGGAATGCGATGAGCCTAGCCGTCCTGAAAAGCCGCGCGCTGGCCGGCATGGAAGCGCCGGAAGTCAGCGTCGAAGTGCATCTATCCAACGGTTTGCCCGCGTTTGCCATCGTCGGCCTGCCGGACACCGAAGTCAAAGAATCGCGCGACCGGGTGCGGGCGGCCATCCTGAATGGTGGCTTCGACATGCCGGCGCAGCGCATCACCGTCAACCTGGCGCCGGCCGACCTGCCGAAGGAATCCGGCCGCTTCGACTTGCCGATTGCGCTCGGCATCCTGGCCGCATCGGGCCAGATCCCGACGGCGCAGTTGCGGCACTATGAATTCGCCGGAGAGTTATCTCTGTCCGGAGAGTTGCGCCCGATCCGCGGCGCGCTGGCGATGACGTTCGCGATGCAGCGCGGCGCGCGCGGCGCCGGCCGCGCCTTTATTTTGCCGCAGGCTAACGCCGACGAGGCGGCACTGGTGCGCGACGCCGCCATCTATCCGGCCAGTTCGCTGATCGAAGTCTGCGCCCATTTTTCGGCCAGGGATGGCAATTGCATGCTGGCGCGCCACGTGCCGGTGCGGGTCGAGATCGCGCCGGATTATCCCGATTTTTGCGACGTCAAGGGGCAGATGCACGCCAAGCGCGCGCTCGAGGTCGCCGCCGCCGGCGGTCACAGTATTCTGCTGGTCGGACCTCCCGGCGCCGGTAAAAGCATGCTCGCGAGCCGCTTCGCCGGGTTGCTGCCGGAAATGAGCGACCAGGAAGCGCTGGAATCGGCCGCGGTGCAGTCGCTCAGCGGACGTTTTCTTGCCGAGCACTGGAAACGAAGGCCCTTTCGGGCTCCTCACCATACTTCATCTGGCGCGGCATTGGTCGGCGGCGGCAGCGTGCCGCACCCGGGAGAAATCTCGATGGCCCATTGCGGCGTGTTGTTTCTCGACGAATTGCCGGAATTCGACCGCCGCGTGCTGGAAGTCTTGCGGGAACCACTGGAATCGGGCCACGTGACGATTTCGCGCGCGATCCGGCAATCCGATTTTCCGGCGCGTTTTCAATTGATCGCCGCAATGAATCCCTGTCCTTGCGGCTATCTTGGACACCCCTGCGTCAGGTGCCAGTGCACGCACGACGCCATCCTGCGCTACCAGGGTCGCATTTCCGGTCCGCTGCTGGACCGTATCGACATGCTGATCGAAGTCGGTCCGCTGGCCCCCGAAGAATTGTACGCCTGCGCCGACGGCGAACCGACGCCGGCCATTGCCGGGCGCGTCGCGCGCGCGGCCGGCATCCAGCAACAGCGGCAAGGTAAAACCAACCAGCGGCTGGGGACGGCGGAAATCGAGCGCTACTGCGCGCTGGACAAGGCGGGACAAGCCTTGCTGTTCGCCTCGATGCTGAAATTCCAATGGTCGGCGCGCGCCTACCACCGCGTGCTGCGGGTGGCGCGCACCATCGCCGACCTGGCGCACGCGCCATCGATTGCTGAAGCGCATGTCGGGGAAGCGATCCAGTACCGCCGCGCGCTGCGCGACCGGTAACAATCTGCCACTTGCTACGTGGCGCCTGCGTCCACGGCCTGCTAACATCATGCATGCGAACAATTTCACTTTCCCCTCTGCTGGCCGCCCTGCTGACCGCCGGCCTGATCACAGCCTGCAGTCCCAAATTCGACTGGCGCGATTACCGCAGCGCGGACGCGCCGTATGCCGTGCTCTTCCCCGGCAAACCGTCTAGCCATACCCGCAACATCAACCTCGATGGCCAGGAAGTCAAAATGAACATGGCCGCCGCCGAAGTCGACGGCACCACGTTTGCCGTCGGCAGCGCCGAATTGCCGGATGCGGCCAAGGCGCAGGCCGCCATCGCGGCGATGAAGAAGGCGATGGTAAGTAACATCGGCGCCACCGTCACATCGGAAAAGCAGGCCGATGCCTCCGCATCGTCGAATGGCGTGGCGACGCGGCAGACCTCGATCGCGATTGAAGCGAAGGGGTCTCGCAATGGCGAACCCTTATTATTGGTCGGACGCTTTGTCGCCAAGGACAAGCGGGTGTATCAGGTGATCGTCGTCGGACGTGAAAAACATGTCGAGCAAGAAGCGGTGGAAACGTTCATGAGTTCTTTCAAACTCAATTGATAACGTTGAGCAATGTCTATAGATGACCTTGCAAAGTTTCCCGTTTGCCCTAATGTTTGTGTAGGCGTAGCAGTTTTAGGATAGTGTGCAACGACCAAAGTCGTGCTATCGTTTAATCGTGAACAACAAGAACGGGAAAGCGCCATGTTGATCAAATTCAAATCCAAGTCCTCTCCAGAAGTCACGATGTACAAGGAACACGCCGAGCGTATCCTGGAATTGCTGAACAAGAGCCCGACACGGGGCGTCATCACGGCGGCGGAAGCGGCCAAGGCGCTGGCGGCGCTGGAGCATGAAGTTGCACTAAGCAAACATCATCCCGACACCGATATCGAACACGACGTACACACGCCACAGGACATTGCGGAAGGCGACGCGGGAGCCGAGATGAAGCTAAAGCAGCGTGTCGGCTTTGCCGCGCGCTCTTACCCGCTGGTGGAAATGCTGCGCTCGGCGATGTCAGGCGGACACGATATCGTCTGGGGAGTATAAGGGTCGACGACCCGACTGTCCTGGGCGCCCCAAGCAGATGAAAAATCCCCGTCAGATCGCTGGCGGGTTTTCCATATTGAAGCGCGTCCCGCATGAAAATCCAAATCAGAGGCAGAATCTGGGGTCAGACCCTTGGGGTCTGACCCCGGCCTTTGCCCTTGATTTGAAAGCCGGCAAAACGCGGACGAAAAAAAACCCCACCAGATCACTGGTGGGGTTTTTCTATAT
>JAZJZT010000065.1:0-79038 GCA_040389645.1 Pseudomonadota bacterium | reverse complement strand
ACCTGTCAATTTATTTATCCCGGACGGTAGTGCGCGAAAGCGGGAATCCCATTTTCGTTGCGCCTCCCGGGACAAAAATGGGATTCCCGCCTGCGCGGGAATGACAGCACTACGGTCTACGTCCTTAAATTTCCAGAAGTGGCCCAAAGAGAAGAGGCCTCTGCGCTACGTCATCTGGCACAATACCTTCCACCGAAAGCACACGCCAGAACTGGAGCCGCCCTTGAAATCAAACACCCTGCGCCTGCTGCTGGTCGGCGGCAGCGGCGCCGTCGGCCAGCAGGTGCTGCGCCTGGCGCTGGAAGACAAGCGCATCGCGCACGTCATCGCGCCAACCCGCCGTCCGCTGCCTGCGCATCCCAAGCTTGACAACCCGGTGGTCGACTTCGCAGCCCTGCCGGAGAATGCATCCTGGTGGCAGGTGGACGCCGTCATCTGCACGCTGGGCACCACCATCAAGACCGCCGGCTCCGAGCAAGCCTTCGCCGCCATCGACCTCGACTTGCCGGTGCTGGCGGCGCGCCTGGCGCGGCAGGCCGGCGCCACGCGCTTTGCGCTGAATTCCTCGCTCGGCGCCAACCCGCGCGGGAATTTTTACCTGCGCACCAAGGCGCAGGCGGAACAGGCGATCCGCGAACTGGGCTACCCTACCCTGACGATCGTGCGCCCATCGCTGATCGACGCCGTGCGCGCCGAACCGCGCCTAGGAGAGCAGTTCGGCCTGATGGCGGCGGGATTGCTGCGGCCACTGATCCCGCGCCGCTACCGGCCGGTCAAGGCGCAAGCTATCGCCCATGCCCTGCTGGAAGGCGTGATGCGGGAACAGGCCGGCGAACAGATCATCGAATCCGAATCTCTTCAAGACTGAAAGGCTGCGCGAGCGCCGCTCTCAGCGACGCTCGCGCCACCACAAACCGAGCATGCAAGACGCAAAGACCAGCGCAAACGGCCAGGCCGGCAGCGGCGCGCGCGCGGCGGCAGTCGCGGCGGGCTGCGGCGAACGCGCGGCATATTGCGCGGTGGCATCGTGACGCAAGGCTTGCTGCCATGCCGGCCAGTCGGCCTTGTCGTAGATGTAGAAACGCTGCGTAAATTCTCCGCTGCGCAGCGTCTGCCAGCCGGCTTGTACTGGCCAAAAGGCGACGCACACGGCATCGGCCTTGTCCGCTCGCGCCTGCCATGCCGCCGCCGGCAAACCGTCGATCAGCACCGGCGCACTGGCACTGGCGCCTTGCGCGCAGACTTCGGTGCGCAGGCCTGCCACCGGCATCGGGTCCGGCTGGCGCCAGGCGATCTTTTGCTTGCTGCCGATAGCGGTGCGGTCGAGCAGCGCCTGCCACCACAGGCCCAGTGCGGCCGGCGAAGTGATAGCGTAACGGTGCCAGTCGCTGACGCCGATCCAGACGATCCGCCCCTTTTTCCACGCGCGCTGCCACAGCCACGGCTGCCGCTTGTCGTCGGCGGCCAGCACCGACCACGCGTCGCCCGGCTTGCCGGCCGGGTTGAGGGAAGCCGGCGGCAGCGCGATCTGCTCCGTGCCGAAAGTGAACTGGCGTACATCTTCCTTTTCCGTGGCCGCCGGTTGCGGCGCCAGGCGCAAGCCGAACTCGCGCTGCCACAAGCCGCTGTCGGTCGCATTGCCGCCCAGGACGATCAGCGGCACGCCCTGCCCCGCCTGTGCCAGCAGCGCCGCGCGCGCGGCCGGACTCAAACCTTCGACATGGGCAGCATCGACGAACAGCGCGTTCGGCTCGGCCAGTTCCGCGCGCGCCGTCTCGCTGCGCGCGATACCTTTACCCAGGGTGACTTGCCAGTCGAGGATGGCATTGCTGTCGGCCAGCAGCCGGTTCAATGCGCGCGCGTCGAACGAAGCCGCGCCGAAACGGCCCTGCACCTGCAATGGAAGCGGATCGTTCACTTGCAGCGGCACCGGACCGAAGGCAATGGTTTTACCGGCCGCGTTCAGCAGGCGCGCTTGCAGCACCAGCGTTTCCGCCAGGGGCGGCAGCCATTGCACGGACAGTTGATCAGGTGCCGCCGCGCCGGCAGCAGTTGCCTTTGCCGACTCGGCCAGCACCTGCCCATTCTCGGCCAGCAGTTGCAGCCGCCATCCGGCCGGCAATTGCGCGCGCCGCACCGTCAGCGTGAAGGTGCGGCCCAGCGCCAGCGTGCGCGGGAAGTCCAGGTGCAGCAGGTCGGCTTTCGGCTCGTTCCAAAGCAGCGCGCGCGCCGGCAAGTCTCGCCATTGCGCCTCGCGCAGGCCATGGCCACTCAACACGACCGACTCCGCACCCGGCAGGGACAGCAAGGCACGCGCCAGCTTATCGTCCACCGCATCGCTGTCGATGGCCAGCGCGCCGGCGCCATTGCCCGGACGGCTCAAGCCGGCCAGCATCGCCGCCAGCGCCAGCGCGGCGGACAACGCCAGCAGCGCATCGGTCCATGATCTCTTGCGGCCATACAGCGCGGCGCTCACCACCCCGGCCAGCAGCACACCGGCACTGGCCATGCCGAAGCCGGCGATTTCCAGATTACCCATCATGGCTGCCCCTTGCCGCGCCAGGCTTGCTGGAACTGGCTGTCCACCCGGGGTTGCGCCTGCAGCAGCACCGGCACCTCGGTCAGCGTGGCGCGCAACCATGCGCGCAGCACGGCGCGGCAATCGGTGCAGCCGTCGGCCACGTCCTGCACCGCGCGCTGCGCCGCCAGTTTCTGTTCATCGTTGCCGATACGCGCGGCGATGATCTCGCGCGCGCTCTTGCTCCACAGGGCCGGCAAAGCGGCATCGGACGCCAGCGCCTGCACCAGCTCGCGCACTTCGCGCGGCACCGCGTCGTTGCCAGTTCCCTGCGCGCGCTTGTAACTCTGCGCACCGACCACGTCGCCCGTCAGGCGTTTTCCCTCTTTCAGCGCGGGCGACACGAACGCGGTGCGGTGCAGGTAGACGCGTTCGGCCTGCTGCAATTCCTTGATCGCTTCCAGCGCCTTGTACTCGGGAGGCAGCGCGGGTTTCGGCGTGATCGCGCGCAGGAATTTTTCCGCTTCCCACATCGCCTTCAATGCGCGCCGCAATACCTCTTTCGTCTTCGGATCGAAGATGGTGGCGTTGTCCGTTTCATCGTGCGCATGGCCGAAGCGGGCGACGATCTCGCCGATGCCGCCATCCTTCGCCGCGCCACGAGCCGGTTCCCCTTCATGTTCGTGCCCATGCTCGTCACCGAACAGCGTCGATTCCTCGCCGAGGAACTGGCCGTAGCGGCGCCTCAACTGGCCCTGGTCACCGGCAATGGCTTCGCTGCGTTCGCGCAGCGTGGCCGCTCCGAGCGTGGGCAGGTCGGCCAGCAGTTGTTCGGTGTCGATGATGATCTGGCGCTGGCTGCGCAGGTTTTCCGGCTTGACCATGCTCGGCAAGGCGGACGATTCCACGCTTTCGCTGGCCGGCCCGGGCAGGCGCAGCGTGTACGTCGGCGATTGCGCGGTATGCTGGTGATCCGGCGCGTTATCCGTGGCGCGCACGAAAAAATACAGTTCGTCGCCCGGTTCCATGCCCAGTTCCGCCAGCGACCAGTTCCTTTGCCAGTTGCGAGTGCGCGCATCGCCCGATGGCGGCAGCGGCATTTCGCGGTCGCTGAAGCGGATGTTCTCCCCGCTGCCGCGCGCCAGCGTCATGTGCAGGCTGGCGCGCGCAATGCCGTAGTCGTCGCGCGTGGCGACGGACAGTTGCACGCTGCGCGCGGTGGCGGCCAGCACGTGGATCGCGTCTTGCGGCGCGACGATGGCCACTTGCGGCGCCTGGTCGGGAATCACGCGGATGTCGTAGCGTGCGCCGGCCTGGCTGCGCGCGCGCCAGAACAGCGATTCGCTCGCCGTCCACCGGGCGCATTCGCGCTCCAGCGGCAGCGACTGGCCGTCGCTCAGTTCGATCATCGTCGGCGGCTCGCCGCCGCGTTTATGACACCAGCGGATGTCGCTGTACTGCGGCACCTGGATGTCGCGCGCATCGGTCTCGAAAGCCGCGATCCTGGTATAGGCTGGCGGCGTGACGCGAATGATAACGTCGCCCGGCGCGGCCGTTTTTGCGACCGTCATCCTGATTGCACCTGGCGCGGTCGCATGCGTTTTCTGCCAGCCCCAGAACGCTCCCGCAGCCAGCAGGCTGAAGGCAAGCGGCAGCAGGTTGATACGCACGCGGCGGCGCGCGATCGAGCGGTAATCCTCCTTGCGCAGCAGGTCCGGCAGGCGCGCCTGAAGCCGCTGGCGCTGCAACCTGGCGATGGCCGACGTCGGCTCGCCATCCAGTAAGGCGCTGCTGTCTTCCAGTCCGGGGATGGCGGCATCGAGCCAACGCGTCCACTCCACGGCGATGCGCCTGCGCAGCCGGTGCACATCCACTGCAAGCCACAACAGGCAGACCGCCAGCAGCAGCAACGGAATCGCAAAACTACTGGATACGCCGGATGCGGCCGGCGCCGCGCGATGCGCCAGCGACTGCGCGCACAGCAGCAGCGGCGGCAATAGCGCGAGCGCCCACAGCGGCGCGCGGCGCAGCAAGGCGGCGCGCCACAGGTGGCCCCGCACGATGGAGCGAAAATCAGCGGCGGCGGGCATGGGTCAGCAATCGTTCAAGCGCAAACAGGATCAACAAGGCATAGGCCAGCCAGGCGGCGGGCGGCGCGTCCGGCATGGCCAGCGGAGCGGTGCGCCAGGCCGGCATTGACAACTCCGGCGCCGGATATCGCACAGGCAAACGGCTTAGCGCCTGCCAGGTTTCATACAGCGCGCGGGCCGCGTCCGCATCGGCGGACGGCCAGACGGACGATGCCCATATCCGCCCGCGCGCGCTGTCCGCGATGCGCAGCGCGATGCCATCGATCGTCACCTGTTTGGCCGTCGCCAGTTCCGGCGCGGCGAAGTTTGAGGAGACCCACCACAGCGGTGCGCGCCAGGACGGCGGCGGCATACCCGGCGCATCCCAGACAATCAGTTCAGTCTTGGCAGACGGCGCTTCATCAAGCACATAACGCTGTCCGCAGTCACCGGCCGCGTCGAAGGCGGAAAACAGTGCACGCCAGGCCGGTGCGCGTTCCGGCGTGGTAGCCAACGCGACGTGGTGCGTACTTGCGGTATCTACGGCTCCCGGTGTTGTGCCGGCTGGCCGCATCGCGGCGGCCGGGCGCAGCCGGATATCGACCGCGTGCGCCAGGCGCGGAAATTCAGCCGGCATCGGCAGCGCTGCGGCCACGATCAGCAGGCGCGCGCCGGGACGCCATTCGTGCTCGTGCGCTTGCAGCCATGGCAGCACGTCGGCCGGCAGCGGCAGGCGCTGCGCATCCTTGAAACCGGCGCTGACGATTTGCTGTTCCGCCCAAGCGACGCCGTTATTCTCCGCACTGCCGGCAGCCGCACTGGCAGCATCAACAGTGGATGCCATTAAGTTAGCGCCAAAGCTGTCATTCCGGATCGCCGGACCGCCGCGAAGGCGGGAATCCAAGTTTCTTTGCTGCGTCCGGGACACAAAATTGGACTCACGCCTGAGCGCAGGCCCGGCGGTCGCCGACTCGGACGCGGCCAGCGCCGGATCGACCAATATCGTATCTCCGCGCCACGGCATGAACACCCCGGCCAGCCATGCGATCAGCGCCACCAGCAACAGGCAGCGCAGCACCAGCAAGATGACCTCTTCCCAACGCCACACGCGCAATTGCTGCGGCGGCGCGGCTGGCAAAAAGCGCGCCGTCGCCAGCGGCTCGGCCTTGATACGTTGGCGCTTTTGCCGGTGCCACCATACAGGCAACAGCAACACCGGCAAGGCCAGCCACCACAATGCCTGAGTGCTGAACATCATCGCGCCCGCGCTCCCGCCAGTTGCAGCCAGCCGCGCAATGCCAGGGATAAAGGCTGCTCGATGCAAGCCTGATATAACTGGATATCGTGCCGCCGGCAGTCCGTAGCGACGCCAGCGAAATGCGCCGCCAGCGCAGTGCGGTAAGCTTCGCGGCCAGCAGCGTCCAGGCGATGCAGGCCGTCGCCCTGCTCCGGGTCGCGGTAACCGGTGCCAATTTTAAAACTGCCATCGACTTCGGCCTGCGTGCGCAAGGCCAGCAAACGCACATCGTGACGCATGCGGCGCAGCCGCAGCAGCGCCTCGCTTAATGGAGAAGGCCAGTCAAGAAAATCGCTGGCGGCAAACACCAGGCTGGGCGCGCGCGCGAAATGCAGGCTCGATTTGAGAGATGCCGCATCCGGCATGTCTCCCGTCGCCGACACGCGAGACAGTTGCGCCAGCACGCGCTGCAACTGGCGCGGCCCGCGCGCGGCTGGCGTAAATTCGGTGCGCCCGCCGGTGCACACGACCAGGCCAAAGGCGTCGCCCTGGCGCTGCGCGATCGCCGCCAGGCAGGCGAGTATCGTGCGGGCGTACCACAGCTTGTCGAGCCCCGCGACCTGCCGGCTCGGTTCGGCCATCGACGCCGTCGCATCCAGCCACAGCCAGACCGCCACGTGGCTGTCGCGCTCCGCCTCGCGCACATAATACCGGTCGGCCCGCGCCAGAAGTTTCCAGTCGACGCGGCGCCATTCGTCGCCCGGCGCATAGGCCCTGTATTCTGAGAATTCGACGCCGGCGCCGCGCTCGCGGCCGGCGTGGATGCCGTGTCCCAGCCCCGCCAGCACGTGGCGGATAATCAGGTCCAGGTCGGCGGCATGCGCCAGCAGCGCGGGTGTCTCCAGCATCGGAAAGCGGCTCAATCGGGCCGGATATGGTCGCGCAGCGCGGCCAGGATGTCGGCGATCGCCACGCCGTCGGCTTCGGCCTCGAAATTGCGCAGCACGCGGTGCGCCAGCACCGGCAGCAGCATCGCGACGATGTCGTCGCGCGTGACGGCGAGCCGATTGTGCATCAATGCCCGCGCCTTGGCCGCAAGCACCAGCGCCTGCCCGGCGCGCGGCCCCGCTCCCCAGCCGACATGTTTTTTCACGCTCGGCACGGCGCTGTCCTGCGGCCGCGTGGCGCGCACCAGGCGCGTCGCATACAGCAGCAAGTGTTCCCCGATCCCGATGTCGCGCACCAACAGCTGCAAGCGCAGCAAGGTCGCCACATCCATCACCGGCCGCGCATCGGCCAGCCCGGCGTGCGTCGTGGCCGACACCATCGCCACCTCTTCCGCCTCGCTCGGATAGCCGACGTCGATGCGCAACAGGAAGCGGTCCAGTTGCGCTTCCGGCAGCGGGTAGGTGCCGGCCTGCTCGATCGGGTTTTGCGTGGCCAGCACAAAGAAAGGTTGGGGCAGTCGATGCGTCTGGCCGGCGAAGGTGACGGCGCGTTCCTGCATCGCTTCGAGCAGCGCCGATTGCGTTTTCGGCGGCGCGCGGTTGATCTCGTCGGCCAGCAGAACTTGTGTAAAAACCGGCCCTTGCTGAAAACGGAATTCGCGCTTGCGCGTGGCCGTGTCTTCTTCCAGGATCTCGGTGCCGACGATATCGGACGGCATCAGGTCCGGCGTGAACTGCACGCGGCGAAATTCCATCTCCGTCGCCTGCGCCAGCGATTTCACCAGCAGCGTCTTGCCCAGGCCAGGCACGCCCTCGACCAGCGCGTGGCCGCCGCCGAGCAGGCAGATCACCAGCGAGTCGATCACGTCCTGCTGGCCGATGATGACCGTCGACATGCTGGCCTTCAGCGCCGCCACCTTGGCGCAGAGCGCGCCGATTTCGTTTTCATCCCAGTGCAAAGACAAGTCAGGCTCCCAACGCATATTGAATGATATTGACGGCGAAGCGCGTGTTGTCGATTACCAGCCATCGCTTGTTGCGGAAGTCGTAATCCCACTCGCAACCGTAATCCTTGTTGCTGTATAAAACCCGCACGCGGCCGCCGAACTCGATCGCCTTCAGGTACTCGTGCACCAGGTCGTCGCCCCAGCCGTTCAATTCCACGCTGGTGTTGGGCGGGCCGTCGAACTTGAAGAAACTCGAATACACCGGATGGTCGTTCGGGATCTTGTGCAGCGCCTTCGGACCGAATATCTTCGCCAGTTCGGCCTCGAACGATTTCGCGAACAGGCCGTCGATATCGTGGTTGCAATCGTCGACGAACACGAAGCCGCCGCCGCGCACGTAACGCTCGAAATTCTTGCGCTCAGCCGGCGTGAACTGCACCAGCTTATGCCCGGCCAGGTAGCAGAACGGCGCTTCCAGCATCTTCGCATCGGACAGCGCGACGATGCGCTCGACCGGGTCCACCCGCAAGGTCGTGTATTCGACCAGGGAATTGAGGACGTTGCTCGGCATGCGGACGTCGACATCCCAGTCGCCCGACTCGTACGTCAGGCGCGTGAAATAAAAATCGTAGCTTGGCATGCGCCTAGCCGATCTTGCGGGCCGTGTTGATCACGTTCACGCCATTGAAACGCGTCGTGCTCGAACCGTGCGACACGGCGCTGACCTGGCTCGGTTGCCCCTTGCCGTCGAAGAAGGAACCGCCCATGCGCCAATCCCGCTCGTCGCACAGCGCGCTGCACGCGTTCCAGAATTCCTGCGTGTTGGACTGGTAGGCGACATCTTCTACCGGGTTCGTGATCTTGCCGTTTTTAATCTCGAAATACAGCTGGCCGCCGAACTGGAAGTTATAGCGCTGCTGGTCGATCGAATACGAACCGCGCCCCAGGATATAGATGCCTTTCTTGACGTCGGCCACCATCTGGTCCGGCGTCAGCGGCTTTTTACCGGCCTGCAGCGACACGTTCGGCATGCGCTGGAACTGCACGCTGCTCCAGCTGTCGGCGTACGAGCAACCGTGCGATTCCTTCTCGCCGATCAGGTGGGCCTGGTCGCGCGTGGCCTGGTAGTTGACCAGCACGCCGTCCCGTATAAGCTCCCATTTTTTTGCCGGCACGCCCTCGTCGTCGTAAGCGATCGCGCCCAGCGAACCGGCGGCGTTGCGGTCGGCGACGATGTTGACGATGTCGGAACCGTATTTGAATTTTTTGCTCTGCCATTTATCGAGCGTTGCAAAACTGGTGCCGGCGTAGTTCGCCTCGTAGCCCAGCACGCGATCGAGTTCGGTGGCGTGGCCGACCGATTCGTGGATCGTCAAAAACAGGTGTTCGGGGCTGAGCACCAGGTCGTACTTGCCCGGCTCGATCGATTTCGCGCTGAGTTTTTCCTTCGCCTGGCGGCCGGCCGCGCGCGCATCCTCGACCAGGTCGTAAGCACCCTTGTACAGCGTGGTCACGCCGCCGGCGGCGCGCACCTTGTGTTCCGGTTTCGCGTCGAAAAATTCATAGCCCATGCCGGCCGGCGACGACAGGCCGTCGCGCGTGCGGAATTTGTTGGACGCCTTGTCGACGGCGGTGGCGGTGAACGGCGCCCACAGGCGGTGCACATCCTGGTCGATATAGGAACCGTCGGTGGACGCGAAATATTTTTGCTGGTTGACCTGGAACAGCATCGAACGCATGAAGCTCGCGCCGGCATCCATGCCCGCCTGGTTGGCGGCGATCAGCATCTCGGCCTTATCCTTGATCGGCACCTGCCGCCAATCCTTCGTAAACGGCGTGGCCCACGCCACCTCTCCGACACCCTTGACCGGCGCCAGTTGCACCGGCTCCGTTTGCAGGCGCGCGTTGGCCTTCGCGATCGCCACGGCTTGGCGCGCGGCATCCGCCACCGAATCCGGCGTCATCACGTTGGTCGACACAAAACCGTAGGCGCCATGCGCGATCACGCGCACGCCGACGCCGCTCGACTCCGTGTTGACGATCTTTTCAACGCTGACATCGCGCGTGATGATGAACTGGTTCAGGTAGCGGCCGATGCGCACATCGCAATAACTCGCGCCGGCTTGCGTGGCCGCGTTCATCGCCACATCCGCCAGCGCCTTCTTGAACTGCACCGCCACCGGGTTGAGCAACTCCTCGGCCGCGATGGCATTACCGAACACCGGCACCAGCAAGGCCCCGCCACCCAGCGCACCCACTTTCAGAAATGTACGTCGTTCCACTGCCGCTCCTTATTCATTAAAACCGGGGATAGACGGGGACGCCGAGTCCACGTTTTTCAGGAAATATTGCCCGTAAAACGTGGACTCGGCGCCCCCGTCGGTCCCCGGTTTAATTTAAATCAGAGGCAAAACCTGGGGTCAGACCCATGGGTCTGACCCCGGCATTTGCCGTTGATTTTTACACCGCGTCCGACAGCGACGTAAAGTTAAAATCGCGCACCCTCATCGCCGGGATCAGCAGCTTGTAGGGCGATTCATCGCCGCCGAGGATGGCCGGCTTGCCCAGTTCGTCGATGTTGTTCAGCATCGTCACCGGGCTTTCGTTGAAACGGAAGTTCTTGATCGGGTGCTTGATCTTGCCGTTCTCGATATAAAACGTGCCGTCGCGCGTGAGTCCCGTCAGCAGCACCGATTGCGGATCGACCATGCGGATGTACCAGGTGCGCGTCACGAGCACGCCCTTCTTGGTGCCGGCGATCAGTTCGGCGGTGGATTTATTCGTGCCGGCCATGATGAAATTGCCCGGTGCGCCGACCGCGCGCCGGCCCTGCTTCTGCGCCCAGAAACGCGAATAATCCAAGGCGCTGATCTTGCCGTTCTTGACGATGTCCATCCGCTCGCGCGCCAGCATGGTGCTGGTATCCCACGGCGTGACGGCGATGTCGGCATTCCACGGGTCGGCCCAGATGTTGACCTGCTCGTCGAACAGCTTTTCGCCCAGGCGGTTGCCGCCGCCCTTCTTCGACAGGAAGCTGCGCCCTTCGTCGGCCTGGCGCGCATCGAAGCCGCCGAACATGTAGGCCAATAAATCGGACGTGGCGGCCGGTTCCAGGATGACGGTGTAGCGGCCCGGTTCCAGCGCCTTCGCGTCGACCGAGCGCAATGCCTTTTCGATCGCCACGTCGGATGCTTCGCGCGCGTCGAATTTGGCGACGTCGCCGGCGTCGCGCCGCACCCAGCCCGAACCGCGCCCGTCCTCGGTGCGCACGGTGCAGGTAAAACTGACGCCGGTTTCCTGCTGGTGGCCGAACACGCCTTTCGAGTTGGCGATGGCTTCGAACGAGGTCTCGTCGGAGAAGAAGCCGGCCGCGACCAGCTTATTTTTACGGCTGTTCTCGATGCTGTAGGCCGCCACCTGGGCGCGGAAGTCGGGATCGATCGCGGCCGTGCTGGCGCTGAAGGTCTGGCTGGCCTGGTAATCCTGTTTAGAGACGGCCGGCAGGAATTCCGGATTTTCCGGCGCCAGGCGGGCCAGGTCTTCGGCGCGGCGCACCACTTTTTCGAGCGACTTGTCGTCGAATTCGTTGATGCTGGCGGTGCCCTGCTTCTTGCCGTAGGCGACCGACACCACCAGTTGCGTGTCTTCGCTCAGGCCGGCGGTGGAGACGGCGTTGCGCGCGTAGCGGATATTGCCGCGCCGCGCGCCGGTCAATTTGACTTCGCACTGGTCGGCCGTGGAAAAGGCCATCACCTTGTCGCAGATGCGCCGGGTTTCTTCCTGACTCAAAATTTTCATGTTGTATATTCCCTTAGCCGATCTTGCGTGCCGTGTTGATGACGTTGATGCCGTTGAAGCGCGCCGTGCTGGCGCCGTGCGAGACGATGCTGACCTGCATCGGCTGGCCCTTGCCGTCGAAGAAGGAGCCGCCCATGCGCCAATCCCGCTCGTCGCACAGCGCGCTGCACGCGTTCCAGAATTCCTGCGTGTTGGACTGGTAGGCGACGTCTTCCAGCGGCTGGGTGATCTTGCCGTTCTTGATTTCATAAAACAGCTGGCCGCCGAACTGGAAGTTGTAGCGCTGCTGGTCGATCGAGAACGAGCCGTCGCCGACGATATAAATCCCCTTCTTGACATCCTTGATCATCTCGTCCGGCGTCAGGCGCTTTGGCCCGGCCTGCAAGGACACGTTCGGCATGCGCTGGAATTGCACGCTGCTCCAGCTGTCGGCGTACGAGCAGCCGTGCGATTCTTTTTCGCCGATGATGTGGGCCTGGTCGCGCGTGGCCTGGTAGTTGACCAGGATGCCGTTCTTGATGATGTCCCAGCGCTTGCACGGCACGCCTTCGTCGTCGTAACCGACCGCGCCGAGCGAACCGGGTGTGGTCTTGTCGGCGACGATGTTGACCATCTCGGAGCCGTACTTGAATTTCTTGCTTTGCCATTTATCGAGCGTGGCAAAACTGGTGCCGGCGAAGTTGGCTTCGTAGCCCAGCACGCGATCGAGTTCGGTCGGGTGGCCGACCGATTCGTGGATCGTCAGCCACAGGTGTTCGGGGCTGAGCACCAGGTCGTACTTGCCCGGCTCGACCGACTTGGCACCCAGTTTCGCCTTCGCCTGCCGGCCAGCGGCGCGCGCGTCTTCCAGCAGGTCGTAGGAATTGCGGTACAGCGTGGTGACGCCGCCGGCCGCCTGGAACTTGTCTTCCGGACGCGCATCCAGGTATTCGTAGCCCATGCCGACCGGCGTCGACAGGCCGGAACGGGAGCGGAACTTGCCGCTGGTCTTGTCGACGGCGGTGGCGAAGATCGGCACCCAGATGCGGTGGATATCCTGGTCGATGTAGGAACCGTCGGTCGACGCAAAATATTTTTGCTGATTGACCTGGAACATCAGCGAGCGCATGAAGCTGGCGCCGCCTTCCATGCCGGCCTTGTTGCCGGCGATGAGCAGTTCCGCCTTTTCCTTGATCGGCACCAGGCGCCAGTCCTTCCGGATCGGCGTGGCCCACGCCACTTCGCCGGCGCCTTTCACGGGCGCCAATTGCAGCGGTTCCGTTTGCAGCCGGGCGTTCGCCTTCGCGATCGCGACCGCCTGGCGCGCGGCGCCGGCCACGCCGTCCGGTGACATGTCGTTGGTGGACGCGAAACCGTAGGCGCCGCCGGCGATCACGCGCACGCCGACGCCGGCCGATTCGGTATTGGTGATGCTCTCGACATTGAGGTCGCGCGTGGTCAGAAACTGGTTCAAGTAACGGCCCACGCGCACGTCGCAATAACTGGCGCCGGCCTGGGTCGCGGCCGTCATGGCCGTATCGGCCAGCATCTTCTTGAATTGCACGGCGACCGGCTTGAGCAGCTCTTCGGCCGCGATCGCCCTGCCGAACGGGGGCAGCAGCATCGCCCCCATCGCCATGCCGCTGAGATTGAGAAATGCACGTCGTTCCATAGGGTCTCCAAAAATACCTTCACGCGGGATGGGCGCTGCGGGTCGCTGCCACGGGGATCGCCCGCGGCCGCGGCGCCGGAAAATGGAAAAGACGATATGCAACAACCATGCCATTGGGAAATCATCGCAAACGCCCGCCACAGCAGCATATACCTTGTCCGCGCTGTCCGGCAGGGTGTCCGCGACTGTCCGGCGCCGGCGCGGCGGACAGTGTCGGAATCCGCTTGACCGGGCCAGGCGCTTGCACGATCATCGCGCCAGACGACCGTTGCGCGTCGTCCCACCGTGGTACAACAAAGGAGAGATTGCTGATGAAACGATTGATACTGGCAGCGTTGATGGCATGCGGCCTGGCCGGCCCGGCGCTGGCGGACGATGCCCTGAAGGCGGCCATCGGCGGCGCCGCGCGCACGCCGGCCAACGTCGCGCGCGACGTCTACCGCCACCCGTACGAAACGCTGACCTTCTTCGGCATCAAGCCGGACATGACGGTGGTCGAACTGGCGCCGGGCGGCGGCTGGTACACCGAGATCCTCGGCCCGTATCTGCGCGAACACGGCAAGCTGATCGCCGCCGGCAACAGCCCGGCTTCGGCCGACGAAAAGATCCGCGCCTCCGCCGCGCGCTTCCAGGGCAAACTGAACGCGGCGCCGGGCGCGCTCGACAAGGTGCAACTGGCCGCCTTCGAGCCGGGCAACGGCGTTTATACCTATGCGTCTAAAGGCAGCGCCGACATGGTGCTCACCTTCCGCAACATCCACAACTGGATCGGCACCGGCGATGCCAACCTGAAGGCGCTGTTCGCCAGCGTCTACGCCAGCCTGAAACCGGGCGGCGTATTCGGCGTCGTCGAACACCGCCTGCCGCCCGCCGTGGCGCAGGACGCCACCGCCAGCAGCGGCTACATGCATGAAGCGTACGTCATCAAGCTGGCGGAAAATGCCGGCTTTAAATTGGCCGCGAAATCGGAAGTCAATGCCAATCCGAAGGACAAGGCCGACCACGAAGGCGGCGTCTGGGCCCTGCCGCCGACCTATGCCAACAAGGACAAGGATCGCGCGAAATATGCGGCGATCGGCGAAAGCGACCGCATGACGCTGAAGTTCGTCAAGCCTTAACAGCCCCATGGCCGGCGCCGCGCCAGCGGCGGCCGGCTTGCGTGCAGGTGCAGCATGATGCCTACGCATCTGTCCCATACCGTCAGTAATTCTGCCCTGTCACTGCCATGTGCACCGCACAATAAACTAGCCGAACTTTCCTTAAAAATGCGCAAATATCGCCCCAATGACGATCTTCGGGTGTAATATTTCCGTATATTAATTAAAAACTCAATGCAACATATTTTGGCCAAAATCAGATGCAAAGGCCGGGGTCAGACCCGGGGGTCTGACCCCAGATTCTGCCTCTGATTTTTGGCGGCGTTACGGTAACACTTTCCATCAAAGCAATACACAATTGATGGATCGCAATAAAATAGTTTCTATAGTCCAAGCCCCCCTTTCTGCTGCACCGCAAAAAAGGCATGCTATGACCATCCCCGACACCGCCCCGCATGCTGCCTTGCGTCCCCTTACAGATCTGGAGAAAATTCGATGAACAAGATGACGTCCGCGCTGCGCGGCTGGAGCATAGGCGCCAAGGTCTCGGCCAGCGTGTTCACCGTTGTCAGCGCCGTGTTCCTCGGCTTTGTCCTGTTGAACGGTTATTTCAGCGCGCGCCTGACGGAAAACGAAGCCTTGCGCGAAGTCGGCGACCGCACCGCGATGCTGGCCGATACCATCGAGATCGTCGACGCCGACCTGCGCAAGCAGGTCGATACCTTCGCCAAGCTGTTGCAAGGCCAGTTCGCCGGCCAGTTCGCGCTGGTGCCGGATCAGAAAGTCGATGTCGCCGGCGTCTCCACGCCGCTATTGAAAAACGGCGCCGACACCATCAACCTCGACTTCGCGCTGCCGGACCGCTTCACCGCGCTGACCGGCGTGTACGCGACCGTGTTCGTGCGCAGCGGCGACGACTTCATCCGCGTCACCACGTCGCACAAGAAGGAAAACGGGGAACGCGCGATCGGCACCAAGCTCGATCGCGCCCATCCCGGCTATAAACTGGTCGTGGCCGGCCAGACCTATGCCGGGCCGGCCACGCTGTTCGGCAGCCAGTACATGACGCGCTACGATCCGATCAAGGATGCGCAAGGCCAGGTCATCGGCATCCTGTATGTCGGCGTCAATTTCAATGCGTCGATGCAGTCGCTGAAAGAAAAAATGAAGTCGCTCAAGCTGGGCGAGTCCGGCCTGTTCTACGCGCTCAACGCGCGCGAAGGCAAGGATTTCGGCCAGGTGCTGATCCACCGCCGCGGAGAAGGGGAATCTCTGCTGGCGGCGACCGATCATGACGGGCGCACCTATATCCAGGCCATGCTGGCGCAGAAACAGGGCACGATGGAATATCGGGTGATGGACAAGGAACGCGGCGTGGTGCGCAAGCGCATCGCCGCCTTCCGTCATATCCCGAGCTGGAACATGCTGATCGTCGGCGAAACCTATGCCGACGAAATCACCTCGGCGGCGGACCAGTTGCGCAACCGGCTGGCGCTGTTCGGCGTGCTGGTAGTGGCCGTCATCGCGGCCCTGCTGTATCCATTGATCCGCAGGCTGGTCAGCCGCCCGCTGGCCGACGCGCTGCACGTGGCGCGCACCGTGGCCGACGGCGATCTCACCAGCCAGATCTCGGTGACCACGCACGACGAGGTCGGCGCGCTGATGCAGGCGCTGCAAGAAATGATCGACAGCCTGGCGCACGCGGTCGGCGCGGTGCGCACCGGTTCCGACACGATTTCGGCCGCCTCGCACCAGATCGCGTCCGGGAACCTGGACCTGTCGGCCCGCACCGAGCAGCAGGCCAGCGCGCTGGAACAGACCACGTCCTCGCTGAAGGAACTGACTACGGCCGTACGCCAGAACGACGGCCACGCGCACCGCGCCAACCAGATGGCGGCGTCGGCCTCGCAAGTTGCGCACAAGGGTGGAGAAGTCATGACGCAGGTAGTGATGACGATGGACGCGATCAACACGTCGTCGCGCAAGATCGCCGACATCATCGGCGTCATCGACGGCATCGCCTTCCAGACCAATATTTTGGCCTTGAACGCGGCGGTGGAGGCGGCTCGCGCCGGAGAACAGGGGCGCGGCTTCGCCGTCGTCGCCAGCGAGGTGCGCAACCTGGCGCAGCGCAGCGCCGCCGCCGCCCGCGAAATCAAGGCCCTGATCGGAGACTCCGTCGAGCGGGTCGAAACCGGCAGCAAGCTGGTGGCCGACGCCGGCGCGACGATGGATGAAATCGCCGGCAGCATCCAGGGCGTGACCGACACCATGGCCGGCATCCTGCAGGCCGGCGCGGAACAGAACGCCGGCATCGCCCAGGTCAACCAGGCCATCGGCCAGATGAACCGCATCACGCAGGAAAACGCGGCTCTGGCCGAACAGGCAGCCAGCGCCGCCGGCACGCTGCAGGAACGCGCCGACAGCCTGGCGCGCGCGGTCAGCGTGTTTACATTGGCGCATGCGCCGGCCACGCTGCCGCAGCGCGCGCGTCCGCAGTTGAAGGCGCTCGGCCAGGCGGCGGCGCGCCCGGCGCCAGCGCGGAACCGGCGCACCGGCAGTTGAACACCGCGGCGGCACGGCTGAAAAATATCATTTACATTTAATATGTTCAGGCTTAAATTGTCGTGGCGAGTATTTTTACACCACCAGACAGGAGATTATGCCGATGAATGACAGCCAGCCAGCCAGCTTCGAGCGCGATATATTGATACGGTTCGCCCATTGCGATCCCGCCGGCATCGTCTTCTTCCCGCAATACCTGGTGCTGTTCAACGGCCTGGTGGAAGACTGGTTCGACCAGTGCCTGGAAGTGGGTTACGCGCATTTCCTCGGCGAGCGCCGCCTCGGCCTGCCGATCGTCAAGCTCGATTGCGAATTCAAGGCGCCCAGCAAGATGGGCGATCACGTGACGCTGGCGCTGATGGTCAGCAAACTGGGACGCAGTTCGCTCGCGCTCGAATTCAGTTGCAGAAGCGGCGACGAACTGCGCGTGGTGTCGCGCCAGGTGCTGGTAACGACCTCGCTCGAAAACCACAAGGCGATTCCGGTCCCGGACGACGTGCGCGCCAGGATCGAACGCTTCCAGACTCAGACTTAATACCATTAAGTTAGCGCAAAATTTGTCATTCCCGCGCAGGCGGGAATCCCATTTTAGATCCGTGAAGGCTCAGCGAAATGGGATTCCCGCCTGCGCGGGAAGTCATTTCTCCCAATGGGAGGAATGACAGCGCTACGGTCTGTGGCCTTAATTTACGTTTAAAATATCACGCTCAAACGCCGACGTAACGCTGCCAGATCTCAGGCGCGGCGCGCAGCGCTATCGAGTCGCCCGACCACACCACCTTGCCGCGCTCGATGATCGTGTGGCGGTCGGCGAAGCGTGTCAGGCGTTCGACGTATTTGTCGATCACCAGCGTGGTCTGCCCCAGTTCCCGCAACTGTCCCAGGCAAGCCCAGATCTCTTCGCGGATCAACGGCGCCAACCCCTCGGTGGCCTCGTCCAGGATCAGCAGGTGCGGATTGGTCATCAGCGCGCGCCCGATCGCCAGCATCTGCTGCTCTCCACCGGATAACTGGTTGCCCATGTTGCGGGCACGCTCTTTCAAACGCGGGAACAGTTTATAGACCCGCTCCAATGTCCACGGTTCTTTATCCCGCGACCGGTTGGCGGAGAACGCGACCAGGTTTTCCTGCACCGTCAAATTCGGAAAAATGTGCCGTCCTTCCGGCACCAGCGCGATGCCGGAGCGCGCGATGCGGTCGGTCGCCATCGTGTCGATGCGCGCGCCGTTGAAGACGATGCGCCCCTGCCCGACCCGGTTCAGGCCGAGAATCGAACGGATTGTCGTGCTCTTGCCCATGCCGTTGCGGCCCAGCAGCGTGGCGATGTCTCCACGCCGGATCTCAAAACTCAGGCCGAACAGCACTTGGCTGCTGCCGTAGGCCGCGCTGATGTTGTCCACTTCCAGGATCGCGCTCATGCCGGCACCTCGTCGCCCAGGTAGGCCCGTTTCACTTCCAGGTTATTGCGGATCTGGTCCGGCGTGCCGGTCGCGATGATGCGCCCTGCCACCAGCACCGAGATCCGGTCCGCCATCCGAAATACCGCATCCATGTCGTGCTCGATGATCAATACCGCCAGCGCCGGGCGCAGGCTTTCGATCAAGGGGATCATCTCGACCGACTCCTCGTGTCCCATTCCCGCCATCGGCTCGTCGAGCAACAGCAATTTTGGACGGGTGGCCAGCGCCAGGCCCAGTTCCAGTTGGCGCTGCGCGCCGTGCGCCAGGCTGCCGGCCAGGCGGTCCGTGTGTCCACCCAAACCGATGCGCTGCGCCAGTTCGCGCGCCTCGTCGAACAGCGCATTTTCACCGAGCGCGGGGTGCCAGAAACGCATGCTGCTGCCGCTGCGCGCCTGCACCGCCAGCGCCAGGTTGTCGAGCACGGAAAAGCGCGGGAAGATGTTCGTGATCTGGTAAGAACGCGCCAATCCTCCCTGCACCCGCTGGTGTATCGGCTGCCGCGTGACGTCGATCCCCTCGAACAGTACGCGCCCGCTGTCGGACGCCAGCGCGCCGGAAATCTGCTGGATCAATGTCGTCTTGCCGGCGCCGTTGGGGCCGATGATGGCGTGGATCTCCCCGGCGTGCACGGTCAGATCGAGCCTGTCGGTGGCGACCAGGCCGCCGTAGCGTTTCACCAACTGCTGCAATTCCAGTATCGTTTTACCCATGTTTGACTCCTCCTTCGGCGGCGGGGCCGCGCACTTTTTGCAGCAGGCTGGCCAGGCCGTTCGGCAGCAACAACACCGTCGCCAGCAGGATCAGCCCGAGCGGCAATTGCCAGTGTTCGGTATAGGATGACAGCACTTCTTCCAGCAGCAGCAGGGCGAAGGCGCCCAGCACGCCGCCGAAGAAATAGCCGGCGCCGCCCAGGATGACCATCACCATCAGCATGCCGGATTGCGTCCAGTGCACCAGGTTCGGGCTGACCAGCATGTTCTGGTTGGCCAGCAGCGCGCCGGCCAGGCTGGCCAGTGCGCCGGCAATGGCGAAGCAGGTCAGCCGGTAGCGCATGACCGGGTAGCCGATCGCCGCCATGCGGCCCTCGTTTTCGCGCAGCGCCTGCAGCACGCGTCCGAACCGGGAATTAATCAGGCGTTGCAGCAACAGCAGGCAGCCGGCCAGCAGCGCCAGCACGACAAAATAAAAAGCATTGTCGGAAGCGAGGTCGATGCCGATGCTGGAGCGCGCCGGCAGCGTCAGGCCGTCGTCGCCGCCGTAGCTGCGCAGCGAAATGAACAGGTAATACACCATCTGCGCGAACGCCAGCGTGATCATGATGAAATAGATGCCGCGCGTGCGCAGGCTGACCGCGCCGATCAACAGCGCCAGCACGGCGCCGACCAGCATCGCGGCCGGCCAGCTGATCCAGGCGGACAGCACGCCGTGCTGCATCAGGATGCCGACCGTATAGGCGCCGGCGCCGAAATAGGCGGCGTGACCCAGGCTGACCATGCCGCCGAAGCCGAGGATCAGATTCAGACTGGTCGCGGCCAGCGCGAAGATCATCAGGCGGCTGGCCATGCCGATATAAAATTCCTGGCCGAGCGCCGTGGCGCCGAACGGGAACAGTATCGCCAGCAGCAGGGCCACGCCTGCCGGCAGCGCGATACGGTGGTGCAGATTGCTATGCATGTCGGGCCTCCTAGCCGCGCGCAGGGAACAATCCCTGCGGTTTGAAATACAGCACGGCCGCCATCAGCATGTAGATCAGCATCGATGACAGCGCCGCGCCAAGATCGGCACCGAGGCCGGTCGGCGCCACCGCGCGCAACAGCGCCGGCAGCACGGTGCGGCTCAGCGTGTCGACCAGGCCGACCAGCAAGGCGCCGACCAGCGCGCCGCGGATCGAACCGATACCGCCGATGACGATCACGACGAAGGCCATGATCAAGATCCCCTCGCCCATGCCGACCTGCACCGCCAAGATCGGTCCGAGCAGCGCACCGGCCAGCGCGCACAGCGCGGCGCCGAAGGCGAACAGCAAGGTGAACACGCGCTTGATGTTGGCGCCCATGACGACCGCCATTTCCCGCTTCGACGCGCCGGCGCGCACCACCATGCCGATGCGGGTCTTGACCACGACCACATACAGCAGCAGCGCCACGGCCAGGCCGGCGCCGATGATGAACAGGCGGTAGGAAGAATACGAAAAATCGGCCGTGAAGGCGACCGGGGTCGATAGCGCCGGCGGCACGTTCAGCGAGATCGGCGCCCCGCCCCACAGCATGCGCGCGGCCTCGTTGAAAATCAGGATCAGCGCGAACGTGGCCAATACCTGCGACAGGTGATCTCTCCCGTAAAGCCTGCGTATCACCGCCATTTCCAGCAGCGCGCCGAGCAGCGCGGTGGCCGCCAGCGACAGCAGCAATCCGTACCAGTACGAGCCGGTCCAGTTGGTGAAACTGGCCGCGAAATAGGCGCCGGCCATGTACAGCGAGCCGTGCGCCAGGTTGACCAGGTCCATGATGCCCAGCACCAGTGTCAGGCCGGCGGCCAGTAAAAACAACATCAGGCCAAACTGCAGCCCGTTGAGCAGGTGCTCGCCCAGCAGTGCCATATCCATACCGCTTCCCCTCCGTTCGTGAACCACGCAAAATATATTTTAAGCTTCAACTATATTACCTGCTTTTTGATCTGGTCAGCCACTTTCCAGAAAAAAAATCAACGGCAGAATCCGGGGTCAGACCCGTGGGTCTGACCCCAGCCTTTTGCACTGGATTTGGTAAAAAAAATCACCTCCGGTGCCTGTTTAAAATGCTTGACCTCGAAATACTTTAAGTCTAAAGTATATTGCATGCAGCGACACCTGGCAGCAAGCCTTTCTACCCCACAGAGCACAGCGATAGCGGAGCAGACATGACCGAAACAGGCTACACCGACACCTTCGCCAGCGACCACCTGCCGCCGCGCGAGCAGTGGCCGGAACTGGTATTCGACTTACCCGAACTGCGCTATCCGGCGCGCCTGAACTGCGTCACCGCGCTGCTCGACGACATGGTGGCGAACGGCCACGGCGCGCGTCCCGCGATCTACAGCGATGAACAGTGCTGGAACTACGCCGAACTGCAACAGCAGGTTAACCGCATCGCCCACGTGCTGCGCGACGAACTGCGCCTGGTGCCGGGCAATCGCGTGCTGCTGCGCGGCGCCAACGGCCCGATGATGGCCGCCTGCGCGCTGGCGATCCTGAAGGCGGGTTGCATCCTCGTACCCACCATGCCGCTGCTGCGCGCCAAGGAACTGGTGGCCGTGATCGACAAGGCGCAGATCAACGCCGCCCTGTGCGCCGATGCGCTGGCCGACGAAATGGAACTGGCGCGCACCCAGGCGGCGGCGCTCGGCCCGGTCCTGTATTTCAACTCCGAGAAGCCGGACGGGCTGGAACAGCAGATGACAGGTAAACCGGACCAGTTCACGGCCGCGGACACCGCGGCCGAGGATATCTGCATCATCGGTTTTACCTCCGGCACCACCGGCGTACCGAAAGGCACGCTGCACTTCCACCGCGACATCCTCGCCATCTGCGACTGCTTCCCACGCTCGATGCTCGAATCGCGCAGCGACGACATCTTCATCGGCACCCCGCCGCTGGCGTTCACCTTCGGCCTGGGCGGCTTGCTGCTATTCCCGCTGCGGGTCGGCGCGGCCACGGTATTGCTGGAAAAGCTGACGCCCGAACTGCTGTTGAAGGCGGTGCAGGAATTCCGCGCCACCGTCTGTTTTACGGCGCCGACCTTTTACAGGCAGATGGCGCCATTGACCGCCCAATACGACCTGTCGTCGCTGCGCGCGACCGTCTCCGCCGGCGAAGCGCTGCCGGCCAGCACGCGCCAGTTGTGGCGCGACGCCACGGGACTGGACATGATCGACGGCATCGGCGCGACCGAGATGCTGCATATCTTCATTTCCGCCGCCGGCGACGCGATCCGCCCCGGTGCCACAGGCAAGGCGATCCCCGGCTACCAGGCTTGCGTGCTCGATGAAAACGGCGCCGTGGCCGCGCCCGGCGTGGTCGGAAGACTCGCCGTCAAGGGCCCGACCGGCTGCCGCTACCTGGCCGACGCGCGCCAGGCCCAATACGTCCACCAGGGCTGGAACCTGACCGGCGACGCCTATGCGATGGACCAGGATGGCTATTTCTGGTACCACGCGCGCACCGACGACATGATCATTTCGGCCGGCTACAACATCGCATCTCCCGAAGTCGAGGAAGTGCTGCTGTGCCACCCCGGCGTGGCCGAATGCGGCGTGATCGGTGTGCCGGACGCCCAGCGCGGCCAGATCGTCAAGGCTTTCGTCGTGCTGCGCCCCGGTTATGAAGCCGGCGCCGCGCTGGTCACGGAACTGCAAGACTATGTCAAACAGACTGTCGCGCCCTACAAATACCCGCGCGCCGTCGAATTCGTCGCCACGCTGCCGCGCACCCAGAGCGGCAAGCTGCAGCGCAATGTGCTGCGCGCCGCGGCACTCCAATCCGTACCACAACCGTAACCAGGAGCCGACCTTGAAACCATTCATGCATACCCTGCGCCATTCCGCCATGCTGCTCGCGCTGTGCGCCGCCGGCAGCGCCATTGCCGCCGACCAGGTCAAAGTCGGCATGGTGACGACCCTGTCCGGCCCCGGCGCCGGCCTCGGCGTCGACATCCGCGACGGTTTCACACTGGCGCTGAAACACCTGGGCAACAAGTTCGGCAACCTGCCGGTCGAGGTGATCAGCGGCGACGACCAGCAATCGCCGGACGTGACCAAGCAACTGGTCGACAAGATGCTCAAAAAGGACAAGGTCGACTTCATGAGCGGCATCGTGTTTTCCAACCTGATGCTGGCGGTCGGCCCCACCATTTTCAATTCGAAGACCTATTACATCAGCACCAACGCCGGACCGTCGCAGTACGCCGGCGAACAGTGCAACCCGTATTTCTTCAACGCCGCCTGGCAGAACGACAACCTGCACGAAGCGGTCGGCCAGCACGTCAACCAGAAGGGTTTTAAAAATGTCGCGCTGGTCGCGCCGAACTACCCGGCCGGCAAGGATGCGCTGACCGGCTTCAAGCGCTATTACAAGGGTAAAGTGGCCGACGAAATCTACACCAAACTCGGCCAGCTCGATTACGCGACCGAACTGGCGCAGGTGCGCGCGGCGAAACCGGACGCGGTCTACATCTTCCTGCCGGGCGGCATGGGCATCAATTTCATCAAGCAGTTCGTCGATGCCGGCCTGTCGAAAAACATCCAGCTGTTCGGCCCCGGTTTCTCGGCCGACGAAGACATCATCCGCGCCGTCGGCGCTCCAATGCTCGGCATGTTCAACGCGTCCCAGTGGGGCCACGACATGGACAATGCGCAAAACAAGCGTTTTGTGGCGGACTTCGAAAAAACCTACAACCGCCTGCCCAGCCTGTACGCCTCGCAAGGCTACGACGCGGCCAAGCTGATGGATTCGGCCGTGCGCAAGGTCAAGGGCAACCTGGCCGACAAGGCTGCGCTGGGCAAGGCGCTGCAGGCGGCCGACTTCAAGTCGGTGCGCGGCGACTTCAAGTTCAATCACAACCATTTCCCGATCCAGAATTACTACATGCGCGTCATCGGCAAGGATAGCCAGGGCCGCATCACGAACCGCACGCTGGGTGCTGTCTTTAACGCGCAAGCCGACGCCTACGCGGCCGCCTGCAAGATGCCTTGAACGAGGAAGAGAACATGAATATCGTATGCATAGGCGGCGGCCCGGCCGGCCTGTATTTCAGCCTGCTGATGAAGAAGCAGAACCCCGCGCACCAGATCACCGTGGTCGAACGCAACCGTCCTTACGACACTTTCGGCTGGGGCGTCGTGTTCTCGGACCAGACGCTGGGCAATCTGAGCAACGCGGATGAAGAGACCGCGCGTACCATCCTGCAATCGTTCAACCACTGGGACGATATCGATACCCATTTCAAGGGCCGCACCGTGACGTCCGGCGGACACGGTTTTTGCGGCATCGGCCGCAAGCGGCTGTTGAACATCCTGCAGCAGCGCTGCGAGGATCTGGGCGTCAAACTGGTGTTCGAAACCGAGGTGCAGGACGACCAGGAAATCGCGGCCGCCTACAACGCCGACCTGGTGATCGCCAGCGATGGCTTGAACAGCCGCATCCGCACCCGCTACGCCGACAGCTATCAGCCGGACATCGAATCGCGCCAGTGCCGTTTTGTATGGCTCGGTACCAAAAAACTGTTCTCGGCCTTCACCTTCGCGTTCGAACAGACGGAGCACGGCTGGTTCCAGGCGCACGCCTACCAGTACGACGGTGACACCTCGACCTTCATCATCGAGACGCCGGAAGACGTCTGGAAAAAGGCGGGCCTGGACGAGATGAGCCAGCAGGAAACCGTGGCCTTTTGCGAAAAGCTGTTCGCCAAACACCTGGACGGCAACGCCCTGTTGAGCAACTCGCCGCACCTGCGCGGATCGGCCGCGTGGATCAAGTTCCCGCGCATCATTTGCCGCAACTGGGTGCACTGGAACAGCCTGCGCGGCAAGCGCGTGCCGGTGGTCTTGATGGGCGACGCCGCGCACAGCGCGCACTTCTCGATCGGTTCCGGCACCAAACTGGCGCTGGAAGACGCGATCGAACTGGCGCGCAGTTTCGAGCAGCACGGCGAAGCCGGCATGGAACAGGTGATGGATAACTACCAGCGCCTGCGCGCGGTGGAAGTATTGAAGCTGCAAAGCGCGGCGCGCAATTCGATGGAATGGTTCGAGAACGTCGAGCGCTACACGGGCATGGAAGCCGAGCAGTTCGCGTATTCGATGCTGACGCGCAGCCAGCGTCTGTCGCATGAAAACCTGCGCTTGCGCGACGCCGCCTATGTCGAACGCTACGAACGCTGGATCGCCGAACGCGCCCATGCGCAGGCAGGCCTGCCGCCGCCGGTAAACGGCCGCAGCATCCCGCCGATGCTGACGCCCTTCAAGCTGCGCGGCACGGTGCTGAAAAACCGCATCGTGGTCTCGCCGATGGCGCAATATTCCGCCGTCGACGGCGTCGCAGGGGATTACCACCTGGTGCACCTGGGCAGCCGCGCGATGGGCGGCGCCGGCCTGGTGTTCGCCGAAATGACGTGCGTCTCGGCCGACGCCCGCATCACGCCGGCCTGCCCCGGCCTGTACACGCCGGAACATACCGCGGCCTGGAAACGCATCGTCGATTTCGTCCACGCCAATACCGATGCGAAGATCGCGATGCAGATCGGCCACGCCGGCCCGAAAGGTTCGACCAAACGCGCCTGGGACGGCATCGACCAGCCGCTGGATAAGGACAACTGGCCGCTCGTCTCCGCCTCCGAACAGCAGTACATCGCCGGCGTGTCGCAGACGGCGCGCGCCGCCACGCAGGAAGACATGGACCGCATCAAGGCCGACTTCGTGCGCGCCACCGAAGCAGCGGCAGAAGCGGGCTTCGACTGGCTGGAACTGCACTGCGCGCACGGCTACCTGCTGTCGACTTTTATTTCGCCATTGACCAACCACCGTGACGACGAATATGGCGGTTCACTGGAAAACCGCTGCCGCTACCCGCTCGAAGTGTTCGCGGCTGTGCGCGCCGCGTGGCCGCAGGGCAGGCCGATCAGCGTGCGCATCTCGGCGCACGACTGGGTCGAGGGCGGCATCACGCCGGACGACGCGGTCGAGATCGCGCGCCTGTTCAAGGCGGCCGGCGCCGACATGATCGATTGCTCGGCGGGCCAGGTCAGCAAGCTCGAACAGCCGGTCTACGGCCGCATGTTCCAGACCCCGTTCGCCGACCGCGTGCGCAACGAAGCCGGCATTCCGACCATCGCCGTCGGCGCCATCTTCGAAGCGGACCACGCCAACAGCATCATCGCCGCCGGCCGCGCCGACCTGTGCGCGGTAGCCCGCCCCCATCTCGCCAACCCGGCCTGGACGCTGACGGAAGCTGCCCGCATCGGTTACCTGGACATGCCGTGGCCGCAGCAGTACACGGCCGGCAAGGTGCAACTGGAACGCAACCTGGAACGCGAGCGGCAAATGGCCGCCGCCAACAGCGGGCTGACGCCGCAGCAGGTCGCAGCCAAACTGCTGGAGGGTTGACGATGAACCACCTCCCCTTGCAAGGCAGGCACGCGCTGGTCACCGGCGGCGGGCGCGGCATCGGCAGCGCCATCGCCCGCGCGCTATTGGAACAAGGCGCGCGTGTCACGCTGGCCGGGCGCTCGGCCGACACGCTGGCGCAGACCGCGCAGGAATTGCAGCAGTTTGGCGAGGTCGGCTACGTGGCGATCGATGTCGCCGAGCGCGCGTCCGTCGAACGCGGCTGCGCGCTGGCCGCCGGACAGCGCGGACGTATCGACATCCTGGTCAACAATGCCGGCCAGGCCGGTTCGGCGCCGATCATGAAAACCGACGACGCGCTGTGGCAGCAAATGATGTCGGTCAACCTGAACGGCACCTTCCACTGCATCCAGGCCACGCTGCCCGGCATGCTGGAAGCGAAATGGGGGCGCATCGTCAACGTCGCCAGCACGGCCGGCCTGGCCGGTTACGCATATGTCGCCGCGTACTGCGCCGCCAAGCACGGCGTGATCGGCCTGACGCGCTCGCTGGCGCTGGAAGTGGCGGCCAAGGGCGTGACCGTCAACGCGGTCTGCCCCGGCTACACGGAAACGGATATCGTGCGCGACGCGATCGCCAATATCATGGCCAAGACCGGGCGCACGGAAGAAGCGGCGCGCGCCGAACTGGCGGCCGGCAATCCGCAAAAAAGACTGGTGCAGCCGGAACAGGTGGCGCAAGCCGTTTCCTGGTTATGCCTGCCCGGCTCGGACGCGATGAATGGACAAGCGCTGGCCGTGGCCGGCGGCGAAATAATGTAAGGAACGACCATGGCACGCAAACCCTCGGACAAGACCGAACTGAAAGCGGTCGCCGCATCTCCCGCCCAGGTGTTCGACCTGGAATCGCGGCTGACGCAAGACCATCACCAATCGCTGAAGCTGTGGTTGCGCATGCTGTCGTGCACCAACCTGATCGAGAACGAAATCCGCAGCCGCCTGCGCAATGAATTCGGCATCACGCTGCCGCGCTTCGACCTGATGGCGCAATTGCAGCGCCACCCGGAAGGCTTGCGCATGGGCGAACTGTCGAAGCGCATGATGGTCACCGGCGGCAATATCACCGGCATCACCGACCAGCTGGAACACGAAAAGCTGGTGGTGCGCGGCATCGACCCGCAAGACCGGCGCGCCTACAGCGTGAAGCTGACCGCCGCCGGGCGCCGCTCGTTCGAGCGCATGGCCGAAGTGCACGAAGGCTGGATCGCCGGTTTGCTCGAAGGCCTGTCGGTGACCGAAAAGAACCAGATGATTGCGCTGCTGTCGCGCATGAAAGACCACTTGAACGATAGCCCCGAAGCCGGGGAATAAGGATACCGCCATGCGTTATTTACCAGGAATTTCCCAGCAACTGCCGGGTAACAACAATGAACTGGCCGGCTATGAAGCCACCCACTTCCGTTTCGAAGCGGCCAACGGCGTCGCCACAGTGACCCTGAACCGCCCCGAGCGCAAGAACCCTTTGACCTTCGATTCCTACGCCGAACTGCGCGACCTGTTCCGCGCGCTGGCCTACGCCAGCGACGTGCAGGCCATCGTCATCACCGGCGCCGGCGATAACTTCTGTTCCGGCGGCGACGTGCACGAAATCATCGGCCCGTTGACGCGCCTGGACATGGCCGGCCTGCTGGCATTTACGCGCATGACCGGCGACCTGGTGAAAGCGATGCGCGCCTGCCCGCAGCCGATCGTCTCGGCCATCGACGGCGTCTGCGCCGGCGCCGGCGCGATCCTGGCGCTGGCATCCGACCTGCGCTACGCCACCGCGCGCAGCAAGACGGCCTTCCTGTTCACCCGCGTGGGCCTGGCCGGTTGCGACATGGGCGCCTGCTCCATCCTGCCGCGCCTGATCGGGCAAGGACGCGCCGCCGAACTGCTGTACACGGGACGCTCGATGTCCGGCGAAGAGGGAGAACGCTGGGGATTCCACAATGCCCTGCACGAGCCGCAAGCCTTGCTGGCGGCGGCACAAGCCTGCGCGCAAAGTCTCGCCAACGGCCCGACCTTCGCGCACGGCATGACGAAAAAAATGCTGCAACAGGAGTGGAACATGGGCGTCGACGAAGCGATCGAAGCCGAAGCGCAGGCGCAGGCGATCTGCATGGCGACCAACGATTTTCACCGCGCCTACCACGCTTTCGTGGCCAAGGAAAAACCCGATTTCGAAGGCAATTGAGGAAACGTCATGTCCGATAAAGAATACCTGAACTGGCCCTTCCTGGCGTCTGAACACCGCGCGCTGGAAGAGCAGCTCGATGCCTGGGCCAATGAACACATCGCGCAGCAGCACGAGCCGGATGTCGATGCCGCCTGCCGCCACCTCGTCAAACAGTTGGGCCAGGCCGGCTGGCTGAAATACGCGATCGGCGGAACAGCCTACGGCGGCGCGGCCGACACCATCGACACGCGCGCGCTGTGCCTGATCCGCGAGACGCTGGCGCGCCACGCCGGCCTGGCCGACTTCGCGTTCGCGATGCAGGGCCTCGGTTCCGGCGCGATCTCCCTGTTCGGCAGCGCGGCGAACAAGGAGCGCTACCTGGGCAAGGTCGCCAGCGGAGAGACGATCGCCGCCTTCGCCCTGTCCGAACCGGAAGCCGGTTCCGACGTCGCCGCGATGCAGTGCGCGGCGCGCCTGGACGGAGACGATTATGTGCTCGACGGCGAAAAGACGTGGATTTCGAACGGCGGCATCGCCGACATGTACGTCGTGTTTGCGCGCACCGGGGAGGCGCCCGGCGCGCGCGGCATTTCCGCCTTCATCGTCGACGCCGACACGCCCGGTTTCGAGATCGCCGAACGCATCAACGTGATCGCCCCGCATCCATTGGCGCGGCTGCGTTTTAACGGCTGCCGCGTGCCGGCCGCCAACCGGCTCGGAGAAGCGGGCCAGGGATTCAAGGTCGCGATGGCGACCCTTGACGTGTTCCGCACCTCGGTGGCGGCGGCGGCGCTCGGCTTCGCGCGCCGCGCGCTCGACGAAGCGCTGCGGCGCGCCACCAGCCGCAAGATGTTCGGCCAGACGCTGGCAGACTTCCAGCTGACGCAATCCAAGCTGGCGCAGATGGCGACCGGCATCGACGCCGCCGCCCTGTTGACCTACCGCGCCGCCTGGCAGCGCGACCAGGGCCGCAAGGTGACGAAAGAAGCGGCGATGGCGAAACTGACCGCGACCGAAACGGCGCAGCAGGTGATCGACGCTGCCGTGCAGATGTTCGGCGGTCTGGGCGTGGTCAGCGAACACCCGGTCGAACGGCTGTACCGCGAAATCCGCTCGCTGCGCATCTATGAAGGCGCGACCGAAGTGCAGCAACTGATCATCGCGCGCGAATTGCTGCGCGAGGCGGAGAACTGAAAATCAACGGCAACTGCCGGGGTCAGACCCATGGGTCTGACCCCAGATTTTGCTTCTGATTTTAATCAGATTTCGCACTCATACACCACCAACATCAAAGAGGTACACCATGGATTTTCTGCAACCGCCCGGATGGGCGCAGCCCCGGGGCTACAGCAACGGCATCGCCGCCAGCGGACGCACGGTGTGCGTCAGCGGCATGATCGGCTGGGATGCGCAAGGCGTCTTCCACACCGACGATTTCGCGGGCCAGGTTGAACAGGCATTGCGCAACATCGTCGAAGTGCTGTCCCAGGCCGACGCGAAACCGGAGCACGTCGTGCGCATGACCTGGTACGTGATCGACAAGAAGGAATACGTCGGCGCCTACAAGGAAATCGGCGTCGCCTACCGCGCCATCTTCGGCCGCCACTTCCCGACCATGACGGCGGTGCAGGTAGCCGGCCTGATCGAAGACCGCGCCCGCGTCGAGATCGAAGTCACCGCCATCGTGCCGGAAGCGCCGCGCGCATGAACACGAACCCGCTCTCCGCCGAACTCACGCTCGGCATCGTCGGCGCCGGCGCGATGGGACGCGGCATCGCGCAGATCGCCGCGCAGGCCGGCGTGCGCGTCAAACTGTTCGACGTGCAGGCCGGCGCCGCCTCCGGCGCGGTCGACACGGTGCGCGCGCAATTCGACCGGCTGCGCGACAAGGGCAAATTGAGCGCCGATGCCGCCGCCAAGGCTGGAGACAATCTGGCAGCGGTGTCCGAACTGGACGCGCTGGCCGGTTGCGGTATCGTCGTCGAAGCGATCGTCGAAAAACTCGATGCCAAGCGCCAGTTGCTGGCCGCTTTGGAAGCGTTGGTCGGCGCCGACTGCATCCTCGCCACCAACACGTCTTCCCTGTCGGTGACGGCGATCGCCGCCGGCGCGCAGCACCCGGAACGCATCGCCGGTTTTCACTTCTTTAACCCGGTGCCGTTGATGAAGGTGGTCGAAGTGATCGCCGGCGCGCTGACCGGCACCAAAGCGGTCGATACGCTGGCCGCCTTCGCGCGCCACATCGGCCACACGCCGGTGCGGGCCAGCGACACGCCCGGCTTCATCGTCAACCACGCGGGACGCGGCTACCTGACGGAAGCTTTGAAAATCGTCCAGGAAAGCGTCGCCGGTTTCGCGCAAGTGGACGCCATCCTGCGCGATTCGGCGGGCTTCCGGCTCGGGCCTTTCCAGCTGCTCGATCTCACCGGCCTCGATGTCTCGCACCCGGTGATGGAATCGATCTACGGCCAGTATTACCAGGAGCCGCGTTATCGCCCCAGCGTGCTGACGGCGCAGCGCCTGTCGGCCGGGCTGCTCGGCAAAAAGAGCGGGCGCGGTTTTTACGATTACGCCGAAGATGCGCCCGCGCCCACAACCGAGCCGCAGCCCGCCGTCGCGCCATGGCAAGGCCCGGTATGGATCGGCGCCGAGGATGAAGAGACACGGGCGCAATTGATCGCCTTGATGGCGCGCCTGGGTGTCACCGTCGAAGACACACCTCGCCCGTCCGCCGACGCGCTGTGCCTGGTCGCGCCGCTGGGCGAGGATGTCACCCATTGCGCGGTGCGGCTGGAAATCGACGCGCGCCGCACGATCGGCATCGACCCGCTGACGCTCGGCACCGCCCGCGTGACGCTGATGCGTAATCCGGCCACGCCGGCCGCACTGGCGGCGCAGGTGCAATCCGCCTTCGAACAGGCCGGCCAGCCGGCGACCTTGATCGACGACAGCGCCGGATTTATCGTGCAGCGCGTGCTGGCGACGATCGTCAACATCGGCTGCGACATCGTCCAGCAGGGTATCTGCACGCCGCGCGACCTCGATTGCGCGGTCGAACTGGGACTGGGTTACCCGCGCGGCCCGCTGGCCTGGGGCGACCATATCGGCCCGCGCCGCGTGCTGCAGATTTTGCGCGCGATGCAGGCGCAAAGCGGAGATCCGCGCTATCGTCCGAGCCCATGGCTGACGCGGCGCGCCCTACTCAACCTGCCGCTGCACCATGTCAGCGGCCAGGAAATTGAATCGTAAATTCCCCCATCCAAGGAGACGCAAAATGGCACAAGGCAAAGCATCATTTCACTGGGACGATCCACTGTTGTTGACGGCGCAGTTGACCGACGAGGAGCGCATGGTGCGCGACGCCGCGCAGGCGTATTGCAGCGAACAACTGGCGCCGCGCGTGCTCGAAGCCTTCCGCCACGAGCGCACCGATCCCGCCATCTTCCGAGAAATGGGCGCGCTCGGCCTGCTCGGCGCGACCATTCCGCCCGAATACGGCGGCGCCGGTTTGAACTACGTCAGCTACGGCCTGATCGCGCGCGAAGTCGAACGCATCGATTCCGGCTACCGCTCGATGATGAGCGTGCAAAGCTCGCTGGTCATGGTGCCGATCAATGAATTCGGCTCCGTCGCGCAAAAGGAAAAATACCTGCCGAAGTTGGCCAGCGGAGAGTTCATCGGCTGCTTCGGGCTGACCGAACCGAATCACGGCTCCGACCCCGGCAGCATGGTCACGCGCGCGCGCAGCGTCCCGGGCGGTTACTCCCTGTCCGGCGCCAAGATGTGGATCACCAATAGCCCGATCGCCGACGTCTTTGTCGTCTGGGCCAAGACCGACGACGGTCTCATTCGCGGCTTCATCCTGGAAAAAGGGTGGAAGGGATTAACGGCGCCGGCCATCCACGGCAAGGTCAGCCTGCGCGCCTCGATCACCGGCGAAATCGTCATGGACGACGTGTTCGTCCCGGCCGAGAACATGTTCCCCGAGGTCAGCGGCCTGCGCGGCCCGTTCACCTGCCTGAACTCGGCGCGCTACGGCATCGCCTGGGGCGCGATGGGCGCGGCCGAAGCGTGCTGGCACATGGCGCGCCAGTACACGATGGACCGCCAGCAGTTCGGCCGTCCACTGGCGGCCAACCAGCTGATACAGAAAAAGCTGGCCGACATGCAGACCGAAATCACGCTCGCGCTGCAAGGCTGCCTGCGGCTGGGACGGATGAAGGATGAAGGCACGGCCGCCGTCGAAATCACGTCGATCATGAAGCGCAATTCCTGCGGCAAGGCGCTCGACATCGCCCGCACCGCGCGCGACATGTTGGGCGGGAACGGCGTGTCCGACGAATTCGGCGTGATCCGGCACATGGTCAACCTGGAAGCGGTCAACACGTATGAGGGCACGCACGATGTGCACGCGCTGATACTCGGCCGCGCGCAGACCGGCATCCAGGCTTTCTGCTAAAGGAGAGTGGCATGAGCGACGCGGCGGCAGGGGGAGACATCCCCCTGTATCACGGCTACACCCCGGAGGAACTGGACGTTCAATACAATGCGCGCGCCACCGTGCCCGACGTCACCGTGTTCCTGCGGCGGTACGCGGAACTCAGCGCCGAGATGCGCGCGCGCCTGCCCTGCGCGTGCGATGTCGCGTATGGTCCGGGTGCGGACGAAACACTCGATATTTTCCCCGCGCCGCGCGAAGGCAGCCCGGTGCTGGTGTACATCCACGGCGGCTACTGGCGCGCGCTATCGAAAGACGATTCCAGCTTCATGGCCGCCACCTTCACCGCGGCCGGCGCCACCGTCGTCGCGGTCAATTACTCGCTGGCGCCGGCTGTCACGCTGGACGAAATCGTCGCGCAAAATCGGCGCGCGCTGGCGTGGATTTACACGAACATCGCGCGTCACCACGGCGACCCAAAACGGATTTACCTGTGCGGCAGTTCAGCCGGCGGCCACCTGGTCGGCATGCTGCTCGCGCCAGGCTGGCAGCAAGAGTACGGATTGCCGGACGACGTGGTGGCAGGCGCCTGCCCGATCAGCGGCCTGTTCGACCTGGCGCCGATCGTCTCCACCCACATCAACGCCTGGATGCAGCTCGACGCCGAAACCGCGCACCGATCGAGTCCGCTATTTCACCTGCCGGCCGCGCCGGTGCCGCTGCTGGCCTGCGTCGGCGGCAATGAAACCGCCGAATTCAAGCGCCAGAGTACGGCGTACGTCGCCGCCTGCCACGCACTCGGCTTCGACGCCGCCTACCTGGAAATCGAACACACCCACCACTTCGACGTAGTCCTGGAACTGTGCAACCCCGACAGCCTCCTGACACGCTCCCTGCTGCGCATGATGCGCCTATAACCCCTGGGGTCAGGCCTGCGTTGTTGACTTATTAACCGTGGGGTCAGGCCTGCGTTATTGACTTGTTGGTGCCTGATTGCCCGGCGCCTCCTCTGATTTACTGCGTATGAAAGAGAAGATCGGTGTGCACGCATAAATCTGTATTCCTGCTTGCCACGCCAGTTCCTGGCCAGAATTCCAAAGCCTTCATTCTGCGCGAGCTGGAGCCCCGCCCCCCAACAACGCAACAACTCAGGCCTGACCCCACGGTTAACAAGTCAATAACGCAGGCCTGACCCCAGGGGTTAGCGCTTCACGGGGGTGAAGTTGAGGTCGCGGAAGTCGTAGCTGAAGTCGGTTTCGGCGGAGACGGGGGCCATTTTCATGCGCTCGATGCTGCCGTCCGGGTTCAGTGCGAAGGTGACGTAGGCGTCGGCGTTGAAGTTGCGTTCGCGCCAGCGGACGATGAAGGTGTCGTGCTGGAAGTGCTCCAGCTCGCCGACCAGGTCCGGTGTGCGCGTAAAGCGCATCACGTGCTGCTTGCCTTCCTGCGCGATCGTCACGGCGCCATACCACGCGTCCTGGTATTGGCCGTCGTAGGCGGCCAGCGGCAGAGACGGTTGCGATTTGGCTGTCCGCGCTGCCGTCGCCTTGCCGACCTTGGCCAGTTCTTCCTTGTGCATCGCCGCTTCGTCGGCGGAGATAATCCCTATCCAGTCGCGCGCGGGTACGTTCAGATAATGGTCGAGGATGCGCCATTGCAGCGCTTCCATCGATCCGCGGTTTTCGGCATTGGTGAAGATGGCAATTCCGAGGCGCTCGGACGGCACCAGGGTCACGCGCGAATAAAATCCTTGCAAGGCGCCGCCGTGCGTGGCGAGCTTGCGGCCCTGGTAGTCGCGCAGGTTGAATCCTAAGCCGTAGGCGCTGAATTCGGGCCGGGTCGAGGCCATCGATGGCCGCGTCGGGCCGATCCGGATCGGCGTCTGCGCGCTCCACATTTCGCGCAATTGCGCTTCGCCGAGCAGGACGGCGCCGGCCGCGCTCTTGCCGCCGCCGAGCAGCATGTTCATCCAGCGCGCGATGTCTTCGGCATTGGTGTCGATGCCGACCGCGCCGTCGGCGTTCGGCACCGGCATCGGTTTGACGACGACGGTCCTTTCGCCGATCCGGCTGTGCGGCGCGGCGTGGTCGGGCGCCTGCAGCATCTCGGCCACGCTGGTGACGGTGGCGTCCATGCCGAGCGGCGCAAAGATGCGCGTGCGTAGCGCACTGCCCCACGGTTGCCCCATCCTGGCGGCGATGATCTTGCCGGCCACGATATACAGCAGATTGTCGTAGGCGTAGCCGTTGCGGAAGGTGGTGGCTGGCTTGATGTAGCGCAGCCGTTCGATGATGTCGTCGCTGCTGAAGGTGGTCGACGGCCACCACATCAAGTCGCCCGCGCCCAGTCCGAGTCCGCTACGGTGCGTCAGCAGATCGCGCACCGTCATCGCTCCGGTGACATACGGATCGTACATCTGGAAACCGGGCAGGTGCCGGGTCACGGGGTCGTCCCATTTCAGTTGACCTTCGTCGACCAGCATGCCCAGCGCCGCCGCCGTGAATGCCTTCGAGTTCGACGCGATTTCGAATAAAGTGCGGCCGGTGACGGGGGCGGCGTCGCCCAGCTTGCGCACGCCGTATCCCTTGGCGGCGAGCACCTTGCCATCCTTGACGATGGCGATCGCGATGCCCGGCACGTCGAATGCGCGCAAGGCGGCGTTGACGTCGGCATCGAGGTCGTAGGCCGGCGCCGGCGCGGTCGCGGCGATGGCCGTCGGCGCTACAGGAACGGGGACAGGCGCGGAAGCGGCGGAAAACGCGGCGCCCGACAGCGCCAGCATCAGCGCGAACTGCGGGCGCTTCATTTTTTTGCCACCAGCTTGTCGACGCCCTCCTGCGTTTCAGGGTGGTAGCGCTGGCGCGCCTGTTTATATAGCGCCAGCGCCCATTCCCGGTCGGCCGGATTTTTCAGCAGCGCGGTGTACAGCGGCAGCACGAATTTCTTGCGGCCGACGCTCATCAGGAAGGTGTTCAATGCGGCGCGCACGTCGTACCCCGCCTTGACCGAGTCGAGGTAGAAGCGGAACGCGACTTCATTGTTGCCGCTTTTCGCCAGAGAGAACGCCTGGTCCAGTTCCTTCAGTTGCGCGGCCGTGGCCTTGCCGTCGATGTCGTTCAGGAAGTGCATCCATTCGATCGCGATCCAGTTCTTGTTGTCCAGGTTCGCGGTCGGCAGTTCTCCCTTCAGCCAGGCGTCGCGTTGCGCGTCGAGCCGGCCCAGGCGCGCGGACACGGCGCGTTTGGCCGATGCCGGCACGCCGGGGCCGTACAGCCATTCGTCGAGCTCCGCCGCGCTCAACACGTCCGGGTGCGCATCGAGCAGGTTCTTGCGCAGGTAGGCGATGAACTGTTCGGTGGTGACGGATTGGAACGCGTGCTGGTCGAACCAGCCGCGCAGGAAGGGATCGAACACGTCGCGCCCGGCGCGCTGTTCCAGCGTGCACAGCAGCCACGCGCCTTTCGGATAGGCCAGCCCCTGGTCGGTGTAGCCGGCCGCGCTGGTGTCGGCGTCGCGCGTGAGCAGCGCCTGCTTGGCCGGCGCGATGTCTTTTAGTCCTGCAAACAACTCTTCCTGTTCCAGTTGCAGTCCCATTTCCGCCACTTCGGCGCCATATAGACTTTCGACGATGCGCGCGGTGACGTAGGTCGTAAAACCTTCGTTGAGCCACCAGTGCTTCCACGACGCGTTCGTCACCAGGTTGCCGGACCACGAGTGCGCCAGTTCGTGGGCGATCAGGTCGACCAGGCTGCGGTCGCCGGCGATCATCGTCGGCGTCACGAAGGTCATGCGCGGATTTTCCATGCCGCCGATCGGGAACGACGGCGGCAGCACCAGCATGTCGTAACGCCCCCAGCGATACGGGCCGTACAGCGCTTCGGCGGCGGCGATCATTTTTTCGGTGTCGGCCAGTTCGTGCGCGGCGGCGTCGATGCGCGCCGGTTCGGCGTAGACGGCCGTGCGCGGGCCGAGGTTGCGCAGGTTGATTTCGCCGATCGCGATCGCCAGCAGGTACGAGGGAATCGGCTGCGGCATGCTGAATTTCCAGCCGCCGGCGCCGGTCGCGTTCTGGTCGTTGTCGGCGCTCATGACCACGCGCAGGCCGGCCGGTGCGTCGATGCGGGCGCTGTACGTAAACCGCACGGCCGGCGTATCTTGCAGCGGCGCCCACGAGCGCGCGTCGGTGGTCTCGGACTGGCTGAACATGAAGGGGCGCTTGCCGGACATGGTCTGCTGCGGCGTCATCCACTGCAGCGCGGGCGCAGCCGGCGCGGTGTGATAATAAATGCGCACCTTCGCCGGCTGGTTCTGCAGCGCGATGCGCAGCGCCTGGCCCTTGTCGGCGCTGGGCTGGTCGAGCATGTAGGAGGCGGGAGCCCAGCGCCCGTTGGCGCCCTGCACCTGCACCCTGGCGATGCTCAGCAGGCGCGTGTCGAGCACCAGCGTGCGGGCCGACTTGTCGATCCAGTTCAGCGTCAGTTCGGCGTAGCCGGACAGCGTCTTGCGCTCGAAGTCGGCCTTCAGGTCAAGGTGCAGCGCGCTGGTGCGCACCTGGTCGTAGCGCGCGTAACTGAGCGGGTCTTGCGCGCTGGCCGCGCCGACTTGGGCCAGCAGTGCGCAGGCCAGCAGGCGCAGGGTTGTCAGTGGTCGCATAGGGCTTCTCGTCTGGTTGATGTAAACGCGCCGGCAGCGCGGCGCGCGCTGCACGATAGCATAGCAGGCGCCGGGCGCGCCGGTATCTGGTATCATGCGTGCTGAACTTTGGGGAGTAGTCGGCTTCCGGTCCCGCCGGAAGAACCTGTGTCAACATAATCGGCCCGCAGGCCGTGGTGCAGGTGGTCGCAAGACTTGACGAGACCATTGATCGAGGGGCGGCCGCAATGGGCCGGAGTCGCTCCTGGATCATTGGTAAACGTCCGGCCCTTCTCTCTCGAAAACATCATGGAAGCCTTCCTCATCTCCAGCGGCATCGTCGCTCTCGCCGAAATCGGCGATAAAACCCAGTTACTTGCATTCTGCCTGGCTGCGCAATTCCGCCGCCCGATTCCCATCGTGCTCGGCATCCTGGTCGCCACGCTGGCCAATCACGCCCTTGCCGGTGCGCTCGGCAGCTGGATCACCAGCATGATCGGGCCGGAAGTGCTGCGCTGGGTGCTGGGCCTGTCGTTCCTGGCGATGGCCGGCTGGATTTTGGTGCCGGACCAGATCGACGAGGATGCGGCGCCGTCGGCGCGCTACGGTGTGTTCGCCGCCACCGTGATCGCGTTCTTCCTGGCCGAGATGGGCGACAAGACGCAGATCGCCACCGTGGCGCTGGCCGCGCGCTTCGATAGCCTGGTTGCCGTGGTGGCCGGCACCACGTTCGGCATGATGCTGGCGAACGTGCCGGCGGTCTACCTCGGCAAGCACGTCGCCGCGCGCATCCCGTTGAAACTGGTGCACGGCATCGCCGCCGCCATCTTCGCGCTGCTCGGCATCGCCACGCTGCTCGGCGCCGGGGCATCGTTCGGTATTTAAGACGCAAGATAGTCTGCTGCCTGTCATTCCCGCGCAGGCGGGAATCCCATTTTGCGTCCTGGAACACGCAGCAAATTTCGCGAAAATTCAGGCAATACCGAATTCTCGCCAGGTTTCACTACGCTGTTCGGCTCACGAAATGGGATTCCCGCCTGCGCGGGAATGACACCCTTGCCTCTACGCCAACCGTTGTTAAACCCTTCCAGGCGCCGCCTTTCGACGGCGCCGTGGGGGGCAATTCGCGTAGCCTGACCAGTACTAAACCCGCGGCAGCCTCAGTTCGACATTGTGCGGCCGGCCATCGTCGATCAGCTGGACCTGGTTGCCGTCCTGCGCGGCGCCATCGACCGCGAGGCCGGCGGCATCGGCGCGGCTGACTTGCACCGTGTAGATGCTGGCGCCATGGCGGTACTCCACCGTGAAACCGTCCCAGCTGGCCGGCATGCGCGGCGCCAGCACCAGCTTGTCGGCGGCGCGCGTCACGCCCAGCAACGATTCCAGGATCAGGCGGTACATCCAGCCGGACGAGCCGGTGTACCAGCTCCAGCCGCCGCGCCCGATATGCGGCGTCACCGCGTAGACGTCGGCCGTCACCACGTACGGTTCCACCTTGTAGACGGCGCAGCGCTCGGCGCTGCTGCCATGCTGGACCGGGTTAATCATGCGCATCAGTTCCCAAGCGCGCTCGATGTCTCCCATCCTGGCGAACGCCATCACGGTCCAGATCGCGGCATGGGTGTACTGGCCGCCGTTTTCCCGCACGCCCGGCACGTAGCCGCGGATGTAGCCTGGATTGAGGTCGGCCTTGTCGAACGGCGGATCAAGCAGTTGGATCAGGCCGAAATCGCGCCGCACCAGGCGGGCGTCGACCTGCTGCATCGCGCCGTGCACCCGCTCGCGGTTGGCCGCGCCGGACAACACGCCCCAGCTTTGCGAAATCGAATCGATCTGGCATTCCTCGTTTTCGTGCGAACCGAGCGGCGTGCCATCGTCGAAATAGGCGCGACGATACCACTGGCCATCCCACGCGTTCAGTTCGACATTCTCGGCCAGCTTGCGCGCCTCTTCCCTGCACTCGGCGGCGAAGGCCGGGTCGCCCTTCAGGTCCGCCACCTCGGCGAAGCGCTGCAAGACTTCGAACAGGAAGAAGGCCAGCCAGACGCTCTCTCCTTTCCCCTCTTCGCCGACTTTATCCATGCCGTCGTTCCAGTCGCAGGAACCGATCAGGGGCAGGCCGTGCACGCCGAAGCGCAAGCCGTGGCGGATCGCGCGCACGCAGTGCTCATAGACGTCCGCGCTCTGCGCCGAACGCCCCGGCATGTCGTAATACGAATCCTCTTCCGGTTTCACGGCGCGCCCTTCGAGGAAGTGCGCATTCTCTTGCAGGATGGTCAGGTCGCCGGTGCTGACGACATATCGCGCCGCCGCCAGCGGCAGCCACAGGTAATCGTCCGAACAGTGGGTGCGCACGCCGCGGTCCGACGGCGGATGCCACCAGTGCTGCACGTCGCCTTCGAGGAACTGGTGCGCGCAGCACAGCAGCAGGTGGTCGCGCAACAGTTGCGGCTCGGTGTGGATCATCGCCATCGCATCCTGCAACTGGTCGCGGAAGCCGAACGCGCCGCCGGACTGGTAATACCCGCTGCGCGCCCACATGCGGCAGGCGATGGTCTGGTACATCAGCCAGCCGTTGGCGATCACGTCGAGCGACGGTTCCGGCGTGGCGATCTGCACCGCGCCGAGCGTTTTGGTCCAGTGCGCGCGCACCGCCGCCAGCGCGTCGCGCGCGGCGGTCAATCCGCCGTGCTTTTGCACCAGGCTCGACGCGTCCGCGTTGCGGCGTCCGCCCAGGCCGAGCAGGAAGACGATTTCGCGCTCCTGGCCCGGCATCAGTTCGAACGGCACCTGGATCGCGCCGCAGGAATCGAGCGCGCTGCCGGCCTTGCCGGACAGGCGCGCGCGGCGCAGCGCGGCCGGATTGGCCATCGTGCCGTTGCGGCCCAGGAATTCGGTGCGGTCGGCCGTCACGCTGCGGATGCTCGCGTCGACGTTGAAGAAGGCGACGCGGCCCGAGAACTCGGTGTTGTACGGATTTTTTGCGAACATCGCGCCGCTGATCGGGTCGATCTCGGTGATGATGTGCATGCCCGATTTCGAGCGCATGTCGCCCAGCACCCATTCGACATAGCCGGTGGCCGACAGGCGGCGCGTGACCAGCGAATCGTTGCGCACCTTGAGCACCGTGTAGCGCAGCGGCGCGTCAAGCGCGACATAGGTCGTCAGCTCGCTGGTGATGCCGGCCTCGGTATGTTCGAACACGCTGTAGCCGAAGCCGTGGCGCGTGACGTAATCTCCGGTGCCGCGCGCCGGCAAGGCGGTCGGCGACCAGAACTGGCCGCTCTGCTCGTCGCGCAGATAAAACGCTTCTCCGCTGCCGTCCGAGACCGGGTCGTTATGCCACGGCGTCAGGCGGAATTCGTGCGCATTTTCATGCCACGTGTACGCCTGCCCGCTTTCCGAAATCACGCTGCCGAACTGCGGATTGGCCAGCACGTTCGACCACGGCGCCGGCGTGCGCTGGCGCTCGCCGGTGACGATCACATATTCCGTCCCGTCGGCCGAGAAGCCGCCGATGCCGTTTTCCAGGATCAGCCCGTGCGGCGTGCGCGTGTGCGGGCCGGCGCTGGCATATTCGCCGCGGCTGTCGGCGATCAATGGCGGCATGCGCAGCGGTACCGGGCCGAGGCGCTTGATCTGGTCGGCCAGCGTGCCGCGCTCGTCGCTGAGGATGGCGCGCGCCACCGATTGCAGCAATATCCGGTCTTCCGGCGCGATCTGTTCTCCCATGCGCACAAAGATGCCGCCCGGGCGGTCGATCGCCTGCGCGTCGATGCCGGACGCGATCAGGCCCATGATCTGGTCGTGCAAGGCCTGCCGGTAGCCGGAATTGTCTTCGTACCAGATCACCAGGTCCACCACCAGCCCTTTTAAACGCCAGTAAGCGTGCGCCTGCACCATCTGGCGCGCCAGTTCGATGTTGGCCGGGTCCTTGATCTGCAACAGCACGATCGGCAAGTCGCCCGAAATCGCATACGCCCACAGGCCGGACTGGCCGCGCTGGTTCTTGACCAGGATGGCGGCGTCGGCGCGCAGCGCGGCGTGCGGATAGATCACGCTGTTGGCCAGGCGGCCATACAGCTGGGCATCGGTCTCGCTGGCGTTCAATTGGCGCAGCACGACCTGGCTGTGGGTCCACGCCAGTTCGAACACGCGGTCGGCCAGGTGGCGGTCCTGGTACTTGTCGATCAGGTGCAGCGCCGCTTCCCGCGTGTCGGTCATGCCGGTGACGATATCGACGGTGGCCGATTCGTCCGGTTCGAGCACGATCTGGTAGCGGATCGCGACGATAGGGTCGAGCACCGAACCCTGCGCGCCGGACAGCGGTCCTTCTTCGCGCAGCGCGCGCGGCGCCAGCGCCGTGTTGCCGCGGCCGATGAACAGCGAACGGTCGGTCTCGTACGAGACGCCCTTGATGGCGGCGTCGTGCAAGGTCATCAGGTGCAGCATCCACGGCGCGTGTTCATCCTTGCCGCGCGGACGGCGCGTGCACAGGATCGCCGTTTCCTGCGCCAGGATTTCCGTCTGTACGAACAGTTTCGAGAACGCCGGGTGCGCGGCGTCGGCCGCGGCCGGCGCCATCACGACTTCGGCGAAACTGGTCACTTCGATGGTGCGCTTGCGGTCCGATTTATTAGTGATGCGGGTGCGCCGCATCTCGATGTCGTCTTCCGGAGAGACGACGATTTCGGTGTACAGTTCCAGCCCCTTGTCGGTGCGGCGGAATTCGGCGCGCCCTTCGGAGAAGATGACTTCGTATTTCTGCGGCTCGACCAGGGTCGGCTGATAGGTCGTCGACCAGAAGGCGCCGTCGTCGAGGTCGCGCACGTAGCAGAAATTGCCCCAGTTGTCGCGCGTCGCATCTTCGCGCCAGCGCGTCACGGCCAGGTCTTTCCAGCGGCTGTAGCTGCCGCCGGCATTGGTCACCATCACGTGATAGCGCCCGTTCGACAGCAATTGCGTTTCCGGCACCGGCGTGTTCGGCTGCGTCAGGATGCGCATCGGCATCGCCTGCTCTTGCGCGGTGCTGCGGATCGCAGCCTGTTCGGCCGTGCTGGCATAGAAGGCGCCCACCTGCGGGCTGCGTTCCTGCAGCACCAGCAAGGTCGATTGCAGCAGCGGGTCCGATTCGAAACGGCGCTGCATCGGCCGGTCGTGCAGCAGGTAGCTCAGCGCGAGCAAGCCCATGCCCTGGTGGTGCACCATGAAGGAGCGGATCACCGAGTGGCTCTGGCCGCGCGGCAGGCGCGCCTGCGTGAAATCGATCGCTTCATAGAAACCGTAACGTCCCATGAAGCCCATGCCCGCCATCTTTTGCAGATTGCTGCACGACGCTTCCGGCTGCACCATCAAGCCCAGCATGCTGGCGTACGGCGCGATGACGAGGTCGTCCGCCAGGCCGCGTTTCAGGCCCAGGCCCGGCACGCCGAAGGCGCGGTACTGGTAATTCTGCGCCGCGTCGACCGTGTTGTAGCCGGATTCGGAAATCCCCCACGGCACGTTGCGCTGGCGGCCGTATTCGATCTGCGCCGCGATCACCGAGTGATAGGTCTGGTCGAGCAGCGTGCTCGGATAGTTCGGCATGACTAATAGCGGCATCAGGTATTCGAACATCGAGCCGCTCCACGACAGCAGCACCGGCTGTCCGGCCAGGATGCACAGCTGGCGTCCCAGCGCAAACCAGTGCTCCTGCGGCAATTGCCCCTGCGCGATCGCGACGAAGCTGGCCAGCCGCACTTCGGAAGCCAATAAATCGTAATAGCTGGCGTCCAGGCGGCGCTCGCTGACGTTGTAGCCGATCGCCAGCAGATTGGTGGTCGGATTGAACAGGAAACCGTATTCGACCTGCGCATACTGCTGCGCCTCGCGCGCCAGCGATGCCAGCTCTTCCATCCGTTCGCGCGCCAGCGCACTGCCCTGCGCCACCAGCCCGGCCAGCACTTGCTGGCGTTCCCGTTCGCTCGGCGCCAGGTCCGATTGCGGCGCCGACGTCGTCGGCAGGAATGCCAGTTCGCGCAAGGTCGGAATGCGCACCAGGTTGGCGTCGAACACTTCGCCGGCGGCGACCCACGGCGTCAGCGCCAGCAGTTCGTCGAGCGCGGCGCGGCATTGCGCGGCCAGCGCCGCGGCCCACATCTGCACCGTCGCATCCTGGCCGTCGGGCTGGAATGCCGTGCTGGCGGCGACCGCGCGTTTCAGCCACGCGTGCAGTTCGAGCAGGTTCGACGGATACATCGGGCGCAGCGGAGACAATTCCTGCTGCAACGCCAGCAGCGCGTCCGGCAGCGTATCGCCGGCGGCGGCCGTCGCTTCCTGCAATACCTGTACCGTGGTGGCGATGCCGTCGATGATCTGCGGCGGCAGCACCGGCTGGTCGAACAGCGCGAGCAGGCCCGGCTGGAGGGTCAGCAGGTGACCGGCCAGGTTGCCGCTGTCGACCGTCGAGATATAGATCGGGTACAGGGGCTTCATCGTCACCGTGTCGTACCAGTTATAGAAGTGGCCCTGGTAGCGTTCCAACTGTCCCATGCTGCGCATCGTGTTGGCGGTGCGCTCGACCAGCTGGCCGGCGGTGACGTAACCGAAATCGTAGGCGCTCAGGTTGGCCAGCAGCGCCATGCCGATATTGGTCGGCGAGGTGCGGTGCGCCAGCACCTGGGTCGGCTGCTCCTGCATGTTATCGGGCGGCAGCCAGTTGTCGGCCGGGCCGACAAAGGTGTCGAAATAGGCCCAGGTCTTGCGCGCCAAGGTGTGCAGGAAGCGTTGCTGTTCGGCCGACAGCGCGGCCTGTTCGCGCCGGATCGGGCGGCTGATCCACCACGCCACCACGGGCGCGGCCAGCCATGCGGCCAGCAGCGGCAGCGCGGCGAGGAAGGCGTACGGACGCCAGGCTGCCAGCGCGACGCCGGCCGCCAGCGCCAGCGCCGGGGAAAACCACATCGCGCGCCAGTAATCGGGCAGCGCCGTGCCGGAACGCGACAGGCCGGACGCGCGCCATTCGAGCAGGCGGCGCTGCGATACCGTCAATCTCCACATCGTGCGCACGATCGCGTCGAGGCTGAAATAGGCTTCGTAGGGCAGGAACACCAGCGTCAGCAAGGCGTGCGCGAAATGCAGGCGGCTGCGCCGCAGCGACGCGCTGAAGTGCTGGCGCCATAGCGTTTCGCGCGGCTTGCGCGCCATGTCGTACAGCGCGCTGACCAGCGCCGGCAGCAGCACGATGGCCAGCACCGCGCCGGTCCAGAACCAGCCATCCGGCAGTGCGGCCCAGGCCAGCAGCAACGCCAGCGTCAAGACCGGCGCGACCAGGCTGCGGCGCAGGTTATCGAACAGCTTCCAGCGGGACAAGGCCGACAGCGGATTGCGCTCGCGCCGCCCGCCGGGCGTCGGCACGCTTCCGAACAGCCACGAGAACAGTTGCCAGTCGCCGCGGATCCAGCGCTGGCGACGGCTGACGTCGTCGCTGTAGCGCGCCGGGTATTGTTCATACAGTTGCGCGTCGCTCAGCAGGCCGGCGCGCAGGTAGCAGCCTTCCAGTAAATCGTGACTGAGGATGCGATTGTCCGGCAGGCGCGCGCCGAGCACCTGCTCGAACACGTCGATATCGTAGATGCCCTTGCCGATGAAGGAGCCTTCATAAAACACGTCCTGGTAGACGTCGGACACGGTGCGCGTGTACGGGTCGATGCCCGGCTCTCCACCGCACAGTTTTTCGTACAGCGAGGCCTGCTCGCTCGGCAGGCTGACGGCCACGCGCGGTTGCAGGATGCCGTAACCTTCGACGACGCGGTTGCGCACGGCGTCCACCAGCGGCCGGTTCAAGGGATGCATCATCGTCGCGATGAACTGGCGCGCGGCGTCGCGCGGCAGCTGGGTGTCGGTGTCGAGCGTGATCACGTATTTGAACGTTTCCAGGTCGGCCGTCTCTCCCACCACCAGCGAGAATTTTTCGCGCGCGCCGCCGCGCAGGAAGCGGTTCAAGTCTTCCAGCTTGCCGCGCTTGCGCTCGTGGCCCATCCAGACATTGTCTTCCCGGTTCAGCAGGCGCGGACGGTGCAGCAGCAGGAATGGCGCGGTCGGCGGCAAGTCCTGGTGCTGGCCGGCCAGTTGCAGCGCGGCCGGAGAAGAACCGGCCGGCACCGGCGCCACGCTGCCGGCGCCGTGCATGTACTTGTCGTTCAGGCGGCGGATGGCGTCCTGCGCCTGTTGCAGCAGCGCGGCATCGGCCGGCATCACTTCCTCGGCGGCATCGGCGAAATCGGTCAGCAGGCAGAAACGCAGGTTGCGGTCGCGGTTGGCGAGGAAGCGCACTTCGATCTGCTCGCACAGCTGTTCAATATTTTCCTTGCTGTAGATGAGCGTCGGCACCACCACCAGGGTGCGCGCCGACGATGGCACGCCGTCGCGGTAATCCATGCGCGGCAGCGGATGCGGCTGCGTCAGCAGCGTCGCGGCCCAGTTCACCAGCGCCAGCGCCAGTTGGCTGCTACCCATCACGCCGAGCACGGCCAGCAGCGCCAGCGCCCAGCCGTGGATGCCCTCGAACAGCGCGCGGTCGAGCAGCAGGCCAGTGACGATCACCGTCAATGCGGCGATCGCGCCCAGGTACGATGTCAGCGGCGCGGCGCGCGTGGTGCGTTGCAATGCCGCCAGCGGCGGATGGCGCACGCCGGCCTGTTTTTCCAGCGCCAGCACGCCGCGCCCGACCAAATAAAAACCGATATGGGCGTGGCGCGGGTCGGCGCTGTCGCGGTGGCCGTTGGCCAGTTGCAGCGCCAGCTCGGCGATCTCCCGTTCGCTGCGCGGCGAGCAGCGCGCCAGCCGTTCGATCACGTGGCGGTACTGGTCGCGCGTGGCGAAATCCATATCTCCGTAGACATCGGCCGGGTCCATGCGCAAGGTCTGCTCGACGACGCTCATGGTTTCGACGAATTCCTGCCAGTCCATCGTGCCGAGGAAACGCAGGCTGCCGATGCTGTTGGCGATCGATACCTGTTCGGCGGCCTGCTGCTGGATCTCGGCCTGGATCTGCTGCTCGATCGTCACGCCCGATTCGGCCAGGCGGTGCGTCAGCCAGGTCAGCGCCAGCGTCAGCGCCGCGCTCTGCCCTTGCAGGCGGCGCGCCAGTTCGGCGACAAAGCCGCTGGTGATCGGCGGGTTCGAACGCGCCATGTCGGCAACCAATAAGATCAGGCCGCTCGGATTCTTGTCGGCGATCTCCGTCATCTGGTCGGCCCAGGTGTTGGCGAGATCGCGCTGCAGGCGGTTGCTGGCCACGCGCGCGGCCACGCGGCGCAGATTCTCGATCAGCGCCAGGCGCAGCATGATCGGGATCGCCCACAATTCGCCCAGTTTTAAGGGCGTCACTTCCTGGTAGGCGTCGACGAAGCGGCATAGGCTTTCGGGATCGACGCGGCCATCGCCGTGGGCGATGATTTCCAAGGCGATCTGGTAGACGCGCGGCGTGCCGTCCGGCGCGCCCTTGGCCAGACGCGGCAATTCCTTGCTGTAATTTTTCGGTAAATGGCGGCGCGCGGTGCGGATCTGCTCGTCGATCAGGTAAGAGTTGTCGAGCAGCCATTCGGAAGCCGGCGTGATCTGGCGCGCAGCCTTGACGGCCGTCGTCAGCTCGTCGCAGGTGGTGGCGATGACGTCAGCGTTCTCGCTCAGGCGCGCCAGCAGGCGGTCCGGCCCGCCGCGCGTGCTGAGTTCGTGATTCGCGGCCAGCGTCTTGCCGTGCGCGGCCATCTGCTGCGCGCTGAACAATTCACCGCGCAGCGGCGAATCGTCGTCCTGCTCGCCGGCTTGCAGGGAGCCCGATACGGCCTCCCGGAAACCAAACATGGGGTCTGGCAAAAATGTGGAATGCTGTTTCAACTTGGACCTCGCTCTGTACCTGCGCCCAATAGCGCGCCCTGTGCCGACACCGGCGGAATGCGATGAACCTGGGATGGGGAAGTATGTTCCATGCAATGGTACGGGAGCGCACGGAAGGCCACTGTGCGCCAGCGTACATATGGCCGGAGACAACGGCTAAGCTCGTTTGAGCTTTGGGGAGGTCGACAATGCCGTAAATTAAGCGTATCGGCACAGATATAAAAATCAGTGGCAAATGCCGGGGTCAGACCCATGGGACTCGGCGTCCCCGTCTGACCCCAGGGGTTGCATCTGATTTTGGTATTAAGAAGCGCTGAAGTCCGCCGGGCAGCCCGGCATCGAAGTTCAAACCAGCGCAATGCCACCCTCCAGCGTATAGGCGTGCTGGTAACCAAGCCGGCGCAGGCAGTGCGCGGCTTTGGCGCTGCGCGCGCCGCTGCGGCAAACAAAAATCAGCGGCGCACCGGCGCCGCGCAGCCAGCCGGCGACGTGGCCGGTCAGCCGCGCCAGAGGGACGCTGAGCGCGGTGCGCCCGGCCAGTTGCGTACCGGCACCGGCCGCGTATTCATGACGTTCGCGCACGTCGACCAGCACCGCGTCCGGGCGGCGCAGCAGCAAGGCTTGCAGCGCGCCGGCGTCGAGCTGCATCGGCGCGCCGCTCTCCGGTGCGGCCAACTGTCCGGCACGCAGGCTGCTGCAAAACGGTTGCTGCGCATCGCGCGCGGCGCACAGCAATGTGTCCGGGTCCAGCAATGCGGCCAGTTGCCGCGGATCGGCATCGCCGATGAAGGCGTGTCGCACGGCGGCCGGCGCCATGCCGCTATCCGTTTCAGTCCCCAGCAGGTAACTGAAACGGTCGGTTCCGCAGGCAATCCTTCGGATCAACTGGCCGCCGAGCGCCAGCACGTCACCGTCCGCCGGCCAGCCGAAGGCGTCGAGCGCGGGCGGCAGGTTCAATGCCCGCGACAGCGTCGTCAAATCCGCGCCGGGCGTCGTGCCGAGTACGGCCAGCACCTGGTAGCCCTGGCCGTGCAGGCCGGCGGCGATGCGCTCGGCGAATTCCGGCTGCGGATCGATCACCACGCAGGCGCGGCTGGCCGCGTCCTGCACCAGCCAGCTGCACTGCGCGCCACTGCCCAGTTGCAACACGCCATCTCCGGGCGCCTGCCCGCCGCCGGCCGCGAACAGGCCGCCAGTACTCAGCGCGGTGCCGCAGCGCGCGATGCGCCGGCACGCTTCCGCTATCGTGTCGGCGTCGGTCAGCGCACCGAACGAGATCCGGATCGCGCTGGCGCTGCGCCATTGCGGCAAACCCATCGCTTCGAGCACGTGACTCGGCGCGGCCTTGGCCGACGAACAGGCGCTGCCGGCACTGACGCTGACGCCGGCAGCGTCGAACACGTCCGTCAATTCACGGCTGGACAGGCCCGGCACCGAGAAATTGAGCGTGGTCGGTAACGATTGCGCGAACGGCGCATTGAAAACGATGGCGGGAAAGGCGGCGCGCAGGGCATCGGCCAGTTGCGCGCGGAAGGCGTGCAGTTCTTCGTCGCCGCGCAACACGTCGCCCTGTTCCAGCGCCGCGAGCACGGCGTCGAGCGCGGCCACGCCGGCCGTGTTTTCGGTGCCGGAACGCAGCGCCGCTTCCTGGCCACCGCCGACGATCAGCGGGGTATAAGGCGCGCCGTCGCGCACGTACAGCATGCCGATACCCTTCGGCGCATACAGTTTATGACCGGAAAACGGCGCGTAATCGATGCGGGTGCGCGCCAGGTCCAGTTTCATTTTTCCCAGCGCCTGCACGCAGTCGACCAGCCAGTACGCCTGGCTGCGCGTCTCGTTCAGCACGCGCTCGATGCCGGCCAGGTCGGACACGATGCCCGTTTCATTATTGGCCGCCATCGTGCAGACGAGCGCCGCCTGCGGCGCCAGCGCACGCAGCGCGGGCAAGTCGTGCAAGCCGTCGCCGTCGACCGGCAACGCGGCCAGCCGCAAATGTAAACCCAGCAGGCGGTTCCAGTGCGCCAAGCTTTCCGGCACAGCCTTGTGCTCGGTGGCGCCGTAGACCAGCAGCGTGCCGATGTCCTCTCCTTGCGCGCGCCGTTCGCGCAACGCGCACAGCGCCGACAGGACCGCGCTCTGGATGCCCTCGGTGGCGCCGCTGTTGAACATCAGCCGGCCGGAACCGGCACCGAGCAGGCGCACGGCACGGCGGCGCGCGCCATCGAGCAGCGCCCTGGCGCGCAGGCCGGCGCTGTGGCCGCTGCTGGGATTGCCGTAACATTCCCGCATCGCCCGCACGGCGGCGTCGATGGCGGCGGGCAGGACCGGGCTGGTGGCATTGCCGTCGAGGTAGATTGCGTGGTTCATGGCGCGTCTGGTAAGCAGTTTCTGATACGCAACAGTTTACCGGCCGTGCCTGAAGCATTCATTTCAATAATTTTATGATCGGCGCATAATAAGGTACGTTCATACTATTTATTTTGAAAAAACAGAATGAATACACTCGACCGCTATGACTATGCGATCCTGGGCGCGCTTCAGCTCGACGGCACGCTCTCGATCGCGCAACTGGCGGACAAGGTGGGCCTGTCCGGCACGCCGTGCTGGAAACGTCTGAAAAGGCTGGAAGAAGACGGTTACCTGGAACGCCGCGTGGCCATCGTCAACCGGCAAAAGGCCGGCTTGCCGGTGACGGTATTCGTCAGCGTGCGCACCAGCGTGCACGATGAAAAATGGCTGACTCGCTTCGCCAGCGCAGTGATGGCGCTGCCGGAAGTGCAGGAATTCCACCGCATGAGCGGCGACATCGATTATCTATTAAAAGTGGTGACCACCGATATTGCAGGTTACGACCGCTTTTACAAGAAATTGATCAAGGCGGTGCAATTAAGCAGCGTCTCGTCGGCCTTCTCGATGGAACAAATCAAATTCACCACGGCGCTGCCGCTGCACCTGGTGTCACATGGATTGCCGACATGAAAAAACTGCTCAACAGCCTGCTCCCCGCCGCCAGCAACGCCAGCCCGGTCGAACGCTTGCGCGCCGGCACCGGCGCGCTGCTGGCGCTGCTGCTGACCGGCCTGCTCAGCCACTACCTGCTGGCGCACAGCAGCCCGGTGCTGTTCCTGGCCGCGCCGATGGGCGCCTCGGCCGTATTGCTGTTCTGCCTGCCCGCCAGCCCGCTGGCGCAGCCATGGGCCGTGATCGGCGGCAATGTCGTGTCCGGCCTGGTCGGCGCGGCCTGCGTGCACTGGCTGCACAGCGACGCGGTGCCGGTGGCGGCGCTGGCGGCCTGCCTGGCGATCGCGGCCATGTTCGCGCTGCGCTGCCTGCACCCGCCCGGCGGCGCCGTGGCGCTGACCGCCGTGCTCGGCGGCCCGGCCGTCCACGCGGCCGGCTATGGCTTCCCGTTGATGGTCGTGCTGCTCAATTCGGTGATGATGGTGCTGGCCGCCGTGCTCTACAACAATCTGACCGGGCGCCGCTATCCGCACCAGCAACAACCGGCCCATGCGAACCCGCACGCCACGCAGGACCCGCGCCCGACCTTGCGCCTGGGCTTCAAGCCGGAAGACCTTGATGCCGTCTTAAAACAGTACAACCAGGTGCTCGACGTCAGCCGCGACGACCTGGAAGAACTGTTCTTGAAAACGGAATTGCGCGCCTACCAGCGCCGCTTCGGCATCATCCGCTGCGCCGACATCATGTCGAAGGATGTCGCGACGGTCGAATTCGCCACGCCGCTGGACGCGGCCTGGCAAACGATGCGGCGCCACCGGGTCGCCGCGCTGCCGGTGCTGAACCGGGCGCGGCGCGTGATCGGCGTCATCACGCAAACGGATTTCCTCGACCGCAGCGGCCTCGACGACTATACCGGCGTGCGCCAGCGGCTGCAGCACTTCCTGCGGCGCAGCGGCACCAGCCACGGCGAAAAGGCCGAAGTCGTGGGCCAGATCATGACGCCGAAACCGGCCGTGGTCAGCCTGCTCACGCCGATCATCGACCTGGTGCCGCTGATGGCCGACGCGGGTTTCCACCATATCCCCGTGGTCGACGAGCAACAGCGTTTCGCCGGCATCGTCACCCAGTCCGACCTCGTCGCGGCGCTGTACGAAAGCCGTTTTACCGAGGCCAGCGCCGCCGCGTGATCAATACCGCCGCGTCAAGGTCATCTGGTCACCGTCGCGCCGCATGTCGAAGCGGTTCAGGAAGGAATTGCCGAGCAGGATGATCGGCAAGCCGCTTTCCTGCACCACCGCGTCGCACTGGCTCAATTCGACGTCGCCGATGCGCACCGTATCGAGCCGCACCACGTAACCTTGCGTCACGCCGTTGGCGGTATTGATACGCACCGGGCGGCCTTTCAGATAATCGACGCCCATGCGGCGCGCCTCGCCGGCCGGCAACGCGATATACGAAGCGCCGGTATCGATCATCATCGCCGGCGTCGCGACGCCGTTGATCTGGCCGCGCGCAATATAGTGACCGCGCGCATCGGGCGCCAGCGTCACCGTGTCCGCGCCGCGCCCGGCCGGGCTGCGCGGCGCGGCCTGGCCCAGCGTCACGACATAGCGCTTGCCGCCATCTTCGATGGTGGCGTTGCCGTCGCCCACCGCCACCAGGCGGCTGCCGTCGGCCAGCTTGCTGCCGACCGCGTACACTTTCGGCGCGCCGCCATCGACCGACAGCATGGCCTTGTTCGGAAACAGGCCGAGCAAGCCGATATCTCCCGCCTGCGCGGCGGCGCAGCACAACAGCATCAACCCGGCAATCGCGCGCATGGCCTTCCCCTGTTACCTGTATAAAACCCGATTCTGGCACATTTTTTATTCGATTTCCCAATCGCAATGAAGTATTCTGCCAGCATTTCAACCGTCGCAGGAATCGCCCATGAAACGCATCTGGCCCGCCCTCCTCGCCGCCGCCGTCCTGCTGCAAGTCCCCGCCGCCGGCGCCGCGACCGTCGCGGTGCCGGCCGTCAGCGCCGCCCCGGCCAGCCGGCAATTGCAGGCGCTGGGCGACGCATATTACGAGGCGATGGCGCGCTTCGACCCGGTGGCGGCGACCCAGGCTGGAGACAACCGTTACGACGACCAGCTCGGCATGACGATCGCGCCGGGCGCACGCGCACGGCAATTCGCGCGCTACCGCCAGTTCAGCGCGCGCCTGCGCGCGATCCCGCGCGCCCGGCTGGCGCGCGCCGACCGCCTCAGTTACGACACGCTCGCGTTCGAACTGGCGACCTTGCAGGCGCAGCAAGCCTTCCCCGACCACTTGTTGCCGATCGAGCACATGGCCAGCATGCCGGTGCTGCTGGCCAATTTCGCCGGCGGCGACAGTTCACAACCGATCGCCAGCGTCAGGCAATACGAGGCCTACCTGAGCCGCTTGTCTCAATTGCCCGGCTGGATCGCGCAGGCGATCGCCAACATGCACGCCGGCATGAAAAGCGGCGTCGTGCAACCGAAAGCGCTGATGGTATCGCTGCTGCCGCAATTGAAATCGCTGGCCGTGGCCACGCCGGAAGCGAGCGTTTATTACCTGCCGATCAATGCCCTGCCAGCCAGTTTTCCGGACGCCGACAAGCGGCGCCTGACGGCCGCGTACCGCGCCACGCTGGCGCGCCACACGCTACCGGCGCTGGCGCGCCTGGCCAGTTTTATCGAAAACGATTATTTGCCGGCCTGCCGCGACAGCGCCGGCTACGGCGCGTTGCCGAACGGCGCCGCCTGGTACCGATTCCAGGTCGCGCGGCATACGACGACCAGCATGCTGCCGGAACAGATCCACGAACTCGGCTTGCAGGAAGTGGCGCGCATTCAGCGCCAGTTCGCCGAACTCGGACCGAAGCTCGGTTATGCCGGAGAGGCGTCCGGCCTGCCGGTGTGGGTGGCGCAACAGCCGCAATTCTATCCATTCAAGACCGATGCCGACGTGCAAGCCGTGTTCACGGCGCTGAACGCGCAGCTCGACGGCAAGCTGCCGGCCCTGTTCAGCGTGCTACCGAAGGCGCGCCTGGACTTGCAGCTGGAACCGGAATTGAGCCGCGCCACCGCCTCCAATCATTATTCTCCGCCGTCCGGCGACGGCAAGCGGCCGGGCGTGTTCTGGTCCGTTGTCAACGATGCGGGCAAGTACAACAGCACCGGCATGACGACGCTGTTTCTGCACGAAGGCAAGCCCGGTCACCATTTCCACCTGGCGCGCATGGTCGAATTGCCGCTGCCGGACTTCCGCAAATTCGGCGGCAACAACGCGTATACGGAAGGCTGGGCGCTGTATGCCGAATCGCTGGGCAAGGAAATGGGCCTGTTCGACGATCCGGCCCAATATTTCGGCCATTTGAATGCCGAACTGTTGCGCGCCGTGCGGCTGGTGGTCGACACGGGCCTGCACGCCAAAGGCTGGAGCCGCGAACAGGCGATCGCCTACATGCGCGACACGCTCGGTTTCGGCGCGCGCGCCGCCAGCGAAACGGAGCGCTACATGGCGTGGCCGGGACAGGCGCTTTCCTACAAGATCGGCCAATTGAAAATCGCCGAACTGCGCCAGCGCGCCGCCGACCGGCTGGGCGCGAAATTCAGCCTGCCCGCCTTCCACGAAGTGATATTGGGCGACGGCACCCTGCCGCTCAGCCTGCTCGAAGCGAAAGTCGACCAATGGATCTCCGAGCAACAATAGAGATGCAAAAGTGGTTCGACGGCGCAGCCTGTACCACTGTCGGCGCCGCTTCGGGGTCAGACCCCAACCGGTTCTGTTGACGCCGCTTCGAAGTCGGCCCCGACTGGGCTAGTGCTGGCGCCGCTTTGGGGTCAGACCCCAATTGGGCAGAGGCCGCTTGTATGATTTGCTTGCGCAATCGCGTATTCTTGCCGTTCGTTCATCAGTCTCTTACAGGAAACACGTATGAAACAAGGTTTTACATTCGGCATACTGGCTACCGCCGCCATGCTCGCTTGCACGCCGCTGCTGGCTGCCGTCCCTGCCGCGCAGGATACCCCTGCCGTCAGCGCCGCGCCGGCACATCGACAATTGCTGGCGCTGGCCGACGCCTATTACGACACGCTGGCCAAGGCCGACCCGGTCAGCGCGACGCAAAACGGAGACAACCGCTATGACGATCAGCTCGGCATGGCGATCGCGCCGGCGGTGCGCGCCAAACAGTTCGCGCTGTATCACTCCTATCTGAAACGCTTGAAAACCATCCGGCGCGATCAACTCGACCACAGCGATCGCATCAACTACGATGTGCTGGCGTTCGAATTGACCACGCTGCTGTCGTTCGAACCGTTCCCGGAACACTTGCTGCCGCTGAACCAGATGGACAGCATCCCGGTCACGCTGGCGAATTTCGCCGGCGGCGATGCGGCGCAGCCGCTCGGCACGGTCAAGGAATACGAGGCTTACCTGAGCCGCCTGCGGCAATTGCCGGCCTGGATCGACCAGGCCATCGCGAACATGCGCGAAGGCGTGCGCCGCCACGTGGTGCAACCGAAGGCGCTGATCGTGGCGGCCTTGCCGCAATTTAAAAAACTGCCGAGCGCAACGCCGGAAACGAGCATTTATTACACGCCGATCGGCAAGCTGCCGGCCGCTTTTTCCGACGCCGACCGGCAGCGCCTGACGCTGGCCTACCGTGAAACCATCGGCGCGCGCTTGAATCCGGCGCTGGCGCGCCTGGCGGCGTTCCTGGAAAAGGAATACCTGCCGGCCTGCCGCGACAGCGCGGGATGGGGTGCGCTGCCGAACGGCGACAAGTGGTATCGCGCCGCGGTGGTGTCGTCCACCACGACGAACCTGACGCCGGAACAGATCCACGCGATCGGTTTGAAGGAGGTGGCGCGCATCCAGCAACAGTTCGCCGTGCTCGGTCCCAAGCTCGGATATACCGGGCCGGCCGCCGGCTTGCCGGTCTGGGTTGCGCAGCAGCCGAAATTCTATCCGTTCAAGACGGAAGATGAAGTGCAGGCGGTGTACCGCAAGCTCAACGACGTGCTCGACACGAAGCTGCCGGCCATGTTCACGCTGCAGCCGAAGGCAAAACTGGACTTGCGCCTGGAACCGGAACTGAGCCGCGCCACCGCGTCCGACCATTACACGCCGCCGGCCGGCGACGGTTCGCGCCCCGGCGTGTTCTGGTCGGTGGTGAACGATCCGGCGAAATATGGCAGCACCGGCATGACGACGCTGTTCCTGCACGAAGGCAAGCCCGGCCACCACTTCCATATCGCGCTGATGCAGGAATTGAATTTGCCGGATTTCCGCAAATTCGGCGGCAACAACGCGTACACGGAGGGCTGGGCGCTGTACGCGGAGACGCTGGGCAAGGAGATGGGGCTGTTCGACGATCCGGCCCAATATTTCGGTCACCTGAACGACGAGTTGCTGCGCGCCACGCGCCTGGTGGTCGATACCGGCCTGCACGCCAAGGGCTGGACGCGCGAACGGACGATCCAGTACATGCACGATACGCTGGGCTATGACGATGAAGCGAAGAACCAGACCGAACGCTACATGGCGTGGCCGGGACAGGCGCTCGGTTACAAGATCGGTTCATTGAAGATCGTCGAATTGCGCCAGCGCGCCGCCACGGCGCTGGGCGACAAGTTCAGCCTGCCGGCCTTCCACGCGGTGGTGCTGGGGGACGGTACTGTGCCGTTGAATTTGCTGGAAGCGAAGGTGGATCGGTGGATTAGCGAACAGAGGTAAGTTGAAAAAATCCAACGGCAAAGGCCGGGGTCAGACCTATGGGTCTGACCCCAGTTTCTGCCTCTGATTTTGGCAAAAATAGCGGCGGTGCTGCACTACCCATCCAGCAACCCCCACAACTCCCGATAACGGAAGGCGTCGGTCATGTGCCGCAGGCGCGCGGCCAAGTCCGGGCTGTCGCGCGCGATCTCGGCCAGCGCCAGGTCGAGGCGGCGCTGGTCGAGCTCGACCGCGCCTTCGCGCAGCGCCTTGCGCACCGGCGCCGGCAACGCGTCCAGTTCGGCGCGCAGCACCGGCGCGGCGCTGCACGGCGCCGGTGTGCCGGCCAGCGCGTCGGCGCGCAAAAAACATAAACCCAGTTGCGCTTCGATCGTCGCATACAGCTCGGCTTCGTTGAGCGGCTTGCGCAGGAAGGCGTTCGCTCCCGCTTCCAGCGCGGTGGCGCGCTGTTCCTCGAAGGCGCTGGCGGTGCACATGATGATGCGCAGCTGCTCGCCGTCCGGCTGGTCGCGCAGGCGCCGGATCGCGGACAATCCGTCCAGTTGCGGCATGCGCCAATCCATCATCACCAGGTGCGGCGAGAACGCGGCCGCGCGCGCCAGCGCTTCCTGGCCGTCGCCGGCGAACGCGACGACAAAGCCCAGCGGTTCGAGCAATTCCCCCAGCAAAATACGTGATTCGGCATCGTCGTCGACGATCAGCACGCGCTTGCCGCGCAATTGCGCCGGCAGGCCGATCACGGCGCCGGCCGCGGCCATGCGCTGCGGCGCGTCGGCCAGCGGCAGCGTCAACGTAAACCGGAAAGTCGAGCCGCTGCCAAGCTCCGATTCGACTTGCAGCTTGCCGCCCAGCAGTTCGACATACTGGCGCGAGATCGCCAGGCCGAGTCCTGTCCCCCCTTCGCTGGCGTGATTACGCACTTGTACGAAGGGATCGAAGATGCGTTGCAAATCGCCCGGCGCCATGCCGATGCCCGTGTCGCCGATGACGAAACCGATGCGCACGCTGCAAGCGTCGTGCGGCTGCGCGCTCGCTTCGAGCCGCACTTGGCCGCGCAGGGTGAACTTCAGCGCATTGCTCAGCAAATTGATCAACACTTGCCGCAATTTGACGGCGTCGACCCGTACCGCCGGTGGCACGTCGTTCAACACCAGCTGCATTTCCAGGCCGGCGTGCTGGGCGCGGATGCGCAGCATTTCGACCACTTCGCCCAACAGGTCGGCCAGGTCGGTGTCGGCCGCTTCCAGTTGCGTGCCGCCGGCCTCGATCTTCGACAGCGCCAGCACGTCATTGATCAGGGTCAGCAGGTGCTGGCCCGAGCGGTGGATGATTTCCAGGTTGCGCTGCTGGTCGGACGACAGGTTGTCCGATTTCGCCATCAGGTGCGAAAAGCCGATCACGGCATTCAGGGGCGTGCGCAATTCGTGGCTCATCTTGGCCAGGAATTCCGATTTCACCTGGTTCGCCGTCTCGGCCGCCTTGCGCGCGGCGATCAGACTGGCCTCGGCCGCCTTTTGCTGCGAGATGTCGCGCACGATGCCGGTGTAGCGCCGGCGCCCGCCGACATCCATTTCGCTGATCGCCAGCGACAACGGAAATTCGACGCCGTCGCGCCGCAGGCCGGGCAGCTCGACGCCGCGCCCGACGATGCGTTCTTCGCCGGCGTCGCGCCGGCGCGCCAGGTAATTGTCCTGGCGCGCGCGGTACATTTCGGGAATCAGCATGCTGACGCTGCGCCCCACCGTGTCGGCCTCGCTGTAGCCGAACATGCGCTCGGCGGCGCGGTTGAAACTGAGGATCAGGCCGGCCTCGTCGACGGTGACGATGCCGTCGGCCGCGTGGTCGACGATCGCGCCCAGGCTGGCGGTGCGCTCGTCGACCAGTTCCAGTAAATGGTCGCGGTGGCGCCGCATTTCCTCTTCGGCGCGCTTGCGCTCGGTGATGTCGGTGTGGATGCCGATGATGCGCACCGGCTGTCCCTGCGGGTTGCGCACCACCTGTCCCTCGGCCTTCATGTGGCGCACGGTGCCGTCCGGCCAGCGCACGCGGAATTCGATGTCGTACGGCAGTTCGTGGCGCAGCGCGTCGTGCATCGCGCGCTCGCACAGCAGGCGGTCGTCCGGGTAGACGGTCGCTAACCAGGTCTGGTGCGCATCGCCGAGCTGGCCCGGCGCGACGCCGCACATGCGGTACATCGGTTCGTCCCACAGCAGTTCGTTGCTGGCCAAGTTCCAGTCCCAGATGCCGAGGTGGGCCGCGCGCGTGGCCAGCGCCAGCTGGTCGACCAGGCGCGCGCGCTCTTCCTCGCTGCGGCGGCGCTGGTCGATATCCTCGATCAGCACGTCGCAACTCGGTTCGAGGTCGGTGCCGGCCCGCACGAACGTGGTGCGCACCCAGCGCAGCACGCCGTCGCAGCAGCGGATCCGGTGTTCCATCTGGCCGATCTGGCCGCTGTCGAGCGTGCCGGCCGCGCGCGCCGACAGCGCGGCGCGCTCGGCCTCGGGCACGATGGTCAGCCACAGCACCGGGTCGGCCTCGAATGCCTGCGGCGGATAGCCGGTCACCGCTTCGCAGCCGGAACCGTGGCCGTAGGAGCGCAACTGCTGGCCGGTGCGGCGCAATGAAAACAATTGGTGAGTGACGGCGCCGAGCAGGCGCCGGTAACGCTCGCGGCTGTCGGACAATTCGTCGGCACTCTGGCGCAGCGCCTCGGTGCGTTCGGCCACCAGCGTTTCCAGGTGTGAGCTTTGCTGCTGCAGCGCCATGCGCTGGCGGTACAGGTCGCAGAACACGCGCACCTTCGACACTAATATGGCCGGCTCCAGCGGCTTGATCAGGTAATCGACGGCACCCAGTTCATAGCCCTTGAATTGCGCCTCCCGCTGCTTCATGCCGGCCGTGACGAAAATGATCGGCAACATGCTGGTCTTCGGATTGGCGCGGATCAGTTCAGCCGTCTCGAAACCGTCCATGCCCGGCATCTGCACGTCGAGCAGGATCGCCGCGTAATCGGCGCGCAGCACGGCGCGCAGCGCGTCCGGCCCGGAATTGGCGCGCACCAGTTGCACATCTTTTAAATCGGCCAATAAACCTTCCAGCGCCAGCAGGTTGGCCGGGCGGTCGTCCACCAGCAGCAGGCGCAGTTGCCCGCTGTCCGGGTGCGCGCGGCGCGCCGCCAAGACACTTTCGACTTCGCTGACGTAACGTTCGAAATCGGCGATCGCCTGGCGTTGGCGGTACAGGGTGGCGAAGACGTTGACCTTGGCGTGCAACATCACGCTTTCCAGCGGTTTTACCAGGTAATCGACGGCGCCGCTTTCATAGCCGCGGAAGGCGAAGTCCGCACCGGCCAGCAGCGCGGTGACGAAAATGATCGGCACCTGGCGCGTCTTCGGATTGGCGCGCATCAGGGTGGCGGTTTCATAACCGTCCATGCCCGGCATCTGCACATCCATCAATACCAGGCCGAAATCGCGCCGCAGCAACTGGCGCAAGGCGTCTTCTCCGCTGCGCACGGCCACCAGGTCGAGTCCCTCCAGCCCTTCGAGCAGCGCCGACAAGGCGACCAGGTTGTCGTCGTTGTCGTCCACCAGCAGGATCGGCACGAGTACGGGGCGGCTCATGGCGCCTCCCTCTCGGCCAGCGCCAGCAGCAGCGCCGGCAATTCGGCCAGCGTAGCGATGCGGTCGGCGGCCGTGCGCGCCAGCGCATTCCTCGGCATCGCATCCATCACCGCGTCGTCCGGGTCTTGCACGATGGTGTAACCGCCCAGTGCTCCGATGCGTTCCAGACCCGGAGCGCCGTCGCCGCCGGCGCCGGTCAGCACCACGCCGATCAGTTGCGCGCCATAGCAGGCGGCGGCCGATTCGAACAGCACGTCGACCGACGGCCGCGCAAAGTTGACCGGGGGATCGGTCGACAGCGACAGGCGGCCGTCGGTTTCCACCAGCAGGTGGTAATTGGCCGGCGCCAGGTAGGCCACGCCGGGCAACGCCGGCTCTCCCTCGTCGGCTTCCTTGACGTGCAGCGCGGACAGGCCGTCGAGCAGGCGCGCCAGGCCGTCGCCCGCGCCGGCCGCCAGGTGGATAACGATTAACAACGGCAAACTGAAATCCGCCGGCAGCGCCGACAGCAAGCGTTTCAAGGCATCGACGCCGCCCATCGACACGCCCAGCGCGACGGCGCGGAAACGGCGCGGCGGCGGAATATGCGTGCGCGCGGCGGGTTTCACGATAATCCTCCGGGGCCGTACTGCTTGCGGTAGATGCGGGTCGGCGCTGCCACTTCGCGGTAGCGCGCGGCGATACCCCGCTGGTCCAGCGTTTCCTTGGTGCCCAGGCACAGGAAGCCGCCCGGCGTCAGGCAGCCGTCGAACAGAGACAGCAAGCGCTCCTTCAATGTCGGCTTAAAGTAAATCATCACGTTACGGCACAGGATCAATTGCATTTCGCTGAAGTCGGCATCGGTGGCCAGATTGTGGGCAGCGAAGACGACGTTGCGCAGCAGTTCCGGATCGAACAGCGCGCGGCCATAGCGCGCCACATAATAATCGGAGAAGGCGGCCAGCCCGCCGGACTGCTGGTAATTGCGCGTATAGCGCTGCATGTCCTTCAAATCGAACACGCCCTGGCGCGCCCGCTCCAGCACGGCCTTGTTCAGATCCGTGGCATAGATGCGGCATTGCGCGCCGACGCCTTCTTCGCGCAGGATGATCGCCAGCGACAGCACCTCCTCTCCACCGGCGCAGCCGGCCACCCAGATCCGGGCGTGCGGGTAGGTGCGCAGGTGCGGCACCACCTCGGCCCGCAGCGCCTTGAAGAAGGGAGGATCGCGGAACATGTCGGAGACGTTGACCGTCACCTGCTCCACCAGTTCGCGGCACAGCTGGGCGTCGCGCAGCAGCGCCGACTGGGCCGCGCCGAAACTGGCGAAGCCGGAGCCAGTGAGCCAGTGCGTCAGGCGGCGCGTCAGCGAGGCGCTCGCGTATTCGCTGAAATCGTAGCCGTGCACCTGCTTCAGCGCGCTCACGAGCAGGCCGATTTCCAGTGCCACCAGCTCCTGCTCGTTCATCGTGTCTCCCCGGCCTGGTACAGCCAGACGCGCATCAGCGAGAACAGTTTATCCAGATCGACCGGCTTGGACAAGTAATCGCTGGCGCCGGCGTCGAGACACTGCTTCTGGTCGCCCAGCATGGCCTTCGCCGTCAGCGCGATCACGGGCAAACGCGCCCAGCGCGCATCGCGCCGCATGCGCCGCATCGCCTCGAAACCGTCCATTTCCGGCATCATGATATCCATCAGCACGATGTCGATGTCGGCGTGCGCTTCCAGCTGCGCCAGCGCCTCGATGCCGTTGCCCGCTTCGACGATGTGCATGCCCTTCTCGGCCAGCACCGACGACAGCGAAAAGATGTTGCGGATATCGTCGTCGACCAGCAGCACCTTGCGCCGCTCGAACATGGCTTCCTTGTCGAGCGCGCGCCGTATCATCTTTTGCTGGTCCTGCGGCAGGGAACTTTCGACCAGGTGCAAAAACAGGCTCACTTCGCCGACCAGCCGCTCCGGGCTTTTCGCGCCCTTGACGATGATGCTGTCGGTGTAGCGGCGCAGGCGCAGTTCATCTGCTTCCGACAGGCTGCGCCCGGAATGGACGATGACCGGCATCTGCGGCGCGCAGGCGCTATCGCGCAACTGGTCGAGCAATTCAAAACCGGACATGTCGGCCAGGCCCAGGTCGAGCACCATGCAATCGTAGCGTCCTCTCGCCAGCAGCGCCAGCGCGGCCTGGCCGGAACGGGCGATCGTGATGTCCAGGCCATCCGTTTCGAGCAATGCCGCCACGCTCATCGCCTCGGCCTCGTCGTCCTCGACCACGAGAAGACGCTTGTCGGTGCGCGCGACGGCCGCGCCGATCGCGTCGAGCACCTGGTCGAGCTGTTCGGCGCTGACCGGTTTTGTAATAAAACCGATCGCGCCCAGGCCGAGCGCCTTCTGGCGGTCTTCCAGGCACGTAATGAAATGGACCGGGATGTGGCGCGTGGCGGGATTGTCCTTGATCGAGCGCATCACGCCCCAGCCGTCGATATGGGGCAGCATCACGTCGAGCAGGATCGCGTTCGGCCGGAAGCGCTCGGCCAGCGCCAGGCCATCCTCTCCATCGCCGGCGACGATGGCGAGAAAACCGTGTTCGCGCACTGTGTCGCGCAGGATGCCGGCAAAGGCCAGGTCATCCTCGACGATCAGGATGCAGCGGCATTCGGGCACCACCCGTTCGCGGTCGTCGTCGATCACCATCGCCGGCGTGACGCACGGCGCGGGCGGCAGTACCACAGGCGATGGCAATGGCATGGCCGGTACGGCACGAGCCGGCGCCGGCCGCTCCGGCACGGTGCGCGGCGGCGGCGCGAATGCCGGCAAGGCCGGCGGCGGCGCGTGCGCGTGCGCTTCGGATGCCACGCCGCTCGCGTCGAGCGGTAAAAACAGCGTAAAAATGCTGCCGGCGCCGGGCGCGCTGCTCAGTGAAATCTCTCCGCCCATGCGGCGCGCCAACTGGCGCGAGATCGACAAACCCAGCCCGGTGCCGCCGAACTTGCGGCTGGTCGAGCCGTCGGCCTGCTGGAAGGCGTGGAAGATGCGCTCGTGCTGTTCGAGCGCGATGCCGACGCCGCTGTCGCTGACGGCGAACGCCAGCGCCGCGCAGGGCAATCCATGTTCGCCGCGCGCGGCCACGCGCATGCTCAGCGCGACGCGCCCGCGCGCGGTGAACTTCAATGCGTTGGCCAGCAGGTTTTTCAGAATCTGCTGCAGGCGCTGGCCATCCGCATGCAGCGCCGGCGGCAGGCCGGGGGCCAGGTCGACGCTGAACGCCAGGTGCTGGTTGTCGGCCAGCAGCTGGAACAGCATGCGCAACTGGCCGGCCAGTTCATCCAGGTCGACTTGCTCCATCTGCAATTCGATGCGCCCGGCCTCGATCTTCGACAAGTCCAGGATATCGTTAATCAGGTTCAGCAAATCCTTGCCGGCGCTGTTGATGGTTGCAGCGTATTCGACCTGCTTGCCGCTGAGTTTCCCCTCTTTATTTTGCTGCAACAGGCTCGACAGGATCAGCATGCTGTTCAGCGGGGTGCGCAATTCGTGCGACATATTGGCGAGAAATTCCGATTTATAGGCGCTGGTGCGTTCCAGTTCATCGGCCTTGCGGCGCAGTTCGTGGCTGGCCAGTTCGCTCTCGGCGCTCTTCTGGCGGATCACTTCGCGCTGCTGTTCGAGCAATTGCGCGCGTTCTTCCAGTTCCTCGTTCGATTGCTGCAACTCTTCCTGCTGCACCATCAATTCCTCGGTCTGCACCTGCGTCTGTTCGAGCAGCGTGGCGACGCGGCGGCGCGCCAGTTCGACGCCGAGCGCGACGGCGATCGCTTCGGCGGCCTGTTCCAGCCAGGCGATGCGCAGCGCGTCGAGTTCGCCGAAGCTGCCGACCTCGATCAGCCCCATCAGCTCGCCGTTGTGCCGCAGGGGCACGGCGGCCACGGCGGCCGGCGCCGCCTGCCCCAGCGCCGACGCGATATCGAGGTAATGCGCCGGCACCGGCGCCAGCACGGCCGTCTTGCCGCTGCGCGCGGCGCTGCCGGCCCAGCCTTCTCCCAGCGCCATCTCGGTACGGGGCGCGGTCAGCGCATGGAAGGCCGACAATTTCAGCAATTGCGGCTCGGGATCGTACAGGTACAAGGCGCCGACCGCGCCGTCGATGTGCAGCGTCAGGTAGCTGATCACCGCCTGCGTCATCTGCTCCAGCTGGCGGTCGCCGCGCAATTCGATGTTGAGCGCATTGATGCCGCTTTTGGCCCAATCCTGGCGCCGTTCCTCGTCGCGGTGCAGGCGCAGCGTGCGCGTCATGCGCGCAAAGCCGCGCCCCAGGCCCTGCTGGGCGTCGGCCATGATGGCGATGGCCGCCACCAGCGCGCCGATCTCATCGCGCCGCACCGCCAGTTGCCCCAGTTCCAGCGGCACCGGTTCATGCACTTCCCGGCTCAAGTCGCCGGAAGCGATGACTTCGACCTGCTGCGCGCGCTCGGCGCAATCGTCGCCGAGCGCGCGCAACGTTTTCAAGACATGCTGGATCTGGGCCGTCAGCGCCAGGAAGGTGCCGAAAGCCAGATAGGCGAACAGCAGGCAGGCGAAGACACTGAGCGCGCCAGTCCAGGCCAGGCGCTGCTGCGCGCCGGCGACGCGCCGTTCGATATGGGCGCGCAGCGCCGGCGCCAGCACATCGTTGCCGCCGGCATAGATCTGGTCGATCAGCGCCGTGAAGCGATCAATATAGACGTCCGAGCTCTTGTCGAAGCGGGCTTCGATGATCTCTTGCTGCACCATCGCCAGCACCGTCCGCATGCGGGACTCGACTTCCTGGTCCAGCGCGCTCAGCGATTCGCGCAGCACCGGGTTATACGTCATGACCTTGTCCAGGTTGGCCGTCTGCTGGCTGCGCGCCAGTTGGGCGTAGCCCAGCAAACCGGCCATTTGCAGTTTTTCGGCGTCGGTGGCGCTCTGGCGCGACATGATGGCGGCGCCGTAGGCACGGGTCTGACCCAGCCGCTCGGTGAACGATGGCAGCTTGACCAGCGTATCCATCAGATAATAACTGGACAGGTCCGGGTCCAAGGTCAGCGCGCTGGCGTCGGCGATATCGGAGGCCAGCACCAGCATCTTCGCGATCAATTGTTCGTGGCGCTGGGTATTGGCCAGTTGCGGCCAGCCGAGTCCGAACTGGTGCAAGGCGCGCCAGTCGGCGCTGACTTCGCGCCAGCCTGGCGAAGCGAGCACGCCGGCATGCAGCGCTTCGCCCAGGCGCTTCAATGCCGTCTCGACTTCGACGCCCTTGGCCCGTTCCTGGTTTGCCAATGTGGCATTGCCGCCCAACAAGCCGGCCGCCAGGCCGCGATGCTGTTGCACCAGCTGGATCGTGCGGTTCAGGCGCATCAGCGCGTCGAGGCCGCGCAATTCTTCGCGCGACGGTTCGATGATACGGTCGAGCGCGTGGTACAGGCTCAGTTGCAACACGATGATCGCCACGAGCGCCAGCAAGCCAAGCAGCATGAATTTATGCGCATAGCGCAGCCGGCCCATCAGGTTGATGGCAGGGTAAAACAGGGACTTCATTGCTCTCCCGGAAAGTCAGTGACAGGCACTTGGGCAAGCATCTGCGCCTGCCAGGATGATGTCAAGGAGAAAATAAATCGCCTGTAAACGATGCGGCCGGCGCGCCACAATTGTGTCCTCGCCGTTTATCGGATTTACCAGTGCAGGCGCCCGGTCAGCATATCGCGGTACATGACCCAATCGCCCAGCAGGCTATATAAGGGATAACTGAAGGTGGCCGGCCGGTTATGTTCGAAAAAGAAATGACCGACCCAGGCAAAACCATAACCGGCCAATGGCAGCAGCCATAACAATGCATAATTTTCAAGCGAAATAGAGATCAGCAGGAGCGCCAGTACCAGCGTGGAACCGACAAAATGCAAGCGCCGGCAAACGGGATTGGCGTGCTGACTCAGATAAAATGGATAAAATGCCTTGAAGCTGCGGTAGCGGGTGGCGGCATCCATTTTATTCTTTTATATCCGTCAATTCTCTTCTATGCGGCTGACGTAATTCAAGTCCGTTTCGTCGCCCAGCACAAACACTTTTTGTTCGCGCAAAACCTGCACGACGAATTGCTGCTGTTCGCGCAAACGGCGCCTGAAATCGGGTACGGAATACAGATTCGGATTGATCTTGCGGCGCAGGATGCGCTCGGCCACGGGTAACCTCGACAGCAATTCGCCATAACTGGTGTTATCGCCGATCAGCAGCAATTCGATACTCGAATCGCTACCTTCCTGTTCTTTCGCGGTGGCGCCGTAGACAAAGGCGACATTCAATACATCGGCCAGCGGCGCCAGTGCGGAATTCAACACGCTGACCAGGCCGAAGGTTTTTTTGACGAGGCTCGCCAATTCCGGATAGACCAGGCTGTCCTTATTCGGACGAAAACGGCGCACATTGCCGATACGCTCGGAGACGATTAATCCCGAGTCGTGCAGACGTCTTAATTCGCGTTGCGCCGATGCGCTACCCAATCCGGTGAGACGCATGATCTCGTTCAAGTGGAAGCCGTCATTGACGCGCACGAACATCAGGCCCAGCAGCTTCTGTTGGGCGGGAGTGAAGAGGGCTTGAGCGATCATGAGCCAAATCTTAGCACGGATAGGCCAGCATTTGGCACAGTTGCACAGGCAAACGCCCTCTTCCGCGCCCACCTGCACAACGCCGTGCCCCGCACCGCGATGTGCCGCAACAACAGTGCCGCCGGCATCCCAATTACCGTTCCCGTCATCGTCGAATTGCCACCAGGTACACGGCAATATTCGCCATTTCACCTTGCCGCGCGCAACAGCATTGCGCCGCTGCCGTTACCTGAATTGCGGGCTTTGGCGAAGCAATCGCTTTTTACCTGAGGTCAAACGAATCAGGCCATGCAATCTCCCGCAGGCCCGGCGGCGTCTCTATACTCGATCACATCGATGCCGCCGCTGCGGCCAATTAAGGGAAACGAGGCTCATGAAAATATTCAAGACGGTTCCGGAACGCGGCGATTTCGCCTTCCAGCAATTAGTCTCGCCATGCCAGGTCGATGGCGCGGCGATGCATGATTTGCGCTTTTATTTTGGATTACGTTTAAGCAAAAGCATACCCTACGGTTCGGTGCGCGACGACGAAGGCCATATTTATTCATTCGCCCGCTCGGTGATGGCGCCGACCGGCACACCGAATCCGACCAAGTTCATTTATCAATCCACCCGCATCGATGGTGTCAACCTGCGCATCGACCATGCGCGCATGGGAAAACAAGCCATTTCGCAAGTGCCGCTGCAAACGCTGCAAGGCAATACCGTGGCATGGAGTAATCAGGAAGGTGAAACCGGCAATGGCTGGCGCCTTGCCGCATCCGGCGCAGCATTCGAATGGCGGGAAAATGAATTATTCGAACTGACCGGAAAACCTCTCGGCAATGGATTGCAATGGTATTTGCCGGGCGTCGACTGGGGCACCTTTTATGTGTCGCAATTATTCGATGTCAGCGGCCATTGCGAAGGACGTCCGGTAAAGGGCGTGATCGCGGTGGACCAGGTCTATATGGCCGAAGGCGGCGCCGTGCACTTCCAGAAGGATTTGATCGTCAACAATAACAAGCACGTTTTGTGGTGGACATTTGCGACCGTTTATCGCGACGGCAGTTTCGACACCGGTTCCTTCATGGTCGGCCACGACAATCTCGGTTACGCGATCCTGATGGACCAGAGCGGCGTGGCTCGTACCACGGACAGGATCGAGGGCCTGGTGCGGCACCGGGACGGCAGTTATTTTGCCGCCGATGCGCGCGTGATTCTCGAAGGCGGCGAGGAATGGGAATTCCTGCCCGATGCCAAAGGAGAGATGCGCGACTTCGTCGGCGGCTTCCCGATCACCGCGCAGCAGGAAGGACGCTGGCGCCGCGTCGGAGATACGCGCGAACCGGACCACTGGATGGCGTGGGGAGAAACCGACCGCCGCAACGGCAGCGCTCGCAACGTGCCCGGCGCCGACCTGTGAGCCAGATGCCGCGGTAATTTAAAACCATCATTGACGTAACAGCAATCCACCAATAAGCCGGGCCGACCCGGCAACAGGAGACAAGATGCAACGGTTACAGGACAAGGTCGCCATCGTCACCGGTGGTGGCGGCGGCATCGGCGCGGCCACGGCGCGCCGGCTGGCACAGGAAGGCGCGCAAGTTGTCATCGCCGATATCGACGGCGCGCGCGCCGCGCAGGTGGCCGACGCCATCGGTGCGGCGGCGCTGGCGGTGCAATACGATGCCGCCGACACGGCCAGCATCGAGGCGATGATCGCGCAAACGGTCACTCACTTCGGCCGCCTGCATATCCTGCACAACAACGCGGCGCTGACCGATCCGGCCGTGCAGGCGCTCGACACAACGGCGACCGAGATCCCGTTCGACACGTGGAACGCCATTTTGAATGTCAATTTGACAGGCTATCTCGCCGCCTGCCGCTACGCGATCCCGCACATGGTCGACGCCGGCGGCGGTTCCATCATCAACACGGTATCGAATTCCGGCCTGGTCGGAGACACCGCGCGCATCGCCTACGGCAGCTCGAAGGCTGGCGCGATCGCCTTGACCCGCTATGTCGCGACCCAGTATGGCCGGCTGGGCATCCGCTGCAATGCGATTTCTCCCGGCGTGATCCTGACCCCGGCGATGGAAGCGGCGGTGCCGGAAATCCGCGCCAACGCGATGCGCCACGTCTTGACGCGCCGCCTCGGCGTGCCGGACGACGTGGCCGCGCTGGTCGCCTACCTCTCTTCCGAGGAAGCGGGCTACCTGACCGGCCAGTGCATCAGCATCGACGGCGGGCGCCTGGCGCACCAGCCCCATTACGCGGACTTCCTGCCGCAGGATTGACCTTCGCGCCCCCGGCGCCTTCCCCGATTATCCATCCCACCATACTTGAAACGAGGAGTAGACATGACTGCAAGCGCAATTTCATCCGCCACCCCGGACGCGGCGACGCTGAAGCGCCAATACGGCCCCTGGGTCTTGATCGCCGGCGCATCGCAGGGCGTCGGCGCGGCGTTCGCGCGCCACTGCGCCTCTCTTGGCCTGAACTGCGTGCTGGTGGCGCGCCGCGTCGCCCCGCTCGAAGCCTTGCGCGACGAACTGGTGAACGAACACGGCGTCGAAGTCCTGTTATTGCCGCAAGACCTGTCGGTCGACGGCGCCGCCGCGCAATTACGACAAGCCGTCGGCGAACGCGAAATCGGCCTGTTTGTCTACAACGCCGGCGGCGATCCGTACATCACCCACTTCCTCGACACGCCGGCCGCCGACTGGGCCGCGCTGGTGCGCCTGAATACGCAGACGGTGATGGAATGCTGCCACGCATTCGGCGGCCGGATGGTCGAGCGCGGCCACGGCGGCATCATCCTGCTCGGTTCGCACTCGGGGCTGGGCGGCGTGCGCAAGCTCAGCGTGTATTCGGCGACCAAGGGTTTCGGCATGAACCTGGGCGAATCGCTGTGGGCGGAATGGCGCACGCGCGGCGTGCACGTGCTGAACCTGGTGATCGGCGCCACCGATACGCCGCACATGCGCGCCAGTCTGGCGAAAATGAATATCCCCGGCGCGTCCGACATCGCCCTGGCCACGCCGGAAGAAGTGGTGGAAGCGGCGCTGCGCCAGTTGCCCGACGGCCCGACGCTGATCTACCCGGACGACAAGAACACCGCGCCGGGCGGCACGCCGCTCGGCAGCGTGCGGCGCGAACACGTGCTGCGCATGAGCGCGACCTCGGCCCAGTTCATCGGCGACTGAAGCGCCGGCCCTGATTAAAACTACAACAACATCCCTGGAGATTATCGAATCATGAAAAGCATTATCCTCGCGAGCGCATTCGCCGTGCTGGCCGCGCCCTCGTTCGCGGCAGTGACGCCGGAAGAAGCCAAGCAGCTCGGCATCACGCTGACCGAATTCGGCGCCATCAAGGCCGGCAACAAGGAAGGCACGATTCCCGCCTACACCGGCGGCCTGACCAAGGCGCCGGAAGGGTTCAAACCGAATAGCGGCTACTGGGTCGACCCGTTCAAGAATGAAAAACCGCTGCTGCGCATCGACGCTAAAAATGTCGACGAACACGCCGACAAGCTCAGCGAAGGTCAAAAGATGCTGATCAAGCGCAATCCGTCCACCTATTACCTCGACATCTATCCGACCCACCGCACCTTCTCGGTGCCGGACAAGGTGCTCAAGGCCACGGTGCGCAACGCCACCGGCTGCAAAAGTCTGAAGGATAACCAAGCGCTGGACGCGGCCTGCCGCGGCGGCATGCCGTTCCCGCTGCCGAAATCGGGTTACGAGGTGATGTGGAACCTGATCACCCGCTATGTGCACGAACAGGGTTACAGCACCGACCACGCGCGTTCATGGGTGATCGACTCGGTGGGCCGCGCCACCATGACGGCCGAGCAGTACACGATGACGGAAATGCCGTACTACCAGACGGGCATGAGCGACCGCGATCCGCAAATGTACTGGCGCGTGCTGTCGGTGAACCGCGCGCCGGCACGCCGCGCAGGAGAAATGAGCGGCTTGATCGACTTCCTCGACACGTCGGAAAAACCGCGCCGCGCCTGGAGCTATACGCCGGGCCAGCGCCGCGTCAAGCTCGCGCCCGAATTCGCCTACGACACGCCGGTCTCGAACCTGGGCGGCGTCACGCTGTACGACGAACTGTTCGTCTTCTCCGGCAAGATGGACCGCTTCGACTTCAAGCTGGTCGGCAAGAAGGAAATGTACCTGCCGTATAACAATTACAAGTTTTATTTCGATTGCAAGGATGAAGCGCAATTCGCCAAGAACCACGTGCTGCCGTCGTGCGAACGGTGGGAATTGCACCGCGTCTGGGTGGTCGAGGCGACGCTGAAACCGGGCATGCGCCATGCGTATTCGAAGCGGACTTATTACATCGATGAAGACAGCTACGGTTCCGCCATGTTCGACGCCTTCGACCAGCAGGGCAAGTTATACCGCTCGCTGTTCAACACCTTCTTCGAAGCGTACGACATCAACGCGCCGTTCTCCGTCAAGACCGTGACCTACGACTTCAGCAAGGGCATGTTCGCGATGGGAGGCGACACGTCGATCGGCGGCTACAAGGTGCCGGCGGCGGCATTGCCGGACCGTGAAATGAACGCCGAAGCCATCGTCGCGCGAGAAACCACGCGCTGACGGGAACCGGGCGGCGCTGACCGCTGCCGCTGCCGCTGCGGCGAATGCGGCCAAGTTAGCGCCGAATCTGTCATTCCCGCGAAAGCGGGAATCCCATTTGTGTCCCGGACGGCGCATCGGAATGGGATTCCCGCCTGCGCGGGAATGACAATGCGCGCCGCCCACTTTGACAGGATGCCCCTTATGAAAAACGCCCGCTCAATGCGTGCTTCCCCTACTCCTGCCCACTCGCCACTGACGGCGATCGACTTCGGCGAATTCCGGCGCGGCTGGCATATTTTGCTGCTATCGACCGTCGGCGTGGCCACCAGCGTCAGCGCCGTGCTGCTGTACGGTTTCGGCGCGATGGTGATCCCGCTGCAACAGGCGCTCGGCTGGGCGCGCGGCGATTTGCAGATCGCGATCGCCTTCATGTCGATCGGCGCGATCGCGTCGTCGCAGGTGGCCGGCTGGCTGAACCAGAGATACGGCTTGCGCAAGGTGACCCTGTGTTCGCTTGCCGCGCTCGCGCTCGGCCTGTTCTGCATGACGCAACTGCGCGGCACCGTCTGGTCGCTGTATATCGGCTTCATGCTGCTGGCGCTGGCCGGCGTCGGCACCTTGCAGATCACCTGGTCGGAACTGGTGAACCTGTGGTTCGAGCGCAACCGCGGCCTGGCCCTGTCGGTGATCCTGTCCGGCACCGGCATCGCCGCCATCGTCATGCCGCCGCTGGTCAGCGCGGCGGTCGAGCGCTGGGGCTGGCAAGCGGGTTTCATCGCGATGGGAGCATTGCCGCTGCTGGCGGCGATGCCGCTGGTCTTGCGCTGGATGACGCCGGCCAACAGCGTCGTCCAGTGTTCGGCCGACGCCGGCGGCGCGGCGCGCCCCGCATTGACCGGGCTGGGGTTCCGCGAAGCGCTGACGACCGGCAAATTCTGGCGCTGCAATCTGGCATTGACGCTGATCGTCGCCGCCGTGGTCGGCATGGTGACGAATACCGTGCCGCTGCTGCGCGACCGTGGCTTGAGCGCGCAACAGGCCAGCAGCATCTTCAGCAGCTTCGGCGTGTCCTTGATCCTCGGGCGCGTCGTGGTCGGCTACCTGGTCGACCGCTTCTGGGCGCCCGGCGTCGCCGCGCTGGCGCTGGCGATGCCGGCGCTCGGTTGCGTGCTGTTCGCCACGGCCGATGCGCAAGTGGCGCCGCTGGTCGCGGCCACGATGCTGATCGGCATCGGCTCGGGCGCCGAGTTCGACATCGCCGCCTTCCTGGTCGCGCGCTATTTCGGCATGCGCAACTATGGCCGCCTGTTCGGCGTGCACCTGGGCCTGGTCACGGCCGGCGCCGCCGCCTCCCCCGTGCTGTTCGCCGCGCTGTACCGCAACACCGGTTCCTATACCGCGATGCTGGCGTGCTGCTTCGCCTGCTTCGCGATCGGTCCGCTGCTGCTGCTGACGATGGGCCGCTATCCGATCCTGAAATAGTCTGCCTTAACCGCCTTATCCAACTAAAACGACAACAAGGAAAATGTAAATGAAACACTTGCAACAATCGACACAGGGCGGCTTGCCGCGCACCGCCATCGCCGCCGCCCTGGCGCTCGCCTTGGGCTGCACGGGACAGGCGCTCGCCTTCGAATTCCCGTCCGGGAACGAGGACCTGTCGCTGCGCTGGGATAACTCGGTGCGCTACAACCTCGGCATGCGGATGGAAGGACAGGACCGGCGCATCCTCAACAGCGCATCCTACGATGAATCGGACGCCAAATTCGGCAAGCACGACATCGTCACCAACCGCATCGACCTCCTCAGCGAATTCGACCTGAACTACAAGCGCCTGGCCGGTTTCCGCGTCAGCGCAGCCGGCTGGTTCGACCAGGCCTATCACGACAGCAGCGTCACCGCGCCGGCGCCGGGCGGCGTGCCGTCCAGTTATTACAACAACCGCTACAACCACAAGGTCGACCGCTACGTCAACGGGCCGTCCGGCGAATTGCTCGACGCATTCGTCTGGACCAACATCAAGCTGGGCGATGTGCCGGTCAACGTCAAAGTCGGCCGCCACACCAATATCTGGGGCGAGGGATTGCTGATCGGGGCGCACGCGATTTCCTACGGCCAGGCGCCGATCGACGGCGTCAAAGCGGTGACCAGCCCCGGCATCGAGACCAAGGAATTGTTTTTGCCGATCGGGCAACTGTCGGCAAAGGCGCAAGTGACCGAACAGCTGGCGCTGGCGATGCAGTATTTTTATGAATGGAAAAGCACGCGCGCGCCGCACGGCGGCACCTTCCTGTCCGGCGCCGACACCAGTTTCGATGTCGACCGGCTCGGCGTCGGCACCAATTTTGCGTATGACCGCGCCGATCCACTGCGCCCGAAAAACGCCGGCAATTTTGGTTTGAATGCGCGCTACAACGCGGAATCGATCGAATCGACGATCGGCCTGTACCTACGCAAATTCGACGATTACGCGCCGTGGGTCGGCCTGCAACTGAACAACGGCGCGCGCCAGTTCCGCTTCGTCTATCCGAAATCGGTCAAGCTGGCCGGCGTCAGTTTCGCGCGCGTCATCGGTCCGGTCAGCACCGGCGTCGAACTGTCGTACCGCAAGGACGCGGCGCTGAACATGCCCGGCACCGGCGTCAGCCTGGTCGACAACGAGGGTCCGCGCGGCGACACCTGGCACGCCGTGCTGAACGGCGCCTACCTGTTGCCGGCGACATCGATGTGGGACACCGGCTCGCTCGCGGCCGAACTGGCTTACAGCCGGCTCGACAAGGTGACTTCGCACCCGGAACTGTTCAAGGGCGTCGGCTACAACTGCGTCAAGACCGGCACCAGCAATGTCGTCGGCGACAAGACGGACGGCTGCTCGACGCGTGACTACCTGGCGATGGCGCTCAACTTCGCGCCGCAATACCTGAACCTGTTCCCCTCGTGGAACCTGGACTTGCCGATGAGCGTCAGCTACGGCTTGCACGGCAACGCGCCGACCGGCGCCGGCGGTTTCGAAAAAGTCATGACGTGGTCGGTCGGCGGTAAACTCACGTTCCGCCAGAACCATGAATTCTCGCTGCGCTATTCCGATGCGCGCGCCAGCGGCAAATACAATGCCGCCGGCACGACGCTGATCGGCGGCAACGCACTGGGCAGCGCTCTCGGCGCCACTGACCGCGGCTGGCTGGTGTTTACGTATAAAACCGGGTTCTGACCGGCTGCAGGCCGGCGCCCCTCGCATCAGGCTTGCGCGAAAGGCGTCGGCCGCGCCGGACCCGGCACAAGCGCAGCGTTGGCGCTTGTGTCGGAAAATCTTACAGCTCACGAAGAGGGGGATAGAAAAGCAATCGAAATTTCACGAAGGAAATTCATAAGCATTTGATTTCTAACAATAAACAAAAATTTCCATAGATCATGGTGCGGATTTTGCTTATTAATTAAAATATTATTAATTTTCCTGATGGGATTGCTTCATGAAGTTCAAGTCTAAATTCGCGGCCGCCGTGCTGTCGCTGTTCGTAGCCGCCAGCGCCGGTGCCACCGTGCTGACCTTTGACCCACTGTCAGGCACCTACGGTGACGGTTTCCCTCTCGGCGCCAACATGAGCACGACCATCGACAGCCTTTCCTACAAAGAAAGCGGCTTCGTGATGACGCTGTGGACGCCGAATGCCTACAACGGTGCCCACATCGGCGATGCCAGTGCGCCGAATGCCACCTACAATTGGCATGACGGCTCCGACAATGGAACGGGTGCCTATATCACCTTGAGCAAGGAAGGCGGCGGCCTGTTCAGCCTGATCAATTTCGATTACGAGGCAGGCGACCAGCTGAGCGTGAGCGCAACGGGCTATGCGACGCAACTGTTCAACGCCAGCGGCAATGCTTCCGTGAATTTCAATAACGTTTCCGAAGTGCGCTTCTACAGTGACGGCAACAATTATCTCGACAACATCGAGATCGGTTCGGGCAACGCCGTCGTGCCGGAACCGGGCACGATCGCCATCCTGCTGACGGGCCTGGGACTGATCGGCGCCATGGCGCGCCGCAAGCAATAAGCAATAAGCAATAAGCAATAAGCAATAAGCAATTTTAGCCAAACCAGATGCAAAACCTGGGGTCAGACCCTGGGGTCTGACCCCGGCCTTTGCCGCTGGTTTTTGCTGGCGTTCCCGGTGCCGCCTAGATAGACATCACTCCGCCACCCAGCGCGAATACCGCGCATCGATGCGCTCCAGACTGCCATCCTGGCGCATTTCCATGAGCGTATTATTCAGTTTCAACACCAGCTCGTCGGCGATATCCTTGTGGCAGCCGAGATATAGATCGGACTGGCCGAAGGTCAGCACCGGCACGATGCGCCCGGTCAGGCCGGCGGCGGCCGTGATCGTCATGCCGCGCGTGCGCGACACCGCCCAGTACTCGAAACGATTGGCCATCAGCTTGGCCGGATTGAGCGAATCGGTCGGCGTCGGATCGACCCTGAATTTGTTCGCGATCAGCCAGTTGGTGATGACATCGGAAGCCGAACCGCCGATGCTCGCTTCCCGGACGTCAGCCAGGCTGGCCGGCGCGCGGCGCTCTTCCGCGCGGGCATACAGCACCCAGTCCATGCGCGCGATCGGTCCGATCCACTTGAACTGGTCTTCGCGCTCCTTGGTGCGCGCCATCGAAAACGCACAATGTTCGGGAATCGTCAGGGCCGACTGGTAGGCGCGCGGCCACGGCGTGAAGGTCAGCGTGTAGCCGATCGCGCTGCGCCGGAACGCTTCTTCGACCTTTTCGGTCGACAGGCCGATCACCCTGCCTTCGATCTGCATATTGTGCGGCGGATCGTGCGCCGTCACCAGCGACAGCGACAGCGACGCGCCATGCGCCGGCAATGGCGCCAGCAGCAACAAAAGCAAGCCGATCGATGACATGCCACGCATGGGGGGCCGCCTTTTCAATGCGCTACCGGGAAACATACCTATCACAATTATAGTGTCTACCTTCTTTGAGGCAACCTGTTTTGCCCGAGTTTGTGTCCCGGGCGGCGCGGTGGAAATGGGATTCCCGTTTGCACGGGAATGACAGATTGGGCGCCAACTTCAGGGCATTACGCCCTCAATATTTAAACTGCACGCGCCATAAAAAAACGGCACCCGAAGGTGCCGTTTTTGACTGACGCTGAAGAAGCTGAATTACGCTTCGTCGCTGTGCGGGGTGACCGTCTCGGTCGCTTCCATGTCGCTGTTGCCGGCCATCGAGGCTTTTTCGGCTTGCAGCAGCGCGGTGCGCTCCTCGGCTTCCCAGACTTCCTTCTCGCGACGGGCGCGGTGGAAGGCCAGGCCGGTGCCGCCAGGAATCAGGCGGCCGACGATGACGTTTTCCTTCAGGCCGCGCAGACCGTCGCGCTTGCCCATGATCGCCGCTTCGGTCAGGACGCGGGTGGTTTCCTGGAACGATGCGGCCGAAATGAACGAATCGGTCGACAGCGATGCCTTGGTAATACCCAGCAACACGTTTTCGTACGTCGCAGGGATCTTGTCCAGGCCGTTCAGGCGATCGTTCTCGTCCAGCAATTCCGAACGTTCGACCTGCTCGCCGACGATGTAGTCGGAGTCGCCGGCGTTGATGATCTGCACGCGGCGCAGCATCTGGCGCACGATCACTTCGATGTGCTTGTCGTTGATCTTCACGCCTTGCAGACGATAAACGTCCTGCACTTCGTCGACGATGTAACGCGCCAGCGCTTCGATACCGAGCAAACGCAGGATGTCTTGCGGATCGGCCGGGCCGTCGACAATCATCTCGCCCTTGTTCACGACTTGACCGTCGTGGACCAGCACTTGCTTGTCCTTGGTAATCAGGAACTCGTGCTTGTTGCCATCCATGTCCGTGATTTCCAGGCGCTGTTTACCCTTGGTTTCTTTACCAAACGCAACAGTACCAGTGACTTCGGCCAGCATGCCCGCGTCTTTCGGCGAACGTGCTTCGAACAGCTCGGCAACGCGCGGCAGACCACCGGTAATATCGCGCGTCTTTTGCGATTCGGTTGGAATACGCGCCAGCACTTCACCGACCGATACCGACTGGCCATCCTTGACCATGATCAGCGCGCCGACCTGGAAGCCGATCGCCACGGCGTGTTCCGTACCCGCGATCTTGACTTCTTCGTTGTTCTCGTTCAGCAGTTTCACCTGCGGACGCATGGTTTTCGTCAGCGAACCGCGACGCTTCGCATCGATCACGACCAGCGTCGACAGACCGGTCACTTCGTCGACCTGGCGGGCAACGGTGACGCCTTCTTCGACATTCTCGAAACGCACGGTACCGGCGTATTCGGTAATGATCGGACGGGTCAGCGGGTCCCACGTCGCCAGGGCGATGCCGGCTTTTACAACCATGCCATCCTTGACGTTCAGGGTCGCGCCGTACGGCACCTTGTGACGCTCACGCTCACGGCCGTGGTCGTCGGTAATCAGCACTTCACCCGAACGGGAAATGACGATTTGCGCGCCCTTGCCGTTGGTGACGTAACGCATGGTCGACGTGAAACGGATGATACCGTTCGACTTCGCTTCGACCGACGATGCCACTGCCGCACGCGACGCCGCACCACCGATGTGGAAGGTACGCATGGTCAGCTGGGTACCCGGTTCACCGATCGACTGCGCAGCGACAACACCGACGGCTTCGCCGGAGTTGACCAGCATGCCGCGGCCCAGGTCGCGGCCATAGCACTTGGCGCACAGGCCGAAGCGCGTGTCGCAAGTCAGTGGCGTGCGGACCTTGACTTCGTCGATGCCCAGGCGTTCGATCTCTTCGACCATGTCTTCGTCGAGCAGCGTGTTGGCTTCGTACAGCGTTTCCTGGGTTTCAGGATTGACGATGTCGGTGCCGGCCACGCGGCCGAGGATACGGTCGCGCAGCGCTTCGATCACTTCACCGCCTTCGACCATCGCCTTCATCTGCGTGCCGTTCGAGGTGCCGCAATCATCTTCGATGACGACCAGATCCTGCGTCACGTCGACCAGACGACGGGTCAGGTAACCCGAGTTCGCGGTTTTCAGCGCCGTATCGGCCAGACCTTTACGAGCGCCGTGGGTCGAAATGAAGTACTGCAACACGTTCAGACCTTCGCGGAAGTTCGCGGTAATCGGCGTTTCGATAATCGAACCATCCGGTTTCGCCATCAGACCACGCATACCGGCCAGCTGGCGAATCTGCGCTGCGGAACCGCGCGCGCCCGAGTCGGCCATCATGTAAATCGCGTTGAACGATTCCTGGGTCGACTTGGTGCCGTCGCGCTTGACGACGTCTTCCACTTTCAGCTGGTCCATCATGGCCTTGCCGACTTCATCGGAGGTCTTGCCCCAGATGTCGACCACCTTGTTGTAACGCTCGCCGGCCGTCACCAGACCGGACGCGTACTGCTGCTCGATCTGCTTGACTTCCGATTCGGCCGTCGCGATCAAGGTCACTTTTTGAGGCGGTACCAGCATGTCGTCGACGCAGATCGAGATACCGGCGCGCGTCGCCAGGCGGAAGCCCGACTGCATCAGCTGGTCGGCGAACACGACGGTCGCACGCAGGCCGCACTTGCGGAACGACGTGTTGATCAGCTTGGAAATTTCTTTCTTTTTCAGCGCGCGGTTCAGCACCGAGAAAGGCAGACCTTTCGGCAGGATTTCCGACAGGATGGCGCGGCCGATCGTCGTTTCGTAGCGCGTCACGGTGCGCACGAATTCGCCGGTCACCGGGTCTTTCGGGTTTTCGACGATACGCACGGTGATGCGGGTCGTCAGTTCGACTTCCTTGTTGTCGTAGGCGCGGATGACTTCCGACACGTCCTGGAACAGCATGCCTTCGTTTTTCGCATTGATCGCTTCGCGGGTCGCGTAGTACAGACCCAGCACGATATCCTGCGAAGGAACGATCGACGGTTCGCCGTTCGACGGGAACAGGATGTTGTTCGACGCCAGCATCA
>JAZJZT010000064.1:0-70099 GCA_040389645.1 Pseudomonadota bacterium | reverse complement strand
TTTACATGTCAATCAAATTATTCCGGACACTAGTGCGCGCAGGCGGGAATCCCATATTTCTGCACCGTTTGCGGCTCTAAAATGGGATTCCCGCCTGCGCGGGAATGACAGATTTGACGCTAACGCCACTCGCATCACTCCCGGTACTTGTCTCCCATCGCCTCCTTGCGGCGCGCCTTCAATTCCCGTTCACGCGCATCGATTTGCGCCTGGTCGTAAAACGACGCATCGACCGATTTGCGCGCCAGCGTCAACTGGTCGAGCGCGGCCAGCGTGCCGCCCTGCAAGGTATACGATTCCGCCAGCGCCATATGCTGCAAGGCCATCTTGCCCTGCTTCGCATACGCCTTGGCCAGTAAATCGTGCAATTCCGGTTCCTCGCGATATAGCTGCACCTGCTCACGCAAAAAGCGCGCCGCCGGTTCCAGCTGGCCGGACGCGATCATCGCTTCCGCATACTGGTGCGCGATGCCGCGCGACAGCGGGAATTGCTGGTGCGCCGCCGCCGCTTCCTTCAATGCCTGCGCGATCACCGCCGCATCCGATTCCTGCGCCAGCTTGATGTCGAGCGACAGGCTGACGAACATCGTCGGCGCCGCGGCCGGCCGGCCGACGCTGAAGGCGGCCGGCGCCGGCCCCTTGTCGGCCAGCGCGCGCGCCTTGTCCAGCCAGCCTTGCGCGGCCGCCGTATTCCCCTTTTTTAGCAGCGCGAACGCCATGCCGTACTGCCCCGCCACCACTTGCTGGCGGCTCGGCTGCTCGATCTGGCCTTCAAAAAACTGCATCGCCTCGGCCAATCCCTGCGTGCTCTCATCCTGCAGCACGCGCGCGCGCGAACGCGCCAAATAAAATTCCAGGCTGTCGAGGCGCTGTTTATACGGTTGTTCGCGTACGCGCGCCTGGATATCGGCAATGCGCTCGGTGGTCAACGGGTGCGTCAACAGGTAAGCCGGCACCAGGTCGCTGTAGGAACGGGTGGCCGCCTGCATGCGCTGGAAGAAGGCCACCATGCCGGTCGTTTCAAAACCGGCCTCTCCCATGATCTGGAAACCGACCCGGTCCGCTTCGCGCTCGGCATCGCGGCCGAAATTGAGCTGGCGCTGGATCATCAAGCCCTGCCCGCCCATGAACACGCCCATCGCCGCGTCGCCGCCGGCGCGCGAGGCCAGCGCGGCCAGGATCATCGCCGCCAGCGGGATCAGCGCATCTTGCCTCTGCTGGCCGAGCTGGCGCGCGATATGGCGTTGCGCCACGTGGCCGATTTCGTGGCTCAGGACGGATGCCAGTTCCGATTCCGTCTGCGCCGCCAGCAGCAGCGCCGAGTGGACGGCGATAAAACCGCCCGGCAAGGCGAACGCATTCAATTGCGGATCGCGCACGGCAAAGAAAAAATAATTGAAGCTGGCTTCGCCGCGCGCGCCCGGGTGCGACGACACCAGCGTGTTGCCCAGGCTGTTCAGGTATTCGAGGATGGGCGCATCGTCGAGATAATCCTTGTTGCTGCGGATGTCATACATGATCTCCTCACCCAGCTTGCGCTCGATCAGCGGCGACAATTCCTGGCGCTCGGTGTCGCCCAGGTTCGGCAGGTTTTGCGGCTTCGGCACCGGCGGCAGGGTCGGCGCGGCGCCCAGCGGCGCGGCCAGCAACAGCGCGGCGGCCAGGGCAAGCAGGCGGCGGGACGGGAAACGATTTGAATTCACGGTGATATGATACCTGTTGATCCTGCAACCAATAAAACCGACGCGATGAACACGACGAATCCTTCCCCCGCAACCGAGCTGACCCACTTCGACGCCACCGGCCAGGCCCACATGGTCGATGTCGGCGCCAAGCAGGAAACCCACCGCACCGCCGTCGCCAGCGGCAGCATCCGCATGAAAGCGGAAACGCTGGCGATCATTTTAGCGGGAAGCGCAAAAAAGGGTGACGTACTCGGTATTGCGCGCATCGCCGCCATCATGGGCGCCAAGCGCACCAGCGACCTGGTGCCGCTGTGCCACCCGCTGGCGCTGACCCGCGTCACCGTCGACTTCAGCACCGATGTCGACAATTCCAGCGTGCACTGCACGGCGCAGGTCGAAACCTACGGCAAGACCGGTGTCGAAATGGAAGCGCTGACGGCGGTGCAGGTGGGGTTACTCACCGTCTATGACATGTGTAAAGCGGCCGACCGGGGCATGGTCATGAGCAATATCCGCGTGCTGGAAAAACATGGCGGCAAGAGCGGCGACTGGAGCGCGCACGTCGCCGGCCAGGAATAAGGGCAACACTGATCCTTGATTGTTGCCTTAGTGTCAAAATTAGTACCACAGGTATATAATTGACTAACAGACACTGGCACATTGAGGAATGTTCGCATGACCAGCAGCGCAGCGCCGGGCGAAGCCAGGACTCAGGAATATGAGTTCGAGCAGATGAACCTGCAGGTGGGCGGCAGGATACAGTTCATCACGCACCGCACGATCAAGCCGATCCAGCACTTTTCCACGATGATCGGCTGGGTCAAGGATGAATACATGATCGTCAAGCTGCCGTTTGAGCACGGCGCGCCGGTCGCCGTCAACGAAGGCGACAAGCTGACAATTCGCGTCTTTTCCGGCGTCACCGTGTGTTCGTTCGCCGCCACCGTCGAGCGCGTGTTCGGACGCCCGCTGTTTTACGCCCACTTGACCTTCCCCGACCATATCCAGGGCACCAGCCTGCGCACGGCGATGCGCGTCAAGGTTGATATCCCTGCCCACGTCAACACGCCCAACACGCCGCCGGTTTCGGTATTCCTGGTCAACCTCAGCGTATCCGGCGCGCTGATCGAATCGCAGCGCAGGCTGCCGCAGGACGATGCACAGGTCGGTCTGTCGTTTACGCTGATCGCGCAACCGGGCAACCGGCAAGTGCTGGTCAATACCGAAGCCTCGATCCGCAACATCCATGTCGTGAAACCGGCGGCGCAGGACAAGGATGAAGTGTTTACGTATGGCGTGCAATTCGTCGATCTCGATCCGGTGCATTACACAATGCTGCAGAATTTGACGTATGAAGCGTTGATTGCAGACCGCCAGAAAATTGTTTAAGCGAGTCAGTGAATTCGAAACTTACAAATTATTCTTCTCGATAGCGGTCCTCGCAGCCGCATTGCCGACGTCGGATGCATCGTTTCTCCAAGTAATGGCACTGCTACTAACGGTCGGGATCATGATTACTTTCTTGCCATCGACATCCTGACCCACACCACTTGCAAAAGTTAGGGTAATTACGCCATTTATCACAGTAGCGGTGAGTACTTCCTTGCTTGGAGTAAAGACTGGAATTCCCTTAAAGCCGTCATTGCAGCCAGTTAAGTCGTTGCTGGACTCTTGCGCGCATAAGGCAATCGCAGTTCTCATTGATGAAACGGCAGCCATAGCATTGGCAGCCTTAGCTTTGACCGTATAGTCGCTGTAGGCAGGAATTGCCACCGCAGCCAAAATACCGATAATGGCAACTACAATCATCAATTCGATCAACGTAAAACCAGCTTGAGGTTGTTTCTGCATTCTCGCCATGTATCTCATGGTATTACTCCTCAAGAGGTGAACAAAAATTGCTGTCACTTTGAGTTATAGCATATGGCATGCCAGCTACAAATAAAGGAAATTAAGTGAAGTAATGACGAATTCTGGCGGCCATAGAGCAAAAAATAGTCAGATGATTGACAATTTTTGACGTGTGACTATTTTTGTCAGCCATCCAAGCTGATAGTTGGAGCATTTCGATTTCTAAATTTAGGTAGTCACTTACCCAGCAATGCTTCCGAGCGTGCCACAAAAAAAAACCAGGCCATGCAGCCTGGTTTTTCTCAGTGGCATATTCGCCACCGTTTATGCTACCCAACTATTAGTTATTCTTACCTATCGCAGCGATAGCAGCAGCATTCGTGATGCCAGTTTGAGTGATCGTCCAACGGATTTGCGTCACAGGTGCAGCTGCGGTACCCAATGCTGGCGTGAAAATAAGATTGCCGCCATTAACACCAGCACCGAGATCTGCACCCAAGACTGCCGTGATGACGCCAGTAGTGGCAACAGTTGCACTTACAACTTCTTTGGACGGTGTGAATGCTGGCACGCCACCAGTACCGCCAGGAACGCAGTTAGTCGCGTCATTTCCAGCTTCCTGGATGCAGGTTGCGACCGCCGTTTTCAGCGAGGAAACTGCACCGAGCGCATTGGCGACTTTAGCCTTGACTGTATAGTCGCTGTAAGCAGGAATCGCCACCGCAGCCAGAATACCGATAATGGCAACCACAATCATCAACTCGATCAGCGTGAAGCCGGCTTGAGCTTGTTTTTTCATCATTTTCATGGATTTCATTTTATTGCTCCTCAAGGGGTGAACTACAAGTTTGGTGCCACACTTGAGTTAGAGCAATTGGTGTGCCAGGCATTAAAACCGGCAAAACCGCTGAAATCGTGACGAATCCTGTCAGTTTTCGCCTTGCCGCCTGACATTTTTTGTCAACCCGACACAGAATTTGTCAGTTTTGATGACGATTTTTGCTAAGTGACAATTTTCGTCAGCTCAGGCGAGGTAAAACGCCATCTGCGTGCCGCTCAGATCGATGACGTCGCCATCTTTCAGACGCTCGGGCTGCTTGCCGACCGGCTTGCCGTTCAACAGCGGCGCGTGCTCTCCTTCCACATGCGCGATCGCATAGGCGTCGGGCGCGCGCGAAATCACGACGACTTGCACACCCGGGCGGCCCAGCGTGGTCACGGGCTTGGTCAATTCCAGCTGCTTGCCGGCATTATTGCCGTTTAATACTTCGATGCGGCCCAGCACGGGCGCGCCGGGAACGGTCGATTCGGCCGGCGCGACGGCGCGCGGGCGGATGCCGTCGGCGATGAATTGCACCTGGTATTTGGCGACCTTGATCACATCCTGGTGTTGCAGAAAATGCTTGCCGATGCGGTGGCCGTTGACGTACGTGCCATTCGTGCTGTGCAAATCTTCGAGAAACGAATCGTCGAGGATGGTGACGATGACGGCGTGCTCGCCGCTGACGGATGGGTGGCGCAGCACGATATCGTTGTGACGGTGGCGCCCGATCGTCATGCGTTCCTTGCTCAGTTGCACTTGCTGTTCAGTCTCACCTTCACGCGTGATGATGATTTTTGCCAATCTGTTCTCCACTGAGCGCCAAAAAATAACGGGAGGCACCAGGCCTCCCGTCATTATTCACTATATTGAACAGCCAGTGTTACAACATGGCCTTCAGCAGACGCGCCATTTCGGACGGGTTCTTGGTGACGGTGATGCCGCATGCTTCCATGATTTCCAGTTTCGCTTGCGCGGTGTCGGCACCACCGGAGATCAGCGCGCCAGCGTGGCCCATGCGCTTGCCCGGAGGCGCGGTGACGCCGGCGATGAAGCCGACCACCGGTTTTTTCATGTTGTCCTTGATCCAATAGGCGGCATTGGCTTCGTCCGGACCGCCGATTTCGCCGATCATGATGACGGCGTCGGTATCCGGGTCGTCATTGAAGGCTTTCATGATGTCGATGTGCTTCAGACCGTTGATCGGGTCGCCGCCGATGCCGACTGCCGACGACTGGCCCAGGCCCAGCGCCGTCAGCTGACCGACCGCTTCGTAGGTCAGCGTGCCCGAACGGGACACGACGCCGATACGGCCCTTTTTATGGATGTGACCCGGCATGATGCCGATCTTGATTTCGTCAGGCGTGATCAGGCCCGGGCAGTTAGGACCCAGCAGCAGGGTCTTCGAGCCGGCCTTGGCCATGCGGTCTTTCAGCGCCATCATGTCGCGGACAGGAATGCCTTCGGTGATGCAAATGGCGAGGTCCAGTTCAGCTTCGACAGCTTCCCAGATCGCGGCGGCCGCGCCTGCTGGCGGCACGTAGATCACGGAAACGTTGGCGCCGGTCGCTTTTTTCGCTTCGGTGACGTTGGCGAAAATAGGAATGCCTTCGAAATCTTCACCGGCCTTCTTTGGATTGACGCCGGCGACGAAGGCGTTTTTGCCGTTCGCGTATTCGCGGCACATGCGGGTGTGGAACTGGCCGGTCTTGCCGGTGATGCCTTGGGTGACGACTTTCGTGTCTTTATTGATCAGAATGGACATGTGGATTCCTTAATTAAGCTTGACCGGCAGCAGCGGCGACGACGCTCTTCGCTGCATCTTCCATGGTATCGGCTGCGATGATAGGCAGACCGGATTCGGCCAGCATCTTCTTGCCCAGGTCTTCGTTGGTGCCCTTCATGCGCACCACCAGTGGCACCTGCAGCGAGACCGCTTTCGATGCGGTGATCACGCCTTCGGCGATCACGTCGCAGCGCATGATGCCGCCGAAAATGTTGACCAGGATCGCTTTCAGGCCCGGGTTTTTCAACATGATCTTGAACGCTTCGGTCACTTTCTCGGCCGTCGCGCCGCCGCCCACGTCCAGGAAGTTGGCCGGCTCGCCGCCGAACAGTTTGATCGTGTCCATGGTCGCCATGGCCAGGCCGGCGCCGTTCACCAGGCAGCCGATGTTGCCGTCCAGCGAAATATAGGCCAGGTCGAATTTCGATGCTTCGACTTCGGCTGGATCTTCTTCATCCAGGTCGCGGTAGGCGACGATGTCGGTCTGGCGATACAGCGAGTTGGAGTCGAAATTGAATTTCGCGTCCAGCGCGATGACCTTGCCGGAACCGGTCAAGATCAAAGGATTGATCTCGGCCAGCGAAGCGTCGGTTTCCCAGTACGCTTTATACAAACCCTGCAGGTTGGCGCGCGCGTCGGCGATCGAACCTTCCGGCACGCCGATCTTGGCGGCGATGCCATCCGCTTCGGCGTCGGTCAGGCCGACGGCCGGATCGATGGCGATCGTGTGGATCAGTTCAGGATGCGATTCGGCGACTTCTTCGATGTCCATGCCGCCTTCGGACGAGGCCATCAATACCACGCGTTGGCTGACACGGTCGGTCACCAGCGAAACATACAATTCTTTCTTGATGTCGGCGCCTTCTTCGATCAGCAGGCGGCGCACTTTCTGGCCTTCCGGGCTGGTCTGGTGCGTGACGAGCTGCATGCCCAGGATCTGGTCGGCGTATTCCTTGACCTGTTCCAGCGATTTCGCCACTTTCACGCCGCCGCCCTTACCGCGGCCGCCGGCATGGATCTGCGCCTTCACTACCCAAACCGAGCCGCCCAGCGTTTCGGCGGCCTTGACTGCTTCTTCAACGGACAGACACGGGATACCACGTGGAACCGTCACTCCGAATTTTCGGAGGATTTCTTTGCCTTGATACTCATGGATTTTCATGCTGGCTTCCCTTCTGATACTGATGTGTAAAGTTACGGTTAATGGTGCGGAAAAAAAACAAAGTAAAACTGCCAGGTCATGTCCGGGGCTTGACCACCCAGCGCGGGTAAAACTGGGCAACTGCCCCGCCATCGGTACGTAAGGCGTGGCATTTGTCTAGTTGGAAAGGTTTGTCATGCGGCACGTCGTCGCTGGCGCCATCGTGGGTGGGCCAGACATCGTTGGCGAAGGCTTGCACCGCCGCCGTCGGCAGGATTTGCGCCAGTTCAGTCAGGTGGGTGCAACCGGCGATGCCGTGCAGGCGCTGCTTGAGTTCATGGCGGAACCCTTTCATCAAGTTCAAACCGATCAATTGCTTGTACGCGGGGGCGTTGTTGTCGCAAAAACCGGGATACGGCACCGCATTGGACACCGCTTCGGCGTCGACGATGTTCAGGTGCAGGTCCACGGTGATACGCAGCCACAGGTCATGCAGTGGCAGACCGGCTGGACGCAGACCAGAAGCGAGCCGGGTTTCGTTCACTTTGACATCAGTAATATGGGCGTCAATGTCCCACAGGCCGTCATCGCGGGCAAACGCTTGGATGTTGAAGGAGCGCGTATGCCTCAGCGCACGTCGGGAGACTGGAGTTGTCAGGGACATAAGACCATGCCGCTCGCGCGACAGAAGATTAGTAAGCAGCCATGTACTATTAGCACGTCGCCGTAGCTTCTACGGACAACCACCGCACCCGCGGTGCTGCAAAAACCCCAAAAGTGTAGCACACCATGCCGAGACTTGCGATGGGGCTTATATTAACTAGTTGTAATTGATGCGCCAGAATGACAACGCTTGTGGCAGGATCTTTTAAATCAAAAGCAAGGGCCGGGGTCAGACCCGGGGGTCTGACCCCAGGGGTTGCATCTGATTTTGACAAGTTGGTCAGTGCCGACATTCACTTGCGGCATCAGGGTTGTGCCCCGGAATCTGCACTTAGGTTGAGCTGCTTAAAACAGCTCGTCGATGTCCGCGCCCTGCATCGCGGCGCGGATTGCGCGCTGCGAAAAGCCGCGCTGGATCAGGAAACGCATCTGCTTGTTGCGCGCCTGCGCGTCCTGCGCCACCGTGCCGAACTTGCGGCGCCACACGTCGCAGCAGCGCGCGACTTCATCGTCGGCCAGACCGGCCTTCAATTCCTGCAATGCTTCGCCGTTGATGCCGTGGCTTTGCAATTCCGCCACGATGCGGCTGTTGCCGTAGCGCGCGGCGCGGCGGTGGATCAGCGATTCGGAAAACCGTTGCTGCGACAGCCAGTTGTTTTGTTCGAGAAAATCGAGCAGCGCTTCGACATCGTCGCCCTCCTGCGCATGGCGCGCCAGCTTGCGCGCCAGTTCCAGCCGGCTGTGCTCGCGCATGGACAGCAGGCGCAGCGCGCGTGCCTTCAGGGTGATCGGGGGCATCGGCATGGTCTACCTCTTATTCAAATCCGGCTGTTCCCCATATCTATGCATGCATTGCCTGGGAGCACAGGTGCTATGGGTCCCCGCCTGCGCGGGGACGACAGACAAACGCCACCGTGCCGCGCTAGCGGGACGGTGGCGTTCTTTACCTGCAAATCAACGAAATGCTTATTCGACGGCTTTCAGCTTGGCCACCGGTTCGGCCTGCTCGGCAGTCAGCGCCGGCAGTTCGCGCACGCCGAGCGAGGCGCGCACCTTGTTTTCGATTTCATGCGCCAGCGCCGGACGCTCCTTCAGGAAGGTGCGGGCGTTGTCCTTGCCCTGGCCGATGCGCTCACCGTTGTAGCTGTACCAGGAACCGGATTTCTCGATGATTTTCGCATCGGCGCCCAGGTCCAGAATTTCTCCTTCGCGCGACGAGCCTTCTCCATACAGGATGTCGAAGTGCGCTTCCTTGAACGGCGGCGCAATCTTGTTCTTGACGACCTTGACCTTGGTTTCATTGCCGATCACTTCGTCGCCCGACTTGATCGAGCCGGTGCGGCGGATATCCAGGCGCACGGACGCGTAGAATTTCAGCGCATTGCCGCCGGTCGTCGTTTCCGGGCTGCCGAACATGACGCCGATCTTCATCCGGATCTGGTTGATGAAGATGACCAGCGTGTTGGTGCGGTTGATCGAACCGGTCAGCTTGCGCAGCGCTTGCGACATCAGGCGCGCCTGCAGGCCCGGCAGCGAGTCGCCCATGTCTCCCTCGATCTCGGCGCGCGGCGTCAATGCCGCCACCGAATCGATGACGACCATGTCGACGCTGCCCGAGCGCACCAGCGCATCGCAGATTTCCAATGCCTGCTCGCCGGTGTCCGGCTGGGAAATCAGCAATTCGTGCAGGTTCACGCCCAGCTTTTGCGCATAGCCGACGTCGAGCGCATGCTCGGCGTCGATGAAGGCGCAGGTGCCGCCCAGTTTTTGCATTTCGGCGATCGTCTGCAAGGTCAAGGTCGTCTTGCCGGACGATTCAGGTCCGTAAATTTCGACCACGCGGCCGCGCGGCAAGCCGCCGACGCCGAGCGCGATGTCCAGGCCCAGCGAGCCGGTCGAGACCACTTGCACTTCCTCGATCGGGGCACTGGCATCCATGCGCATCACGGAGCCCTTGCCAAACTGCTTCTCGATCTGTGCCAGCGCAGCGGCCAGCGCCTTCGCTTTTTCCGATGCGGGTACTACAGCTTTCTTGTCGTCCATGATGTTCCTTCGGCGTTGATTTGATCTGTACAGGTAGTACTGTATAAAAAACCAGTGCTTTATGCAAGCACTGTTTTACGATCGGCGCGAAAACTGCGCTGGTCACGTTGAGCAAAATGAAACACAATACAGGCTTCTGACGTCGGGTGCCACTATGCGTATTTTACTTGCCGAGGATGATAGCGTATTGGCCGACGGCCTGACGCGCTCTTTACGCCAGTCCGGCTATGCGATCGATTGCGTCAAGAATGGCGAAGAGGCCGACACCGCGCTGTCGACGCAGGAATTCGACCTGCTGATCCTGGACCTGGGCTTGCCGAAAATGTCGGGCCTGGAAGTGTTGCGCCGCCTGCGCGCACGCGCATCCCTGTTGCCGGTGCTGATACTGACGGCGGCCGATTCGATCGAGCAGAGAGTCAACGGCCTCGACCTCGGCGCCGACGATTACATGGCGAAACCGTTCGCGCTGTCCGAACTGGAAGCGCGGGTGCGCGCGCTGACGCGGCGCGGCCAGGGCGGCGGCGCCGCCATCGTCCGGCACGGCCCCTTGAGTTACGACCAGGTCGGCCGCAGCGCCTATATCCACGACCAGATGCTCGATCTGTCGGCGCGCGAACTGGGGCTATTGGAAATCCTGCTGGCGCGCACCGGGCGCCTGGTCTCGAAAGAGCAACTGGTCGACCACCTGTGCGAATGGGGAGAGGAAGTGTCGAACAATGCGATCGAAGTCTATGTCCACCGCCTGCGCAAGAAAATCGAAGTCGGCGGCGTGCGCATCGCTACCGTGCGCGGCCTGGGCTATTGCCTGGAAAAATTTTCCGACACGCCGCGCCCTGAATCCAGGTGAACGAGCGGGATGTGGCGCCCGGCGCCGGCCAGGATGACGACGCGGCGGCCCGCTACGTGCCGCCGAGCGCCGAACACGACAACGATATCCAGCACTCGCTGTTCGGCGAAATCCTCGACTGGATGCTGGCCCCGCTGCTGCTGCTGTGGCCGATGAGCATCGCCATCACTTACCTGGTCGCGAAGGCGATCGCCAATCAACCGTTCGACCATGCGCTGGAAGACAGCGTGACGGTGCTGGCGCAGCAGATCCACGAAGTCAACGGCAAGCTGGCGCCGCGCCTGCCCGGTTCGGCGCGCGACATCCTGCGCGCCGACGATGTCGACAGCATTTATTTCCAGATCGCCGGCCCGAACGGAGACTATATCGACGGCGACCGCGATCTGCCGCCGCCGTCGGAAGAAGAGCACCAGCGCCCCGGCAGCGTGCACTTTCGTAACAGCAACCTGCACGGCACGCCGATCCGCATCGCCTACTCGTATGTCAGCCTGGAAGACCGCGGCATGGAAGAGGAACGCCTGGCGCTGGTGCAGGTGGCGGAAACGCTGGAAAAACGCGCAAAACTCGCCAATGAAATCATCAAGGGCGTCATTTTGCCGCAATTTATCATCCTGCCGATCGTGCTGGCCCTGGTCTGGTTTGCGCTGGCGCGCGGCCTGTCGCCGCTGGCGCAATTGCAGGAACGGATACGGGCGCGCCGCTCGGACGATTTGAGCCCGATCGAATCGAACCAGGTGCCGGAAGAGATTTCTCCGCTGGTGCGCTCGTTCAATGAAATGCTGGCCCGTTTATCCCTGTCGATCGAGATGCAAAAGCGTTTTATCGCCGACGCCGCGCACCAGATGAAGACACCGCTGGCCGGCATGCGCATGCAATCGGAACTGGCGCTGCGCCAGACCGACCGCGATGAAATCCACCGTTCTCTTGAACAGCTGGCGAAAAGTTCGGAATCGGCCACGCGCCTTGTAAACCAGTTATTGGCGCTGGCGCGCGCGGAAAACCAGCCGCAGGCCGGCGCCGCGCTGCTGCCGGTCGACCTGGTCGCGCTGGCGCCCGGCATCGTGCGCGACTGGGTGCCGGCCTCGTTCAATGCGCACATCGACCTCGGCTTCGAAGCGCCGCCCGACGAAGCTCCCGTCCTCATCTCCGGCAACCCGACGATGCTGCGCGAAATGTTATCGAATTTGATCGACAATGCGCTGCGCTACACGCCGGCGCACGGCGCCGTCACGGTGCGGGTGCGCCGCACGGCCGGGCATGGCGTGGTCGAAGTCGAAGACACCGGCCCCGGCATCCCGCAAGCGGAACGGCTGCACGTGTTCGAACGCTTTTACCGCATCCTCGGCAGCAATGCCGAAGGCAGCGGCCTGGGCCTGGCGATCGTGCGCGAAATCGCACAGCAGCACGATGCCGAAGTCGACATCTTCAGCAACCCGCGCTGCCACAACCCGAAGCAGCCCGGCTGCCTGTTCCGCCTGACCTTCCCGCTGCGCCCGCCCGACGTGCCAGCCGAACCGGACCCGCTCTATCATGGATAAATCCGATACCGCGCGCGCCCGGCGCGAACGGCACTGGCGCGCGACGCGCCGCACCACGGCCGTGCTGCTGTCGCTGTGGCTGCTGACCGGCTTTGCCACCGTGTTTTATGCGCGCGAACTGAACGCGCTGACCTTGTTTGGCTGGCCGCTATCGTTTTACCTGGCCGCGCAGGGCGCGTCGCTGGTCTACCTCGCCATCATCGGTGCGTACGCCTGGTGCATGCGCCGCCTCGACCGGCGCTACCGCGCGCAGGAACGCGCATGAAAGATGCCGATCACAAAAAACCGCGCGCCAGTTTTTTCAAACGCCTGACGCGCTATTACCTGCTGTTCTCGGCCGGCTTCGCCTGCTTCCTGCTGGCGCTGGCGGTGCTGGAAAAGGAAGGCATGCCGCGCATCTGGATCGGCTACCTGTTCATGTTCGCCACCATCGTGCTGTACGCGTCGATCGGCCTGATCAGCCGCACCTCGAACGTGGCCGAATATTATGTCGCCGGGCGGCGCGTCCCCGCCATCTTCAACGGCATGGCCACCGCCGCCGACTGGATCTCGGCGGCCAGCTTCATCAGCCTGGCCGGCACCCTGTACCTGCACGGCTTCGACGGCCTGGCCTACATCATGGGCTGGACCGGCGGCTATTGCCTGGTCGCGCTCCTGATCGCACCTTACCTGCGCAAGTTCAGCCAGTACACCATCCCCGACTTCCTGGCCGCGCGCTACGGCGGCGCGCACCACGGCCGCATCGTGCGCATCATGGCGGTGGCCGCCACCATCGTGATTTCATTTACCTATGTCGTGGCGCAGATCTACGCGGTCGGCCTGATCGCGTCGCGTTTTACCGGCGTCGATTTCTCGGTCGGCATCTTCCTCGGCCTCGCGTCGATCCTCGTCTGTTCCTTCCTCGGCGGCATGCGCGCGATCACGTGGACGCAGGTGGCGCAATACATCATCATCCTGGTCGCCTTCCTGATCCCCGCCATCTGGCTGTCGGCCAAGCACAGCGACAATCCGGTCCCGCAAGTGGCCTACGGCAAGCTGCTGCCGCAACTGGGCGCGCGCGAAGCGAGCCTGGCGCTGGACCCGAAGGAACTGGAAGTGCGCGCCATCTTCCGGCAGCGTGCGGATGCTTACGCGGCGAAGCTGCAAGGCTTGCCCGGGACATGGGAAACCGGCCGCATCGAAGCGCAGCGCGAACTGGACAAGGTCAAGCAGCGCAACGGTTCGCTGCTCGACATCCGCAGCGTCGAGCGCGCGCTGATCGCCTATCCGAAGACGGCCGAGGAAGCGGCGCGCATCTGGGACGATGCGCGTTTGTACAACCTGCGCCGCGCCGCGCCGCCGGCGCCGCACGCCGCGCCGTTCGCCGCCGCCGACGGCGCGCTGTCGGACATCAAGCGCAACAATTTTCTGGCGCTCGTGTTTTGCCTGATGGTCGGCACGGCCGCGCTGCCGCATATCCTGATGCGTTCGTACACGACGCCGTCGGTGCATGAAACGCGCGTGTCCGTGTTCTGGACGCTGTTCTTCATCCTGCTGGTCTACCTGACGATTCCCGCGCTGGCCGTGCTGGTCAAATACGATGTCTACACGGCCATGGTCGGCAGCGACTTCGCGCACCTGCCGACCTGGGTGTCTTACTGGGCCAACGTCGACAAGCTGCACCCGCTCATCAGCATCGCCGACACCAACGGCGACGGCATCGTGCAACTGGCCGAAATCGCCTTCGACGGCGACGTCCTCGTGCTGGCCACGCCGGAAATCGCCGGCCTGCCCTACGTCATTTCCGGTCTGGTCGCCGCCGGCGGGCTGGCCGCTGCGCTGTCGACGGCCGACGGTTTATTGTTGGCGATCTCGAACGCGCTGTCGCACGACATTTATTACAAGATCGTCGATCCGTCCGCGTCGACCCAGAAGCGGGTGACCATTTCAAAGCTGCTGCTGCTGGCGGTGGCTTTCATCGCCGCCTACGCGGCATCGCAAAAACCGGCCGACATCCTGTCCCTGGTCAGCGCCGCCTTTTCACTTGCCGGCTCGACGCTGTTCCCGGCGCTGGTGCTCGGCGTGTTCTGGTCGCGCGCCAACCGGCAAGGGGCCGTCGCCGGCATGGCGGCCGGCTTCGGCGTCTGCCTGTACTACATGGTCGCCACCAACCCTATCCTCGGCGGCAATGTCGCCGGCCAGTGGTTTCATATCGCGCCGGTCTCGGCCGGCGTGTTCGGCGTGCCGGCCGGGCTGCTCGCCATGCTCGTCGTCAGCCTGTCGACAGCGCCGCCGGACCGCGATGCGCAAGCGCTGATCGCCTATATACGAGCACCGGAATCGGACTTGCCGGCGTAATGCTTGGCAAAAAAAGTAGTCAATAGTGCAAGCAGATGTTAATCTACAGCAATTAATTATTTAATTGGCAAAAAGATTGATCGCACAAGTTCCCTCGATGCCGCGCGGCGCCACGCTGCTGCGCGTCACGGCGCTGGCCCTGGCTGCCTTCTGCCATCCGGCCGGCGCGGTCGATACGGCGCCACCGGTCCCGGTTGCGGCCCCGCTCACGCCGATCGCCGATTTCTTTGACACCCCGGCATTCGGCGAAGCGCAACTGTCGCCCGACGGCGCCTTCCTGGCTGCCCGAGTCGGCGGACAGGGGCAGCGCGAGCGGCTGGCCGTGGTCGACCTGCGCGACAACAGCGCGAAAGTCGTCGCGCAATTTCCCGAAGTCGATATCGGCGACTTCCAGTGGATCAGCGACAACCGCTTGCTGTTCGATACCACCGACCAGCGGGTCGGCGACGGCGATGTGCGCTACGGTCCCGGCCTGTACGCGGTCAATCGCGACGGTACCGCCTTCCGCCAGTTGGCCAGGCGCAGCTGGGAGACGTTTTTCAAAGCGCCCAATGCCGGCCCGATATTGCCTTGGCATACCTTCATGCTGGCGCAGCCGGGTGCCCAGGATTCGGCCATTATCCATGTCTCCAATCCGAACATCGAGGCGGCGGGCCAGGTCAACCATGTCGGACTGCTGCGCCTGAACACATTGAACGGCAAGGCCAGCGAGATTGCCGGCCCGGGCAACACCCGCGACTGGCTGCTCGATCACAAGGGACAGCCGCGCATCGTCACCACGTTCCGCGACGGCGTGTCCACGACTCAATACCGCGAAGGCGACGGCGATACCTGGCGCCCGCTCCTCTCATTTGACACTTTTACCGGTCTCGGTGTCGGTGTCGGATTCACGCCGCTGGCTTTCGGTCCGGACGGCACACTGTATGTGACGAGCCGCGACGGCAGCGACAGGACCACGCTGCGCACCTTTGATTTGGCCACCAATAAACTCAGCGCCAAGCCTCTGGTGGCGCTCGATGGCTACGATTTCCGCGGCCAGCTCGTCATGAACCAGGGCAAGCTGCTCGGACTGCGCTATCTCGCCGATGGCGAAGGCATGCTATGGTTCGATCCGGCCATGAAAGCGATGCAGGCAGCCATCGACGCCAGGCTGCCGTACACCGTCAACCTGGTCTCACTGCCAGTCCGTCCGCGCACCGCATGGGTGCTGGTGGAATCGTATTCGGACACGCAGCCGCGCATCTACTTCGTCTACAACACGGAAACCAAAGTCTTGAGTCGCGTCGGCGACCAGCATGCCGCCATCAAGGCGTCGCAGATGGGCAACCAGGCGCAGGTGCATTACAAGGCGCGCGACGGCCTCGACATCCCTGCCCTGCTGACGCTGCCGAACGGAAAATCCAAAAACTTGCCGCTGGTGGTGCTGGTGCACGGCGGTCCGCATGTGCGCGGCGCCACCTGGGGCTGGAAGGCACAATCCCAGTTCCTCGCCTCGCGCGGCTACGCTGTGCTGGAACCGGAATACCGCGGCAGCACCGGCTTCGGCGCCATTCACTTCCGCGCCGGCTGGAAGCAGTGGGGCTTAAAAATGCAGGACGACATCGCCGACGGCGCCAGGTGGGCGATCGCGCAAGGCATCGTCGACCCGAAACGGATCTGCATCGCCGGCGCCAGCTACGGCGGTTACGCCACTCTCATGGGCCTGGTCAACGACCCCGATTTATTCAAGTGCGGCATCGACTGGGTCGGCGTGACCGACATCAAGCTGATGTACACCGGCCACTGGCTTTTCACGTCCGACCTGCCGCAAGAATTCAAGCAATACGGCATGCCGGAACTGATCGGCGACCCGGTCAAGGATGCCGACCAATTAAAAGCCACGTCGCCGCTGGCGCAGGCTGCGCGCATCAGGCAACCCTTGCTGCTGGCCTACGGCGGCGCCGACCAGCGCGTGCCGCTGATCCATGGCAGCAAATTCCGCGATGCCGTCAAAGCAACCAACAAGGATGTCGAGTGGATCGAATACGAGAAGGAAGGCCACGGCTGGGCGCTGCCGGAAAACCGCATCGACTTCTGGAGTCGCGTAGAAAAATTCTTGCAGCGCCATATCGGCGCGCAACCTTAAGGAATTCCCATGCAATTCACTCTCTTGCCGCTGGCCCGCGCCACGGCCGTGGCCCTGGCCATCGCCTGCGGCCACGCCGCCGCCCAAGTGCCCGCGCCGGCCTCCGCGCCGGCGGCGCCTCCGCCGATCGCCGACTTCTTCGACAATCCCGCATTCAGCGCCGCGCACCTGTCGCCCAGCGGCCGCTACCTGGCCGCCAGGTTGGCCGGCGCCGGCAACGGCACGCGCGAGCGCCTGGCCGTGGTCGACCTGGAAACGAATACCGTCAAAAGCCTGGCCAACTTCGCCGACGCCGATGTCGGCCATTTCGCCTGGATCAGCGATGAGCGGCTGCTGTTCGACACCACCGACAAGCAGATCGGCCAGGGAGATCTGCGCTACGGCCCCGGCCTGTACGCGGTCAACCGCGACGGCGGCGGCTTCCGCCAGTTGGCCAACCGCAGCGGCGCCTTCGTGACGACGCCGTCGGCCGCCAGGATGCTGCCCTGGCATACCTTCATGCTGAGACAGCGCGGCGCGCAGGACTCCGACACGGTCTATGTGCGCAGCGTGAAATTCGGCGGGCCGGGCGAAGTCGAGCATGTCGACCTGCTGCGCCTGAACACCACGACCGGCTACTATACGACCGTCAAGCGTCCTGGCGACACGCATGACTGGCTGCTCGACGACAAGGGAGAGCCGCGCATCGTCAGCACGCTGGACAAGGCCGACCTGAGCATCCAGTACCGCGATCCGGCCAGCGGCGACTGGCGCAAACTCGCCACCTTCAACGCCTATACCGGCGGCAAAGAAGCCTTCTCTCCGCTGGCCTTCGGCCCGGACGGCACGCTGTACGTGGTCAGCCATCACCGCAAGGACAAGGCCGCCGTGCATACCTTCGACCTGGCCACCGGCAAGATGAGCGACAAGCCTTTGATCGAACTGACCGGCTACGATTTCCGCGGCCAGTTGATCATGGGTGGCAACAAGCTGCTCGGCGTGCGCTACCTGGCCGATGCCGAAGGCACGATGTGGTTCGATGCGGCCATGAAGGCGACGCAGGCGGAAGTCGATGCGCTGCTGCCGCGCACCGTCAACCTGCTGTCGCCGGCGCAGCGCCAGGATGCGCCCTTCCTGCTGGTGCGCGCCTATTCGGACGTGCAACCCAGCGTGTTCCTGATCTATGACCGCGTCAAGAAGACGCTGAACCCGGCCGGCGCCACTTACCCGAAAATCAGGCCGGCGCAGATGGGCAAACAAGACCTGGTGCGCTACAAGGCGCGCGACGGGCTGGAAATCCCGGCCTGGCTGACGCTGCCGAACGGCAAAAATAAAAACCTGCCGCTGGTGGTGCTGGTACACGGCGGCCCCTATGTGCGCGGCGGCCAGTGGGGCTGGGATGCCGAATCCCAATTCCTCGCCTCGCGCGGCTACGCGGTACTCGAACCTGAATACCGCGGCAGCACCGGTTTCGGCAGCGCGCACTTCCGCGCGGGCTGGAAACAGTGGGGCCTTAAAATGCAGGACGATATCGCCGACGGCGCCAAATGGGCGATCGCGCAAGGCATCGTCGATCCGAAACGGATCTGCATCGCCGGCGCCAGCTATGGTGGTTACGCCACCCTGATGGGCCTGGTCAACGACCCGGATTTATTCAAGTGCGGCATCGACTGGGCCGGCGTGACCGACATCAAGCTGATGTACACCGGCCACTGGCGTTTTACCTCTGACCTGCCGGACGGCTGGAAACAGTACGGCATGCCGACCTTGATCGGCGACCTGGTCAAGGATGCCGACCAATTGAAAGCGACATCGCCGCTGGAACAGGCCGCGCGCATCAGGCAGCCCTTGCTGCTGGCCTACGGCGGCGCCGACCAGCGCGTGCCGCTGATCCACGGCAGCAAATTCCGCGACGCCGTGAAAGCGACCAACAAGGACGTCGAGTGGATCGAATACGACGAGGAAGGCCACGGCTGGGCCTTGCCGAAAAACCGCATCGACTTCTGGCGCCGCGTCGAGAAATTCCTGGCGAAAAACATCGGCCAGCCGGACCAATAAAGGAATACACCATGTCACGCAAACTCTGGCTGCAGTGCGGCTTCGTACTGTTGGCGGCCACGGGCGCCGCCGGGGCGCTGGCGGCGGCGCCGCCGATCGCGCACTTTTTCGACAATCCCCACTTCGGCGGCGCCAGGCTGTCGCCCGACGCCAGGTACCTGGCCGTACGGGTCGGCAACACGGGCCGGCGCGACGGACTGGCCGTGATCGACCTGGCCACGCGCGAGGCGAAAGCCGTGGCGCAGTTCAATGACGCCGATATCGGCGACTTCGAATGGGTCAACGACCAGCGCCTGGTGTTCAATACCCACGACAAGAACGTCGCGCCGGGTGACCGCCGCATGGCTTCCGGCCTGTACGCCGCCAACCGCGACGGCAGCGCCGCGCGCCAACTGGCCGACCGCAGCTATGCAACACCGAACACGACCAACAGCATGATCGTCTCCCGGCTGCTGCCGTGGAACACTTACCTGCTGGACCAGGTGGGCGCCCAGGATTCGGACTATATCTATGTCCAAAACCCGGTCTGGGACGATGTCAGCTATGAGCTGCACCATGTGGACTTATTCCGGCTCAATACCGTGACCGGCAAGGCCGATTACATCCCGCGTCCGGCACCGGTGACCGACTGGCTGCTCGATGACAAGGGCCTGCCGCGCCTGGCCATGTCCTGGCAACAGGACAAGGTCACGACGCATTTTCTCGATCCGGCCAGCCGCGCCTGGCGCACGCTGGCCACCTTCCCGGCCTACGGCGATGCTACCGGCAGGTTTACGCCCATCGGTTTCAGCGCGGAGGGCAAACTGCTGGTGAAAACCAACGCCGGCCAGGATAAAAAAAGCTTGCGCGTGCTCGACGTCGCCAGCGGGGCCATCGACCCGCAAGCGCTGGTATCGCTGGCCGATTACGATTACAACGGCGAAGCGGTCTACAGCAACGGCAAGCTGCTCGGTTTCGAAGTGCTGTCCGACGCCCGCGCCATGGTGTGGCTCGACGATGGCATGAAGGCGATCCAGCAGGCGGTCGATGCGCAATTGCCCGGCACCGTCAACCTGCTGCGGCCGGCGGCCCGGCCGCAAGCGCCGTGGATGCTGGTGCAATCCTATTCCGACCAGCAGCCGCTGACGTATTTGCTGTTCAATACCGAGACGCGCAAACTGAGCAAGATCGGCAGCGTGCGCGACGGCATCAACCCGGCCGAGATGGGCCAGCAAGACTTGATGCGTTTCGCGGCACGCGACGGCTTGTCGATCCCGGCCTGGCTGACGCTACCGCAAGGCAAGAAAAAAAACCTGCCGCTGGTGCTACTGGTGCATGGTGGCCCCAGTTCGCGCGGCCGCGAATGGGAGTGGGATGCCGAAACGCAATTCCTGGCCTCGCGCGGCTATGCCGTGCTGGAACCGGAATTCCGCGGCAGCGCCGGTTTCGGCAACAAGCATTTTCGCGCGGGATTGAAACAGTGGGGCCTGGCCATGCAGGATGACTTGGCCGACGCGGCGCAATGGGCGATCGCCCAGGGCATCGCCGATCCGAAACGCATCTGCATCGCCGGCGCCAGTTATGGCGGCTACGCGACGCTGATGGGACTGGTGAAAAATCCGGAACTGTTCAAATGCGGCATCAACTGGGTCGGCGTGACCGACATCGAACTGATGTACAAGGATAATTCCTACCTGTCCGATTTGCCGCAGGCGTGGAAGGAATACGGCATGCCGCAACGGATCGGCGACCCGGTCAAGGATGCCGCCCAGTTGAAGGCGACGTCGCCGCTGAACCTGGCCGCGCGCATCAGGCAACCGGTGCTGATGGCCTATGGCACCGAGGACCGGCGCGTGCCGCTGTATCACGGCCGCAAGTTCCTGGACGCGGTCAAGGCTGGCGGCAACCAGGATGTCGAACTGGTGATCTACAATGGCGAAGGCCACGGCTGGGCACTGGCGAAAAACCGCATCGACTTCTGGAGCCGCGTCGAGCAATTCCTGGCAAAAAACATCGGCCAGCCCGGCAACTGAAAGGAATAGCGGCATGCCAGTCAAGCTCCTGCCGCGCTTCGGCGCGGCCCTGCTCGGCGCGACCGCCGCCGCGGCGGCGCTGGCGGCGGCGCCGCCGATCCAGCATTTTTTTGACCACCCTCGCCTCGGCGACGCCAAGCTGTCGCCCGACGCCAGCTTCCTCGCGCTACGCATCGGCAACGCCAATAAACGCGACGGCCTGGCCGTGATCGACCTGGCCACGCGCAAGGCGCAAGCCGTGGCGCAATTCAATGACGCCGACATCGGCGATTTCGAGTGGGTCAACGACAAGCGCCTGGTGTTCAATACCCGCGACAACAAGGTCGCCCCCGGCAACCGGCGTTTTGCGCCCGGCCTGTACGCGGCCAACCGCGACGGCAGCGCCATGCGCCAGCTGGCAGAACGCAACTACGATCCTCCTGCCACGACCGGCACGCTGATCAAGTCCCGGGTACTGCCATGGAATACTTACCTGATCGCCCAGGCCGGCGCCCAGGATTCGGACGACGTCTATGTCGAGCGGCCGGTCTGGGACGAGGTCAGCGAAGAACTCAAACATGTCGACCTGCTGCGCCTGAACACTGTCACCGGCAAGGCCGACGACATCCCGCACCCGCAAGCGGTGACCGAATGGCTGCTCGACCACAAGGGCTTGCCGCGCCTGGCCACGTCGCGCCGTGACAACCTGGTGACGCGGCATTATCTCGATCCCGCCAGCGGCAAGTGGCGCACGCTGGCCAGCTTCCCCGTCTACGACAATGCGCCCGGCAGTTTCGTGCCGCTCGGTTTTCACCCGGACGGCAAGCTGCTGGTCAGCACGCAAGTGGACCAGGACGACAAGGAAAGCCTGCACCTGCTCGACGTGGCCAGCGGACAGATCGGCAAGGAAGCGCTGGTATCGCTGGCCGATTACGATTACGACGGCAAGCTAATTTACAGCAACGGCAAGCTGCTCGGCTACGAAATCCTGTCCGACGCGCGCGCGATGGTATGGCTGGACCCGCACATGAAGGCGCTGCAGCGGGAAGTCGACGCGCAATTGCAAGACACGGTGAACTTGCTGGAACCGGCGGCGCGCCCGCAGGCGCCGTGGCTGCTGGTGAAATCGTATTCGGACCGGCAACCGTTGGTGTATTACCTGTTCAATACCGACACCCATCAGCTGAGCCGGATCGGCGGCGAGCGCGACGAAATCAAGCCGGCGGAAATGGGCCGGCAGGATTTGGTGCGTTACGCGGCGCGCGACGGCTTGCCTATCCCCGCCTGGCTGACCTTGCCGCGAGACGGCGCAAAAAACCTGCCGCTGGTCGTGCTGGTGCACGGCGGCCCGTACATGCGCGGGCGCGAATGGGGCTGGCACGCGGAAGCGCAATTCCTCGCCTCGCGCGGCTACGCCGTGCTGGAACCGGAATACCGCGGCAGCACCGGTTTCGGCAACCGGCATTTTCGCGCCGGCTTGAAACAGTGGGGACTGGCCATGCAGGATGACCTGGCCGACGCCGCGCAATGGGCGATCGCGCAGGGCATCGCCGACCCGCAGCGCATCTGCATCGCCGGCGCCAGTTATGGCGGCTACGCGACCTTGATGGGCCTGATTAAAAATCCGGAACTGTTTAAATGTGGCATCAACTGGGCCGGCGTGACCGACATCGAACTGTTATACAAGGACAATTCCTTCCTGTCCGACTTGCAGCAGGCGTGGAAAAAATACGGCATGCCGCGCCTGATCGGCGATTTACTGAAAGACCGTTTTCAATTGAAGGCGACGTCGCCGCTGAACCTGGCCGCGCGCATCAGGCAACCGGTATTGATGGCTTACGGCACCGACGACCGCCGCGTGCCGCTGTACCACGGCCGCAAATTTTACGAAGCGCTCAAGGCCAGCGGCAACCGCGATGTCGAACTGGTCGTATATAACGGCGAAGGCCACGGTTGGTCGCTGGCCAAAAACCGCATCGATTTCTGGAACCGCGCCGAGAAATTCCTGGCGCAACACATCGGCCAGCGCTGAATTCGGAGTACCCTAGCCGCTGGCCATAACTCGTTCAACTCGTTCAAGGGGATGCGCATGCCGTCGGGAAAAATTCTGGTCGCACAGGGAGGCGGGCCGACCGCCGTCATCAACCAGTCGCTGGTCGGCGTCGTGCTCGAAGCGCGCCGTTTTCAGCACGTCACCCGCGTCTACGGCGCGCTGCACGGCGTGCGCGGCATCGTCGACGAAGACTTCGTCGACCTGACGCAGGAAGCCAGCCACAACCTGGAACTGGTCGCGGCGACGCCATCGTCGGCGCTCGGCTCGACGCGCGACAAGCCGGATAATGCCTATTGCGCCGATATTTTCAAGGTCTTGCAGGCGCATGAAATCGAACATTTCTTTTATATCGGCGGCAACGATTCCTCGGACACAGTGCGCATCGTCAGCGAACAGGCGCAAGCGGCCGGCTACCCGCTGCGCTGCATCCACATTCCAAAAACCATCGACAACGACCTGGTCGGCAACGACCACACGCCGGGATTTCCATCCGCCGCGCGTTTTGTTGCGCAAGCGTTCGCCGGCGCCAACCTCGACAACGCCTCGCTGCCGGGCGTGTATGTCGGCGTCGTCATGGGACGCCACGCCGGCTTCCTGACGGCCGCCTCCGCCCTGGGCAAAAAATTCCCGGACGACGGCCCGCACCTGATCTACCTGCCCGAGCGCGTCTTCGTGCTGGAACAATTCCTGGCCGACGTCAAGGCAACCTATGAACGTTACGGACGCTGCGTGATCGCCGTCTCCGAAGGCATCCACGACGCCTCCGGCGAAGCGATCGCCAGCCTGCTGGCCAAGGAAGTCGAGCGCGATGCGCACGGCAACGTACAACTGTCCGGCAACGGCGCGCTGGCCGACCTGCTGTGCGACGAGATCAAGGCCAAACTCGGCATCAAGCGCGTGCGCGGCGACACCTTCGGTTACCTGCAACGCTCCTTCATCGGTTGCGTGTCCGACGTCGACCAGAGAGAGGCGCGCGAGGTTGGCGAAAAGGCCGTGCAGTTCGCCATGTGGGGCGACCGCGACGGTTCCGTCGCCATCAAGCGCACCGGCTTTTATTCGGTCGATTACGAATTGCTGCCCTTGACCGAGGTCGCCGGCAAGACGCGCACGATGGAAGATGAATTCATCAGCGCCAGCGGCACCGATGTGACAGACGCCTTCCGCCTGTACCTGCGCCCGCTGCTCGGCTCCGGCATGCCCGACGCCTTCCGCCTGCGCGCGGCACCCGTCGACAAGATCCTGAAAAAATAAGCGCTTAGCGGGCCAATACCGTCAAATTCAACCACAGCCCTGTCATTCCCGCGAAAGCGGGAATCCCATTTTTATGAGCCGTTCGGGACCCTATCAAGGCCACGAAATGGAATGCCAATTCGCCACCAACTTGACGGCATCAGGTTCCCGGGCCGGCGCAACCCGCCTTATTCAGCCTCGCCCCCCATCGGCGGCATCTGCTCAGCGCGCCGGCGATAGGCCGCGATCAAGCCTTCACGCCGCATATCGGTCAGCACCTGCGACAGGCTGGCCGCCAGCGCGCGGTGTTTTTTGTGCAGGTAGGCGTGCGAATCCACGTTTTCCATCACCGCCACCTTGCGGATCGCGCTATTGCGGAATTCAGGCTGCATCAACGCCTGGCCGACGACACCGTCGATATCGATATACAGGTCGGTGCGAGCCCGCTCCAGCTTGCGCAACCCGACCAGCGTGCCGTTCGCCACGCTGAGCCGTTCGGCCGCCACCCGCTGCGACAACTGGCTCTTGCAGCGCGCCAGGCCGCCGCGGTATTCGACCCGCAGCGGCGTCTCCTTCAGCGCATCCCAGCCATCGTGCAGCGCCAGCGCACGGCTGGCATAGGCCGCGAAAGCGACGCTGAAATGGGGCGGGTCGATACGTATCATGTCGGGATGCTCCAGCCCATACGTCGCGGCGCGGTTGATTTCCCCATCGACTTCGCCCAGGTCCGACATGATGCTGGAACGATTCGCCGGATAGATACGGTAATCGAGCCGGTAACCGAGGCGCCGCAAGGCTTCCGTATAGATCAGCGAGAGCCAGTGCCCATGCGCGCGCGCGCTGTCGCTGGAGCCGCTCAGCACCAGCACGGGCAGCGGCGCCTGCGCCGCCACCCGCGCGCTGCCCAGACCCAGCATCAGCAGCAGCGCCAGGCGCCGCCGCCGGAAAAACCCCGCTGCATGCATGGACGATCTCTTTCAGGCGATGGTTGAAGTAGTGCCGATTGTACTGTCACTGCGGCCGGCATGCTCAGCTTCCCAATCAATGCCGCGCACGGGACGGACCGACTTCCAGCCTGTAGCGCGCCGGACTGACGCCATGCCGCGCGCCGAATGCCTGCACCAGCGCGCTGGCGCTGCCATAACCGCATTCATCGGCAATGCGCGCGATGGAATCGCTGGTGACGCGCAACATCAAGCGTGCCATTTCCAACCGGCATTCCGCGGCATAACGGCGCAAATTCACCCCGACCGCCGCCTGGAAACGGCGCGACAAGGTACGCGGACTCAGGTGAACGGCGGCGGCCATGGTCGACAGCGACGGCAGCTGCGCCAGGCTGCTTTCAATCGTTTGCTGTATGGCCAGCACCGGAACATCGCGGTGCTGCTTGAACTGCGAACTCCAGACGCCGAATTTCTCGTGCCAGGGCAAAGCCTCTGTCGACGTGTGGCGGATGAATTTTTGTGACGCATGCTGCCCGAAAAACCGCTCGATCAGGTAAGCGCATATCTCGACCGTCGGGATGATCCCGCCGGCGCAAATGATGCGCTCGTCGACGACGATCCTGCGGCTCGGTGTAAACCGCACCAGGGGGAAATGGCGCGCAAAAATGGCTTGATCGCTGACAGGACCGGTCGCCTGCTTACCGTCGAGCAAACCGGTCTTCGCCAGCAACACCGCGCCGTTCAGGCTGACGATCAACGCACCCTTGCCGTGCTGCTCCAGCAGCCACGCCACCATCCTGCGCTCCTCCTCGGCGATCGTACCGGTGGGAGCGAATTGCGCCGGAACGATGACGACCTGGTAATCATCGCCGGTATCCAGCGTCCGCCCGGGATGGATCGCCAGGCCGCCAAGACTGTGCACGGGCGCCCCCCTTTCCGCCAGCAGGCGGATGTCGAACAGCGCGCTGGCCGCGATATCGGTCTGCTGCGACAACAGCGTGCCTGCAATCAGCAGCAACTCTTGCACAAGAAATACCGAGCCGGCCCACACCCGCTCGGGCAGCAGGATGGCCAGCGATACCGGAACACCCATGTTTTTCATATCAATAATCTGTCTTTTAATAACAACTTCCAGTATCGCAGCAATGATTTAATAAGACCAATACATAGACCATACAAGGAGCCACTCATGCCGGTTGACTGGGACACGCTTCCACGCGAAGAATTGAAACGATTTATGGAAAAATCTGACTGGGCGGCGTGGCGCATGCTCGCCTTCAACTGGGGCCTGATCTGCGCCGCTTTTGCCTTGGTGATGGCGATGCCGCGCTGGTATGCGATCGTCGTTGCCATGATCCTGGTCGGCGGGCGGCAACTCGGCCTGGGCATCTTGACGCACGAATGCGCGCACCGCTCCTTCCTGACATCGCGCGCAATCGGCGAATGGGTCGGCAACTGGCTGTGCGGCGCGCCGATGCTGGTCGATCTGGCCATTTATCGCGGCTATCACATGACCCACCACCGCAACACCGGCACGCAGGACGATCCGGATTTGCCGAACTATGCCAATTACCCGGTCAGCCGCAATTCGCTGCTGCGCAAATTCGCCCGGGATTTGACAGGCCGTTCCGGGCTGCGGGCCTTGCTGTCCCTGGTTTTTCTGTATGGGCACGACGGCGCGCAGCAAACGGCGCAGGGCTACAGTTACCAGAGCGGCGCGGCAATGCGCGGTGCCCGGCTGTCCCTCGTCGCCCTGTTATGGAACCTGCGCCGCATCCTGCTCGTCAACGGCCTGATGCTCAGCACGTGCTGGGCCTTGGGCCATGCGGCCGTCTACCTGCTGTGGCCGGCTTCGTGGCTGACGACCTACATGCTGTTCAGCCGCATACGCAACGCCGCCGAACATGGCGCGCTGCCGGGCACCCGCAGCGACGACATCTGGCGCAATACCCGCACGGTCAAGGCCCGCTGGTGGGAGCGCCTGACGGTGGCGCCGAATTTTGTGAACTTTCATTTCGAACACCACCTGGCGCCGGTCGTACCTTCGTATAACTTGCCCAAACTGCATGCCTGGCTGGCGCAACAGGGCGCCTACCAGCGCGCCACGATGGAGCACGGCTATCTGCCGGTATTGAGGCGTATGGCAGGGGGGAGTCGCGCATAGCAAGTATTGCGCAAGAGTTACTTTGCAATTCCGTCTCAAAAACGGATTTCTCTGGAATTAATACCAGGGCACACGCCTTAGAATAAAGTATTAATAATCGATACTATGACGCCTTCCCCGGCGTCATGGCACATCCAGCGCTGACGGCGGCGCGCGCAGTTTTTCAGCCTGGATGCGGTATTTTTCGATCAAGCCTTCGCGTTTCATGTCGGCCAGCACATGCGCCAGCCGGGGCGCCAGGTCGCGGTGCTTCTTGTGCAGGAAAGCATGCACGTCCACCGTTTCCATCAGGGCGACGCGGCGTATCGCAGTGTGCTGGAATTCCGGCAGCGCCAGCGCCATGTCGACGATCTGGCTGCCGTCGATGTAGAGATCGGAGCGCCCACGCTCCAGCTTGCGCAGACCCAGCACGACATTATTGGCGCTGCTGAGGCGCTCGGCCGGCACCAGTGTCGGCAGCAGCGTTTCGGGACGGGTCACGCCGACCCGGTATTCGATCCGCAGCGCGCCATCCTTCAACGCATTCCACCCATCGTCGAGCGCCATCGGCCGGGCAGCGTAGGCGGTGAAGGAGATCGTGAAATGCGCGGTATCGACCCGCACCATGTCGGGATGCACGCTGCCATAGCTGGCCACGCGGTTGATTTCGCCATCGACTTCGCCATTGTCGGACATCAGGCTGGCGCGCTTGGAGGGAAAGGTCCGGTATTCGAACTGGTAACCGAGCCGGCGGAAGGCTTCGGTATAGATCAGATTGAGCCAGGGGCCGTAAGAGCGCGCGGTATCGGTCGCGCCGGCCAGCACCATCGTATGCGGCGGTGTCTGCGCGCGCGGCGCGGCGCCGCACAGCATCAATAACAGCAATGCCGCCAGGCGCCGCCCTGTCAAAGCCGCCGGCATCAAGGCGTGTAGGCGCCGCAGCTGACCAGGTAATTGTCGACCTTGATGAAGTATTGCGACTTCGGCTCGATCTTGCCGGTGACCGGGTTCAGGAAGCGGTACTTGATCCAGCCCTCGTTCTTCGTCTTGAGCACTTCCCTGCGCTGGCGGGAAATATACGTGCCGTCCGCGTCGCGCAGATCGCTCAAGTCCTTGCCGATCATTTTCGGATTGGCGCCGTGCGCCAGGTTGATATCCTTGGCATCGACGATGCTGACATACAGGTCGCGGTCGACGAATTGACCTTTCGGCTGGTTCACCTCGGCCACGGTTTTTTCGATGCCGTTCTTGCGCAGATAAGCCGCCGCCTTGTTCGCCATCGCCACCGCCTCATCGAGCGTCCCCCGGCTGGCCTCGGCCGCGCCGGCGGCAGTGCTGAAACATCCCCATGCCGCCAGCAGCATGCATACCCGTGCGAAAAATGTCGTCATCATTCGATCCCCCGTGGTTTTTCAGCGTCGGCCCGGGTCTGGAACTGCGCCCGGGTCCGCTCAATACAGCTTAGACCAAGTGGAAAAGCAATGCTATCGGGTAATCCCCGCTGTGGCGGCTATCGGACAGGCAGCCGGCACGCCCCCGCACATTGTTGGCACCGATTGCCCTTTGGGGTCAGACCCGTGGGTCTGACCCCGGCCTTTGCCCTTGATTTAAAAAAAAAGCACGCCGCAGCGTGCTTTTAGTGCGTTCTGGTAATTTACACCACAACAGTCTGATGCTCGCCCTCAGCACTGGCGCGAATCGCACCGATGCGATACACGGTCTCGCCAGCCGCCTGCAATTGCGCCATCGCTGCATCCGCGTTCGCGGCCGATACGATGACCGTCATGCCGATACCGCAGTTGAACACGCGGTGCATCTCGGCATCAGCCACGCCGCCGTGCTGTTGCAGCCACTGGAACAGCGGCGGCATCGTCCACGATTTACCGTCCAGCTCGCACGTCAGGCCAGGCTGCAGCACGCGCGGGATGTTTTCGACCAGGCCGCCGCCGGTGATGTGCACCAGGCCCTTGACTTCCATCGATGCCATCAGCGCCAGCAGCGGCTTGACGTAGATGCGGGTCGGTTCCATCAGCACATCGGCCAGCTTGCGGCCGTGGAAATCGCCTTCCAGGTCCGGTTTTGCCACTTCAATAATTTTGCGCACCAGCGAATAACCGTTCGAATGCGCGCCCGACGAGGCCAGGCCCAGCACCACGTCGCCCGGGGCGATCGACTTGCCGTCGATGATCTTCGATTTTTCGACGACGCCGACGGCGAAGCCGGCCAGGTCGTATTCACCGGCCGGGTACATGCTCGGCATTTCCGCCGTTTCGCCGCCGATCAGCGCACAGCCGGACTGTTCGCAACCCTGGGCGATGCCCTTGATGACGTCGGTCGCCTGTGCCACGTCGAGCTTGCCGCACGCGAAATAATCGAGGAAGAACAGCGGTTCGGCACCCTGCACCAGGATATCGTTGACGCTCATCGCGACCAGGTCGATGCCGACCGTGTCGTGGCGGTTCAGTTCGAAAGCCAGCTTCAGCTTGGTGCCGACGCCGTCCGTGCCGGACACCAGCACCGGTTCCTGGTACTTCTTGCTGATCTCGAACAGCGCGCCGAAGCCGCCGATGCCGGCCATTACGCCCTCGCGCATGGTGCGCTTGGCGAACGGCTTGATCGCTTCGACTAAAGCGTCGCCAGCATCGATATCGACGCCGGCGTCACGGTAGGACAGGGAAACATTAGAAGGTTGGCTCATGGTATTTGGCAGCGGAGGCGGTAAAATAGAAGGCGGAGACCGGATTGCCGCGCGGGTAGCGCAAAAACCGGCCAGTCCGCTATTTTATCAAAATGCCCAGTCCTCCAGCCATTTTTAACGCAAATCACCTCAACTCATGCCATTTCCCCTTTCGGTAGAACAGAAGCAAACGGCATTCTGGGTGGCAGTCTGGCTCGCATTCCTCCTGTTGTTGGTGACTCTCGGCCCGGTGCTGACGCCCTTCGCGGCGGCCGCCATCATCGCTTACGCCCTCAATCCCGGCGTCGACCGCATCGACCACCTGCGCCTGGGCCGCTGCGACGTGCCGCGCGCGCTGGCCGTCGTCGTCGTCGTGCTGCTGTTCCTGGCCGGACTGGGCGCGCTGGTGTTGATCGTGGTACCGGTCCTGCAACGCGAAATTCCTCTGCTGCAGGCGCAAATCCCGGCCTTCCTCGCCAAAGCCAACGATGTCCTGGGACCGCGATTGCAGGAAATGGGTTTTAAAGTACAACTCGACAGCGCCGGCATCCGCAAGCTCGTCTCGCAGCAACTGGCTACCAGCGGCGACGAGATCTGGAGCGCGGTACTGGCCTCGGCCCGCGTCGGCGGCACCGCCGTGCTGGGCTGGATCGCCACCGTCGTCTTGGTCCCCGTGTTGCTGTTTTACCTGCTGCTGGACTGGCACCAGATGATCGCGCGCATCGGCGCGGCCGTGCCGCGCCGTTATTTTGCGCGCACGCTCGCCATGGCCGACGAAGTCGATACCCTGCTGGCGCAATACCTGCGCGGCCAGTTGCTGGTGATGCTGGTGCTGGCCGTGTATTACTCGGTCGGCCTGATGATCGCCGGTTTCGATGTCGCGCTGCCGGTCGGCATTTTGACCGGCCTGCTGGTTTTTATTCCCTACCTCGGCTTCGGCCTGGGCCTGGTGCTGGCCCTGATCGCCGCCGTGCTGCAATTTTCCGACTGGAGCGGCGTCATCGCGGTGGCCGTGATTTACGGTTGCGGCCAGGTCATCGAAGGGTTTTTCCTGACGCCGCGCCTGGTCGGCGAGCGCATCGGCTTGAATCCGCTGGCCGTGATCTTCGCACTGCTCGCCTTCGGCCAGCTGTTCGGCTTCGTCGGTGTGCTGCTCGCGCTGCCCGCGTCGGCGGTGTTGATGGTCGCCTTCAAGCATCTTCGGCGCCACTACCTGAGCAGCAGCTTTTATAATGCGTAAGTGATGACCACTAACCCAACCTCCGCAAGGCGCGCGCAATGAAGCAACTGGTGCTCGATTTAGGCGCCGAGCCGGTGCGCAGCCTCGATTCGTTCGAGATCGGACAGAACGCCGAAGTGGCGCAGCTGATGCGCGATTTCGCCGACCGCACGGCGCACGAACATTTCGCCTACCTGTGGGGCGACATGGGCGCCGGTAAAAGCCATCTGTTGAAAGCGCTGGCCGGCACGCCGCGCGCGCGCTACATCTCGCCGTTTTCGATCGAATCGGAATTCGCCTATTCTCCGGAAGTGGACCTGTACCTGCTCGACGATTGCGAAAAACTGTCGCCGCTGGCGCAGATCGACGCCTTTGCCCTGTTCAATGAAATCCGCGCCAACAACGCCTTCATGGTCAGCAGCGGCGCCGTGGCGCCGGCCGTGCTGCCGGTGCGCGAAGATCTGCGCACCCGCATGGGATGGGGCTTGATCTACCGCCTGCACGGCCTGACCGACGATGAAAAGGTGGCCGCGCTGAGCAGCGCCGCCGCCGCGCGGGGATTGACGCTGTCGCCCGGCGTGTTACCCTATTTGCTGTCCCATTACCGGCGCGACATGCGTTCGCTGTCGGAAATGCTGGACGCCCTCGACCAATATTCCCTGGAAACCCAACGTCCGATCACGCTGCCGCTGCTGCGCGAGTGGCTGCAATCGGAAGCGAAAAAATAATGAACCTGGCCCTGTTTGACCTCGACCACACCCTGCTGCCCATCGATTCCGATTACGAATGGGGACAGTTTTTATGCCGCATCGGCGCCGTCGACGCGGCCGAATTCGCCCGCCGCAACGATGCCTTCTTCGCCCAATACCAGGCCGGTACGCTCGACGCCGTCGAATACCTGGAATTCTCGCTCGGCACCCTGGCCAGCTTCCCGCGCGACCAGCTAGCCGCGATGCAGCAGCGCTTCATGCAGGAAGTGATCCTGCCGGCGATCCGCCCGTCGGCGCGCGCGCTGCTGCAACGCCACCTCGACGCCGGCGACCTGGTCGCCATCGTCACCGCCACCAACGCCTTCGTCACCGCGCCGATCGCGCGCGCGCTCGGCGTGGAGCACCTGATCGCCGCGCTGCCGGAAACGGACGCCGACGGCAAGCTGACCGGCCGCCTGCTCGGCACGCCGACGCAGGGCGCCGGCAAGGTGACGCATACCGAAGCGTGGCTGCAAAAACTGGGCAAGAAACTGGCCGATTTTGAAACCAGCCACTTTTACAGCGATTCGCACAACGATATTCCGCTGATGTCCGTCGTGACCCACCCCGTGGCGACCAACCCGAACGCCGCACTGACCCGCCACGCCACCGCGCAGGGCTGGCCATCAATTCACTTATTCAATGATTAAAAAACTGATCCGCAAAATCCTGGGCGTCAAGAACAAGGAAGAACGCGACACCAGCGTGCCGGTCATCCTCGGCGCGCCGCAGCACGGCATCGATCCGTCGCTGCTGTCGTCGAACGCGATCCGCGTCACCAGCACGCTGCAGGAAGCCGGCTTCGACGCCTTCGTCGTCGGCGGCGCCGTGCGCGACCTGCTGCTGGGCGTCAAACCGAAAGACTTCGACATCGCCACCAACGCCACGCCGGAACAGGTCAAGCGCCTGTTCCGGCGCGCCTTCATCATCGGCAAGCGCTTCCAGATCGTGCACGTGATGTTCGGCCAGGACTTGCTCGAAGTGACGACCTTCCGGGGCACGACGTCGAACGACGCGCCCAAGGATGAACACGGCCGCGTACTGCGCGACAATACCTTCGGCACCCAGGCCGAGGACGCGGTGCGGCGCGATTTCACGATCAACGCGATGTACTACAACCCGGCCAACCAGGAAGTATGGGATTACCACGGCGGCATCGAGGATATCCGCGCCAAGACGCTGCGCATCATCGGCCAGGCCGAGGCGCGCTACCGCGAAGACCCGGTGCGCATGCTGCGCGTGGTGCGCTTCGCGGCCAAGCTAAAATTTTCGATCGAACCGCACACTGGCGCGCCGATCGCCGTGATGGCGCCCTTGATCAACAACGTGCCGGCCGCGCGCGTGTTCGACGAGATGCTGAAGCTGTTGATGAGCGGCCACGCGCTGGCCTGCCTGCAGCGCCTGCGCCAGGAAGGCTTGCATCACGGCCTGCTGCCGCTGCTCGACGTGGTGCTCGAACAGCCGCTCGGCATCAAGTTCGTCACGCTCGCGCTGGACGCGACGGACAAGCGCATCCACGCCGGCAAGACCGTCTCTCCCGGCTTCCTGTTCGCCTCCCTGCTGTGGCACCAGGTGCTGGAAAAATGGACGGCATACCAGGCCGCCGGCGAATTCCCGATTCCGGCGCTGCACCTGGCGGCCGACGACGTGCTCGATTCGCAGACCGAAAAACTGGCGCTGCAACGCAAGATCGGCTCCGACATGCGGGATATCTGGTCGATGCAGCCGCGCTTCGAGCGCCGCACCGGCAAGAACCCGTACAAGCTGCTGGAACACTTGCGCTTCCGCGCCGGCTACGACTTCCTGCTGCTGCGCTGCGCCTCCGGCGAGATCGACGCCGAACTGGGAGACTGGTGGACCGCGTTCTACGAAGGAGATGAGACAGCGCGCGAAGCGCTGGTCAACGGCAGCGCCACCGGCGGCGGCGCGTCCGGCCCGAAACGCAAGCGCGCACCGCGCCGCGGCAACCGCCACAGGACAGAAGCGCAGGGTGAAGGCGGCGGCGCCGCCAGCCCGGCCAACGCCGGCGCCGACGAATGAGCGTCACCGCCTACATAGGCATCGGCGCCAACCTGGGCGACGCGCGCGCCAACGTGCACGACGCGGTGGCGCGGCTGCGCGCCCTGCCCGGCTGCGCGGTCAATGCCGTCTCCAGCCTGTACCGCACCGCGCCGATCGATTCCAGCGGCGACGATTACATCAACGCCGTGGCCTGCGTCGAGACCGACCTCGATGCCGAAGCGCTGCTGCGCGCGCTGCACGGCATCGAGCAGGCACACGGCAGGGAGCGCCCCTACCGCAATGCGCCGCGCACGCTAGACATGGATTTGCTGCTGTACGGGGATGAGCAGATCGCCAGCCCGACCTTGACGGTGCCGCATCCGCGCATGTGCGAGCGCGCCTTCGTGCTCGCGCCGCTGCTGGAACTGGCGCCGTCCATCATGATCCCCGGCCGCGCGCCGGCGCGCTGTTTCGAATCCGCCGTCGCGGACCAGGCGATCAGCCGGCTTTGACCGGGTGGCGTGTGCCGCCGGTCGCCATCCATTTATTTTCAGGAAATGCCCATGTACGAACTAATCAATCCTTCGCAGCGCCGCCTGCGTGGCTGCAATACCCGCCAGCGCAAAAAGCTGCACCTGGGTGAATTCCGTCAGCTGCGCGGCGATATCTCCTTGCGCTTCAAGCAGCCGATGGACGGCGCCGCCTTTGAAGCCTGGGTCGCTACCTGGATAACGTGGGTGGAATCGCAACACCTGTACATCGCGCTGTTCGGCGGCGCGCTGCCGATCGCGGGCACCGACGGCATGCTGCTGGCGGAAAAATCGCTGACGCAGGAACAGCTCGACGCGGCCTGCGCCTGGCTGAAGGCCAATCCCGAAGTGGCCGAGATCACCCGCGCGGAATTGCGCGATGCGTATTACGCCGAATTTGGCGACTGAAACGTCCGGATCAATCGCATGCAAATTCCCGTCATCATCCAAACCGTCGGCCTGCTGGTGCTGTCGAACGTATTCATGACAGTTGCCTGGTACGGCCACCTGAAAAGCCTGAACTCGAAAGCCTGGTGGCTGGCCGCCCTGGTCAGCTGGGGTATCGCGCTGTTCGAATACCTGCTGCAAGTGCCGGCCAACCGCATCGGCTATACGCAGTACAGCCTGGCCCAGTTGAAAATCATGCAGGAAGCGATCACGCTGACGGTGTTCGTGCCGTTCGCGATGATCTATATGGACCAGCCCTTCAAGCTCGATTACGTCTGGGCCGGACTGTGCCTGGTGGGCGCCGTTTACTTCATTTTCCGCAGCTGAACTGTCGACCGCGCGTCCTACCTACGATAAGCGAAGCGAAAATACTTATGGCGATCCTGCTTGGCATACAAATCCAGAATTTCCGCTCCCTGCGCAATGTCACGCTCGGAAAGACCTTTGATACGACGGGTGAGGAATTACCGCGCCTGATGGCCGTCATCGGTGCGAATGGCGCCGGCAAATCCAGTCTGATGGATACGCTCGGCTTCATCGGCGACTGCCTGATCGAAGGAGTCGAAGCGGCGTGCGACAAGCCGCACCGTGGCGGATTCGAACGTTTGAGAACGCAAGGTGTAAGCGAACCGATCAAATTCGAAATTCAATACCGGCAGACAAGCGATTCCCGTCCCATCAGCTATTCGCTGCATATCGATTGCGACAAGCACGGTCGCGCACTGGTATCGTACGAGCGGCTGCGCCAGCGCCGCAAGGGACAGCGTCATGGCTGGCCCTTCTCATTTCTCGAGATCGACAATGGCGTGGGCACGGTATGGTCTGGCGAAAGCAGCGAAGAAGCGGAAGGGAACAGCCGCGCGGATGTCAGGATGAGCGACCGGCAAGTGCTGGGCATCTCCACCCTGGGCACCCTCGCCGACCATCCGCGCATCGCGGCATTTCGCCAGTTCCTGTCCGGCTGGTACCTGTCTTATTTTGTCCCGCAATTGGCCAGGACCCAGCCGATGTCGGGGGCGGAGCCGCATCTCGACAGGACCGGGGAAAACCTGGCCAAGTATCTGCAGTTCATCGCGCGCGAACATCCCGGCAGTTTTAACCAGATGCTCGATCGCATCTCGAAAAAAATTCCCGGCATTGTACGCATCGAGTCCATCGTCGCGCCCGACAAGCGCCTGCTGCTGGCATTTCATGCGCGCGGCTACAAGGAACCATTCTTCCAGCAAGACATGTCCGATGGCACGCTGAAAATGCTGGCCTACATGTTGTTGATGGAAGATCCGGAACCGGCACCACTGGTCGGCATTGAAGAGCCGGAGAACGGGCTGCACCATCAACTGTTGGGCGACCTGGCACGCGAGTTCAAGGAATTTGCCCGCAAATCGCGCGGCCCGCAGGTGCTCGTTACCACCCACGCCCCCAATTTTGTCGATGCCCTGGCGCCGGAAGAAGTCTGGATCCTTGAAAAGGGCAAGGATGGCTACAGCCAGCTTACCCGGGCGGCCGACATACCCGGGGTACGCGCCATGTTTGACGAGGGCATCCCGATGGGCAGCCTGTGGTACAGCAATCACTTTGGCATCGGCAATCCATGACCTACTTCGAAGTCCTGGTTGAAGGCGGCTCAGACGTGCCGGCGCTGCGCGAAATCCTGACACGCAGGTTTGCGCTGGAAGAAAACACGCATTTCAGGATTCACCCTCACAAAGGCCGTGGCAAGCTGCCGCAGAACCTGCTGGCCGCTCCCGACCCGAAACACCAGGCATTGCTGGACCAGTTGCCGGCGAAACTGCGGGGATTTTCTTACCTTGGAGACGACGCTTGCGTGGTCGTCGTGATCGACGTGGACAACACCCCGCCGGATGAACTGCTGTCCGAACTGGAAGCCATGCTGGGGCAATTGCCGCGCCGGCCGAAGCGTGTGCTGTTCGGCCTGGCCATCGAAGAAACGGAGAGCTGGTTCATCGCGGACGAGCGCGCTGTCTTGAAAGCTTATCCAAAAGCGAAGATACAAAAGCTGCGCGATGTGAAGCCGGATGCCATCATCGGTGCCTGGGAAATGCTGGCCGACGCCCTTGGAAGCAAGCGCGCCGAAGTCACGGGCGCAGACAAATACGTATGGGCGCAAGCCATCTCACCGCACCTGGATCTTGAAAATCCTCCTTCGCCAAGTTTAAGAAAACTGATAGAAAACATCAGCTTGCAAGATGCCTGACGGGTAAATCGCCAGTCATTGGCAGGCACTCCCCATACCGACCATACGTGATTAAGTATAAATTCGCATCCCCGGCTAAAATGCGGTATCGATGTCGCCGTCGAATGTCATTGACGCGCACTGTCGGACCAATTCACTTTTGAGGAACAACATGTCTGGTTATTTGCAAGGAAACGAACTGGCGGGCGGCGTACCCGCTCCCGCCGCGGGCGCTGCCGCCGCACCGGCAAAACCGGTGGCCAGCAAGGCCGTCACCCTGCCGGCGCTGAACGCGCTGAAGGCGAGCGGCCAGAAGATCACCATGCTGACCTGCTACGACGCCAGCTTCGCATCGCTGATGGACCGCTGCGGCGTCGAAGTGCTGCTGATCGGCGATTCGCTCGGCATGGTCTGCAATGGCCACGATTCGACGCTGCCGGTGACGGTGGCCGAAGTGGCCTATCACACCGCCGCTGTCGCGCGCGGCAACAAGTCGGCGCTGGTGCTGGCCGACATGCCCTTCGGCAGTTACGCGACGCCGGAAACGGCCTTCCACAATGCCGTGCTGCTGATGCAGGCCGGCGCGCACATGGTGAAACTCGAAGGCGGCGCCTGGCTGGCCGATACCGTGCGCTTTCTCACCGAGCGCTCGGTGCCGGTCTGCGCCCACCTCGGCCTGACGCCGCAGTCGGTGCACCAGCTGGGCGGCTACAAGGTGCAGGGCAAGACCACCGAAAGCGCGGACCTGCTGAAGGCCGACGCGCTCAAACTTCAGGCGGCCGGCGCCTCTCTGATCGTGCTCGAAGCGATTCCTTCGCAGCTCGGCAAGGAAACGACCGAACTGCTGGCGATGCCGACCATCGGCATCGGCGCCGGCCCGGACTGCTCCGGCCAGGTGCTGGTGATGCACGACCTGCTTGGCGTGTTCCCGGGCCGCAAGGCGCGCTTCGTGAAAAACTTCATGGATGGCCAGACCAGCATCGACGCCGCCGTGCGCGCCTATGTCGGCGCCGTCAAGGATGGCAGCTTCCCGGCGCTGGAACACTGCTTTTAATTTGTAATTCCTACAGCAGCTCCTGCACGCAGGCGTCGAAGGTGCGCACCAGCCGGGCGATATCGTCCGCGCTGGTGTCGGGACATACCAGCAGCATGTTGTGGAACGGCGTAATCAGCAGCCCCCGGTTCAGCAGGTACAGGTGGATCACCTGTTCCAGCTCGCCGTCGAGCATCGCGCCGGCTTCGCTGCCGTTGCGCGGCGCCGTCTGCGAGAACTGGATCTCGGTGCGCGCGCCGACCCGCGTCACGCACCACGGCAGCCAGTGGCGCGCGATCACGCCGCGCAGGCCGTCGGCCAGTTGCGTGGCCAGCGCGAACATCGCGTGATACGCAGCATCCGTCATCACTTCTTCCAGGTTGGCGCGCATCGCGGCCATCGCGAACATGTTCGCGCTGAGCGTGGTGCCGATGCCGGAGTGGCCCGGCGGCGCATTGCGCTTGGCCTGTTCGACCCGTTTCGCCAGTTCTTCCGTAAATCCGTAGGCCGCGCACGGCACGCCGCCGCCGATCGGCTTGCCCAGCACCAGCGCGTCCGGCTTCATGCCGTGCGCCTTCGCAAAACCTCCGGGACCGCTGCTGATCGTGTGGGTTTCGTCGAGCACCAGCAAGGTGCCGTGGCGCCGCATGATGTCGTGCGCGGCCTGCCAGTAACCGGTCTGCGGCAATACCATGCCGATATTCGTCATCACCGGCTCGGCCAGCACGCAGGCGACATCCCCTCCCGCCAGCGCCTTGTCGAGCGCCGCCAGGTCGTTGAATTCCACCACCACCGTGTGCTGTGTCAGATCGTGCACCTGTCCCAGCAGGCTGGCGCGCTGCACCGGCTTGCCATATTCGAGGTCGACGAACACGTCGTCCACCGTGCCGTGGTAGCAGCCGTTGAACACTAAAATCTTGCTGCGCCCGGTGGCCGCGCGCAGCCAGCGCAGCACGAAGCGGTTGGCGTCCGACGCGGACAGGGCGAACTGCCAGTACGGCAGGCCGAAGCGCCGCGCCAGTTCCGCCGCCACCGGCGCCGCGTCTTCCGACGGCAGCATCGCCGTGTAGCCGCGCCCGGCCTGGGCCGCGATCGCCTTCGCCACCGGCGCCGGAGAATGGCCGAACATGGCGCCGGTGTCGCCCAGGCAGAAATCGATATAGTCATGGCCGTCGGCGTCGCAAAAGCCGGCGCCGCCGGCGTCGCGCACCGTCAGCGGGAACGGCGTCGACCAGTCGTTCATCCAGTGCAGCGGCACGCCGAACAGTAAATGCTGCGCGCCCTGCGCGGCCAGTTGCTGCGAGCGCGGGTTGCGCGCGATGAAGGCGGCGCGTTCCGCCGCCGCCAGTGCCTGCGCGCGCGCCCAATCGATTCCGTGTCTCATGCTTCCTCCTAGACCAGCAGCATCAGGTGTTCGCGTTCCCATGAACTGATCACGCGGCTGTAGGTGGCGAATTCCAGTTCCTTGACTTCGCAAAACGCTTGCACGAACAGTTCGCCGAGGATCGCGCCCAGCGGCCGGCACTCGCGCAGGCGCAGGATTGCGTCTTCCAGGTTGCGCGGCAATTCGTCGTGCACGTGCTCGGCGCTGTCGGAGGTCGGCGCCGACGGCGACAGTTTTTCCACCATGCCGAGGTAGCCGCAGGCCAACGTGGCGGCCATCGCCAGGTAGGGATTGACGTCCACACCGGGCACGCGGTTTTCGACGCGGCGGTTGACCGGCGCCGAATTCGGGATGCGGATGCCGCAGGTGCGGTTGTCGTAACCCCAGCGCACATTGGTCGGCGCCGACATGAAGCGCGACAGGCGGCGGTAGGAATTGACGTGCGGCGCCAGCAGCAGGGTGGCCGGCGCCAGGTATTTTTCCAGGCCGGCGATATAGTGGAAGAACAGCGTGCTGGCGCTGCCGTCCGGCTGGCTGAACAGATTGTCGCCCGTGTTCGCGTCGAGCAGGCTTTGGTGGATGTGCATCGCGCTGCCCGGTTCCGTCTCCATCGGCTTGGCCATGAAGGTGGCGAAAATGCCGTGCCGCAGCGCCGTCTCGCGCACGGCGCGCTTGAAGAGAAAGACGCGGTCGGCCAGTTCCAGCGCATCTCCATGGGTAAAATTGATTTCCATCTGGCCGGCGCCGGCTTCGTGAATCAGCGTTTCGACGCCGAGCTGGTGCTGCTTGCAGAACGACGACAGTTCCAGGAAAAACGGGTCGAAATCGTTGACGGCGTCGATCGAATACGATTGCCGGCCCGATTCCGTCTTGCCGCTGCGTCCCAGCGGCGGCACCAGCGGCTGGTGCGGATCGCTGCTGCGCGCGACCAAATAAAACTCCATCTCGGGCGCGACGACAGGTTGCCAGCCACGCTCGGCGTACAGTTTCAGCACTTTGCGCAATACTGCGCGCGGCGACAGTTCGACCGGCGTGCCGTCGAAATTCTGGCAATCGTGGATCACCAATGCCACCGCTTCGGCGGCCCACGGCACCTGCCGCAGCGTGGCCAGATCCGGCACGCAGATCATGTCCGGGTCGGTCGCGCCGGTATAGGGCAGATTGTTCGGCTGCTCGCCGTTGACGGTATTGAGTAATACGCTTTTCGGCAAGCGCATCTCGCCTTCGCTGAGGAACAGGTCTTTCGGCAGGATCTTGCCACGCGCGATACCGGTCATGTCGGCGATCACGCATTCGACTTCGTGGATGTTCCGTTCGCGCAGAAAGTCGCGCATCGCCTGGCTCATTGTCTCTCTCCCGGTGGTCACATCAAATCCCTGATCCGATGGTACAACGTACCGAGCACCAGTGCCGGCGTGCGCATCGCCGGACCGCCGGGAAAACTGCGATGGCGCAAGCGCGACAACAGGTCGAAGCGCCCGGCCTGGCCGGCGATCGCCTCGGCCGCCAGTTTGCCCGCCATGCCGGTCAGCGCCAGGCCGTGGCCGGAGAAGCCTTGCAGGTAATACAGGTTGTCGCCGATGCGGCCGAAGTCCGGCGCGCGGTTCATCGTGATGTCGACGAAACCGCCCCAGGTATGCGGCACCGCCAGGTCGGCCAGTTGCGGGAACACGGCCAGCATACGCTCACGCATGCTCTCGGCCAGCCGGGGCGGCGTGGCGCTGGTGTAGCTGACGCGGCCTCCGAACAGCATGCGGTGGTCGGCCGTCGTCCTGAAATAATCGAGGATGAAATTGGTGTCGCAGACGGCCGCGCGGTGGCGGATCAGCGCCGCCGCGCGCTCTTCCCCCATCGGCTCCGTCGCGATGATGTAGGTCCCGACCGGCATGATGCGGCTGCCGATGTCGGGCGCCACCGCCTTGCCATATTCGTTCAGGTAGACATTCCCGGCCAGGACGACGAAATCGCAGGCGACTTCGCCGTGCGCGGTTTTTACAAGCGGCCTGGCGCCGCGCACCACCTGCGTCACCGGCGAGTTTTCGTAAATCCGCACGCCCGCCGCGCGCGCCGCCTGCGCCAGCCCGAGGCAGTATTTCAAAGGGTGCAGGTGGCCGGATTGCGGGTCGAACACGCCGGAGTGAAAGCGCCCGCTGGCGATCCAGTTGCCGATGTCGGCCGGGCCGACATTTTGCAGGTCGTAGCGGTAATGGGTGCGCATCCGCTCGGCCCACTGCGCCAGGTCCTTTCCCTTCCTGGCGCCGACGGCCATGCTGATGTAGCCGGACACGAAATCGCAATCGATGTCGTAACGCGCCATGCGCGCGCGCAGCAGGTCCAGCGCATCGACCGTCACGTCCCAGGCACGGCGCGCATCTTCGGGAGACAATTGCGCTTCGATCGCATCCTCGCCGGCAAACCCCACCAGCGCCTGGCCGCCATTTCTGCCGGACGCGCCCCAGCCGGCCGTGCGCGCTTCGAGCAGCGCGACCGAGAAGCCGCGCTCGCGCAATTCCAGCGCGGCCGACAGCCCGGCGAAACCGGCGCCGACCACGCACACGTCGGCCGTTTCCCGCCCGGCCAGCGCTTCGCTGGCGGGCGGACGCCGCACGCTGGCCTCATAGTACGAGTGTTCGGTCAATGGTCCTTCGCGTTGTAGCAGCATGATTAAAACCTGTCCAGGTAACGCGCCGTCTCCCAGGCGCTGACGTGTTGACTGTATTCATTCCACTCGGCGCTTTTCAGGGCGGCGAATTCGTGCACGAACGCCTGCCCCAGCGCCTCGGCCAGCACGGTATCGGCACGCAGCGCGGCGGCGGCCATGCCCAGGTTTTGCGGCAGCATGCGCAGGCCCAGCGCGGCGCGCTCTTCCTCCCCCATCTCGTAGATGTCGCGGCTAAGCGGTTCGTCCACTTGCAGCGCGCGCTCGACGCCATCGAGTCCGGCCGCGATCACGCCGGCCAGCGCTAAATAGGGGTTGGCCGAGCTGTCCGGCAATCGCCATTCGATGCGACGGTAGACCACGCGCGCGACCGTGGTGCGGTTGTTGTCGCCATAGCCGATGAAGGCCGGCGCCCAGCTGGTGCCGGACAGCGACTCTCCGCACATCAGCCGTTTATAGGAATTGACGGTGGGCGCGCACAGCGCCGCCAGCGCCGGCGCATGGTGCAACAGGCCGGCCATGAAGTGATAGGCCAGCGGCGACAGCCCAAGTCCGCGCGCGTCGCCCTGCTCTCCGGCCGAAAACAGTTGTCCGCCGTCGGCATCGGCCAGCGAAAGGTGAAAATGCAGGCCGCTGCCGGGACGGTCGGCGAACGGTTTCGGCATCATCGAAAACAGCAGCCCCTCTTCCTCGGCCAGGTGCTGGGCCGCCATCTTGAACAGCATGAAATTGTCGGCGGCCTTCAAGGCGTCGGCATAGCGGTAATTGATTTCGAACTGGCCGCAGGCATCCTCGTGGTCGATCTGGAACACCTGCAAGCCGCAGGCATCCAGCGCGGCGACCAGCCTGTCGAGCAAACAGCGCCGACGCAGCAGGCTTTTGCTGTCGTACGAAGGCTTGTCGAGCGCATCGCCCGCCTCGGCGTCGTAGCCGTTGACTCCTTTTTGCAACAGGAAGAATTCCGGCTCCAGTCCCGCGTTCAGCGTCCAGCCGCGCTGCGCCAGCCGGTCGAGCTGGCGTTTTAGCACTTGGCGCGGGCACAGCGCGAACGGCTCGCCGGCCACGTGCCCGTCGAGCACCACGCGCGCATAACCCGGCAGCCACGGCATCGGCTGCAACGTCGCAAGGTCGGCGCGGCCATAATATTCGGAACGCGGCCCGCTGCGCGGCAGACCGGTACCCCAGATCGACGGCCCGGAAAAGCCGGCGCCCGGATAAACGATATCGTCCAGGTGCGCCAGCGGAATCAGCTTGCCCTTGGCCGCGCCGTGGATATCTGTGAACTGCGCGAACACATACTTGACGCCGCGTTCATCCATGTCCGCTTGAAGTCCCGCGATACGCGCCGCCTGCGCCGCTGGTTCGGCTGTACTCATGATAATTCCCGCTTAAATAAGTTGAACCGTGCACCGCCACTGTCATTCCCGCGCAGGCGGGAATCCCATGCCACCTCTGCCCAGCCGATAAATCAGTCTCAGCCCACCTGTATCCAGGTCGTCTTCAACTCCGTATATTTATCAAAAGCGTGCAGCGACTTGTCACGCCCATTCCCCGACTGCTTGTAGCCGCCGAACGGCACGGTGATGTCGTCGCCGTCGTACTGGTTCACGTGCACGGTGCCGGCGCGCAGCGCGCGCGCGGTCTGGATCGCCTTGCTGATATCGGCGGTCCACACGGCGGCCTGCAAGCCGTACGGCGTCGAGTTCGCCTGGCGCACTGCTTCGTGGATATCGGTAAAACCAAGCACCGACAAAACCGGCCCGAAGATTTCCTCGCGCGCGATCGTCATGCCGCTGTCGACCTGGTCGAACAGCGTCGGCTCGACGTAATATCCGCCGCTCTCATTGCGCGCCTGGCGCCCGCCGGACAGCAGTTTCGCACCGTCCGCGTGTCCCTTCTCGATATAACCGAGCACGGTCTTGAGTTGCGTCGCGTCGACGATGGCGCCCATCACGGTCCCCTCGTCGAGCGGATCGCCCGGCTGGAAGTCCGGCATCATCGCCAGCGCCTTGTCCAGGAAGCGCTGCTTGATCGATTCCTCGACGAACAGGCGCGACGGCGCGTTGCAGCTTTCTCCCTGGTTGAAATAGATCGAGCCGATGGCCGACGCCACCGCCGCGTCCAGGTCCGGGCAATCGGCGCAGACGATGTTGGCCGACTTGCCACCCAGTTCCGTCCACGCCCGCTTCAGGTTCGACTGCCCCGCCATTTGCAGGATCTGCTTGCCGACCTTGGTCGAACCGGTGAAGCCGATGCAATCGACATCCATGTGCAGCGCCAGCGCGGCGCCGGCTTCGTGGCCGTAACCCGGCAACACGTTGAACACGCCGGCCGGAATGCCCGCTTCCAGCGCCAGGTCCGCCAGGCGCAGCGCCGTCAGCGGCGATTTCTCCGACGGTTTTAATATCACGCTGTTGCCGGCCGCAAGCGCCGGCGCGATCTTCCAGGCCGCCATGATCATCGGGTAATTCCACGGCACGATGGCCGCCACCACGCCGACCGCTTCGCGCGTGATCAGGGCCAGGCTGTTGGCGGCCGTCGGCGCGATCTCGTCATAGATCTTGTCGATCGCCTCGCCATACCAGCGCAGGCAGTTGGCGGCCGAATTGACGTCCACGCTCTGGCTGTACTTGATCGGCTTGCCCATGTCCAGCGTTTCGAGCAGCGCCAGTTCGGCGCCGTTCTGCTGCACCAGGTCGGCGAAGCGGATCATAACGCGCTTGCGCTGCGCCGGAGACTTGCCGGCCCAGCGCCGGTCCTCGAACGCGGCGCGCGCCGCGCTCACCGCGATGTCGACGTCGGCGCCGTCGCAGCGCGCCACCTGCCCCAAGTTGCGGCCGTCGATCGGCGACAGGTTGTCGAACCGCTGTTCCGCCTTGGCCCATACGCGCTGGCCGTCGATCAGTGCCCGGCCGTCGATCTGCAATGCGCTGGCGCGCTCATGCCACAATGTCGTTGTCATCTCTGCCTCCTGTTTAGAAACTGACCACGGTCGAGACGCCGAGCACGTGGTTGTCGCGGCGGTATTGCTCGTCCGAAGTCTGGAATACCTTGCCGGTCGAACGGTCGTAGCGGTATTCGCCCTTCACGTTCACGCCCGGCATCAATGCATAGTTTACGCCCAGCGACAGCGCGTAGCGGTTGCTGCCGACGGAAGGATCGGCCACCACCCAGTTGCTGCCGTCGAAGCTCATGCCGGAACCGAAGCCGTTGCGGCCATCCGGGCAATTCGCGTCGCTGCCGGTGGTGTCGAGGCAGGTGCCACCGAAGGTCGAGCCGAACACGCCGCCGCCGTTTTTCTTGTTGTTGATGTAGTCGAAGCGGGCGATGGTTTCGAAGCGCGGCGTGACCTTGTACGAAGCCAGCGTCGACAGCCCGTACCAGTGCGAATAATCGCCGGTAAAACCGTTATATGGCGTGGCCTTCTGGCGGCCGTAAGACAATTGCCCCTGCACGTTCCAGTCGCCGCGCGTAAAGTAACCGTCGACTTCGAGCAGGTCGAGGCGGCCGAATTCGGCCTTATCGTCGAAGCCGGCGTGCACGCCGGAGAAACCGAAGCCGTTGAATTCACCCTTGGCGTAATCGACGCGGTAGAACAGGCCCGGCGAGCGCTGTTTCGCATTGTCGACGCGCGAGCGGTTCATGTTACCGACCATGAACTTGGTGATCCACTGCCCCTTCGTCAATTCCATGCCGGCGCCCGTGTAGAAATTGGCGGCCGAGAAATCGAACAGCAGGTTATGCGTGATCAGTTTATTTTGCGTCGACGGGATGTATTCGTAACCGGTCCAGTCGGCGACCTGGCCGACCAGCAGGCGCGTACTCAAATCTCCCAGCGGCACCGAGGCGAACGCTTCGTGCACCAGGTTGCCGAAGTTGTAGCCGGCGCCGGCGCTCTTGCTCGGCATCAGGCTGACCTTGAGCTTGGTGCCTCCGTCCAGTTCCTTCTCGATGTTCAGCATCGCGCTGCCGAAGAAGGTGTTGTCGTAGCCGAAGCTCTCGCTGGAACCGTTGATCGGGCTGTTATTGTTCAGGAAGACAAAGCTCGACGTCTTGGCGTTGCGGTTATAGATATAGGTCGGGTCGACATAGCCGGAAATCTTCAGATTCTTGAAGCCGCTGACTTCGGCCGCGTCTTCCATCGCCTCGCTTTTGACGCGCAGGCGGTTGAATTCGGCCACGTCGACCGCGTTGGCGCTGGCCTTCTCCGCACTGGCGGCGGCCGCCACGGCCTGGGTATTGGCCTGTTCCGCGGTGGCGCCGGCTTTTTCGATCATCGCTTCCAGGCGCCTGACCTGGTTTTTCAATGCTTCCAGCTCCGCCTTCAATTCGTGGTTGGTCTGGGCCATGGCCACGGCTGGATAGGCAATCGCGATTGCGACGACGAGTTTTTTCAGCAAATGCATGTCTACTCCTGTTTTGTTTGTTGTTATAGGCGGTTACTCGGTATCAGCCAAGGGTCAGCTCTTGAACGCGTTGGAAATCTGTTTCTGGCGCAGCCGCTCGGCGCGCGCCATGTAGAACGCCGACGCGATCACGGCCACCGATACGACCAGGATCGTCAGCGCCGCCACGGCATTCACGCGCGGGTCGAGCCCGAGCCGGGCGCGCGAAAAAATCACGATCGGCATCGTCGACGAACCGGGGCCGGACAGGAAGGCCGACAGCACCACGTCGTCCAGCGATAGCGTAAAAGTCAGCAGCCAGGCCGAGGCCAGGGCTTGCGTGATGTTCGGCAGCGTCACCAGGAAAAACACTTGGCGCGGACGGCAACCGAGGTCCATCGCCGCTTCTTCCAGCGACTTGTTCATTTCCTGCAAGCGCGACTGCACCACCACCGCGGCATACGCCATGCCCAGCAGGCAGTGTCCCAGCCAAATCGTCATCGCGCCGCGCTCGGGGAAACCGAACACTTTTTGCACCGACACCAGCATCAACAGCAGCGACAGGCCGATGATCACTTCCGGCATCACCAGGGGCGCGCTGGCCATGCCGGAGAACAGCGTGCGGCCGGGGAAGCTGCGGTAGCGGTCCAGCACGAAGGCGACGAAGGTCCCCATCAGGACGGATGCGAATGCCGTCGCCGTGGCGATTTTCAGCGACAAAATGAAACCGGAAATGATCTCGGCATCGTTCATCAATTCGCTGTACCAGCGCAGAGAAAAGCCGCTCCAGATCATGTCCTGGCGCGAGCTGTTGAACGAGAACACCACCAGCATGACGATCGGTAAATAGAGAAACAGGTAGCCGAGCGACAGCCAGCTGCGCCCGAACCAGCGTTGAACAAAACTATTCATTTGGCCTCCTGCTCGGCTTTGTATTTGTTAAAGATCGCCATCGGCACCAGGATCAGCAGGATCACGACAACAGTCACCGACGAGGCCATCGGCCAGTCGTTATTGGTGAAGAATTCATCCCACAGCACGTGGCCGATCATCAGCGTTTCCGGGCCACCCAGCAGTTCCGGGATCACATACTCTCCGACCGCGGGAATGAACACCAGCATCGAGCCGGCGATGATGCCGGACTTCGACAGCGGCACCGTGATGCGCCAGAAGGTTTGCAGCGGCGTTGCCCCCAGGTCTCCGGCCGCTTCCAGGAAGCGCACATCCATCTTGACCAGGTTCGCGTACAGCGGCAGGATCATGAACGGCAAATACGCGTACACCATGCCGATGATCAGCGAGAATTGCGTGTTCATCATGTGGATCGGCGCATCGATGAGACCTGCGCTGAGCAGGAAGTGATTCAGCACGCCGTTGTTGGCCAGGATGCCTTTCCACGCGTAGATCCGCAGCAGGAAGGAAGTCCAGAACGGCAGCATCACCAGCATCATCAACACCGGGCGCAGCGACGGCTTCGAGCGCGCCATGAAGTAGGCGAACGGGTAGCCGATCAAGAGCGTGCAGACGGTGGTGATCGCGGCGTACTTCAGGGAACTCAGGTAGGTCAGCACATACAGGTCATCTTTCGCGATGAACTGGTAATTGGACAGCTTGATCTTCAGGCTGGCCACGCCGTCGACATAGGTCATCAGGTTGCCGAAAGGGTTGCCGGCATCGATTTCCGAAAAACTGATGCGCGCGACGATCAGGAACGGGACCAAAAACGCGCAGATCAGCCAGACGAAGGGCACGGCGATGACGAAGCGGCGGCCGGTCAGCCAGCGCTGCGGCGCGAGATGGTTCAGGGTGGTGGTGGTCATGGCGGTCCTCAGCTCGTCAGCGCCACGATGTCGGCGCCATCCCACCACGCGTAGACGCGCTGGTCGCGCGCCAGTTGCGTGCTCTGGTGGCGCGCGGCGTTGGTGCGCGTCACGCGCAAGTCCATGCCGCTGTCGAGCCGCACGTGGTAGCTGGTCTCGTTGCCGAAATATGCCAGCGCCGTGATCGTGCCCCAGGCGCCGTTCAAGCCATGTTCGGCCAGGCTGGCGCGCTCGTCGCGGGTCGGCTCTCCCGGCCGGATGCAGATTTTTTCCGGCCGCACGGCCACCGCCACTTCCATGCCGATCGTGCCGGTGATGCCGTGCGGGATGTAGTGCTGGCCTTCGGGCGACTCGATGATCACGTGGTCCGGTTCGTCGACCGTCACGCGGCCGTTGAACAGGTTGACGGAACCGATGAAGTCGGCGACGAAGCGGCAGTTCGGCGTTTCATAAATCTCGCCCGGCGCGCCGACCTGCAGGATGCGCCCTTCGCTCATCACCGCGATACGGGTCGCCATGCTCATCGCCTCGTCCTGGTCGTGCGTCACCATCACGCAGGTCACACCGACCTGCTCGATGATGTTCACCAGTTCCATCTGCGTGCGTTCGCGCAGCTTCTTGTCGAGCGCGCCGAGCGGCTCGTCGAGCAGCAATACCTTGGGACGCTTCGCCAGGCTGCGCGCCAATGCCACGCGCTGTTGCTGGCCGCCGGACAGTTGATGCGGCTTGCGCTTGCCGTAGGCCGTCAACTGCACCAGCGCCAGCATCTTTTCGACGCGGGCGGCGATTTCATCTTTCGGCAAGCCGTCGCGGCGCAGACCGAAGGCGATGTTGTCCCACACCGTCAAATGCGGGAACAGCGCGTACGACTGGAACATCATGTTGATCGGCCGCTCGTACGGCGCGACGCTGACGATGTCCTTGCCGGCCAGCGTGATCGAGCCCGAGGTCGGGGTTTCGAAGCCGGCCAGCATGCGCAGCAGCGTCGACTTGCCGCAGCCGGAGCTGCCGAGCAGGGCGAAGATCTCGCCCTGGTTGATGGTGACGGAAATATCGTCGACGGCGTGGACGCCGTCGAAAGACTTGACGAGATTCCGGATCAGGAGGAATGGCTGGCCGGCGGCGGGTGCCGATGCCGGTGGGACCAAGTTGGCGGCTGGTTCTGTCTTCATGATGGCGCAGTAAAAAGTGTAAATGGATCGGGCATGCGGCGGCCACACCCGGCGCCCTGCCGGGTGTTATCCGGGTCCGCTTTACAGCCCGGTCTTGAACTTGGTATAGATGCGCGTCATCGTGCGCCGGATATCGGAGCTGTAAGGCTCGGGCACGGTCATGCGCTTTTTATCCTCGTCGCTGAGGTAGATGGTCTTGTTCTCGGCCAGGTCTTTCTTGACGAATTTCAGCGCCGCGGCATTGGGATTCGCATAAAACACCTTGTTGGTGAGACTGGCGTGCACTTCCGGCCGCATGATGTAGTTGATCCACAGGTGCGCATTGTTCGGGTGCGGCGCATCGTTCGGGATCGCCATCGTGTCGAACAGCAGCGTGGCGGTGGTCTTCGGGATCAGCGCGGCGATGTGGTTGCCGTTCTTGGCGTCGATGGCGCGCTGGCGCGCGATGTTGATGTCGCCCGACCAGCCCAGCGCCAGGCACAGCGAACCGTTGGCGAGGTCGTTGATGTAACCGGAGGAGCTGAACAGCGTGATGTAGGGGCGGATGCTGGTCAAGAGGCGGCCCGCGTCCTGGTAGTCGGAATTGACCTTGGAGAAGCCCGGCTTGCCCAGGTATTGCAGCGCCGGCGCCATGATTTCGGACGGCGAATCGAGCACCGAGACGCCGCACGATTTCAGTTTTGAGACGTACTTGGGATCGAACAGCAAGTCCCAGACATTGTCCGGCATCGGCGTCGCGCCCAGTGCCGCCTTGACCTTGTCGACGTTGATGCCCAAGGTCGTGAAGCCCCACAGCCACGTCACCAGGAACTTGTTGCCCGGATCGAGCCTGGCCATCTGCGCCTGCAGCGCCGGGTCCATGTTGGCCAGATTGGGCAGCTTGCTTTTATCGAGTTCGCGCAGCAGGCCACCGTCGATCTGCAAGCGTCCCCAGTTCGCCGACGGCACCACGATATCGTAACCCGTCTTGCCGGCGGCCAGCTTCGCATGCAGGATCTCGTTACTGTCGAACAGGTCGTAACGCACCTTGATGCCGGTTTCCTTTTCGAAGTTGCGGATCGTGTCTTCGGCGATGTAATCCGACCAGTTGTAGATGTTGAGGATTTTCTCTTCCTGCGCCATGGCCGGCGCGGCGGCGGCGGCGGCCAGTGCGGCGGCGGCCAGTAACCGTGACAGCCGCCGCCCCGGTGCGGCTGTCGTGCTTTGCTGGAGGTGTGAGCTTGGCAAGTGTGTCTCCCGATGCAGCATCATCATTCTTGTGTCCCCTATCGAAGCAGTATGGATAAAGATTGTACGATTTTTATTATGCAGTAATTACGCTTATCTTTTTAGCAAAAATCATACCCAGCCACGCTGCTTGACATCGGCGTAGGTCAGATCCAGGCAATGCCGGATCAGCGCCACCATTTCATCGATCTGCGAGCGGTTCATAACCAGCGGCGGCGCGATGATCATCCGGTCGCCGACGGCGCGCATGATCATGCCGTTGTCGAACATGTAGCCGCGGCAGATCATGCCGACGGACTGCGCTTCGTCGAACAGCACGTTGTCGTGCACCACGGCGGCCTTTTCGCGCACCAGATTGAGGCCCGCGACGAAACCGCAGCTGTCCGCGTAACCGACCAGCGGGTGATCCCGCAGCGTGGCGAAGCGCTCCTTCAGGTAAGGGCCGGTATCGTTGCCGACCCGGTCGACCAGTTCCTCGTCCTGCAGGATGCGGATGTTTTCCAGCGCCGCCGCGCAGGCGACGGGGTGGCCGGAATACGTAAAGCCGTGATTGAATTCGCCGCCCTGCTCGATCAAGACCTTGGCCACGCGCTCGCCCACCAGCACGCCGCCGAGCGGCACGTAGCCGGACGTGACGCCCTTGGCGAACGTGATCAGGTCCGGCTTGATGCCGAACAGTTCGGACGCGAACCATTTGCCCAGGCGGCCGAAGCCGGTGATGACTTCGTCGGCGATCAGGAGGATGCCGTACTTGTCGCAGATGCGCTGGATTTCAGGCCAGTAGGTGGCCGGTGGGATGATGACGCCGCCGGCGCCCTGCACCGGTTCGCCGATGAAAGCGGCCACCTTATCCGCCCCCACTTCCAGGATCTTCTTTTCCAGCCACGATGCCGCTTCGATGCCGAAAGCATCCTCCGTCATGCCGCGCCCGGATTCCAGGTAGTTCGGCTGGCCGATGTGGACGATGCCGGGAATCGGCAAGCCGCCCTGCGCATGCATGCCGTCCATGCCGCCGAGAGAAGCGCCGGCCATCGTGCTGCCGTGATACGCGTTGTGGCGGCTGATGATCGTATGGCGCTCCTTGTAGCCGAGCAGGTCCCAGTAGCGCCGCACCATGCGCACATTTGTGTCGTTGCCTTCCGAGCCGGAGCCGGTGAAGAACACGTGCTTGAACTGCGGTGGAGAAATCTGCGTCAGCTTGGCCGCCAGCTGCACCGCCGGCACATTGGTGGTGTTGAAGAAGCTGTTATAGAACGGCAGCGTCTCCATCTGCCGGTACACCGCTTCCGAGATGCTGGTGCGGCCGTAGCCGACCGCCACGCACCACAGGCCGGACATGCCGTCGAGCATGCGCTTGCCCTGCGAATCCCACAAATAAATGCCCTCGCCGCGCACCACGACCCGGGCCCCCTTCTGGCCCAGTTGCTGGTGGTCGGTGAACGGGTGCATGTAGTGCGCCGTATCCAGTTTCTGGATCGTCGCGGTGTCGAACAGTTCGGTGCGCGCGGCCGGATTCTTGACCGATGCCACCAGGGCGGCGCTGGGTTTCAATGGATTTGTAGACATGATGTTCACTCACTCAAAAATGGATCGAAACGCGGCGCTGTTACACGTGCAGCAGCAAGTGTTCGCGTTCCCACGGACTGATGACGGTCATGAATTCCTGGTGTTCCAGATCCTTGATCGCGGCATAGACATCGATGAAACGCTCGCCCAATACCGTGCGCAACTTGTCCTCGGTGCGCAATGCGTGCAGCGCTTCCGGCAGACCCTGCGGCAGTTCGTACTTCATGTCGTAGGCGCTGCCGGTGGTCATCGGCGTCGGTTCCAGCTGTTCCGTCATGCCGAGGTAGCCGCAGGCCAGCGTGACGGCCAGCGCGAGATACGGATTGGCGTCGGCGCCGATGATGCGGTTTTCGACGCGGCGGTCCTGCACACCCGATTCCGGTATGCGGAAACCGACCGTGCGGTTATCCATGCCCCACTGGATATTGATCGGCGCGGCCGTGTGGCGCACCAGGCGGCGGTAGGAATTCACGTACGGCGCGACGATCGCCATCGCCGCCGGCATGTAGCGTTGCAGGCCACCGATGTAATGCTTGAAGATCGGCGCCGCCGAGCCATCTTCGTTGCTGAAGATGTTGCGGCCCGTCTTGCAATCGACCACGCTCTGGTGCACGTGCATCGCCGAACCGGGTTCACCGGCCATCGGCTTGGCCATGAAGGTCGCGTACATATCGTGTTTCAGGGCCGCTTCGCGCAGGGTGCGTTTGAAGAAGAACACCTTGTCGGCCAGTCCCAGCGGATCGCCGTGCAGGAAGTTGATTTCCATCTGGCCGGCGCCGATCTCGTGGATCAGCGTATCGACGTCGAGTCCCATCAGGTCGCAGTAATCGTAGATGTCTTCGAACAGCGGATCGAATTCGTTGACGGCGTCGATGCTGTAGATCTGGCGGCTGGTCTCGGCGCGGCCGCTGCGGCCAACCGGCGGACGCAGTGGCAAGTCGGGATCGGTATTTTTCGCGGTCAGATAGAATTCCAGTTCCGGCGCGACGACCGGTTTCCAGCCCTTGTCCGCGTACAGTTTCAGGACGCGGCGCAGCACGGAGCGCGGCGCGAAATCGACCAGGCGGCCGTCTGCAAAATAACAGTCGTGGATCACTTGCGCGGTCGGGTCGGTGGCCCACGGCACCATCGTGATCGTGGTCGGATCGGCCTTCAGGATCATGTCGCGGTCGGTCGACGAAATGGCGCGGTCGTAGCCGCCGTCCTCGGTCGGATAGTTGCCGGTCACCGTCATGCCGAGCACCGCTTCCGGGATGCGCATGCCGCGCTCCTGCGTGAATTTACCGCGCGGCAGAATCTTGCCACGTGCGACGCCGGTCAAGTCGGGCACCAGGCATTCGATTTCCGTGACGCGCTTTTCGTTCAGCCACAGGTCCATGTCGGTGTAAGTAAAATTTTCGCGAATTGCCATGTGATTCTCTCGTTCAGTCTCTGTTTTTTGCGCGGTGCGGCCTTGCCGCCCGCGCGCTTTTATCGGCATTGCTGGGCCGGGGCACTAAGGAACCCGGCGCGCCCACAGCTCGTAGGTTGTCATGCGCTTCTTCTCCCTGTCTTGCTTTGGTAAATCCGGCACGCTTCGCCGAATGCATGGAACAGCTTGATTGAATCGGGGTTGTGCGCGAGGCGCCATTCCGGGTGCCACTGTACCGCCAGCGCGAAACCTGGGGCGTCCGCCACGCGGTAGGCTTCGACCAGGCCGTCGTCGGCGCGCGCTTCGACCGCCAGGCCGGGCGCCAGCGTGGCGATGCCCTGGCCGTGCAGCGAATTGACCTGGATCTCGGAGGCGCCGCCGAGAATCTTCGCCATCTGCCCGTCTTTTTCCAGCAGCACGCGGTGCGCCGGCGCATATTGTTCTTCGAGCGACCTGTCCTTCGCTTCGCGGTGGTCGGCCATCCCTTCGACCCGGTGCACCGCCTGGTGCAGCGTGCCGCCGAGCGCCACGTTGACCTCCTGAAAACCGCGGCAGATCGCCAGCAGCGGCAGGCCGCGCCGCAAGGCTGCGCGGATCAGCGGCAAAGTGGTCGCGTCGCGCGCCGCATCCTGCGGCAGATTCGGGTCCAGCACTTCCTGCCCATACAGGCTGGCGTGCACGTTCGACGGCGAGCCGGTCAGCATGATGCCGTCGGCCACTTCCAGCAGCGCGTCGAGATCGGTGCCCGCGCCCAGCGCCGGCAGGATCAAGGGCATGCAGCGGGCGCCGTCGGCGACCGCGTCGACATACTTGAATTGGGCGATGTGGTACGGGTGGGAACCGATCTGGTTGACGCAAGCGGGAACGATGACGATGGGATGGTTCATTTCTCTTCTCTTTTTCAAGTAAGCCTGAATTGCAATCCATCATATGCGGAATTTGGTATCATTGTCAGTGCCACTTTCATCCTATATATGGAACCACTTCGATGCTGCTGCCCGCCACCGACCTGCTGGCCCATACGCTGGCCCAGTCCGATTTCCATCCGCGCCTGCCACAACAGCGCCGCCTGTACGAGGCGGCCAAGGCGGCAATCCACCAGCAGCAACTATGCGCCGGCAGCAAACTGCCGTCCAGCCGCGACCTGGCGCGCGACCTCGGCATCGCGCGCAACACGGTGATCTCCGCCTTCGAGCAGCTGGCCGCCGAAGGGTACGTCACCAGCGCGCTGGGCAGCGGCACCTACGTCGCCGACCTGCAGGCGCATACGGCCAGCATGCGCGGCGGCCATGATGTGCAAAAAAACAACAAGGCGCCCGCCGTGCAGGGCAGCCGCGCGGCGCCGCTGTCGAAACGCGGAGAAGAATTGACCGCCTTCGCGGCCGGGCCGCGCTACGAGATCCAGCCGTTCGCGCCGGGCGACGCCGATTTTTCCTCGTTCCCCTTCAAATTGTGGCAGCGGCTGCAAAACCGCGTCTGGCGCGAAGCGCGCGCCGACATGCTCGACTACGGCCAGTCCGGCGGCTACCTGCCGCTGCGCCAGGCCGTGACCGAATACCTGCGCCTGTCGCGCTCCGTCAAGGTGTCGGTCGACCAGGTGATGATCACCAGCGGCACCCAGCAATCGCTCGACCTGTGCGCGCAACTGCTGGCCGACGCCGGAGACACGGCCTGGGTCGAAGACCCCTGCTACTGGGGCGCGCGGCGCGTGTTTCAGGCGCGCGACCTGACGCTGCACCCGATCACCGTCGATGGCGACGGCATGGCGATCGAGGCAGGGGACATGGAAACCTCGCCGCGCCTGATCTACGTGACGCCGTCGCACCAGTACCCGACCGGCGCCGTGATGAGCCTGGCGCGCCGGCGCGAACTGCTCGATGTCGCCGTGCGCAAGAACGCGTGGATCCTCGAAGACGATTACGACAGCGAATTCCGCTATACCGGCCGGCCGCTGGCGGCGTTGCAGGGCCTCGACACCGACGAGCGCGTGGTCTACATGGGGACGTTCTCGAAAGTGCTGTACCCCGGCATCAAGGTCGGCTACCTGGTGGCGCCGCCGGCGCTGACCAAGGCCTTTAAAAGCGCGCTGTACGATCTGCAAAGACCCGGCCAGTTGATGGTGCAGGCGGCGCTGGCCGACTTCATCGCTCTCGGCCACTTCACGACCCACATCCGCAAGATCCGGCAGATCTACGGCGCGCGGCGCGAAATGCTGCGCCGCACGCTGGTGCACCAGTTCGGCCCGCAACTCAATCGCAGCGTCACCATTTCGAGCGAGGAATCCGGCCTGCACCTGGTGGTCGAACTGCCGGACCGCGTCGACGACGTCGCGCTGGAAAAGCTGGCGGCCGAATCGGGCATCCAGGTCAAGGCGCTGTCGACCTATTATCTGGCGCCGCCGGTGCGGCGCGGCCTGCTGGTCGGCTACGCCTACGTGACGCCTGAAAAAATCACATACTATGGCCGCCTGCTGGCGGCGGTCATCCTGTCGAGCGTGCGCTGAATGCGGCGTTAAACGCAATAAAGCGTTTACACCGATAGTGGCCCTACCGACACGCCGATTGTGGCCCTATTCCCGGACCGTTTGCGCGGGTAGTATCGGTGCAAACTTCCAACCACGGAGACATTCCCGATGAACAATGCCGAACTTCAACAACGTAAAGATGCAGCCACGCCACGCGGCGTCGGCGTGATGTGCCAGTTCTATGTCGAGCGCGCGCTCAATGCCGAACTGTGGGATGTCGAAGGCCGGCGCTATATCGATTTCGCGGCCGGCATCGCCGTGCTCAACACCGGCCACCGCCACCCGAAAATCGTCGCCGCGATCGAGCAGCAACTGGGCAAGTTCACGCATACCTGCTACCAGGTCGTGCCGTACGCCTCGTATGTCGAACTGGCCGAGCGGATCAACGCGATCACGCCGGGCAGCCATGCCAAGAAAACCGCGTTCTTCTCCAGCGGCGCCGAAGCGGTGGAAAACGCGATCAAGATCGCGCGCGCCGCGACCGGGCGCAGCGCCGTGATCGCCTTCGCCGGCGGCTTCCACGGCCGCACCATGATGGGCATGGCGCTGACCGGCAAAGTGGCGCCGTATAAACTCGGCTTCGGCCCCTTCCCGGCCGAGATCTACCACGCGCCCTTCCCCGTGCCGCTGCACGGCGTCAGCACCGAGCAATCGCTGCAAGCGTTGCAAGGACTGTTCAAGAGCGACGTCGATCCGAGCCGGGTCGCGGCCATCATCCTCGAACCGGTGCAGGGAGAAGGCGGCTTTTATGCCGCGCCGCCGGAATTCATGCGCGCGCTGCGTGCCCTGTGCGACCAGCACGGCATCCTCTTGATCGCCGACGAGATCCAGACCGGTTTCGGCCGCACCGGCAAGCTGTTTGCGATGGACCATTACGACGTGCTGCCGGACCTGATGACGATCGCCAAGAGCCTGGCCGGCGGCATGCCCCTGTCCGCCGTCTGCGGACGCGCCGAAATCATGGACGCGCCGGCCCCCGGTGGCCTGGGCGGCACCTATGCCGGCAACCCGCTGGCCATCGCCGCCGCCCACGCGGTGCTCGACGTGATCGAAGAAGAACGGCTGTGCGAACGGGCCGCCGTGCTGGGCGACCAGTTGAAGGAACGGGTGCAGGGCTTGCGGCGCGCGGTGCCGCAGATCGCCGACGTGCGCGGACTCGGCGCGATGGTCGCCGTCGAATTCAACCGGGCCGGCACGCAGGAGCCGGACATGGCGTTCGCCAAGGATGTGCAGGCACGCGCGCTGGACAAGGGCTTGTTGTTACTGAGCTGCGGCGTGTACGGCAACGTGATCCGCTTCCTGTTCCCGCTCACCATCAGCAATGCGCTGATGGACGAAGCGCTCGACATCCTGGAATCGTCCCTGCGCGACAGCGCAGCCAATTGAACCCTGTGGAAAGCCCGACATGCTGAACCTGAAAGATCCGGCGCTGCTGCGCCAGCAATGCCATATCGACGGCGCCTGGGCTGACGCGGACAATGCCGCCGTCATTGTCGTGACCAATCCGGCCACCGGCGAAACCATCGGCACCGTGCCGAACATGGGCGCCGAAGAGACGCGGCGGGCGATCGCCGCGGCCAACGCCGCCTGGCCGGCCTGGCGCAAGAAATCGGCCAAGGAACGCGCGGCGATCCTGCGCAAATGGAACGATCTGATGCTGGAAAACGCCGACGACCTGGCGTTGATCATGACGGCCGAACAGGGCAAGCCGCTGGCCGAGGCGAAGGGAGAAATCGCCTACGCCGCCTCGTTCATCGAGTGGTTCGCCGAACAGGGCAAGCGCGTGGCCGGCGATACCCTGGCATCGCCGTGGCCAGACCGGCGCATCGTCGTCACCAAGGAGCCGATCGGCGTCTGCGCGGCGATCACGCCGTGGAATTTCCCGGCCGCGATGATTACCCGCAAGGTCGGGCCGGCGCTGGCGGCCGGCTGCCCGATCGTCGTCAAGCCGGCCGAACTGACGCCGTTTTCCGCGCTGGCGCTGGCCGTGCTGGCCGAGCGGGCCGGCATACCGGCCGGCGTGTTCAGCGTCGTCACCGGTTCGTCGCGCGCGATCGGCGGCGAGATGACGAGCAACCCGATTGTCCGCAAACTCAGTTTTACAGGATCGACCGGCGTCGGCCGCCTGCTGATGGAGCAATGCGCGCCGACGATCAAAAAACTGTCGCTGGAACTGGGGGGCAATGCGCCCTTCATCGTGTTCGACGATGCGGATCTCGATGCGGCGGTGGAAGGCGCGATCGCCTCCAAATACCGCAACGCCGGCCAGACCTGCGTCTGCGCCAACCGGCTGTACGTGCAGGATGGCGTGTACGACGCCTTCGCCTCGAAACTGGTGGCGGCGGTGGCCAAGCTGAAGGTGGGCAATGGCCAGGAGCCGGGCGTCACGCAGGGACCGATGATCGAGGACAAGGCCGTGGCCAAGGTCGAGGAACATATCGCCGACGCCTTGTCGAAGGGCGGACGCCTGCTGGCCGGCGGCAAGCGCCACGCGCTCGGCCACAGTTTTTTTGAACCGACCGTGATCGCCGACGTGACGTCCGACATGCTGGTGGCAAGGGAAGAGACTTTCGGCCCGCTGGCGCCGCTGTTCCGATTTAAAAGCGACGACGAAGTGCTGGCGCTGGCCAACGATACCGAGTTCGGCCTGGCCGCCTATTTCTACTCGCGCGACATCGGCCGCATCTGGCGCGTGGCCGAGGGACTGGAATCGGGCATGGTCGGCGTGAATACGGGGCTGATCTCGAACGAAATCGCGCCGTTCGGCGGCGTCAAGCAGTCCGGCCTGGGGAGAGAGGGTTCGACTTACGGTATCGAGGATTACCTGGTCGTCAAATATATCTGCATGGGTGGGATCTGATAGTAGTGGTTTGCTCAAAATCAAAATCAAAATCAAAGGCAGAGTCTGGGGTCAGACCCATGGGTCTGACCCCGGCCTTTGCACTTGATTTTTAAATCAGCTCTTAAACGCATTGGAAATCTGTTTCTGGCGCAGCCGCTCGGCGCGGGCCATGTAAAACGCCGACGCGATCACGGCGATCGATACGACCAGGATCGTCAGCGCCGCCACGGCATTCACGCGCGGGTCGAGCCCGAGCCTGGCGCGCGAAAAGATCACGATCGGCATCGTCGATGAACCGGGGCCGGACAGGAAGGCCGACAGCACGACATCATCCAGCGACAGGGTGAATGTCAGCAGCCAGGCCGAGGCCAATGCCTGCGTGATGTTCGGCAGCGTCACCAGGAAAAACACCTGGCGCGGCCGGCAGCCCAGGTCCATCGCCGCCTCTTCCAGCGACTTGTTCATTTCCTGCAAGCGCGACTGCACCACCACCGCGGCGTAGGCCATGCCCAGCAGGCAGTGCCCGAGCCAGATCGTCATCGCGCCGCGCTCGGGAAAGCCGAACACTTTTTGCACCGACACCAGCATCAGCAATAACGACAGACCGATGATCACTTCCGGCATCACCAGGGGCGCGCTGGCCATGCCGGAGAACAGCGTGCGGCCCGGGAAGCTGCGGTAGCGGTCCAGCACGAAGGCAACGAAGGTCCCCATCAGGACGGATGCGAACGCCGTCGCCGTGGCGATCTTTAACGACAAAATAAAACCCGAAATGATCTCGGCATCGTTCATCAATTCGCTGTACCAGCGCAGCGAAAAGCCGCTCCAGATCATGTCCTGGCGCGAGCTGTTGAACGAAAACACCACCAGCATGACGATCGGTAAATAGAGGAACAGGTAGCCGAGCGACAGCCAGCTGCGCCCGAACCAGCGTTGAACAAAACTATTCATTTGGCCTCCTGCTCGGCTTTGTATTTGTTAAAGATCGCCATCGGCACCAGGATCAGCAGGATCACGACCACCGTCACCGACGAGGCCATCGGCCAGTCGTTATTGGTGAAGAATTCGTCCCACAGCACGTGGCCGATCATCAGCGTTTCCGGGCCGCCCAGCAGTTCAGGGATCACGTATTCTCCGACGGCGGGAATGAACACCAGCATCGAGCCGGCGATGATGCCGGATTTCGACAGCGGCACCGTGATGCGCCAGAAGGTTTGCAGCGGCGTAGCCCCCAGGTCGCCGGCCGCCTCAAGGAAGCGCACGTCCATCTTGACCAGGTTCGCGTACAGCGGCAGGATCATGAACGGCAGATAGGCGTACACCATGCCGATGATCAGCGAGAACTGCGTGTTCATCATGTGGATCGGCGCATCGATGATCCCCATGCTGATCAGGAAGTGATTCAGCACGCCGTTGTTGGCCAGGATGCCTTTCCAGGCGTAGATCCGCAGCAGGAACGAAGTCCAGAACGGCAGCATCACCAGCATCATCAACACCGGACGCAGCGACGGCTTCGAGCGCGCCATGAAGTAGGCGAACGGATAGCCGATCAGCAGCGTGCAGACGGTGGTGATCGCGGCGTACTTCAGGGAACTCAGATAGGTCAATACATACAGGTCGTCCTGCGCGATGAACAGGTAGTTTGACAGCTTGAGTTTCAGGGTGACGACGCCTTCGACATAGGTCATCAGGGTGCCGAAGGGATTGGTGGCATCGATCTCGGAAAAGCTGATGCGCATCACGATCAGGAACGGCACCAAAAACGCGCAGGTCAGCCAGACGAAGGGCACGGCGATGACGAAACGGCGCCCGGTCAGCCAGCGCAGCGCCAGCAAATCGGTGAAAAATTTGATCATGGCCGCCTCAGTTGGTCAGCACGACGACATCGCTGCCATCCCACCACGCGTGCGCGCGCTGGTCGCGCTGCAGCACCGATTCGGCGTGGCGCGCGGCATTGGTGCGCGCCACCTTCAGCATCATGCCGCTGTCCAGGCGCAGCTGGTAATGGGTTTCGTTGCCGAAGTAGGAGACCGAAGCGATCGTGCCGGACACGCAATTGTGGCCATGCTCGGTAATCTGCGCGCGTTGCGCCATCGTCGGCGCGGCGGCTTGCAGCACGATTTTTTCAGGACGCACGGCGATGCCGACGGCCATGCCGGTGGTGCCGGTGATGCCGTGCGTGACGTAGTGCGAACCTTCGGGCGATTCGATGATGACGTGATCCGGCTCGTCTTCCTTGACATTACCTTCGAACAGGTTGACGGAGCCGATGAAGTCGGCGACGAAGCGGCAGTTCGGCGTTTCATAAATCTCGCCCGGCGCGCCGACCTGCAGGATGCGCCCTTCGCTCATCACCGCGATACGGGTCGCCATGCTCATCGCCTCGTCCTGATCGTGCGTCACCATCACACAAGTCACGCCGACCTGCTCGATGATGTTCACCAGCTCCATCTGCGTGCGCTCGCGCAGCTTTTTGTCGAGCGCGCCGAGCGGCTCGTCGAGCAGCAGCAGTTGCGGGCGTTTCGCCAGGCTGCGCGCCAGTGCCACGCGCTGCTGCTGGCCTCCCGATAACTGGTGCGGCTTGCGCTTGCCATAGGCCGTCAACTGCACCAGCGCCAACATCTTTTCAACGCGGGCGGCGATTTCATCTTTCGGCAAGCCGTCGCGGCGCAGGCCGAAGGCGATGTTCTCCCAGACCGTCAAATGCGGGAACAGCGCGTACGACTGGAACATCATGTTGATCGGGCGCTGGTACGGCGGCGTGCCGACGATATCCTGGCCCCCCAGCATGATGGCGCCGGAGGTCGGGGTTTCGAAGCCGGCCAGCATGCGCAGCAGGGTCGACTTGCCGCAGCCGGAACTGCCCAGCAGGGCGAAGATCTCGCCCTTGTCGATCGCGACCGACACATTGTCCACGGCGCGCACGCCGTCGAATTCCTTGACCAGGTTACGAATGAGCAGAAAAGGCTGGCCAGCGTCGGCGGATGCGGCTAGAGGGGCGATCGGCATAATATTCAAATGTTAAGCGAAAGCGTGATTATAAATGCAGCACCTTGGACAAGCCTACAAGTTCACGCATGCCCGGGCCGGCGCGTGGCACGGCACGCGCCGCCGCAACGGGGCTGAAAAAAACGGAAAATAAAACGGCGCCGCCGGCGGCGCCCGGCCGCAGCGGCTGGCGTTTCAGACGTGCAGCAGCAAGTGTTCGCGTTCCCACGGGCTGATGACGGTCATGAATTCCTGGTGCTCCAGGTCCTTGATCGCGGCATACACGTCGATGAAGCGCTCGCCCAGCACCGTGCGCAACTTGTCCTCGGTGCGCAATGCGTGCAGCGCTTCCGGCAGCCCCTGCGGCAGTTCGTACTTCATGTCGTAGGCACTACCCGTGGTGATCGGCGTCGGCTCCAGCTGTTCCGTCATGCCGAGGTAGCCGCAGGCCAGGGTGACGGCCAGCGCAAGATACGGATTGGCGTCGGCGCCGATGATGCGGTTTTCGACGCGGCGGTCTTGCACGCCCGATTCCGGTATCCGGAAACCGACCGTGCGGTTATCCATACCCCACTGGATATTGATCGGCGCCGCCGTGTGGCGCACCAGGCGGCGGTAGGAATTCACGTAAGGCGCGACAATCGCCATCGCCGATGGCATGTAGCGCTGCAGGCCGCCAATATAATGCTTGAAGATCGGCGCCGGGGAGCCGTCGTCGTTGCTGAAGATGTTGCGGCCGGTCTTGCAATCGACCACGCTCTGGTGCACGTGCATCGCCGAACCCGGTTCGCCGGCCATCGGCTTGGCCATGAAGGTCGCGTACATGTCGTGCTTTAACGCCGCCTCGCGCAGGGTGCGCTTGAAGAAGAACACCTTGTCGGCCAGGCCGAGCGGGTCGCCGTGCAGGAAGTTGATTTCCATCTGGCCGGCGCCGATCTCGTGGATCAAGGTGTCGACATCGAGTCCCATCAGGTCGCAGTAATCGTAGATGTCTTCGAACAGCGGGTCGAATTCGTTGACGGCGTCGATGCTGTAGATTTGCCGGCTGGTCTCGGCGCGCCCGCTGCGCCCGATCGGCGCCTTCAGCGGCAGGTCGGGGTCGATATTCTTGGCGGTCAGATAAAACTCGAGTTCGGGCGCGACCACCGGCTTCCAGCCCTTGTCCGCATACAGTTTTAATACGCGGCGCAGCACGGTGCGCGGCGCGAAGTCGATCAGCGCGCCGTCGGCGAAATAGCAATCGTGGATCACTTGCGCGGTCGGGTCGGTGGCCCACGGCACCATCGTGATCGTGGTCGGATCGGCCTTCAGGATCATGTCGCGGTCGGTCGACGAAATGGCGCGGTCGTAGCCGCCGTCCTCGGTCGGATAGTTGCCGGTCACCGTCATGCCGAGCACCGCTTCCGGGATGCGCATGCCGCGCTCCTGCGTGAATTTACCGCGCGGCAGGATCTTGCCGCGCGCCACGCCGGTCAAGTCCGGCACCAGGCATTCGATTTCCGTGACCCGTTTTTCATTGAGCCACAGATCCATATCGGTGTAGGTAAAATTTTCGCGGATAGCCATGGGACGCTCTCTCAAGTCTGGATCGAACGCGGGCCGGATCGCGGCCGCGCGCACTGGATACGGCATGCCTGGCGCAGCCAGCGAATGCCCTCGCTCCACGCCAGCCGGACGCTGGCCGCTACGATCACGACGGGATGGCGCATGATATTTTTGTAGCAATAGAGAGCCGCTGCGACCGATCAGCCGATTCGTCGCATTTCTTATTTGCTATGATAAGGTCCCGTCACATTTGCCGCAAGCCTGCCTTGAAACACTTACCTTGGCGCGATTTCGCGGCCCTCATCATCAGTATCGGCGTGGTCGGGCTCGGCCTGGGCGCCACCATCCCCTTGACCGCGCTGACGCTGGACCAGCGCGGCGTCGGCGCCGGCGTGATCGGCCTGGTCACCGCCGCCGGCGCGCTCGGCATCCTCGTGTCGGCGCCGTTCGTCAGCGGCTGGACCGCCCGTCACGGGCCGCGCGCGACGATGATGGGCGCGGTCGGGGTCGCCACGCTGGCCACGGTATTGATGGAGTTCAGCGACGATATCGTGCTGTGGGCCGCGCTGCGCCTGGTGTTCGGCGGCGCCATGGGCGTGCTGTTCACGGTGGGAGAGGCGTGGGTCAACCGGCTGGCGCCCGACCATTCGCGCGGGCGCGTGGTGGCCTTGTACACCACCAGTTTTACGCTGTTCCAGCTGGCCGGCCCGGCGCTGGTCGCCGCGCTGAACGGCAAGATCGGCTGGAGTTTCGCCGCCTGCGGCGCCCTGTTTTTGCTGGCGCTGCCCGGCCTGGGCCTGCTCGGCGGCGGCGCCGCGCCGGTCCACGAAGAAGAGCGCCATGCGCGCTGGCAGGCCGTGCTGCCGAAGATGCCGATGATCGTCATGGGCGCGGCCTTTTTTGCGCTGTTCGATACGCTGATCCTGAGTTTTTTGCCGGTGTACGCGCTGCGCCACGGCATCGGCACCGAACTGGCGCTGCTGTCGGCGACAGTCGTGCTGGCCGGCGACACGGCGCTGCAATTCCCGCTCGGCTGGCTGGCCGACCGTTTTGGACGCCGGCGCGTGCACGTCGGCTGCGGCGTCGCCGTCTGCGCGCTGCTGCCCTTGTTGCCGTTCGCGGCCGGCACGCCGTGGTTGTGGTGGACTTTACTGGTGCTGCTCGGCGCGGCGGCCGGCGGCATCTACATGCTGGCGCTGGTCGCCTGCGGCGAACGCTTCAGCGGCCAGTCGCTGACCACGGCCAGCGCCGTCGTCAACGCTTCATGGGGCGTGGCCAGTTCGGGCGGACCGGTGGTGACCGGGGTGCTGATGCAGGCGGTCGGCATCAATGCACTGCCGGCGGTGCTGTTCGCAGGGTGCGCACTGTTTCTCGCCAGCGCCTTGTTCGACCGCGGGCAGCGCGCGCCGCAGGTCGCTGCATCAAGTTAGCGCAAGCTGTCGTCCCCGCGCAGGCGGGGACCCCATTTTGTGTCCCGTACGGCGCAGCGGAATGGGATTCCCGCTTTCGCGGGAATGACAGTTTTACGCCTGTGACCTAAAAAGGCGTTACGTTCCCCTTCTTTTCAAACCGTCTCCTCGGCCGCCATGTCGGCGCGGGTTTCGGCCAGTAATTTCTTCAATTCCGGTACGCACGAGCCGCAATTGCCGCCCGCCTTCACGCACGCCGTCACCTGCGGCACGGAAGTCAGCCCCTGCTCGCGGATCGCCGAGCAGATCGTGTTGCGGCCGACGCCGAAGCACGAGCATACGGTCGGCCCGACATCGACACCCTTGTCGAGCGGCTGGCCGACCAGCAGGCCGGCGCGGTCGGCATCGGTCAACACGTCTTTCGCGAACAGGCTGGCCAGCCAGGCGCGCGATGGCATGTCCTGGCGCGGCGACAGGAAGATGCATTGCGCAATGCGCTCGTCGACGATGTGCACCGCCCGGTACACGCCGGCGCTGCGATCGGCATACTCCAGCCAGTCGGCATCGAGGTCTTCCACGCCCAGCAGCTTGCGGGCCCAGGCGCCGGCATCGGTAATCGTCGTGCGCCCGGCCAGTTCATAGCGCGCAAAGTCACGGCCCTGGATGCGGGTCCAGTGCGCCACTTCGTCCAGCCCCAGTTCGCTGCGGCTCAAAATGAAACCGTGCCAGTTGACGCGGAATTGCTCGATGCGCACCGGCGTGTGCTTGAATTCCGGCTCGCCGGAAATCGGATCGACCACCGGGTTGACCAGCGCGCCGACGCGCGCGTCGGACGAGGTTTGCCCGTTCCAGTGGATCGGAATGAAAATGCCGCCGCGCGCGATGCCGCCGCCGTGCTGCACACGCGCCACCATCGCGCCCCATTTGCTCGACACGCGCGCCAGATCACCCTCGCGCACGCCGTGCAGCAACGCATCCTGCGGGTGCATGTCGATGAACGATTCCGGCACGTGGTCGGCCAGCTTGGCGGATTTTCCGGTGCGCGTCATCGTGTGCCACTGGTCGCGCACGCGCCCGGTGTTCAGCGCCAGCGGATAATCCTCATCCGGCATGTTGACCGGCAGGCGCGGCGGCGTGGCAATAAAACGCGCCTTGCCGTCGGGGTGGGAGTAACGGCCATCCTCGAACAGCCTGGCCGTGCCTTCGGAAGCCAGCGGCACCGGCCACTGGATCGGTTCCAGCAGGTCGTAGGCGCTCGCGCCCAGCCCGGCCAGGCCGTCGATGTTGAACACGCGCGGCAAGTCGCCGGCACTGTTGCGGTAGGCGGACAGGCGCGCATGCTCGTCGAACACCTGGTGCGCGGCGTCGAAATCGAAACCCGTGTATCCCATGCGCTGCGCGAACTGCGCCAGGATCTGCCAGTCCGGCCGCGCCTCTCCCGGCGCCGGCAGGAAGGCGCGCTGGCGCGAAATGCGGCGCTCGGAATTGGTCACCGTGCCATCCTTTTCTCCCCAGCCCAGCGCCGGCAGCAGCACGTCGGCGTAGGCATTGGTGTCGGTGCCCTGCACGATGTCGGACGCCACGACGAATTCGCATTTTTCCAAAGCGCGCCGCACCTGGTCGGCATCCGGCAGGCTGACCACCGGGTTGGTCGCGATCACCCAGACCGCCTTGACGCGCCCGGCCTCGATCGCCTGGAACAGTTCGACCGCCTTCAGGCCCGGCTTGTCGGCGATGGCCGGCGAATCCCAGAAGGTTTGCACGGCGTCGCGGTGTTCCGCTTTATCCAGGTCCAGGTGCGCGGCCAGCATGTTGGCCAGGCCGCCTACCTCTCGTCCGCCCATCGCGTTCGGCTGGCCGGTGATCGAAAACGGCCCCATGCCGGGCTTGCCGATCCGGCCGCCGATCAGGTGGCAATTGATGATGCTGTTGACCTTGTCGGTGCCGGCCGACGACTGGTTGACGCCTTGCGAAAACCCGGTCACCACTTTCGCCGTGGCGGCGAACGCTTCATAGAATTCCATCAGCGCGGCCAGGCTGATCTTGCACGCCTTGGCGACGGCGGCCGGATCGGCGCAATCGACGTTGGCCGCCTCCAGCGCCGCTTCCAGGCCGCCGGTGTGCGCGGCGACGTATTCCGGATCGACCGCGCCGATGCGCGCCAGGTAACTGAGCAGGCCGTTGAACAGCCAGACATCGGTGCCCGGCTTGACCGGCAGGTGCAGGTCGGCCAGTTCGCAGGTGGCGGTGCGGCGCGGGTCGATGACGACCAGTTTCATTTCCGGGCGCTGTTCCTTGATGCGGGCGATGCGCTGGAACAGGATCGGGTGGCACCACGCCGTGTTCGAGCCGACCAGCACGACCATGTCGGCCAGTTCCAGGTCGTCGTAGCAGACCGGCACCAGGTCTTCGCCGAACGCGCGTTTATGTCCCGCCACGGCGGACGACATGCACAGGCGCGAATTGGTGTCGATATTGGCGCTGCCGACATAACCCTTCATCAGCTTGTTGGCGACATAATAATCTTCCGTCAGCAACTGGCCGGACACGTACAGCGCGACCGCATCCGGGCCGTGTTCGGCGATGATGTCGCGCCAGCGGCCGGCCACCTGGTCCAGCGCCGCATCCCACGACACGCGCGTCAAACCGTCGGCCGAGCGCACCTGCGGATACAGCAGGCGCCCGTCCAGGCTGACCGTCTCGCCCAGCGCCGAACCTTTTACACACAGGCGGCCGAAGTTGGACGGGTGGCCACTGTCGCCGGCGATGTCGACGACGCCGCCACCTTGCGGCGTGGCGTTCACGCCGCAGCCGACGCCGCAATACGGGCAGGTGGTTTTCACGGAGAGATGGGCTTGGGACAGGTTCACGGTAATTCCTCTCATCTGGGGTCAGGCGTGACTTATTGACTTATTGCGCAACAAGTCAATAAGTCACGCCTGACCCCAGGGTTTTCAAGCAGCCTGCGCACACAGCGCCTGGCCGAACAGCAGGTGGTTGCGCTTGGCCGAAATATCGGTGCGGTTCTGGATCATTTCAAAATACCAGGGGCCGTCCTGCACGTCGCCGTACAGCACGGCGCCGACGATGCAGCCGCCTTTCAAGACCAGGCGCTTGTAGACGCCGCGCCTGGCATCGCGCAGCACCAGGTCTTCGCTGCCTTCGCCGCCGATAAAGTCGCCGACCGAGTACAGGTCGACGCCGGTCACTTTCAGGCGCGTCGGCGCGGCCTGCTGCACGTAGCGGCGGTGGCCGTTGCCGGCCAGGTGGGCGCCGCACACGCGCGCCTGTTCCCAGATCGGCGCCACCAGGCCGAAGGTGGCGCTGCGGTGCTGCACGCATTCACCGACAGCATACACCCGCGGGTCGTAGGTTTGCAGCGTGTCGTCGACGACGATGGCCCGCTCGCAGTGCAGGCCGGCGGCCTTGGCCAGCGCGATGTTGGGCCGCACGCCGGCCGTCATCACCACCAGGTCGGCCGGGATTTCCTCGCCGTCTTTAAAGCGCACCGCCGTCACGCGCTCGGTGCCGACGATTTCGGCGGTCTGCGCGCTGAGCATGAAGCGCAGGCCCTTGGTTTCCAGCGCCTTTTGCAGCAGTTGCGCGGCCGGCTTGTCGAGCTGCTGATTCATCAGCGCATCGGTCACGTGCACCACCGTCACTTCCATCCCCTGGCGCAGCAGGCCGTTGGCCGCTTCCAGTCCGAGCAGGCCGCCGCCGATGACGACCGCGTGGCGGTGGTTGCGCGACGCTTCGAGCATGGTTTCGACATCCTGGATGTCGCGGAAGGCGATCACGCCTGGCAGTTCGTGGCCCGGCACCGGGATGATGAACGGCGTCGAGCCGGTCGCCAGCAGCAACCGGTCGTAATGCACTTGCTGGCCGGACGCCGAGCGCACCAGGCGGCGCTTGCGGTCGATGTGCTCGACCCGGTCGCCGGCGTGCAGCGTGATGTGGTTCTGTTCATACCATGCGCGGGTGTGCAGCATGATGTCGTCCACCGTCTTTTCCCCGGCCAGCACCGGGGACAGCAGGATGCGGTTGTAATTGCCGTGCGGTTCGGCGCCGAACACCGTGATGTCGTACAGGTCCGGGGCCAGCTTCAGCAATTCCTCGACCGTGCGCATGCCGGCCATGCCGTTGCCGATGACGACCAGCGCGGGACGCCGGGCAGTCATTACGCGCCCACCCAGACTTTGCCGCCGTCGATGCGGGCGGGATAGGTCGCCACCGAGTGTTCCGGCGCTTCCAGGCATTCTCCGGTCTGCAAGTCGAAATGCTGCTTGTAGATCGGAGAGGCGACGACGATGCGCTCGCCGAGGTTGCCGACCAGGCCGCGCGAGAGCACGGATGCCTGCGAATTCGGATCGAAATTGGCGATCGCGAACACGCGCGCTTCTCCGTCGTTCAGGTGGAACACGGCGACGGCTTCGCCGTTGAGCAAGGCGCAGACGCCGGTGTTGGGCACGATCTGTTCAAGGTCGCAGATCGGGGTCCAGTTGGCAATGGGGGTATCGCGGTGCATGGTGTTCTCCTCAGGCTACTTTGATCGGGATGACGACGGCCTTGCGTTCTTCCGGCGTGGCCGGGCGAATCTGCCCGCGCTCTTCCATGAAGACGACGTTGGCGTCGCTCTTGTCGCTGTTGACGAAATGGCGGAAACGGGCGCGCGTCTCTGGATCGGTGACGGCCGCTTTCCATTCGCAGACATAGGTGTCGACCACCGACTGCATGTCCGCTTCCAGTTCCGCCGCGATGTTCAACTTGTCGTCGATGACGACCTGTTTCAGGTAATCGAGGCCGCCTTCGAGGTTGTCGCGCCAGGTGCTGGTGCGTTGCAGGCGGTCGGCCGTGCGGGTATAAAACATCAGGAAACGGTCGATGTAGCGGATCATCGTGGCCTTGTCCAGGTCCGACGCGATCAGTTCGGCGTGGCGCGGCTTCATGCCGCCGTTGCCGCAGACGTACAGGTTCCACCCCTTTTCGGTGGCGATGATGCCGACGTCCTTGCCCTGCGCCTCGGCGCATTCGCGGGTGCAGCCGGACACGCCGAACTTGATCTTGTGCGGCGTGCGCAGGCCCT
>JAZJZT010000063.1:0-224314 GCA_040389645.1 Pseudomonadota bacterium | reverse complement strand
GGGTGTCTATTTTGAGCCACCTGTCAATTTATTTATCCCGGACGGTAGTGCGCCTTCGCGGGAATGACAGATACGCCTAGAAGCGCGTCACCATCCCCAGCGCGACGCTGTTGACGCTGACGCCTGGCGTGGTGGTCACGCCAGGTCCGGCGGCGTTACTGACGGTAAAACTGGCAGCGCTATTGTTTTTCATACGAGCGATCCCGGTGTACAGGCCGGTGCGCCGGGACAGCAGGTAATCGTAGCGCAGCGCGTACGAGGTCGCGTCGCCGCTGCTGCTGGCCTGTTTCTTGTACTGGCCAAAACTGAACAGCAGCTTGCCAGTCCCGCCCGCGCGGAACAGCGCGCTCAGTTCATAATAATGGTTGTTCGGATTGGCGAAGACGGCCGTGTTCGGCGTCAGCACATTCGCGCTGCCGGTATGGCGCTGGTACAGTGCCGACGTCTTGACGAAGCCGAAGTCGTACAAGGCGCCGACCAGGTAATAGGTCGCCGTGTCGACCGGCGTCGTCGGCGTCAGCGCCGCCGTGGCGGCATAATTCTGGCGCACATAATCGACATCCATCGTAAAGGCGCCGAGCTTGTAATTGGCGCCGACGCCGGTGGTGTTGCCCAGTTTTTCCGGCTGCCCGGCAGCGCCTTCATTACCCAGCGAATAAATGGCGCGCACCGTCACGCCGCCCAGTTGCGGCGACGTGTAGCGGATCGAATTGCCCGCCTTGACGGTCGTGAAATAGACGAAGTTGTTGGTGGCGCTGCCCCAACCGAAGGTGTTCAATTCGCCCAGCGCGTAGGTGACATAGGCGAAGAACATCGGCGTGTAGTTCAAGCCCACCTGCACCTGGCCGAAGTCGCCCTGCAAGCCCACGTTCGCCTCGCGGCCGAACAGCGTGCCGGCCGTGCTCATGCCGGTGTCGGGATTGATGCCGCCCTCGAGCCGGAACGTGGCCTTCAGGCCGCTGCCCAGGTCTTCGCTGCCCTGGAAGCCGAAACGCGACGGCGCGACCAGGTTCGAATCGAGGCGCGTCTGCCTGGGTCCCGAGGTGCTGGCCGACTGCATGCCCATATCGAGTACGCCATAGAAGGTGACGTTCGATTGTGCCTGGGCCGCCGTCGAAAGACAGGCGACCGACCCCAGTGCTGCGATGACTGCTGCTCTCATGTCCCACTCTCCCCGTTATATCGATTGTTATTGTTGGAATAAATCGCGCGGCCGGCCGCAGCCTATTCCTTGAGGTATTTCTTGATGAGTTGCTTGTACTGGCCCTTGGCCTTGATTTCCTTCAGGCCGGCGTTGAAGTCGTCGCGGATCTGCCTGTCGCGGAACACCGGGTTCTTGAATTGCGGGTCGGTCGAGATGAAGATTTTGTGGATCGCGACCGGCTGGCTGGCGTCGACGCCGGTCACGCTGGCCTTGTAGTATTTGAAGACATTGATATCGCCGACATACACCTGCACGCCGTTGGCGAACAATTGCAGCGCGCGGCGTTTTTCATCGCCGACTTCGGTGTAGCTGTCATTGCCCTTCACCGCGGCGGCGAAGTCGGCCCCGAGGAAATTGGTCGCGCCCTGGTAGGCATTGATGGTCTTGCCCTTCAGGTCGGCCACGCTGTTGATGGCCAGCTGGTTCTTTTGCAGCGACACGGCAACCGCCTGGTAGACCACGGCCGGCTCTTCGGCATAAAAATAATGTTCTCCTTCGTGCAGGTCGGCGCTGCCGCGCTGCGCGCCGTCGGCCTGGTTGTCGGCCAGCGTTTTCGCGGCGGACTTGTTGATCGCGCCCATCGAGACGAACACCGGTTTGATGGTATGGCCGCGCGCTTCGAGCGCGGCCTTGAAGATCTCGTATTCGAAGCCGCTGGCCTGGCCGTCGGCTTCCTTGATGACGTAGGGCGGCAGCGCCAGGCCGAACAGGATCTTGACTTCTTTCGATTGGGCGGCCGGCACGATGGCCGCGCCGAGGAGGAGACTGAACAGCAGCTTCGGCAAAGATTTCATCAGTTCTGCTCCGGGAAACCGGGTCCCGCGGGACCAGGCTGTGAAAGGAAACGGCTGCGTATTGCGCGGCAACGCGGACACGGTCGGCAGCCATGCGGCGGCTGGCGCCTTCGTCCACGGATTGTGTACAAAACGAAAGTCCGACTTGACTGTATGGGAACGCGCGCAACGCTGTCAAGCGTGATCGGGCGGGCCTGTTCGCATTTACAACACCGCTGCTTCGATGCGCCGCGTGCGGCCCGCCGAACGCGCACGGCCCGACTCGATTACAATGGGCGGCGCCGTGCCGGCAACCGCCGGCGCGCAACAAACCGCCCCCTATTCCACCTGGAGCAGCGCTTGAAAGTGATCGTATTGGGAGCCGGCATCGTCGGGACCGCGTCCGCCTGGTTCCTGCACAAGGCCGGCCACGACGTGTGCGTCATCGACCGCCAGGGCGCGGCCGCGCAGGAAACCAGTTTTGCCAACGGCGGACAGATTTCCGTATCACATGCGCAGCCCTGGGCCAATCCCGGCGCGCCGCTGAAAATTTTAAAATGGCTGGGACAGGAAGATGCGCCGCTGCTGTACCGGCTGCGCGCCGACTGGCTGCAATGGCGCTGGAGCCTGCGCTTCCTCAGAGAGTGCACGCCGCGCCGCACCGCCGCCAACATGCGCCAGATCGTCTCGATCGCCGAATACAGCCGCCAGACCCTGCAATCGCTGCGCGCCGACACCGGCATCGACTACGACCACCTGACGCGCGGCATCCTGCATTTCTACACCGACCAGAAAGAGTTCGACGATTCGATCCCGACGGCGCGCCTGATGCGAGAGTTCGGCTGCCCGCGAGTGACGGTCGACGCCGAGGAAGTGATGCGCATCGAGCCGGCGCTGGCCGGCATGCGCGGCAAAATCGTCGGCGGCGATTTTACGCAGACCGACGAATCGGGCGACGTGCACAAATTCGCCAGCGGCCTGGCACAGCGCGCCGCGGCCGGCGGCGTGGAGTTTAAGTATGGCGTCACCGTGCTGCGCCTGCTGGCCGAGGGGACTGGCGCGGCGCGCAAGATCACCGGCGCCGAAGTGGTGCATGCCGACGGCCGGCGCGAAGTGCTGCGGGCCGACGCCTTCGTGGTGGCGATGGGCAGCTTCTCGGTGCAATTGCTAAAACCGCTGGGGATCGACCTGATGATCTATCCGGGCAAGGGATATTCGGCCACCTTCGACATCGTCGAACCGGACGCCGCGCCGACGGTGTCGCTGACGGACGATGGCCACAAGCTGGTGATGTCGCGCTTCGGCAACCGGTTGCGGGTGGCCGGCACCTGCGAATTGAACGGCTATTCGCGCGCGATGAACCAGGCCCGCTGCGACGTCATCACGCGCCGCACGCGCGAACTGTTTCCCGACGCCTGCGACTACGAGCGGCCTTTGTACTGGAACGGCCTGCGTCCCTTGACGCCGTCGAACGTGCCGTATATCGGCAAGAGCCGCATCGGCAACCTGTTCCTGAACACTGGCCACGGCACGCTGGGTTGGACCATGGGCGCCGGCTCCGGGCGCGCGATCGCGGACATCGTGTCCGGACGCCGACCGGACGTCGATTTCGCATTCAGCGGCATGGGCTGATGCCGTTAAGTTAGCGCCAAATTTGTCATTCCCGCGCAGGCGGGAATCCCATTTCGCGCCCCGAGCGGCGCAAAAAAATGGGATTCCCGCCTTCGCGGGAACGACAGAGGTTAAGTTCCGAGTTACGCCAGGCGCGCCGACAGCGCGCGCCCCGCCTCGGCCAATGCGCGCCGCAGCTCGGCGTCGTCACCGGCGGCAAGGCGCGCGGCGCTGGCCGTCAGCGACAAGGCCATCGTCATCTCGCCAGCGCCATTGCGCAGCGGTACACTGAACGCCCGCACCGGCACGCCGTGCAGCGGCGATGGCGCGTCCGAAGCATACGCGGCGACGCCGCTGTTGCGCACCACCTCCATCTCGGCCTCAAAACGCTGGCGGCGCGCGGCCAGGTCTTCCTGCGCTTCTGGGAACAGGCGCAAGTCTTCGTCGACCAAGGCGCGCGTCATCTCTGGCGGCAGGAAAGCGGCGAACGCTCGCCCGGTCGCCGAGCGGGTCGTGCTCATCACCAGGCCGGGTCGCAACTGGTCGCTCACCGGCAGGCGCGACGCCTCCCAGGCGATCGCCGTCGGGCCGGCATTGCCCCAGACGGACAGGCACAGCGTGTGCTCTCCCAGCGCGGCGGCAATCCCGGGCAAGGCGGCCTGCGCCAGGCGCACCGATTCCAGGCAGGCCGGGCGCGAGGTGCCCAGCCGCAGCGTGGCCGGTCCCAGTTCGTGGGCGCCGGCGTGCAGGTACTTGCCGCCGCCGAAGGCCAGCGCGTTGCGTCCCGAGCGTCCCAGCCGTTCGACGCGGCCGATATAGACGACGTGGTCGCCGTTCGGATAAGCCGCCACCACTTCGCATTCGAGATAGGCGGCCACGCCATCGAGCACCGGCGCGCCGCCGCCGCCGTCGCGGTGGGGAATGCCGGCGAACTTGTCGTCGCGCGACTTCGCAAAATGATTGGATAGCGCGATCTGGTCGTCGGCCAGGATGTTGACGGCGAAATGACGGCTGTCGCGAAAGGCGGGATAACTGCGTGACGTCAGCGACTGGCTCCACAACACCAGCGGCGGATCGAGCGAGACGGAACTGAAGGAATTCGCCGTCACGCCGTGCGCCGTGCCGCCCTGGTCGCGCGTGGTCACCACGGTGACGCCGGTGACGAAGGCGCCGAGCACGTCGCGCAATTGCCGCGCGTCGAATGAAGGGGCGTTGGTAGTCATGGCTGGCCTTTCGTATCTGTGTTTGGACAGCGGCCAGTCTAGGGCGCGACAATGTCACAGACAATTCGCGTGTGGCGATAGATTTATAAGCCAGACTGATAAATCAAGTTATTCACGGATTGCTGCCAAAAACCAGAGCCAAAATCTGGGGTCAGACCCATGGGTCTGACCCCGGCCTTTGCACTTGGTTTGGTAAAACGGGGACAGACCACGTTTTTCGAGAAACATTGCCAAAAAACCGTGGTCTGTCCCCGGTTTTACTGCAACGCCTCGGCCAGCAGCGACGGCGCCAACTGGCGCAGGTAGCGGCAAAAGCTTTGTTCGGCGGCGTTCAGGCTGGCCCGTTTCGATAGCAGGATGCCGAAGCTGCGCCGCAGGTCGATGCCGTCGATCTCGACCAGCACGTTGCTGGCCACTTCCGGGCGGCGCGCCATCGAGCGTGGCAGCAGCGTCACGCCCAGGCCGGCGTTCAGCATGCCGAACAGGGTGTTCAGGTTGCCCACCACGCGGCACGGCGGCATCTCGAGACCGTGGCGCTGCAGTTCGGCGGCGATGCGCGAGCGCAGGCCCTGGTGCTGGTCGACCAGCACCAGCGCGTGGCGCGCGAAATCGGCCGGTACCACCTTATGCAACTGCGCCAGCGCGTGGCTGCGCGGCGCCATCAAGAGCATGTCGTCGCTCCACAATGCTTCAAAACGGTAGCGCGCATCGCTGCCTTCATAGGCCAGCACGCCCAGGTTGGCGCTGCCGTCGTCGATCGCGGCCAAGACGTCGGCGTAGTGCAGGTCGCGCAGTTCGAGCTGCACGTCGGGATAGCGTTCGCTGTAACCCTGCATCACGATCGGCAGCGTCAGCGCGGCCAGCGTCGGCGTGGCCGCGACGACGACTTTCTGGCGCGCCTGCCTCGACTTGTCGCGAAAACCTTCGACCAGCCTGGCCAATCCTTCCAGCGCGGCACTGGCTTCGGCCAGCAGCGCCTGCCCTTCCGGCGTCAGGTCGACCTTGCGCGTGGTACGGCGCAGCAGTTGCGCGCCGAGCGTGCTTTCCAGGCGCTGGATGCGCCCGGTCACCGTCGGCTGCGTCACGTGCAGCAGTTGCGCCGCCGCGCTGAAGCTGCCGGCCTGCGCGACGGCGATGAAGGTTTCCAGTTCGATCAGCTCGATGCCCATCGTGGATGGGCGGGCGACGGTGCGGCGGGCGGGAGTTTGCGACATGGGCGAGGCGATTCGATTAATAAGTGGAGCCTATAAGTGTATCGCAATTGCCGATTTGTTCAAACGCCTGTGCAAACCGACAATCGAAACAACCCTCCTCCACCTTGAAAGGATCTACTGTGAACGCACAACAGCCTCGCCAGATGAGCCTGGTCGCCTTCCTGCAAGCGCAAAACTGCACGAATTATGTCGGTTCGTGGCGCAACCGGGCCAGCATGAGCGATTTCATGCGGCCCGAATATTACCAGCGCATCGCCCGCACGCTCGAAGATGGCCTGTTCGACATGGCCTTCTTCGACGACCGCCTCGCCATGCCCGACATCTACGGCAACGATCACCGCGAAACCGTCGCCAACGGCGTGCGCGCCGTGAAACTCGACCCGACGCCGGTGCTGATGGCGATGGCGGCGGCGACCACCCGCCTCGGCCTGGGCGCGACATATTCCACCACCTATTACGAGCCGTACCACGTGGCGCGCCTGTTCGCCACGCTGGACCTGATGACGAAGGGCCGCGTGGCCTGGAACGTCGTGACCTCGCTGAACGATTCGGAAGCGGCCAACTTCGGCCGCGCCGACCACATGGAGCACGACCTGCGCTACGACCGCGCCGACGAATTCATGGAAGTGGTGATGGGCCACTGGGACAGTTGGGAAGACGACGCGATCATCCTCGACAAGGCTACCGGGCGCTTCGCCGATCCGGACAAGGTGCACCGCCTGGACCACGCCGGCAAATTTTTTAAATCGCGCGGACCGCTGACGGTGCCGAGATCGAACCAGGGCCACCCGGTGATTTTGCAGGCCGGCCAGAGCGGGCGCGGCATGGCGTTCGCCGCGCGCTGGGCTGAACTGGTGTTCGCCGCCTATCCGAATCTGGCCAATGGCAAAAAACAGTATGCGTCATTGAAAGGCGCGCTGGCCGAGGCCGGGCGCGATCCGCACTCCGTCAAGGTGGCGCCAGCCGTCAAAGTCGTCATCGGCGATTCCGAGGCGCATGCGCAGGACAAGCTGGCGCTGACGGCGGCCACCGCGCGCCCGATCGACGGCATGGCGCTGCTGTGCGAAGTGCTCAATGTCGATTTTTCCGGGCGTCCCTACGAATTGCCGTTCACCGACGAGGAACTCGCTTCGGTTTCCTGGCACGGCCTGCGCGACCGCGTGGTGCAGGCCAGCGGCAAGCGCAATCCCTCGGTGCGCGATTTCGTCGAAGTGTCCGGGCGCGGCACCGTCAACGAAGGGCCGAACTTCGTCGGCACCGCGGTGCAGGTGGCGGATCAGATGGAAGAATGGTTCAGCGGCGCCTGCGACGGCTTCGTGATCCAGGCCATGGAAACGCCGGGCACCTATGAAGACTTCGTGCGCCTGGTGGTGCCGGAACTGCAACGGCGCGGCCTGTACCGCACCCGCTATCCGGGTGACACGTTGCGCGACACGCTCGGCGTGCAGCGTCCGCAGCCTGGCGCCTGGCGCCACGGCGGCAAGGCTTGATCGTCATGAAAGAGCTGAAAATCCTCACGCCGATCGGCCTGCTCGGCTACGGCATCCCACAGGCCGATTTCCAGCGCGGCCTCGATGCCGGCGCCGACGCAGTGATCGTCGACGCGGGTTCCACCGATCCCGGCCCCTACCTGCTCGGCCTGGGCAAGATGATCGTGTCAGGCAGCGCCCTGGAAAGCGATTTGCGCCTGATCGTGGCCGGCTGCATCGAACGCCGCATCCCGCTGCTGATCGGCTCCGCCGGCGGTCCCGGCATCGCCGAGCATGTCGATGCGACGATTGCCATCATTGCGCGCATTGGACGTGAACTTGGCCGCGTTTTAAATATCGCGGCCATCTATGCGGACGTGCCGACGCAACTGGTGAAAGAGCAGTTGGCGCTGGGCCGCATCTCGCCGTGCGCTTCGGCGCCGGAACTGACGGCCAGCGACATTGGCGCGTCGACCCACATCGTCGCGCAGATGGGTGCCGAGCCATTTCTGAAAGTGCTGCGCGAGCGGCCGGGGATCGACGTCATCGTGGCCGGGCGCGCGTACGACCCGGCGCCGTTCGCCGCCTTTTGCCAGTTCCACGGCATCGACGATCCGGGCATCTACTGGCACATGGGGAAAATCATGGAATGCGGCGCCGCCTGCGCCGAACCGAAAGGCCGCGTGATCCTGGCGACGGTGAGACAGGACAGTTTTGACTTGGTGCCGATGAACCCGGACGAGCGCTGCACAACGCTGTCGGTGGCAGCGCATACGCTGTACGAAAAGACGCGGCCCGACCTGCTGGCGGGACCGGGCGGGGTGCTCGATCTGACCGGCGCGCAGTATCAACAGCTCGACGAGCGGACGGTGCGCGTGCGCGGCAGCGTGTTCAGGCCGACGCCGTCGTACCAGGTCAAGCTCGAAGGCGCGGCCATCGCCGGCCACCGCACGATTTTCATCGGCGGCATCCGCGATCCGATCCTGGTCGGGCAGATCGACAGTTTTCTGGCATCGGTGAAAGCGCGACTGCGCGCAGGTTATCCGCAAATGAAATCCGGAGAAGCGCGCATCGATTTCCACGTGTACGGCAAGAACGGCGTGATGGGAGAGATGGAACCGTGCAGAGACCACGTGCCGCTGGAGGTCGGCATTCTCGGCGAAGTGACGGCGCCGACGCAGGAACTGGCCAATGCCATTTGCAGCCACGCGCGCATCGGCGTGCTGCACCTGCCGTATCCGGGACAGATGGCCACCGCCGGCAATTTCGCGATTCCCCTGAATCCGCCGGAAAACCCGATCGGGCCGGTGTGCCGTTTTTCGCTGTACCACCTGATGGATGTGGCGTCGCCGCTGGAACTGTTCCCGGTGCGTTACGAGGAGAGCGCGGCATGAGCAAGCTGAAAGACCTGGCGCAGGTCATCCGCAGCAAAAATTCGGGGCCGTTCGAGATCACTTTCGATGTGATGTTCGACGACCTGGTCGTCTACCGGCGCGTGGCCGACAGCGGCGTGCTGACGCCGGAGCTGATATGCGGGCTGTATGGCGTGGAGCCGGAGGACATCGTCGCACTACTGTTTTTCGAACCGGCGCTGGCGTTCAAGTTCACGCTCCGGCGCGGCTGGCCGCAAGGCAGCATCGCCGAGCGCGACACCTTCGGTGCGCAGCAGTATGCGCCGTTGTTGGAGATTGAGATACCGGACAGCTAATCCCCCACAGGTGCAGCCCTGTCATTCCCGCGAAAGCGGGAATCCCATTTCAGTTGCGCTGCCTGCGACCCAAAATGGGATTCCCGCCTTCGCGGGAATGACAAGGGGTGCTGTTGACGTTCGCATTATTTTTTAAGGAGACCATCATGAGTACCAATCCTGATACAAGCATCACCCCCACCGAATCGCAACACCTGGCCCGCTTCGCGCTGGAGCTCAGCACCAGTGCCGTGCCGGCCGACGTGCTGGCGCTGGCCAAGGAACACTTTCTCGATGCGCTCGGCATCGCGCTGGCGTCGTCGCGCTTCGAATTCGGCCGCGCCATCCTGAAGGCGGCTTCCGAACTGGGCGAAGGCACGCAAGCCTCCGCCATCGGCAGCGGCGCGCGACTGCCGGCTACCTCCGCCGCGCTGGTCAACGGCGTGCTCGCGCACGGCCTCGATTTCGACGATACCCATATCGGCGCGATCTACCACGCTTCCGCCCAGGCGCTGGCGGCCGTGCTGGCGGCCGGCCAGGCCAACCGTTCCAGCGGCGAAGAAGTGCTGCTGGCCTTTACGGCGGCGCTGGAAATCGGCTGCCGCCTGGCCACCGTCGGCGCTCCGGCCTTTCATCAACGCGGCTTCCACCCGACCGCGCTGTGCGGCACCTTCGCGGCCGCCGCCGCCGCGGGCCGCCTGTACCGCGCCGATCAAGCCTCGCTGGTATCGGCGCTGGGCCTGTGCGGCAGCCAGGCCGGGGGCATCCTTGAAATCGGCAACTCGTGGCTGAAGCGACTGCATCCAGGCTGGGCGGCGCACAGCGGCCTGGCGGCGGTGGCGATGGGACGCGCCGGTTTTCTTGGCCCGGACACGGTGTTCGAAGGCGGCAAGGGTTTTTATGCGACGCACATGCAAAGCATCCCGAGCGGAGAGCGGCTGCCCAGCCACGGCCTGGGGACGACCTGGCAAACGCTGGGCATCGCCTTGAAACCTTACCCGTGCTGCCATTTCCTGCACGCCTGCGTCGACGCCGCGCTGGCATTGCGCGGCCAGTTCCGGCTGGAAGATGTCGAGCGCATCGACTGCGCGCTGACGCCGGTGCTGCATCCGCTGGTGGCCGAACCGCGCTCGGTGCGCATCCGCCCGACCAACCCGTACCAGGCGCTGTTCAGCGTGCAGTACGTGGTCGCGCTGGCGCTGGTGCGCGGACGCGTCGACCTGGCCGCGTTTTACGACGAAGCGCTCGATGCGCCGGACATTCTCGCCGTGGCCGACCTCACCCACTGCACCGCCGATACCGACAACGATTTCCCGGCCCGCTTCCCGGGCGAAGTGACGGTGCACCTGAAAGATGGCCGCGCGCTGCGCAGCCGTCAGCCGGCCAGCCTGGGCACGCCCGACGTCCCGCTGTCCCGGCAAGCGATCGTCGACAAGTTCATCGCCAACGCCACGCGTGCCATCAGCCACAATGCCGCGACGAAGTTGGCGGAACTGGTGCTGCAACTGGAAACGGCCGCGTCGCTGGACGAAATCATGGCCTTGTGCGCAGCCTGATAACAAACCTCGAGATACGGCCCTGTCATTCCTCCCACTGGGAGAAATGACTTCCCGCGAAGGCGGGAATCCCATCTTTTTGCACCGCTTGCGACTCTAAATGGGATTCCCGCTTTCGCGGGAATGACAGATTTGGCGCCAACTTAACGGCATTGCTGTCATTCCCACGCAGGCGGGAATCCCATTCTCGCCAATGCAGCAGAGGACAAAAAGCATGACGCACATACGGTGACAGCCATCCGCATGTGCTCCGAAACTCCGCAGTACCAATAAAAACGATGGAGACAACCATGAAATACACCGCAGCCCAAAGGCTGGACCGCTTGCCGGTTTCCGCCTTCCACCGCCGCCTGGCCGCCATGATCGGCGCCGGCCTGTTCTTCGACACCTTCGACCTGTACATGGCCAGCGGCATCATGGTCGCGCTGACCGCGTCCGGCTGGTCGACCATGGCGATGAACGCCCAGTTCATCTCCGCCGGCGCGTTCGGCGCCATGCTCGGCGCCGGCCTGGCCGGCTGGCTGGGCGACCGCATGGGACGCAAGTTCACTTTCCAGTTCAACCTGATCCTGTTCGGCCTGATGTCGATCGCGGCCGCGCTGGCGCCGTCGATGGGCTGGCTGATCGTGTTCCGCCTGCTGATGGGCATAGGCCTCGGCGCCGAGATCGTCGTCGGTTACGCGACCATCGCCGAATTCGTGCCGCCGAAACAGCGCGGGCGCTGGGGCGCGATCCTGTTCTTTCTTTCCACGTCCGCGCTGCTCGGATCAAGCTTGGTCAGTTACTGGGTAATTCCAAACATCGGCTGGCGCTGGATGTTCGTCATCGCCGGCGCCGGAGGTTTGCTGGTCTGGCTGCTGCGCAAACAGATGCCGGAATCGCCGCGCTGGCTGGAATCGGTCGGCCGGCATGCCGAGGCGTCTGAAATCCTGGACAGCATCGAGGCCGGCATCATCCGCGAACACGGCGCGCTGCCGGAACCGGCGCCGCGCGCCGCGCAAGTGCTGCCAACCGTGACGTACCGTTTCACGGACCTGTTCAAGACTCCGCTGCTGCGTTCAACCACGCTCGGCATGTGCCTGAACATCGTCGCGCTCAGCGCCATCTACGGCTTCGTCATCTGGCTGCCGACCTTCCTCGTCAAGCAGGGATTGTCGATGTCGCATTCGCTCGGGTACACGGCGCTGATGTCGAGCGGCAGCCTGGTCGGCATCCTGTTGGCCGGTAAGGTCGCCGACCGCTGGAACCGCAAGAAGTGTTTGGTCGGCACGTCTCTGCTGGCCGCCCTGCTCGGCTTCCTGTATCCGCACGGCGGCTCGCTCGAAGCGACGACCTTGATCGGCGTGCTGTTGATCACCACGCTGTATTTCGGCGGCACCATCAGCTTCTCGACCTACGTGCCGGAACTGTTCCCGACCGAACTGCGGCTGCGCGGCACCGGCCTGTCCAGCGCCGCCGGGCGAGCAGCGTCGATCATGGCGCCGGCCGCGGTGGCGGTGCTGTATGCCGGCAACGGCGTCGGCGGCGTCACGCTGGCGCTGGTCGGCCTGCTGCTGGCGCAAGCCTGCGTGATCGCCGTCCTCGGCACCAATACAAGCAGCCGTTCGCTCGAAAGCGGTTTCCACGGCGGCCACTGACACGGCACGCCAGCAACACACATCAACGACAATAACGGAGACGACACCATGCAAACCAAAAAAATCATCGCCCTCACCTCGCTCGCCACGCTGGCCGGTGCCAGCTGGGCGCAATCGCCGTCCGAGGTGCGCCTGTACGGCGCCATCGACGCCGGCCTGGCCTTTATCGACAATGGCGCGAAATCGGGATCGCATACGACAGCCATCACGTCCGGCGTGGCGCGCCCGTCTTCCTTCGGCTTCGCCGGCACGGAAGACCTGGGCAATGGGATGAAAGCCGAATTCCGACTGGAAGCGGGTTTTGACAGCGATACCGGCGCGATGAAAAACTACGCCGGCAATCCCGGATCGGCCACGCCGGCCGCGCCGGGCGGCGCGACCGTCACCGGCCTGTTCAACCGCCGCGCCTACGTCGGCCTGAGCGGAAAATTCGGCACCCTGTCCCTCGGGCGCGACTACACCCCGGTCTACTGGGCGGCCCTCGACAGCGATGCGCTGGGCCTGACCTTCTACGGCAACCTGCAGGAAAGCGTGGTCCTGTCCGGCACCGGGTCGGACCGCTTCGGCCGCGTCAGCAATGCGCTGTTTTACCTGTCGCCGACAATCGGCGGGTTCACGGCGCGCGCGCTCGTCAGCCTGGGTTCGGAAAGCGGCGGCGCACCCGGCACGCCGCCGTCGAAGGCGAACCGGATGCTGGCCGCTTCCGGCAAATATGCGTGGAATGGCTTCATGGTGACGGCCGTCTACCAGCAGATCGACTTGCCGAAAGTGGCCGGCACGCCTGCTGCCTTCACCGGCGCCACCGGCACGCGCAAGGACCTGGTGATCGGCACGCGCTACAGCTTTGGCGACTGGTCCGTCAGCACCGGCGGCATGCGCGTGCAGCAGCCGACCGTGGCCGACACCGACGGCAGCCAGCTGTGGCTCGGCGGCACCGTGCAGATCGGCAGCGGCACCGTGCACGCCAATGTCCAGCGCCTGCGCCAGCACATGGCGGCCGGCCCGGCGCAGGTGGCCGATGTCTACAGCCTGGCCTATTTATATCCGCTGTCGAAACGCACCGCGCTGTACGCCTCTTACGGCCAGGTCGACAACGGTACGAATGGCGCTTTCCCTCTGGTGTCGGCCGATCCGTCCATCGCCCCGGGCGCCGCCGGTGCGACCGTCAAGGCACTGGCGTTGGGTATACGCCATACGTTCTGAGTGCAAAAAAATAGGATTTGACAGTCGGTCTTGCGGCGCGGATACTGTTTTCTCTGTTATCAAATTGCAATTATCAGGCGCCTGGCGTTAAGCGGTCATGCCGGCTTATGGCCGGCGCCGCCAGCACAGCGATTGTTCCCCTGATAATGAAAGGTAAGAGATGACCCTGCATACAACCAATGCCTTGCCTGGCAATGTGTATTCGCCACCGACCGGCATTTCGCGCTTCAGCGCCACCTATGACGATGTCGCCAATATCCTCGATGTCGAAGTACGCGGCACCGTGGAATTTCTCACTCCCGTCGGCAAGCAGGCGTGGACGCAGCAGCGCAACGGCAATTTCCTGACGCTGTTCGCGGACGGCATCCGCGACGTCTGGAGTGCCAAGTTCCCGCTCGCGCGCAGGGGCGTGCAAGTGCGCCCGAACGTGCACTTCACCGTTGTCCAGCCACAGGGCAATCCACACCTGCGCATCACCGTGCAGGCCGGCGTGTCGGTGCCGGAAATTGCCGCCCACATCCAGAGCACGTCGCACATGACGACCTTTCCGGCCGGCCTGGACGTGGCCAACGGTAATCTGATTTTACGATTGGACGAGGGCACCGTGCTGCCCTACCACCAGCTGATTCCGCCGGTGACGACGGCGTCGCTGCAGGGTGAGCACGCCAGCCAGGCCGAGGTCTACACCGGATCGGCGACGCTCGCCACGACGGCGCTGAGCGGCAAGAGCGGCCACATCGTTTTCCCGCGCGGCAGCGCGGCGCTGACGACGGGGATCTCGGGCCAGATCGACGGGGCGATGGGTTTTATGCGCGAAATCACGCGCAACGGCATGGGCCGCGTGCCGCTGGAAATCACCGGCTACCGCAATACGAATGAGGCGGCGGGGCTGAGCCGGCAGCGCGCCGACCTGGTGGCGGCCGAAGTGAGGCGGGTCGGCAAATTGAAACCGGAACTGGTGTCGGCGATCGATGGCGGCGCGCGTTATTTTGGCCACATGTATGCGAAGATCCGGCCGCTGTCGCTGCCGCGCATCATGGCCAAGGTCGACTACAAGGCGGCCATCCACGAATTCGGCCATTGCCTCGGCCTGCCGGACGAATACCGCATGTACGACGGCATGACGATCGCCGGCGCGCACGCCGCGTTCGACGCGCTGTGCGAAGCCGCCCACGTGCGAGGCCGCCCCTACCCGGCCAAGCATGACAGCATCATGTCATGCGGGATGAAGACATATCCGAGCCACTACGTCACCATCCTCGATTGCATGAAAAAGATGACGGGGCAGGATGATTGGGTGATTGCCTGAGCGGCAGTTAAGTTAAGGCCACAGGCCGCAAGGCTGTCATTCCCGCGCAGGCGGGAATCCAAGTTCGTTGCGCCTCACGGGACGCGAAATGGGATTCCCGCCTGCGCGGGAATGACAGGATCGCGTCCCGGGCCACATAGAGCAAATAGCTTCCCGACTAAAGCAATGACCTTACAGCTTGCCTGGCTGGTACAACTGGTCGAACAGGCCGCCGTCGGCGAAGTGGGTTTTCTGCGCCTTGGTCCAGCCGCCGGCCACTTCTTCGATGTTGAACAGTTTCAGTTTAGGGAACTGGGAAGCGTATTTTTTAGCCGCCTTGTCCACCGTCGGACGGTAGTAATTTTTCGCGATCACTTCCTGGCCGGCATCCGTGTACAGGAAGTTCAAATACGCTTCCGCCACTTTTTTCGTACCATGCTTGTCGACCACCTTGTCGACCACGGCCACCGGCGGTTCGGCCAGCACGCTGACGGACGGCACGATGATGTCGACCTTGTCCGGGCCGAGTTCCTTGACGGCCAGGAAGGCTTCGTTTTCCCACGCGATCAGCACGTCGCCGATGCCGCGTTCAACGAAGGTCACGGTTGATCCGCGCGCGCCCGAGTCCAGCACCGGCACATTCTTAAACAGCTTGCCGACGAAGTCTTTCGCGCTCGCTTCGCTGCCGCCCGGCTGTTTCAAGGCATAGCCCCAGGCCGCCAGGTAGTTCCAGCGCGCGCCGCCGGACGTTTTCGGATTCGGCGTGATCACGCCGATACCCGGCTTGATCAAGTCGTTCCAGTCCTTGATGCCTTTCGGGTTGCCCTTGCGGACCAGGAACACGATGGTCGACGAATACGGCGTGCTGTTGTGCGCCAGTTTTTTCTGCCAGTTCTTTTGCAGCAGGCCGTGCTCCGCCACCGAATCGATATCGTAGGCCAGCGCCAGCGTCACCACGTCCGCATCGAGGCCGTCGATGACGGTGCGCGCCTGCTTGCCGGAACCGCCGTGCGATTGTTTGATGGTCACGTTGTCGCCGGTCTTCGCTTTCCAGTCCTTGGCGAAAGCCTGGTTCACTTCCTGGTACAGCTCGCGGGTCGGATCGTAGGATACGTTGAGCAGCGTGATGTCGGCTGCGTGCACGACCTGCGCGAAGCTGCCGGCCAGTATCAACGCCTGAGTCAATTTTTTAAGCAACATCTGTATTTCTCCGTTCTGGACTGTTGGTTGATTCGGTTTTTTATATGGGTGCTGTGCGATTGCCCAAGTTATCTAGAGCAATTGCCGTACCAGCTTTTATCCAGGGAGAAATGCGGGCTTGCCGCCGTTTGCTGCGCCGATCGCAGCATCGACTGCTGCGATCGGGCCAAGCCCGCTGCTGCCGGCGCAGCAGCGGCGAGTCACTTAACCCTGCTTGCGGCGCGGCAGTGGCAGTTCCAGCTCCACTTCCTTCACCAGCGCGACGGGGACGGGAACGCTGCGCGCGGCCAGCTGCACGTCGTTCATCGGGCCGGTGCCGCTGTAGCGGTCGAGCAGCAGGTAAATCACCGGCGTGATGTACAGCGTGATCACTTGCGAGAACACCAGGCCGCCGACCACGGCCACGCCGAGCGGCTGGCGCAATTCGGCGCCGGCGCCCAGGCCGAAAGCCAGCGGCAATGCGCCCATCAAGGCCGCCAGCGTCGTCATCATGATCGGGCGGAAGCGCTGGATGCAGGCGGTGCGAATCGCCTCGGCCGGATGCATGCCCTCGCTGCGCTGCGCCTGCAATGCGAAGTCGATCATCATGATCGCGTTCTTCTTGACGATCCCGATCAGCATCAGGATGCCGATGGTGGCGATCAAGGTCAGGTCCATGCCGCACAACTGCAGCGCCAGCAAGGCGCCCACCGCCGCCGACGGCAAACCGGCCAGGATCGTCAACGGGTGGATATAGCTTTCATACAGCGCCACCAGCAGCACGTAGATCACCAGCAGCGCGATGCCGATCAAGACCAGCTGGCTCGATTGCGTGTCCTGGAACACCGCCGCCTCGCCGCCATATTTCGTGATGATCGACGCCGGCAGTTGCACCTCCCTGCCGATCTGGCTGATGCGGTTGGTCGCGTCGCCCAGCGCGGCGCCCGGCGCCAGGTTGAAGGACAGCGTAATCGCCTGCAATTGGCCCTGGTGGTTGACGGCGGTCGGCCCGGCCGTGCGCTGCACGCCGGCAAAGCCGGATAACTGCACCAGCGCGCCGCCGGTGCCGCGCACGCTGACCTTGCCCAGCGCTTCCTGGTACTGGCGGTCGCTCGCTTCCATGATGACGGGGTAACTGGCGCTGGGCGCGTAAATCGTCGACACTTGCCGGTCGCCGAACGCCAGGTACAGCGCGCTGCGCAAGTCCGCCAGTTGCACACCGAGACCCGCCGCCTTGTCGCGGTCGATTTTGAGGCCCGCCTGCAGCCCCTTGCTTTGCGCATCGCTGGTGACGTCGCGGAACAGCGGGTCGGCGCGCATGCCCTGCATCACCTGCTCGGCCCAGCCTTCGAGCGCATCCGGGCTGACGCTTTGCAGCGTGTACTGGTAACGGCTCTTGCTGCTGCGGCCACCGAGCTGCAGGTTCTGCATCGGGCTCAGATAAACCGCGATGCCCGGCACCGTGCGCGCGGCGCGGCGCAAGGCGTCGAGCACGACGGGAAGCGCGGGACGTTCATTTTTCGGCTTCAAGGTCAAAATCATGCGCCCGCTGGACGCGCTGTTGCCGCCGCCCGGGCCGCCGGGACCGGTGAACGACAGCACCGCCTCCACGTGCGGGCTGGCCTGGAAGGCCGCCGCGACCTTGCTTTGCAAGACCAGCAAGGCCGCCGCCGATACGTCTTCCGACGCTTCCGTGATGACGCGGATGCGGCCCAGGTCTTCCTCAGGGAAAAAGCCCTTCGGCATGACCTGGTACAACTGCACCGTCAGCAGCAGGCTGCCCAGCGCCACGCCGAGCACGATGTTGCGGTGGCGCAGGCTCCAGTCCAGCGTGGACTCGTAGCCGCGCGCCAGGCGACCAAACCCCGCTTCGAACCAGCGTCCCAGTACATTGTTGGCCTGCTCGTCCTCATGGCTGTGCGGCGCCAGCAGGCGGCTGGCCATCAGCGGCACCAGCGTCAGCGACACCAGCGCCGACACCAGCACGGCCAGCGAGACGACGATCGCGAATTCATGGAACAGCAAGCCGATCACGCCTGGCATGAAGAAGATCGGGATGAAGACAGCGACCAGGGAAATCGAAATCGAGATGATGGTAAATCCCATCTCGCGCGAGCCGACCAGCGCCGCCTTCATCGGCGTCTCTCCCTTCTCGATGTGACGCACGATATTTTCCAGCACGACGATGGCATCGTCGACGACCAGCCCGACGGCCAGCGTGATGCCGAGCAGGGACACGTTGTTCAGGCTATAACCGGCCCAGTAAAACAGAACGATCGCACCCAGCAGGGAAATCGGCAGCGTCACCGCGGGGATCAAGGTCGCGGCGGCGCGGCGCAGGAACAGGAAGATCACCAGCACTACCAGCACCACCGTCAGTGCCAAGGTGATGTTGACGTCGTGGATCGCGTCGCGGATCGACAGCGAACTGTCGCCGCTGAGCGTGACGCTGATCGACGCCGGTAGTTGCGCCTGCAACTGCGGCATCAGCTTGCGCACGCCGTCGACCACGCGCACCGTGTTCGCGTTCGGCTGGCGTTGCACCTGCAGCACGATCGATTGCGAACCGTTGAAACTGGCGCTGGTGCGCACCGACAGGTAACTGTCCTCGACCGTCGCGACATCCTTCAGGCGCACCGGCAAGTCGTTGCGGTTGGCCACGATCAGTTCGGAAAAGTGCGCCGCGCGCATCAGGCGCGCGTCGGCCTGGATCGTCATCGTCTGCGCCGGTCCCTCGATGATGCCGAGCGGAGAGTTCGCATTCGCGCCGCGCACGGCGTTGGCCAGTTCATCGAGCGTCATGTTGCGCGCGTTCAGCTTGTCCAGGTCCGCCTTGACCCGCACCGCGAAGCGCTTCTGGCCATTCACGTTCACCTGCGCCACGCCGTCGAGCGTCGAGATGCTCGGCGCGATCAGGTTTTCCGCGTAATCGTTCAATTCCGACAGGCTCAGAGAAGGAGAATTCAAGACGATGAACAGCGTCGGGCCGTCGGCCGGGTTGGTCTTGCGGTAGGACGGCAGCTCCGTCACTTCCGGCGGCAGCGCGCGCTGCGCGCGCAGCAGCGCCGCCTGCACATCGAGCGCGGCGACGTTGATGTCGATGCTGGGATCGAATTCCAGCGTCAGTCCGGTGGTACCGGCGCTGCTGCTGGACGTAATCAGGTTCAAGCCGCCGATCGTCGAAAACTGCTTTTCCAGCGGCAGCGCGACGGACGACGCCATCGTCTCCGGGCTGGCGCCGGGCAGTTCGGCGTTGACGTTGATGACGGGGGTGTTATAGCTGGGCAGCGCGGCAATCGGGATGCTGAAGCAGGCCAGGATGCCGGCCGCCACCAGCGCCAGCGATAACACCACCACCAGCGCCGGGCGGCGGATGCATAATTCGGACAGCGTCATCGCGGCGCCCCTCCAGCAGCCAGGCGCGGCGCGCTGGCTGCGTCGAGCGCACTGCCGGCGAGAGCGTCAGGCACCGAAGCCGCACGCCGGGCAGCACTGGCGACAGGCGGCGAACTGGCCGCGATCGCGGTCAGCGCCGCGGCCGGCCGGGATGTGCCGGCGCCATCCTGCGCACCGGCCAGCACGGCGCCCGGTTCGGCGCCGGTCGTCGCGGTGTCGCTCGTGACGCGCACCTTGGCGCCGGGGCGCAGGTTCTGCTTGCCCTCGACGATGATCTTTTCTCCGGCGCCCAGGCCGGAGACGGCGGCCAATCCGCCGAACGCGTGCAACACGCCGACCTTGCGCTGCTGCGCGGTCTGGCTCGCATCCACCGTGTAGACCAGCGCGCCGTTCAGACTCGTGATGATGGCGGACAGCGGCACCACGACCGCCGAATGCAGCGTCGTCAGTTTCAGTTTCGCGTTGACGAACTGGCCGGGCCACAGCGCGGTGTTCGCATTGTCGAATTGCGCCTTGACGCGGATGGTGCCGGCGACAGGGTCGACGGCGCTGTCGATGAAGGTCAACTTGCCGTCGAGCGTGCGGTCCGGGCCGGACAGCGTCGCGCGCACGGGCGCGGCGCCATTTTTTTGCCCGGCCAGCAATGCCGACAGGCCGCTTTCCGGCACCGTGAAGCTGACGCCGATCGGATCGATCTGCGTCACGCTGGCCAGCGCCGCGTTGACCTGCACCATGCTGCCCGGGTAGACATTGATGGCGCCGATGCGGCCGGCCGACGGCGCGCGCAGGCTCGTGTAACTGAGCTCGACCTGCGCCGAGCGCAGCGCGGCCTGGTCGGCCTGCACTTGCGCGCGTTGCGACTCGACTTGCGTTTGCAGCGTATCGGCCGCACTGGCCGAAATAAAACGTTGCGCGGCCAGGTCCTGGCTGCGCTTGAACTGGCGTTCCAGATCGGCCAGCGACGCCTGGTCGCGCAGCAGTTGCGCCTGCGCCCGTTCCAGGCCGGCGCGTTCGCTGCGGTCGTCGAGTGAAAACAGCAGCGCGCCGGCGGCGACGAACTGCCCCTCCTTCACGTGCACCTTGTCCACCAGGCGGCTGACATGGGGACGGATCTCGACGCTGCTGAGCGGCACCACGGTGCCGTTGGCCTGCACCTCGATCGGCACATCCTGCTGCTGCGCGGCGGCCAGGCGCACGGCCGGCGGCGCGCCGTTGCGCGCGCCTTTACCCTGCGGCGCGGCCTTGTCGCCCTGCGCCGCCTTGTCGCCGCGCGCTGCCTTGCCATCCTGCGCGCGCGATTCAGGCCCCAGCAGGAAATACGTCCCGGCCGCAGTCAGCGCCAGCACGGCCACGATCAGGCTTCTGTTTTTTTTAATTGTCATCATTCATATCCAGCCAAAGTTCATCCCTACTGCCGACGCGACTGCGGGGACTTGGCGTCCCCGGCAGATTTGTCATTCCCGCGCAGGCGGGAATCCCATTTTGCGTCCCTAACTGCGCAACGAAACTTGGATTCCCACCTGCGCGGGAATGACAGTTTCACGGCCAGCGGCCTATTCCAGGTCCGCCCAGACTCAGCCCCCCGGTTCCGTCAACACCGACAACTTGGTGACGCCGGAGCGCTGAATGTTGGCGATGACCTTGGCGACCGAGCGGTACGGCACGCCTTCGTCGGCCTGCAGGCTCAGTGCCAGGTCCGGGTCCACACCAACGAGCTGTTTCAGTTCCGGTTCCAGCGCTTCGAGCGTCACTTCGCGCTTGTCGATGAAGATGCGGCTGCTGCCGTCGACGCTGACGGTGACGGCCTTGGCCGGTGTCGGCGGCGCGGTCGATGCCGTCTTCGGCAGGTTGATGCGCACCGCGTTGTTCAACAGCGGCGCCGTCAGGATGAACACCACCAGCAATACCAGCATCACGTCCACCAGCGGCGTGATGTTGATCTCGCTGACCACGTCGCTGCTATCCCTTCCAGTTGCGAAGCCCATTATGCGTACACTCCTTCCGGTACCGCGCTTGGACGTGCCGCCTGGCCGGACGATTTCACGGGCGCCTTGGCGACGCGGAAGCCGTTTTTCTGCGCCAGGTTGACGAAGTCGGTCGCGTAGTTATCCAGCTCGGCGGCCGTCACTTTCAGGCGGCGCACGTAGAAGTTGAAGGCCAGTACCGCGGGCACCGCGACGGCGATACCGACGCCGGTGGCGATCAACGCTTCACCGATCGGTCCGGCCACCACGTCGATGCCGGCCGAGCCGCTCTTGCCGATCGCGCCGAGCGCCTGGATGATGCCGAACACGGTGCCGAACAGGCCGACGAACGGCGCCGTGCTGCCGATCGACGCCAGCACCGCCAGGCCGCTTTCCAGCGATTGGTACTCTTTCTGGATTTGCTGGCGCAGGTGACGTTCCAGCAGTTCCTGGCGATCCCAGCTGTGTTCCAGGTCGCTTGTGGCATCGGCGTCGCTGACGTACAGCGCTTCGAAGCCGACATTGGCCAGGCGCGATTTCGGGCTCGCTTCGCTGGCCAGCGAGGCGGCCGCGTCGAGCGAGCTGGCGCTCCAGAATTGTTTAGTGAACGCCTTGTCGCGCTTGCCCAGGCGCCAGTGCTGTACGCCCTTGGCCAGGATCAGCACCCAGGTAATGATGGAAAACAGCACCAGTGCATACAGTGCGCCTTGAACAACCAGTTCTAAGTAGTGGGTAGACATGTTTTTATGCTCGCGAAGTTAGGAAAGTTTGAAATTGAGTGGGACGCTGACCCAGCCGTCGATCGGCGTCTGGCCGCGCCGCGCCGGATCGAAGGCCCAGGCCAGGACGGCCTTGATGGCGGCGTCGTCGAGCACCTTGTGGCCGCTGGATTTGTCGACCGTGACCTGGCCGGCGCGCCCGGAAGCGAGCACCTGCACCTTGAGCACGACCTTGCCCTGCAGGCCGCGGTCTTGCGCGAAGGCGGGATAATCTGGCGCCGGATTGCTGCGGTAGCCGACGAAACCGCGCGGCTCCGTCACCGGTTCCGGTGGCGGCGGCGCTGGCGGCGCGGCGACTGGCACCGGCGCGACCGGGGCGGCGGTGGCCACCTGCACGGTGTCGGCCGTCGGCGGACCGTTGTCGACCGGCGCCTGGCGCACCACCGGCGTCGATGGCGCGATCACGCGCACCGGCGTCACTTTCGCCAGTTGCGGTTTAGGCGGCTCCGGCGGCGGAGGTGGCGGCGGCGGAGGTGGCGGCGCGATCTGGATCGCCAGCGGCTCGACTTTCGGCGGCAGCGGCTGCGCCGGCCCGCTGTGTTTCAGGGCGCTGATCACACCCGCGTGCAACAGCAGCGTCACCGCGGCCAGCGCCACCAGGCCGGCTTTCTGACGCAGGCCGCGCGCCTTGTATGAGGGGCGGATCGCGGCGCTGGTCGGCAGCGCCGTCGGCGCCACCACGCGCACTGCCGGGCGCGCATTGCGCCGCACGGCCGCGCGGCGCGGCGAATAATTAATGCTCTCAAACGTCATTGCAGTCATGATGAGGCCCTTTCCAGTTTTTACTTAAGTTATTCAGAGCAGGAACCGTGCCTGAATCCCAAGTACTTGATTCCAAAAGCTTTTACATTTTTTGACATCGCCGGCTGCTGCGAAATCAACAGCGCGCTGGCCGGGATTCAACAGCGAGGTCACCAGGCCGGCGCGCTGCTTTGCTGCACTGGCGCCGCCACGGGGGCCGGGTGCTTGAAAGCCGCGCCGCTGGCGAAATACACGGCCGCCGCGGCGGCGGACAGCGCCAGCACCAGCGCCAGCCAGCCACCCTTGCTGGCCGAGGCGCCCGAGCGCACTTCCTTGTAACCGGTGACCATCGGCTTGATCAGGTTCTTTTTACGGAAATGCAGGTAGGCGAAGATCGCCACCACGTGCAGCGCCAGGAGCCCGAGCAGCACATAGGCCAGTTGCCGGTGCAGACCGGTGAGCGTGGCCGCGAACGATTCCTCGACCAGCGCATACAACGGGCCGGTGAAGGCGATGTCGTCGTTGCCGAACAGGCCGGTGCCAGCCTGCGCGCCGAGCAGGGCGAGCAGCGCGAAGACGGACAGCGCGCCGAGCGGATTGTGGCCGTGGCCCTGCCAGCGGCCGCGCAGGTACGCCTTCAGGCGGCCGGGCGTCGGGGCGAAACTGAGGAAGCGCGCATTGGTTGAACCGACGATGCCCCAGACCAGGCGGAAGGTGACGAGGCCGACGATGAACAGGCCGGCGATGCCGTGCACTTCCATCAGGCTGCCGCCGATTTCACCGGTGATCACCGCGATGCTCACCGCCGCCACCAGCAGCCAGTGGAACAGCCGCGTCGGCAAGTCCCAGACGCGGATGCGTTTCAGCGCCGCGCCGTCGTGCGCTTCGCGCGCATCGTGCACGCGCGGAGTCGCTTCCACGGCCACCTTGCTGGCGCGCAGCCGGGCGCGCGCCTTGGTGCGCAATGCGCGAGTCGGGGATGGCGCGTCGACATGGGCGGATGCGACGTCGCGTTCCAGGAGAGTCTTGGTGTTCATGCGCGCCTCCCCTGACTGTTACTGCTGTCCTGCGACGGCGACCGGGCGCGGTGGCGGCGGCGTGATGTGCGCCACCTTGCCGCCCTGCTCTTCGTAATCCAGCGTGCCGGCGGCGCCGGCCACCTTGTAGCCTTTGCTGGTCAACAGGTCACCCACTTCGCCGGCGCGGTGTGCGCGGTTGGAGACGGTGACGATGACGCGGTCTTTCGGGATGTAGCCCAGATTCTGCTCGATTTCCTTGGCCTGGATGGTGAGGTAGGCGGGGAAGCTGCCCTTGCTGCTCAATTCATCGGGACGGCGCACGTCGAGCACGACGACTTTTTCAGGCTTGGCCAGCAGCGCGTCGATGTCGGCGCGATTCAGTTGCTTGGTCTTGTAGGCCCACGGCTGTGGCGCGGGCGCGGCCTGCTGAGCGAAGGCGGCGGAAGCGGTCAATGCGGCCGCGAAAGCGAGGATGGTGGCGCTTTTAAGATTGGTCATGGTGGTGCGGCTTTCGTAGTTGAAGGATCGAAGGGCGCAGCGGCCGGTTTGCCACTGCTTCACCTACGTCTTTGCAACTATCGTGCCCGCACCGGAAAGCGGGTTTATGCCGGTGGGCGGGTGCCAGCCTGCACCGATTTCAACAGCCCCGCCAGTTTGCCCGCAGCAGCGCTGCTGCGTGCGCAACACCCTGGGCAGGGTTTGATGCTGTCAACTGCGAAGACCGCAGACGGCAGCGTTTTCTGTCGTGCGAGACCACAAACTGCAGCGTTATCTGTCGTACGAAACCACGGACTGCAGCGTTATCTGTCATTCCCGCGGAAGCGGGAATCCCATTTTCGCTGCGCCGTCCGAGACACAAAATGGGATTCCCGCTTCCGCGGGAATGACAACTCTACGCTCTGTGGCCAATGGCGTTGAAATTGTCGTTCCCGCGAAGGCGGGAACCCATACTTCGCTTCCTGTCCTGCGCAATTTAAAGAAGAACGTATATGTGCTATGGATTCCCGCCTTCGCGGGAACGACAATGTTACGGACAACGTCTTACAAAATCTCCTTCCGCACCTCGTCCGGCCACGGCAGCGGCTGCAGCGGCGGCTGCTCAGGGTCGGGGCGGCCTGGGCCACTGTCGTCAAGCGGAGGCGGTGGTAGCGGAGGTGGCGGCGGCACGCCATCCTGTTGCAGGTCGCTCGGCTCTTCCATCACATCCTCAACTTCCGCTTCCGGCCGCACCGGCGCCGCGCGGCGGCCACCGGGGAACAGCGCGTTGGCGTCAAGCTTGCCTCCGTCGATCGCCGCGCGGAAGAAATCCCCGACCAGCAGAATCGCGTTGTGCCCGCCCTGCCCCCAGTAATTGCTGCGCATCGTCACGCGCGCATCGTTGAAACCGACCCACGCTCCCGCCACCAGGTTCGGATGCATCATGATGAACCAGCCGTCGGCGTTGTTCTGCGTGGTGCCGGTCTTGCCGGCGACGTCGCCATTGATGCCGAAGCGGTAGCGCACGGCGGTGCCGGTGCCGCGGTTGACGACGCCGCGCATCATGTCGATCAGCGCCACGGCCGATTCGGCCGACATCGCGCGCTGCGGCGGCCCGGCGCCGAATTCGGCCAGCGTCTTGCCGCTGCTGTCGGTGATGCGCGTGATGAACACCGGCTTGCGGTATTCTCCCTGCGCCGCAATGCTGGCATAGGCGTTGACCATTTCCAGCAAGGTCACCGGGCTGGTGCCCAGCGCCAGCGACGGCACCGACGCCAGCTTCGCCTGGCGGATGCCGAGCGCGCGCGCCAGCGTGACGATGCTCGGCAGGCCGACATCCTGCATCACCTGTGCCGTGATCGTGTTCTTCGAATACACCAGGCCGTCGCGCAGCGTCATCTGCTGGCCGGTGGTGCCGCTCATGTCGGTCGGGCGCCAGATCGTGCCGTCGGCAGCCTTGATGTCGAGCACCGCGTCGAGGTACGGCCGGTCCGGCGACAAGCCTTTTTCGAGCGCGGCGCCGTAGACGATCGGCTTGAAGGTGGAACCGGGCTGGCGCTCGGCCTGCGCCACGTGGTCGAACTGTTCGCGCTGGAAGTCGCGGCTGCCGACCCAGGCCCGTATTTCTCCGCTGGCCGGGTCCATCGCGACGAAGCCCGCTTCCAGGCGCGATTTCGCCGTATGCAGTTGCGCAATGAACTGGCGGTCCGCCTTCAGGCGCTTGAGCGCAGCGGCAGCCGGCTCGCCGCCATCGACCGCCTTGCGGTAGGTCGACGATTCGCGCACGAAGGCGTCGGCCAGTTCGGGCCGCGATTGCCAGAAGTACTCGAACGGCCGCACGTTGCGGCGCATGTCCGCAAACGCCGCCACCGACGTCGACGAGGGCACGCCGCGCCCGCTCCACTCGGTGTCGGCCACCGCCTGCAAGGCATTGGCCTGGCGCTCGACGGCGCGCATGGCGGCCTGCTGCAATTCGAAATCGAGCGTGGTGTGGACTACCAGGCCGTCGCGTTGCAGGTTGTAGTCGTTTTCATCGGCCCACTGGATCAGCCACTTGCGCACGTATGCCGTGAAATGCGAATCGGTGTTGCTGCGCTCGGACTGGCGCGCGAAATGCACGCGCAGCGGGCGCTTGAGCAGAGTCCTGTAGCGCGCCTCGTTGAACAGGTCGTGCTTACGCATCTGTCCCAGCACCACGTTGCGCCGCTGTAGTGAGCGTTCAGGGTTGCTGACAGGGTTGTAGTAATTCGTCCCCTTCAGCATGCCGACCAGCGTCGCGCTTTCCAGGATGTCGAGTTCGCGCGCCGTCTTGTCGAAATAAGTGCGCGCCGCCATCTCGATGCCGAAGGTGTTGTACAGGAAGGGCACCGTGTTCAGATACGCTTCCAGGATTTCCGTCTTGCTGTAGGTGCTTTCGATCTTCAGCGCGGTGATGATTTCCTTAAGCTTGCGGTTGATATTGCGCGAGCGGCCTATCTCTTCAGGGAACATGTTGCGCGCCAGTTGCTGCGTGATGGTCGACCCGCCCTGTGCGTCGCCCTGCAGCGTGTGCACGACGGCGCCGGCGATGCGCGTGAAGTCGATGCCGTGGTGCTGATAAAAGCGGTGGTCCTCGGTGGCGATCAGCGCGGCGACGACGTGCGGAGAGATTTCGCCGATCTTGACGCGCTCCTGCAAGCCCTGGTCGAAATTCGCCAATTCCTTGCCGTCGGCCGACAGCAACACCGCCGCCTGCGCGGCGCGCGCCTGCCGCAAGTCGCGGATACCCGGCGTCAGCGGCAACAGCATCAACACATACAGCAATAGCGTGGCCAGCAAGGCGGCCAGCGCCCACAATGCCAGCAGCAAGGGGCGCTGCCAGCGCGGACGGCGCATCAGGTAAGCGTGTCCGCGCGCATAGCCCGCGCGCCCGCGCTCCGATGCGACGCCAGCCAATTGCCGGCCACGCAGTTGCAGCCATGCGGCCAGTTTTTTTAAATGTTCCACTCGATGCCTTGCACTGTTGTCGCTCCAGCGGGCAAGTATATTCGACCTCGGCGAAAAACCGCATACCGATATGCCGGAACGCATCCTGTGGCAATTCAAGCAACAGCGCGCACAACCGCCACGCCCCGCTGCTGCACATGCAGCAAAAAACCGTATAAACACGCCATTTTTAGCTGGTACGCAACTTGCGAATACAGGGATTCCACCTTGTCCAATAAGGCTTACCGATGCGTCATCCGAAATCCGACTTCCCTGTCTTGCCATTCCGCCTGTCCCCGATCGCCGCCGTGCTGGCCGGCGCCGCGCTGCTGGGGGCCGCGCCGTCGTACGCCGCCGAACCGGGCCTGGCCGAACTGCAGGCCGAAATCGCCCGTGTGCAGGCCGAGAATATTCGTTTAAAACAGGCGCTCGAACAATCCGGCGTCAGCCTGCCCGCCGCCGCACCGGTCGCCGCCGCGCCCGCGGCCGCCAGTGCCGCCGCCGAAGACACGCAGGAACTGGGCGCCGTCACCGTGCGCGGACGCAAAAAGATCGAAACGCTGAAGGATGTGCCGGTCTCGGTATCGGTCGTCAGCGGCGCGGAACTGGACCGCGAACTGTCGCAGGACTTGAGCGCCATCACCAAGCGCGGCGCCAACATCCAGTTCAACCAGAACAATACGCGCGGCGCCTCCTTGTCCGTGCGCGGCCTGGGCAAGCGCTCGTTCACCGAGACACAAGACCCCAGCGTCGGCGTGACCGTCGACGGCGTCAGCTACGGCCTGTCGCAACTGGCCAACTTCGACTTTTATGATGTCGAATCGGTCGACGTCACGCGCGGCCCGCAGGGTACCCTCGGTGGCAAGGGCGCCAGTTCCGGCGTGGTCGCGATCAATACGCGCCGCCCTTCGTTCTACCCCAGTTCCGATTACCAGCTGACTTATGGACAGAACGATACGCTGATCGCCAAGGCCAATTTCGGCGGCACCGTCATCGAAGACTTGCTGGCCTGGCGCGGTTCCTTCGTCTTCAACCGCGCGCGCGGCTACTACAACAACGGCTTCGATTACAACTACACGCTGTACAACAAGAACCGCGCCGGCGGACGCACCCAGTTCCTTCTCACTCCCAGCGCGGACTTCAACGCCCGCCTCAGCATCGACCTGGAACCGCACGCACCGCAAGTGCAGAACGGCCTGACCTTCTATCACAACCAGCCGGACACGTTTGCAGATGGCAGTTTGAGCGACGCCAGCGGCACCACGGCGCGCGCCAAGCTGACCGGTTTCCGCAACGCGGCCGGCGTGAGCACGCCGGGACGCGCCTGGTTCGCCGGGCGCGATTTCAAGGGCACGCCCTACACCTACGACAAAAATTATATTGGCGACGACAACCTCAATTTTAATGAAAACCAGGGCCAGACCGTTTATACCAAGGGCATATCCGCCGACCTGACGTGGAACCTGGCCGGCGGCCACACCTTCAATTCGCTCACCGCGCTGCGCAAATACAGCTTCGACGCGCACAACGACGAAGGCACGCCGTTCGACATCAATCGCAACGGCGGCGGCGGCGTCGAATACAAGCAGGTCAGCCAGGAATTCAAGCTCAAATCGAAACCGGGCGGCGTGCTGGAATACCTGGCCGGCCTGTATTACCTGAAGACCTCGGACGACATCGCGTCCAAGACCGGCTGGGGTTCGGATGGCGGCGCCTGGTTCGCCACCGCCGCGCAATACAACACGCTGGACCGCAACGCAGGCGTCAACCGCGGCGCCGGCCTGGCAATTTTAAAAGATGTGCTGGACGATGCGGCGATCAAGGGCGATACGCTGGTCGACACCAAGAGCACTGCGCTGTACGGCAACACGAAGTGGAACATCAACGATGCGCTCAGCCTCACCACCGGCCTGCGCGTGACGCGCGAAGACCGCACCACGACCGACACCCGCGTGCTGCAGGCGAACGGCGCCGGCCTGGCCTTCAACCCCGTCAACGTGCGCGGCGTGGCGCTGGGCGGTTTTAACAGCACGACCACCGGCGCGCTCGGCACCGGCAACAGCGCGGCCCAACTGGCGCTGGCCGATGCGATCGCCAACCGTTATTTCGGCGCCACCGTCGGCGCCAACGCGGGCGATGCCTACAACAATTTGAGCGCCGCGCAAAAGGCGCAGGTGGCGGCGGCAAAAACGCTGCGCGCCGGCCAGCTCGGCCAAATGATTTCCGGCGTCACCAGCGATTACAACGACACGCTGTACACGGCCACTATCAGCCCGTCGTACCGCTTCAATGAACGCTACACCGCCTACACTTCGTGGCAGTACGGCGAAAAATCGGGTTCAGCGCTGAACGTCAACGGCGCCTCGGCCAATGTAAAACCGGAGAAGACCAACGCATTCGAAATCGGCCTGAAAGCGAGCCTGCTGGACAACACGCTGGTGCTGAGCACGGACCTGTTCCTGATGAACATCAAGGATTACCAGTCGACGGTGCGCGTGGTCGACGAATTCACCACGCAGACCAATATCGCCAACGGCCAGTCCAATCCGCTCGCTTATGTCAGCGCGCAGGGCAACGTGCCGAAGGCGCGCGCGAAGGGACTGGAATTCGACGGCGTCTATACCGGCATCCCCAATCTCAGCCTGCGCTTCTCGGGCGCCTACAACGACGCGCGCTATGTCAGCTTCCCGCTGGCGGCGAAGCCGGATGAACTGGCCTATTTGCCTGGCAATTACGTCGACCAGAGCGGCCTGGCGCTGCCGGGCGCATCGAAGTGGACCGGCAACCTCGGCGCCGAATACCGCGCCCCACTGCGCGGCGGACACCAGTTCCACGCCAGTTTCAACACGGCGCTCAACAGCCGCTACAACAATACGGATACCTTGTCGTCGTATGGCTGGGTGGCCGGCGGCGGCCTGACGGACCTGTCGATCGGTGTCGGCACGAAGAGCAATTTCGACCTGACCCTGGTGGTCAAGAACGCCTTCGACAACCGCAAGCATGAACAGGGCTGGGTCAGCTACGCGCCGAACCCGTACCCGCGCTGGTATGGACTGGTCTTCAGCGGCAAGCTGTAAAGAGAAGGTGTTTTCAAGCGGCCCAGGGATTAATGACGGTGACGCTGGCAGCCTCGTAAGGAGCCGTATCGCGCGATGCGACGATAAATCCCCGCGAGGCTGCGATCGCCGCGATATAGCCGCCTGGTGTAGGAAATATGATCATTCAAATCCCGACGGTTCGGCCGGTGTCTTGTCGCTCACATGCTGCAAGACCTTGAAATCCTCGTTCGTCAAGCCGATCTTGCGGCCCAATGCCGCGAGTGCGTCGCCCATACAAACGCGCGTCTCCGGCTTGACCGCGAGCGCCAGGATTTCGCGGACTTCGGCCGAGGTGCTATGCCCATGCTGAGCGGCTCGTGCCCGCAATGCACGATACACATCGTCAGGTAAATTGCGTACTGTTAGCATTGCCATGGCCCCACCTCTTAAAACGCAGTCAATCCATTCATCATAATAGATTGAAGCAAGCCGGCAGGCCATTCATCGGCCACGATGTGGATGATAGCTCGCGCTTGGCGACATGGCTCAGTCGCCACCACCGCCACATCCTCCGCCACCGCAACCATCTCCGCCGCCACCGCTGTCCCCGCCGCCGTCGCCATCGGAGCCACCGTCGGAACTGTCGCTGCCGCCATCGGAACCCGAACTTCCCAGTTCGGCTCCGCAGTAAGCGGTGCCGGCATCGGCCTGCCCTTGCCTGCTCACGCCCGCGCAATTGGCGACATAGACGAAACCGTTGGCGATACTGAGCTTGCTATCGAGGGCAAACAACAAGGGCAGTCGCACGGGCTGACGCGGGTTGATATTCTCTTCCATGCAGGCGTAGCGCCAGCAGCGGCGAATGCCGGCGTCGCTACGCTGGCTCTTGCTGAGAACGACGGCCGGCGTGTGGTGTAAAAACCGTCCGAAGGCATGCTGGCAAAAAGCCTGGTAATTTTTCGTGTAGAGGATCAATTCATGCCACAGATCGTCGACCACCTGCGACGGCATCGACACGTACATCCGGCCGCTTTTCAGGTGCGCCAGGAAGAACTGGCGCAAGCCCTGCGCCACCAGTTGGCACTCCTTCTGCGTCAATTGCGGGTGATGGTGCAGCAGTTTTTCGAACAAGCCTTTGGGGAAAACGAAATCGCGAATGTAGGCCTCGCGCCGCAGGTAGCGCTGGCGGCGCCAGAGGATCGCGCAACTCACGGCGAGCAGGACGCAGGCTACGGAAACGATGGCGGTCATGTTCCAGTCCTCCATTTAAAATAACAGCGCTTCGGCATATCCCGGCCGATCGATCGGCCGGGCCGGTTCACCGTCATTTTAATTGGATCGCAAGCCTGGCTTATATTTTTAACAAAATCAGATGCAAGGACTGGGGTCAGACCCATGGGTCTGACCCCAGATTTCGCCGGTGATTTTCGATGAAAATCCCGGTAATTCGTGAAGAACCCTATATTTTCCGGCAAAGGTACAGCGCGCGTGTCCATTTTTACCAAAACCAGATGCAAAACCCGGGGTCAGACCCATGGGTCTGACCCCAGCCCTTGCATCTGGTTTTTGCTGGTGTTACAAGCAATCCACAATCACACCGCCAGCCGCAGTCCGCTCTTGCCCGGCGTCGCCGGGCGCTCTTTCATGAACACGGGCGCGAGCATCGAGATCAGGAACAGCGACATGAATCCGCTGATCACCAGCGCCAGCGCGACCAGGCCGCCGAGATACGCGATCGGCTTGAACTCGGAGAACAGCAGCGTCAGGAAGCCGAGCGAGAAGACGGCGACGTTGAACGCGATCGATTCGCCGGAATGGCGGATCGCGAAGATCAGCGCGTCGTCCATCCTGTCGCCCGCTTCCAGCTGCACCTGCACCCGGTGCAGGTAGTGGACCGAATAATCCACGATGCCGACCACGATGAACGAGATCAGCGCGGTGCCGATATTGAGTTCGATGCCGAGTGCGGCCATGACGCCGTAATACACCACCATCGTCGCAGCCAGCGGCAGCGCCGTCAGCATGCCCAGCCTGGCCGAGCGCATCCACAGCATCAGCACGACGCAGATCGAAGAAAATGCGAGGATAAAACTGGTCAATTGCCCCTTGATGATTTCATTCAGGACGCCCGACCACACCACCGGCGTGCCGGCCACGCTGACCTTCAGGTGCGCCGGCTTGTTGACGGCGAGCCACTGGTCCAGGCTGTCCAGCAGGTGCTGGTATTCGGTGGCGCGCGTGGTATTCATCGTAAACAACACGGCGCCCTTCGAGAAATCGCGCGTGAGCACATTGGTCAGATCGTTGCCGCCGCCGTTTTCATACAACATCACGAGCTGGCTGACCAGCAGGTTGCCGTCGACCTGTTCGCTGACCTGCTTGCCGGTCGCAGCATCGGTGCTGTTCACGGTTTCCGTTTTTTGCGGCAGGCGGTTATAGGCCGGCTTCATGTCGTTGAGCGTCAGGTGCATGCGCTTGACATAGGTGGCCGGCGAATAGGTATAAGTCACCTTCGGCTGCGTCAACAGGAAGGCATCGAGCCGGCCGATGAAATCCATCGTCTCCGTGGTGAGCATCGCGTTCGGACCGTCGCCTTCGATGCGTATCCAGCCTGGACTCGTGCCGGCGATGTGCGTGTTGATGAATTCATCGGACTTGCGGAATTCGTTATCGGGCCTGAAATAACTGGCGCCGGCATCCTCGACCGAGATGCGGGTCGCCATCACGGCGGCGCCGGCCATCAGCACGGCGAACACCAGCAGCGCCGGCTTGCGGTTGCGGATCAGGAGACTGAACACGGACGCCAGCGCGCGCCCGAGCCAGCCGGCTTCGGCCTGCCCGGTCGCTGCCGTCGCGATGCGCTTGCCGCCCATCAGGTTGATCCACGCGGGAATCAAGAGCAGCGAAATGATCTGCGCGCTGACCAGGCCGACCGCCATGAAAATGCCGAACGACTGGATGCTGGAAATGTTGGTCGAGGTCGAGAACAGGAAGCCGGCGACGGTCGTCGCCGTGGTCAGCACGATCGGCGACACCATCGCGCGCAAGGTGCGGCGCACGGCATCCTTGCTGCTGATGCCGGTGCCCTTTTGCGTGTAATACTCGCTCATCATGTGGATGGCGTCGGCGCCGCAGATGGTGATCAAAAATACCGGCAGCACGTTCGTCACCAGGTCCATCGGCACGCGCATCAGGCTCATCGCGCCAAGCGTCCAGATCGTACACGTGATCACGTTGAGCATCGGCAGCAGGAAGCCAAGGGGTTTGCGGAAATAGGCGATCAGGATGCCGCCGACGACGGCGATCACCAGCGGCAGCAAGGTCTCCAGGTCGCTGTCGGTCAGTTTTTTCTGCTCGGCGATAAAGATCGGCATGCCGGCGATATACACCTGGTCCTTGAATTCCGGGTGCGCCTTGCGGTAGTCGTCGAGCTGCTTGCGGATCGCGTCATAGGCTCTTACCTGCCCGTCGGCGTCATCCTGCTTGATGAACAGTTCGACGGTAATCATCGTCACCTTTTCGTCGCGCGAGACCACGCTATTGAGCAGCATCTCGTTGCCCATGACTTCGGCGCGGATCTGTTCCGGCGGCGTGGTCTTGTCGTGCAGGCTCTTGGTGATGACCAGCGTGCCGTCCTGGTTCAGGATATTGTCGGTGGCGGCCAATCCCGCCATTTCCTTGATCGGATTGAGGCGGCGCGGCAGGTAAGATAAAAACGCGCTGTCGGCCTGCGACAGGCCGAGCGGCTTAGCCAGTTCCTGCAGCTTGTCGGCCTCAAAATAATCGTTCTGTTCCAGGCCGCCGGCCAGGATGGCGTCGATGGCGGCGCCGAACGCCGGGCTGGCCGCCCCGTAGCGCTGCTTCAGGCCGGCGAGGTAGGCGGCATCGTCGGCATTGGCCAGCATCAGGCGGCGCGCCGATTTCGTCAATTCATAGACGGCATCGAGCGTGACGCGGTTGAAGACGCTGTCCGGGTGGTAGACGACGACCATGGCCGAATCGAAGGTGCCCGTGAATTCCTTCTGCATGTCCAGGATCGACTTGCGCGCCGGGTGCGACTCGGACAGCAGATAGGGATTGCTGTCGTTGGTCAAGGAGCCGAGCTGGATGGCGAAAAAGACCGTGACCAGCGCCAGCACGGCGAGGATCCACTTGGACCAGCGGTCAACGAAGTGCAGGTAGGTTTCCACGATTGACTCCCGTTTTCATGATGTTTTGTTGGAATACCGCGTCGCCCAGGCCGGCGTTGTAGCGCACGTTGCTGAAGATGAGCGACGACGAGCGCTGGTTGACCAGGTCCTGCATTTCGCTGTGAACGACGGTCCAGATGTCCTGGATCTTTTCCAGTTTTTTTGCCACGAACAGCTTGAATTGCACGCCGCGCGCATCGTAGTAACTCTGTTTGAGGACGACAAAACTGTCCTTGTCGACCCAGACGGTGCTCTTGTGGTAGCCGGTGCGGTTAGTCACGCTGTCGGAGACGGGCAGGCGTTCGATGATGTAGCAAGGCTTGCCGTCGACGCTTTCCTCGCCCACCAGCTTCTGGCGGTAATCGCCGACGCGCAGCTTGTCGAGGTCGATATACGCGAACTGGCTGCCCATGAAGGAGCCTCGCTTGTCGGTGGCGGCGATGCGGCGCACCTGGCGCAGGGCCGGCAGGTACATCCACTGGTCGTCTTCCTTGGCCGCCGCCTCGTCGTAGTTCACGCTTTGCAGCACCACGCCTTTCACGTCGTCCGGACCGGTGAAGGCCAGCGTCAGCTTTTCATCCTTGCCGAAATCCTTTTCGAGGAACAGCAGGGAACGGGTGCGGCTGCTGCCATTGCTTTCGTTGAGCACCAGTTGGGCTTCGGCGAAGATGTCGTTGCCGTCGGCGCGGTTGCGCACTTTTTCCAGGATCTGGTCGGCCGTCAGGGTGACGGCGCCGGCGCCGGCCGCCAGCGGCAGCAGGAACAGCGCCGTGATTCGCTTCAATTGCATTCGATACTCCTTGATGTTAAGTGGTTTTGATACGCTCGATGATCAGAAGCCAATGCCGTTAAATTAAGACCCCGACCGTAGCGCTGTCATTCCTCCCATTGGGAGAAATGACTTCCCGCGCAGGCGGGAATCCCATCTTTTTGCGCCGTTTGCGACTCTAAAATGGGATTCCCGCTTTCGCGGGAATGACAAATTTGGCGCTAACTTAACGGCATTTTGGTCAGAAGCTGTATTTCAGTTCGAGCCAGATCCGGTCCTTGTGGCGGAAGCGGCCGAACACGCCGCCGTCATCTCCGCCGAAAAAATCGGCGCCGGCCGTGTAGGCCCAGCGGTCGTCCGGCTTCCACGTGCCCCTGGCCTGGGCGACATAACCGCCTTCTCCGAAAAACCGTGCCAGCGACAGGCGCGAATCGAGCTTGCCGGCGAACGCCGTTCCCGTGGCCGCGACCGTGTAGAGCGGGTCGTGCTTCTTGACCAGGTAATCGGGAGTCCAGCCGGAGATGTGGCGGTCGTTCGCCTGCACCGTCAGCAGCCAGTCGCGCCACTGGTAATCGAGGCCGAGCAAGGCCGTCACCGTGGGGCTGCGCACGATGCCGTCGTCGCTGCCGGCGACGACCATGTAGCGGTAATTCGGCACATACGCCAATTCCGAGCGCAGCACCAGGCCATTGCCCATCGCATGGGCCAGCGCCAGGCCGGCCATGAACTGGCGCAGGTACACCGGCTGCAAGCCGAATTCCGGATTGCCGGCGGCGTCGGACACCGCCACCTGGCGATAAAGCGGATTGTCATCCCAGGTCTGGAACAGGAAGCCGCTGACATCGAGCGAAGCGATGCTGCGCGACAGCTGCACGCCGAATTCGCCATTGCTAAAAGTGCGCGCCGGGCGCTGTTCCGGCAGCAGCCTCACGGTTTCCAGCAGTTGCGGATCGAGTTGCACGATCTCGTATTCGCTGCCGGGGCGGGCAAAGCTGGTCGGCACGAAGCGCGGCAAGTACAGCATTTCGAGCTGCCAGTCGCCGATGGCGCGGGTGCCGCGCAACATCGGCACCGGCTTGCGGTAGTCGTTCAGTTCGGGCAGGATGAAATCGCGCAGGTCGACCGGGTTGACCTGGTCGACCACGCGCAGGTTGTCGGCCTTGCCCCATACGACTTGCTGCAATCCGAACGATACATTCCACCCCGACAGATCGCCCGCGACATACAGTTCGCGCCAGTCGGCGCTGTGGACGTAGGCGTCGCGCGCCGCTTCTCCGTACGCGCGGTTGCGGTAGGCGTCGTTCCAGCGCACGCGCCCTTCGCCGCGCACCGTGAAACTGGCGTTATCGTGCGCGAATTTCAGGTTCATTTGGCCGCCGCGCTGCGTCGTGCGCGGGGCGACGTCGTGCACGTGCGCGGCATAGTTGAGCGCAAGCGACAGGTCGATATCGACCAGTTCCGGTTCTCCCTGTTGCGCGCAGGCAGGCCAGGCCAGCGCCGCCAGCAGCGCGCCGGCGCATGCCGTTACACCCCGCACGTAAAACCGCCGTCGATGGTGAAACTTTGCGCCGTCACGCTGGCCGCTTCGGCGGAAACCAGGTAGCCGATCATCGCCGCCACCTCTTCTCCCTGCACCAAGCTGCGCAAGGGGATTTTCCTGCGCGCGTTGCGCAGCATCTGTTCCGGCTCGGTGCCGATCTTTTCCGCCTGCAGCGCGATCTCCCGGCGCAGCATCGGCGTGTCGACCCAGGCCGGCAGGACGGCATTGACGGTGATCTTGCGCGGTGCGACATCGAGCGCCAGGCTTTTCGTAAAACCGAGCATCGCGTGCTTCGACGTGCAATACGCCGTATTGCGCACATTACCGGCGCGGCCCAGGATGGACGCGACGTTGACGATCCGTCCTCCATCCGGCATCGCTTCAAGCGCCGCGAGCGTGACGTGATAGGTGCCGTGCACATTCACGTCCAGCACGCGGCGCCAGATATCTTCCTGTTCCGGTTCGTTTTCGTCGGCAATCCCCGCGCTGTTGACGAGGATGTCGATCCTGCCGGCGCTGGCGATCGCCGGCGTCAGTGCGGCGCGCAGCGCGGCGCGATCTGAAATGTCGGCCAAGCAGCACAGCACGCGGGTCGCGCCGCCGGTGGACAATTCCGATGCCAGCCGGTCGATCGCGCCGGCCGCCACGTCGAGCAGGATCAGCGTTTCGATGTTTCGTTCGCACAGCAGGCGCGCCGTGGCCGCGCCGATGCCGTTGCCCGCGCCCGTGACGAGGGCGGTTCTGTTTTCCAGTGTCATATCCGTGTTTTCTGTCACGCCATTTTCAGGCCGCCGTCGAGGTGCAATACCTCGCCGGTCATGTATTGATTGGCCGGACTGGCCAGGTACAGCACCAGTTCGGCCACCTCGCGCGGGTGCGCGTAGCGTTTAAGCAGCAGGCGCGCCTTGATCTCGTCGTCGCCCAGTTCGCGGATCTGTTCCGACATGTCCGTCATGACCACGCCCGGCGCCACCGCGTTGACCAGCACATTGCGCGCCGCCAGCTCGACCGCCATGGCGCGCGTAAAAGCTTCGACGCCACCCTTGGCGGCGGCATAGTTCGACTGTCCCTTGCCGGGTTTCGACGCGGCCGACGACGACAGGTTGACGATGCGTCCGCGGCGCTGGCGCACCATGTGCATGGCCACGGCCCTGGTCGGATAGATCACGCCGAGCAGATTGGTGCGGATCACCGCCTCGATATCGTCCGGCTCCATGCTGACGAGCAGCTTGTCGCGCGTGATGCCGGCATTGTTGACGAGGATGTCGATCCTGCCGAAGCGCTCGGCGACGGCGTCGCTCATGTTCGTGCATTGTTCGAAACTGGAGACGTCGGCCTGCACCAGCATGGCCTTGCAGCCGTGCCGTTCGACGGCGGCCGCCGTTTCGAGCGCGCCGGCTTCGTCGCCGCGATAGTTGATTGCGATATCGCAGCCGTTTTGCGCGAGCAGCACGGCGATTTCCCGGCCGATGCCCCGGCTCGCGCCGGTGACCAGCGCCACTTGATCCTTTAATGTCACGTTGCTCTTCCCGTCCATTTTTTTAAAGTGAATTGCCGCTCTTGTATTGCGCCAGGCCGAAGCCGTGCGCCCGTCCCAGCGCCGCGATCTCGCGCACCTGCCGCTTGGAGACGGCGCCGTAGGAATAGTGGGTACTCATGCCGCTCAAGCCCATGATGACCGTTTCGGCCATGCAGGCGAACAGCTGGCCGGCGCCGAGGAAGGCGCGCGCGCCGGGGTGCAGGCTTTCGCCGTTCGGCGTGGCGACGATGCCGCCCTGCTGGTAGACGAGGTCCGGACGCTCGGCGGCGATGCCTTCCTTGACATTGTTCGGCACGGCGATATCGCAGACAATCGCGTTTTCGCGGAAATCCGCACCTGTCAGGAACGGCGCCGGGCTGGAAGCCGCGCACAGCACGACGTGTCCCTGCCGGATCAGCGCGCGGTCGGTCGAGACGGTGATATACGGATCGTGGCCGTGGCGCTGGTCGAGATATTGCGCGATCGCCTTGCCGCGCCCGCGTTCCGGCGCGTTGCCCTGTTCCAGCCACTCGGCGACCAGCGGTTCGCGCACCAGGCGCCGCGCCAGCGCGCCGAGTTTTTCGCGCGGCACCGTGCTGATTTCCTGCCATGTGTCGTCGTAGATGCTGTGCACCGTCTGGTTCAGCCGCTTCAGCGAATCGTTGCGTTCACTGCCCAGCAGGATCAGCCTCGTCGTCCTTTCGCTCAGCAAAGACGCATAGGTGCTGGCGATATTGCCGGCCGCGCCCACCACGACCACCGTCAATTCTTCGATCGACAGTTTCGCCGCGTCGAGCGCATTGTCGATGGCGTCGATCGCCATCGCGATCGTAAAGGCGTTACCGCTGGTGAGCGCCATGTCCGGCACGCGCAGCGACAGGCAGTTATTCGTGACGATCGACGTGAACATGCCCAGGCCGGCGATTTCGCAACCGTCCTCGGAAGCGGCCTTGATGCGCTGCTCGATATCGTCGCGGATGTCCTCCAGTTTTCCCTCTTCCAGGTACCGCCCCATCTGCTCCGAACTGACGCACAGCGGATACAAAATAAAATCGACCGCGCTGCCCAACGGCGAATGGATGCGCACCGCCGGATACGGCGCGGCCTTTTTGTTCGGCTCCATCTTGAAGACGAACTGGCGCAATTCTTCGGCACTCAGGTCGGCCAGCGAAGGATCGACTTCGGTCAGCAATTGCGCATCGATCAGGTGGTTGATGAAGGCTATCTTGCGCACCGGGCGCGTGGTCGCGAACGCGCTGGCGGCCGGCTGCTGTTCCGGGAAAGCCTGGCGGAAGTCGTGCGCGACGTTGCGCGGCTTGCGGCGTTCGGCCCCGGTCAGCGGAAACACAAAATGCAGCGCATCCTGCTTGCGGACAATGTCGCACAGGCGGCCGAACGCCGCTTCCACGTGCGCGATCTGCGCGTCGCTGAGGAACATCGACGGCTCGATGCGCAACACATTCGGCGCGCTGCCCGGCGGCGCGATGCGGATGCGCTCCTGGTGCAGCAAGTAACCGGACAGCAAATAACCGAAGGAATCGTTGTAGGCGCTGCCGCGGATGATGATGGAACTGGCGTTCTTCTGACTGTGGAATTCGACGCCGATGAACAGGCCCAGTCCCCGCACTTCGCGCACCACGTCGGGATTGGCCGCGCGCACCCGCTCGAACGCCGCGTGCAATTTGGCGGCGCTGTCGCGCACCTGGCGATAGGCGTGACCATCGCCGGCTTCCAGCATGTCGAGCACCTTGAGCGCGATACCGGACGAAAAATCGTCTTCGGCGAAGGTCGAACTGTGGACCAGGCTGAACTCCTTGCGCACGCGGCTCTTGCGCACCAGCGTCGCGGAAATCTTGGCCAGCCCACCGCCCAGCGATTTCGACAGCGTGTAGTAATCGCCCTTGAGCGGAATCTGCGTGCTGGCGAGGAAGGTGCCGGAACGCCCCATGCCGCTCTGGATCTCGTCGACGATCAGGGGGCAGTCGAGTTCATTACACGTCTTGCGAATCAGCCTTGCGAAATCGGCGTCGAGCGTGTGGACGCCCCCTTCTCCCTGGACCGGCTCGACCAGGAAGGCGGCGAAGATCGGAATTTCACGCTCCACCACGCGCACAACGCCATCCTCGACATCGAGGTCGTACAGCACGATGCGTTCCTCGGCCAGCACGCGGCGCAGGCGGTCCGGGTCGTGCGGGGAAATGAAGCGCGTGTTCAGTCCAAAATACTGGAACGGGCGGCGGAAATTCTTGTTGTAGGTCAGTTGCACGCTGCCGATCAATTTGCCGTGGAACGACTTGTCGAGCACCAGGAAGATCGGCCGCTTGACCAGTTGCGTGGTGTTGTGCGACACCAGGCCGACGATCAGTTCTTCAAAACCGCGCACGTCGAACACCTGTTCGCGGATCGGAGAGTGGCGGTAGATATCGGCCGGCACCTTCGCATTGCCGTTGCGGATCGCCTGCTGCACGCGCTCGATGTTCAAGGTGACTTCGTCGAGCAGGGTTTGCAGTTTCAGCACGCGTTCCAGTTCGGCGTGCTTGATCGCGACCTCGATCGCCTCGGCGCCGCTGTTGGCGAAGGTGACATTGAATTCCTCGTCGCCGCCGACTTCGCGCTGCACCATCCGGCTCAGGCGCATCGCCAGTTCGCCGGCGCGCTCGCGCAGCGAGAATTGCGCGTGCACCGGCACCTGCTGCTCGATCAGCGACCTGGCGGTGGCCATGATGTCGGGGTGATTATGGCCGAAGATCAGCGAGCCATAACCGCCCAGCAGGTCGAGCACCGGTATTTCCTCGCCGTGGCGGTCGCGGTAATACAGCGTGTCGCCGGCGGCGCGGGTATAGGCGATATCCAGGCCGAGCGCGGCGAGCAGCCTGGAAAGGTGGGTTTTGACGTAATGCCGGTAGTTCGAGCTAGGGTTAGACATGAAGGGTTTCCTGCGGAGGCGAAGCTGCGGAAAAAAGGATGGCCGAGTTGAATCCGGTGTAGCCGGCGCTCAGCGACAGCACGTGGCGCGACGGTTTTTTATAAGGGACATTACGGACAAGGTGCAGGTCCGGGGCGATGGCCTGTTCGAGATGCGCGATCGGGGGCACCAGGCCGGCCTGCAAAATGCCGATCGCCGCGAGCCAGTCCACCGGGCAGGCCGGCACGCTGCCGACGATCGGCGTGGCGCAGGTGATCGGCACGCCTTGCCGGCCTTGCTGCAATTCGGCCAGCATGCCGGCCTCGTGCCGGTCGCTGGCCTGGCCGCCGGTGCCGCGCGCGACGATGGCGCCGATGGCGCCGAAATCGAGCTGCGCATCGCGCAATACCCGCTCGGTGCAACGGAGATAAGCGCTGGTGCCGGCCAGCTCGCCCGGCTTGCGGACGATATTGCCGATGCCGCCCAGCCTGGCCAGCGCGGTCGCGCCGCGGTCGCGCGCGTGCCCCGCCGTCTCCAGTACGAAGGCGACCGCGCCCTCTCCTGCGATGGTACCGTCGCGCCGCTGGTCGAACGGGCGCAGGGAATTGACGCCGTCGGCGCCCCGGCTCAGATAACCGGCACGCTGCAGTTCGGCCAGGGTCAGTACTTCGTTGTAGCTGCCGGCACAGAGCAGCAATGCGACGTCGCTGTAACCGTGGCGCAGGCTGAAGGCGGCGCTGCGCAGGGCGGCGACGGTGGCGCTTTTATTTTGCACGAAGGCGCCGCAATCGCCGCGCGTGCCGAACGTCAGGCTGGCGATCGCCAGCATGTTGTTGGCCAGGCACTTGAGCGCCAGGAAAGGCTCCATGCCGCGGTGGTGGATGAATTCCCGCGTCAGCGTGGCCAGGTCGACGGTCTCGTTGCGCACCGCTTTTCCGAGCCCGGCGGCGAACGATGGCACCGACGGATGCAGGTAATCGCCCTGGGCGGTGAACAGGCCGCGCCGGTCGTCCGGCACCGACGCCAGGTCGAGTCCCGCGCAGGCCAGCGCGTCGGCGGCGGCCTTGATGCCCCACATCGAGCAGCTCGAAGCGAAACGGCGCAGTTTGAACGGCACGGCATCGGCCGCCGCGCCGCGCTGTTCGTCGTCCAGGTGGCCGAAGTGGCCGATCAGCGCGGAATCGATATGCTCGTCGCGGTACGGCGTCAATGCGCTGTCGCCGCGCAGCAGCCGTTCCCACAATTGCGCGGGGCTGGAACTGCCGGGCAGCAGGCAGCCGGTGCCGGTGATGACGATGTCCTGGTCTGATGAAGTGTTCACGCTTGTTCTTCCTGGTAGCGGCGCAGCGCCAGCGAGACATTGAGTCCGCCGAAACCGAATGAATTCGATAGGGCCGCCCGGATCGCCGCGCGCCGCGCATGGTGCGGCACGTAATCGAGGTCGCAGGCGGGATCGGGGTGATCCAGGTTCAGCGTCGGCGGCACGCAACCCGCGTGCAGCGCCAGCGCCGTAGCAATGAATTCCGGAGCGCCGGCCGCAGCGATCATGTGGCCGATCTGCGACTTGCTGGCGCTGACCAGCAGTTTGCTGTAATGCGCATCGTGCGCGAACACCGTCTTGATCGCCTTCGTTTCGGCCACGTCGTTGAGCGGGGTCGAGGTGCCGTGCGCGTTGATGTAATCGATGGCCGCCGCCGGCAGCGCGGCATCGTCCAGCGCCTTTTGCATCGCCAGCGCAGCACCCTTCCCCTCGGGATGCGGCGCCGTGACGCGGTAGGCATCGAGCGAACTGCCGAAACCGCGCATCTCGGCATAGATGCGCGCGCCGCGTCGGCGCGCCGATTGTTCGCTTTCGAGCACCACCACGGCGCCGCCTTCCGCCGCGACGAAGCCGCTACGTTCGATGTCGAAGGGCCGGCACAATCTGTCTCCATGATCTTCCGACGTCGACGGCGCGCCGATCAGGTTCAGGCCGACCATGGTCATCAGGCTGAGCACCGAGTCGGCGCCGCCGGCCAGCATGCAGGCCGTTTCGCCATCGCGGATCATGCGGAAAGCGCTGCCGATCGCATGCGCGGCGCCGGCGCAGGCGGTGCTGAAATTCTGCACCGGGCCGTGGCAGCCGTAGCTGCGGGCGATCAGCGCGGACAGGTGGTCGTTCCCCGCGCGCATCGATGGATTCAATTGCGCGCGCCGTTCATACAGGTGTTCCCAGTCCGGCCCCTGCGGCCCGAGCGCCAGCAGCATGTCGGCCTCGAAGCGCTCGGGCACGCCGGAACCCATCGCCACACCGGTGCCAGGATCCAGCCTGCCGCTCAAGCCGGCATCGGCCAGCGCCTGGCGCGCGGCCATCAGGCCGAAACGGCTGCGCCGCTCCATCGGCTGTTTCAATTCTTCGGCGTGTGAAAAATATTGGCTGAAATCGGCCTGGTCGACCGGCGCCGCGTACCGCACCGGGAAGGCATCGACGCCTTCCGGCTGCCACGGCCGGATCGCCGACTTCCCCGCCAGCAGCGCATTCCAGAAGGTTTCCCAGTCATAGCCCAGGCCACTCACCACGCCAAGTCCGGTGACGACTACCCGATGGTCCATACACTCTCCGCTGAAACGATGACGGCCACGTACTGCCCTTCCGGACCCTGCGCGCTGACCAGCACGTGGCGCACTTGCGCCACTTCTTCGGCTTGCGGCTGGCCCGGCGCCATAAAACGCAAGCGTTTACCCGCGCGGATCGCGTGCGCGGCCAGCGCCAGGTTGAGCACCGGCGATGCCGGCCCCATCGAACCGGCCGCCTGCGCGCTGCATCCAGTTACCGGCGGCCGGCCCCCGGCCAGCAGAGCCAGCGCGGCCAGCTCCGCATCGCTGCCGACACCGGGCAGCACCCAGTCCAGTTCCCGCGCGGAGATACCGGCCATCGCCAGCGCATCCGACAGCACCTTTGTGAACAGCTCCGCCGCCCGCGCTTCGGCGGCGATGAAGCCGCGCGCATAACCAGTCATGAGTACCGGGATCGCATCCTTGCCGGTGTCGCTCAAGGTAATAAAAGCGGCGCCCTCGCCGGGAATGCGTTCGCGCCGCTCGGTCCAGCCGAAATGCTCATACTGGAGCAGCAGCAGCGGATTGATCTTCGGGCTGCACGCGCCAACCAGGGCATGGGTGTTTTCTCCATTGCGGATCGACAGCGCCGCATCGACGACAGCCTGCAAACCCGCGTCGGCGAACGGAGAATACGCACCCATCGAGCCGCACATGCCGAAGGTGCCGGCGATGTGCGCGCAGGCGTTGCTGTTCAAGGTCGACAGGCCGAAAAAGGCCGGCACTTCGCGGTGCAGCGTCTCGCTATCGAAACGCGTGCTGCGCGCTTCGTGCATCGCTTCGAGCAGCGGCCAGGGCGGCACCGCCTCGTCCACCGTCGGCAAGCCCAGGTACAAACCGGTGCGGCTGCTGTCGCCATCGGGAAGAGGACAGGCCGCCAGCGCCAGCGTGGCGCCATATAAAATCAACCGGGCCTGCTTTTCCATCGTGCGCAGCAACTTGCGGTCGACGTTCAGATCGGCGGCGCCGGGTTCCTCGGCCAGGAACACTTGCGGCCACGGCCAGCCGTCGAAGGCGGGACACGGCAGCGCGGACAATGCGCGCCGGCCGCCGGCCAGCGCATCCCAGACCGCCGCGACACTTTCGCCTGCGGCGCAATACGCGGCGCCACCGTCGATATAGATCCTGGTTTTCATCATCGGCTCCCGTCAGGATGAGTGGCTGCTGAGGATCAGCACGCAGTTCTGCCCGCCGAAGCCGAAGGAATTCGACATCACGTGCTCGATCCGCATCGGCCTGGCCTGGCGCACGATATCCAGTCCCTCGGTCTGCGCATCGGCTTCGCTGAAATTGAGCGTCGGCAGCAAGGTCTGTTCGCGCAGCGAGGCGACCGACAGCACCGCCTCGATGGCGCCACTGGCCGCCAGCGAATGGCCAAGCGCGGACTTGTTCGCCGTCACCGGCAATCGGGCCGCGCGCGCGCCGAACACCTGCCTGATGGCCGCGCTTTCGCAACTGTCGTTTTGCTGGGTCGAGGTGCCGTGCGCGTTGACATGGTCTATCGCCGCCGCATCCAATCCCGCGTCGTCGAGCGCGGCCTGCATGCAGCGCGCGTACTGCGAACCGTCGGACGGGCTGGCCGTGATCCGGTAAGCCTCGGCCTGGCGGGCAAAGCCGCTGACGCGAGCCAGGATGGTCGCGCCACGTTCGCGCGCGTGCTCCAGCGATTCCAGTACGAGGAAGGCGCTGCCTTCGCCCATGACAAAGCCGCTGCGCTCGCGGTCGAATGGGCGGCTGATGCCTTCCGGAGCGTGACTCGGTTCGGGCGCGGAAGCGCCGAGGATGGAAAAGCCCATCAGCGGCACGTAATTGCTCATCGTTTCCGTGGCGCCGACCAGCGCGACATCGAGCTCCCCGTGGGCGATATGGCGAAATCCGGCACCGATCGACATGCCGCCGGCCGCGCAGGCGTCGCCCGGCGTCATGATGGCATCGTCGAAGCCGTGCAGCTCGGCCAGCGCCAGCGCCGCCATGTCCTGCCGCTTGTGAAAATACGTGGCGCCGTCGTGGCCTTCGTCCTGCAGGTACGTGTCCAGGCTGACCTTGTCGGTGGCCGCGTTGTAGTGCCGGCCGATGCCCAATAAATGGTCGCTGGTCAGCGTGTACTTGTTCGATGCGACGAACAATCCTTTGCGCTCGACGGCTGCGAGGTCGATGCCGGCGTGCCGCACGGCTTGGCCGGCCGCATCCACCGCCAGGCGCGCCTGCGGGCCGAGCCGCTCGCAGAAGCGGCCGGCCTGCTCCGCTTCGAGCCTGGCCCAGACTTCGTCGTCGATATAGGCGCAGGCCGGATTGGCGACGCCGTGCGCGGCGAGTCCCGCATGGTTGCGCACCGACGACAGGCCACTTTTGAGGCGGCCGAACAGTTCGGGTACGGACGACGCCTGGCTGCAGATGACGCCCATGCCGGTGATGACCACTTCCGTTTTCATCGCCTTATGCCGACTGGGTGGCGGTCGCTTCCAGGTAGCGCCTGATATGGAGTTCATCGACCTCGTCGCCCGGCAAGGGACGCAAGCCGACGCTGCACGATGCGCACACCGCCTTGCCGGCCGCCGACACGGTCGCTTCGGCATGGGCGCACTCCGGGCATTGTTCCGGCAAGTGATTGAACAGGTTCAGGCACAGCGCAGCGATGTTGTCGACGCTGGTCAAGTTAAAAATGTCGTTGACGGTCATGCCGGGCGTGAGCTGCCTGTATTGCGACAGGCTGTTTTTCAGCAGTTCGACACCGTCGGCGGTCAGCCCGGTGCGCCCGTTGTAGAAAGCGTCGGGCGTGCCGGTGGCCTTGCCGGCCTGCGCCAGCGGGCCTTTTTTCGGCATCGACATGCCCAGTTTCTTTTCCAGCGTCGTATTGAATTCGACGAAATCGAGCGAATCCGCGCCGAAGTCATCGACGATGGCGTTGTCCGGGCCGATGTCGGCCTTGGCAACGCCCAGTACACCGGCCAGGACGCCGGTGACGATGGCTTGCATGTCTGCTTGCGTGTACGGGTTGTTCATTTTTCAGTGTCCTAAATATTCAGGGTTGCTCGCTCTGCATTTATCTTTGCGCAGTGCAGCATTTCGTAGCTGAAACGATGCCGGTGCGCTTACAAATGACGGGGGTTTTGGGTCGGTTTCAAGGAATGTCGCGAATGCCCGGCATGACGCGGCCAGGCATTGCGACAGTTCCAAAGTTGATATTGCTAACGCTGAAAACCGGTTGCGACGACCTGAGACGCGTGCCGGAAAATGGCAGCGGTAAACAGGCAATTCGTCAGCCGGACAGCGTTACTTGCAACATCAACAACGTTTACTATACCGCATGAGTAACAATTTCCTGACCACAAAATTTAACACTCTTGCCAAATAAGCATAATTTTAATTATATTAAAAATCATATACTTATTAGTACAAAAAACGATAAATCGCGAAAAATGCTACTTCCAAATTGCTAGCAGGACTGACTATCAATGTAACAATATGTCATCATGGAAATGTTCAAATGGCGAACCAGGCGGTCACTTTCCCGTATTTTTTCAGGTCGTACAAGGAGGCCCGGGATGGCGTGAAAGCAAGCAAAATGGCCCCATCGGCGTGGATGGGCTACTACTTTCAGTTTCCGAAACCGGGTGTTGAATGCTGGCTGAGCGCTTGAAAGAAAGCTTGGAAACTTTCATTTAGCAATTCTTCTGCTGCATGGAGATGGAACAGAGCGCCATGAAAATCGACATATTGCGACGCAATATCCATCACGGCCACAAAGGCAAAAATATGCCGATATCGCAATAAATTTCCCGCCCGGGAATCAGCAATATTGCGGTCATATTTGATCGCTATTATCCGTCCCTCACCCGATCCCGCGCCGCGCATGCCGCGCGGGAATCGTTCCATCCATTGACAGTCCGTGCCGCCACGCCGGCGGCACGCGGGCGCCTGTGCGCTCGCCATCCATTCAACTCAAGGAAGCTCCATGATTTCAGCAGGCCGACGCAAGTTCCTCAATTTCGCCGCCGCCACGGCGGGCGCCAGCGCCGCCTCGATGTTCCCCGACCTGATCCGCGAAGCGCTGGCCGTGCCGGCCAATAACGCCACCGGCACGCTGGCCGACGTCGAACACGTCGTCATCTTTATGCAGGAAAACCGCTCCTTCGACCATTATTTCGGCACCCTGCCCGGCGTGCGCGGTTTCGACGATCCGCGCGCGATCGACCTGCCGGGCGGACGCCCGGTTTGGTACCAGCCGGATGCCGGCGGCGGCTACGTGCTGCCCTTCCACTTCGATGCGAAAAACACCAGCGCCCTGTCGGTCGGCACCAACCACTCGTGGAAAGGTTCGCAAACCACGTGGCAGAACTGGGATGCCTGGGTCAAGCAGAAAACCCCGCAAACCATGGGTTATTTTGACCGCGGCGACCTGCCCTTCTACTACGCGCTGGCGGACGCCTTCACGATCTGCGACGCCTACCACTGCTCGATCTTCGGCGCCACCGATCCGAACCGCCTGTATTCGCTCACCGGCAGCAACCAGGGCTGGATGAGCGCGATGGGTAGCCTGTACAACATCAGCAGCACCGGCTACTACAATAACGACCCGGCGAAAGACAATATCTCGGCCTCGGTCACGGCCGGCGCGCCCAACTGGCGCACCTATGCCGAAACGCTGGAAGCGAACCAGGTCAGCTGGAAGGTCTACCAGGAATGGGACAACTACGGCGACAACTACCTGGCCTATTTTAAAAATTTCCGCGTCAACGCCGACGGCAGCCGCCTGGGCAGCGAATCGCCGCTGTACCAGAAAGGCCGCGTGCTCGCCGCCGGTTCCACCGAAGCCAATGCCGCCGGCACCAAGGGCGACTGGCTTGTCAACGCCTTCGCCGACGACGTACTTAACAACCGCCTGCCGCAAGTGTCGTGGATCTGCGCGCCGAACGATTACACCGAACACGCGCCGAATTCGCCGAACGCCGGCGAAAACCTGACGGCGCGCCTGCTGGCCGCGCTGGTGGCCAACCCCGCGGTCTGGTCCAAGACCGTGTTCCTGCTGACGTATGACGAAAACGACGGCTTCTTCGACCACGTGCCGCCGGACCTGGCGCCGCTCAGCACCGCCATGGGCAAGACCACGCTGGCCGACATCGGCACCCACGAGACTTACCAGGGCGTGCCGGTCGGCCTCGGCCCGCGCGTGCCGATGCTGGTCATCTCTCCTTGGAGCAAGGGAGGCCGCGTCTGCTCGCAACTGTTCGACCACACCTCAAAAATCCGCTTCCTCGAAGAGTGGCTGGTGGCCGGCCGCGGCAAGCAGCGCGCCGACGCCAGTTGCGCGCTGATCTCGCCATGGCGCCGCGCCGTCTGCGGCGACCTGACGTCGGCCTTCGACTTCGCCGCGCCCAACGGAACATGGCCGGCCAGCGTACCGAAAACGGCGGCTTATCAGCGCGTGTCCGGCAAGCCGTACCCGGTGCCGCCGGCGGCGCAGACGCTGCCCCGACAGGAACCCTGCCCCACCGTCACAGGCACCCGCTACGCCTGCGCGCTGCCCTATGAACTGTCGGTGCAGGCCCGCAGCAACGGCGCCAAGCAACTGGAAATCAGCTTCGGCAACAGCGGCAAGGTCGGCGCGGCCTACATCGTCTATTCGAACCTGCGCAGCGACGGCCCCTGGTATTACACGGTCGAAGCGGGCAAGTCGATCAATAACGAAGTGTGGAACTGGACCGGCAGCACCTATGAAATACGGGTGCACGGCGCGAACGGCTTCCTGCGCCAGTTCAAGGGCACGGCCGTCACGGCAGCCGGCGCCGCGCGCCCAGAAGTGCAAACGGCCTACGATGCGGCCAATGGCGACCTGCGCCTGATCCTCTCCAACCTGGAAGGGCTGGCGCCGTGTAACTTCATCGTCACCGACAATGCCTACGGCGTCGCGCCGGTCAGTTATACCGTGGCGGCGGGCCAGACGCTGGCCATCGACTGCGCGCTCGACGCCAGCTTCGGCTGGTACGACTTCAGCGTCACCAGCAACGCCGATGCGCAATGGCTGCGCCGTGCCGCCGGCCACGTCGAAACCGGCCAGGCCAGCCGCACCGATCCGATGATCGGCACCAATCTGGTCAAGATCAACTTCGATACCAGCACGCCGCGCGTCAATCGCGGCGCCGCCGTCGTTTTCAATTACACGGCGCCGGCCGGCAAGCTCGATGCGCAGAACTGGATCGGCCTCTACGCGCCGGGCAACTCTCCCGGCAAGGGCAGCGCCGCGCTGTGGGCCTATGCGCCCAACGCCAGCGGCACGCTCTCGTTCAGCAGCAGCACGCTGCCGGTCGCCGATTACACGGCCTGGTATCTGTTCCAGAATGCTTACACGGTGCTCGGCGGTCCCGTCACCTTCAGCGTCAGTCAATTGAATACGGCCACCGCCAGCGTCGCGCGCGGCACCAGCATCGTCTTCAGCTACGCGGTGCCGAGCACGAAAGTGACGACCACCAACTGGATCGCCATCTGGAAAGCGGGCGTCACGCCAAGCAGCGGCACCTATGAATCCTGGCAGTACGTGACCGCCGCGAGCGGCAACGCCAGCTTCGACACCAGCAAGCTCGCACCCGGCAATTACTCGGCCTGGTGCCTGTACAACGACGGTTACACGGTCCTCGGCGGTCCTTGCAATTTCGCCGTCGTCTGATACCCCATCATTTGGAGAACATGATTAACACTACCCTGATTCGCGCCCTGCTGGGCGCGGCACTGGCGGCCGGCGCCGCGCTGGCGCAAGCCGGCGTCGTCACCATCGCCAGCCGCAGCGCATTCAATGCGCAAGGCCAGATCGCCTACAACAGCAACTTCGACGATTTTGGACGCGGCTTTCATTATCCCGGCTACGGTTTTACACGCGGCGACGTGAGCTATGTTTCGGATGAAAACCTGGTGGTCGGCGCCGGCACGCGGCTGTCGGTCGGCGCCAGCCGCGCCGTGATGACCAATGAATACTGGTCGCCGCTGGTGGCGGAAATCGCCGGCGGCACGCTGTACACCCTGCTCGGTTTCGACGCGGCCGTCACTTCCGGACTGGTGTCCGTCACGGTCGACACCAACCGCGGCAGCTACCAGTTCGGCGGCGTGAGCCTGCCCAATGGCGCCAGCAGTTTCGGCTTCCAGGGTTTTGGCACCACCGATGCCGGCGAATATTTTACGGGCTTCCGCATCGACACCCAGGGCTTGAATTACCTGGCCGGCGTGACCAATGTCGCCGTCGGCACGGCGCGGGTGCCGGAACCGGGCAGCATCGCGCTGCTGCTGGCCGGACTGGCGATGCTGGGAACGGTCAGGGGCCGCCGCGCGCGGCGCAGCGACGCCTGACCGGCTGCTTGAACTACCGCGCCGCCGCGCTGGGCAATGACAGATCGAAGGAACGATAGTCGTCGTCAGGGACCCAGCCGCAGGAGGAATACAGCGCCTGCGCGGCTTCGTTGTCCACCGCCGTGGAGAGAGACAGACGGACCGCGCCCATGGCGCGGCCAAAGCCGGCGGCCGCCTCCAGCAACGCTCTTCCGGCCCCCATTCCGCGCGCGTCGGCGGCCACGAAAAGATCGTTGAGAATGAAGATGCGCGCCGCCGAAACGGATGAAAAACTCGGATAAAGCTGCGTGAATCCGGCCGCCGAACCGTCTGCCCGCGTGGCGATCAGGATGAACGACTGGCTGTGCCGGAAGCGCTCACTCAAAAAATCGCGCGCCAGCGCGAGATCGCCCGGCTTGCCGTAAAACTGGCGGTAAGCGTCGAACAGGACCGACAAGGGTTCGATGTCCGCCATGGTCGCCTGCCGCACCTGGATATTCCCTGCATTACTCATATATTCTCTGCTCCGGTAAGAGATTGCCGCATTCTCCGGCAAGGAGACGCGCCATGCGTGGCGCTTGCGCTTATCGATCGAACATCATCGCAGATTAACGGCTGCACTGCAGTCATGGCGACGCTATATTGACCCTGCTGGCCCGTGGATAATCGCGTCGGCCAGGCGCACGGAAAGTCCCGTCGTCCAGGACGAACGCCTGGCGCCGCGGTGCAACACATGCCGGCCGCAGCGGCTGGCGGTGATACCTGGTTACTTTCGGTACAACTTCCCGGTCCTCAAAAATGCAGTTTTGCGCGAATCGGCAAGGCGGGCCGCCAATTTTCCGGAGAAAATTTCATATCGCAATAAATTATTTAAATAATAATTTCAATCACTTGCAAAAAGATAGTTTTATTCTCGGTTTCAGGAAATTTTTTATTACTGAAATCGGGTCATATGGCGTTCTTCACACCTTTATTACCGATATATACTTTCCGATATATCGAGTTTGGCGATAGATGGAATAATCGCCATCATCCGCCTCCCCGGCCCAATGAAAAATCATTAAGAATCAACGATCTATATTCACAAAATGTAAGCAACCAGGAAGCTCGAAAACCAACAGTTCGACGGCTTTCGGCACACTGATCCTGATCCATTGAAAATGGGGAAGCGCGGCGCTGCGACAACGACACTACTTCAACTACTCCTTTGACAGACAAACGCCATGATCCAGCAAGACAACGAATGCAGGCCCGTGACCTTGACATCCCGGGAATGTGAAACGCTTTATTGGTTGAAAGAAGGTAAAACCAATTGGGAAATCTCCGCCATATTAAGCATCAGTGAACGCACGGCGAAATTCCATGTCGCCAACGTCCTGGACAAATTGGGCGCATCGACCCGCGGCCATGCCGTCGCCCTCGCCTTTGCCCAAAACCTGATTCGAGAATAGACAACGGCCGGTACATGTACCGGCCGTTGTCATTACAGCGCAGGCTTACAGCACGGCGCTGTCGGCCAACATGGTGTCCGCGATGCGCTGGCGCGCGGCGTCGAGCGCGGCCTGCACTACTTCACCGCCGCGTCCCAATCCTTCCAGCGTGACGAATTCCACCGACTCGATGCCGATCGTGGAGAAGACGGCGCTCAGGTACGGCGTCAGGAAATCCGGCTGGCGCGCGATGTCGCTGGCAAAATAGCCGCCGGCGGCCACGATCACGTACACCGGGCGATCCGCCAATACCCCTTGCTTGCCGGTCGGCGTCAGCAGGAACGTACGGTGCGCACGCACGATATGGTCGATCCACGCCTTCAGCGGCGACGGCACGCTGTAGTTGTGCATCGGCGTGCCGATCACCACCATGTCGGCCGCTTCCAGTTCGGCGATCAGCGCCTCCGAATGCGCCAGCGCCTGCTGCTCGGCCGGCGTACGCTGCGCAACGGGGACGAACATTGCCCGGGTGAAGAGCGCGTCGACATGCGGCGGCGGATCGCCGCCCAGGTTGCGGTAGACGATGCGCGCCTGAGGATGTTTTTCCTGCAGTTTTTCGACCGCCTCTTCGGCGATCAGGCGGCTGTAAGAAGCAGCGCCGCGCGGGCTGCACTCCAGGTACAAGATGGTGTTCATGCTGTTTTTCCTCGGTTGTCAAATAAGTTACTGCACAATTTCGAACGCGCCGGCTTGCTGCGCATTCCGTATTTCCGTCATCATCCGGCTCAACACCGAAGCGCCCACCTCGGTGAATTGCGCCACGCCCTGTTCCAGCAGGTAGCGCATGCTGTCGGCCCAGCGCACCGGATGGGCGATTTGCGCGGCCAGCGTCTCGGCCAGCGCCGCGCCGTCATAAGGGCGCGCATTCAGATTGGCCAGCACCTCGATGCGCGGCGGCTGCAACGAGACATCCGCGATAAAGGCGGCAAACTCTTGCTGCACCCGGCGCATGTGGCGCGAGTGGAAAGCCGCGCTCACCTTCAGCGGCACGCAACGCACGCCATCCTGCGCGCAGCGCGCTTCCAGCGCCTGCAATTCCGGCTCCAGTCCCGCCAGGATGAACTGGGTAGGAGTATTGAAATTGGCGATGTCGATTCCGGCCAGTGCCGGCTCGCGCAGCAATGCCTCGACCCGTTCTCGGCTCGCGCCCAGCACGGCGCGCATGCCGCCGCCGTGGGCCGCGCCCATCAACTCGCCGCGCTTTTGCACCAGCCGCAGCCCGGTCTCGAAATCGAACACGCCCGCCGCCAACAACGCGTTGTATTCGCCCAGGCTGTGGCCGGCCACGTAATCCGGCCGGTAATCCGCGCCACGCTCGGCCAGCAGTTTCATATAGCCCAGCGCATTGACGACATACAGGGCCGGTTGCGTGTACTGCGTCAAACCGAGCCGGTTCTGCGGATCGTCCAGGCAAAGTTCATCCACTGGATAGCCGAGGATGTCGGAAGCGCGCCGCGTCAATTCCGGGTACAGCGGAAACAGATCCTTGCCCATGCCCTTGAATTGCGAACCCTGGCCGGCGAACAGGATCGCCTCGCCGGTGCGCGCCGCCGGCGAGGCCGGTGCCAGTTGCGCATCGAAGAAGGCGCTGATTTCGTTTTCGAGACGGGCATGAAAAGCGCCGCGCTCGAAACCGTCGGGGTCGGCCCACTCCCCCAGGTCGGTCGCGACCGCGCGGTTGGCCTGCGCCATGAAGGAGAAGTGGCGTGCTCCCGTCACTTTTTCGAAGGCAGCCTGCGGCAATTGCGCATGCAGCCAGTCGGCGTGATAAGCATCGGCCAGCACCGCGTCGTCCTGCGCCGCGTAGATTTTTAATGGCAGCGCAACTGTCGATAACGAATCGGGCGCAAACACCACGCCGAGCGGCGCAAGCAGCACGGCGGCGTGGATGCGGCTGTCGCGCGCATCGACTTCCGGCGCGTCGTCCGCCGCCAGGCCGGCCGCGCCGAACGCCTCGCAAAATACCGCGTCGCTTTCGCCGGCGGTAGCGCAGTGTTGCGCCAGGCGCCGCGGCGCAAGCACGCCGCCGGCCAGCGCCAGCACGCTGCCGCTGCCGGCCGAATGGCCAAGCGCGCCGATTTTACCCTCGGGGATACGATGGCCCCAGTCGGCGTCGGCCAGCAGCGCGTCGAGCACGCGGCTCAACTGCGCAGCGCGTTCGGCCAGGAAGCCGGGCGTGGCCGCCAGCGAACGGTCGTGGAAATTGTCGCCTGGGTGTTGCAGTGCCGCGACCAGGTAACCGTCGCGCGCCAGCCGCTGCGCCAGGTTATGGTGACCCAGCTCGCTGCCGCCGGCGCAATGGGAAATCAGTATTAAACCTTTTACGGAGGGCGGCAGGTTGCCGTCCAGCGCCACCGTCAGCGAGAAAGTCCCCATCTCGATGCGGCGCGCCGGTGTCGTGCTCGGGTAATACAGCACCACCGGTATCGGAGATGCGCCGGGCACGACCATCTTGCGCAGGCCAGCATGGGTGCGTGTGGCTACCTGCTTTTCCAGGTAACTCGCCAGGCGGTTGACGGTGGCGTGCTCGAACAGCACCAGCGGCGTCAGTTGCAGTGCAAAGCTGCGGTTGATTTCAGCCACCAGTTGCGCCAGCGAGATCGAATCGAAACCGTATTCGTAAAAATCGGTGTTGCCATCGATCTTGCTCGCGTCGATCTTCGTCAGATTCGCCACCAGCGCGGCCAATGCCTGCGCCATCGTCGGCGCGGCATCGAGCGAAATCGGCTCACGCGCAGGCGCAGGCGCTTGCTCCGCCAGCGGCTGCGTCGCAGCAGGCGCCGCATCCTGCCAGTAGCGTTCCCTGGCGAATGGATAAGTCGGCAGGCTGACGCGGGACGGTGTGCCGGCGTCATATAGTTTTGCCCAATCCAGCGGCATGCCCTTCACCCACAGTTCCAGCAATTGCGGATATTTTCCCTTCGCGATCCAGGCTTCGACCACGCCCGCCATATCCTCGTCCTGCGCCAGCACGCGCAGGGTTTCGCGGTTGCGCTTGACCTGGCCCCGGTATAGCTGAACATCATCCTCGCGCCCGGCGAGGAATGACTCCAGTTTGTGTTCCAGTTCGGCCAGCGACGTCACCGGCAAGGCCAGGCGTTCTTCCATCGCTTCGCGGCCCACTTGCAGGGTATAGGCGATGGATGCCAGGCCGTCTTGCGTCAACTCTCCGCCGCGCAGCGCCGCCAGCAAGGATTTCACTTGTTCCTGCAGGCGTTCCGCCGTACGGGCCGACAGCACGATCAAGGCCGGCCGCTGCGCGGTGACTTCGAGAGTGGTGCGCGGCGCGCCGCGATATTCCTCGACCACGACGTGCGCGTTGACGCCGCCGGCGCCAAACGAGGACACGCCGGCGATGCGAGGATATTCGCGTTGCGCGCCGTCGGTTTCGATCAAGGGGCGCTTCCACTCGGCCAGGTCCTGCTGCACCGCGAACGCGGTATCGGCGAACCGGATATGCGGGTTGAGCTGGCGCGCATGCAGCGACGGCGCCAGTTGGCCGTGCTTCATTTGCAGCAGCACCTTGGTCAGGCCGGCGATGCCGGCCGCGCTTTCGCAATGGCCGATATTCGCCTTGGCCGAGCCGATCGCGCAGAACTGGCGGTCGGCCGTGTGCGCGCGGAAGGCGCGGTCGAGACCCGCGATTTCGATCGGGTCGCCCAGCGCCGTGCCGGTGCCGTGCGCTTCAAGATAGCTGACGCTGCGCGCGTCGACGCCGGCTCGGCGCAGCGCGTCGCCCACCAGTTGCGCCTGCGCGGCCGGATTCGGCACCGTGTAGCCATTGGTCTTGCCGCCTGCATTGACCATGCTGCCCTTGATGACGCCATAGATATGGTCGCCGTCCGCGATCGCCTGCTGCAAGGGTTTCAGCAGCACCGCGCCGACGCCTTCGCCATCGACAAATCCGTCGGCATGCTGGCCGAACGGGCGGCACTGGGCGCCGGCCGACAGCATGTTCATGGCCGACAGGTCCAGGTAGTGGCTCGGGTCGACGATCAGGTTGACACCGCCGGCCAGCGCGCATTCGCTGCTGCCGGTGTACAGGCTTTCGAGCGCCTGGTGGATCGCCACCAGCGACGATGAACACGCGGTATCTAGCGCCAGGCTCGGGCCTTGCAGGTTGAGTAAGTACGAAACCCGGTTGGCGATCGACCAGAAACGCGCGCCGCTCGGATAGCGTCCGTTCATGACGCCGACGAACACGCCGACCTTGCGGCTGGCGCTCAATCCGGCGGGCGTGTAACCGGCATCCTCGATCGTCGCGTAAGCCTGTTCCAGGAACAGCCTTTCTTGCGGGTCCATCGTCTCTGCTTCGCGCGGCGAGATATTGAAGAACAGCGGATCGAAGCGGTCGATGCCGTCGATGAAGCCGCCCCACTTGCTGTAGGCCTTGCCGGGCGCGCGATCGGGGTCAAAATAAGCGCTGTGATCCCAGCGTTCGGCCGGGATCTCGCTGATGCAATCCCTGCCTTCGCGCAGGTTGTCCCAGAATTGACTCAGGTTGTCGGCCTGCGCGTACCGGCCGGAGACGCCGATGATGGCCACTTCCATCACGCCTATTCCTTGCGCGGCGGGCGGCGCAACTTGCGCGGCTTGTACGGCCGGCGCATACCCGGACAGCGCTCGGCCCGCCGGTACGGATGATGCGATCGGCGCAATCGGCGCGGCCGGTGCAGTCGACAAGGTAGCGGACGACGCGGCGGAGATCGCCGGTACTGCGTTGCGCGCCGGCCCGTCGCCCAGCAGCGCGGCCAATTGCGGGCCATACGCATCGATAAAATACTCGGCCAGCAGGGCGATGCTCTGGTATTCGAAGAACAGCGTTTTCGACAGGGAACCGAACACTTTTTCCAGTTCGGCGGTCAGTTGCATCACCAGGATAGAGTCGATGCCGTACTGCTCCATCGGCGCATCGGCGTCGATCTTGTGCGCGGGCAGGCGCAGCACGGTGGAGAGCAATTGCTTGAAATAGGCGACGGCCCGCCCGGCCAGCGCGGCCGATGGCGCCGTACCGTGAGCGACCGGTTCGGTCTGGGCGATGGCGGTCGATGCAGCCGCGGACAACGGCAACGATTGCGGCTGCGGCTGCGGCTGCGTCACCGGCAAGGCTAACAGTGGCGCAGTATCCTGTGCGGCCGGCGTATCCAACGAGGCGGCACGCAGACGCGCCAACTCGCCTTCGAGCACACGTACCTGGTCCTGGCCGGATGCCAGGCCGCAGTACAGTGCACGGATACCGGCATCGGTCGCCAGCGGCATCATACCGCTGGCTTCGCGCATCCTGCGCTCGCTGGCCGCATCCATGCTCATGCCGCCCTCTTGCCACAACGGCCAGTTGACGGACAATGTCCTGCCGTGGCGCTGTTCGCTGGCCACCAGCACATTGCGATAGGCGCTGTACGCATCCATGAAGGCGTTCGCCATCGCGTAATCGGCCTGCCCGACGTGCCCCTGCGCCGCCACCGACGAGAAGCAGATAAAGCAATCGAGCTTGAAATCGCGGCTGCTCTCGTCCAGGTTGACGACGCCGGACACTTTCGATTCCAGCACTTCTCGCAATTCCTGCGCAGTCTTCTTCAAAATAAAACTGTCGCGCGTGACGCCGGCGCTGTGCACGATGCCGTCGAGCCGGCCGTGCTCAGCGCGGATGCGCGCCATCAGCGCGGCGACCGCTTCCCTGTCCGCCACGTCGACCTGCAGGTATTCCACCCGCGCGCCCAATGCTTCCAGGTCGCGCAACTGGCGCTGCCGCTGCTCGCCCAGTGGCGAGCGCCCGGTCAGAATCAGGGTCGCACCGGCGGCCTGGCGCGCGATGTCGTCCGCGAAAATCAATCCCAGGCCGCCGGCGCCGCCGGTGATCAGGTAGACGCCGCGCTCCTGCCATGGCGCCGGCGCGGCTTGCGTGGACGGCGCCAATTCTTCCCAGCCACCCACCCAGCGCTCGCCATCCTGGTAGCGCACTTCGGCGGCGCCGCTGGCCAATTCCGCTTGCAGGATCTGCGCAAGCTGTTCGGCACCCGTGCCCGCGTCGATGCGGATCAACTGGCCGGCCAGTTGCGGATTTTCCAGGCTGGCCGTTTTCAGCAGGCCGGCCAGGGCCGCTAGCATCTGCTGCCGACCCAATGCCGGCACGACGATCTGCACCAGCGTGCGGCCAGGCGCGCGCGCGACCAGCAATTCGCGCACCTGCGCCAGCGCACGCTCGGCGAAACTGCCGAATACTTCGGCAATATCCCCTTGCGGTGCTTCCCAGCGCAGGCAGCGCAAGCCTGCCGCTTCATTGTCGATCTGTTCCGGCGCGACTTCGTCGATGTCGCACAGGATAGCGACGCGGCGCGCATACGTCGGGGTCGCACCTGGCGCGGACAGCGACGCCGCGACGGCGCCCGCACGCCACGCCGGTTGCAGCAGCAATGTGCCGGTCGCCGTGTCGGCGCCGGCCACGACGCGCGTGGTGAATCCGGTCAGGCGCGCGCACACCAAGCCGTCATCGCCGCACAAGTCGATATCGAAACTCTGCATGCGCTCGTTGTGGCGGCCACGCGTGACGACGGCCCACATGGTGGCGGCGCCGGCATGGTAGACGTCAAGCTGCTGCAATGCGAACGGCAAGGCCAGCGGCAAGCCGCTGCCATCCGTATCCTGCAGCATCCAGCCCATTGACGCCTGCAAGGCCGAATCCAGCATGCCCGGATGCAGCACGAAGCGATTATTCTCCGCCACGCCGGCAGGCAGCGACAGCCGGGCCAGCACGTGTCCTGTACCGACCTGCAAGGCGGCGATGGCGCGATGCGCAGGACCATATTCAAGCCCGATGGCGCGGAAAGCCGCGTAGCATTCTTCGCCGCTCACTTGCTGCGGGCATTGCGCTTGCAGCGCGGCCAGGTCGAGCCGCACAGTTTGCGGCGCGATCAAGGCAACCCGGCCCTGGCTGTGCACCAGCGGTTCGCTTCCCGGTCCGCTGTGGATCGTATAAGCGAGCGCGCCGCCCTCTTCCGGGCGCAGGCTGATGTGCGCTTGCACACCCGCCGCCGTCACTTTCAATGGAGTGGGCCAGGCGACATGGCTCACGCGCACCGCGCTGCCATCGGCGGTTTCGCCCGACAACTGCACCAGCGCCGCGCGCGCCATCTCCAGGCAGGCCGCGCCAGGCAATAGGCTCTCGCCCTGGATGCGGTGATCGGCCAGGAAAAATTCGGCGCCGTTGAAGGTGCTGCTGAAACGCGGCCCCGTCAAATCCGAGGTATTGCGCTGCAATAGCGGATGTAGCGCCGCGCCACCGGTGCTCGCGGCATCCGGCGCAGGCAGCCAGTGCCTGTCCTTGGCGAATGGATAAACAGGCAGCGGAATGCGGCGCGGCTTCTCGTCTCCATACAATTTGTTCCAGTCCAGCGCCAGGCCCTTGACCCAGCATTCCAGCAGTTTGCCGTATTTGCCGCGGGCGAACCAGGCGTCGATGACGGCCGCCATGTCCTCGTCCGCGCTGAACATTTGCACGCTGGCGCGGTCGCGCCGGGTCTGGCCCCGATACACGCCGTCGACGGTGGCGCCGGCCGCGAAGGCGGACAGCTTTTCTTCCAGTTCCGTCAGGGACTCCACCACCAGCGCCAGCCGCTCGCCCATTTCGGCGCGGCCGACTTGCAAGGTGTACGCCAGGTCGGCCAGTGCGGCCGAACGCAGCGCGCCGCCGCGCAGCGCGGCCGCCAGTTGCGCCGCCTGCGCCAGCAGGCGTTCAGGTTCTTGCGCCGACAGCACAATCAGGGCAGGAACCGGGGCCTGAGCGGTGGACGCAGCGCCGGCAATGGCAAGCGGCTCATACGCTTCCAGCACCACGTGCGCGTTCACGCCGCCGAAGCCAAACGAACTGACGCCGGCGCGCAACGGAGATTCAATACCGTCCGGTCCCGCCACGCGCTGCCACGGCTGCTGGCGTTCGACGATATGGAAGGGGCTGTCCTGCAATGAAATATAGGGATTCAACTGGCGGTAATGCAGCACGCCGGGCAGCGTCGCATGGCGCATCTGCAGCAGCACCTTGATGATGCCGCCGATGCCGGCCGCCGATTCGGCGTGACCGATATGCGTTTTAAGCGTGCCCAGGCCGCAACTCGCGGCCGGAAGGCCAGGATCGACCTGCGCAAAACCTTCCTTCAGCGCCTGCACTTCGATCGGATCGCCCAGCGACGTGCCGGTGCCGTGCGCTTCGATATAGCCGATGCTGGACAGCGGCACGCCGACGCGGCTATAGGCATGCGCGATCAGTCTGCGCTGCGCGTTCAGGTTCGGCGCGCGCAGCGAATTCGACTTGCCGTCGTGGTTGACGTAGGCGCCCTTGATGATGGCGTGGATCGTATCGCCGTCGCGCTCGGCCAGGCGGCGCGGTTTCAGCAGGACCGCGCCATATCCTTCCGCGCGCACGAAACCGTTGGCGGCCTGGTCGAAGGTCTTGCAGCGGCCGTCCACCGACAGCATGGCTGCCTTGTGGCTGCCGACATATACGCGCGGACTGAGGATCAGGTTGATGCCGGCCGCCATCGCCAGGCGGCTTTCGCCGCGCCGCAGCGCATCGACCGCGTGGTGCACCGCCACCAGGGAACTGGAACAGGCGGTGTTGATGACTTCACTGGCGCCATGAAAATCGAACCAGCGCGAGACGCGGTTTGCGATCATGCTCATGTGCAGGCCCGATTCCAGGAAGGCGCCGTAAGTGTCGGCCACGCCTTCGCGGCTGCGCACCAGGTCCATGTAATCGTTGTTGTGCGCGCCGACGAATACCGCCACGTCCTGTCCCGCCATCTGGCGCGGGTTATAGCCGGCGCTCTCGAACAGGTGCCACGTCAGTTCCAGCATCTTGCGCTGCTGCGGGTCCATGCTTTCCGCTTCCAGCGGAGAGATGCCGAAGAAGGCCGCGTCGAAGGTGTCGACGTCGCCGATAAAACCGCCCCAGCGCGGATATTCCTGCGCCGCGCTCGGCCCCTGGAAGAATTCGGCCCGGTCCTGCGGGATCGGCGTCACGCAATCCTTGCCCTGCACTAGGTTGTCCCAGAAGCTGTCCAGGTCTACCGCACCGCCCGGGAAATGGCAACTGACGCCGATGATAGCAATGTCGTCATCGTCAGCACCGACGTTCGATGCTGACGCCCGCGCCAGTGAGGCGACAGGCGCGGCCGAGGAGACTGAAGGCGCGGCCGATGCCGCCGCTGCGGGCGCCGGGACGGATACGCCGCCCGCCGGGGCCTGCCCCGCCTGCAACTGCGTGTGAACATAATCGGCGACTTCGGCGAAATCGCGGTATTTGAAAAACAGCGAAGGCTCGAACGGAACCTTGAACGTTTCCTCGATGCGTTTGGCCAGTTGCACGTAGCGGATCGAGTCGAGTCCCAGTTCGCCCAGCACGTCGACGTCGTCCAGTTCCTCGACCGTCACATCGAGCGCGGGCGCGAAGATCTGCCGCTTCAGCGTATCGGCGATCCGCGCCGGCGTCGGCACTGCCGGCGCGCGGCGCGCTGCCGGCGCGGCGGTGGCAGCGGCGGCCGGCCGGCTGCGCGCGGCAGCGGCCTGGTGGCGGTGCAGCACGGCGATTTCGTCGTTCAGGTAGGCGCGCTTGCAGACGCTGCGCTGCAATTTGCCGCTGCCGGTCTTGGCGATCAGGCCGCGCTGCACGAAACTCAGTTCGGACACTTCGACGCCGTGCACTTCCGACACGGCCGCGACGATCTTGCGCGCCAGCTTGCGGTAACGCGCCGCGTCAAGCTCCTGTTCCAGTTCCTGCACTACCACTACCCTGTCCTGCCCATCGAGCACGCGCGCAAACGCCGCTGTCGCCAGCGTCAGTTCCAGCACGTGTTTTTTGATGGTCCACTCGATATCACCCGGAAAATGGTTCTTGCCGTTGATGATGATGACTTCCTTTTCGCGGCCGACGATATACAGGTGTTCATCTTCGACAAACCCCAGGTCGCCCGAACGCAGATAGCCGTGCGTCTCGCCATCGGCGCTCGCGGCGCCGAAGGTGAACAGGGTGTCTTCCGGGCGGTTCAGATAGCCGTGTCCGACCGAGGCCGAATTGATCCAGATTTCGCCGACCTGGCCCGGTTTGCACGGCGCCAGCGCGGCGGGATCGATGATGCGCACCGCGATGTCCGGCCACAGCGCGCCGCAACTGGTGACATGGCGCGCCGGCGCGCTGGCAGCGGCCGGCTCGACGCGGCCCTGTTGCAAGGCGGCGCTGTCGAGCGCGAGCACGCGGCCGGGCTGGCCCGGCTGCTGCGTGACGACGGAACCGGCTTCGGACAGGCCGTAGTGCGCGCACAGCGCGTGTGGCGCCAGGCCGAGGCCGGAAAATTTCGCCATGAAGCGCTCGAAGGTATCCTTGCTGACCGGTTCTCCGCCGCACATCACCGCCTGCACCGAACTCAGGTCGATTCCTTGCAGCGCGTCCGGCGACACTGCGGCGCAGGCGTCGAAGGCGAAATTGGGCGCGCCGGTATGGGTGGCGCGGTGCCGCTGCACCGCGCGCCACCAGGCGTCCGGCGCCTTGACGAAGGCGCCGGGACTGAGGATCACGCTGGCCGCGCCTTGCGACAGCGGGATCATGAAATTGAGTTCCAGCCCGAAGCTGTGAAATTGCGGCATCCACGACACCACGCGGCTCTCGCGCGTCAGGCGCCATTGCGCGGCGCTGCACGCGGCGCGCGAACGCAGGTTGCCGTGGCTGAGGCGAATACCCTTCGGTTGCGAGATCGAACCGGACGTATAAAGCAGGATCGCGAGATCGTCGTCGCTGCGCGGACGCACCGGGTGCGGCTCGACGTCCTCTTGCAACAACTGCCCGGCGTCGAGCAAGGTCAAGCCGTCCAGCGCGGCGCAGGCGCGCACCGCCGCGACCAGCGAACTGTCGGCCAGCACGCAAGTGACGCCGGCATCGGCGACGATCTGCGCAAGGTGCGCCGGCAGCGGGCCGCCGGCCGGCGGAATCGGCGTCGGGATGGCGATGACGTTGGCGTGCAGGCAGGCCAGCACCGCGTAAATGTATTCGAGTCCTTGCGGGAAAATCAGCAGGATTTTTTCCTGCGCCGCCGCCACCGCCTGTATCCTGCCGCCGAGCGTTTCGACCCGCCGCGCCAAGCTCGCGCCGTCGACGCCGACGGCCTCCTGCCGGTCGTTCTCAAAAGTGAACAGCGTCTTGTCGGCCAGTTCGCGGGCGACGTCGAGGAAAGGCATTACGGCGGTGGATGGCATCTGATACTCCGGTGTGTCGACAGCGCAGGAAAGGTTCCTGGATTAAGCTTGGGGGCGGTTTATGACCTGGTACGGATAGCTGTCGCTGACGACGCCGTCGACCAGGTAAGCGAGGTTCATCTCGTCGAGGATGGCGCCGACGTCGGCGATGAATTCACGCCGCAGTTCCCCGTTCGATTTCGGCTTCAAGCCGTAATCGGCCAGGACCTTTTCGCTTTTCGCGCCCTCGGGACCGAAGAAATTCAGTGCGTGCACATACCACTTGGCGAACACTTTTTCGATTTCCGGCAGGCCGCCTTCAGCCACCCAGACCTTGAACTGGCGCAGGCCGAAGCTGATGTGCCACTGCTCTTCCTTCGAAATGACGGTCGACGCCTCGGCCCACGGTTTAAAGGAACTCTGGCTGAAATTGCGCACCATGAACTCGCCGGCGCGTTCGACCAATAAATGGTTCATCAGCAGGTCGGCCCAGCTGTTGCCATCGTCGGAAACGGCTTCGATGCCTTCCAGCGATGCGCTGCGGCGATAGCCTTCGGCCTTGCCGGTGGCGATGTCGACCGCTTCCGCCTCCTCGATGCCAAGCTGTTCGAGGATCTTGTACAGCATGTGCGCATGCCTGGTTTCCTCGTAAATGATCTTGGCGACGACTTCGCGCAATTTGTAGTTCGGCACCGCGGCCAGGTGCACGGCGACATCGCAGCCGCCCGACACTTCCGAATAGGCGTGGATCGACAGCAGGCGTTTCACGTACTTTTGATAGTCTTCCGGGGTATCGGCAAAGGTGTCGTAATCGACGCTGCCGGTTTCATATTTTTCAAGGCATTCGGACATGCTGGTTTTCCTTCAGGGTGGTCGATCCCGCTAACTGGAAACGCATTTTCTTCCCGGTCGCGGTCTTCGGAATGTCATCGGTAAAGTGGATGAAATGGGGGTATTCGAGGCTCGACAGGCTGTCCTTGCAGTGCCCTTGCAGCATGCCGGCCAGCGCGGGCGATTGCGCGTGGCCGGATTTCAGCACGACCCAGGCGGCCGGGCGCTGCAAGCCATTGTCCTGGCGCTGGCCGGCCACCGCGCATTCGAGCACGGCCGGATGCGTCATCAAGACATCCTCGACGCGGCTCGGATAAATCCAGATGCCGCCGCACTTGATGATCTCGCTGGCGCGGCCGTGGTAATAAAAATAGCCATCGGTATCGCAGGAAAACAGGTCGTTGGTGGCGAACCAGCCATCGACAAAGCGCGCCACCGTCGCTTCCGGCGCGTTGTGATAGCCGGGTATATACGTATCTCCCTTGATCCACAGCGCGCCGACTTCGCCCGGCGCGACCGGCTTGCCGTCGGTATCGACGATGCGCGCGATAAAACCGGGCACCAGCTGGCCGCTGCTGCCGGGACGCACCGCGTACGGCCGGTTGCTGATGAAGGTACTCAACGTTTCGGTGGTGCCGATGCCGTCGATCAGCGGCGCTTTGACATGGCGGCGCCAGTTTTCGTACAGCGCCAGCGGCAGGTTTTCGCCGGCCGACACGGCCAGCCGCAGCGCCGGCAGCGCGGGAATGTCGGCGGCGTCGAGCAGCCGCGCATAAATCGTCGGCACGCAGAAGCAGACGGTGACGCGCTCGTCGCGCAAGGTTTGCCAGATGCGCGCGGCGTCAAGCGGCTCGGGCGCCAGCACCAGGGTGGCGCCGGCGCGCAAGGCGAAGAACAGCGCGTTCAAGCCATACGCATAAAACAGCTTCGACGAGGTGAACAAGATATCGTCGGCGCCGATGGCGGCGATGATGCTGCCGTACTGACGCCAGGTGGCGTCGACATCGGCATGGCGGTGCAGCACCGCCGAAGGCTGGCCGGTGGTGCCCGACGTGAACAGGCAAAACGCGGGACGCGCGGCCGGACCGAGGTGGCAGCTGTCATCAGCGTTTTCGCCACCGAGCGACGGCGCGACGACGTGCAGCGCGCCGCCCTGCTCCTGCCAACCAGCCAGCTTGGCCGCGCCGGCCGGGCAGCACAGCGCGGCCGCGCAGCCGCCATGGCGCACCTGCTGTTCCAGCCGCTCGGCGGCCAGGCCGGGATTCAGCTGGCAGGCCACCAGGCCGAGGCGCATCACGGCCAGCAAGGCGATGGCGGCATCGAGCTGGTCGTCGAACACCAGCGCGACCAGCGCGCCGGGCGGCAAGTCCCGCAAACCGGGCAAGGCGCAAGCCTGGCGCACGCGCAGCAGCAAGGCCTCGTAACTGACGCGGCGCTGCCCGGCGACGATCGCCTTCTTGCCGCCCAGGCCGGCGGCGATCTGCTCATCGAGCAGCGTCACCGTCAGGTTGCAGGCATCGGCATGCGCTAGCGGCATGGCTGCCCCAGGTCATCCTTGGCCGTGGCGGCCAGCGCCGCGCGCAACTTGTTTTTCTGGATCTTGCCGGTCGGGCCGGTCGGCAGCGCGGCCAGGTCGGTCAGCCGGATGTAGTCGAGCGTGCGCTGGCCATCCATCGCCAGCGCGGTATTGATCTTGTCCAGCAAGACGCCCTCTTTCGCCTGCGCGGCCGGCTTCATGGCCAGGAACACCGCCGCCTTCTGCAAGCCTTGCGCATCTTCATCCGGCACGCCGACCACCACGCAATCGTCGACGTCGGCGCAGGCGTGCAGGATGGTTTCCTCGGCCAGCGCGGTATAGAGCACGCCGTCGGCCGTCGGGATCGCGTCGCTGGTGCGGTCGACGTGGTAATACCTGCCCTCGTCGTCGCGGTACGCCAGGTCCCCCGTCAGGAAATAGCCGGACACCCAGGATGCGCTTTCCATTTCAGCCTTCTGCCAGTAACCGGCCAGCGTCGGCGCGCGCACGCCCAGCCGTCCGACGACATGCGGGGGCAATACGTCGCCGCTGTCGGACAGCAGCGCTGCCTCGATCCACTTGAGCGGGCGGCCGATGCAGCGCAACGGGTGGTCGTCCTGCGGTCCGTGCTGCAGGCGGAAGAAGATGCTGCCCATTTCGGATGAACCGAGGCCGTCGATGAACATCGAGCCATCCTTGAAACCGTCGCCGGCGCTGTGGTAGCCGTAGCGCACCAGTTCGCGGATATGCGGACGGTGCGCGGCGTCGCCGACGCTGAGCCACCAGCTGACGGAATCGAGATCGTGGCGTTTTGCGTCCTGGTTCAATGCCACCAGGCTGACGTAGTGGCAAGGGAAGGACATGACGACCGAGGGCTGGAACTGGCCGATCGCCGCGCCGATCCCGGCAGGATCGGGACGGCCCAGCGTCATGAAATCCATCTGGCTCAATAGCGCGCGCATGAAGTAGGTCAGCGACGAGTGGTGCGCCGGCGGCAAGGCCGACAGCAGCCGGTGGCGGCCATCGCGCGTCGGCGCGGCGGCGAATTCGGGCGGATCGGAGAGGAACTGGCGAATCCCGTAGCACATGCTTTCGTGCCGGTACAGCACCGGCTTGGGCATGCCGGTGGTGCCGGACGAGTGACAAACCAGCACGATCTCGTCGGCGCCGTGGCGGTGCGGCGGCGGCGGCACGGCCGCGGCGGCCATCGAGCCATCGCGCCCGGCCTCGACGCGGCACTGTCCATCCAGTTCGGCCGCCAGCGCGCCGACCCGGTCGCTATCGGTCAGCGCCAGCGCCACGCCGACGTGACGCAGGAAGCTGCCGGCGACATCGACGGGCAGGTTCGCGTTCAGCCACACCGGCACCAGGCCCAGGCGCGTGAGCGCGAAATAATGGAAGAAATAATCGAGCCCGTTGCCCAGGTACAGGCCGACCCGGTCGCCCGCTTTCAATTCCCGGCGCGCATACCAGGCGGCCAGGCGGGCACTGATATCGATCACGTCATTGACCGACAGCGCCGCGCGCGATTCGCCGTTCAATAATAACTGGTCGGCCGGCTGCAAATACCAGAACGGCGCGGCCGGCGCCGGAATGGTGGCGCAGGCGATAAACAGGAAATTCCCCGCACCCAGATCCTTATTCTCTGCGATTTCATTTCTGATGACTGCCGAAAGCATTTTCGCCATATTTATCCGCCATGTTGAAGGTGAAGCGTGGAATCCCGCTTAAAACCCCGACATCATAGGGAAAACAGTGAAATTGGATACTGCCAGGACGGACAGTTGACATTATTAAAAAAATAATATATGTAAAATCGGCCCACACCTGCGGCCACGCCTTCACTCCTGCCCTGTTTTCGATTTACCTGTCCGAACGGACAGGATGCATAAAACGCAAACTCCATTAGACTTGCCGGGTTCGAATTTGACGCTGCCCGATATTTGATTCCCCAATAAGGCCGCAGCATACCGCTGTTCCAGCTGAATACAGAGAGAATGCAATGCGCACATTAATTGTCGATAATTACGATTCATTCACCTACAATCTGTTTCACATGATTGCCGCGGTCAATGGCAGAGCCCCCGTGGTCGTCATGAACGACGAACCCGGATGGGATATCGGGCAACTGGACGGCTTTGATAATGTCGTCATTTCCCCCGGCCCGGGCCACCCGAAAAACCCGCAGGATTTCGGCATTTGCCGCGACATCATCGCGCGTTCGCGCATCCCGGTGCTCGGCGTCTGCCTCGGCCACCAGGGCATCGCGCTGCACGAAGGCGCGACCGTCGGACTGGCGCCGGCGCCGCGCCACGGAGAATTGTCGCAGGTCACCCATACTGGCACCGAGATCCTGGCCGGCATCCCTTCTCCTTTCGATGTGGTGCGCTACCACTCGCTGGCCGTGACGCAATTGCCGGACAGCCTGGAAGCGCTGGCCCATTCGGAAGACGGCATCCTGATGGCGCTGCGGCACCGCGCGCGGCCGGTCTGGGGCGTCCAATTCCACCCCGAATCGATCAGCAGCACCTATGGCGAACAGATCATCCGCAATTTCGCCGACCTGACGCGCCAGGAACAAGCCAGCGGCCGCTGTCCGCGGCCGTGCGTGACGGCGCAACTGCGCGAGGCGCCGGCGGCCCCGACGCCGGTGCGCGCCATGCCGCCACGCAGAATGACCTTAATATCGCGCAAGATGCGCGCCCCGGTATCGTCCGAGCACGCGTTCGAAGCGCTGTTCCGCGATTCCGAACACGCGTTCTGGCTCGACAGCAGCCTGTCGAATGTGCCGTTCGGCCGCTTCTCCTTCATGGGCGACGCCAGCGGACCGCTGGCGCGCGTGGCCACCGCCGATGTGACAGCCGGCAACGTGACGATCGATTCGGCCGACGGCCGGCAGGTGGTGCAATCGGGCTTCTTCGACTGGATCAGCGCCGACCTGGCACGCCATGAAACAGCGCTGCCGGCGGACTTGCCCTTCGAATTCGCGCTGGGCTGGGTCGGTTATCTCGGCTATGAATTGAAGACCGAATGCCGCGGCGCGCCCGCGCACCGTTCTCCGCATCCGGACGCGGCGATGGTATTCGCCGACCGCGCGCTGGCGTTCGACCACCTGGACGGCTCGCTGTATTTGCTGGCGCTGGCGCCGGCCGGCGACGAGGATGCGGCGCGCCACTGGCTCGGCGAGTGCGCCGCGCAACTGGTCAGGCTGGCCGATGAACCGCGCGCGGCTGTCGCGCCGGCCGCGCACTTGCGCAGCGGCCAGCTGGCGCTGCGCCATGACCGCATCGCCTATCTCGACTTGATCGAGCGCAGCCAGCAAGCCATCATCGCCGGCGACACCTATGAAGTGTGCTTGACCAACATGATCACGGCCACCGCCCATGTCGACCCGTGGTCCAGCTATTGCGCGCTGCGGCACGCCAACCCGGTGCCGTTCGCCGCCTATCTGCAATTCGAGCAGTTGAGCGTATTGAGCGGTTCTCCGGAACGCTTTTTGAGCATTTCCAGCGATGGCCTGGCCGAATCGAAACCGATCAAGGGCACGCGTCCGCGCGGCGCCAACGCCGCCGCCGACGAGCGCCTGCGCCAGGAATTGCTCAGCAGCGACAAGGAGCGCGCGGAAAACCTGATGATCGTCGACCTGGTGCGCAACGATCTCGGCGCCTGCGCCGCCGTCGGCACGGTCCACGTGCCGAAGCTGTTCGACATCGAAACCTATGCCACCGTGCACCAGTTGGTGAGCACGATCCGCGCCGACCTGCGCAGCGACATGACGGCCGTCGAATGCGTGCGTGCCGCCTTCCCCGGCGGTTCGATGACGGGCGCGCCGAAGATCAGCACAATGGCGATCCTGGACCAGCTCGAAGCCGGGCCGCGCGGTGTCTATTCCGGCTCGATCGGCTATTTCTCCCTGTCAGGCGCGGCCGATTTCAATATCGTCATCCGCACCATGATCGTGACACCGGGCGAAATCAGTTTCGGCGTCGGCGGCGCGATCACCGCGCTGTCCAACCCGGACGAGGAATTCGAGGAAACGGCGGTCAAGGCGACGTCGCTGCTGCGCCTGTTCAAGGCGCAATTCCCGGGCCGCATCGAAGCTGCCGGCGCCGCAAGCGGGACCGCGTCGTGAGCGTCGGACAATTGTTGCGCTGGTCGGAGCGGGAGCAACTCGTCCCCGTTCCCGACGTGGATGGCATCGCGCCGGCGCCGCTGCTGGCGGCCGATTCCTTCCTGGTGACGGACGGTAAAGTACGCGGCCTGGCGTCGCACCGCGAACGCTTCTTCGGCAGTTGCCCGGCCTACGCCGTGCGCGCTGGGCAACTGGACCTGTTCTGGCAGCGGGCCGTGGCCGCGCTGCCGCGCAGCGGGCGCTGGTTTCCGCGCGTCGAACTGGTGGGCGGCGCCGTGCCCACGCTGCAATTGCGGATTCGCCCGGCGCCGGCACCTGGACACAGCATCCGCATGCTGCGCTGGCCCGAACCGGACCCGCGCAAGCAACCGCGCCGCAAGGGACCGGACCTCGCCATGCTGGCCAGCATGCGCCAGCAGGCGGTCGCCAGCGGCGCCGACGAAGCGATTTTGACGACACCGCGTGGCATCGTGCTCGAAGGTTTGACCACCAGTCTGCTGTGGTGGGAAGGCGACGTGCTGTGCGCGCCCGACCCGCACCTGCGCGTGCTGCCCAGCGTGACCAGCGCCCTGCTGCTGGCGCTGGCCCGGCAGCGCAAGATACGCACTGCGTACCGCCGCCGCCACATCGGCCAGCTCGACGGCCTGCCGGTATGGACCGTCAATGCGCTGCATGGCATCCGCCCCGTCGTCGCCTGGGAAGGCAGCCCCTGGCCGAACGGCGGCACCCGGGACCACGCGCCGCTGCATGACCAGTTGCTGGACCTGGCCGACTGCTGTGGAGTGCAACACCCATGAAAATCCACCGCCACGAATACCAGGTCGGTTTTGGAGAATGCGACCCGGCCGGCATCGTCTACTACCCCAATTTTTTCCGCCTGTTTGACGGCAATTGCGAGCGCCTGTTCGGCGCCGTCGGCCTGCGCTGGTCGGAGATGTTCGGCCGGCCCGGCGCGGACGATGGTGCCGGTCTCGCCGGTTTCCCGATCGTCAATACCGGCGCCGAATTCATCGAACCGGTGTCGTACGGCCAGCGCGTCACGCTGGAAACGTCGATCGCCAGCTGGAGCATCAAATCGTTCCGCGTCGAACATCGCATCGTCAGCGATGGGCGAATCATGGCGCAAGGATTCGAAGTGCGGGTCTGGGCCGTGCGCGACCCGGCCCGCCCCGGCCGCATCAAGGGGGCCGCGATCCCCGACCACATTAAAGCGTTGTTTGAGCAAGACCCCGTGTAGTCACTGTTTTATTTTTTTATCCATCTCAAGGAGAATTCATGAAAGAACGCATCACCTTCGCCGAACTGCCACCAAAACTGTTTGAAGTCATGTGCACGGTCGAAGCCTATGTCAACAGCTGCGGCTTCGACAAGCGCCTGGTTGAACTGCTGCGCTTCCGTATCTCGCAACTGAACGGCTGCGCTTATTGCCTGGACCGCCACTTCAAGGAAGGCGTTCATGAAGGTGAAGAAGCGATCCGCCTGTACTCGCTGCCGGTATGGCAGGAAGCTCCGTTCTACAGCGACAAGGAACGCGCCGCGCTGCGCTGGGCCGACGCCGTCACGCTGCTGACCAAAGACGAGACCACCGAAGAACTGCTCAACAGCATGTACGAGCACTTCGACAAGGCCGAACTGGCCAACCTGACGCTGGTGATCGCCCAGATGAATTCGTGGAACCGCCTGGCAAAACCATTCGCGTGGATGCCTGGCGTATTCCAGCCGGAAGGCGCACCGAAACTGGCCAAAGCGGCCTGATTTTAGCCGGACGAAGGGTGGCTCCGGGACGAGTACCGTTAAGTTAGCGCCAAATCTGTCATTCCCGCGAAAGCGGGAATCCCATTTTTGTGCGCCGTTCGGGATGCGAAATGGGATTCCCGCCTACGCGGGAATGACAATTCATTTGCCCCAGGGCCGCCCTTCCTGATTGTCTCAATGTCGTGGAGTACGCAACATGAACGTAGTCGGTGTCTGGAAATTGTTGTCGTTGCAAATCGAAGACGCGGCCAGCGGAGCGCTGGTGCAACCGTGGGGCGATGCGCCCAGCGGCTGCCTGACCTATACGGAAAACGGCCACGTCACCGCGGTGCTCAGCGCCAGCGGACGGCAAGCGCTGTGCGGCGCGCCGGAACGGGCCATCGAAGACCGGGCCCAGTTATATAAAACCTTTCACGCCTATGCGGGCACTTATTCGATCGACGCCGGCGTGCTGACGCACCGCGTGCAAGTCAGCAGCGATCCGGCCTGGGTCGGCAGCGAGCAGATTCGCTTGGCGCATTTGGACGACGGCATCCTGACTTTGAGCACGCCGCCGCTGCAAAGTCCGGACGGCATGACGTACAAAAATACCTTGAGCTGGACCCGCGCCGAATAAACATCACTTATTTATTCCACTGTTTTAGTAAAGGGAAGTCATGTACCAAACTGTGACCGATACGCATGTGGCACGCCTGCGCCAGCATCCATTCATCCAGCGCTGCCGCGACGGCACCATCACGCGCCGCGAATTGAATGTCTTCGTCGAGCAGCACGCAAAATACAGCGCCTATTTCACGCGCTACCTGTGCGCCTTGATCGCCAACCTGGACGATGCGAACGACGTGCTGCAACTGGCCGAAAACCTGGCCGAGGAACTCGGTTTCGGCGACGACCAGGGTGAACCGCATTCGCGCATTTTCGCCCGCATGGCCGGAGAACTGGGCGTCGACCTGCCGCGCGCGCCGGCCTTCCCGGAAACGCAAAAGCTGATCGAGACCACTTTCCATTACTGCAAGCAGCCGAATCCCGCCTACGGCCTGGGCGCGCTGTGCCTGGGCGCGGAAGCGATCGTCGCGCCGCTGTACAGCGACATCATCAGCGGCTTCATCGCCAACGGCATTCCGAAAGAACAACTCGTGTTCTTCCAGCTGCACGTCGAATGCGACGACGACCACGCCGAAACGATGCGCGGCATTTTGGCGCGGATGCAACAGGAACGGCCGGAACACGCCGAATTGATCCTCGAAGGCGCGCGCGCGATGATCGACGCCCGCCTCGACTTCTTCACCGGCGTGCTGGAAGGAGCGCAACAGCCATGCCATTGACCAGCCACAGCTCGGCCGATTTCGGCGCGGTGCCGGCGCAGTTGAATGTCGCGCTGCCCGAACGCCTGCTGCACCAGGATGTGCAGGGCGCCGCCAGCGACGCCGCCCAGACTTTTTCGGCCGCGCGCCACCACAGCGTGCACATCGTCGATCTGCCGTCGAAAGTGCTCAGCATGACCGTCGGCGGCCTGGCGCCGCAGCAATCGACGCGCCGCCACCGGCACAATTACGAGACGCTGATCTACGTGCTCGAAGGCAGCGGCAAGTCCATCATCGGCGACCGCGAAGTGCAGTGGCAGCGCGGCGACGCCTTCTATGTGCCGGTCTGGGCCTGGCACCAGCACATCAATGGCAGCGACACGGACAGCGCGAGTTACCTCGCTTGCGAAAACGCGCCGCACCTGCAAAACCTCGGCATCGCGCTGCGCGAAGAAGCGTAAAACTCAGTCGAACCAGGGCGCGGCATCGGCAATGCCGATCGCCGCGCCGGCGTGCGCCGTGCAGACGCTGGCGAGATAGCCATCCGGCGCACCCTCAAGTTCGCGGCAATAAGCGAGCGCCTGTGAGTGGGCCGGGTCGCATACGCGCCAGCCGCCGGCGGTCGCCTCGAAAGACACGTCGCACAAATCCAGCTGAAATCCCAGGCCAAGCCGCTTGCTGTAGGCTTCCTTGCGCGTCCACAGCGCATAAAAATAAGCGGCGCGGTGCTCCGGCGCAATACTGGCCATGGCCGCCAGTTCCTCGGGGTGGAACAGCAGCGACGCCAGCTCGGCGGGATTGATGCCCGCCCTGCCCGTGCCCTCGATATCGACGCCGACCGGATCGCGCGCCAGCGCCACCAGCGCGTAACGTTCGCTATGCGACAAATTGAAATGCAGAGAGGCGTCGGGCAAGCAGGGCTTGCCGTAAGGACCATACTCCAGCACCACCGTGTCGGGCGATTGCTGCGTGTAGCGGCCGAGAATGCAGCGCAGCGCGGCGCGGCAGCGCCGGTATTGCTGCGCCAGTTCCGGCGTGTGCAGCCGCGCTGCCTTATCCACTTCATCCGGACTCAAGCTGCCGGCCAGCCGGTCCAGGCGCGCATCCGCCAGATCGATTTGCCATACGTGGACGTCGGCCTCAGCGAGCAAGGGACTACCGGTCAGTTCGGCCATGACGGATTTCCTTCTATTCTATAAAACAATCGACGGGGCCTCATTCTAGATGCAGGCGAGCCCGGGCGGCAAGCTGGAATGCTGGCGACCGGCTTGATCCGGCCCGGTCCGATCGGCGCCACCGGCCAATGGCGCATGCCAGGGCGAGCCAGGTACATTCGTCTTCACAACCCGGCGTGCCAGCATCAGCAGCCCGTTTGCCTGACCTTGCTCTCGATATCGCGCCGCTGCTGGTTCAGATATTCCATCACATCCCCAGTGCCGCCGGCGCGCTGCCTGGACGCGATATTTTCCAGCTCCGTCTTAAAATTGCTACAACTTTCCTTTTTAAAATTCGCCTCGCTCGCCGCGCGTTCCCTGGCGCGGGATGCATCTACCGTCCTGATATCGGATTCCGGGGATGGCGCCGAAGCATTGGCCGCAGACGAGCGCCGCGCATTGACGGCGTCAGGCGACATCCCGAGCCGGGCCGCTTTTTCCTTTTCAGCGATACAATCCGCCTCGATCGAGGCACGCACCTCCGGCGCGGAACCCCTTCTGGCATAGACGTCCTCGATTAACTGCCGCTCCGCGGCTTTTCTGGATTTGGCCAATAACTGCTCCTGCAATGCCCCGCCCTCGCGCGACCATGAGATTTTTTGGGAATCGATCCCGCGCTGCGCGCAGTAAGCATCCGCCACCGGCTGCACCGACGATGACGATGCGCCACCACCGCCAATCACCTTCCCCACCTGATTCCCCTCGCAAGGCCGGTCCTGATATGCGTTGCCGCAGCGATACATCTTCTGCGCATGCGCCGCGGTGCCGAGGGTCAGCGTGAATGCCAGGGCGGCCATGAGTACTGCGTTGCGACTTGTTTTCATTGTATTTTCGCTAAAGGGAAGCGGGGTCAGTTCCGGCAAACGCACACTTGGGAGCGCGAGTAGTGAATGACCGGGTAATTTGGATGGTTGCATGGTTATCGTTGTCGGTTTGCCGGGACTAACCCCGCCGGTTCCGTGATGGATAAATCTTCAAGAATTAAAAGATCAGTCCCATCATAGCCAAAGACTTGTATTTTATGGCTAACAAAATAAACATCCATCAAAATTTTCTCGCGGAGACTATTGACCATAATCCGCTCGAGCTGGCCCAAGTTTCTCTTTTGTGAGAAATTTGAAAAAAGGAAGGCGGGGTCAGTTCCGGAAGGCGGGGTCAGTTCCGGCAAATGCACAATTGGGAGGGCGAGTGGTGGCTGGACCCATGCTGCTGTTTGCCGGAACTGACCCCCACTCCCTGTTCCAATTTCAACAGGGTGACATGCAGCTTGCAATCGGATTGTTGCTGCGGCAGCAGCAGGCTGCACGCAAAGCCATTGTTTGCGTGCAGAAATGGCTGGTATGCAATTTGCTGAGATAGGGTTTTCTTCCTGTCTTAGAAAGCTTCACAATGACTTACAAGAATTCTTCCACCCAGCTTCGTTCGCCATCCCGTTCCACCCTCCCTTTCCGTCTTTCCCCGATCGCCGCCGTGCTGGCCGGCGCCGCCCTGTTCACCGCGGTGCCGTCGTATGCGGCCGATCCGACTGTCGCCGAGCTGCAAGCGGAAATCGCGCGCCTGAAACAGGTGATCGCGACGCAGAATCCGGGCGCCGCCACTACGGCCACCACCGCCAGCCCGGCCGCGGCGCAACCGGCCGCCGCACCGCAAGCCGCTCCGGCCGAGGAAGAACAGACGCTGGGCGAAGTGACGATCCGCAGCCGCAACCGCCTGGAACGCTTGCAGGATGTGCCGCTGTCGGTTTCCGTCGTCACCGGCAAGGAACTCGACCGCCTGCAGGCGACCGACATCAAGGCGCTGACGCAGCGCGCCGCCAACGTGTCGTGGAACCAGGGTAACCAGCGCACCGCCAGCCTGTCGATCCGCGGCATCGGCAAGCAGGGGCAAACCGAGGCGCAGGACCCGAGCGTCGGCCTGATCGTCGATGGCGTGAACTACGCCTACAACGCGCTGTCGTCGAGCTACGACTTTACCGATGTCGACGCGGTCGAAGTCACGCGCGGACCGCAGGGCACGCTGCTGGGCAAAAATACCAGCGTCGGCGTGGTCAACGTCACCACGCGCCGCCCATCGTTCACTCCGGACGCGTCCTGGTCGCTGACGCTGGGCCAGCAGGACACGGTACTGGGCCGCTTCTCGGCCGGCGGCCCGATCGTCGACGACTTGCTGGCCTACCGCGCCACGCTGAGCGTGAGCAAGGGTGCGGGTGACATCAAGAATGCCTATAACAACGACATCACCTATACCAATAAGGACCGCGTCTCGGGCCGCGTGCAATTCCTGCTCACGCCAAGCCCGGACTTCAACGCCCGCATCGCGCTCGATGCGCAACCGCGCGGCGGCGAAACCACCAACGGCCGCACCATCAATACGCCGACGCCAAACAAATACGCGAACGGCAGCGTCAATACGCTCAGCACCGATGCGGCGGTGCGCCTGGCGCGGCGCTGGTTCACGCAGCAATCGGGCTACACGTACCAGGACAGCTTCCTGTACGGCGGCGGCCAGAATGTCGTCAACAACGATAACCAGCGCCCGCTGGTCACCGGCAGCAACGGCGCGTCGGCGGAACTGAACTGGAACCTCGGCACGCATAACCTGACGTCGATCACGGCCTACAAGGATTATCACTTCAACGCCACCAACGATGAAGGCACGCCGTTCGACGTGCACCGCAACTCGGGCGGCTTCTGGAACGATTACCGCCAGGTCAGCCAGGAACTGCGCCTCAGCTCCCAGCCCGGCGGCAAGGTCGATTACCAGACCGGCCTGTTCCTGATGAAGGTCGACAACCAGGCCGACTATCGCCGCGAATGGGGCAACGATGCCGGCGCGTGGTATGCCAATCCGACCCAATACACCAGGCTCGATGCCACCGCGGCCGGCCGCCTGCTGCTGCAAAATTCGCTGGACCGCCTGGCGATGTCGTTCAACTCGCCGGCCGGCGTGCAAGACATCAAGAACAAGAGCGCCGGCATCTTCGCCCAGGCCAACTGGCATATCAGCGATCCGTTCACCGTCACCGGCGGCCTGCGTTTTACGCGCGAAGACCGCCGCAATACGGGCAGCACCCTGGTGCGCAACTACGGCAACGCGCCTGAACTGAACGCGGTCGCGATCAACGGCGTGCAGTTCGGCGGCTTCAGTTCCAACGGCGCCGGCCTGCTCAATACCGGCAACAGCGCGGCGCAACTGACCCTGGCCGACAGCCTGGCCAACAAATACTTCGGCACCGCCGCCACGGCCGTTCCGGGCGCCGCCTACAACAGCCTGACCCCGGCGCAGAAACAGCAGGTGGCCGATGCGAAGGCGATCCGCCTGGCGCAGATCGGCGTGATCTTCAAGGAAACCGAGGCGGAGCGCTTCAAGGACACCTTGCCGGCGCTGGTGCTGAGTCCATCCTATAAATTCAGCAAGGACTTGACCGCCTACGCATCGCTGCAATACGGCGAAAAGGCCGGCATCTCGCAACTGACCAACGGCGTATCGAACCTGGTGCGCAAGGAAAAGACCACCGCCTATGAAGCCGGCCTGAAATCGGCCTTCCTGGACCGCACGCTGCTGGTGAACGCCAACCTGTTCCTGATGGATATCAAGGATTACCAGCAAGCCGTGCGCGTGCTGGACGTCTACACCACCGCCTTGAACAACGACGGCACCAATTACTATACGACCGCCACCGGCAACGTGCCGAAGGTGCAGGCCAAGGGCCTGGAGTTCGACGGCGCCTACACCGGCATCAAGAACACGACCTTGCGCTTCTCGGGCGCCTACACCGACGCCAAATACAAGGAGTTCACCAATTCGGCCCAGCCGGTGGAGAACGGCTATACGGGCGCCGCGCCGTACCGCGACGTGACCGGCCAGAACCTGCCGGGCGCCTCGAAAGTGACCTTCAACATTGGCGCCGACTACCGCCACCCGATCTGGACCAACAAGGAGATCCACACCAGCTTCAATACGGCCTTCAACAGCCGCTACAACTCGGATAACACGCTCTCGAGCTATGGCTGGATCGGCGCGTCCAGCATCACCGACTTCGGTGTCGGCATCGGCACGCGCAACCAGTCGCTCGACGTCAGCCTGATCGTCAAGAACCTGTTCCAGAACGAAGCCCCGCTGCTGCGCACCTGGAATACGTATACGCCAGCCGTGCCGCGCTGGATCGGCGTGGTCGTCAGCGGCAAGCTGTAAGCCGCCTGCTGCGAGCCAGACAGGCGCCGGTCAGGCCTGTTTGGCTCGCAGCACCCCCAGCCGGCACCAAGTTTTCCTTCCCGCAACAAACCCCCTTAAGAATCAATCAGTTACATCTTTTTAAGGGAATGCGCGCGAGCTGGCCCGGTAGTTGCTATTAGTAAGACAAAACCCCGTCATCCCTGTCCAAGGAGTTCCTCAATGAAATTGAAGACCATATCGATCGCTGTGTTGTTATTCACCTCGGCGGCGCTGACCATCGCCGCGGAAGACCAGCCTGCCGCCAGCGCGAAAGCGCCGGTCGCCACCAAGGCGGCCTGGGCCTATAGCAGCGTGCAGCGCCCGGACGTACCCACCGTCAAACAGAAGAACTGGGTGCGCACGCCGATCGATGCCTTCGTGCTGGCCAAGCTGGAAGAAAAGGGCTTGAAGCCGTCGCCGGAAACCGACCGCGCCACCTATATCCGCCGCGCCACGCTGGACTCCTGGGGCCTGATCCCGACGCCGGAAGAAGTCCACGCCTTCGTCAACGACCGCTCGCCGGACGCGTATGAAAAACTGGCCGACCGCCTGCTATCGTCGCCGCACTACGGCGAGCGCCAGGCGCGCCGCTGGCTGGACCTGGCGCGCTATGCCGACAGCGCCGGCTTCCAGAACGACAATACGCGCCCGAACAATTACCGCTACCGCGATTACGTCATCAACGTCTTCAATTCGGACAAGCCGTTCGACCGCTTCGTCAAGGAACAGCTGGCCGGCGACGAACTGTACCCGGACAGCCAGGAAGCCAAGGTCGCCACCGGCTTCCTGGCCGGCTACCCGGACAATGCGAACTCGCGCGACCTGGTGCAGCGTAAATACCAGATCGCCACCGACATGACGGACCTGGTCGGCGAAACCTTCCTGGCTGCCACCGTCGGTTGCGCGCGCTGCCACAACCACAAGGCGGACAAGGTCAGCCAGAAGGAATACTTCCAGCTGCAAGCCTTCTTCGCCAACACCAGCTTCGATGAAAAGGCGCCGGCCGCCAAGGGAGAAGCGGAACTGGCATTCGAGAAGGCGCAAGCCACCTACCGCGAAGCGACCAAGGATATCCGCGACAAGCAGAAGGCGATCCTGGACACGGTGCGCACCGAGGGCGTCAAGTATCACAAGGAACGCTATCTGACCGACAGCCGCGAATCGATCTTCAAGCCGGAAAAGGAATGGACCGCGCTGGACCGCTGGGTCAACTTCCGCCTGAAAACCGTCAGCAACGAGCAGGATGTCGTCGCTTACCTGCGCCTGACCGCCGAAGACAAGGACAGCGCCGACTACAAGGTGGAAAACGTCGAGAAGTGGAAACAGTACCAGAAGCTGACGGCCGACCTGCGCAAGTTCGACAAGCTGCGTCCTGAGAAGGGCAGCCTGCAACTGACCACGGCGACCGAACTCGGTCACGCCGATGCGCCACCGACTTACCTGCGTTTCGGCGGCGTGCATGAGCGTCCGCTGGAAGAAGTGCAACCGGCCGTTCCGGCGCTGTGGGCCGGCAGCGCCAAGGCCGCCGTACTGCCGATCACGCCGACCGCCACCTCGTCGGGCCGCCGCACGGCGCTGGCGAACTGGCTGACCAGCCCGGAAAATCCGCTGACGGCGCGCGTGTTCGTCAACCGCGTCTGGAGCCAGTATTTTAATAATGGCATCGTGGCATCGGTGGCCGACTTCGGCCGCGCCGGCCAGAAGCCGACCCACCCGGAACTGCTCGATTACCTGGCGTCGAATTTTGTCAAGGAAGGCTGGAGCGTCAAGAAGCTGCACCGGCAAATCCTGCTGTCGAACGTCTACCGCCAGTCGTCGTCGCAGCGCGACGATGTGCTGAAGGCCGATCCGGACAACAAGCTGCTGGCCGTCTATCCGCGCAAGCGCCTGGAAGCGGAACAGATTCGCGATTCGCTGCTGGCCGCGTCGGGCAAGCTGGAAGACAAGATCGGCGGCCCTGCCGTGTTCCCGCAAGTGCCGGTCAACTTCAACGCCGGCAACCTGTGGACCGCGTCGAGCGATCCGCATGAGCAGAACCGCCGCAGCGTCTATGTGTTCGTACGCCGCAGTGTGCCGTATCCGCTGATGCAGAACTTCGATCTGGCCGATCCGTCGCACGCGCACCACAAGCGTGATGTCACCACCACGCCGTTGCAGGCGCTGGCGCTGTTCAACAGCGACGTGGTGCTGGGCTGGTCGCAAGCGCTGGCGGGCCGCGTGATCCGCGAAGCCGGCAAGGATGAATCGGCGCAGCTGAACCGGCTGTACGAAATCCTGTTCGCGCGCACGCCGAACAAGTCGGAAAAACTGGTGCTGAAGGACTTCCTGGACAAGCAGGAAAAAATCATCCAGGCCAAGACCGCCGACGGCAAGTTCGAAGTGGCGGTGCCGACCGGGCTGAAACAGGACCAGCAGATCAACCCTGTGCGTGCGGCGGCCCTGGTCGACCTGGTGCACACGGTGGCCAATTCGAACGATTTCGCATACCGCTTCTAAACACATAACGACCCACGATAAGGAAAGCACCATGAGCTTTACATCACGACGAGACTTCCTGCTGAAATCCGGTGGCGGCCTGAGCGCCGCCGCGCTGACCGGGCTGCTGCCCGGCGGCGGGCTGCTGCACGCGGCCAGCGCGGCCGACCTGGCCGGCGAGCCGGCCGATCCGCTGGCGCCAAAACAGCCGCACTTCCCGGCCAAGGTCAAGTCGGTCATCTGGCTGCACATGAACGGCGCGCCAAGTACGCTGGACCTGTACGATTACAAGCCGGACCTGATCAAACTGAACGGCCAGGACGTGCCGGCCTCGTTCCTGAAAGGGATCAAGACCAGTACCCAGGGCGGCGTCGGCAAGCTGTACGCCTCCAAGCGCGAATGGAAGCAGCACGGCGACAGCGGTTCCTGGTTCTCGGACCTGGTGCCGAACATCGCGACGCAGGCGGACAAGATCACCTTCATCAAGTCCAGCGTGACGGTCGGCGCGACGCACGATATCTCGATCCTGAAACTGAACACGGGTGACCTGAGCCCGGGCCGTCCTTCGCTCGGCGCCTGGGTCAGCTACGCGCTCGGCACGGCCAACCCGGACCTGCCACCGTACGTGGTGCTGTACAACGGCGAGCGCGAACCGAGCGCCGGTTCCGTCAACTGGAATTCCGGCTTCCTGCCGGCGGTCTACCAGGGCACGGCCTTCCGTCCGGGTCCGTCGCCGATCCTGTACCTGGAACGTCCGGAACTGCGCACCGCCGCCCAGCAGCGCACTTCGCTCGACCTGCTCAAGCGCCTGAACAAGGACAATGCCGCGCACTATTCGGCCGACACCGAACTGAAGGCGCGCCTGCGCTCCTACGACCTGGCCGACCGCATGCAGGTGTCCGCGCCGGAAGCGGTCGATCTGGCCAAGGAAAGCGACGCCACCAAGGAAATGTACGGCTTGAACGACGAGACCAGTTCCACTTATGGCACCACGCTGCTGCGCGCGCGCCGCCTGGTCGAACGCGGTGTGCGCTTTATTCAAGTCGTGTCCGGCCAGCCGGCCGGCCAGACCGAAGTGACGAGCTGGGATGCGCACAGCGACCTGGAAAAGAACCACGGCATCAATGCGCGCATGATCGACAAGCCGATCGCCGGCCTGCTGGCCGACCTGAAATCGCGCGGCCTGCTCGATACGACGCTGGTGGTGTGGACTTCGGAATTCGGCCGCACGTCCTACGGCCAGAGCGGCAATGGCCGCGACCACAATCCATGGGGCTACACGCAATGGGTGGCGGGCGGCGGCACCAAGGCCGGCACCACTTACGGCGCCACCGATGAAATCGGCCTGCAGGTGGCCGACAAGGACAAGGCGGTCGACACCTATGACCTGCACGCCACCGTGCTGCAGTTGATGGGCCTGGATCACTTGAAAACCACCTTCCTCAACAACGGCCGCTCGGAACGTCCGACCGTTGTCTACGGCAAGGTCATCAAGGATTTGATCGCCTAACAGCCCGCTTGTCGTTCCCGCGTAGGCGGGAACCCATAGCACGTATGCGTTCCCTCCATAGTTCGCTTGTCGGGACACGAAGTATGGGTTCCCGCCTCCGCGGGAACGACAGAAAAATAGTAATGGATTCTATGCGTAAAGTACTCCTCCTCCTCACAGTCTCGATGGCGCTGGCAGCTGGCGTGCATTCCGAAGAAAACGAACTCAGTGTCGACCTGATGCAGAGCATCGAGGACACCAATAAAAGCCTGTCGTCGAACATCGCGCTGAGTAACAAGAAGGGCTCGACCGAAGATGCGAAGGAATTGACGCGCATGTTCGCCGAGGTGGAAACCTTCTTCGACCACAAGGGCGATGCGAAGAACGCGGTCGAACTGGCCAAGCAAAGCAAGGAGCTGTCGACCAATATCGTCGGCTTCGTCGCCGCCAACAATTTCGATTCGGCCAGCACGGCAGCGACCACGCTGTCGCGCACCTGCCGTACCTGCCACACGTTCTACAAGAAGGAGTAAGCCATCCGTCACGCAATCAGGATCGCCGCGCTGCTGTGCGCGCTGCTGGCTTCGGCCGCGGCTTGCGGCGCGGCCAAGGGCGACCCGGTCGCCGGGCGAGAAAAGGCCGAATCGGAGCGCTGCCTCGAATGCCACGGCAGCAGCGGCCAGGGCCAAGGTTTTAGCAATGGCACCGACGGCAAGTTCGCGCGCCTGGGCGGCCAGCAGGCCGACTATCTGGTCAAGCAGGTGCGGGACTTCCGCAACGGCACGCGCCGGCACGAATTCATGGCGATGATGGCCAACAGTATCAGCGATACCGACCTGGCCGACATCGCCGCCTACTTTTCGGCCGAAGGCGGCATGCCATCCGGCGCAGCGCAGGCCGGGCGCGACCAGTCGGCGGCGCAGTTGTACCTGCACGGCGATGCCGCGCGCGGCATCGCCGCCTGCGCCGCCTGCCACGGGGCCGACGGCCAGGGCGTGGTCGGAGCGGCGCCGGTGATCGGCGGCCAGGGCTTGCGCTACCTGGCGCAGCAACTAGCCAACTGGCGCAGCGGGGAGCGCGTCAACAGTGCCGGAGGGGTGATGAACCAGGCCGCAAAAACGCTCAGCGATGCGGAAATCGAAGCGCTCGCGCAGTACGTCGCAGGGATGTAACACCACAATCAACCAGGGATAAAAAATGAAAAAAATGCTGCTCGCCACACTCCTCGCCGGCGCCGTCACGCTGCCGGCCAGCGCCGCGCTGAAAGAGGGAGACACCGCCCCAGCCTTCAAGACGCAGGCTTCGCAGGCCGGCAAGGCTTTTGCCTTCTCTCTGAAGGATGCGTTGAAAAAGGGACCGGTGGTGGTCTACTTCTACCCGTCTGCCTTCACCGGCGGCTGCAACATCCAGGCTCATACCTTCGCCGTCAACCATGAAAAATTCGCCGCGGCCGGCGCCTCCATCGTCGGCGTCTCGCTCGACAGCATCGCGCGCCTGAACGATTTCTCGGCCGACCCGAATTTCTGCGCCGGCAAATTCCCGGTCGCGGCCGACGCCGACGGCCAGATCGCGCGCTCGTTCGACCTGCAAGTCAAAGCCGCGACCGAAGGCAAGAAGGATACGCGCGGCATCGAGATCGACCACGCGACGACCGAGCGCACGACATTCATCGTCACGCCGGACGGCCGCATCGCCGCCAGCGTCGGCGGCGTGAACCCGGCGACGAATGTCGAAAAGGCGCTGGAAACCGTACAACAACTGGCGGCCCAGTCCCGGGCCGGCAAGAAGATCTGAGGACGGCATGAGCAAAACCACCAGAAAACGACAACTGGCGCTGGCCGTCGGCGCGCTGCTGCTGGCCGCCTCCGCCCAGTCGCAAAACGCGGCCGCGCCGCAACCGACGCCCGCCATCGCCGGTGTGGTCGCCGCCGGCACCCCGGTCCAATTGATCAAGGAAGGTTTTAATGGCACCGAAGGACCGCTGGCGCTCCCGGACGGCAGCCTGATTTTCACGGAAACGCCGGCCAACCGCATCACCCGCATCGCCCAGGACGGCAGTACATCCACCTTCCTCGATAACAGCAACGGTTCCAACGGCCTCGGTTTCAACGCCAGGGGAGAACTGGTCGCCGTGCAGGTCGCGCAGACCCGTGTCGGCATCGTCTATCCGCCGGAAAAGGCGCGCACGCTGGCCGACCAGTTCGAAGGCGCACCGTTCGGCCGCCCGAACGACCTGGTGCTGGACCGCAAGGGCGGCGTCTACTTTACCGACTCCGGCGCGCCGGCCAATGCGGCGCCCAAGGCCGATCAGCCGACGCCGGCAAAACCGGCGGTCTACTACATCACGCCGGATGGCAAGCTGCAACGCATCGCCAGCGACATCGAACGCCCGAACGGCATCCAGCTCAGCCCTGACGAGAAGGTGCTGTACGTCGCCAACACGGCCGGAGAGCACGTGCTCGCCTACGACATCGGCGCCGACGGCAAGGTCGGCGCGCGCCGCAACTTCGCCAAGCTCGAAGGCTGGCGCAAGACGGACACCGGCACCAGCAGCGGCGCCGACGGCCTGGCGGTGGACGCCAGCGGACGGCTGTACGTCGCCTCCACCGCCGGCATCCAGGTCTTTAGCAGCCAGGGCGAAGCGCTCGGCATCATCGCGCTGCCCAAGCCGCCGCAAAACATCGCGTTCTCCGGGCCGGACAAGAAGACGCTGTACGTGGTCGGACGCGGCGCGGCCTACAAGATCGCACTGCTGGCCCAGGGTTACACCGGCAGGGCCAAGTGATCCTCTGTTGACGCATACCTGTCGTTCCCGCGAAGGCGGGAACCCATAGACCGCATCCAGTCCAGCACAGCTTAAAAAGGATGGAAATGCATAGGTGCTATGGATTCCCGCCTGCGCGGGAACGACAGGGTAACAATTTTCCACTCCTGAATGGACTCTTTAATGAAACTGCAACGCTTAAAAAAATTCATCGCCCCGACCCTGGCGCTGGCCATTCTCGCCAGTTCCGCCAGCGTGCTGGCGCAGCAGGCGCCAAAGCCTGAAGCCCTGATCAAGTGGCGCCAGTCGGCATTCCAGGTCGTGGCCTGGAACGCCGGCCGCATCAAGACCTCGATCGAAGGCCAGTACAACAAGGATGAAGTGCAGCGCGCCGCCAACAGCATCGCGGCGATCGCCAACGGCGGCCTCGGCGCGCTGTTCGCACCGGGCACCGAACAGGGCAAAGGCTGGCACGACACCACCGCCAAGCCGGAACTGTTCAAGGACACCAAGCACTTCGGTGAACTGGGCGCGAGCTTCGGCAAGGAAGCCAGCGAACTGGCCAGCGTGGCCAACGGCGGTGACGTCGCCGCCATCAAGGCCCAATTCGCCAAGCTGCAGCGCACCTGCAAGGCTTGCCACGACGACTTCAAGGCCAAGGACTGATTCATGAAAGCCAACCGACTCCATACCGCAACGCTGATCTGCGCGGCAGCCGTGGCGCTGTCGTTCACGGGCGCCGCGCTGGCGCAAGCACCGGCCGCCGCACCCGCACCGGGCGCGCGTTCGACCGACCCGGCCAAGCCGCTGAGCTTTTTCGTCACCAGCGAAGGCCTGGGCAAGGGCGCCGACCTGGGTGGCCTGGCGGGCGCTGACGCGCACTGTCAAAAGCTGGCCGTCTCGGTCGGCGCCGGCCAGAAAACCTGGCGCGCCTACCTGAGTACACAACCGGCCGACGGCCAGCCGGCCGTCAACGCGCGCGACCGCATCGGGCAAGGTCCGTGGTACAACACGCGCGGCGGCCAGGTCGCGCGCGACGTCGCGCACCTGCACGGTGACACGCTGGAAGCGGCCCGCCTGGGCAGCAACCTCAGTCGCACTACCGTGTTCAATGAAAAGAACGAGCCGGTCAAGGGCGCCGGCGACAAGCCGAACGAGCATGACATCCTGACCGGTTCGCAGCCGGACGGACGCGCCTTCACCGACGCGGCCGACCACACGTGTAAAAACTACACCAGTAGCGCGGCCGACGGTTCGGCGCAACTGGGCCACTTCGACCGCAGCGGCGGCGGCAACACATCGTGGAACTCGACCCACCCGAGCCGCGGCTGCGGCCAGGCCAACCTGGTGAGCACCGGCGGCGCGGGATTGCTTTACTGCTTCGCGGCTAACTAGAAAGCGTAGAGGTTCGCCTCTGAAAATCCGGGGCAACTACCGGGGTCAGACGCATGACAAGGCGGGCTGCCGTACCCTTTCGCAGCGAACTGCAAGCGTACTGGCTCGCTTCTGAAAATCCGAGGCAAAGGCCGGGGTCAGACCCATGGGTCTGACCCCAGGTTCTGCCTCTGATTTCTGTCAGCGCCACCACGCCAGCAACAAACAAGGACATCTGCCATGGCAGCAAAACAAGTCGTACTCGGCGACACCGCGCGCGAGCGGGTGATCGAAGGCGTCAATATCCTGGCCGACGCGGTCAGGAGCACGCTGGGTCCGAAGGGACGCCACGTCGTGCTGCAACAGGGCACCGGCGCCACCCTCACGCGCGACGGCGCCACGGTCGCGCGCGACATCGCCTTGCAGGACAGGCTGCATAACATGGGTGCGCAACTGATACGGGAAGCCGCCGCCCACACCGGCAGCGATGCCGGCGACGGTACCACCACCGCCATCGTGCTGGCCCAGGCCATCGTGCGCGAGGGCGCAAAATATGTCGCCGCCGGCTTCTCGCCGTGCGGCCTGAAACGCGGCATCGAACTGGCCGTTGCGGCCATCGTCGGCCACCTGCAAACAAGCGCGCGCCCGGTCGCGGCCGGCCCCGACATCAGCCGCGTCGCCGCCCTTTCCGCCAACGGCGACGCCGGCATCGGCGACATCATCGCCGCCGCCATCGAGCGGGTCGGCATCGACGGCGTGATCCTGGTCGAGGATGGCGCGACACGCCAGAACGAACTGTCGGTGACGGAAGGCTTGCGCTTCGGCCAGGGTTACCTGTCCCCCTATTTCGTCAACAACCAGGAACGGCAAGTGGTGGAACTGGAACAGCCGTTCATCCTGCTGATCGATAAAAAAATCAGCACGCTGCGCGAACTGCTGCCGGTGCTGGAACTGGTGGCGCGCACCGGCCGCCCCCTGCTGGTGATCGCGCAGGATGTCGAAGGCGAAGCGCTCGGCGCACTGGTGGTCAACCACATGCGCAGCATGCTCGCCTCGGCCGCCGTCAAGGCGCCGGGTTTCGGCGACCAGCGCCACGCCACGCTGGAAGACATCGCGATCATCACCGGCGGCAAGGTGCTGGACCTGCACACGGGCTTGGACCTGGACAATGCGGGCTTGCACGACCTGGGCCAGGCCAAGCGGGTGGAAATCGGCAAGGAACACACGACCATCGTCGGCGGCGCGGGCAGCGCGTCCGCCGTCGCGGCGCGTTCCGCCCTGCTGCGCAGCCAGATCGCCGCCACCGATAACGAGCAGCAGCGCGAAAGCCTGCAACGGCGCCTGGCGCGCCTGGCCGGCGGCATCGCCGTGATCCAGGCCGGCGCCGCCACCGAACTGGAAATGCAGGAAAAGAAGGCGCGCATCGAGGATGCGCTGCACGCCACGCGCGCCGCGATCGAGGAAGGTGTAGTGGCCGGCGGCGGTGTCGCGCTGTTGCGCGCGCGGCAGGCGGCGGACCACTTGCGCGGCGCCGATCCGGACCAGGATGCAGGCATGCGCATCGTGCTGCGCGCGGTGGAAGAACCGCTGCGCCAGATCGTCGCCAACGCCGGCGGCGAGGCGGCGGCCGTGGTCGGCCGGGTGTTGCATGGAGAGGGTCATTTCGGCTACAACGCGGCCGACGACAGTTATGGAGATCTGTTCGAACTGGGCATCATCGACCCGCTGAAGGTGGTGCGCTGCGCGCTGCAAAACGCGGCGTCGGTGGCCGCCCTGCTGCTGACGATGGACGCCACGGTGCACGCGCTGCCGCTGCCGCCGTCAAAGCCGAATGACCACCACCATCACGACGAAGATTTCCCGGAGCCGCAAATCTGATCAACGGCGCTCGAACGGCTGCAATAGCTGTTCGGGCATGCTGCCGGACACGGGCGGGTCGATCCCGTATCGGGCCGGCCAGCGCCGGCCGGGCAAATGCAGGGTCCCGAACAGTTTGTCCACGCAAGGCAGCATGGCGGCATAATTCCTGTTGATTGGCCCCGCGCCGTCCCGCACATGGTGCCAGTGGTGGAAGGCCGGCGTGGCGATCAGCCACTCCAGCAAGCCGAAACGCCAGCGCACATTGGCATGGATGAAAAAACCCCAGACCGTACCGGCGACCGCATACAGCAAGGGCATCGCATCGACGGCGTCGCCGGCCGGCTGCGCCAGGCCGAGCGCATACAACGGAATCAAACCGCACAGGCGGGTAAACGCCATGTCCAGCGGATGCGCGCGGGTATTGACCAGCCAGTCCATCTGTTCGGCGCCATGGTGGATCGCGTGAAAACGCCATAACAATGGAATTTCATGCGACCAGCGATGGCCCCAATACGCCCCCAGTTCACCGACGATCAGCGCGGCCGAAAAACGCAAATAAAGCGGCCACTGCGCCACCCGCGCATACAGCTCGCCGGGCGCGAAGCGATGCAGGGCCATCGCGAGCATCGACAGCGGCAAGGCCAGCAGGATTTTCGGCAGCAGGCTGTTCAAAAAATAATAGGCCAGGTCCGTGCCGAATCCGGGCCGGAACACTTGCTGCCTGCGCCGGGCGCACAGCCTTTCGAGCGGGATGAACATCGCCATCAGCAGCAGCAACCAGACGCACAATCTGAAAAAATCCAGCGCCAGTGGAGGCAGATGCTGCTGCAGTTGCCGCAACGTTTCCATGCGGAGCGCGATCAGGCCAGCTGTTTCGAGCGGCGTCGCACAAATACGCCAAGCAGGCCAATGCCGAGCAGCGCGATGGTTCCCGGTTCCGGGACCGCCGTGATCGAGATCCCGTCCAGCAAGACAAAGGGCGGCAAGCCGTCCGGAGTGCCGCGCGCCAGGAAGCGCAGCGTTTCCGTGCCGGTCGATGTCAGCGGCACTTGGAATGTCAGCGTCTGGAAATTCCAGGGAACGATATCCTTGCTTAAATTGTGCATGACGGCCGTATCGTGATGTTCGGTGCCGAGAGAGACATCCCACCATTCAGTGGTATCGCCGGTGCGGTCATCGAGTTGCGCGGCAGCCTGCAACAGGGAGACTTTATAGAGCTGGCCCGGTATCAGATCGTGGATGTCCTGCGCGATCGAATGGGCTATCGAAGAATCGCCGTCGAAGGCGATATGGTTTCCGCCATCGGGACTGAGGCCCGGGTCCTTCCACAAGGCGAAGCCGCCACCGCAGACGTGGACGGTGGCATCCCCCGGAAACACCAGGCAATCGAGAAACCCCATCGCTTGCGGCGTGCCCGTCACCGTCCAGTCCTTCAACTGAGTTTGCGCTCCGACCGGTATCTCGAAATTGAATGAGCCAAATATGGGGGTGGTAAACGGCGATGTCGCATCTTCAAAAGAGGGATTTTTGACGACGGGGATCGCCTGCGCCGGAAAGGCCGACAGGACAAAGGCAAGGGCCGTCAAGCCGATGGCGAGCGAGCTGCGGAAAGTCGATTGATTGATCACGGTGGATCTCCTGTTCAGTTTGAAATACCGGGCTTATTTAAAGCGCAACATTTCAAAGCAATATACAGGCCACAGCCAATAAACCTTTTATAATCAATGCATTAATTGTTGAGTCAGCCACTCATCCCGGGTGCAGGCGGCCGGCTGTAAAAAATGCCGGTACGTTCGATGCAGTCCCCCCTCACCCGCCGCCGGCGCTGCGTTTCAGCGCTGCGCCGCCTCCGCCTTGGCGATGCTGTCGGCGATCGAACGCCCCATTTCTGATTCGGCCGGCACCAGCGCCTGTATCCTTTTCCACGGCTTGACCGCGCCGGCGTGGTCGCCGCGTTCCAGCGCCGCGCTGCCGAGCAGGGCCAGCGCCTGCACGTGATTGGCGTCGATCGCCAGCGCGCGCTCGATCAGGCGCACCGGTTCGCCAGCCAGCTTGCTGTCGAGCGTCATGCCCAGCACCACCGCGTAATCGACCAGCACATCGGCATTCTCAGGTTCCAGCGCCAGCAAGTGCCGGTAGGCGTCGGCCGCCAACTCGAAGCGGCGCAAGGTTTCATACGAGCGCGCCAGCATGCGCCAGCCGGCGGCATCGGCCGGTTGCGCCTTCAATTTCGCCGCCAGGCGCGCCACCATCGCTTCGATCTGGTCCGGCCCGACGGCGGCGGCCTGCACCGGCGGCGGCGCTTCGAGGCCACGCGGATTGCCCAGCAAGGCGTATAAAAAGCCAGACAGCAGCGGCACGGCGAGCACCACCAGCACCACCGGCCAGCGCTGGCGCGCCGCGTTGGCCAGCGGCGCGGTACCCGTTTCGCGCCGCAGCAAAGGCGGCAACACCAGGAATAAAGCTAGCGCCAGCATGGCGGCGGCGGTCGTGATGAATACGATCATGTGAATTCTTCTTCCAGGTCGGATAAGGCGTCCGGGGCGCTGGCGCGCCGGCGCAGGGTCAGCAGCAATAGCGACAGGCCCGTTCCCAGCAACAGGAAGGGGCCGAACCACAGCAGCCAGGTAGTCGTTTTCAGCGGCGGCTTGTACAACACGAAATCGCCGTAGCGTTGCACCATGAAGGCGATCACGTCGGCGTCGGAGCGGCCTTGTATCAACTGCTCACGCACCTGCGCCTTCAAGTCCAGCGCCAGCTGCGCATGCGAGTCGGCGATGGTCTGGTTCTGGCAGACTAGGCAGCGCAATTGCTCGGCAAGTTGCGTGACATGCTGTTCCAGCGCGGGGTCCGGTTCGGCCGCATGCAGCGGCCCGGCCAGCAACAGCACCAACGTCAATATCCAGCGCGGCAGGAAAACCAGTTTATCCACGATTGAGCTCCTGGATCAGCGGCAGCAATTTGTCGCGCACCACTTCCGGCGTGACCGGGCCGACGTGCTTCAGGCGGATCACACCGCGCTTGTCGATGACGAAGGTTTCCGGCACGCCGTAGACGCCGAATTCGATGCCGATCTTGCCGTCGCCGTCGAAGGCCGACACCTGGTAGGGGTTGCCGAATTCGCTGAGCCACTTGGTGCTGTCGGGCCGTTTATCGGTGTAATTCAAACCGACCATCGGCACGGCCCCCTGCTTCGAAAACTCCACCAGCACCGGGTGCTCGGCGCGGCACGGCGAGCACCAGGATGCCCAGACGTTCAACAGCCACACCTTGCCCAGCATGTCGCGCGACTTGAAAATTTTATCGGCATCCTCGACCTGCGCCAGCTCGAACGCCGGCGCGGCCTTGTCGATCAGCGGCGACGGAATCTCTTGCGGTTTCAGGCGCAGGCCGATGCCGAGGAAGACCAGCAGCACAACGAAGGCTCCCAGCGGTAATAAAAAACGTTTCATTGTGAATCCTTATGCGGTAACGATCGATGCGTCGGCGCGGGCGGTTTCGCGCTGGCGCGCCGTTTGCCGGTAGCGGCGGTCCGACGCGGCCAGCAGGCCACCGGCAGCGATGACCAGGCAGCCGGCCCAGATCCAGCCGACGAACGGTTTATGCTGGATGCGCACCAGCCAGGCGCCATCCTTGCCCGGTTCGCCCAGCGACAGGTACAGGTCGCGGCTGACGCCGCGGTCGATGGCCGCTTCCGTCATCGGCATCTGCTGCACGGTGTAATAGCGTTTTTCCGGGCGCATCACGGCCACCAGTTCCTGCTCGTTCCAGACTTCGAAGGTGCCGCGCGCGGCGACGTAATTCGGACCGTCGACCTTTTCCAGCGACAGGAAGTTGTAACGCAAGGCGCCGTTGGCGACGCTGTCGCCGACGCGCATGCTGACATCCTGGGACGTTTCCGCTCCCTTGACCAGCGTGACGCCGACGACGAAGATGGCGATGCCGGCGTGCGCGGCGATCATGCCCCAGTAGCTGCGCGGCTGGCGGCCGATGCGCAGCAGCAGGCTGCCGCCCTCGCCCGGCGCCAACCGCTGCGCCAGGTGCAGTCCGGTGCCGAGCAGTATCCATAGCGCCAGCATCAGGCCGCCCGCGACCAGCGGCGAGGTTTTCCAACCCAGCAGCGCTGCCAGCCCGCCCAGCACCGCCGCCTGCGCGATCCACGCCAGGCGCCGCAGCACCTGGCGCGCCGAGGCTCGCTTCCATTCGACAAACGGCGCGGCGGCCATCACCAATAACACCGGCAGCATCAGCGGCACGAACACGGCGTCGAAGTACGGCGGCCCGACCGAGATCTTGCCCATCCCCAGCGCATCGAGGAACAGCGGGTACAAGGTGCCCAGCAAGACCGTCGCCGCCGCCGTCAGCAGCAGCACGTTGTTCAGCAACAGCAGCGATTCGCGCGAGAACAGGGCGAACGCGCCGCCCAGGCCGACCTTCGGCGCGCGCCACGCGTACAGCGCCAGCGCGCCGCCGATGACGATGGCGAGGAAGACCAGGATGAACATGCCGCGCCGCGGGTCGGTGGCGAATGCGTGCACCGATGTCAGCACACCCGAACGGACCAGGAAGGTTCCCAGCAGCGAAAGGGAAAACGCGATGATCGCCAGCAGCACGGTCCAGGTCTTGAAGCTGCCGCGCTTTTCCGTCACGGCCAGAGAATGAATCAGCGCCGTGCCGACCAGCCATGGCATGAAGGAAGCGTTTTCCACCGCGTCCCAGAACCACCAGCCGCCCCAGCCCAATTCGTAGTATGCCCAGAAGCTGCCCATGAAGATGCCCAGCGTCAGGAACGACCAGGCGACCAGGGTCCACGGCCGCGACCAGCGCGCCCAGGTGGCGTCGAGCTTACCTTCGAGCAGCGCGGCGATGGCGAAGGCAAAGGCGACGGAAAAGCCGACATAACCCATGTACAGCAGCGGCGGATGGATGATCATGCCGAAATCCTGCAGCAGCGGATTCAAGTCCTGCCCGTCGCGCGCGCCCGGTAGCAGGCGCTCGAAGGGATTCGACGTGAACAGCATGAAGCACAGGAAACCGACGCTGATCAGACCGAGCACGCCAAGCACGCGCGCCACCATCGGGTCCGGCAACTGGCGGCTGTAGCGCGCCACGGCCACCGTCCACAGCGCCAGGATCTGCACCCATAACAATAGCGATCCTTCGTGTCCGCCCCAGGTCGCGGCCAGGCGGAAGTGCAGCGGCAGCATCGAGTTCGAATGCGCGGCGACATAGGCGACCGTGAAATCGTTGCCGGCGAACGCCGCCAGCAGGCAGCCGAAGGCGATCGTGACGAACACGAATTGCGCCAGCGCCGTGCGCCGCGCCAGCGCGATCCAGCGCGGCTTGCCGCGCCAGGCGCCGATCAAGGGCAGGCTGCCTTGCAGCAGCGCCAGCGTCAACGCCAGCATCAATGCGAAATTACCCAGTTCGGCGCTCATTTGATTCCTCCCGCCGCTTGCGGCTTGCCGGCGGCATCCCGCTTGCCCTGCTCCAGCGCGTACGCCGCTTCCGGCGGCATGTAGTTTTCATCGTGCTTGGCCAGTACTTCCTCGGCCAGGAACAGCATGCCGTTGCCCAGTTTTCCTTGCGCGACAACGCCCTTCCCTTCCTTGAACAGGTCCGGCAGGATGCCGGTGTAACGCACCGGCAGGCGCTGCACGGTATCGGTGACGATAAAACTGACGCTGACGCCGTCAGCCTCCCGTTTCAGGCTGGCCGCTTCGACCATGCCGCCCATCCTGAAGCTTTTATTGCGCGGCGCTTCGCCGGCGATGACCTGGCTCGGCGTGAAGAAGAACACCAGGTTTTTCTGGAAGGCGGACAGCACCAGCCAGGCGGCGATGCCCAGTATCGACAGCGCGCCGACGAGCAGCAGCAGCCGTTGCCGGCGGCGCGTCACGAATGCACCTCGCGCGCGCCGCTCTGGCGCGCCGCGCGCCGCGCCAGGCGTTCGCGCCGCGCCAGCAGCGCCAGTTCCAGGCCGAAGGCGCCCAGCACCACCGACAGCGAACCCCATACATACGGCCCGTAGCCGCCCATTGCAAAAAAATCGTTCCAGCTTGCCCAGTTCATGCTCTCTTCTCCAGATAATTCTTGACCCATTCCGTATGCCGCTCGCGTTCCAGCACGATGCAGCGCAGGCGCCACAGTGCGGCGGCGATCGCGTACGCCCACAACGCCAGCGTCATCACCAGCATCCCCAACAGCATCGGCGTGGCCATCGACGGCGCGCTGCGCAGCGACACGGACGCGCCCTGGTGCAGCGTGTTCCACCACTGCACCGAAAAATAAATCACCGGCACGTTGACGACACCGACCAGCGCCAGCACGGCGCCGGCGCGGTCGGCGCGGCGCGGATCGTCGATCGCCGCCTGCAAGGCCATGAAGCCGATGTACAGAAACAGCAGCAGCAACTCCGACGTCAGGCGCGCATCCCAAACCCACCACGCGCCCCAGGTCGGCTTGCCCCACAGCGCGCCGGTCCACAAGGCGAGAAAGGTGCACAGCGCGCCGCTGGGCGCCAGCGCGCTGGCCATCATGGCGGATAAGCGCGTGTTCATGACCAGGCCGACGCCGGCCCAGAAGGCCATCGCAACATAGATCACCATCGACAGCCAGGCCACAGGGACGTGGACGAAGATGATCCGATAAGCTTCTCCCTGCTGGTGGTCGGTCGGCGCCAGCACCAGGCCTATATACAGGCCGGCCGCCGCCAGCAGCAGCGCGAGCGCCAGCAGCCATGGCAGCAGGCGGCCGGCGACGCCAAAGAACACTTGCGGCGACGCGTAGCGCAGCCAGCGGCCGGAACGCGCGCCGCCATCGGCGGTGTCAAAAAAAGTGGACAAGCTATGCACGGTCATTTCCTTAATATGTCGTTATTCGAGGGCGATGCGCAGCGATGCCGCGGTGGCCCAGGGCGCCAGCGCGATGGCGCCGGCCAGCATGCCGCCCAGCAGCAGCAAATGCGCGTCGGCCCCCGATCCGCCTGCCTGCGCGGCGGCGGCGCCGGCGCCGAACACCAATACCGGCGCATACAGCGGCAGCACCAGCAGCGCCACCAGCACGCCGCCGCCGCGCGCGCCCAGCGTCAGCGCGGCGGCGACCGCGCCGACCAGGCTCAGTACCGGCGTGCCGATCAGCAGGCTCAATGCCAGCACCGCCAGTTCATCGGACGGCAAATCGAACTGCAAGGCCAGCAGCGGCGACAGCAGCACCAGCGGCAGGCCGGACACCAGCCAGTGCGCGGCGACCTTGCCGGCCACGATCAGCGCCAGCGGCTCTGACGACAGCAGCATCTGTTCCAGCGTGCCGTCGGCGTGGTCAAAACTGAACAGGCGGCCCAGCGACAGCGTCCCCGCCAGCAGCGCCGCGACCCACAGGATGCCCGGCGCCAGGGTGCGCAGCAGCGCCGGTTCCGGTCCCACGCCGAGCGGGAACAAGGTGCAGACGATGACGAAAAACGTCAATGTGCCGAGCATGTCGGCGCGGCGCCGGAACCCCAGCAGCAGATCGCGCCGGACCGCACTCAATAAAGCGTTCAGCATGGACGGGCCGCATCCATGTCCAGTTGCCGCAGGCTCGCCTGCAAGGTGTGCGCCTGGTGCGTCGTGTAGACCAGCATGCCGCCTTGTTGCAGGTGGCGGTCGAGCCGGTCGCACAGCGCCTGCACGGCCGGCTGGTCGAGCGCGGTGAACGGTTCGTCCAGCAGCAGCAAGGGCGGCAGCGGAGACAGATACAGGCGCGCCAGCGCGACGCGGCGGCGCTGCCCCTGCGACAGCGCGCGCGCCGGCAGGTCGGCCGCATGCCGCAATCCCGCCTGTTCGAGCGCGCGGCAGGCATCTTCTCGGCTGCACGGCTGGCCGGCCAGCGCGCTGCCGATGGCGACGTTTTCCCATGCATATAAATCGTCCTTGATCGCGCTGGCGTGGCCGCAATACAACAGCTCGCGGTGAAAATCCTCGCGCAGGCGGCGGATCGGTTCCCCTTTCCAGCGCACCTCCCCATCGAGCGGCACGCCCAGGCCGCACAACAGGCGCAGCAGGCTGGTCTTGCCGCTGCCGTTGCCGCCCCTGATCCACAGCGCCTGGCCGGCCTGCAAGTCGAACGCCACGCCGCCGAACAGCCTGCGTTCGCCGCGCGCGCAGGCCAGGCCGCTCACCTGTAAAGACATCGGCCCGTCCTTCAGTGCTGCAACTGCTCGCGCCCGCGCGCATCGAGCGCGCCTGGCTCGGCCAGCGGCACACCGGCATCGAAGCCGATCAGGCCGAAGCGTTTCAAATGCGTGCGCAGGATGTTGCGGCTGATGCCCAGCACCCTGGCGGTCTGCACCTGGTTGCGGTTGCACGATTCGAACGCGGTGCGCACCAGCGCTTCCTCGACGGAATCGAACAGCGCCGGCTGCTCGGCCTCGATCATGCTGTTGACCAGCGCGGCCAGGCGCAAATTAAAACTGTCCGGACTGGCCGCTTCGCGGCTGGCTTGCTCACGGCTGGCCTGTTCGCGGCTGGCGGCCGCGCCGCGGCGCTCGACATCGTCGTTGCGGTTGCGGTGCGAGATCCCGGTCAACTTCAAATCCTCGACCTGGATCACGCAGTCGCGGCAGACGATCAGCGCGAAGTGGATGACGTTTTCCAGTTCGCGGATATTGCCCGGCCATTCGTATTCCAGCAGCGCCAGTTGCGCGTCCGGCGACAGCGTGACGTCTTCCAGTTTTAATTTTCCGCTGTAGACGCCGATGAAATGGCGCGCCAGCGGCAGGATATCTCCCGTGCGCTCGCACAGCGGCGCCAGTTGCACGGTCGCCACGCTGAGGCGGTAATACAGGTCGGAGCGGAAGCGTTCGGCCGCGATTGCCTTGTGCAGGTCGACGTTGGTGGCCGCCACCAGGCGCACATTGAGGGGGATCGGCTGGCGCGCGCCGAGGCGCACCACTTGCCGCTCCTGCAGCACGCGCAGCAATTTCACTTGCAGCGCCACCGACAGGTCTCCGATCTCGTCGAGGAACAAGGTGCCGCCGTTGGCCGCTTCGAACCAGCCGGAGCGCGCCTGCGTGGCGCCGGTGAAGGCGCCGACCTCGTGGCCGAACAGTTCGGCGTCGATCAGCGATTCGCTGAAGGCGCCGCAGTTGACGGCGACGAACGGACCGCGCCGCTCGCTCTGCGTGTGGATGTGACGCGCAATCAGTTCCTTGCCGGTGCCGGTCTCTCCAATGATCAAGGTGGTGGCATCGCTGCGTGCGATGCGTTCGACCTGTTTTAACAGTTCGGACGAGCGCGGATCGTGGAATAACAAAGCCTTGGCGCGGATCGACAGGGTCATGCCGGCCGTATCTGGAAAAGTAAGAAGTTTGTCCACAGTGATTCCCGTTTTATAAATATTGTTGTTAGTTCAGTTATGCCAGCGTACCGTTTCCGCGCGGTCAGGCACACGAATCATTCCGAACAAACAAATACGGAATTTGGATATGCGCCGCGTGCGCACCGCCGCATGCCCCTTGCCGGTCTTCCGGCCTGCCTTCGGCGCACAGGCCAAACAGGCCACAGTGTCTGTATTCAGACACAGGTACACTGGCCCCGGCCGCCGCCGTTTTGCTATGATGGGAAAGGTCGGGCAACATGGCGGAGGAAACCAGGCAATGACAAAGACGGGCGGTGGACGACAGCGGCGGGTGCCGGTCAAAGAGCAGGCGCCGCCGGCGGAGCTGTACCACAGCGACCGCACCCGCGTTTATCGCACCATGTCGCCCGACGGCACGGCCAGCGTGATCTGCAAGGAGCCGCTCGGCCCGGACGCGCTCGAACGGCTGCGCCATGAAAGCGACATCCTGGCGCGCCTGCACGGCGTGGCCGGCGTGCCCCAACTTGCCGACGTCCCGCACCCGGCCGGCGTCATCGCACTGGAAGATTGCAAGGGCGTGCCGCTGGCCGACATCCTGCGAGGCGAACGGCTCGACGTGGCGGCGCTGCTGGAACTGGCGCTCGGCCTGAGCCAGATCCTGGCGGCGATGCATTGGCGCGGCGTGGTGCACCGCGATATCAATCCCGGCAACATCCTGCTGGCCGGCGCGCGCCGCGCGCCGCAACTGATCGATTTCAATCTGGCCACCAGCTTTGCCGAGGAAGCGCCGGGCCAGGCGCACGAGCGCGAAATCGCCGGCACGCTGGCCTATCTCGCGCCCGAACAGAGCGGACGCACCGGGCGCGCGATCGACCAGCGCGCCGATTTATATGCGCTCGGCGCCACCTTGTACGAAGTGGCGGTCGGCCATCCGCCGTTCGAGCACCAGGACCCGCTGCAACTGATCCACGAACACTTGACGCGCACGCCGGTCGCGCCGCTGGCGCTGGCGCCGCACCTGCCGCCGCTGCTGTCGGACATCATCCTGCGCCTGCTGGAAAAGGAGCCGGACAGGCGCTACCAAGGCGCCGAAGGCCTGGCGCACGATCTGGCGAAGCTGGCCGGGGCGCTGGCGGCCGGCACACCGGCCGTCTTCGCGCCGGGCCAGCGCGATTTTCCATTGCGCCTGTGCGCACCGGCGCGCCTGGTCGGACGCGCCGGCGAGATCGCGGCCTTGCAGGCCGCGTTCGAGCGCGCCCAGCACGAAGCGGTGCGCGGCGCCGTCGTCTGCGGCGCGCCCGGCGTCGGCAAGACCTCGCTGATCGATCAGTTGCGCCCCTACGCCGGCGCGCGGCGCGGCCGTTTCGTGTCCGGCAAATTCGACCGCCACCGGCAGGACCGGCAGGCCGGAGCGGTCTACCTGGCGCTGCGCAACCTGGGCCGCCTGCTGCTGGCCGAACCGGAAGCGGAACTGGCGCTGCTGCGCACGCAACTGCTGGACAGGCTGGGCGCCAACGCCGGCCTGGTCGCGGAAATGGTGCCCGAATTTTCCGTCCTGCTCGACACCGCGCCGCAAGCGCTGTCCGGCACCCTGCTCGAGGCCGCGCCGCGCATCTACCAGGCGACGCTGGACATGCTGCGCGCCGTGGTTTCTCCCGAGCGCCCGCTGGTGATGGTCATCGACGACCTGCAATGGGCGCCGCCGCTGTCGCTCGGTTTCCTCGACTACCTGTTGCAGGACCCGGACTTACGCGGCCTGCTGGTAGTGCTGGCCTACCGTGCGCCCGACGTCACGGCGCTGCACCCGCTGGCGGCCGTGCTGCCGCGCTGGGAGCGGCTGGGCAGCGCCATGCTGCGCCTGGAAAACCTGGCGCCGCGCGACGCCGGAGACATGCTCGGCGAGATGCTGCGCCTGGCGCCGCAGCCGGCCGGCGCGCTGGCCGAGGCGCTCGGCACCCATACCGGCGGCAATCCCTACGACACCGTGGAACTGGTCAACGCGCTGCGGCGCGACCGCGTGCTGACACCGAGCGCCGACGGCTGGACCTGGGATGCCGGCACGCTGCACCGCTATGTCGGGCGCAGCAGCGTGATCGACCTGCTGCGCGCGCGCATCCGCCGCCTGCCGGCGCCGAGCCAGGCATTGCTCGGCGTGATGGCGTGTCTCGGCGGCCAGGTGCGCCTGGCGCTGCTGCAAACGGCCAGCGGCCTGGCCGCCCAGGCACTCGACGAACAACTGGCGGCGGCGCTCGAAGACGGCTTGCTGGTGTTCGAACAGGACGACAGCGGCACTCTGCGCTTCCGCCACGACCGCGTGCAGCACAGCGCCTACGAGATGCTGGCGCCGGCCGAACGCACGCGGCTGCACCTGGCGCTGGCGCGCCGCTTGCGCGATTCGACGGAATTCGTCGCGATGGCGGCGGCGCAATACCTGCCGGCGCTGGCGCTGCTCGACGACGACGCCGAGCGGCGCGACGTGGCCGGCCTGCTGCGCCGCGCCGCCGCGCAGGTCAGGCTCCTCAACTATGTCGCCTGCGAAGGCTTCCTGGCCGCCGCGCTGCAATTGATGGCCGCCGCGCCGGATGCCGCGGGCGCGGCATTGCTCACCGCGCTGCGCACCGAACGCATGGGCGCACTGTACAACCTGGGCCGCTGCGACGAGGCCGACGCGCTCTACCAGGCGATCGCAAGCGGCTGCAGCGATCCGCTGGAACTGGTCGATGCGACCTATCTGCAAGCTGTCAGCCTGATGGGCCGCAGCCGGCCGGGCGAAACGCTGAAGCTGACACTGGGCATGCTCGCCCGCCTCGGCCTGCCGCCGCCGAGCCGTCTGCCGCCGGCAATGCTCGAACAGCAAATGGAAGCACTGTGCCGCTGGATCGAACAGGTGGCCGGTGCCGACCCGGCGCAGTATCCGGAACCGGCCGATGCGCATGTGCGGGCCATCGCCAGGCTGCTCGAACGCATCACGCCGGCGGCGTTTTTCCTGGACCAGGGCGTGATGGCCTGGTGTACGCTGGAAACCCATCGGCTGGCGGCCGAACACGGTCTGCGCGCGCCGATGATCATCCCGCTCAGTTCGGCCGGCCTGATCGCGCTGCGCGTGCAGGGCCGCTACCGGCAAGGCTACGACATGGGGCGCAACGTGCTGCGCATTGGAGAAGCGCGCGGCTATACCGAGGAAACCGCGCGGGTGCGCTCGCAGTTCGCGATGCTGCTCGGGCACTGGGTCGAGCCGCTGGAAGACAATGCCGGCCACGCGCTGCGTGCGCGCGAAGTGCTGCTGCAGATGGGGAATGTGCAGATGGCCTGCATTTCCCATATCCCGACGCTGACGACCACCTTCGAGTGCGCGCCGACGCTGGCCGCGACGGTGCTGGAATGCCATGCCGCGCAGGCGTTCGCCGGGCGCACCGGCATCACCCTGTCGACGCCGCATTTCACACTGCTGCAAGAGATCGCGCTGGAACTGCAAGGCAAGCGCCAGGCCGGTGGCAACGCCGGGGACGCGATTCCGCGCCATGCCGACCAGCATGCCAATCCGCTGGCCAATTGCGACCGCAACGCGATGCAGGCGCTGGGCGGCGCGCTGTTCGGCGACGTCGATCGCCTGGTGCGCCATGCCGATGCGGCGATGACGCTGGTGTGGGCGATCCAGGGCACCTACAACACGGCGCTGGTGTTCCTGTTGCAGGCGCTGTCGATGGCGCAGCGCGCGCAGGCGGCCACCGGCGCCGAGCGCGCGGCGCTGCTGGCCGAATTCGACCAGTGCCGCCACTGGATCGCGCAGCGCGCGGCCGACGCGCCGGCCAACTTCCTGCATTGGCTGAAATGGCTCGACGCGGAACGGGCCTGGCTGGCGGACGACTTCCGGCTCGGCGTACTCGCCTTCGACGCCGCGCTGGCTGAGATGGAACGGCACCAGCGGCCCTGGCACCAGGCCCTGATCGCCGAGCGCGCCGCGCTTTTTAATCTGGCGCACGGAATGGAACGCGCCGGGCGCACGCTGATGGCCGAAGCGCGCCGGCGTTATCACGCGTGGGGCGCGGCGGCCAAGGTCGCGCAGATGGACAACCAGTACACCTTCCTGCGCGCGGGCACGCCGGTGCAGCGCGAACTGGAACGGCGCGGCAGCGTCAACGCCGACAGCATCGACATGCTGGCCGTGCTGCGCGCGTCGCAGGCGCTCAGTTCCGAAACCAGCCTGCCGCGGCTGAAGGCGCGCGTGGCCGAACTGCTCGGCGCGATGACCGGCGCCACCCAGGTGCAGATGGTGTTGCCGCGCGACGAAGCGCCCGGCTGGGTGCTGGCCGACACCGGCGGCGATGCCTGGCTGACGCTGGAAGACGCCGCCGCCGCCGGATTGCTGCCGGTGTCGGCGTTTCGCTACGTCGAGCGCACCAGGACGCCGCTGCTGGTCGAGGATGCGACGCGCGACGACCGCTTTGCGCGCGACGCCTACCTGTCCGGACTGTCCCACTGCTCGCTGTTGCTGCTGCCGGTGCTGAGCCAGGGCGTGCTGCGCGCAGTGCTGCTGCTGGAAAACCGCCTCAGTCGCGGCGCCTTTTCCGCCGACCGGCTCGACGCCGTCAAGCTGGTCGCCGGCCAGCTCGCCGTCTCGCTCGACAACGCGCGCCTGTACGCATCGTTGGAGCGCAAGGTGGCCGAACGCACCGGCGCGCTGGAACTGGCCAACCGGGAGTTGGCCGCGCTGAGCATCACCGACCCGCTGACCGGCCTGGCCAACCGCCGGCATTTTGACAGGACGCTGGAAGCCGAATGGCTGCGCGCGCTGCGCCCGCGCGCGCCGCTGGGCGCGGCGATGATCGACATCGACCAGTTCAAGTTATATAACGACCATTACGGCCACCAGCGCGGCGACGCCTGCCTGAAAATGGTGGCCGCCACGCTGGCACAGAGCGTGCGCCACGGCGTCGACCTCGCGGCGCGCTACGGCGGAGAAGAATTCGCCTTCATACTGCCCGGCGCGGACTTGCACGAAACGCGCATCGTGGCCGAACGCGCCCGCGCCGCCGTGGCCGCGCTCGGGTTACCGCACGCGGTCGCCACGCACGGCATCGTCACCGTCAGCATCGGCATCGCCACGCTGGTGCCGACACCGGAACGCGATCCGGCCACATTGTTCGGCGACGCCGACGCAGCGCTGTACCGCGCCAAGCAGGATGGACGCAACCAGGTGGCAGATGACCAGGATAAGCCGGCATGCGTCTAAGTTGCTCAGATATTTGTCAATCTGAAAAAAGGGACATCCACTTTGTTTTACATCCTGTGCGAATGCGCGAACACGGCACGCATGACGAAAATTTCGCTGGCGGCCAAATTGGATCAAGCAGCTGCGCAAGATTGGAAAGTGGCTGGTAGCCAGGCCGGCAGGCGCCACATAGCAGATTCGCCGCCCCAATGAGGGGGCGGGCCGACGGCACTTGAATCCTGATTCAGGCGAGAGGGTTACTCCTGTCCCTGCTACCTGGAGCTTTCACGGTAACGTTGGAAATAAGCGGCGCGGCGCGCCGACGTTTGAAAAAACTGCCAAGTATCACCGCGTCCGCTTGACTGCGAGGTAGTCTTGCCAAGACCAAACTGCCGTCGTTGTGAACGTACTCACCGCTTTCGCGGATAGAGAGGGATTTCCTCCCCGGGAGGCCCGGGAGGCACGAGCAGCAGCACCGATTTGCCTTCGAGCATGTTTTCAAGCTTGCAGGCGAACGGGCCGTCCGGCATCGCATCGCCGGCGAGGTTGATGCAGCCGTGCATTTGCGCACCCGCGAATCGTTTCGCGACCGATCTCTTGGTACGCTCGAATAAGCCCAATCGTGGAGTCCCTGGATTCGGGTACATCTCGCGCTTTCCGTCCACTGTTAATGTACAAGAAGTGCCCGAACACTCGAGCACCATTTTCATGGTTGGACTCGGAATACCAACTCGCTCGGGAACATCTGCTTCGTACACGCCATGAAATTCGTGGAAATCGATCGTTGGCGCGGGTAGATTCGCACGCTCGCGCATCGCCTTCAGTTGTTCAGGCGTCAATTGCGCCCACGCAAGGGTCGCCATCAGCATCGCGACGAGTGCTAATGCGGGTTTGACCCAGGTGATTGTGTGCATATGGGCTGCCTAACGATTTAAATTTAGCCGTGCCGCAGGCGTCGGTTGCAATGCGCTGTTGGCCACACTTGCGGCGCTGGCCCCGTGGCTGGACATTCGCTCGAGTAGATCCTCAAGTGCCTCGGGAGGAGCAGACCCCAGATCAATGGAAAATTCGATCCCGTTTGCGGCTACTTTGGGTTCGCCGAGGAAGTGAACCACGCCATAAAGACCGTCTTCGTTGGCTTCGTTGGTGTCCTCAGGATCGAACCACCGGAAGAACCAGTTCTTGGCGACTGACGCGGCTTCTTGTTCTGGCAGGCCACGTATGGTGAGTTGCACCCAGTCCCAAACAAACGGACCGATCAGAACATCACAGTCTTTGTACGCCACGGAAATTGTCTCGAAATCTAGGTGTGAGGTGGAATCAACCATCGCGGGCTTTCCCGCGCCTTCACGTGGAATGTAGTCGGCGCGGCTCGGCAGATCGAGTGTGCCCTCCACGGCCAGTGCTCCGTCCTTATTTCTGAATGCAGGCTCGACGTGTGCGTTAACCGAAACGACCGCCGCTGATAGCTGGCGAACATAGGGGGCGCGTACTGCAGCTAGGAGTTGGAGGAGGGTCACTTGTGGGGCCTAACGTAAGCAATCAGCGGCGCCGTCAGGCGTCTGCTGGATTAATGGGTAAGCCTCGTCTTCGAAGTTGTCGAAGAAAAGGCAAGAAAAGGGACATCCACTTTGTTTCAACCAGGTGGCAGATGCCCAGTAATGACTTCGAAAGGAGCCTTGAAGAATGCGCGCCTTCGTGCACTTGCACGCGCTGGTGGCCGACTTGGTGCTTGTCGGACCATCACATCAGGGCGGGACCACACAACAGGCGTCGCTCGTCAGTGCTGCAAACTCCTCGGTAGCACCGAATTTCACTGTCGATTTCGACAAGGAAGAGGCCAAGGTATCCATCACCCGGGAAGAAATCGCGAAGGCGCTGTGCCCGGGATGGCGTCGGGACGGATAACGGAAACCATGCACAGCACCCTTTTGGGCGACGATTATCCGATCCAACTGGCAACCGAACCATTGGCCCCATTCATGGTCGGGACTGTTGATTTCGTCGAACAACCCGAGCTTGCTGGCAGTGGTGCCGGTGATGTCGAACAACCTGAGGGGCTGTCCAAACGACAGCGTTGCAATGATTGCCTGTGCAGCCTGCGGTCGAATATAAAAAGTGCCGGGACGAGTAACGTCATTGGCACATAACTGCGCCTCCCACACAGCCGTGATGGCATGGGTAGCGACATACGCCCAATGAAATGGATAGCGCCCGTCCACGCCGATCGACTCCAACGGAGGCCCGAACCGGTAAGTGCGCTGCACTTGCCGTGGCCAGATCGAAGCTTCGTTCCACGCCGCCCGGACAAACTGGTGACCGGGCACAATCTCAATGCTACTGTCCAATAATGCGCGCTCCAGTAGCTCAATGGCCGGTAGGCGCCCAACAATATGCGGCGGTGGAACTGGTAAATCCTGATCAGTCGGCATGCGCCTAGCCTATGATGTCGGCCATGCCCCTGAGTTGAAGTGTCGCCACTGCCTGGACCTTGCGAACGCGCAAGCTAGCCGGAAGATCCAGGATAGAGCGCTGGCTGTGGTGCACGTCATTGCGCGTCTCGAACGGCTTGCCGGCCAATACTTCGGCCGGTGACAGCTCGTTCAACTCGTCGACCGCAGTGACCCAGAATGCATGAATTTCGCTACTCGGCTGGTCTGAAAGCTGGGACAGGACAGGCTCGATCAGTTCGGGAACCGGCTCGACAAATTGCCAAACCGGGAATTCCCGACCAATACTGCGGCCTTTTGGCGTCGTGCAATAAAAACGCCCACTCTCGGCAGCCCGATACAGCGTAGCCTGTGAAAGATCCACCCATCCTTGCGAGATGACATCCGAGGCTTTTAATCTTGAAACTGGAAGCAGACTCGGCGTGACCAGTCGCGCATCGCCAAGAGCGGCACGCGCTTCATTCAAGGCACGCTTGGCCAGTTCGACAAATCGAGAGCGGTCCGCGCCTTGGGCCAGCGATTCGACCCGCTCAGCGACCAATTGGGCGAATTGCTCGACCGCGCGCTTGCTCGTCTCGTTCAGAAAAGGCTGGCGCGGCTTGGTGCCGCCGTGTTTTGCAATCGGTGTCATGATAGTTCCTCAGGCAAATTGTGGCGGAGCAATCGAAAGATCCATTGGTCATGCCCTTCCTCGATCGCTGTATTTAAGATCATGCTACGCAATTTTCTTAAGTTTCGCAAGTTTCTCAAGGCCAACTCACCAACTAACGAATAACGCAGCATTCCCGATCTGCCCGGTCTTAAGCCAGCGCCTCCAGTCGCAACATAGTCACCGCGCCCAGCACGGAAGGCAGGGCTTCGATCGCGGCGATGGCTGTGCGCGCGTGCTTTTCCTGCGTTTCATGCGTGAGCACGATGATGTCGGCCTGCGCCCTGTCCGCCGCCGGCGGCTTTTGCAATAGCGCGTCGATCGAAATGCCGCAGTCGGCGACGATGCGCGTGATGTCGGCCAGCACGCCGGGTTCGTCGCGCACGGCAATGCGCAGATAATAACTGGTGCGGATTTCGTCCATCGGCAGGATCGGCGTCTGCGCCATCGCATTCGGCTGGAAGGCGAGATAGGGAACGTGGTGTTCGTGGTTTGCTGTCGCCAGGCGCGTGATGTCGATCAGGTCGGCGATCACGGCCGACGCGGTCTGCTCGGAACCGGCGCCGGCGCCGTAATACATCGTCACGCCGGCTGCGTCGCTTTTCACCATCACCGCATTCATCGATCCTTCGACATTGGCGATCAGGCACGTCACAGGCACCAGCGAAGGATGCACGCGCAGTTCGATGCCGGCCGGCGTGCGCCGCGCGATGCCGAGCAATTTGATCCGATAGCCCAGGCTTTCGGCATAGCCGATATCGACGGCGTCGAGTTTGGTAATGCCCTCGATGTGCGCCTTGTCGAACTGCACCGGGATGCCGAAGGCGATCGCGGCGAGTATCGTGGCTTTATGGGCCGCGTCGATGCCTTCGATGTCGAACGTCGGGTCCGACTCCGCGTAGCCCAGGCGCTGCGCCTGTTTTAATACGACGTCGAACGCCAGTCCCTTGTCTCGCATTTCGGACAGAATAAAATTGGTGGTGCCGTTGATGATGCCGGCCACCCATTCGATGCGGTTGCCGGCCAGTCCCTCGCGCAGCGCCTTGATGATCGGGATGCTGACGGCCACAGCGCCTTCGAAGGCGACAGCGACGCCGTGCTGGCGCGCGGCGGCGAAGATTTCGCTGCCGTGCAGCGCCAGCAGCGCCTTGTTGGCGGTGACGACGTGCTTGCCGTTGGCGATCGCCTGCAACACCAGCTCCCTGGCCAGCGTGCAGCCGCCGATGACTTCGACGACGATCTCGATATCCGGGTGGTTGACCACCAGTTGCGGGTCCGTGACCACGTCGACCTTGTCGCCGACGATGGCGCGCGCCCGCGCCGTATCGCGCGCCGCCACCATGACGACTTCGATGCCGCGCCCGGCGCGGCCCCTGATTTCCTGCTGGTTGCGCTGCAAGACATTGAACGTGCCTGAGCCGACGACGCCGATGCCCAATAAACCGACTTTGATGGATTCCATATGCCTATTATTAAAAAACCAAGGCTTTGCAATATACATTAGTTAACATCCGGCTGTACAGGCGGATGCGATGACGCGGTTAGGCTTGGCGAAACACCTCGTCCAGGAAGGCGACGAAGACCTGGATTTTCGCGGCGCGGTGGTGCTTGTGCTGGTACAGCGCCGACACGTCCGGCCCCGGCGCCTGCCAGTCTTCCAGCAGCGGCACCAGTTCTCCGCTTGTCAACGGTTCCAGCAGCGATACCGACAGGTGCTGGACGATGCCGGCGCCCTGCTTCGCCATTTCGACCAGCGATTCGACGTGGTCGATGGCGACGGCGCCGGGCGGCGTGCAGTTGAACGGCTGGCCATCCTTCTGAAACACCCACGGCCGCAGCGCGCGCGCTTTCGGATAAATGAAATTCAGGCAGGGGAAACCGGCCAGGCTGTCGGGGCTGTCCGGCCGGCCGTGGCGCGCGATGAAGGCGGGAGAGGCGCAGGTGATGTAGCGCGTCTTGCAGACCGTCCTGGCGATCAGGCTGGAATTGGGCAGCTCGCCGACCCTGAGCAGCACATCGATGCCCTCTTCCACCATGTCGATGTAACGGTCGCCGGCCGTCATTTTCAATTGCAGGCCGGGATGCGCGGCCAGCAGGCGCGGCAAGGCCGGCGCGACAAACAGGCGGGCGAGATTGCCCGGCATGTCGACCCGCAGCGTGCCGCCGACCGTGCGGCGCGATTGATCCAGGCTGTTTTCCAGTTCGCTCATGTCGTCCAGCAGGCGCAGCGCGTGTTCGTGGCACTGCCTGCCCTCGTCGGTCAGCGACATGCTGCGCGTGGTGCGGTTCAGCAGCTTGACACCGAAGTGCGCTTCCAGCGCGCCGACCTGGTGCGTCACGGACGACGTCGAAATGCCCAGCCGCTCGGCCGCCTTGCTGAAACCGCCCGCGCCCACCACCGCGCAAAACACTTTTAATGCATCCAGCCTGTCCATACGCCTCCCCGTGATCGCCGGATTCTAGCGCGATTGTTCACGATTTTGGCATTCTGCATCCCCGCCAGCCCCATTTTTCCGCGGGCCGCCTGTCCCTACACTGGCTGCATCACTCACCGAAAAGGACATCATCATGAAAACCATGCAAGCCGTCGTACTGAACGCCTACAACACCCCGCTGGCCGTGACCACGCTCGAACGCCCGGTGGCCGGCCGCGGTCAGGTGCTAGTGCGCATCGCCGCCAGCGGCGTCAACCCGCTCGACGTCAAGATCGCCGCCGGCGGCGCGGCGCACGCGCAAACGCGATTGCCCGCCGTGCTGGGCGTCGACATGGCCGGCATCGTGGAAGCGGTCGGCGAGGATGTCGACGGCTTCCTGCCCGGCGACGCCGTCTACGGCATGACCGGCGGCATCGGCGGCGTGCAGGGTTCACTGGCGCAGTTCGCCGCGGTCGACGCCCGGCTGCTGGCGCACAAGCCAAACAACCTGTCGATGCGCGAAGCGGCCGCGCTGCCGCTGATCTTCATCACGGCGTGGGAAGGCATCGTGGACCGGGCCCGTACCGGCGCCGGCATGAAGGTGCTGGTGCACGGCGGCGCCGGCGGCGTCGGCCACATCGCCGTGCAACTGGCGCTGGCGCTGGGCGCCGAAGTGCACGCCACCGGCGAAGCCAGCCAGCGCGCGACCATCGAGGGCTTCGGCGCGACCTTCATCGATTACCGCGCCAGCACGGTGGACGACTACGTCGCGCGCCTCACCAAGGGAGAAGGATACGACGTCGTCTACGACACGGTCGGCGGCGCCACGCTGGACGCGTCGTTCCGCGCGGCGCGCCTGTACGGCGGCCACGTCGTCAGTTGCCTGGGATGGGGAACGCACGCGCTGGCCCCGTTATCGTTCCGCGCGGCGACCTATTCCGGCGTGTTCACGATGCTGCCCCTGCTGTCCGGCCATGGCCGCGACAAGCACGGCGCCATCCTGCGCGAGGCGGCGACACTGGTGGAAGCCGGCAAGATCAGGGTCTTGATGGATGAAGCCCGCTACACGCTGGACACGGTGGGCGCGGCGCACCAGGCGCTGAGCACGGGCAGCGCGCGCGGCAAGGTGGTGGTGGAAATCTGAAGCACCGCTGCCTGGCGCCTGCGAATGCAGGCGATGGGCGGCAATCCGGCATGGCAGATCGGCCTCCAGGCTCCCCTGGTGCACTGCTGCATAATTTAGCAATTTGTCAAGTCGAAGACCAACTATTTGGTATCCGGTCACGAAGATGACATATTGCCAGGATATGCTGCATAGCAACATGGATATCCGATCAACAAGTTCAAACCATGCTGGATGTGTCACCCACAGGAGAGCACCGATGAACCCGAGCACCCACCTGACGGCGATCGCCAATCCGCCGGCACCGGACGGCCGTTATCTGGCGCCGTCGCAGCGTTTTCTGGTCTTTCGCCTGGGCCAGGATCACTACGGGCTTGACATCGGCCGTGTCAACAAGCTGGTCGATTACCGCGCGCTGACCAGGATTCATGATGGCCGCGGCCTGGTGGAAGGCGTGGCGATGGTCGACGATGCCATCGTCGCGCTGGTCGACCTGCGCTTTCCACAGCCGGCGGCCAGCAACCGCCTGACGGCCGTGATCGTGCTGGCCTTGTCCGGACACAACGTCGGCATCGTGGTCGACGACGTGACGGATGTCGTGATGCCCTCATCCTCCCAGATCCGCCCGATGCCGCCGGGCGAAGGCGACAACAGTTATCTGACCGGCGTGGCGACGGTCGGCCGGCGCGACCTGATCCTGCTCGACATCGAGCGCCTGCTGGCCGGCGCGCCGGCCGCCGCGCCGGTGCAGCGGGCCGCCTGAAGCGACGACACGACATGCAAACAATCGTCACGATGGATTTCTGGCCGGCGTGGATCGCGATCGCAGTGGCGCTGGCGCTGCTGCTCGCACTCGCCTGGCATGACAACAGTACCCTGCCCGGCGCCGGCGGGCGGCACCGGGCCAGGCTCGACGCCGCCCGCGCGATCCACGATCTCGCCCACGCCAATGCGCGCAGCAGCATGGCGCTGCTACTGACGAACGACCAGGCCCACGCGGCGCTGATCGCTGAAACGATGGAAAACAACCGGCTGCTCATCGAAGCGGCGCTCGCCACGCTGGCACGGTTGACGACGCGGCCGCGGGAACAGGCGCTGCTGGCAGGCATGCAGGCCGCCCATGCGCACTACTGCGCCTCGTCGTGCCGGGTCGGCCTGTTGATCGAACAGGGCCAGCGCCTGGCGCCGAGCACGATGTTGCGTGAAAATACGCTGCCGGCGCTGGACCGGCTCAGCGCATCGCTCGACGCCCTGTCGGACCCGCCACCACACCGCATGCGCGCCCGCTCCGGCTGGCGCGGCCTGTACTCCGTTTTTTCCTTCACTTCGCAACGCACATGACGCAGACCATTTCAGATTTCCCAGGCACCATCAACGACGCGCTGCGTTACCTGTTTATCCGCCATCACCTGCGGCACGACAGGATGCGCGACCTGCTTGCGCAGGCCGCCAGCCAGGACGAACTCCAAGAGCGGATCGACCAGTGGATCATCGAGGAATGGAATAAAAAACATGCCGACCTCGCCGACGATTTTTCGATGCCGGCCATCCTGTCGGTGTTCCGGCGCGACCTGATGCGCGGCGGCGAATGGCTGCAGGTTCAAGACGAGGTGCGCGCCATCGAGGCTGTGCCGGCATAATAAAACTGGAAATTGTTGCGTCCCAGCGCCTTGGCGCGGTACATCGCCACGTCCGCGTGCATCATCAGCGTGGCGCCGTCCGCGCCGTCGGCCGGATACGTGGCCAGCCCCATGCTGCACGTCACCCGTAACAGCCGTTCGCCGAACGGCACCGCTTGCGCGATGGCGTCGCGGATCTGCCCCAGCGTGCCGGCGACCAGTTGCGGCTGTTCCGGCTGGTCGCACAGCACCAGCACGAATTCATCTCCTCCCAGCCGCGCCACGGTATCGCTGCCGCGCACGCAAGCCTGCATGCGCTGCGCGACCGCTTTCAGCAAGGCATCGCCGGCATCGTGACCGAGGCTATCGTTGATCAGCTTAAAATTATCCAGGTCGATGAACGCCACCGTCAGCCGGCTGCGGTGGCGCTGCGCGTGGGCGATCGCCTGTTTCAGGCGATCGTCCAGCAGCGCGCGGTTCGGCAAACCGGTCAGCGCATCGTGGTGCGCCATGTGCCGCATCCGCATGTTTTGTTCCGCCAGTTGTTCCTTGACGATGCGCAGTTCGGCGCGGTCGGCCTCGATGCGTTCGCGCTCCCGCAAAAAATGTTCGACGGCGCGCGCCATGTCGGCGGTGTCGTCGCCGCGGCGCGGGCGGACGTCGGCAGGAGGCGCGCCCGGAAACAGCCGGCCGATCAGCCAGGCCAGCAACAGGCTGCAGCCGAGCAAGGCCAGCAGCGACAGGCGCTCGGCGCCGGACGCGTCGATGCGCCAGACGTCGAGCGCCATGGCGCCGCCGGCAAAGACCAGCAGCGACAGCACGAGCAAGGTCAGTTTCAGGCACGGGGACGACGGCATCCGGCGGCGATACGCGGTTGGGGGCATGGGAATTTGGTCTGGCGGGCGGCAAGGCCCGATACAATAATATAAACGGTATAAATAATATACTATGTTAAATTATGTACCGCAATACCTTATTTGGCGCGGGCCGGCGTGTCGGGCAGGAAAGAATTTCGGCGAGAATTGCCTAAACAATAAAAATGCTTGTTAATATAGAGTAATTGATAACTTATCGCGGGGAAGCGGAACATGGCTGACAGACAGGTTTTTGCGCTGGAACGCGCGGCGCTGCAAGGATGGCATGTGCGGCTCGAACCGTACGAGGAAGCGCTGCGCGAGCCCGTGCGCGCCGCGCTCGATTGCGACGCGCCGGCGTGGGACTTGTTTGCGATGAGCGGGCGCGGCCTGCATTTCGATGGCTGGTGGAGCCATATCGCGCAACAGGAACGCGCCGGCCAGTGGATCGCCTATGCGATCCGCGACCTGGAAAGCCGGCGCATCGTCGGCACCAGCAGCTATCTGAACATCCGGCCGGAGCGCCAGTGCGTCGAGATCGGCGCGACCTTCCTGCACCCGGATGCGCGCTCGCGCTATGTCAACCTGGAAGCGAAGCTGCTGATGTTCAGTCACGCCTTCGGCAGCGGCGCGCGCCGCGTCGAACTGCTGACCGATACGCGCAATTTGCGCAGCCAGGCCGCCATCGCCAAAGTGGGCGCCACGCGCGAGGGCGTGCTGCGGCGCGACCGCGTCACGTGGACCGGCCACGTGCGCGACAGCGTGCTGTATGCCGTCACCGACCTAGACTGGCCTAGCGTCCAGGCCGGGTTGCGGCTGGCGACCGGAGCGGCGACACGCGCCTGAACGCCTGGCGCACGTGTTCCTCGTCGTGCAGCGTGCGGCTGACCTTGATCAGGTCGCTGCGGCTGACCAATCCCACCAGGCGGTGCGTGGCGGCGTCGACCACCGGCAGGCGCTCGATCTCGTGGACTGCAAGGCGGGTCGCGACGTTGCGGCAGGTTTCGCCGGCCAGCGCGACAAGAGGCGGGTTGACGCCGTATAAATCGCCGACGCTATCCACTCCTTTTTCTTCCCCGGCCGCCAGCGCCGCGCGGTCGAGCATGCCCACCAGCACGCCGTCGCGCGTGACCGGGTAGGCGCGGTGGCGCTGCGCCGCCCCGAAATGGGTAATGAGCAGGTCGGCGATGCGCTGGCCGGCATCGATGCTGACCGGGTCCGCCGTCATGACTTCTTCCACGCTGTGCCGCTCCAGCGGATCGATGCCGTATTCCCGGAAGATGTGATAACCGCGGCGCGCGATTTTTTCAGTCAGGATCGAGCGCTGCATCGTCAGCACCGTGAAACCGTAGGCCACCACCGAGGCGGCCAGCACCGGCAGCAAGGCGTTGGCGTCGTTGCTCAATTCGAAGGCGAACACGGACGCCATGATCGGCGCGCGCATCATGCCGCCCAAGGTCGCCGCCATGAATACCAGCGGCCAGACGGCCGGATCGCCGCCCGGCAGGTAGGGGGACAGCATCGAACCGAGCCCGGCGCCGAGCATCAACAAGGGCGCCAGCACGCCGCCGGAGGTGCCGGAACCGAGCGCGATCAGCCACATCACCGCCTTGGCCAGCAGCAATCCGCCCACGACGGCGGCGCCCGGGTGGTGCTGCAGCAGGTCGGCGATGACGTCGTAGCCGACGCCGAGTGCGCGCGGTTCATAATATCCGCCGATGCCGACGGCCAGGCCGCCGATCGCCGGCCACCACATCCAGTGCAGCGGCAGGCGATGAAACAGGTCTTCGACCCGGTACAGCGCGCCCGACAGCAACCACGCCAGCATGCCGCACAACAGGCCGGCGGCCAGGCACGACAGCAGCGCCGACGGTTGCAGCGGCAATGTCTGCAAGGGGAACAGCGGTCCCGCTTCCATCAATAAGGTGCGCAGGAAGCCGGCCACCGCGCAGGCGACGGCGACCGGCAGCAGGCTGCGCGGGCGCAGTTCGAACAATAACAGTTCGACCGCGAGCAGCAGCGCGGCGACCGGCGTGCCGAACACCGCCGTCATGCCGGCCACGGCGCCGGCCACCAGCAGCGCCTTGCGCTCGCCGCCGCTCAAGTGAAAATGCTGAGCGATCAGCGAGCCGACGGCGCCGCCGGTCATGATGATCGGCCCTTCGGCGCCGAACGGCCCGCCGCTGCCGATCGCGATGGCCGACGCCAGCGGCTTGAGCACGGCCACCCTGGGCGACATCGCGCTCTGCTTGAACAGGATCGCTTCGATCGCTTCCGGGATGCCGTGGCCACGGATCTGTTCCGAACCGTAGCGCGCCAGCAGGCCGATCACGAGGCCGCCGGCGACGGGCACGCCGATGACCCAGGCGCCCAGCGTGTTGAGCGCGGGAGAAGTAACGGCGTCCGACAGCGTCTGGAAGAAAAACAGGTTGTTGAACAAGGCGATCGCATGCAGCAGCAGCCAGGCGGTGCCGGTGCTCAGCGCGCCGATCACGGCGGCGATGCTGGCGATGAACAGCAAGCGCGCTTCTCCGTTGAAATCGCGCCGGCTATCGTAATGCTTCATGGTGCCTCCTGCTTCAGCACGGGGACGGCAAACACGCCTTGCAGCGATACCAGTTCGGCGCGGTGGATCTCGGCCAGGCGCGTCAAGATCGCTTCACCGGGCGGCAGCAGGTGGATTTCGACGCGGCGCCGGTCGTGCGTGCTCGCCTGTCTCCGCACCAGTCCGCCCGCTTCGCAGCGCGATACCAGCGCGACCACGCCGTGCTGCTTGGCTTGCAGGCGCTCGGCCAGTTCGCCGACCGTGGCCCATTCCCTTCCCTCGTACCCCTTTAGATGCAGCAACAGCAAATATTGCAGCGGCGTGATGCCCTCGGCCTGCACGGCATTTTCGGAAAAACGCTCGAAACGCCGCATCTGGTAGCGGAATTCGGACAGCACGGAAAAATCGGTCTTGCTCAATGGAGCGGAAGTCATTGGATGAAGAGGTGTGTTGGAAAGAAAAAATTATATCACGACGTGATATATTAATGCGCGGACGGTGATGCCGTTAAGTTAAGCCACCGACCGTAGAATTGTCATTCCCGCGCAGGCGGGAATCCCATTTAGAGTCGCAAATGGCGCAAAAAAATGGGATTCCCGCCTGCGCGGGAATGACAAATTTGTCGCTCCGGATCTCCGGACAGCACCGCCGGCGGCACTTGAAAACGAACCATACTGTATGTTCACGGCAACCAAATATCGGACGTGTGCGCTAAATAGCAGAGCGAACGGGACGCCAGGAGTACAGTGGCAATAGCTCGGCTTTTTTGGGATCGTGCAATGTTCATTTCCCTACTGACTGATAATCTGCCGGCCGCCACAGCGACCGTCGTCGGCGCGTCGCCTGTCCAGCTCGCGCCCGCGGACTGGCCCTACCTGGAAATGCTGACCCGCTTCGCACTGGCGCTGGCGCTGGGGCTGCTGATGGGACTGGAGCGGGAACGGCGCAAGAAGGAAGCGGGCTTGCGCACCTTCGGCTTCATCGCCCTGCTCAGTTCGGTCGGCGCATCGCTGGGCGATCCCTTCGCCTACATCACGCTGGCGCTGACCGGCCTGCTGACGATCTTCCTGAACCAGCAAAACCTGCGCGCGCACGGCGGCACCGAACTGACGACATCGACCGCGATGCTGGTGACCTGCATGGCCGGCATCCTGTGCGGCAAGGGACATACCTTGACGCCGGCCGCCATCATGGTCAGTTCCACCGCGCTGCTGGCGTGGAAGGATAGCCTGCAAGGTTTTAGTGTCGGCCTCACCGAGGGGGAATTGCGCTCGGCGCTGCTGCTGGCGATCCTCGGCATCGTCATTTATCCGGCGCTGCCGGCCGGCTCGATCGGCCCGCTCGGCCTGATCGAACCGCGCGCGGCCTGGGCCACGGTGATCCTGATCGCGGCGATCGGTTTTGTGAACTACGTGTTGTGGAAAGCCTACGGCACGCGCGGCGTGGCCATCGCCGGCTTCCTCGGCGGCCTGGTCAACAGCAGCGTGACCGTCAACGAACTGGCCGCGCGCGTCGACGGCGACCGCCACCATTCGGTCGTCACCGCCGCCTACCAGGGCATCCTGCTGGCGACTTCGGCGATGATCGCCAGGAATGCGATCATCCTGATGCTGCTCGCGCCGGCCGTGGCCGTGTCCGCGCTCGGCTCCTTCGCCTTGATGCTGGTCGCCAGCACGGGACTGGCGCTTGCGCGCACCAAGGGAGAACTGGCCGACAGCGGCGCGCCGCTGGCCACCAACGGCCAGCTGGCGCTGCCATTTTCTCTGTGGGGCGCGCTGAAATACGGGCTGATCTTCCTGCTGCTGCACATCGTCGGCATCCTGACGCAGCGTTATTTCGGCAACGTCGGCTTTTATATCACCAGCGTGGTCGGCGGCACCGTCTCCAGCGCCAGCGCGGTGGCCGCCGCCGGCAGCCTGGCGGCGAACGGCAAGCTGTCGTTCGACGCCGCCGCGAACGGCGCCGTGATGGCGTCGATCGCCAGCGTGGCGATCAACCTGCCTTTCATTTTGCGCGCGCCGGAACGCAAATTCGTCTACCGTCTCACCATCGCAATGGCGCTGATCGCCGCCTGCGGCCTGGTCGGTATGCTGTTGCAGGCGCCGATCGCCGAATTCATCGCCCGCGATTTCCCCGTCCTGTTGCAGGTGCGCACCGCGCCGGGCTAGACGGAGGCAGCGCGCGGCATTAACATTTCACATCTATTGGCAAGAACGCCATACAATGACGGCCATACGCGCTTAAGTGACCGCATTCATGAAAATCCGTTCGCTCCTCGCCTTGATGATCACGGCCACGCTGTTGCCCGTGGTCGTATTTTTTACCATTCCGCTGAACCGGTTGATGGAAGCCGAACGCGATTCCGGCGTGCGCAGCATGCACGAAGCCGTGCGCGCGACGTCGCTGGCGGTCGATGGCCAGTGGCATGAAGTGATCGGCCTGGTGCGCAGCCTGAGCAATTCCAGCAAGCTCGAAGCGGGCCAGTTCGATGCCTTCAGGGACAAGGCGCGCACGATCGTGGCCGGGCGCGACGCGTATATCGTGCTGTTCGACAGCGATGGCCAGCAACTGGTCGACAGTTCGCTGCCGAACGGCGCGCTGTTGCCCGATACGCGCACCGCGGCCAGGGGACGTATCACGCAGGTGCTGGCCGGCGGCACGGTCTCGATTTCCAATCTGCTGCTGGGGGAAGTGAACCCGCAGCCGATGATCGCGCTGGAATTCCCGGTGACACTGCCGGAACAGCGGCGCTACGTGCTCGGCTATGGCTTCAAGGTTGGCGCGCTGGCCAAGGCCTTGCCCACGCCGCAGAGCGAAGATGGCGCCACCTTCATGATTTTCGACCGGGAGGGCCACTTGCTGCAAAGCAACCGCCAGCCGTCGACGGTCGGCGCCATGGCGCCGCAGGCGATCGCCGACGCGATCCGCAGCCGCAGCACCGGCCCGGTGCGCATGCCCGACGGCGGCTACGCGGTGCTGACTTCGTCCCCGGTATCCGGCTGGTGGGTCGTCATGACGGCCGACGCGGCGCGCATCGACGGCGTGGCCAACCGCACCCTGCTGCTGTCCGGCCTGGGCTTGCTGCTGGCGCTGTTTTTCGCGGTGGCGGCGGCGCGCGCGTTCAGCGCGCGCATCGGGCAGGCGATCGCGCTCACCAGCGCATCGGCGCACGCGATCGGCAAGGGCGTGCCGCGCCCGCCCACGCCGTCCGGCATCACCGAAGTCGACCAGTTGAACCAGAGCGTCTACAACGCCGGGCGCCTGCTGGCCGAAACGTCGATGGAACGCGAGCAATTGCTGGCGCAGGCGCAACTGGCGCGCGCCGTGGCCGATGCGCAAAACCGCGCCAAGGATGAATTCCTGGCCATGCTCGGCCATGAACTGCGCAACCCGATGGCGCCGATCAGCACCGCGGCTCACCTGCTGACGGTGCCGGGCCTGAACGCCGACCAGTTGCGCCAGGCCGGCGCGGTAATTTCTCGCCAGGTCGAGCACATGAACCGCCTGGTCAACGATTTACTGGATGTGTCGCGCGTGACGCGCGGCCTGATTTCGCTGGAAACCAAGCCCTTGCGCATCGAACAGGTGATCGCCAGCGCGGCCGAACAGACGCTCGGCACGATCCACGCCAGCGCGCATGAATTGAAACTCGACCCGATTGCCGACGATATCTGGATCAGCGGCGACCAGACCCGCCTGGTGCAGGTAATGGCGAACCTGCTGATTAACGCAGCAAAATATTCGCCGCCGCAATCGACCATCGTCGTGCAGGCCGCGCGCGACGAGGAGATGTTGAAATTGACCGTCAGCGACAATGGCGGCGGCATCGAGCCGGACTTGCTGCCGCGCATCTTCGAACTGTTTTCGCAGGGTGCGCGCCGCCCGGACCGCGCCGCCGGCGGATTGGGACTGGGCCTGGCGCTGGTGCGCAAGATCGTCGAACTGCACGGCGGCAGCGTCGGCGCCCATAGCGAAGGTCCTGGCCAAGGCAGCTGTTTTACGATACGCCTGCCCTTGTGCGAAAAGCCGGCAGACGGCGGTTAAGCCGTGCCGGCCAGACAGGCCAAGCCAGACAGTCCAGGTTATCGGACCTTGCCGCGGAAGATAAGGTTGACGATCGCCAGCAGCACGACAGCGCCCAGGAAGGAGACCAGTAGGGATAGCATGCTGAAGTCGTTCGAGTTGATGGTTCCCGCGCCAAACATTGGTGCCAACAGCCAGCCACCCAGCAGGGCGCCGACGATACCGACGATCACGTTCAAGAACATGCCTTGCTGCGCATCCGTTTTCATGACCATGCTGGCCAGCCAACCGATAACACCACCTATGACGATCCAAATAAGAAAGCTCATGATTTTTCCCCTGTATTTGTGCTTCAAAAAGGTTTGAAGTGGACTCATCGTAAAACCTGCGGCAAGGAATGACCGTAGGAGCACACGACAGGAGAATGTAGGAATCGACCCGTTCTTCATTGTCGGTGGGGAAGTGATCAACAGGGTCTTTGAATTAACGGCCAAAATCAGAGGCAAAGGCCGGGGTCAGACCCGAGGGTCTGACCCCAGATTTTGCCTCTGATTTTGATCAAAAAAAAAGCCCACGCGGTGGTGGGCTTTGCTTGTTGCAGTGAAAAATTACTTCACGTTATAAAAGGCGTCGCGGCCTGGATAAGTCGCGACATAGCCCAGGTCTTCCTCGATGCGCAGCAACTGGTTGTACTTGGCCATGCGGTCGGAACGGGACATCGAACCGGTCTTGATCTGCAAGGCGTTGGTACCGACGGCGATGTCGGCGATGGTCGAGTCTTCCGTCTCGCCCGAGCGGTGCGAGATCACGGCGGTGTAGCCGGCGCGCTTCGCCATTTCGATCGCGGCGAAGGTTTCGGTCAGGGTGCCGATCTGGTTGATCTTGATCAGGATGGAATTGGCGATGCCCTTCTGGATGCCTTCCTTCAGGATCTTGGTGTTGGTGACGAACAGGTCGTCGCCGACCAGTTGCACCTTCTTGCCCAGCGCTTCGGTCAAAATCGCCCAGCCTTCCCAGTCTCCCTCGTGCATCGCGTCTTCGATCGAGATGATCGGGTATTTTTCGGACCAGGTCGCCAGCAAATTCGTGAACTCGGTGGCGGTCAGGCTCATGCCCTCGCCTGCCAGTTCATACTTGCCATCCTTGTAGAATTCGGACGCGGCGCAATCGAGGCCGAGCGCGATCTGCGTGCCTGGCTCGTAGCCGGCTTCCTCGATCGCCTGGATGATCAATTTGATCGCATCTTCATGCGACGCCAGCGATGGCGCGAAGCCGCCTTCGTCGCCAACGGCCGTGCTCAGACCCTTCTTGTGCAGGATCTTTTTCAGCGTGTGGAACACTTCGGCGCCGTAACGGATCGCTTCCTTGAACGACGGAGCGCCGACCGGGATGATCATGAATTCCTGGATGTCCAGGTTGTTGTCGGCGTGCGCGCCGCCGTTGATGACGTTCATCATCGGCACCGGCATCTGCATCGCACCGGAGCCGCCGAAATAACGGTACAAAGGCAGGCCAGCTTCTTCGGCGGCAGCTTTCGCGACGGCCATCGAGACAGCCAGCATCGCGTTCGCGCCCAGGCGCGATTTGTTTTCGGTGCCGTCCAGGTCGATCAGGGTGCGGTCCAGGAAGGCTTGTTCATTGGCGTCCAGGCCCAGGATCGCTTCCGAGATTTCGGTATTGATGTTGTTAACGGCTTGCAGTACGCCCTTGCCGAAATAACGTTTAGGATCGCCGTCGCGCAGTTCGATCGCTTCGCGCGAACCGGTCGACGCGCCCGATGGCACGGCGGCGCGGCCCAGCGAACCCGATTCCAGCAGCACGTCGCATTCGACGGTTGGATTGCCGCGCGAATCGATGATTTCTCGGGCGATGACGTCAACAATAGCACTCATGTATTTCTCCATTTTATAGTTTGCCTGTCGTTCCGCAGCGGCGGACCGCCGCGCAGGCAGGAACCCATACCACGTATGAGTTCCCTATGCATCCATTCCACATTTTGCCTGGACGCATGCGTGCTATGGGTTCCCGCCTGCGCGGGAACGACAGTGGGGTATTTGGCGTTTCCCTTAACGGGCGGAAGCGCCGATCTTCATGATTTTCAATGCATTGGTGCCGCCGACGACGCCCAGCGGCTCGCCCCAGGTCAGCACCACGGTGTCGCCGCGCGCGACCACGCGGCGTTCGAGCAGCAGATCTTCGACCGATTGCAGTACCGCTTCGCGGTCCGGCGATTGCGTCAGTTTCAGCGCCACTACGTTGCGGTATAAGGACAGCTTGCGCTGCGTCGCCACGCTCGGCGTCAGCGCGAAAATCGGGATGTCGATGTTGTTGCGGCTCATCCACAACGCGGTCGAACCGGATTCCGTCAGCGCCGCGATGACTTTTACGCGCAGGTGGTGCGCCGTGAACAGCGCGCCGTAGGCGATCGACTGGTCGATGCGGCTGAACTTGGTGTTGATCAGGTCCACGTCCAGCTTGCAGGTATCCCATTTTTCGGCATCGAGGCAGATCGCGGCCATCGCTTCGACGGTCTCGATCGGATATTTTCCGGACGCCGTCTCGGCCGACGTCATCACGGCGTCGGTGCCGTCCAGCACGGCATTCGCCACGTCCGACACTTCGGCGCGCGTCGGCACCGCGTTGACGATCATCGATTCCATCATCTGTGTCGCCGTGATCGCCAGTTTATTCGACGCGCGCGCCATCTTGATCATGCGCTTTTGCAGCGCCGGCACGGCCGCGTTGCCCACTTCCACCGCCAGGTCTCCGCGCGCGACCATGATGCCGTCGGATGCATCGAGGATTTCCTGCAGCGCCGGAATCGCTTCGGCGCGCTCGATCTTGGCGATCATGAACGGTTTATGTTCGTACGGTTCGCCGGCGATGTTCGCCAGCTGGCGCGCCATCACCATGTCGGTCGCGTTTTTCGGGAACGAGACGGCGATGTAGTCGGCCTGGAAGCTCATCGCGGTCTTGATGTCTTCCATATCCTTGCCCGTCAGCGCCGGCGCGGTCAAGCCGCCGCCCTGGCGGTTGATACCCTTGTTGTTCGACAGCTCGCCGCCGATTTTCACTGTCGTGTGGATCTCGGTGCCGACAATGCGGTCGACCACCAGCACGATCAGGCCATCGTTCAGCAGCAGCACGTCGGCCGGCTTCAGATCTCGCGGCAAGTCCTTGTAATCGAGGCCGACGCGTTCGTCGTTGCCCAATTCGCAGGCCGCGTCCAGGATGAAGCCCGCGCCGTTTTGCAACTGGGTCTTGCCGTGTTCGAATTTGCCGACGCGGATCTTCGGTCCCTGCAAGTCGGCCATGATGGCCACTTCGCGGCCACACTGGGCGGCCGCTTCGCGCACCATACGGGCGCGCTCGACGTGGTCTTGCGCCTTGCCGTGCGAGAAATTCAGGCGCACCACGTCGACCCCGGCGCGGAACATGCGCACCAGCGTTTCAATGTCATTCGAGGCGGGGCCGATGGTGGCGACGATCTTGGTGGCGCGGTGGGAAGCAATGCTAGGCACGGTGTCTCTTTCCTGTTGGTGGGGAGGATAACTCGAAAGGCTCCATCTAAGGCAGCCTTGAAAAACCCTTGTCATCCCCGCGCAGGCGGGGATCCCATTTCGGCTGTGCCGCTCGGGACGCAAAATGGGATCCCCGCCTTCGCGGGGATGACAGTGGTGGCGCTATTGCTGCAAGTTATAACGCGCCGAATCAACCGCTGTTGCGCAAGCCGGCCGCAACGCCGTTGATCGACAAGTGAATCCCTTCGCGCGTGGCGGCGTCGGTGTCGCCTTCGCGGAAGCGGCGCAACAGTTCGACCTGCACGTGGTTCAGCGGGTCGATGTACGGGAAGCGGTTGCGGATCGAACGTTGCAGCAGCGGATTCGCATCCTGCAGTTCGGCCTGGCCGGTGATCTGTTTCAAGGCCGCGATGGTACGCTCATGTTCGGCGCGGATGCGGCCGAAAATGGTTTCGCGCAGCGTGGCGTCGGATACCAGCGACGCGTAGCGGCTGGCGATCGCGATGTCGCTCTTGGCCAGGACCATATCCATGTTGGACAGCAGCGTGTTGAAGAACGGCCATTCCTGGTACATCTTCTGCAGCAGTTCCAGGCGTCCCGCTTCTCCTTCGAGGAAGCGTTCCACGGCCGAACCGAAGCCGAACCAGCCCGGCAACATCAGGCGGCATTGCGCCCAGCTCAGCACCCAGGGGATCGCGCGCAAGTCTTCGATCGACGTCGATTTTTTACGCGACGCCGGGCGGCTACCGATGTTCAAGGCGGCGATTTCCGAAATCACCGTCGATTCCCAGAAATACGTTTCAAAACCTTCGGTCTCGTAGACCAGCGCGCGGTAGGTGCGCAGCGCCTCGTCGGACAGCGCCTGCATCGCCGCCAGCTGGGCCGCGTCGGGCTCGGCCTGGCGCTGCGGCAGCAAGGTCGCTTCCATCGTCGCGGCGGCCATCACTTCCAGGTTGCGGCGCCCCACTTCCGGGTTCGCGTATTTCGCGGTGATGACTTCGCCCTGCTCGGTGACGCGGATGCGGCCTTGCACGGCGCCCGGCGGCTGCGCCAGGATCGCTTCGTAGCTCGGACCGCCGCCGCGGCCGACGGAACCGCCGCGGCCGTGGAACAGGCGCATCTTGATGCCGTGCTGTTTGAAGACTTCGACCAGTTCGATCTCGGCCTTGTACAGTTCCCAGCCCGACGTCAGGAAGCCGCCATCCTTGTTACTGTCCGAATAACCCAGCATGACTTCCTGCAGCGCGCCGCGCGATTGCAGCAAGGCGCCGTACAAAGGCAGGTTGAAGGCGCGGCCCATGATGTCCGGACCGGCGCGCAAGTCGTCGATGGTCTCGAACAGCGGGATGATGTTCAGCGCCAGGGTCGCCGGGCGTGCGCGCAGCAGGCCGTGCTCCTTCAGCAGCAGCGCCACTTCCAGCAAGTCCGACACGCTGGCCGCTTTCGAGATGATGTAATTCGTGATCGATTCCACGCCATACGTCTCGTGCGCTTCCTTGACGGCGCGGAAGATCGCCAGCTCTCCGCTGGTCTCTTCCGAATAACTGGTGTACGGAGAAATCAAGAGGCGCGGCGTGTTCAATTCTTCCAGCAGCAGCGCGCAGCGTTCCGCTTCGGACAGGGACATGTAGTCGACGCCGGGACGCGCGCTGGCCAGCAGTTCGGCGATGACGCGCTCGTGCACGTCGGAATTCTGGCGCAGGTCGATCGGCGCCAGGCTGAAGCCGAACACCTTGACGGCGCGACGCAGGTGGCGCAGGCGGCCGCGCGCCAGGACGGTCGAACCGTGTGCGGTCAGCGAGTGGTGCACGATATCCAGATCGTCGAGCAGCGCCTGGGCCGACGCGTACGGCACGGCGGCACTCTCGCCCTTGCCGGCCAGGCGCGCGCGCGTGGCCGTCAGGCGGGCGCGGATGCCGTAGATCGCGCGGCGGTACGGCTCGTCGAGACGGTGCGGCGACAAATCCGGAGAAGCGTCGGCCAGGTGGCGCAACTGTTCCGAGCAGCCGCCCAGGTTTTGCGCCAGGGACAACTGGGATGCCAGCTTGAGCAGCTCGCCGACGTAATGTTCAAGCGCGACGGACGCCTGGCTGCACAGCGTGTTGCGCAACACGTCGGCGGTGACGAAGGGGTTGCCGTCGCGGTCGCCGCCGATCCAGCTGCCGACCTTCATGAACGTCGGCAACTCGGTGTCGGCCCAGCGCGCGTCGATCCCGGCCAGCATGTCCTGCAAGGTGCTGTATAACTGCGGCAGGCCGCTGAGGATGGTGCGGTCAAAGAAGGACAGGCCATTCTTGACTTCGTCCATCACCGACAGCTTGGCCGTGCGCAGCAGGCGGGTGTTCCACAAGGTGTGGATGCCGCGCGCCAGCGCGTCGGCGTTGTGTTCCTGTTCTTCCGGCGTCATCTGCACGCGGTCGCGTTCATCGAGTTCGCGCGCGATCGCCATCTGGCAATTGAGGATACTCTTGCGCTGCACCTCGGTCGGGTGCGCGGTGAAGACCGGGCTGATATGGGCGTCTTCGAAAAATGCGTCGAGCGCGTCGGCGCGGCCGGCGCCCACGACGTTATGCACCGCGTGCGCCAGGCTGCCGCGGCGCGGCGCCGAACCGGCGATCAGGTGGGCGCGCGTGCGGCGCGTGTGATGCTGGTCTTCGGCGATGTTGGCCAGCAGCGAAAAATAGCTGAAGGCGCGGATCAATTGGCTGGTTTCCTCGGGCGCCAGCGCGTGCAGCGACTGGTCGAGCTGGGTCTGCGCCTGTTCGTCCTGCTCGCGCCGGAAGCGGATCGCCAGTTGGCGGATGCTCTCGATCCGGTTGAATGCCTCGTCGCCATGCTGCGCGCGGATCGTCTCGCCCAGCATCCGTCCCAACTGGCGGATATCCCTGCCCAGCAACTCGTCCTTGAATTCCACCGCCTTCGAACCGTCCATGTACCGCCCTCACTAATGTGTAGTATTTTTACAGAACAGAAACAACATTACATCACTTTTCATGAATCGCGTTAATCTGACTCACGTTGACCATGAATATGTTGCATCCGCTGTGTCAAAAAGTAAATTTACTACATTATGTGAAAAAAAACGGCAACAGGCAACTGAAATATAAAATCGGACGATCGTGCGCTTTCAGCGAGGGGCGGCGCCCGCCAGCGTGGCAATGGTCGATTGCAGCGCGTCGAAGTTGACCGGCTTGGTCAGATACGCGTTGAAACCGCTGGCGATGGCCGTCTCGCGGTCCTTGTCGCTGCCGTAGCCGGTCAGCGCCACCAGCGCCATCGACGCCAGTTCCGGGTAGCCCCGCAGCGTGGCGGCGACCGCCACCCCACTCATGTCGGGCAGGCCGATATCGAGGAACATGATGGCCGGATGCAGGCGCAAGGCGGCGGCGATCGCGTCGGCCCCGGTGTTGGCGGTGTGCACTTCGTGGCCGACATGGCCGAGCAGCGCGGCCAGCATGTCGGTCGAATCGACATTGTCGTCGACCACCAGGATGCGGCTGCCGCCGGCCCGCTCCGGCTCCGGCGTCAATTCCGGCGCGGCGGCCTGCGGCGCGGCGATCGTCGCCAGGCGCAGTTCGAACACGCTGCCCAGCCCCACGCCGGGACTGGAAGCGCGTATCTGCCCGCCATGCAGGTCGACCAGCGTCTTGGCCAGCGACAGGCCGATGCCGAGCCCGTCCTGCACGCGGTCGGCCGCGTGGCCGCCCTGGGTGAACAGGCCGAAGATCGTGCCGATATGGTGCGGCGCGATGCCGATGCCGTTGTCGATGACGCGCACCACGGCGACCTCGCCATCAAGCGCGACCTCGAGGCGCAGGCGCCCGCCCGGCGGCGTGAACTTGGCCGCGTTGTTGAGCAGATTCGCCACCACTTGCGACAGGCGCACGCTGTCCGCGTGCAGCCAGACCGGCTGCGGCGGCAGGTCGATGTCGAGCGTATGGTGGCGCTGCTCGATGTTCGGCATCGCCGTCTCGACCGCCGCCAGCAGCACGCTGCGCAACTGCACGTCGGCCCGGCGCAGCGCGATCTTGCCCTGCGAAATGCGCGACACGTCGAGCAGGTCGTCGACCAGGCGCACCATGTGCGCGGTCTGGCGCAAGATCATCTGGCGCGCGTTTTCCTGCGCGGCCGGCACGTCGGGGTCGAGCTGGCGCAGCAGTTCGGCGGCGTTGCGGATCGGCCCGAGCGGGTTGCGCAATTCGTGCGCCAGGATCGCCAGGAATTCATCCTTGCGCCGGTCGACGTCGCGCAATTCGCGCTCGACCCGGCCCAGGCGCATCAGCGCGCGCACATTGGCCACCAGTTCATCGGGCTCGATCGGCTCGAACAGATAATTGTCGGCGCCGCTGTCGAGGGCGCGGATCTTGTCGCTGCTGCCGACATACGAGGCCGACGTCTGCAGCACCAGCACCATGCGCGTCTCCGGATCTTCCTTCAACTGGCGGCACACCTCGAAGCCGCTCAGGTCGGGCAGCTTGGTGTCGAGCAGCACCAGGTCCGGCTTTTCGGCGCGCGCGCGCTGCAACGCTTCTTCGCCGCTGGCCGCCTCGATGACGCGAAAGCCGGCGCGGCTCAGGATGCGGCTCTTCGCATAGCGCGCCGCGTCGGTATCGTCGACGTTCAACACCAGTTCGCCCGTGATATTCGGTGTCATCGCTTGCCTTCCACATCGCACAATTCGTCCAGCCGCGCCAATAAATCCTGGCGCAGCACCGGTTTCGTGAAATAAGCGTCGGCGCCCAGCGCGAACGCCTTGCGGCTGTCGCTCACTTCAGAGACGATGATGACCGGCACGCCGCGGCGCGCCGGGTTGTTCTTGAACTGGGCCAGCCAGCGCCACGTGTCTTCGCCGTTCAGGTACAGGTCCAGCAGCACGGCGGCCGGCGCCTCGGCGGCAAACGCCTGTTCCGCTTCCCAGATGCTGTGCGCCGCCACCACCCTGAAATCGCTGCCGCGGAAAAAACTCCGGTACAGCAGGATCGCCGCCTCGTCATCTTCGACCACCAGCAGCGGGATGCCGGACTTGCCGGCGCGCGGCGGCGGCCCGGCCGGTTCCTCGTCCGCCGATGGCGAACCCGAAGCCGATGCCGGCGCCGCGTAATGGCACGCGATCGTGGCCGAGAAGGTCGAACCGGCGCCCAGTTCGCTGTCGAGGCCGACGTCGCCGCCCAGCAGCACCGCCAGCCGGCGGCACAGCGGCAAGCCCAGGCCGGTCCCCTTGGCGCGGTGCTGCAAGCGGTTCTCGACCTGGCTGAATTCCTCGAAGATCAATTGCTGGTTTTCCGGGGCGATGCCGAGGCCGGTGTCGCGCACGGCGAAGCGCACGGCGGCGCCGCCGGCCAGCAATTCGGCGCTGACGCGCACCTCGCCGGCATCGGTGAATTTCAAGGCGTTGGAAATGAAATTGCGCAGGATTTGCGACAGCTTCGCTTCATCCGTGTACAGCGGCAGCGCGCCGTCGGGCGGCTCGAACACCAGTTCGACCGAGCTGCTGACAAGCAGCGGGCGCAGCATGCCGCGCAAGGTGCTGAACAGGTCGGCGACGTCGAACGCGGCTGGCCGCACATCGACCTTGCCGGCCTCGATCTTGGCCAGGTCGAGCAGGTCGTCGACCAGTTCGGTCAGCGATTCCGCCCCTTTCAGGATGAATTGCACTTGCTTTTCCTGCTCTTCAGACAGCTCGCCGTCGATCCGCTCCAGCAGCAGGCGAGACAGCGCGCGGATGGAACTGAGCGGCGTGCGGAATTCGTGGCTCATGTTCGACAGGAAGCGCGATTTCATTTCGTCGGCGCGGCGCAGGTGGTCGGCTTTTTCATCGAGTTCGGCGTACAACGCGACGACGCCGCGGTTGGTGTCTTCCAGCTCGCGCGTGAGGTCGATCAATTCATCCTGGCGCACCTTCAGTTCGGCCAGGGTGGCCAGCAATTCCCGGTTCTGCTGCTGCACCTCGGACAGCGTGACGTCGGCCGGCAACATCGTCAATTGGGCGCCAAGCTGGCCGATCATCAATGGCGTCAGCAGCGGCGCGCCGGCCGGCAGCATCTTCGTCAGCGTGATCGCGGTGCCGGCCGGGCCGGTCTCGATGTCGCAGCGGTCCATCAGCCGGCGCGCGCCGAGGATGCCGAGTCCCATGCCGCTGGCGGACTGGTAGCGCCCGGACAGCACCAGGTCCAGGTTGGCGATGCCGGGCCCCTGGTCGACGATATAAATCACCAGCAATTGCGGCGCGGTCGCACCCTCGAGCAGGAATTCGACCTTGCCGCCCTGCGCATAGTTATACACGTTGCGGGCCAGTTCGGAGACGGCGGTGGCGATGCGGGCCTGGTCTTGCGCACAAAAGCCGCACAGCGCGGCGATCTGGCGCGCGCGCTGGCGCGAGGCCACCACGTCCAGTTCGGCGCGGATACCCAGGTTCAGGATGCGCAAGCTCATTGCACCCACTCCTGCTGGTCGCGCAGCACCAGCACCGTGACATCGTCGCGCCCGCGCGCAAAATCGCGGTACAGCAGCGCGGCGATGATGCGCGGATGGCAGGCGAACACGCCGGCGTAATCGGCCAGGTCCCAGCGCGTGGCCAGGCCGTCCGAATGCAGTATCAAGATCGCGCCGGCCGGCCAGGGCGTCGCAAACTCTTGCACCTTGCGCATGTTGCTGCCGACGATGCCGTTATGCGACACCATCTGGCGCCGCGCGCCGCCGTCGCCGTCATACACGTGGGCGGCGATGTTGCCGATGCCGCAGAACTGCAGTTGCGTGCCGATCGCGTCGAGCACGGCCACCGCCACGGCAGCGCCGCGCGTGCCGCGCAAGGCGTCGTGCGCATCCTGCATCAGCGTGCCCGGCGGCTGGCCGGCGCGCGCTTGCAGCACGCCGGCGGCCAGTTCGGACGCCTGCGCCGCATTCGGTCCGTGCCCCAGGCCGTCGGCCAGCAGTACCGTGGCCGACGTGGCGGAGCAGGTCAGCGCCCAGGCGTCGCCGCATGCGTGCTCGCCGGCCAGCGGCAGGCAGACCGCGCCGCTTTGCAGCGCGACCTCGGCCGGCATCGCGCCGCCGACCCACAGCACCATGCCGAGCACGGTGCCCTTGCCGGGCGTCGTATAGATGTCGAATTCCTGGCTCAGTCTGCGCATCGCGCCCAGGCCGACGCCGTAACTGCCGGCCGTCGACGTGCCGTCGGCCATGCTGGCGGCCAGGTTGCGGATGCCGGGGCCGCGGTCGAGCGCGAGGATTTCGATGCCGGCCACGCCGTGACGATACACCTGGCGCAGCACGATCTCGCCGTGACTCGCATGCTTGACGATGTTGCCGGCGGCCTCGGTGACGACGATGGCGACCTGGCCGGCGCCGGTTTCATTGAAACCGAGGCGCGCGGCCATGTCGCCGGCGGCGCGGCGCGCAGCCGCCACCTGGCTGGCCTCGGCCACCGGGTAGCTGGTCTGGCGTCCGCCGACGCCTAATATGGTTTCCATTTGATGATCTTTACGGTAGTGCCTTCGCCCGGGGTCGAGTCGAGTTCAAATTCATCGGACAGGCGCTTGGCGCCGCTCAGGCCCAGGCCCATGCCGCCACCGGAAGTATAACCGTCGCGCAGCGCCAGCGCGATGTCGGGGATGCCGGGGCCGCGGTCGGTGAACACCAGGCTCAGCCCGCGCCGCATGCCCTGCGTTATTTTCTGCACCTGCCCTTCTCCGCCGCCACCATAGCGCAAGGTGTTGCGCGCCAGTTCGCTGGCCGCCGTCACCATCTTGGTCTGGTCGATCAGGCTGAAGCCGAGCGACACCATCTGCTCGCGCACGGCCTGGCGCAGGCGCACCACATCCTCGTCGGTGCGCAGCGGCATGACCAGCACATCGGCTGCATTCTCACTCACGTATTCCGCCTTCCACAGATCAAGCGCCGGCATCAGATGCCGGCGCGCCGCAACAGCTTGATGCCCTGATCGACGTTGAGCGCGGTCTTGACCCCTTCCAGCCGCAGGCCCAGTTCGACCAGCGTGATCGCCACGGCCGGTTGCATGCCGACCAGCACCGTGCTGGCATCGAGGATGCGCGCCATCGCGGCCGTGTTGCTGATCATGCGGCCGATGAAGGAATCGACGATGTCGAGCGCCGAAATGTCGATCAATACGCCGCGCGCGCGGTCCTTGACGATACGCGCCGTCAAATCGTCCTGCAAGGTCATCGCCAGCCGGTCGTGCATGTCGACCTGGATCGTGACGAGCAGCAGGTCGCCCATTTTAAGGATCGGGATGCGGTCCATGGGCGTCTCAGGCCGGTTGCTGGCTGTAATTGACGGACGCGCCGACGCGTTTCAGGGCGACCAGGAAGGCGTCGGCCAAGGTGGCCTTGGTGATCACGTCTTCCAGGTTCACGCCCAGGTGCACGATGGTTTGCGCGATCTGCGGGCGGATGCCGCTGATGATGCAGTCGGCGCCCATCAGGCGCGCGGCGGCCACGGTTTTCAGTAAATGCTGGGCCACCAGCGTGTCAACGGTCGGCACGCCGGTGATGTCGATGATGGCGATCGAGGCGCCCGTTTCGACGATCTTTTGCAGCAGGCTTTCCATGACGACTTGCGTGCGCGCGCTGTCGAGCGTGCCGATCAAAGGCAGCGCCAGCACGTCGCGCCACAGTTGCACCACCGGCGTCGACAGTTCCAGCAATTCCTGCTGCTGGCGCAGGATCACGCTTTCGCGGCTTTTCTGGTATTCCTCGATGGTAAACAGGCCGAGCCGGTCGAACAGCGTGCCGGTATCGGACGTTTCATCGATCAGCACTTCGGGATTGCCGCCCAGTTTTTCGCGCAGTAGCGAGAACAGCGGCTCCTTCAGCGAAAACACGAAAGTGGCCGTCTCGATCGGCGTAAAACCCTGGCGCGCACGCGCCTGCGAGATTTCGCTCAGCAGGTGGCGCACATCGCCCCAGGCCGGCGTATCGATATCGTAGGACTGGCCTTGCGCGGACGCGCGTGCCAGCAAGGGAATGAAGCGTTCGGCCTGCTGGCGGATTTCGGCCTCGGCATTCTTGTCGCGCCGCACCAGCCGCGACAGCATGCCGCCCAACCAGCCCTCCAGCAATGTATCCTTGTTCTCCGTGAGGATCTTGGCCAGATGGCCGCTTCTTTCTGTGCTCATGCGCGCTCCGAATGATGATTAAACGACTTGCTGTGGCAGTGTAGCAGGGAAAATAAGTTTGGAATGTACTGTTGGCAATTTTTACTTTTTATGATCGCCGCGGCCACCCGGCCGCGCGTTTCAGCGTCCCGCCATGCCGGCGATCCAGTCGCGGAACAGCGTGATTTTCTGCAGCGCGGCCACGCAATCGGGGTAGACCAGGTAATAACTCTGGCCGGTCGAGACCATGATGTCGAAGGGGATCACCAGGCGTTTCATTTCGATGTCTTCGCGCACCAGCGCGCAATCGCCGATCGCCACGCCGAAGCCGTGCGCGGCCGCGTTCATCGCCGAATCGAGCGTTTCGAAATTCTGCCCGCTGTCCGGATTGACGCTGTGCGCGCCGGCATGTTTCAGCCACATGTCCCAGTCGCGGTGGTCGCGCGTCGGGTGCAGCAGCGTGTGATAAGCCAGGTCTTCCGGCGTGACCAGCGGGTGTTGACTCTGCATCGTCTGCGGTGCGCACACCGGCGTCAACTGTTCCTCGAACAGCAGCATCGTGTGGATATCGTCGCCGCTCGGCTTGCCATAGACGATGGCCGCGTCGAAGGCGTCGCGCTGGAAGTCGACGTTGTGCTGGGTCGTGGTCGTCAGCTGGATCTGGATTTCCGGGTATTCGGCCTGGAACAGCATGATCTTCGGCAAGATCCAGCGCATCGCGCAGGTCGGCACCTTCAATGCAAGGTCGTTGCGCTTTCGCGTCAGGCGGGTCGACACCTCGTCGATGCGGGCGAAACTTTCGCGCACCACCGGCAGCAGGATCTCGCCTTCGACCGTCAATACCAGCCCTTTCGGCAGGCGATTGAATAACTGAAAACCGTAATGCTCTTCGAGCACCTGGATCTGCCGGCTCACGGCGCCCTGCGTCAAGCACAGATGTTCGGCCGCGCGGGTAAAGCTGCGGTGGCGCGCCACCATCAGGAAAACCTGGAGCGCATTAAGCGGGGGCAAACGCTGCATGACGGGGCCTGGAAAGTGAAGGTATGAATAAAAGTCATGCCGACCATGACAACAATTCGATTGTGCGCAATCGCCGCGACATCAAGAATACGAGCGCGGATTGACCGGTCTGGCGCCGCTTTCGGAAGCAGCAACGACCAGCAATCTACTAGTTTTTATCATGCAAGTAAAGCCGCGGCACGGCCGCCAGCGCTTATTCGCCCCACCTGTACACCTGAGGAGACATTATGAACAATGCAAGTTGGCAAACCCGCAAGAACGCAGCCACCCCGCGCGGGGTGGGCGTCATGTGCGATTTCTATGCCGCGCGCGCCGACAACGCGGAACTGTGGGATATCGAAGGACGCCGCATGATCGACTTCGCCAGTGGCATCGCCGTGCTCAATACCGGCCACCGCCATCCGAAGATCGTCGCCGCGATCGAACAGCAACTGCAACAGTTTACGCACACGGCCTACCAGATCGTGCCCTACACCAGTTATGTGGAACTGGCCGAAAAAATCAACCAGCGCACACCCGGCAGCCACGCCAAGAAGACCGCCTTCTTCAGCACCGGCGCCGAAGCGGTGGAAAACGCGATCAAGATCGCGCGTGCAGCGACCGGCCGCGCCGGCGTGATCGCCTTCAGCGGCGGCTTCCACGGCCGCACGATGATGGGCATGGCGCTGACCGGTAAAGTCGCGCCGTATAAAACCGGCTTCGGGCCATTCCCATCCGAGGTTTATCACATCCCGTTTCCGAATGCGCTGCACGGCGTGACGCTGGAACAATCGATGTCCGCGCTGCAGCAACTGTTCAAGGCCGACATCGACCCGAAACGGGTGGCCGCGATCATCCTCGAACCGGTGCAGGGAGAAGGTGGATTCTGCGCCGCGTCGCCGGAATTGATGCGCGCATTGCGCCAGGTCTGCGACGAACACGGCATTTTATTGATCGCCGACGAAATCCAGACTGGCTTCGCGCGCACCGGCAAACTGTTCGCGATGGAGCACTACGATGTATTGCCGGACCTGATGACGATGGCGAAAAGCCTGGCCGGCGGCATGCCGCTGTCCGCCGTCTGCGGCCGCGCCGAGATCATGGATGCGCCGGCCCCGGGTGGCCTGGGCGGCACCTATGCCGGCAACCCGCTGGCAGTGGCTTCCGCGCTGGCCGTGCTCGACATCATCGACGACGAACAATTGTGCGCGCGCGCCGACGCGCTGGGCAACCAGCTCAAGGAACGCCTGCACAGTCTAAAACACAGCGTGCCGCAGATCGCGGAAATCCGCGGCCTCGGTTCGATGATCGCCGTCGAATTCAACCAGCCGGGCACAAACCGGCCGGACCCGGAATTCACGGCCAAGGTGCGCCTGCGCGCGCAGCAGCAAGGCTTGCTGCTGCTGACCTGCGGCGTGCACGGCAACGTGATCCGCTTCCTGTACCCGCTGACCATCCCGGCCGCCGTGATGGATGAAGCGCTCGACATCCTCGCCGCCGCACTCGCCGCCGCCATGAAAGACTGAACCATGCTGATATTGAACGACCCGACATTACTGCGCCAGCAGTGCTACCTGGGCGGCGCCTGGTGCGACGCCGACGATGGTTCCACCTTCGCCGTGACGAATCCGGCCACCGGCGCGCTGCTGGCCCACGTGCCGCAGATGGGAGAGAAGGAAACCCGGCGCGCGATCGAGCTGGCCGACAAGGCCTGGCCGGCCTGGCGCGGCAAGACCGCCAAGGAACGCGGCGCCATCCTGCGCCGCTGGCACGACCTGATGCTGGCCAACAGCGACGACCTGGCCGCGATCATGACGGCCGAACAGGGCAAGCCGCTGGCCGAGGCGAAGGGAGAAATCGCCTACGCCGCCTCGTTCATCGAATGGTTCGCAGAGGAGGGAAAACGCAGTGGCGGCGAGACGATCCCCTCCCCGGCCAACGACCGCCGCCTCCTCGTGCTGAAGGAGCCGATCGGCGTGACGGCCGCGATCACGCCGTGGAATTTCCCGGCCGCGATGATCACCCGCAAGGCCGCGCCGGCACTGGCGGCCGGCTGCCCGATGGTCGTCAAACCGGCCGAGGCGACGCCCTTGTCCGCGCTGGCGCTGGCCGAACTGGCGCAACGCGCCGGCGTACCGGCCGGCGTGTTCAGCGTCATCACCGGGAATGCGCGCGCCATCGGCGGAGAAATGACGTCGAATCCGGTGGTCCGCAAACTGTCGTTCACCGGGTCGACCGAAATCGGCCGCCTGCTGATGCAGCAGTGCGCGCCGACGATCAAGAAGATGTCGCTGGAACTGGGGGGCAATGCGCCCTTCATCGTGTTCGAGGATGCCGATATCGATGCCGCCGTCGAAGGCGCCCTGGTCTCCAAATTCCGCAACGCCGGACAGACCTGCGTCTGCGCCAACCGGCTGTATGTGCATGACAAGGTGTATGACGAATTCGCCGCGAAACTGGTGGCGAAAGTGGCGCGCTTCGAAGTCGGGGATGGCGCCGCCGGCGGCGTCACTCTCGGGCCGCTGATCGACGAAGGCGCGCTGGAAAAGGTCGAAGACCATATCGCCGACGCCTTGGCAAAAGGAGCGCAGGTGCTGCTGGGCGGAGCGCGCCACGTGCTGGGGCGCACCTTTTTTGAGCCGACGATACTGGGCGGCGTGACGGCCGACATGAAGGTCGCGCGCGAAGAAACCTTCGGCCCGCTGGCGCCGCTGTTCCGTTTCCACAGCGACGAGGAAGTCATTCGGCTCGCCAACGATACCGAGTTCGGCCTGGCCAGTTATTTCTACAGCCGCGACATCGGCCGCATCTGGCGCGTGGCCGAGGCGCTGGAATACGGCATGGTCGGCGTCAATACGGGATTGATCTCGAACGAAGTCGCGCCGTTCGGCGGCATCAAGCAGTCCGGCCTGGGACGCGAAGGTTCGCGCGCCGGCATCGACGAGTACATGGAATTGAAGTACGTATGCATGGGCGGCATAGACCGCTGATCTAGTCGATACGCGGTTCAAACGGCAAGCCCAGGCACACTGCGCTTGCCGTTTTTTTTACCAAAATCAGATGCAAAATCCGGGGTCAGACCCATGGGTCTGACCCCAGCCCTTGCATTTGATTTTGGGTAAAGCCCAATGCAGCCTCCCCCATGCAAAAACCTCATGCCCGCAATGAGAATTTATGGATTGTTGGCGCGCCTTGCAGGCCACAGAATCGTTCCTGCGATATCAGCTCGCAGCTCAAAAAACTATAAGGAGACTCAGACAATGAAGCAGCATATCCTGGCCATGGCCGCCATCGCGACGATGGCCAACGCGGCGCAAGCGCAATCGAACATCACCATCTACGGCCAGATGGACGTCGGCCTGACCAAGTCGAGCGGCAGCACCCTGGGCATCGACCGCGGCGCGCCGAACTGGCTGGGCTTCCGCGGCACCGAAGATCTCGGCAACGGCCTGCAGGCCAGCTTCCGCCTGGAGACCCGCTTCGAACCGGACACCGGCACCACCGAATCGGCCGGCCGCCGGCCGCTGTTCCAGGGCCGCAGCTGGGTCGGCGTGTCCGGCGCGCTGGGCACGGTCCGCCTGGGCCGCGACTACACCGCCATGCAAGACTTGATCGTCGACTTCGACCCGTGGAGCTTCTTCACCGTCGCCACCCTGCTCGACGGCGCCCTCGGCAGCTACAGCTCCGATCCAAGCTATGCCGGTTCTTCCGGCAACCGTTTTTCCAACGGCGTGTATTACAGTTCTCCGCTGATGCATGGCTTCCAGGCCTACGTCACCGTGGCCAGCAAGGAAGGTCTGGTCGGCGGCCCGCAACTGAAAAAGAACCCGGTGTCGTACGCCGCTAGCTACATCAACGGCCCCGTGTACCTGATGGTCGGCGCCGAGCGCAGCGTCAACCAGGACAAATTCTGGAACGTCTCCGGCTCCTATCGCCTGGGCCAGGCCAACCTGATGGCTTCCTACTCGAAGGTCGATCCCCTGATCGGCGTGAATTCGACCAATAAACTGATCGGCGCCGACATCGCCGTCGGCCCGGGACAGGTGAAATTGGGCTACGGCCGGGTGACGGTGGCCAATGCCGGCGCCAGTCAGCAACTGTCGGCCGGCTACTGGTACAGCCTGTCGAAACGCACCTTGCTCTATACCGACGCGACCCACCGCAAGCCGGCCGCCGGCGCCACCAGCAACGGTTTCGATCTCGGCATCCGCCACAGCTTCTGATGTCCGCACCCATCACCCAACGGAGAACAGCATGACCATCAACAGAAGAAGTTTTATCCAGCGCGCCGCCATCGGCGCCGCCGCCGTGGCCACTTCTACCTTCGCCGCGCCTTACGTGATGGCGGCAGGTTCCACCTTCAAGGGCAAGACGCTACGCCTGCTGACCTGGTCGGACGACACCGGCCTGGCCGCGCTGCGCAACATCGCCGCCACCTTCGAAGCGAAGACCGGCGCCAAGGTGATCGCCGACCGCACCGGCAGCACGTCCGAAATGGTGGCCAAGCTGAAGGCCGCCGGCGGCAAGCCGCAATACGACGTCATCACGCTGGCCGGCGTCGGCGCGGTCGGCCTGGCCAAGGCCGGCCTGCTGGAAAAGCCGGATTTTTCGCGCATCCCGAATATCCAGGACGTGCCGGAACAGTACCGCAGCGGCGCCGACGGCCACGGCGTCGGCTACCTGCTGTGGTGTAACAGCCTGATGTACAACACCCGCACCGTCAAGGCCGCGCCGGACAGCTACGCCGCGCTGTGGGACCCGAAATACGCGGGACGCCTGTTCCTGCCACCGCCCGGCTGGACCGAGGCGATGGATCTGATCATCATCGCCGCCAAGCTGGCCGGCGGCAGCGAACGCAATATCGAACCGGGTTTTAAAAAACTGGCCGAACTGAAAAGCCGCATCATGACCCTCGGCGAAAACCCGAACCAGATCGCCGAACTGTTCCGCACCAATTCGCTCGACATCGGCGGCCTGTACGCACCCGCCTTCTTCCCGAAACAGTTAAAAAATCCGGCCTACGCGATGGGCTCGACCTTCGGCATGAAGGAAGGATTTTTCACGGACCTGATGTTCTCGGTGATGCCGAAGGTGCGCCCCGGCGACACGGAATTGACGTACGCCTTCCTGAACCACTCGCTCGACCCCGCGGTGCAGGGCAAGATGGCCGAAGACATCTACAACGGCCCGGTCAACTCGAAGGCGATCATTTCGGCCGAAGCGCGCAAGAGCCCTTATATCCTGACGCCGGAACTGATCGCGCAAAAAGCGATCATGCACGACAACGCCTTCCTGGCGACGGTGCACGACGAGTGGCTGCGCCGTTACACGGAAATCTTCTCGTCCTGATGTCCACCTGAGTACACGGCGGGCCTCGGCGCACAGCGGACGGCCCGCCATTTTTTCCGCAACCTGTTTGAGAGAATCCCAATGAACCCTGGTATCGCGCTGAACGGCCCCGCCGCCGCACCGCTGCCGCGAGCGAAGCGCGGGCCGTCGCCCACGCTGCGCGCCTGGCTGTTCCTGACGCCGGCCGCGCTCTTTTTAATCGTGCTGGTGGTGGCCAGCCTGCTGGTGCTGCGCATGAGCGTCGGCGTCAAGGGCGCCGAATGGAGCCAGTTCAGCCTGGCCAGCTACCTGCGCCTGACGGAACCGTATTACCTGAAATCGTTATTATTGACACTGCGCCTGGCGCTGACCAGCGCCGTCATCGCGACCTTGCTGGCGATCCCGGTCGGCCTGACGATGGCGCGCCTGACATCGCCGCTGCTGCGCCGCCTGTTCCTGGCCGCCGTGCTGCTGCCGCTGCTGGTGAACCTGCTGCTGCAAAGTTACGGCTGGCTGGTGATCCTCGGCCCGGCCGGTTTATTGAACCAGATGCTGCTGGGACTGGGCCTCATCGAACGCCCGCTGATGCTGCTGTATAACCAGAGCGGCGTGCTGATGGGCCTCGTGCAAACGGCCTTCCCCCTGGCCGTGCTGCCGATCGCCAGCGCGATGCGCGGCGTCTCGGCCAGCTATGAAGAAGCGGCCGCGATGCTGGGCGCCAGCCGCGCGCAGGTGCTGCGCCAGGTCGTGCTGCCGATGTGCATGCCCGGCATCATGACCGGCGCGACGCTGGTATTCGCCTACAACGCCAGCAGCTTTGTCGTGCCGATGCTGCTCGGCGGACGGCGCGTGCCAATGCTGGCCGTCGTCGTGCACGACCAGATCGCGCCGCTGCTGAACTGGCCCGGCGCCTCCGCCGGCGGCGTCGTGCTGATCGGCGCCACCTTGCTGGTGATGGCCCTGTCCGACTATTTTACGGGCCGCCGCCGGCGCGCCCTGGAGACCGCATCATGATCGCCCTGTTCGCCCCCGCCCCGCGCCTGCCGGGCCAGAGTTCGCGCTACGCGCTGCCGCTGGCCGGCGCTATTTTGCTGTTGATCGTGCTGCCGATCCTGACCTTGATCGTGATGTCGTTCAATGCCGGCGATACGCTTGACTTCCCGCCCGCCAGCTACAGCCTGACCTGGTACCAGGCCGCCTGGCGCACCATCGTCTCGCCCGACGACAGCGACGTGCTGTCGATCGGCCAGGCCTTCGGCACCAGTTTGCTGGTCGCATTCCAGGTGATGATCTACGCGACGCTGGCCGCCGTGCCTGCATCCTACGCGCTGGCGCGCTGCAATTTCCACGGCAAGGCGCTGGCGCAGCAACTGGTGGCGCTGCCGCTGGTGTTCCCGATGGTCGTTCTCGGCCTGTCGCTGCTGCTGGTGTTCGACCATTTGCCGTTCGAAATGGGTACCTCTCGCCTGGTGATCGCGCACACCATCCTGGCACTGCCGTTCGCGATCAAGAATTGCAGCGCGGCGCTGGCCGGCATCGGCACCGAAATCGAGGAAGCGGCGCAGATGCTGGGCGCGCCGCCGCTCCGCGCGATCGCCGACGTGATCGTGCCGCTGATGCGCTCCGGCATCCTGGCCGGCATGCTGCTGGCGTTCATCGTCTCGTTTAACGAATTCACGGTCACCTTCTTCCTGTATTCGATCGACGTGATGACGGTGCCGATCTGGATGTTCAGCCGCACCGTGTCATCGCTCGACCCGACCATCTTTTCGTTTGCCGTGCTGACGGTGCTGATCGACTTCCTGTTGATCTGGGCGCTGGAAAAACTGGTGGGCGACGAAGGCGTTTCATTCTAAATACGAAAGACGAGGATCATGATGAGTGGATTAATTCTGGATAATGTCGCCAAGCGTTTCAATGGCGCCTGCGCCGTGCAGGACGTCAACCTGCACCTGCCGCAAGGGAAGCTGGTCTGCTTCCTCGGCCCTTCCGGCTGCGGCAAGACGACCTTGCTGCGCCTGATCGCCGGGCTGGAAAGCCTGAGCGCCGGCCAGATCCGCCTGGATGGCCAGGACATCAGCGGCGTGCCGGCGCACCAACGCAATTTCGGCATGGTTTTCCAGTCGCTGGCGCTGTTCCCGCACATGACGGTGGGAGACAACATCGCCTACCCGCTACGCCTGCGCGGCATGCCGGCCGACGCGCGCCAGCGCCGCGTGACGGAATTGCTGGAACTGATCCAGCTGCCGCAGATGAAGGACCGGCCGGTAGCGAAACTGTCCGGCGGCCAGCGCCAGCGCGTCGCCATTGCGCGCGCCATCGCGGCCGAACCGAAATTGCTGCTGCTGGACGAACCGCTGTCGGCGCTGGACGCGAAATTGCGCGAATCGATGCAGGTCGAAATCCGGCAATTGCAGCAAAGATTGGGTATCACGACGATCCTGGTCACGCACGACCAGAGAGAGGCGATGACGATGGCCGACATCGTCGTCGTACTGGGCCACAACCGCGTGCAGCAGGTCGGCACGCCGCTGGAAATTTATCGCAATCCCGCCAATGAATTCGTGGCCGACTTCATCGGCATGGGCAATATATTACCGGCTACGGCGATCGGTTCCGGCCGCGTGGGCCTGAGCAGCGGCGCAGCCTTGCGCGTTTCTCTGCCGGAGCGTATCAAGGTAGGAGCTGGACTAAAAATCATGGTGCGGCCGGAAGAACTGGAACTGTCGCATGTCGCAGAGCCGGAACAGCAGGCGCGCGGCTCCGTCACCTTCATGCGAGAGAGCGGCACGACGATCGAAACCAGCGTCGACGGCGCCAGCACGGTATTGGCCGCCCTGACGACACCGACGCAGAATTTCAGCGTCCTGAAAATACTGGTGCGGCCGGACGGCAAGGAGGGACAAGCCGCGGATGCAGGGGCGGATACCGAAAGCAACCACGTGGTCGGCACCGTCACCTTCGTGCGCGACATCGGCGCGACGATCGAAACCACGGTCGATTGCGGCGGCGGCGTCGAACTGACCGCGCTCAGCACACCACGCCAGGGCCTGGGGCTGGTGGTCGGCAACCAGGTCGCCGTGCACATCCCCGAACACGCCTGCTGCGTGCTGGCGGCTTAAGGAGCAGGGGTCCGAGCAGGGGTCAGTTCCGGCAAACGGACAAAACGATAGCTGGAAGAGCCGGCCCAAGGCGGTTGGACCGTCACTCCCCCTCTCACAACTGTGCATTTGCCGGAACTGACCCTGCCTGCAGACCCCGCCTGCACGTGGCGCCATGCGTAAAACTCATGCCCCGAATGAGAAATGATGGTTTGCCCGCCTCGCGCGCAGGAGGCAAAATGCATCACACCATCCCCGATCGATGAGAAAAAAGAAGGAGACACCATGAAAAAAATGTTAACACTGATGATCCTGGCCGGCGTGCTGGGCGCCCCTGCGCTGCATGCCAAGGAGTGGAAGGAAGTGGTCATCGCGATGGATGCGACTTATCCGCCGTTCGAATCGGTGGCGCCGGATGGCGCGCTGGTCGGCTTCGAGGTCGACCTGGCCAATGCGCTGTGCGTTGAAATGAAAGTCAAGTGCAGGCTGGTGAACGTCGGCTGGGATGCGCTGATTCCCGGCCTGGTCGCGAAAAAGCATGACGCGCTGATGACGTCGATGAACGTGACGGAAGAGCGCAAGCGCGCCATCGATTTCTCGAACACGTATTACCTGATGCAGAACCGCTTCGTCGCCAAAAAGGGCAGCAATACGGTGATCAGTAAGGATGGCTTGAAGGGCAAGACCATCGCCGTGCAGACCGGCAGCGCGCAGGATAATTTTGTTACCGAGCAGTTCGGCGATGTCGCCACCATCAAGCGCTACACCGGCGCCGGCGAACCCTACCTGGAATTGCTGAATGGCCGCGCCGACCTGCATTTCGGTTCCGTCGTGCAGATCGGCGACGGCTTTCTGTCCAAGGGTGGCAATGACAAGAAATTCGAATTCGTCGGTCCATCCTATACCGGCAAGCAGAACAAAAAGCTGGGCGAAGGCGTCGCCGTCGGCGTGCGCAAGCAGGACAGCGAGTTGCGCGAGCGCTTCAATGCCGGCCTGGCCGCGCTGAAAAAGAACGGCGGGTTCAAGAAGATCGTCGACAAGTACTTCCCTGAAGACGCGGACGATAAATAAGGTTCTTCGCGAATACGCGCGGGACTGGCCTAAACCAGAGGCAAAGTCGGGATATGACGGTAATGCCGTTAAGTTAAGCCAGCGGCCATAGAGTTGTCATTCCCGCGCAGGCGGGAATCCCATCTTCTTGCGCCGTTTGCGACTCTAAATGGGATTCCCGCTTTCGTGGGAATGACAGATCTAGCGTCTGTGACCTTAATTTAATGGCATTAGCGCATGACGGGAATGCCGCATTATCCGGCCCTCCCTTCGATCCTGGTTTGGCAAGCAAAGCTTCACCGATCGGCACCCAGCGTCCGATCCTCCTTATCGCACACAGGCTCAACATGATTTCGGAATACATCCTCACCGTGGTGTCGGCCGGCTGGGTCACGCTGCAGGTGGCGCTGGTGGCGCTGCTGTTTGCCACCTTGCTCGGCTTGGCCGGCGCGGCCTGCAAGCTGTCGGCCAGCCCGCTGCTGGTCGGCGGCGCCAATGTCTACACCAGCGTCATTCGCGGCATTCCCGACCTGGTCATGATGCTGCTGCTGTTTTACGGCGCACCGGCCGTGATCAATCACCTGATCGAACTGGCCGGCGGCGATGGCAGCTTCGACCTGAATCCCTTCCTGGCCGGCACGCTGACGCTGGGGATCATCTTCGGCGCCTATCTGACCGAGACGTTCAGGGGCGCCATCCTTGGCATCCCGAAGGGACAGGCCGAGGCGGGACTGGCTTTCGGCATGAGTCGCCGGCGCGTCGCGCTGCGCATCGTCCTGCCGCAGATGGTGCGGCTGGCCATTCCCGGCTTTACCAATATCTGGCTGGTGCTGGTGAAAAGCACGGCGCTGGTCTCGATCATCGGCCTGGAAGACATCATGTTCAAGGCGCGCGGCGCTTCGGAGGCGACTCGCCAGCCATTCACGTTTTATCTCGTCACGGCGCTGGTCTACCTCGCCATCACGACGGTGTCGATGCTGCTGTTGCGCTGGGTGGAAAAGCGTTATTCGATGGGCGTCAAACCGGCCAATTTTTCATAGGCACCGCATGAACTGGACTGTCATCCTGGAGAACCTCCCCCTGTACGGCAAGGGCATCGTGCTGTCGCTGTTGCTGACCGGCGTATCGGTAGTGTTTGGCTTGCTGTTCTCGGTGCCGCTGGCGGTGCTGCGCATCTCGCCCAGGCGCTGGCTGTCGCTGCCGGTGGCCGCCTACACTTTTGTCATTCGCGGCACGCCGGCGATGGTGCAGCTGTTCCTGATCTATTACGGCCTGTCGCAGTTCGAGGCGGTACGCGACAGCGTGCTGTGGCCATGGTTTTCCAGCGCCACCTTTTGCGCCATCTTCGCCTTCGTGCTGAACACGACGGCCTATACCACCGAGATCTTTGCCTGCAGTCTGCGCAACATCCCCGCCGGAGAAGTCGAGGCGGCGCAAAGCATGGGCATGAGCGGTTTCACGATGTACCGCCGCATCCTGGTTCCATCGATGCTGCGCCGCGCGCTGCCGCAGTACAGCAACGAGGTGATCATGATGCTGCACATGAGTTCACTGGCGAGCCTGGTGACGATGCTCGACATCACCGGCGTGGCGCGCCTGATCAACGCCCAGTTCTACCTGGCGTTCGAACCGTTTATTACGGCCGGCGCGATCTATCTGGGCCTGACGCTGCTGCTGGTACGGGCATTCCGCGGCGCGGAGCGCAGATGGCTGGCGTATTTGCAGCCGAGGGTGGGCTGAATCGGATCAACGGCAAATGCGCTAAATGGGATTCCCGCCTGCGCGGGAATGACAAATTTGACGCCAACGTAACGGCATTGGGATCTACCCCTGAATTGTTGAAACACGCGACACATCACAAGAATCAAATGGCAGGAGATGGCATGAGTCAGTTAAAAATCGAAAATCTGTACAAGCGCTTCGGTGCGCACGAGGTGTTGAAGGGTGTGTCGCTGGAGGCGAACAAGGGCGACGTGATCAGCATCATCGGTTCCAGCGGTTCCGGAAAAAGCACCTTCCTGCGCTGCATCAACCTGCTGGAAAAGCCGACCGAAGGCCGTATCCTGGTCGACGGCGAACCCTTGAAGCTGGCGCGCGGCAAATGCGGCAACCTGGTCAGCGCTGACGCCGCCCAGTTGCAGCGCGTGCGCGCCAGGCTGGCGATGGTGTTCCAGAATTTTAATCTGTGGTCGCACATGACGGTGCTGGAAAACGTCATCGAAGCGCCCATCCACGTGCTCGGCCTGTCGAAAACCGAAGCGCTGGAACGCGCCCACGCTTACCTGCGCAAGGTGGGACTGTACGAACGAAAAGATTACTACCCGGCGCACCTGTCCGGCGGCCAGCAGCAGCGCGCGGCGATCGCGCGCGCGCTGGCGATGGAGCCGGAAGTGATGCTGTTCGATGAACCCACGTCCGCGCTCGATCCGGAACTGGTGGGAGAAGTGCTACGCGTGATGCAGGACCTGGCCGCCGAAGGCCGCACGATGATCGTCGTCACGCACGAAATGGGTTTTGCCAAAAGCGTCTCGAACCAGCTGCTGTTCCTGCACCAGGGACAGGTCGAGGAACAGGGCGACCCGCGCGAAGTACTGGTCGCACCGCGCAGCGAACGCTTGCAGCAATTCCTGTCCGGCTCCCTGAAATGAATTTTATGACACCACCACTAAAGGCATCAACCATGGCAACCTGCGGCGAAGTATTAGTCACATTACTGGAAAACTACGGCGTCAACCTGGTGTTCGGCATACCGGGCGTGCACACGGTCGAACTGTACCGCGGCCTGGCCGCGTCAAGCATCCGCCACATCACGCCGCGCCACGAACAGGGCGCCGGCTTCATGGCCGACGGCTATGCGCGCGTCACCGGCAAGCCCGGCGTGTGTTTCATCATCACCGGTCCCGGCATGACGAACATCGCCACCGCGATGGCGCAGGCGTATGCCGATTCGATCCCGATGCTGGTCATTTCCAGCGTCAACGCGCGCCACCAGCTCGCCAGCGGCAACGGCCATCTGCACGAACTCCATTCGCAGCGCGCGCTGACGGCCGGCTACACGGCGTTTTCTCACACCCTGATGACGCCGGACGAATTGCCGCAAGTGCTGGCGCGCGCCTTCGCCGTATTCGAATCCGGCCGCCCGCGCCCGGTGCATATCGAAATCCCGCTCGATGTCATCACCGCCCCGGCCGGGCACTTGCATCTGCGGCGCGCCGCCGTGCTGGCGCGCCCCGCCCCGTGCGGCGACGCGATCGCCGACGCGGCCTCCCGCCTGCTGGCCGCGCGGCGCCCCCTGATCCTGGCCGGCGGCGGCGCCGTCGATGCCGGCGGCGCGCTGCAACGCCTGGCCGAACGCTTGCAAGCACCGGTCGCGCTGACCATCAACGCCAAGGGGCTATTGGCGCCGGACCATCCGTTGATGCTCGGCTCGAGCCAGTCCACCGACGCCACGCGCGCGCTGGTGCGCGAAGCCGATGTCGTCATCGCCATCGGCACCGAACTGGGAGAAACGGATTACGACGTCGTCTTCAACGGCGGCTTCACGATCCCCGGCGCCCTGATCCGGATCGACATCGACGCCGAACAATTGGCGCGCAATTTTCCGCCTGCGGTGGCGATCGTCGCCGATGCGCGCCGCGCCCTGTCCGCGCTGCTCGAAGCGCTTGCGGACGGCGCGCCCGCGGCGACTCCGAATTGGGGCGCGGCGCGCGCGGCCGACGTGCGCAAGCAGGTGCGCGCCGGCTACGACGCCGCCACCCGCGCCCAGCAACGCCTGCTGGCCGTGGTGGCGCAGGCGCTGCCCGATGTCGTCATCGCCGGCGATTCGACGCAGCCGGTCTACGGCGGTAACCTGGTGTTCGAGGCCGACGCGCCGCGTTCCTGGTTCAATTCCTCGACCGGTTTCGGCACGCTCGGTTATGGCTTGCCGGCCGCGATCGGTGCAAAACTTGGCGTCGGCGCGCGCCCGGTGGTCTGCCTGATCGGCGACGGCGGCCTGCAATTCACGCTGCCGGAACTGGCCAGCGCGGTCGAAGCGCAGGCGCCGGTCATCGTCCTGCTGTGGAATAACGCGGGCTATGGAGAAATCAAGAAATACATGCAGCAGCGCGACATCACGCCGGTCGGCGTCGACATCTACACGCCCGACTTCATGATGCTGGCGCGCGGCTTCGGCTGCGCCGGCGCGCGCATCGCCACCGCCGGCGGCCTGCGCGAGGAATTGCTGCTGGCCCTGACGCGCAAGGTGCCGACCGTGCTGGAAATCGACGAGGCGAGCTGGAACGCCGCGCAGGGGGCCGCATGCTGACCCCGTTGCCGACCGGTTTATATATAGACGGCGTCTGGCGCCCTTCCCTGTCGGGCCGCACGCTCAGCGCGCGCAACCCGTACACGGAACAAGTGCTGGCCGAGGTGGCGGCCGGCGACGCCGGCGATGTCAATGCGGCGGTGCAGGCCGCCGCGCGCGCCCTGCCCGGCTGGCGAAATACCGATGCCGGCCAGCGCGCCAGCTATCTGCGCGCGATCGCTGACGGCGTCGAGCAGCACGGCGCGGCGCTGGCCCGCCTGCAGGCGAGCAATAGCGGCAAGCCGCTGAATGAAGCGCTGATCGATGTCGGCGATGTTGTTGCCACTTTCCGCTATTACGCCGGCCAGGCCGACCTGCTGGCGCAGCGCCCGGACGAAACGGTGGCGCTGCCGGCCGACGATTTCCAGGCCAGTCTGCGGCGCGAGTCATGCGGCGTGGTCGGCCTGATCGTGCCGTGGAATTTTCCGATGGTGACGACGGCATGGAAACTGGCGCCGGCGCTGGCGGCCGGCTGCACGGTCGTCTTAAAACCGTCGGAAATCACGCCGCTGCCGGAACTGGCGCTGATGGCGATCATCGCCGACTGCGGGCTGCCGGCAGGTGTCGTCAATCTGGTCAACGGCACGGGTCCGGACGTCGGCACGGCACTGGTCGCCCATCCTCTGCTGGCCAAGATCTCCTTCACCGGCAGCAATGCAGTCGGGCGCATGGTGATGCAGGCGGCGGCGGCCGACGTCAAGGGCGTCAGCCTGGAACTGGGCGGCAAGTCGCCGATTCTGGTGTTCGCCGACGCCGATATCGACCTGGCTGTGAACCTGGTCATCGGCGGGATTTATTTCAATGCCGGCCAGATGTGCTCCGCCACTTCTCGCCTGCTGGTCGAAGACGGCATCGCCGCCGATTTCGTCAAACGCCTGAAGACGGCGGCCGAAGCGCTGGTGCTGGGCGACCCGCAATCGGACGCGACGCAAATGGGGCCGCTGGTCAGCCAGGCGCAGTACCGGCGCGTGCTCGATTACATCGCGCTCGGCTTGGCCGACGGCGCCACGCTCGTCACCGGCGGCGTGCGCCCCGCGGCGCAACCGCACGGCCATTTTATCGAACCCACCATTTTTACCGATGTGCCGCACGACAGCGCGATCTGGCGCGAAGAAATCTTCGGCCCGGTGCTGTGCGTGCGCCGTTTCAGCGATGAAGAACAGGCGATCGAGCTGGCCAACGATAGCGAATACGGCCTGGTCGCCACCGTCGTCAGCGCCAGTGTCGCGCGCGCCGAACGGGTCGCCGCCCGACTGGAAGCGGGCATGGTGTGGATCAACGCGCCGCAAGTCATCTTCCCGCAGACGGCATGGGGCGGCATGAAGAAAAGCAGCCTGGGACGGGAGCTGGGGCCATGGGGCCTGGCCGCGTTCCAGGAAATCAAGCACATCGTGCGCGCCAGCGCATAAGCCAATCGATCGAATCCAACCAGGAGCACGCGATGCAAGAACTGAATCAACCGATGGGCGGCAACCAGATGCCGCGTTTTGCCGGACCGGCGACCATGATGCGCCTGCCGAGCGCCGCCAGCGCCGAAGGTCTCGACGCCTGCTTTATCGGCGTGCCCTTCGACATCGGCACCTCGAACCGCGCAGGCGCGCGCTTCGGCCCGCGCGCGATCCGCGCCGAATCGTGCCTGCTGCGCCCGTATAACATGGCGACCCGCGCCGCGCCGTTCGATTCGCTGCAGATCGCCGATATCGGCGACGTCGCCATCAACACCTTCAATGCGCAAAAAAGCATGGGCATCATCACCGACGCCTACGACGAAATCCTGCGCCACGGCTGCACGCCGCTGACGATGGGCGGCGATCACACGATCGCACTGCCGATCCTGCGCGCGATGGCGAAAAAATACGGACCGGTCGGGCTGGTGCACATCGATGCGCACGCCGACATCAACAACAGCATGTTCGGCGAACCGATCGCGCACGGCACGCCGTTCCGGCGCGCGGTCGAGGAAGGCTTGTTGGACGGCAGGCGCGTGGCGCAGATCGGCCTGCGCGGCACCGGCTACACGGCCGAGGATTTCGACTGGCCGCGCAGCCAGGGTTTCAGGGTCGTCTCGGCCGAGGAATGTTGGCACAAGTCGCTGACGCCCTTGATGGCGGAAATCCGCGCCCAGCTCGGCGACGGCCCGGTCTACCTGAGTTTCGATATCGACGGCCTCGATCCTTCGTTCGCGCCCGGCACCGGCACACCGGAAATCGGCGGCCTGACGATCTGGCAGGCGCTGGAAATCATCCGCGGCTGCCGCGGCCTGAACATCGTCGGCGGCGACCTGGTCGAAATCGCGCCGCCCTACGATTTGTCCGGCAACACCGCGCTGGTCGGCGCCAATTTGCTGTTCGAGATGCTGTGCGTGCTGCCGAAAGTGCAGTACCGCGCCTGAGCTGGCTAGCCAAACAATAGCGGCTTTACCGTGTTTTACGCCCCCCGCCACAGGCGGTGGCGGCAAAACTGAACGTTTTTATCAACGACTATTTCGTCCTGAGCCATTCCGGTTAAAATATTCGTCGCGAGTTTATGCACCCGCGCCTTGATGGCGGCAGGGCCGGACTGGCGGGTGGTGCGGCGCAGGCTGCCCACTCAATCCGGAGGCGCTGATGCGCTTTGCTTAACTCAACGAAAAAATCTCATGACACCAAAAACACGCCGTATCGTTCAAGCCATCCTGTATGAAGCATTTGCCGCCGGTTTCGTCGGCCCGGGCCTGGCGCTGGCCTTCGACAAGCCGCCCACCAGCGCCCTCACGCTATCGCTCATCATGTGTACGTTCGCGCTGACCTGGAGCTATATCTTCAATTCGCTGTTCGAGCGCTGGGAATCCCGGCAAACCGTCAAGGGACGCTCGCTGCTGCGCAGGATCGCGCACGCGAGCGGCTTCGAAGGCGGACTCGTCGTCATGCTGGTGCCGATCATCGCCTGGTGGCTCGACATTTCCCTGGCCGCAGCCTTTGTCGCCGACCTCGGCGTGCTGATCTTCTTTTTCATCTATGCGTTCGTCTTCAACTGGGCATTCGACCGCGTCTTCGGCTTGCCCGCCTCGGCTTCCCACGGAGCCGGAGTCCAGGTCTGACGATTTAACTTGCCCATGCCGAACAGGACCGCCTCATTCACCGCCCGGACATTGCTGCTTGCCGCCTGCGTGGGAAGCGGCCATGCCGGCGCGGCCGGTCATTGCGACAAGGGCGAAGTGACTTATTTTTCCTGCAAGCTGTCGCACAGTGCCAAGGTGGTGTCGCTTTGCGGGGGACGCTTGACCGATCCGGCGACGCAAGCGGTCGACCCGCAGCGGTTGTCGACGATGTGGCTGCAGTATCGGTTCGGGAAAGCCAATACGCTGGAACTGGTTTTCCCGAGCCAGGTCAACGGTTCGCTTTCCCGGTTCAAGGGTGAATACCATACCGGCCAAAGCGTATCGAGCAGCACGGTCATCTTCAGCAATGGAAACGCGACCTATACCGTCGGCACGTCGTTCTCCGCCCTCACGTCGATTGGATTCGATGGCGTGGATATCGCGCAAAAGGGTAAAAGGATCGCCCTTGCGTGCGACGGCAAACCGGCGATTGACCGCGATTTTGGCGAACTGGTGCAACAGCTTGAACCGGTCAAATAATATCGATTTGTCATCAAATTATAAAAATGACAAAGGCATCGACCGGTTGACGGGGTGCGCAGGCGGCAGTATGATTAAAAAATAGCACGATCGTTTCTTTTTATCGCTTACCCACCCGCCGGAAAGCCAGCATGCCATTGAAACCAATACCGGGAATTTTCAAGGATGACCCGCCGATGCGCGTTCTTCCCCCGGCAAACCGGCCCGCAATGACGGGTGGGAACCAGGACCGGGGGAACCGCGCCAAGGGCATGGAGTCGAATTCCTGTCATTTCCGTTACAATGCCGTCTGTGCTATTTAAACCATAACAGCGACATGCCGCTCCTGGTCCAGTGCAACCGCCGTCCGGCGGTCCTGCACGGTGGGAGCGACAAGGCTTAATTTTCCAACCCCATCTAATACTACGGAATCAAAATGAGTACGATGAACGAAGAGCGCGTACTGAGCGTGCATCACTGGACAGACACCCTGTTTTCCTTCACCACCACGCGCGACCCCGCACTGCGCTTTTCCAACGGTCACTTCACGATGATCGGCCTGCGCATCGACGGCAAGCCATTGCTGCGCGCCTACAGCATCGCCAGCGCCAACTACGAAGACCACCTGGAATTCTTCAGCATCAAGGTGCCTGGTGGTCCATTGACGTCGCGCCTGCAACATCTGAAAGTCGGCGATTCGGTGATCGTCGGCCGCAAGCCGACCGGCACGCTGGTGTCGGATTACCTGCTGCCAGGCAAGCGCCTGTACATGCTGTCGACCGGCACCGGCCTGGCGCCGTTCATGAGCATCGTGCGCGACCCGGAAATTTATGACCGCTTCGACCAGTTGATCCTGGTGCACGGCGTGCGCCAGGTCGAAGAGCTGGCTTACCACGACCTGCTGGTGGAACACTTGCCGAACCACGAATTCCTCGGCGACCTGGTGACCAGTAAACTGCGTTACTACCCGACCGTGACGCGCGAATCGTACCGCAATACCGGCCGCGTCACCGACCTGATCGAGAGCGGCAAGCTGTTCGAAGACTTGGGCGTGCCGGCGTTGAACCCGGAAGTGGACCGCGTGATGATTTGCGGCAGCGCGGACATGTTGCGCGACCTGAAGGAAATGCTGGAAGCGCGCGGCTTCAACGAAGGCAATACTTCGACTCCGGGCGATTTCGTCATCGAACGCGCATTCGCGGAAAAGTAATAAAAAGCGGCATCGCGGCGCCCGCCGCGATGCCCGACCAGCCATGGCGCCCTGCCATGGCTTCCTGCACCACTCCCCCAGCAAGCTCCGTTTCCAGTAGATGACTGCCCTGCCGCCGGCCGGATGAGGCCGTTGTAGCGCCCCGATTTATCGCGTACGCTGGCAACATGCCGCTCACCATCTGTCCCAAATGCGCCTATCAGCGCCTGCCGACCGACCGCCATATCCACGAGGGCGTGTGCCCCGCGTGCGGCATCGCTTACCAGAAATTCCTGGACCGGCAACGCGCCGGCGTCGGCGAGGCGCCAGCGCCGCCGATCGCCGAAGTCGACGCCGTGCCATCCGACCATTGGAAATCTCGCCTGCTGGAATTGCCCGCGCGCGTCGATGACGTCACGTTCTGGGGACGCGCGCTGGCCTGGTGCGGTTGCGCGCTGTGGGGCGCCTGGTTCACGCTGCACGGCATCGACTGGGAAATCATCGGCGGCTCATTTCTGCACCGGGTCATCCTGCCGTTCCACGAATTCGGCCACGTGTTATTTATGCCGTTCGGCCGCTTCATGACCATCCTCGGCGGCAGCCTGTTCCAGGTCGCCATGCCGCTCGGGCTGATGGCCGCCTTTATTTTGAAGCAGCGCGACACGTTCGGCGCCTCGGTGATGCTGTGGTGGAGCGGGCAAAGCCTGGTCGACCTGTCGCCCTATATCTCCGATGCCGTTGACCGCAACCTGCCGCTGGTCGGCGGCGCCGGAGAAGAGGCGCACGACTGGGGCAACCTGCTGACGATGATGCACTTGCTGAGCCATACCCAGGGCCTGGCGCGCCTGTGCTTTATGCTGGGCGTGCTGACAATGCTGGCCGGCCTGGCCTGGGGCGCCCGCCTGCTGCGCATGCAATACCGGCAATTAAAATCGCAAGAAATTTGATGTGCATCAAACATCTTTATTGAGATATATCAAATACGAATATATTGCATCATGAATAGAAATTAGACATATGTTCCGCAATGCAGCATCATTCACCTGTCTCCTCTATTCTCCTCCAAGAAAATAGATTCAGCCCGCTCCTTGTGTAGCGGGCTTTTTTTTGCCAAAACCAGATGCAGAACCCGGGGTCAGACCCACGGGTCTGACCCCAGCCCTTGCATCTGGTTTTCGATGGTATTCCCTGGACTCCGTGCATAAACGTCAAAAGGGCTTGCCGGGACAGGTTCACTGTCCGGGCAAGCCCCTTGGTGCTGCGAGATGCGAAGCGTTTATTGTTGGTCGTAACCGAGGGCGCGCAGTGCGAAAGCGGTACCAACCAGGACCAGCGGCAGGATGTGAAGAACGATGTTCATGATCAGCTCCTAAAAGAATGTTTCGATGAATACATCGTACAAGCCGCAAAGAAATTCATCCAATCATCATTTTCGATGCCATACATAATTATTTTATATAACTGTACCGAACATCGCCACGATACAAGCCAGCGCTAGCCTTGCGCCAGGCCCGCGCCACGCCGCCATGTACCTTGCCGGCCACGCCGCACAAGACTGCCCATCGCCGCCATGCCGCCCAGCAGCAATGCCAGCACGCCGGGTTCCGGCACCGCCTGCGCGACGATGGCTTCGCCGTTCGGCCCCAGCACTGGAGCCACCGAAACGGTGCCGTCGTTGCGCAGCGTGAAAAATGCCGAACTGAGCGGGATAAAGCCGGGACCGCTCGGCCCGGTATTGATCGACGCCGACCAGAACGCCGGCTCGGGTCTGTATAGGCCATTCGGTGGGGTGCCCGCACTGGTACTGGCGCCAGACGTATCGACGCTCAGCTCGAACTCGACGAACAGGTGCGGCGCGCTGCTGAAAGGCGTGCCGCCAAAACTGGCACCGATGACGAACTGTGCCAGCGCCAGGTCGGCCGGACTCAGGCCGCTCCATACCGGGGACGACAGGTCCAGGCTGCCGTTGGGATTCAACGGGGTAGGCACGCCGCGATCCTTTTCGAATGCGGCAAAATCGAAGCTGCCGCCAGTCGACGTGACGCGTACCGCATAATCCTCGTCGCCCGATTCAAAAAAGATGTCGAAGGTGCTGCCGGCGGCAGGCACGGTATCGCAAATCAGGCAATCGTATCCGAGGTTCAGGCGGTTGCCGAGCGCGCCGGCGGGCGGCGCGCCGTTGACGCTCTGCTCGACCAGCAATTCGGCGCCAGGGTTGACGCCGCCGACCTTGAAGGGCGTGATCGATACCGTGCTGCGGGCAGGGACCGTACTGTTCGGCGCCGCAGTCCATTCGAGCGCATCATACAGGCCGTTGCTGATATGCAGCGGAGCTGCCTGGGCGCTCAAGGCCAGGCCGAGCGACAGGGTTACGCCCAGCAGGCGGGGAATTGCGGATGGTTTTTTCATGACAGATGACTCCTTCGTCGAGGTAGGCAAGGCACGGTGCGATCGGCGCCGGATGCGGCCTTGGACCCCTGGTCCAAAAACCGATCTCGGCGCTATGCCTAAGCATTTGCCATGCCATTCGTCGCAAATGATGCGCTCGCCTCGCGCTGGGGGCGCGCGAGTGCCGCCCGTTTGAAGTCATGTCAAGTATTGCGACAGTGGAGCGCGCAGGCGCGGCCAGTCACGTATTGCCGGATTGCATGCAGGCACGCTGCTGCTGCATCCACCGTACTGCGGCAGGTGCCTGCTGCTCATGCAATATCGGCAATTAAAATCGCAAGATATTTGATGTGCATCAAATATCTTTATTGAGATATATCAAATGTGAATACATTGCATCATGAATAGAAATTAGACATATGTTCCGCAATGCAGCATCATTCACCTGTCTCCTCTATTCTCCTCCAAGAAAATAGATTCAGCCCGCTCCTTGTGTAGCGGGCTTTTTTTTGCCCGAACCAGATGCCGACGGCGGCGTAAGGCAGCGATTTCTCATTCAGCCTAGCGCCCCTCCATGCTGGCAAGGGGCCGGCTCTCCAGATCCCAGCCCAACTGCCGGCGTATTTCCTGTATCGACGGCGGCGGGCATTGCCTGGCCCGGCGCTGTTCCATGTATTGGCGAATCTGTTCCTTGGTCGGATTTTTTTGCTGTTCCATCATTATGATTTCCCTAAACGTTGCACACGCGGCTGGAGCTGCGTGGACCGGCGGCTGTTGCCAGCCAGCGGTCTTGCAGCGCTCTCGTCACTCATAGTAGAAGTACGACCTGTTTCTTACAAATAATAGATTTGTGATATCCGATATTCATTCGGATATCACTCAAGCCCGCATTTCAATGCGCAGCCAGCTCCCCGAGCGGCACGGCGTCACCGCCGCTCGGCTTGTTGCGTTCGAACGCTTGCTTGATCAGCAAGGCGGCCATCGCAAACAGGCTGGCGGCGGCGACCACGGCGAAGATCTGGCCAAAGCTCATCTGGCGGCGCGCCAGTTCCGCCACCAGGAAGGAACCGGCGATGCCGCCGAAGCGGCCGATGCCCAGCATCCACGCTACGCCGCTGGCGCGGCACGCGGTCGGATAGTACATCGCGGCCAAGGTCGGCATCGACGATTGCGCCGTGTTCATCAAGGTGCCGGCGACAAACACGACCACCGTCAGCAAGCCCACGCTGCCGGCCGCCTGGCCGATCGCATAGATGGCGACCGCCGTCAGCGCATAGCCGATGGCGATCACGCGGTTGGCGTTGTAGCGGTCCATCAGCCAGCCGAAGAAGACGGCGCCGACGCCGCCCAGCGGGAACAGCGCGGCGATCAGCGTCGCGCTTTGCGCCGGCAAGCCCGCATCCTTGAACAGCACCGGCATCCAGTTGATCAGTGAATAAAAAATCACCAGGCCCATGAAATACGCCACCCACAGCATGCAGGTGCCGAGCAGGAACGAGGGCGAAAACACCATGCGCAGTCCTCCCTGGATCGCGCCGGCGGCGCCCTTCTCGGCCATGACGAACGACGTCGCCTGCGCGGCAGTCGCGGAAATGCGGCGCAGCACGGCGCGGATGCGCGCGGCAGGAAAACCCTTGGCCGCCATGTGGCGCACCGATTCCGGCAGCACGAACAGCATGACAATAAACAGCAGCAGCGGCGCCACACCGCCCAGCACCAGCACGCTGCGCCAGCCCCACATCGGGATCATCCACGCGGCCAGGAAACCGCCGCAAGCGGCGCCCAGCGGGAAGCCGCAGAACATCGCGTTGGTCAAGGTCGAGCGGCGCGTGTCCGGGCAGAATTCGCTGATCAGCGTGACGGCATTCGGCATCGCCGCGCCGAGCCCGAGGCCGGTGACGAAACGCAGGATCGTCAATTGTTCAAGATTGGCGGCGAAGGCCGACCAGGCGCAGGCCGCGCCGAACAGCAAGACAGAACCGAGCAGGATGATGCGGCGGCCGATGCGGTCCGCCAGCGGGCCGGCGATCAGCGCACCGCTGGCCAGGCCAAACAGCGCAGCGCTCAGCACCGGCGCCAGAGAAGGCCGGTCGACGCCCCACTCCTTGATCAGCGACGGCGCAATAAAACCGATCGCGCCGGTATCGAAGCCGTCCAGCAGCACGATGAAAAAGCACAGCGCGAACACCAGCCACTGGAAGCGTGAAAAGGGGTGGCGGTTGATGAATTCCTGAATGTCGACAGGCTGGTCTTGCATGTTGGTCTCCGGTGATAGGCGCCTTGAAGGCGCGCTCTGTTGTGTCCTGCTCACCGGCACCTGCTTATCCTGATTCGGTGAGAGTGTTCGATAAACGAACATATATCCATTTATCGAACAAACTCATTCTAATTTATAAAAGACCAAAATTCAAAGAAAAAGTGGCGCGCGTTGCGGCGCGCCCACGTCCGCGGCATGCCCTCCTCTGTCGCCCGCTCCGGATCAGTCTTCCAGCTTCTGGTGGTGCGCGGCTTCTCCCTGCTTCCAGTAGGCCGCGGCGCGCACCTGCTGTTTGTCCAGCCCCTTGTCATCGACCAGCACGCGGCGAATCTGCGCCATGCGATGCGATTCGCCGGCACACCACGCGTAGCCTTCGCCGGCCGGCAGGGACAAGGCGCGGATGTGGGCATCGAGGTCGTCGCCGGCCCCGAGCCAGGACAACTCGACTTGCGCCGCGCTCGGCAGCGCGCGCCGGTCGGCGGCGTCGTTCAATTGCACGATGACGAAGGCGCGCACGCCAGCCGGCAATTCCTCCAGCCGGCGCGCGATCGCCGGTAACGCCGTTTCATCGCCGACCAGCAGGTGCCAGTCGAAATCGGAGGGAATGATGAAGGCGCCGCGGGGACCGGCGATCACGGCCTGCTGCCCCGGCGCCGCCTGCGCGGCCCAGTCGGATGCGGCGCCGTCACCGTGCAGCGCGAACTCGATGTCGACGGTGCCGGCGGCATTGTCGAATGCGCGCGGCGTATAGTTGCGCGCCACCGGCCCGTCGTCGCCGTCGATGATGAATTTCACATGGTCGTCGAAGCCGGGACTATTAAAATCGGCCAGCGCGGCGCCGCCGAATGTGACGCGGACGAAATGGGGACTGACGGTGTCGACATGCAGCACCGTGGCGGCGCGGCGTTTCGGTTCCAGTTGCACGCGCTGCACGCGGCGCGCGGCGGATGGTTCAAGATGGTCGGCAGGCATAGTATAATTCCCCAATTAATTGACAATATCACCCATCATGAAGAAATCAGTTGATAAAGTCAACCAAAATCCGCTATCGGATCACGAGCTGCTGGAATTGATCCATGCCGTTACGCACCAGTACCGTTCGAGCCTGTTCCAGGCCGGGCGCGGCGGCGAGCGGGATGGCGAACCCGGCACCACGCACATGGACCATAAAGTCCTGTTTTATTTCGACCGCCACCCGGGCGCCACACTCAGCGACCTGGCCCAGCATTCGGGCCGCGACAAGGCGCAATTGACGAGATTGATCAAGGGCTTGCGCGAGCGGGGCCTGCTCGACGGCGCGCCCGATCCGGCCGACCGCCGCAACACGCACTTGAACCTGACCGACGCCGGCAAGGCGATCCTGTCGGCGCTGCGCGAACAGGGGCAACACGTCGGCGCCCGCGCGCTGCGCACGTTCAGCGAGGCGGACAAGGAACAATTGCGAGAATTGTTGCAACGCATTTCCGGCAACCTCGACGCCGGCCACGACTGACGCCATCAGACCTCCGAGCAGAAATCAGCTATCGAAACGCGAATTGATTAGTTCTCAATAGCAATAAAGTTATTTACGCTGGCAATCAGTATTCATTGCCAAAGGAAATAACATGCGTCTCCCCTCAATTAAAGTCGGCACCCGGCTCGGTTTGAGTTTCGCCCTGCTCCTGCTGTTGCTGCTCACGATTACCGCGATCGGCATCGGGTATATGGCCCAGATCCAGCAGCGCCTCAATGAAGTCATCCACATCAACAATGCCGAGACAAAACTGGTGCTGGAGATGCGTTCGACGCTGAGCGACCGCCTGATTTCGCTGAGGAACATGGCCTTGACCAATGAAGCGTCGATCGGCGTGGCGGAAGCGGAACGGATCGGCGAGCAGAGCAAACGATATGCGGCGGCGGAAGATAAGCTGAAGCAGATGCTGGCCAGCCAGCCGCGCAACGCCGCCGCAAAACAGGCGCTGCTGCTCAAGATCAGGGAACAGGAAAAGGCAGCGCTGCCCTTGATCAACAAGGCGGCCGCCCTGGCGCAATCGCTGAAGGTCGACGAAGCGGCCCGCGTCTTGATGTCCGACTTGCAACCGGTCCAGATCAAGTGGCGCGCCGCGCTCGGCGAACTGATCGCCGTCGAAGAAAAGTTGAGCGAACAGGCCGCGGCCGATGCGGCTGCCGCTTACGCCAACGCACGGCTGTTCATGCTGACCCTGGGCGGACTGTCGCTGCTGGTCGGTTTCGTGACGGCGCTGCGCATCACGCGCGGCCTGCTGCGCCAACTGGGCGGTGAACCGGCCTATGCGGCGCACATCGCCGGCCAGATCGCGGCCGGCAACCTGGCCGTGGCGATCGACCTGAAAGCCAACGATCGGACAAGTTTATTGTTTGCGATCCAGGCCATGCGCGACCGCCTCGCCACCATCGTCGGCGAAGTGCGCACCGGCACCGACAACATCGCCACGGCATCGGCCCAGATCGCGGCCGGCAACCTCGACCTGTCGGCACGCACCGAACAGCAGGCTGGAACACTGGAAGAAACCACGTCGTCGATGGAAGAATTGACGACGACCGTCAAGCAGAATGCCGAACACGCGCACCAGGCCAACCAGCTCGCGCTGTCCGCATCCGATGCGGCGATCGAGGGTGGCGCCGTGGTGGCGCGGGTGGTCGATACGATGGAAGCGATCAATGCCTCGTCGAAGAAAATCGTCGACATCATCGGCGTCATCGATGGCATCGCGTTCCAGACCAATATCCTGGCGCTCAATGCGGCCGTCGAAGCGGCGCGCGCCGGCGAACAGGGGCGCGGCTTCGCCGTGGTCGCTTCCGAGGTGCGCAACCTGGCGCAACGCTCGGCGGCGGCCGCCAAGGAAATCAAGGCGCTGATCGTCGACTCGGTCAAGCAGGTCGAAAACGGCTCGCAACTGGTCGACCGGGCCGGCACGACGATGGACGGCGTCGTCTCCAGCATCCAGCGCGTCTCGGCCATCATGGGCGAGATCACCACCGCCAGCCAGGAGCAAAGCCAGGATATCGGGCAAGTGCACGAAGCGATCAGCCAGATGGATCGGGTTACCCAGCAAAACGCGGCGCTGGTTGAAGAGGCGGCGAGCGCGGCCACCTCGCTGCGGGAACAGGCCGGCCACCTGGTCGCGCTGGTCAGCGTGTTCCAGCTCGGCGCCAGGCCGGCCCTGGAGGTGGCAACGACGAGCGTAGCGCAACTGCCCGCGCCCCGCCCTTTCAGCAGCAAAGGAAACATGACCAGGATCGTCCATGATGACGCCGTGGCGCGGCGCAAGCGCTTAGCTGGCGCAAGGGAATGGGCGCCATCCTGATAGTGCGTTCAATGCAGGTACCCGGAACCCCGGCTGGCTGGCGCCCCATGCGCCTGCCAGCCGGTTTTTTTGCTTTTGCGATCAGCATCACATGTTTGTTAATTGCATTTATACACAAAATCTAGCCAGAGTGCGTCGGGCGCACTTGCTTTACGTTGAGGCAGCTGGCGCCGCGTTGTCCGCGTTTGGCACCGTTGCAATCGGCACCTTGCGTAAGGAGGCGGTAAGGCTGCGGCGCTAAGCTCCAACACTGGCTGCAACATCAAGCCCCTGATAAAACGACAGGAGACATTATGAAAAAGATTTTGTACTTCGCATTGCACCTTTTTTTCACCACAACCCTGATGCAAAACGCTTCCGCGGCGGACAAAGGCACGACGGATGAAGCGGTCGCGCTGGTCAAGAAGGCGGTGGTGTTTTTCAATGCGAACGGCAAGGACAAGGCGCTGGCCGAATTCAGCAACGGCAAGGGCCAGTTCATCGACCGCGACATGTATATCTTCGTCATCGATCAAAAGGGCAACATGCTGGCGCACGGCACGCTGCCGAAAATCGTCGGCAAGGCGGTGCTGGAAATGAAGGATGCGGACGACAAATACCTGTTCAAGGACATGCTGGCGGTGACCAAGAACAAGGATAGCGGCTGGGTTCACTACAAGTGGCCGAACCCCGTCACGAAAACCGTCGAAGCGAAATCGACTTATCTTGAAAAAGTCGGAGATCTGTTGATCGGCTGCGGCGTCTACCGCTAGGCGGTACGCAAGAAGCCGATTGCAGCCAGCTTATGTACTCTAGCGTACAGAGGAAACTATTGATTGAGTGCATTATCAAACCGAACTTGCGACATCTCGCGAGAACCGGGAAAAATCATGAACATCACGAAAATCATCGGCATCTTCCTCATCGTTACCGGCGTCGCCGGACTGGCCTTCGGCGGCTTCAGTTTTACAAAAGAAACGCATAAAGCCAGCCTGGGGCCATTCGCCCTGTCGGTGCAGGAAAAGGAAACCGTCAACATTCCGCTGTGGGCCAGCCTGATTGCCATCGCTGCCGGCGCGGCGGCGATGGCGGCGGGTTCACGTAAAGGCTGAGGGTACAGCGGCAGGCGGGCGGCACGAAACGGCGCCCGCCCTGCCCTGCGCCATTGCCAGCAAGCGCGTGGCTGCCGCTTGCATCACAGGTCGAACTTCAGTTCCGCGACGTAGGTACGCTGCGGGTATGGATGGAAATTCCAGTACTGGTAGTTGTTCAGGTTGTCGATGCCGAAGGCGACGCCCCACTGCTTGCCGATCTTGTAGGTCGTGCGCAGGTCGGTGGTGAAATACTTGCTGGAACCCTGATAGGCAAAACCGTTCGGATCGGAATTGTCCAGCGTCGTAAACTGCTTGCCGCTGTAGCGCGCCGCCAGCGTCACGGCCAGTTTATCTCCGGCGCGGTAAGTCGCCACGCCGCTGGCGCGCCATTCCGGGATGCGCGGCTGCCACTTGCCGACGCTGACAGGGAATTTGGCGTTGCGGTCTATCTTCGAATCGGTCCAGGTCAGGCTGGAACTTAAATCCAGTCCGCGCAGCAGCACGTCGTTCGCCGCGTAAGCCGCTTCCAGTCCCTTGGTCTCGATGCGGTCGACGTTCTGGATATTCGTCACGTTCGGCGTGACCAGCACGTTGGTCTGCGAATACAGCGCGTCGGCGGTGCGCTCGGCGAAAGCGGTCAAACGCAGCGAGCCGCCGTCGAGTTTACGCTCGGCCGTCCATTCCGACGTCCACGATTTCTCAGGCTTCAGGTTCGGATCGTTGTTGATCAAGGTGCCCTGGCTGTTGATGCCGCCCTGGTACAGTTCCGACACGGTCGGCAGGCGCACGGCGCGGCCCAGCGACGCTTTCAGTACCCAGTCTTGCGTGGCTTGATAGGCCAGCGCCGCCTTCGGTGAAATGAAATGTTCGCTGCGCTCGCCTTGCAATACCGTGGTCACAGCGTTCGACGTCTTGCCATCCTTGGCATTCCATTGTTCCAGGCGCGCGCCCAATACAGTCTTCCAGCCCGGCGCGAATTTCCACGTGTCCTGCGCATACACGCTGTTGGTTTCGGTCTTGCCGCTGAAAGCCTGGTTGCGTGCGCCGGCGGCGCCGTCGATCCAGCCACTGGCCGCATTCTCGATGCTGGACAATTTGTAGGCTTCGCGCTGGTAGCCGAATTCGGCGATGTGGGCGCCGTTCACGCCGCCGGGACGCCACACGCCTTTCGCGGCAAAGGTATTCCACCCGGTGCCGCCCTGGTTGACGATGCGGCCGGCGCCGCCGCTGGCCGCCGCCGGCAACGCGACAGTCGCGGCGCGCAATTGATCCTTGCTGTAATCGTACAGGCTGGCCGCCACTTCCCAGTCGAACGTGCCCTTGGTATTGCTCTTCACGGACAGGCCGTGCATATAGTGTTGCAGCGCCTCGTTCGACAGATTGAAATCGGTCGCGCCCAGCGTATAAGCGCGTCCGCCGGCATTGACCGCGCCGCTGTAGACCGACTGCCCGGCCGCATTGCGCAGGTAAGTCGACGGGCGGCCTTGCGACTCGTTCTTCCACCAGCCGAAGGTGTAGCTGGCGCGGATGGAAGGCGAAAAGTCGTACGCCAGTTTTGCCTTCAAATGATCTTGCACCGTATCGTACTGGGTGCCAGCGCCCATGATGACCCAGTCGCGGTAGCCGCGGTCCTGGCCCGCCACCGCACCCGTCACCGGCGCGCCGTTATTGCCGGCAACGCCGGCGCTGACCAATTTGGTGACGAAGGTCAGTGGCTGGCCATCGCTGTCGTTGCGGCTCAGGCTGAGGAACCAGGACCAGTTATCGACGCGGTCGCCCAGCGACAGGCTCAGTTGTTTGCCCGAATAGCGTTCATTCGTGTTGTAGAGTTCAAAATGCTGACGCGACATCGACAGCTTGGCGTGCGCTTCGAACGCGTCCGGCATGCGCGTCACATAATCGACCACGGCGCCGACCGAGTTGCCGCCGTAAGCGGCCGAGAATGGACCGTACAGCACATCGACGCGCTCGATTTCTTCCGGGCTGACCATGCCCCAGCGCGGCGCGAACGTGGCGCCGTTGCCGAGATAGTTAGACAGCAGGATGCCGTCCGCATACACCATCGAGCGGGCGCTGTTGCCGGTGCCGGAAGCTCGGGTAGACAGCACGGCATGGTTATAGTCTCCGATGTAGCGCTTGCGCACCAGCAGGCTGGGGAGATATTTCAGCGCGTCTTCCGCATCCGTGGCGTTGACGGTGCGTTCGATTTCCTCGCGGCTGATGCCCTCGATCGTGGTCGGGATCTGGGTCGGCAGCGAGGTCGGTCGGTTGCCGATCACGGTGACCGTGCCGAGCGTCTTGACCTGCGTTTCCGACGCCGATGCCAACTGTATATCCTGCTGCGCAAAGGCGCCGTTGCAGATGGCGGCAAGCAGCGCAGCCATGATGGGAGTGAAGCCGTGTTTGATGAATTGTGCGATGGTGATTGGGTACATGAATTGTGCTAAAAATGATGATGAATCGGCGCTCGGGTGCGCCCGTCGCCCAGTTGCGCAGCTGGCATGCATAGCATGCGCAACGCCGGCGCGGGTAAGCGACAGGGACAAAAAACAGGGCGTGACGAATCCGTTAAATTAAGACCACAGGCCGTACGTCTGTCATACCGGATCGTCGGACCGCCGCGAAGGCGGGAATCCCATTTTGCATCCCGACGGTACGACTGAAATTGGATTCCCGCCTTCGCGGGAATGACAAATTTGGCGCCAACTTAATTAACGGGATTACAGACAGAGCGGCCTTCCTCGACGAGGAACGGGCGGAATCTAAAGGTGATCAGGCCGAGGCGGGAGGTGCGCGGGGATTGGCGGCCGACCAGGAAAACAGCGGTGTCGGCGCGTTGTAAAACAGGGAGGGGAAAAGATCGTGTCCGCCGAGGACGGCGAAGGTCATCGCCGTCGATGGCAACAGCGCAAACGATGCGGCATGGGTCATGCAATACGGGCAGTGTTCGAAGTGATGCTGCACCGAATCCTTGGGAACTTGCTTGCCGTCGGCGGCACCGACCGAAATGGTCCGGGTGCCGTCCACCGTGCAAATTTCAACCTGGTTCACGTCGGCACGGACCGCGGACAAGGCATGCGAAATCGAAGGCGCGAGCGCACTGAACAGGATGGCCATGCAGGCGATCCAGATATGCAGCGTTCTTCTTTTCACAAATTTGACCATGCCAGAATTATACGATACCGCTAAGAAATTTGCTGCGTACGACAAGGCTCAAAACTGGTGCGCCAGCGTCAGGCGCAGCGAGCGCCGTTCGACCGGGTGAAAGTGGATATCGTTGACGCCTTCGGCCGCTTCGCCAGGCAGGCGGGATTGATAGTAATAATCGATATCGCTGGCTTGCTTGTCGAACAGGTTGAACACGTCCAGCGTCAGCCTGGTACGCGGACCGACCTTGTAGCCGACGCGCGCATAAGCCAAGGTCGTCGATGCCGAGCGCACGCTGTTGTCTTCGACCAGCGGACGCGGTCCGAAGTGGCGCAGGTCGAAGCCACCGTACCAGCGTCCCATGTCGTTGACGGTCGCGCCGAACGACAGCACCCGGTTCAGCGCACCGGGAATGGCGTTGCCGGCCGGGTCGTCCTGCGTATAGCGGGACCGGGAAGCGGCCAGGTCCAGGTCGAACAGCAGCCACGGCGTCGCGATGTAATGGTTGTTCAACTCGATGCCGCTGCGCCGGCTGGCGCGGCTCGGCTCCGTCTCTCCGGCATCGCCGACGAACACCAATTCCGAATCGATCTTCAGGCGCCACAGCGCCAGCGAACTTTGCAGGCCGGGCACCAGTTCCGTGCGCACGCCTACTTCGGCGCCGCGCGTCGGCACCAGCGGCGTGACCGGGTTCGAGGCGCTGCCGTCGGCCAGCCGGGTCTGCGTGGTGCCGCGCGCATCGTTGCTGTGAAAACCCTTGCCGGCGTTAATAAAATATTCGGTCTTGTTCCACGGCCCGAACACCAGCGACAGTTTCGGCGAGACGATATGGTCGCGCGCCTTGCCGCTGTTGCCGTCGATGCTGCTGTCGACCTTGAAGCGGTAGGCGTCGTAGCGCACGCCGGCGATGCTGCGCAGACCCGGCAGCCATTGAATGACATTCTCTGCATACAGGCCGGCGCTGCCTTCGCGCACGCGGTCTTCGCGGATCGTGCCGGTGCGCACCCGCCGCACGGTGTCGTACAGGCCGACCGGCGCCAGGCGGTCGTAGCGGGTTTGCAAGCCGATCTTGTTGCGCATCTCGAAGCCGCCGATGGTATCGACCCAGGATTGCGCGGCGTTCAAGCCGGCCATGTCGCGCCGTTCGCTCTGGTTGAACTGGTCGCCCTGCTCCGGATTGGCCAGCGCGTAGGTAAAATTGCTGAACAGGTCGAGGCTGGAATGGAGCAGATAGGCATTCAGTTCGAATAAACCTGCACCGCCGCGCTTGCGCATCGCATACGACAGGCTGTAACGCTCGCTCTCTCCGCCATCGCTGGCGTCGATCGTGCCGAAGCGACCGATCAGGCCCGATTGCACGGCACGCAGCGGGACCTGGTCGCTCGAATTCCAGCTGTTACGGTAGGCCATACCGGTCACGTTCCACCCATCGTCGGCCGTGCCCTGGCTGTAGCGCAGCATGGCGCTGTATTTGCGCACCCGTTCCGGCGTGTCCCACGGCCCGTCGTTGCGGTTCACTTCCAGGCCGTACAGCAGGGTGCCGCCGGCCGCCTTGAAGGAGTCGGCCAGCACGCCGCGCCGGTAACCGTTGCTGCCGATGGAGAGATTGGCGACACCGTTCGCCAGCCTGTCGGCCACGCGCATGTGCGCGGCGCCGGCGGAAGCGAAATCGCCCTCGTCGGCGAAATACGTCCCCTTCTTGTAGTCGATGCGCTGCACCAGTTCCGGGATCAGAAAATTCAAATCCGAATATCCCTGGCCGTGCGCGTGGGTGCGCATGTTGACCGGCACGCCGTCGACAAAGGTGGCGAAGTCGGTGCCGTGGTCGAGATTGAAGCCGCGCAGGAAATACTGATTGGCTTTACCGTCGCCGCTGTGCTGGGTGACGATCATGCCGGGCACGAATTCCAGCAATTCGCCGGTGCGCAGCGCGGGGCGATTCGCGATCAGGTCGGCCGTGATCGTGCCCTGGCTGGCCGCGTCCGACGTGCCGACGGCATTGTCGTAATGGCCGATCACCCTGACGGTGGCGATCGCATCGTCCGCCCGGCTGTTCTGCGCGCCGGCGCACGCCAGACTTGCGGCCATAAGCAACAATTTCTTATTCAACGGCATTGACTTCTCCCTGGATGGCGGTGTTTGGGCCATGCTATAGGACAAAAATTAATTGTGTCACACAGCAGTTGGCTTATATACGCCAGCCAGGAAAGGCTGGATTCAAGTATTCACGCAGTCCGCGACATCGTTCAAGCGCGCCGGCCCGGGGCGTCGTCGGGCAGGTAGAAGCCGCACGACACCAGCAGCTTGCCCATCCGCTTGACGTAAGTACACTTCGATTTCATCTGCTGCGTGACGGGGTGCAGGAACTGGTGCGGCACCCAGCCTTCTCCCTGCTTGCGCGCGACCTCGATCATCTCCTTGCCGAACGCCTTGCCGTCCGGGTCGCGCAGCAGGCGCGCGTCGTGATCGAGCAGGCGGCGGTTGGCGCCGTGCGCGACGATCGCACCGTCCAGCGTGAACATGACCAGGTATAAATCGCGGTCGGCGAACTGCCGCTCGACCGGGTCGTTGACGCCGGCGATCAGCGCCTCCACGCCGGCCGCCTGCGCATAGGCGACGGCCCGCGCGACCAGCGCTTTGGCGTCGTCCTGGTCGCCGAATTCCAGCGCGCCCAGGTCGAACGACGCCGTGACATTGGTCAGATTGACGGACTGGCGATACAGGTGGCCGGCCGCGTCGGCGATGTCGTCGACCATGCGCGCGTTTTCCTGCGTCATCCGGTCGAGCTGGACCAGCGCGCCGTTGATGACCTCGATGCCTGCATGCTGTTCGCGCCCGGCGTCGCGGATTTCATGCATGACGCCGGCGACATCGGCAACCGAGGCGACGATGCGCCGCATCGCGCCGCCGGCCTCGTCGGCCAGCCCGTTGCCCGCCTCGACCTGGGCGACGGAACCGGCGACCAGCGCCTCGATTTCCTTCGAGGCCCGCGCCACGCTGTGCGCCAGCTGGCGCACCTCGCTGGCGACGACGGCGAAACCGCGCCCGCTCTCGCCCGCCCTGGCCGCCTCGACGGCCGCGTTCAGGGCCAGGATATTGGTCTGGAAGGCGAAGCCGTTGATGACCTCGACGATGTCGGCGATTTTGCGCGAACCGCCGCGGATCGCCGCCATCGTCGTCGCCAGCTGCTGCACGATGTCTCCGCCTTCGAGCGCGGTGGCCGACGCCGACAGCACCATGCGGTGGGCAGCGTCGAGATTCTCGGCGCTGAGCCGGACGGCGCTGGCCAGTTGCTCGGTCGACGCGGCGGTTTCTTCGAGCAGCGCGGCCTGGGTTTCATTGCGTTTGGCCAGCGCCGCGTTGTCGGCCGCCAGTGCGCCGGCGGTGATGGCGAGGGACGTCGTGCCGTTGCGCACATTCGACACGACTTCGACCAGCCGCTCGCGCACGCCGCACAGCGCCGCGTCCATTTCGCCGCCATCGTCGATGCGCCTGCCGTGCAGCGCGTGCGCCAGCTTGCCCGACGCGATGCCGCGGATGACGGACAGGCCGTGCTTCAGCGAGTATTCGATCCGCGCCAGCACGCGCCACGCGGCGCCGCATGACAGCAATAACAAGACGATGCAGAACACCTTGGCCTGGCTGGAACGGTCGGGCTGCGCCAGCATGGCCGACCAGGCCAGCAGGTTCAGGATCAAGACCCATGTGAATTTCACGCGCAATTTCATGACAAACCCCTATCGTCGTTTGACAGCCCGGTGCACATCGCACCATTCCGCGCCACCAGGTCAAGGCAAGGACGGGACGCGGACCGCGCCCTTGCCGATTTTCCTAGTACAGCTGCTCGACCAGGTCCATGCGCGCTTTCCACGGGTCCGCCACGGCGGCGCTCTTGGTCGGACCGGCGGCGGAAAAATCGAACAGCCGGTCGCTGCGCACTTCATAGGCCGGCCATTGCGGACGATCCCCGCCGTTCGGATTTCCCGTCTTGACGAATGAAACCCAGTAATCCTGGATCTGTTTCGCCATCTGCTGGTCCTGCGCCGAGATCGCGGGGTAAGAAGCGCCCAGCGTGTCGAACACATAGGCCAGTTCGCTCGCGTGGGCGGCGCCGGCGCGCTTGCTGCGCAGCGCATCGGCGACATAGGCGAAGCGGTACTCGTAGACCGGCAAGCTTTGCGCGGCGATGGCTTTCGCCGTGAAACGCGCCGGTTCGACCATCAGGCGGTCGCTGGCGACGCGCGCCGCCACCGCGAGTCCGTCGCCGCTGCCGAGCGGGTCGTAGGCGGCCAGCGCGGCCTGCCTCTTCGCCGGCCCGAACGGCGCCAGCGCCTGGTCGATCGTGGTGGCGTCGGTGAAGCCGAGATCGAGATCGGTCGCGCCGACGATCAACGGCACCTTCTGCTGCCTGCCGGTGTTATAGATCTGCTGCGGCTCGTCGACGATCAACTGGCCGTCGATCATCGAATTGGAAAAGGTGTTCGCATCGCGCAGCAGGGTTATCATGTTCAGGCCCGCGACGATCTTGTCGGCCGGCTGCGCGCGCAGCGCCGCCAGCGCGCTGGCGGCATCGCCGCCGATGCCCAGCGTGGCGGCGAACGTGACGCCAACCTCCTCGCCCGACGGCAAGCCGCCCGGGCCGCGTTCGCGCAGGCGCCGTCCCGGCACGAAGCCGGTCCGGCCGCCGCCCGACTGGGCAATGGCCTTGTGGAACAGTCCCTTGGCCAGCGGAGAAGTCATCAACACGTGCACACCGAAGCCGCCGGCCGACTCACCGAACACGGTGACGTCGCCCGGATCGCCACCGAACGAGGCGATATTGCGCTGTACCCATTGCAGCGCCGCCAGTTGATCCATGAAGCCGTAGTTGCCGAGCGGGCCGCCGGGATTTTCCTGGCTCAAGCCCGGGTGCGCGAAAAAGCCGAAGCGGCCGACCCGGTAATTGAAACTGACGAACAATACGCCCTGTTTCGCGAACTGGCTGCCGTCGTAGGTCGGCTCGGACGAACTGCCGTTGACCATGCCGCCGCCATAAATCCACACCATGACCGGCATTTTTTTGGTGACCGGCTGGTCGGGGCGCCAGACATTCATGACCAGGCAATCTTCATTCGGCTCCGTGCCGGCGGGGACCACCGCGGCCGGGTTATAGGCCAGTTGCATGCAGCTGTGGCCGAAATTCTGCGCGCTGCGCGTCGTGCTCCACGGCGCGACCGGTTGCGGCGCGCGCCAGCGCAAGGGACCGACCGGCGGCGTCGCATACGGGATGCCCTTGAAGGACAGCACGCCGTTGGCGGCCGCGCCTTCGACGGCGCCGCTGTCGATGCGGACCAGTTTATTGTTGACGAGCGCGTCGACGGGCTGGCCGCCGCATCCGGCCAGCAAGCTGGCGGCAAACAATGAAAGACAAAAACGATACATGGTGGGTCTCCGGTGTGGTTGTTTTTATGATGGATTGCGCTGCTGGACATAGGCCAGCAGCAGCATGGCGAAGGCGGCGATCAGTACGGGAATGCAGGCCGTCAGCACGATCTCGCGCGCCGGCTTGCCGAGCGAGAGCAGCAGGCCGCCGGCGGCCGGTCCGAGGATGGAGCCGATGCGGCCCAGCGCGGCGGCGCAACCGATCCCCGTGGTGCGCGCCGGCCCCGGATACAGCGTGACGGCCAGCGCGCTCTGGCCGACGGTACCGGCCAGCAGCGCCGCGCCGGTGACGACGATAGTGATGATCACCTGCTGGCGGTCCAGCGCGGCCACGCCGATGCAGGCGATGGCCAGCGCGCCGAGCACGGAACTGGCGACCAGCACCCGCGCCGCGCCAAATCTCGCCGACAGGGGAATCAGCAGCAAGGCGCCGGCCAGTCCGCCCATGCCGAGGAAGGCGGTGCCGAGCGGGGTTTCCTGCGGCTTGAAGCCGAAATCGAGCAGCAGCGTCGGCAACCAGAAATACAAGGCATACACGGCCAGGAACAGCATGAAGGAAAAACTCCACAACAGCGTGGTGCGCAGCGCCAGGCCGGCGATGAACAGGCTGCCGATGGTGCCGCCTTCCGGCGCCCTGCCCGGCGCGGGCCGCTCGGCCGGCAAGCCCCACCAGACCAGCGGCAGCAGCAGCGCCGGCAGCACGCCGCCGAGGATGAACACCGATTCCCAGCCATAGGCGGCGATCATGCGCCCGCCGACGACCCCGCCGAAGGTGCTGCCCAGGCCGATGCCGCTGGTGACGGCGACGGCGATCATTTCGCGGTGCCGGTCCGGGCACTGCGCGGCGGCCAGCGCGACGGCGGCCGGCAGCGCCGCGCCCAGGCCGATGCCGGTCAGCAGGCGCAGCAGCGCCAGCATCGGCAAATTCGGCGCGAACGCGGTGAGCAGCGAACCAAGGCCGAACACCAGCACGCTGGCGAAGATGACGCCGCGCCCGCCGAAGCGGCGCGCCAGCGGCCCGCTGATCATGTAGCCGATCACCGCGCCCAGGCTGGTGCCGACGAAAGCGGGAGTAAAGGCGGCCGGCACCAGTCCCCACTGACGCGCCAGCGTCGGCGCGACAAAACCGATCGACGTGGTATCGAAGCCGTCGAGGAAAATCGTCAGCAGCGAGATGATGACGACGCGCCACGCGATGCGCGCCGGTTCCTGGCGTGCGGCCGGGGCATCGCCTGCGGCTACGCCGGCCTGGTAAACGCTATTCATCGCACACCTCCGTTTTAAAAGATTTCACTTCCCACGCCTTGCCGGCCAAGTCTCCGACCGCGCCCGAGACCACGTCGAAGCGCATCGTGGCGCGGCGCACCGGTTCGAACGGCGGCCACGGCGGAGAACCGGCGTGATTCGGATTGCCGTCGCGCGCGAAACCGAGCCAGCTCGCGCGCATCAAGGCGGAAATCGCATCGACCTGGCGCGGGTCGGCCCCGGCCAGCATCGGTGCGCCGGCGAACGCTGCGCGCGTGCCGAACACGAACGGCAGTTCCAGGCAGTGGCCGGCGGCCAGGCCGGGATTGGGCGACTGCCAGTCGAACTGGTACAGATAGACCTGGCGCCCCGCCTGCGCCGCCTGCATCGCCCAGTCCAGCGTCGGGCGCAGGAACAGCTGTTCGCCCGAGTAATCCATCAACAGTTGCGCCGGGGTCGCGCCCGGGCGGCGCGCGCCCAGTTGCCGCGCTTCGTGCGCGGGGATCGGCGCCTGTTCGAGTTTTTGCACGGCGTCGACGCCGTAATAAAAAACGTTGGATTCTTCGCGCGTGGTGCCGATCAATACATCGAGCCTGGTGGCGGCGCGCTGCAATGCCGCCGGCAGCGCGTCACTGGACGGTACGATAGTGCCGTCGGCCGTCGGAATGAAGGGCAAGGCCACCGGGTCGCCCGGTTTAGCACTGGCCAGCACGAAACGGAAGGCCGCCGTTTGCGCGTCGAGGATGGCGCGCGTGGGCACCAGGCAGGCGAGTTCGCGCGCATTGGCCGCGTCCGGGTCGATGCCCAGCGCGCGGATGAACACCTCGCCAATGCGGGCCGCCTGTTGCGGTTCATACAGGACCAGTCCGAGCGGCGCGCTTTGCATGATCGCGCGCCGGGCCGGCGGCGCGCCCGCGCCTTCCGCCTGGCGCGCCAGCAGCAGCGCGATCGAGTGCGAACCGGCGGACTGCCCCATCCAGGTCACCTGCGCCGGGTCGCCGCCGAAACGTTCGATATTTTGCTGGACCCATTCCAGCGCGGCCTGCTGGTCGAGCAGGCCCAGGTTGCCGGGCGAAATACCCGGTGCGTACAGGTAGCCGAGCGCACCGATCCGGTAATTGACGTTGACCACGACGACATCGCCTTCGCGCGCCAGGCAGGCGCCTTCGTACCACGGCAAGGCGCCTGCGCCGCTGATGTAGCCGCCGCCGTGGAACCACACCAGCACCGGGCGCGGTGCGGCCGGCGCGGCGGGAGCCCACACGGTCAGCGTCAGGCAATCCTCATCCTGCGGCAGGTCGAAATCGCCCATCGCCAGGCTCAGGCGAGACGGCAACTGGGGCGCGATCGGCCCGGCTTCGCCGGCTTCGCGGATGCCGCTCCACGCCGGCGCGGCGGCCGGAGACGAGAAACGCAATGGACCGACCGGCGCAGCGGCGTACGGCACGGCGTGAAAAATGTGCAGGCCGTCGTGCCGGCGGCCGCGCAGGGTGCCCGATGCCGTTTCAAGCAGGATGTCGACAGGTTCATTCATGTATATGGCCTCCGTAAGATGGTGGTTAAGCAGTCAAAAACTGTGGCGCAGGCCGACGGTATAGGTGTTGCCGGTGTTGAGATTGGTGACCTTGTCGTGCAGGTAAGCGATATAGGCGTCGGTACGCCGGGACAGGCTGTAGTCGTAGCCGATCGTAAAAGTGGTGCGCGCGAGGTCGGCGGCGGCGCTCTGCTTTTTACCGGTGTGCGCCCACGACAGCATGAATTTGCCCAGGCCGAGCGGCACGGAGACGCCCAGTTGCGAGGTGGTCAGCTCGATTTCGCGCGCCGCCAGGTCTGTCAAACGGGTCTGGCTGTGCTGCCCAAACAGTTTGGCAATCGTAAAATCGTAGGAAGCAGCCAGTTGCGCGGTGCGGTCGCCGGTGGCCAGGAAGCTGGGCCGCGCCGGCGTGGCCAGCGGAGGAACGGGCGCGCCGAACGGCAGCGACATGCGGCTCAGTTTTTCATACGACAGCGAGGCGGCCAGCGGCCCCTGGTCGTAATTGACGCTGGCACCAAAACGCTTGCCGTTGACGCCACCCTCGCTCAGCGCCACGACCGCCAGCGCCGAAAAGCCGCCGAATACCGGGGAGCTGTACCCGATGCTGTTGGCCCACGAAGCATCGCTCATCCCGCTGCCGGTCAACATCGGCTGCAAGGCGCTGGGAAGATAGGTCTGCATCACGTACGGCGTGATCGAGGCGCCGCCGAAGGGGCCGAACTTGATGCTGGTGAGCCAGTTCGGCGTCGGCAGGCGGCCCAGGCGCAAGGTGCCGATGCCGTCTTTCGACAATCCTACCCAGGCTTGACGCTGGAACAGCGTGTCGGAATTGCCGCGCCCGACTTCTCCGGTATCGGCGCGGAAAAATCCCTCGGCCGAGAATGATGCCTTCAAGCCGTCGCCAAGGTCTTCGCTGCCGCGGATGCCATAATATGATGTCGTCATGTCGCCGTTGGCCAGCGCCAGCACGCGCGCCTGGCCGCTCAACTGCTGGGACGACACGCCCAGGTTGACCAAGCCGTAAAACTGCACCGCCGATTGCGCCTGCGCATTACTCGCCGCCACCGCCAAGGCCAGCGACAGCGCCGTCAAACCGCATGCCTTATATCCCCGATTCACGTGTTGCATTTGCTCCTCCTGTTGGTTTACTTTTCGGATGCTATGGAGTCCAGATTACGGCTGGCTCAGCCTTGCGGCAATTTGTATGTTCGGGATGCATCGTTCTGGAATCGGAACGATGAAGGACAAATTTGCTGTGCTAGACTGCAATCGCATGCCGATGGAAATCCCCGGCAGGTGCAGGTTGGAGGGGACGCTGATGACGCGAGCAACGAGCCCGCCCCGGTTCGGTCCGGAGCGGATGACACAACTGGCCAGCGCGGCAGATGACTTGATGTTGCTGGTCGAGATCATCGACGCCGGTGGATTCAGCGCCGCCAGTGCGCGCACGGGCGTTCCGAAATCGCGCCTGAGCCGGCGCATCGCGGGACTGGAAGAACGTCTCGGCGTCAATCTGCTGCTGCGCAATTCACGCCATTTCGAAGTCACCGAGATCGGCCAGCAACTGTATCAACATGGCAACACCATCCGGGCCGAAATGGCGGCCGCCGTTTCCCTGGCGCAGGACAGCCAGGGAGAACAGTTCGGCAGCCTGCGCATCGCCTGCCCGATCGCGCTGGCCTCGTTCATCGTCGGGCGCGTCGCGGCGGAATTCGCGATGGCTCACCCGCACGTGCGGATCTCGCTGAGCACGACCAAGGGCACGCCCGAATCGCTGCCCGACCACTACGACCTGGTGCTGATGCCGGCCGCGCACCGCCTGCCCGACTCCGACATGATCATGCAGCGGGTCGGCCTGACGCACTATGCGCTGGTGGCCACGCCGAACGTCGCCGAAGCGGCCGGCCATCCCTGCGATCCCGATGCGCTGCGCGGTTGCGACGCGATCGGATGGGGAGCATTGGACGACACGTCGCGCTGGCAACTGCACGGCCCCGACGGGCGGCAGGCCGAAGTCGACCTGCGCATCCGTTTTTCCAGCGACAACCTGATGGTGATACGCGAAGCGGCGCTGGCCGGCCTGGGCATCGCGCGGCTGGCGCCGACATTCTGCCGGCAAGAGATCGAACAGGGAAAATTGTGCATCGTGATGCCGGGCTGGGCGCCGCCGCCGATGTCGATCTATGCGCTGTATCCGTCGCGGCGCCATGTCAGCAACGTCGGAAAACTGTTTTTGGCCGCCTTGACACTGCAATTCAACCAGGCTTTCGCCAGTTGAGCGCACACGCCTTCAGGTCACGGAAAACCCCATCGCTGGAACACGCAAAATGCCTGCCTCTCCTGTCAAAACGCTACCGGGCCGCGCGGCCCCGGTATCGCTGCGCTGCGCCGCCGCCAGTTTGCTGCTGATGCTGGCGAGCGCCGCCGCCACGCCGTGCGCGCCGATCCGGGTCGGCATCATCAACCACGAGCGCCCGCCCTATTATCTCGACAACGGCACGGCCGACACCCCGCCGCGCGGCGCCAGCGTCGACCTGATCAAGGCCATCGCCGACAGCGTCGGCTGCCCGGTGATCCTGGTGCGCCTGCCGCTGGCGCGCATCCGCACCGCGCTGGCCGCGGGCCTGATCGATTTTTCCCCGGTCGAATCGCAATCCGGCGATGCGGACGGCATTGCGTTTCCGCTGGACCGGAACGGCCAGCTCGATTGGGAAAAGTCGGTGGTGGCCACGACCGTGGTCTTCGTCAGGAGCGGCGACGGCCTGGCGCCGGACACCGAACCGGCGCATTATTTTCAGGGCCGCAGCCTGGGCATCAGCCACGGCACGCCGTATGTACAACCGTTACGGCAAGCCGGCATCCGCATCGACGACGGCGCGATCGACGTGGCCCGCAATTTCGACAAGCTCAGGAGACGCAGGATCGACGGTTTCGCGCTCACGCTCAGCATGCCGGGCGCGATGGACAGGTTCGTGGAAACGCATTACGGGAAAGAGGTCGTCCGGCTGGCGCGGCCACTGAAGACCGCCAACGTCTGGCTGCTGGCGAACCGCGGCTATTACCGGGAACACCCCGAACAGGTGGAAGCGATGTGGCGCTGGCTCAGTAACTACGGCCGCGCGCACTTTGTTGAATTGATCAAGAAATATTCGAAAGAGCCGTGAACGTGACAGCGCCTTGAGCCTGCTGTCGATGAAAGATGTGATAAAGCACAGGCGTTAACGCTGTCATTCCCGCGCAGGCGGGAATCCCATTTTTTTGTGCCACCCGGGACACAAAATGGGATTCCCGCCTGCGCGGGAATGACAATCTTCTCGATAAAATCGAGCACGTGATGGTTCAGTTGATCGCAGGCTTGCCAGCGACCGGCAGTTCGATTTCATCTTTCCTGGCCTGGATCTCGGCGCCGAGCGCCAGCAAGTCCAGCTTGGCCTTGCGCGCCTTGGGAAACATCTCGCCTTCCTCTTCCTTGACGTGATGCTCGATCTGTTCCGACAAGACCTTGACCTTCGCGTCGTACAGGTCCTCGCCGGGTTCCATCTCGATGATCTGGGCGATCAAGTCCTTGGCCGCCGCATGTTCGACCGTGGCTTCGTCGAGCAGGTCTGCGCTGTCGCGGCTGGCGGCGCGCACGGCCGTATAAAAAATCTCTTCCTCGGCGGTGGCGTGCTTCGTCAGTTCGAGGCAGATTTTCAGCGCGACCTTCCTTTTGCTGGCCAGAGAACGGTCGCTCAGCGCCTCGTATTGCTCGAAGAGTTCCTTGACGTTCTTGTGGTCCTGGGTCAACAGTTCGATCGCGTCGATAACGCCCTTCGAAACGGTGGCGCCGGATTTGGCGCTTGCCTGGGTAGTGGGGGTGGCCATGGTGTGCTCCTTACAAAAATGAGGCGCGCTCAAGTCCAAGCGCGCTGCTGGATCAATGATTTCAAAACAGGAATCATCATAGAACGAGCCAAATGCCCGGTATGTAGGAGCAAGAGCCGGGCTCAGGTAAGAAGGTGACTGGCAAGATTGCAATAAAATTACTGCCTGGATCCATTCGCCGGCGGCGGAAAGGCTGGCGGGTGGCAGCGCTGCTGTGCGGACGCTAGTCCCACTTCTTGTAGAGCGCCCGGAGTTCGCCGCGATGTTCCAGCAACAGCAAGGCGCGCTGCAGGCGTTCGGCGGTGGCTTGCGGCAGGTGCCGTCCCACGACAAAATAAAAATCCGCTCGGTGCATCACCATCGGCAGTATCCTGACTTTTTTGATGACGCCGGCACGCTCCAGGATGCGGCGCATGCCCGGACCGCGGTGAAAATACAGGCGGGCGCGGCCCGCGATCAGCTTTTCCAGGTTCAGTTGCGTATCGGTGGTGCTGGAATCGACCAGCAGGCCGCCCAGATTGTCCAGTATCAGGCTGGCGCCGAAGCCGCGGTTGGCAAGAATGACGGGCGCAGGATTCAGGTGGCGCACATCGTCCCAACTGCCGACCACGAGCGGATCGTCGATCCTGGCCAGCAGCACGTATTCGACGGGATACAGCACCGGCTCCAGGTAAGTGAATTTCTGGTCGCGTTCCCTGGTGTGCTGGAGCGCGCAGGTCGCATCCTGCGCACCCGCCTCCAGTTCCGTCATGATGCGGATCAGCGGCATCCAGTTCTGGTCTCCGACAAATTTCAAGCCGGGATCGACCCGTTCGACCGCGCGCATGATGTCGGTGCACAGGCCGACGATGCCGTCGCCGCGCTCGGCATTCATGAATTTGGGTTCCGTCCCCAGTTGCGCCGCGGTGCGCAGATCGATGGCAAAACAGGATGCGCAGGCGAACAGCAGCGGCAGCCACATTGCGCGCCGCCGCATCAAGCGGCCAGGCCATCCGTTTGTCACCGTCGCTGTCACGCTCCTCCCCGGCACAAGGCGTTCCGTCATCCAGGCAATACAGTCGATGCCTGCGCTATGGAGACCGATTATCCAACAATGGCGGCGTTTTTGCGAGCCGCGCCGGGTGCCCGGACAGCGTCAAGGCTGCGGCAACAACAGCGCGTGCTGCGTCGCCGTGTGAAAATCGCGCCATACGCGGTTGATGTCGCTCAGTTCATGGGCGGCCTGCAAGCCGCAATACGGATACAGGCCATCCACCGGCAGGCGCGCGGCCTGCACCAGGGTCAACGACGCCGACTGGATTGCCAGCGCGTCGGCCGCGCATACGGCCTCGCCGCCTGCGACCAGTTCCCAGGCGCGGTCGAGCAATTCGTAAAAATGCGCGCGCGCGGCGCCAAGGTCGTGCCGCGCCTGCCGCAGCCGCGCCGCCACTTCGGGCACGTCTCCCAGCGGAATGCCCGTCACCGCCTGCCGGCGCTTCGCGATCACCGCCTGCGCCAGGTCGATAAAATGCGCGGCCATGCCGGCAAGATTCGCCGTCAGCGTCACGAATGCCAGCGACATGAACGGGAAGCGGTACAGCGGACCGTCGGCGGTGGCGCAGGCCGCGTCGATGATGAAGCCGTGACTGGATGGAACCCATTGGCCGTCGATGGCGTAGCTATGGGAAGCGGTCGCGCGCAAACCGATGCTGCCCCAGGTCGGGACAATCTGCACGTGCCGCGCCGGCACGATGAAGGCGCGGATGCGGGCGGCGCCGGCATCGTCGACGACGGTTTCGCCGTGCTCGCGCAAGACCGCGTTCAACGTAAAATGCGTGGCCATCGGCGCGCCGCTGGCGTAATCCCAGCGCCCGGTGAGACGATAGCCGTCGCCATCGCGGTCGGCGAAACCGGTCGGCGCGCCGCTGCCGGCGATGCACAGCCTCGGCGTGGCGACAATCTCGCGCGCCAGGTCCGGCGGCAGAAAGCCGGTGAACCAGCCGGCGCCGGCGCACAAGGTCGCGACCCAGGCCAGGCTGCCGTCGAGCGAAGCGATCTCCTCTTCCAGCCGCACCACGGCGGGCAGCGCCAGTTCCATGCCGCCGGCCGCGCGCGGCGCCAGCATGCGCATCCAGCCGCGCCGGTGGATCAGCGCCCGTTGCAGCGGCTGCGGCACGCCGGCGAGATCGGCGGCGGCAACAACGCGGCGCACGCGGCGGCGATCCGCTTCGGACAGGGAAACGGTATTCAGGGAAGACTTCGACATCGATTCGCTTTCTCGACCAATCATTGAACGACGGATTCAGGGGGAATCCCTCGCGCCGCTCCCTGGTTTAAGGTGCCGGCGCGATCCGGGCTGCATTGTATTACGGCGCGGCGCCTCAATGAAGGCTTTGGCTTGCCGAAACGCGCCCGGCCAGCGCGAACAGGGCGATGGCCGCGACCAGCGGGGGCAAGGCCAGCAAGGTGAAGATGGTCGCCATGTCGTAACCGGCCGCCATCAGCACGCCGCCGCCGAATGCGCCGAGAATGCCGCCGAAGCGCCCCATGCCCAGCATCCATGCGACACCCGAGGCGCGTCCCTGGATCGGATAATACAAGGCGGCCAGCGCCAGCATCGACATCTGCGCGCCCGTCATGCAGATGCCGGAGACGAAGGTCAGCGCCGACAGGGAGGCGACGCTGTCCGTTCCCTTACCCATCGCGCAAACGGACAGGCCAAGCAGCACGAAGGCCAGCGCCACCACGCGGTAGGGATTGATGCGGTCCATCAGCCAGCCGCAGCCGACGGCGCCGATCAATCCCCCGGCCGTAAACAGGGCGGTGACGATCGCGGCCTGCCGCAGCGTGAAGCCGGCGTCGCGCACCAGCGTCGGCATCCAGCTCGTGAGCAGGTAATACACCAATAATCCCATGAAATAGGCCAGCCACAGCATCAGCGTGCCGAACCTGTACCTGGTGGAGAGGATCAGCGCGACCGGCGAGCCGGCCGGCGCACCGGCCTGCCCGGGGACGGCAAAGCCGGATGCGAAAACGGAGGGTACGTCCGCAATCCTGCGCAGCACAGCGCGGATACGTTCGGCCGGCCACTGCCTGACGACCATGAACTGGATCGACTCGGGCAAGGCGACCAGGGCGAGCGCCAGCGCGATCGGAATGACGCCGCCGATGAGGAAGATCGAGCGCCAGCCGAAATCCGGTATCAATGCCGCCGACAAGACGCCGCCAGCGGAGGCGCCGAGCGTGAAGCCGCAGAACATGACGTTCAACAGCAGCGCGCGGCGCCTGGCCGGCACATATTCGGAGAGCAGCGTGGTGGCGTTGGGCAAGGCGGCGCCCAGGCCGATGCCGGTCAAAAAACGGTACGCGGTCAGTTCGGCGATGCCGGAAGCGAAGACGCCGGCAAAGGTCCAGACGCCGAAAAACGCCACGGAACAGATCAACACTTTCTTGCGCCCGATCCGGTCGGCGGCCGGCCCGGCAATGAAGGCGCCGATGGCCAGCCCGATCAAGGCCGCGCCGAGCACGGGGCCGAGTCCCACCTTCGAGATCGCCCATTCCCTGGCCAGGGCCGGCGCGACAAAGCCGATCGCCGCCGTGTCGAAACCGTCGGCCGCCACGATCAAAAAGCAGATGGCAAGAATGCGCCACTGATACCGCGAAAACGGATGTTCATCGATAAATTGCTGGACGTCGAGCACCGCCGACATCTTCGTATCCCGCATGTTCATTGCGCATATCCCCTTTTATGATTTAACCGAAAAACTTGAATCAACTGAGATTTCAGCTCAAACAAGTCTAGCATTGGGAAATGGCGAAACAATATGGGAAAAATTGATAAAAAATTATATTGAATTTTTTAATTAAATAAAATAATCATAAAATTCAACAACTTACAATTAAATTACAATAAAAAAACAGCACACAAAAGTGAGGTGAATATTATGCATATTCATATTGAACCGACTTCACTTCTGCACGTTCTTAAAATATGGCATGGTGACGATTCGGAATAAGCAGCCGAACTACATCAACCACATATCGAAGAGGATAGAAATGGCAATTACCCAGGTTTTGGAAAACAAGGAGAAACTCGTTGCGCGCTGTCTGCCCTTCCTGGAAGAGGTCAAGGACATGACGACCGGGTCGGAAGTGGAGCAATGGCTGAACGATCATTACGGCCCGGACAGCCAGTTGTACCGGGACCTGGCGCGACTGATAAGGATCGGCGTCGAGACTGAAGGCTGGGCCGCCAATATCGAAATCTCCGGCCCCCACTATCGCCGCAGCCGCCTGGTCGAGCCGTCGGAAACGACCTTCGGCTTCAGCATCACCGCCGTCTACATGGATAGCAGCGGCAACACGCAGGGCAACCCGGAAGGCAGCTTCCGCGGCGACTATCACTCGCACCCGTACGGCGAGTTCAACATGGTCGTTGCGCTGAATGAAGGCGCGGCGCTGGCCGGTCCGAACGGCTGGTGTTACGGCGGTTGGACCGCCCCCGCACCGGGCAGCCATCATTATCCCGAAGCGAAAGGCGGCGCCGTGATCGCATTGTTCTTCCTGCCGGCCGGCCGCATCGCCTACAACGTCAAGGCGCCGGACGCCTTGTAATCTGCATTAAGACCCGGGCCGGTTTCGCATGGCCCGGGCACTTGCGCGCACACGCGCGCCACCTAAGCGTGCACCTGCCTGGCCAGCTCGTCGAGATGTCCGCGCAACCAGCGCAACGCCGGATCGCCGTCGTTGCGCGCGTGCCAGACGGCTTGCACCGTCGATACCGGCGCAGGATACGGCGTCGGCCTGGCGCGGATGTCGCCCGTGCGTTCAAACTCGCGCCCGAGCGGAGCGGGCACCAGCGCCAGCATGTCGCTGTGACGCAGCAGGGATGGAATCGCCAGCGAGTGCGCAACACAGACCCGCAAGCGCGGCAGCGCCGGGGTCGCGGAAAATTCAGCTTCAAGCGCCTGCCGGTCGAACATTTCAGATTGCCTGGCCAGGCCGCGTTCGACAATGAATCCCTCCACGGCGCCCTCTTCCTGCCCGCCCAGCGACACAGCCATCAACGGATAAATTAACAAATCTTCGCGGGTGACGGCGCGCTCGCCGATCGGATGATCCTTGCGCATGACCAGCACCTCGCCCTGCGTCCAGACCGACATCGACTGGAAACGCGCGGGAATCTCGGCAAACACCCCGATCGCGATATCGATACGGCCGATATCGATCTGGCCGGCCAGGTCGAGCCGGGTCGAAGGACGGATGACCAGGTTGACGAGCGGCGCCTCGGCGTGCAGCCTTTGGCTCAAGCGTCCCAGTAAGAGCATCGTGATGTAGTCATTGGCCGCGACGACGAAATCGCGCTGCGCCAGCCTGGGCAGAAAAGGATCGTCGCCGAGGGCGCTGCGGATCTGTTGCAGCGCGCTGCGCAACGGCGCCGCCATTGCGTTAGCGCGCGCGGTCGGCTCCATGCCTTTTGCAGTGCGCACAAACAGATCGTCTTCCAGCGCATCGCGCAGGCGCGCCAGCGCATGGCTGATGGCCGACTGGCTCAGGTTGAGCCGTTTACCGGCGCGCAGCAAATTGCGGTCTTCGAATATCGCATCGAAGACGCGCAGCAGGTTCAGGTCAATGCGCTCCAGGTTCATCGATTTATTTTACAGCCAGGCGCTGCGCCATGCCAGCCAGGGCAGCGCCGACGGCGCGCACCTGCGCATCGGCCGAAGGATCGACCAGTGCTCCTTGCGGAGAGAATGCCAGGTGCGCGGCGCCCAGCGTGAACTGCTGGGGAATGACGACGGCGCCCAGTTTTTCCAGCACGCCGCGCAAGGCCAGCATCGAGCGCAGGCCGCCAGTCGGCCCGGGAGATGCGGAAACGATGGCCGCCGCCCGTCCGGAAAACAGCAACACGCCGGGCTGGCCATCGGCAGTGGGCCGGCTGATCCAGTCCAGCGTGTTTTTCAACAGCGCGGTATAGCCGCCGTTGTGCTCGGGCGACGCGATCAGCAGCGCGTCATGCGCGGCCAGCAAGCGCTGCAACGCCCGCACCGGTTCTTGCACACCCGTCTCCTTCTCCGCATCGGCGTCGTATATCGGCAATGGAAAATCGCGCAGCGACAGCATCGTCAATTGCGCGCCGCACTCGCGCGCGCCGAGTGCCGCCACTTGCAGCAGCTTCTGGTTCAAGGAGTCGTAGCGGGTGCTGCCGCACAGGGCAAGGATCTTGATTGTCATGGTTTTTGGATGGACTAAAGTGGATTAAAAAGGTTATTTACGGATTGCCGGATTACCGGGATTGCTAGCAAAAATCAGCGGCAAAATCTGGGGTCAGACCCATGGGTCTGACCCCGGCCTTTGCATTTGATTTGAGCATAAAAAAACCAGCTCATCGCGCATAGCCGACGTGCAGATTCAGGCGATCGACGGCACTTGCGGATGCAGGCAAAAAGACATCGTCACGACTCATCGTCAAAACCGAGAAACCGCGCGAACCGTTCCACCGGCTCGCGCGGCATGGAGAGACGGTTCAATTGCGCGTCGTCGTCGGCATAGCCGAGCGACATGCCGCAGACGACGTCGTGGCCGGGTTCCAGTTGCAACTGCTGCGCGATGAGCTCCTGGTAGCGGGCGAACGACACCTGCGCGCAAGTGTCGAGGCCACGCGCGCGGGCGGCAATCATCAGCGTTTGCAGGAACAGGCCGTAATCGAGCCAGCTATGCCTTTTGAAACTGGCGTCGATAGTAAAGATCAGCCCCACCGGCGCGCCAAAGAAATCGAAATTGCGGCCGGTCGCGCGGGCACGCGCGGCAAGGTCGTCCTTTGCGATGCCGAGCACGCCGTAATAGCGCGCGCCGAAATCCTCCTGGCGGTGCCGGCAAGGGTCCGGCAGCGGATCGGGGATGTGCTGTAGCGGCGGATACGAATTGGCGAGATGGGCCTGCCCCAGCGCCTCGCTCAATTCCCGCCTGGCGCGGCCGGTCAGCACGTGCACCTGCCAGGGTTGCGTATTGGAGTTGCTGGGAGCGGTGGCGGCGACGTCGAGGATCGCCGCGATATCGGCTCGTGAAACCGGATCGGTACGAAAAACGCGCACCGCCCTGCGCGAACGGATCACGGCATCGACGGCGTCGGCGCCCGCATGGATGCGCGGATCGGTCGCCGCGGCTTGAAGAGTTTTGTTATGCATGGTGACGTCATCATGGCATAACATCGACCGGCATCGCGGTGAAAAACCTGCAAGGTCATATTGCACCAACCGCGATTATCCGGCCGCGCAAGGGCTTCGCGGAATCGGAAAAAAGCCGCGCATCGGCGGCAATGCCGTTAAGGCCACAGGCCGTGGAATTGTCGTTCCCGCGAAGGCGGGAACCCCATTTTCGATGCGCCGTCCGGGATACAAAATGGGATTCCCGCCTGCGCGGGAATGACAGATTTGGCGGCAACTTACCCGAATTAGCGCACTGGCTTTTCCCGGAAGCCCGGCTTATTTTTTCGCCGGCGCCGGTTCACCCGGCGGGCTCTCGTCAAACTGCGGTATCTGGAACTCCGGCTCGGCGCCCTGCCCGCTGTCGCCGGCGGGACGTTCGATGATCAAATTGGTCGGCTGGCCGCTGCCGGCCGTACCTCGGTCGAGGAACATCGTCACCGTTTGCGGGAACACGGCGACCAATACCACCATCACCATCTGCAAACCAACCCACGGCAAGGCGCCCCAGTAAATGTCGGAACTCTTGACTTCTTTCGGCGCCACGCCGCGCAGATAAAACAGCGCGAAGCCGAACGGCGGATGCATGAACGAGGTCTGCATGTTCACGCACAGCATGACGCCGAACCAGACCAGCGCCGCCGAGGCGGCCGCTTCTGGACTGCCCATCATCCCTTCCAGTTGCGGCGCCAGGATTTTTTGGGCCACCGGCGCGAGCATTGGCACGACGATGAAGGCGATCTCGAAGAAATCGAGGAAGAACGCGAGGAAGAACACGAACAGGTTGACCACCAGCAGGAAGCCGATCCAGCCGCCTGGAATGCCGGTGAACAGGTGCTCGACCCAGCGCCCGCCGTCGACGCCCTGGAACACGACCGAGAAGCAGGTCGAGCCGATCAGGATGAACACGACCATCGCCGTCAGGCGCATGGTGGACTGGTAACTGAGCACGATCAGTTCGCGCAGCGGCTTGATGCGGCTGGCGCGCACCAGCAGCCAGGTGACGGCCAGGTACAGCAGCGCCAGCGCACCCTGCACGAAAGGTTTTGCGGGATGCGCCAGACCGGTCGCCGCGTCATAATAAAACACGCCGATCAGCGCCGCCGCCGCCATCGCGACCATGCCGGCGCGGAAAACGATGCGGTCGCGGGCGCTGAATTCCGGGTGGCGGATCACGGCCAGGATCACGGCGCCGAGCGCGCCCATCGCGCCCGACTCGGTCGGCGTGGCGATCCCCAGCATCATCGTGCCGAGCACCATGAAGATCAGCACCGCCGCCGGCACGATGCCGCGCAGGCATTGTCTCCACAAGGGCCATCCACGCAGCGTTTGCGCATCCTGCGGCGCCGCCGGCAGCCAGTCGGGACGCACGCGCGACAGCACGAAGGTATATAAGGCGAACAGGCCGATCTGAACGATCGACGGTCCCCATGCGCCCAGGTACATGCTGCCGACATCGGCGCTGGCGGTCTGGGTTTTCAATTGATCGGCCAGCACCACCAGCACCAGCGACGGCGGCACCAGTTGCGTGATCGTGCCCGACGCGGCCAGCACGCCGGTGGTGTAGCGCATGTGATAGCCATAGCGCATCATGACCGGCAGCGAAATCATGGCCATCGCGATCACTTGCGCGGCGACGGTGCCGGTGATGGCGCCCAGAATGAAACCGACGATGATGACGGAATAACCAAGGCCGCCGCGGATGCGGCCGAACAGTTGGCCCATCGAGTCGAGCATGTCCTCGGCCAGCCGGCATTTTTCCAGCACCGCGCCCATGAAGGTAAAGAAGGGAATCGCCAGCAGCAAATCATTGGCCAGCACGCTGCCGAAAATCCGTTGCGGTACGGCCTGCAGGAAGGGGACGCCGAAAAACCCCTGCCAGATCGAGATCCCGCCAAAGAACAGCCCCACCGCCAGCAGAGAGAAGGCGACCGGGAAACCGACCAGCATGAATACAACCAGGCCGCCGAACATCAGCGGCGGCATCAAATCGAGCGGAATCATTGCACCGGCCTTTCGTACTTGCTGTCGAGTTGTACCTTGCCGGCCAGGGCGGCGATACGCTTGATCAATTCGGAGATGCCTTGCAGCGCCAGCAGCGCAAAGCCGAGCGGGACGATGATCTTGATCGGGTAGCGCGGCAGGCCGCCGGAATTGCTCGACTGTTCAAGCACGGCCCACGATGGCATGAACAGCGAATACCACGCCAGCCACGCGAACAGGATGCAGGCCGGCAGCAGGAAAAAGATGATGCCGAAGACGTCGATCCACAATTGCTTGCGTTCCGAGACGTGGCCGTAGATCAAATCCACGCGCACGTGTTCATTGCGCTGGAACGTGTAACTGGCGCCGAGCATGACGGCGGCGCCGAACAGGTACCACTGCAATTCCAGCAGCCAGTTGTTGCTCCAGTCGAAGCCGTAGCGGATCATCGCATTGCTGGCGCTGATGATGCACGAGGCCAGGATCATCAGGTTCGCCAGCTGCCCGGTGCGATAGGCGATCCGGTCCAGCCAGCGGGAAATGCCGAGTAGTCCTTGCATGATTGCACTGCCTCCCTGTGCCAGATCGAGCGTGCCAACCTGGTCGTTATTAATATAAAAGTATTGCTGCCAGGATAATAGCCCAATATTCTTTCATTGGCTAACGCGCCGGGTTCAGCGCCGGATGCTGTCAAGGCCACAGACCGTAAATCTGTCATTCCCGCGAAAGCGGGAATCCCATTTTTATGCACCGTTTGCGACTCTAAATGGGATTCCCGCCTGCGCGGGAATGACAGACTTGACGCTAACTTAACGGCATCAGGCTCAACGCCCGTTAGCCAACTTCAATTCCATCAATTCGACCCATTCTTCCAGCTGCGCCTTGTACAGCCGCTCGTCCTTGCGCCACAGGCTGTTGACGGCCATGCCGCGCACCAGGTTCAAGGTCAGATTGAGCACGCTGTTCGCCTGCGCCGCCGTCATGCCGGCGCGCTCGAAGACTTTCAGCCAGATGCCGTTGACAGTGTCGCGATAGGCTTCCATCACCGGCAGGATGCGCGTCATCAGCGCCATGTCGGTGCGCGCGACAACGATCACTTCCAGCGCCGCGATAAAGGGCCAGTCAAAATAAATGCTCAGGCAATCGGTGATGAATCCCTCGATCGGCCGCCTGGCTGCCGCCTCGGTGTTGGCCACCTGCTGCCCGCGCGCGATCGCCGCCTGGTACACGGCGGACGTGGCGGCGACCACCAGTTCTTCCTTGGAACTGAAATGGTGCATCAGCGCGCCGTTCGACATCTGCGCGCAGCCGGCCACCTCCTTGGTGGTCAGACCGTTGTATCCCTTGCGGATCAAGACATCGATGGCCGCCGCCAGCAGCCGGTCGCGCGCTTCCCGGCTGCGCTCGACCTGGCTGCGGCGCTGCCCTTCCGGATTGTCGCGCTGCGCGCCCTCGGGCGGCTCGTCGTCATCGGCGAGCGCCACGCGGTAGCGCTCCGGGTTGCTGGCATCGTTCGGAAAACTGTCGGGAAACTGGATCATGGTGCTCGCTGGTGCCGTAGGTAGGAAATTATAGCCGCACGCGGCGCGGGCGCCGGATGGCATCGATACAACATTCAACTTACAAACCGCTTGCTCTGTTTTTAAATTGGCGTAGACTATTCCAAAAGATCCCAACCCAACGAGCAGGAGACAAAATGGAATTCATCAAGAACGCCTGGTATGTGGCATGCTGGAGCGCCGAAGTCAAAATCGGCGCGATGTTCAACCGGCGCCTGCTGGACGAACCCGTGGTCTTCTTTCGCAAGGAAGACGGCAGCGCCATCGCGCTGCAAGACCGCTGCCCGCACCGCTTTATTCCGCTGCACCTCGGTACCATCCGCCGCGACCGCATCGAGTGCGGCTACCACGGCCTGCAATTCGACTGCAGCGGCAAATGCGTGAAGAATCCTCACGGCGACGGCAAGATCCCGGCCGCCGCCAAGGTCCGTTCATACCCGGTGCAAGACCGGCACGGCATGCTGTGGATCTGGATGGGTGAAGGCGACGGCGCGGCGACGCCGATTCCCGACTACGCGATGATCGAACCGGATTCGCAATACATCACCAGCACTGGCGGCTACATCCACATCAACGCCAATTACGAACTGATGGCGGAAAACCTGCTCGACCTGAGCCACATCACCTATCTGCACGACGGCCTGCTGGGCAGCCCCGAACAGGTCGGCGCCGACCAGGTGGTCAAGGAACAGGATGGCGAAATCCACTGCAAGCGCTGGATGCCGGACATTTCCGTTCCCGGCGTGTTCGACATGCTGTACCGGAGAGATGGCGCCAAGGTCGACATGTGGACCGACATGCGCTGGCTGCCGCCAAGCTGCTTCGTGCTCGATTCCGGCGTGCACGCGGCCGGCGGCGCGCGCGAAGACCATGGCTGGTATTACGGCGTGCACATCCTCACGCCCGAAGGTCCCTACACCACCCACTACCACTTCGCCGCCGCGCTGCCACGCGGCACCAGCCTGACGAAAGAGGAAGCGGCCAAGTTCGCCGAGATGCGCCGCTTCGCCTTCCAGGAACAGGACAAGCCTATCCTCGACGCGCAGCAGGCCGCGATCGGCGCGAACAATTTCTGGGACATGAAACCGGTCCTGCTCAGCATCGACGCGGGACCGGTGCGCATGCGCCGCGCCCTCGAACGCATGCTGGCGCTGGAAAAGAATGCCCCGCAAGCCAGCGCCCATCCGGCCGCCGCCAAATAAAAAAGGAGACAGACATGCGCACCTATCAAGCAATCCATCGCAACACCCTGGCCGCGGCACTGGCCTTGACAACGTCGGCCACGGCGCTGGCGCAGGCGCCGATCAAGATCGGCTTCATCGGCGAGCTGTCCGGCCCGCAGGCAGCGGTCGGCAAGGAGCAGTACGACGGCCTGATGCTGGTGATCGAACGCAACGGCGGCAAACTCGGCGGCTTCCCGGTCCAGGTCATCAAGGAAGACAGCCAGCTCAAGCCGGACGTGGCCAACCAGCTGGCGCGGCGCCTGGTCGAACGCGACAAGGTCGACATCATCACCGGCGTCTCGTTCTCCAACATCATGATGGCGATCCACAAATACGTGACCGACCAGAAGGTGTTTTTGATCGGCTCCAACGCCGGCCCGTCCCAGATCGCCGGCAGCCAGTGTTCTCCGTACCAGTTCATCACTTCCTGGCAGGGAGATCAGACGTCGGAGGCGGTCGGCAAATACGCCAGCGACAAGGGTTACAAAAAAGTATTCCTGCTGGCGCCGAACTACCAGGCCGGCAAGGATACGCTGGCCGGCTTCAAGCGCCATTTCAAGGGAGAAGTTGCCGACGAAATTTATACCTCGCTCAGCCAGCAGGATTTTTCGGCCGAACTGTCGCAAGTGTCGGCCGCCAAGCCGGACGCGGTGTTCGCCTTTTTCCCGGGCGGCCTCGGAGTCGCCTTCACCAAGCAATATGCGCAGGCCGGCCTGATGAAAAGCACGCCGCTGCTGTCGGCCTTCGTCGCCGACGCCGTCTCGCTGCCGTCGCTCGGACCCGGCGCGCAAGGAATGATCAGCGGCGGCTTCTGGTCGCCGGATTTTAATAATGCCGCCAACAAGAAATTCGTCGCCGAATTCGAACAGAAATACAGCCGCATTCCCTCCAACTACGCGGCCCAGAGTTACGACGCGGCGCTGCTGCTGGACGCCGCGATCGCCAAGGTCGGCGGCCAATTGAGCAACAAGCCAGCCTTCATGGCGGCGCTGAAGAACGCCGATTTCCAGTCGGTGCGCGGCGCATTCAAGTTCAACAACAACAATTTCCCGGTGCAGGACATGCACGTGTTGGAAGTGGCGAAAGACGCCAAGGGCCGCATGAGCCTGAAGACGATCGCGACGCCGTTCAAGAACCACCAGGACGCCTACCACGACAAGTGCGCGATGTAGCGCATTGACTTCCGCGACGCAGACAGCAACGGCCACTCCAGCAGGATGGCCGCACCGGATCCCCTTTGCCCGGAATTACCATCATGACCAATCAACTACTCAGAGTGCGGGTCGTCGGCAAGCACCTGGCCGCCCAGGATATTGCCGCCTTCGAACTGCAGGCGCTGGACCAGGCCGAACTCCCCTCCTTCGACGCCGGCGCCCATATCGACGTGCACCTGCCGAACGGCCTGGTGCGCCAATATTCACTGTGCAACGACCCGCGCACGCGCGACCGCTACCGGATCTGCGTGCTGCGCGACGCCGCCACGCGTGGCGGTTCGGCCGCCATGCACGACCTGGTGGCGGCCGGTGACGTGCTCGCCATCGGGGCGCCGCGCAACCTGTTTCCGCTGGTTCCCGGTTCCCATTCCACCCTGCTGCTGGCAGGCGGCATCGGGGTCACGCCGATGCTGGCGATGGCGTGGCGCCTGCACGCGCAAGAGGTACCTTTCGAGCTGCACTACTTCACGCGCAGCGCGGCGCGCACCGCTTTTCACGATGAAATCAGGGAAGCGCCGTTCGCCGCCTCTACCTCCCTATGGTTTGACGATGCCGACATGCCGCAGCGGCCATCGATCGCCGCGCTGCTGGCGCGCGCGGCGCCCGGCACCCACGTCTACGCCTGCGGGCCGGCCGGCTTTCTGGAACACGTGATGCGCAGTTGCGAACAGGCGGCATGGCCTACTTCTCAACTGCACTACGAAACCTTCGCCGCCGCGCCGGTGCAACAGGGGGAAGCCTTCGACGTGCAAGTCCGCAGCAGCGGCCTGACGGTGCGCGTTGCTCATGACCAGAGCGTGGTCGAAGCGCTGGCCGCGCACGGCGTTGTCATCCCGGTGTCGTGCGAACAGGGTATCTGCGGCACCTGCCTGACGGGGATCCGCGAAGGCCGGGCCGATCACCGCGACCAGTACCTGACGGACGAGGAACACGCGCGCGGCGACCAGTTCACACCATGCTGCTCGCGCGCCTTGACACCGCTGCTCGTGCTCGACCTGTAATCCGATTTATCTGCAAGACCCACCATCCAACAACAAGGAGACAAAACAAAATGAAAAAATTAATAATCGCCTGCCTGCCCATGCTGGCGGCCGATCCGGCACTGGCGCAATCTTCGGTGACGATGTACGGCGTGGTCGATGCGGGACTGGTGCGTGAAAGCGGCGGTATCGCCGGCAGCGTCACCAAGCTGACCGGCGGTGTCGAAAGCGGTTCGCGCATCGGTTTTACGGGCACCGAACAACTCGGCGATGGCCTGTTCGCCAAATACACGCTGGAGATGGGCGTGCTGTCCGACAGCGGCGCCTCGGCGCAAGGCGGGCTGGCGTTCGGCCGCCAGGCCTGGGTCGGCCTCGGCGGAAAATACGGGCAGGTGTCGCTTGGCCGCCAGTACACTCCCCTGTTCCTGGCGCTGAACACGATCGACCCGTTCGGCGCCATCAGCACCGCCGGCACGGCGGCGAACCTGATGTCGCTGGGCGGCATCCGCATGAACAACACCGTCAAATACGCGTTCGCCGCACCCGGCGGCATCAGCGTCGACGTCAGCTACGCGCCAGGCGAACAGGCCGGCGACAGCGCAGCCGGCCGCCAGTTCGGCGCCCTGCTCGGCTACAGCGCCGGCCCGCTCGTGCTCAAGCTCGCGCATCACAACAGCAACAGCATTCCGGCCGGGCTGGCGGCGCGCACCAACGGCAAGACCACGCTGGCGGGCGCCACCTGGGATGTAGGCGTCGTCAAGCTGGCCGCCGCCATCGCATCGAACAAGGGCACGGTGGCGATCGCCGGCAACCAGCAGATCGATACGCGCGACCTGCTGCTGGGGGCGACGCTGCCGCTGGGAGCCGGCAAGGTGATGGCGTCGGTGCTTCGCAAGGACGACCGAGGCGCGACCGGGCGCGATGCGAAACAGTGGGGAATCGCGTACGTGCACGCGCTGTCGCGTCGCACCGCGATCTATACGGCCTACGGCGTCATCGACAACAGCGTGCGCGCGGGACAGGCCGGCTTCTATACGGTGGGCAATGCATCCGACCTGGGCAGCGGCGACCACGCGTTCAACCTGGGGATGCGGCACGCATTCTGATGCAAGGACAATAACGGGACACACGGCGCATCCTGCAAACGCGGATTCGCAAACCAGCCGCGGATACCGGCTGGTTCGTTGCTCAACAACACTTGGCTGGTCGTGCTAGAACAGGTGGCGGATGCCCAACGCGGTGCTACCTGCGGCGGATGCACTGGATTTCCTGTCCAGCAAATAGATTGCATACACGTCCGTGCGCCTGGAGAAGCGATAATCGTAACCGACGGAAGCCGTGGTGCGCCGCGTCTGCGCGCTGCCCGGCATCCGGGCGCTGGTCCGCGCCACCTCTGCCAGCAGCGAGCCTGCCGCGGAAAGCGGCACGGACACGCCAGCGTCGCCCAACCGGGTCACGGCGCTACCATGGATAGCGGTCCGGCCGGCATTCGCGTACACCTTGACGCTACCGAAATCGTAATTCGCTCCCGCCAGATACGCGTCCTGCTCGACCGGCAGCGGTGCCGCGCCATTGATGCGCAGGCGCTGGGCCGACAGCGCCGCCATGAATTTTCCGCTGCCATAGGTCCCGTGCAGCCCAAGGTTGGCCACGCCGGCGCGGTTGGCCTGCTCTCCCAGCCCGTAGATCGCGGTGGCGCCAAAGCCGTTGATGGAGGGTATGCTGTAGGCGATGGTATTGTTCCACACGCTGTCGCCCAGGATGCTGCCGCCGTAGGCAGCAACGAAGGTCTGCAGCGCCAGCGGCGAAAACACCACCGAACTGCCGAAGGGACTGAGGCGCGACATCACGCCATAAGTGGGATTGGTCTGGCGGCCCAGGGTGACGCTGCCAAAACCGCCCGCCAGTCCGATCCACGCGTTGCGCGAAAATAGCGGATCGGCTGCGCTGCGGCCCTGTTCTCCCGTGTCCGGGCGCAGGAAGCTTTCCAGCGCATAGATCGTTTTCAGTTCCCCGCCGAGCGCTTCCTGGCCGCGCACGCCGAGATAGGATGTGGTCAGCCCGCCGCCGCCTTCGACGGTGACGGCGCTCTTGTCGCCGCTGCGCTTGACGCTGCCGACGTAGGCCCCCACCAGTCCGTACACTTCGACCTGGCTTTGCGCATACGCCTCGGCGGCGAGCAGACAGCTGCCCAGGCCGGCGCAGACCAGGGCCTGTACGAGCGCCCGTGTTTTATTCATGATGCTTCCCTGCATTGTCGACTCCATTATTGTTGTAGTTGGTTTATTAAGGCGCGATTTCTTCCAGTGCGCGATTGGTCGTCTCGATCATGCGATAAGCGGCGCACATGCCAACCACGGCGACGCAGGCGAACATCAGGAACACGGTGGCGATGCCCTGCCCGGTCAGCACCAGGCCGACCATGGCCGGGGCGGCGGCCGAGGCGGCGCGCAGCCAGGACGTGGCCAGGCCGGTGCCGATCGCGCGCATCCGGGTCGGATAGATTTCCGGCGTGTACAGGTACAGCAGCACCGTGGTCGTGCCCATCACCGCATACGCGGACGACGCCAGCGCCATCACGCGGTACGGGCTGTCGGCGCCGAAGATGCCGAGCGCCGCGAGCAGGCTGCCGCAGATCAGGAAGCTGCCCAGCGCCCATTTGCGGCGCCCGACGCGGTCGATCAGCAAGGCGCAAGCCAGTACCGCGCAGGCGCTGAGCACGTTCGACAGCGAGGCCATGCGCAGCGCTTCCTGCAGCGGCATGTGGTACACGGTCTTGTACAGGCTGGGCAGCCAGTTGTTGATGCCGTTGGCGATGAAATAAGAGCTCGCCCACAGCAGCCAGACCACCAGCGTGCGGCCGCGATAGAAGCTGGAGAACAGTTCCTTCCACGTGCTCTTGCGCTGCGTCAGCAGGCCGTCGGCCACCATGGTCACGCGCGCATTCACTTCGCCACGCCCGCCGACCGGGTCGATGTTGCGTTTCGTGGTGCTCGCTTCGATCGCGCCAACGACCTGTTCGGCCTGGTCGAACCTGCCTTTCGCCACCAGCCAGCGCGGCGATTCGGGCAGACGGGTAATAAAATACACGATCAATAAGCCGGGAATGCCGCCGATCAGGAACATCGATTCCCAGCCGTAGCGCGGGACGACGAAGGCGCCGATCTGGGCCGCCGCCAGCAAGCCCAGCGGGAAAATCAGTTCGTACAGGATGAAGAAGCGGCCACGCCCGCGCGCCTGCGACAATTCGTTGATGTAGGTCGCGGCCACCGGCACTTCGCCACCGACGCCGATGCCCTGGATGAAGCGGAACAGGAACAGCATCTGGAAGTTGCCGGCAAAGGCACAGACGACGCTCATCACCGACATCAGGCCGATGGTGATCGACGCGCTCGGCACGCGGCCGATGCGTTCGGCCAGCCAGCCGAAAAACAGCGCGCCGATCACCTGGCCGAGATAGCCGGCCGCGATCAGCATGCCGACCTGGCCGGGCGTCAAATGCCACAGGCCGATCAGCACCGGCAGCACGAACGCCAGCGAGAGGGCGTCGAAAGCGTCGAAGAAGGTGGCGGTCCCCATCACGACGCGCGCCTTGGTGTGCCACCAGGTGAATGGCACGTTCTCGACCCGGAACAGCAGGTCGGCCTGGCGCGCCATCGGATGGACTTTCTCGACGGTGCTTGGTGCTGCAGTATTCATGAGTATCTCCAGTTTAATTGTCAGTATGCGTGTTGCTCGCCGTCCTTGTGCACGGACGTTGTTGCGGTAGCGATGGCCGTCACGGCCGGGCGCGTGTTCTCCTGTTCTCGAACACTTGCAGCGTGCTGTCGATGTCGTCGCGGTCGATGTCGCGCGTGATGAATACCAGCCGGGTGCGATGATCCGCGCTGGGCCACTGGTCGAGGAAGACAGGCGGATGGAACAGATGCTGCACGCCGTGCACCACCACCGGCCGCCCCGGATGCTCGATCACGTTGATGATGCCTTTTACGCGCAGCAGGTCGTCACCGCGCAGCCTGGCCAGCATCTCCAGCCAGGCGCTCACGCCGGCCCAGGACACAGCTTCTTCGCGTATCACCGAATAGGCGCGGATATGGTCATCGTGACGGTTGCGGTCCGGGCCATGTCCATGGTGCCGATCGTCGTGATCGTGCTCGTGCTCGTGCCCGTGCTCGTGGCCATGTTCATGCCCCGCGTACGCTTCATCGCGCAGCCATGCGTCAAGTTGCGCCAGCCTCGCGGCCTGATCGCCCGCCTGCACGCCCAGCAGCGCATCCGGCTCCAGCGCGCCGTTGAGCGATGCCACTTGCGGCGCGGCCGGGTTCAGCGCGGCCAGGCGCGCGCGCAAGGCCTCGGCGGCAGCGGCTTCGGCCAGGTCCAGCTTGGTGAGCAGGATGCGGTCGGCGATCGCCGCCTGCTTGACCGCTTCGGGATGGCGGTCCAGCGTGGCCATGCCGTTCACCGCATCGACCGTGGCGATCACCTGGTCGAGCCAGTAGTGGGCCGTCACGCCCGGATCGCTCATCAAGGTATGCAGGATGGGCGCCGGATCGGCCAGGCCCGTGGTTTCGATGATCACGCGGTCGATGGCGCCGGCCGCGCGCTGCGCCTCCATGCTGGCGAACGCGCCCAGCAGGTCGCCGCGCACGGTGCAGCAGATGCAGCCGTTCGCCAGCAACACCAGTTCCTCGCGCGACTGCTGCAGCAAATCGTGATCGAGCCCGACTTCGCCGAACTCGTTGATGATGACGGCCGTATTGCGGAATTGCTCGTGCCGTAGCAGCCGCGCCAGCACGGTGGTCTTGCCGCTGCCGAGAAAACCGGTCAGCACGGTGACCGGGATCGCCGGCCTTTGGGTTGATGGTTCCATGAAATCCTCCAATTTAACCATGCAGTTTGGCGAACGAATTGAGGGTCTTGCCCAGCCTGGCCAGCAGCAGTTCGCTGACCTCGGGCGATGCCAGCGACGCACCGCCCTCCCCTCCCAGCGCCACCAGCAGTTGCGGCAGATCCCACAAGCCGTCGCCGGTGCGCACCGCGTGCGCTTGCAGGAAGGCGATGGCGTCGGCGCGGCCCTGGCGTTCGGCATGGTCTAGCAGAAAATCGATGATGTCCTGCTCGAAATCGCCCAGTTGCAGGCTGACCCCGCCGGTGCCGCAGGCGCACCCGGCGCCGCCGAGCGCGACGTGCTGGCGCGCCAGCCGCTGCCAGACCTCGAGCAGCTGGCGCGCCGTATCAGCCTGGGCGGGCCGTTCCATGATGGCCTCAGGCGACGGCATGATCGGCGCGCGCCGCTGGCACAGCATCCGGCCGGGCCGCCATGCGGCTGCGCAGGGCTTGCGTTTGCGCCAGGTCGGGCGCGCCGTCCGCCTGCATCACCACGCCATACACTTCGCTGGCCACGGCGGCGCTGACATACCCCTCCACCACGTCGTGCGCGACCAGTTCCGGCGCGCGTTCGGTCGGGTTGCCGAAGCCGCCGCCGCCGCCCGACAGCATCTTGTAGGCGTCGCCGCGCGCCAGGCGCACATTGAAAATCTTCGCGTTCGGCAGGTCGGTTTGCCACTCGCCGTTCTTGCGGATGGCGATGCCGTTGCCGGCCGCCTCGCCGCCGCCGTCCAGTCCCCAGGGCTTGCAGTGCACGCGGTCGATGCGGGTCGTGACAGAAAATGGCGACAGCGCCTGCACCACCATTTCGGCTCCCAGGCCGCCGCGCTGGCGCCCGGCCCCGCTGCTGTCCTGGCGCAGGCGGTAGCTTTCCACCAGCACCGGGTATTTCGATTCGAGCTGCTCGGTCGGGCTGTTGTGGGTGTCGCCGTCGTTGATGCAGACGGTGGCCGAGACGCCATCCTCGCGCGATTTGGCGCCCCAGCCTCCGCCCAGCGGGCCAATGCCGACGATGAACAGGCGGCCATCCTCCGGCGAAATGCCGTGGATGTTCGGGAACACCAGGTCGGCGTGGTGGCCGGCGATCGAACGCTCGGGGATCGCGCTGGCCAGCGCCTTGAAGATGGTGTCGATCACCGTCATCGGGAAGGTCATCCAGACCCGCATCGGGAAGGGACGTTCGGCGCTGATCACGGTCCCCATCGGCATGATCACCTTCAGCGAGCGGAAGCTGCCGTCGTTGACCGGGTAATCGGTCGGCGTGGTGAGACACTTATAGGCGACCTGGGCGCAAGCGATGCCGGTGGTGAAGCCGGAATTGTAAAAGCCGCGCACCTGCTTGGCGACGTCGCTGAAGTCGATCGTCATCTCGTCGCCCTGCTTGATGACTTTGACGCGGATCGGAATGCGCTTGCCGATTTCCAGGCCATCGTCATCCATGAAGGATTCCGCTTCATAGACGCCGTCCGGGATGGTACGGGTATTGGCGCGCGCCAGCGCTTCGGAATGGTCCATGATCTGCGCGACCGACGCCTGCACCGCCGGCCAGCTGTAACGCTGCACCAGTTCCAGGAAGCGCCGCTCGCCGGTGGTGATGGCCGTGATCTGCGCGCGCAGGTCGCCCATCGCGCGTTCCGACAGGCGCACGTTCATCGCGATGATGTCGACCAGGTCCTGGTTGACGACGCCGGCCTTGCGGTACTTGACGATAGGGATCTGAATCCCTTCCGAATAGATATCGGTGGTGATCTGGCCCAGCGTGCCGCCCACATCGAGCCAATGCGCCATGCAGCAGGTGAACGCGATCAGTTTATCCTCATGGAATACAGGCATCGTGAACGTGAAGTGGTTCAGGTGGCTGCCTGTGGTGTAGGCGTCGTTGGTGACCAGGATGTCGCCCGGGTGGATATTGTCCAGCCCGAAATGGCGGATCTTGGCTTTGACCGTCTCCGACATGCCGCGGATGAACATCGGCAAGCCCAGGCCGATCGAAATCGTGTCGCCCTCGGCGGTGAACAGGCCGACCGTGAAATCGAGCGCCTCGTAAATGATCAGGTTATAGGCGGTTCGGGTCAGATTCGTCTTCATCTCTTCCGTCACGGCGAACAGGCCGTTGCGGACGATTTCAACGGTGACCGCGTCCACGGCCGGTGTCTGTGTTGCAGTGTTCATGCTTCGCTCCCAATCGAAATTTGCAGGTTGCCGAAGGCGTCGACGGTGACGCTGTCGTTCGGCTGGATCACGGTGGTCGACGCATGTTCCTCGACCAGGGCCGGACCGGCGATGACATTGCCGCTGCGCAGCAGCGGACGCCGGTACACGGGCGTCGGTACAAAACCGCTGCCGCGGAAATAGACTTGTTTATGGCCGCGCAGCGCCCCGGCGTCCGGCGTGGCCGCGCCTTCCGTCACCGACTGGCGCGGCGGCTTGCGCATGGTGCCGAGCACCGTCATGCGCAGGCTGACCAGGTCGGCCGGTTCGGCCGGCGCCGAGGTGCCGTAGCGCACCGCGTGCACCTCGTCGAAACGGCGCTTGATCGCCTGGCGGTCCTGCTGCGCAAAAAATTCGTTCGGCAATTCCACCGTCACCGCGTGCTCCTGGCCGACATAGCGCATGTCGGCGGCGCGTTCGATGACGACACCTTCCGGCACCACCGACGATTGCGCCAGCGCGGCGCGTCCTTCCTGCTCCATCGCCGCGTAGATGGCTTCGATCTCGTCGAAGGAGACGTCGTCGAGCTTGCGGAACACCGAACGCACATAGTCGTAGCGCAGGTCGCTGAACAGCATGCCGTAGGCCGAGAAATAGCCTGGAGCAAACGGGATCAGCACCTTGCGGATGCCCAGTTCGCGCGCGATGGCCGAGGCGTGCAAGGGGCCGGCGCCGCCGTACACCACCATCGTAAAACGGCCGGCGTCCAGGCCGCGTTCAGTGGTGACCGCCTTCACCGCGTGCGACATCGCGGTGACCGCGATGCGCAGGATGCCGTCGGCCGCCTGCACCATGTCCAGCCCGAGCGGCCCGGAGATTTTTTCAGTCATCGCCCGTTCGGCCGCGCGCAGGTTCAGCGCCATCTCGCCGCCCAGGAAGTTTTCCGCGTCGAGCCGGCCCAATAACAGGTTGGCGTCGGTGACGGTGGGCTCGGCGCCGCCGCGGTTGTAGCACGCCGGGCCGGGAATCGAACCAGCGCTTTGCGGGCCGACCCGCAGCGCATTGCCCACTTCCAGGCGCGCGATGCTGCCGCCGCCGGTGCCGACTTCGAAAATGTCCATCATCGGGATCTGGATCGGCAGCGCCTTTTCATAGCCGCCGATCAGCGCGCTGCCAGTGGTCAGCGGCTTGCCCTCGCTGATCACGCCAGCCTTGGCGGTGGTGCCGCCCATGTCGAAGGCGATCGCGTCGGCCAGGCCCAGCTGGGCGCAGATGGCTTGCGCGCCGATCACGCCGGCCGCTGGGCCCGATTCGAGCATGCGCACGCAATCGCGCCGCGCATGCTCGACCGGGAACAGGCCGCCGGTCGATTGCACCGCGTAGAAATCGCCCTGGAAACCCTGCTCTTCCAGGTGGCTTTCCAGTTCTCCCAGGTAGGCCGACACGCGCGGGCCGACATAGGCATTCGCGGCCACCGTGGAGACGCGCTCGAACTCGCGGTATTCCTGCGACAGTTCGTGCGAGGCGGTGACGAACACGCCGGGCATTTCTTCCTGGATGATCTGCTTGACGCGGATTTCGTGCGCCGGGCTGCGGTACGAGTGCAGCAGCAAGATGGCGACCGCCTCGACCTGCTGTTCGGCCAGCGAGCGGGCCAGTTCGCGCACGCGCGCCTCGTCGAGCGCCTTGTGCACGCTGCCGTCGGCGCGCAGGCGTTCCGGCACTTCGTAGCGCAGCGAGCGCTTGATCAGCGGCTCATGCTTGGAGAAGAACAGGTTATAGGCGTCCGGCCGGTTGACACGGCCGATCTCGTAGATGTCGCGGAAACCCTCGGTGATCAGCAGTGCCGTCTTGGCGCCGTTACGCTCGAGCAGCGTGTTGATCGCGATGGTCGAACCATGCAGAAACAGATAGCCTTCGTCGGCGCCGATCTGCGCGCCATCGAGCGTGTGCTGGATGCCGTTGACCAGTTCGCCGTGGGTCGACAGCGCCTTGCCGAACGACAGCGCACCGTCCGTTTCATCGAAGGCGGCCATGTCGGTGAAGGTGCCGCCGATATCGACCGCGATACGCAGCCGGCCGACATGCGCCCGGATCGTTTTTTTCTCATTACTCATGCTTGTCTCCAGTGTGGTTCGGGGTGGTTCAGGCTTCGTCCTGCACCGTGTTGCGCAGGCAGCCCAGCTTGCTGATCTCGACTTCAAGCACATCGCCATGCTTCAGGTAGAGCGGCGGCGTGCGGCGGTCGCCGACTCCGCCCGGGGTGCCGGTCGCGATCACGTCGCCCGGGTTCAGCGTAGTAAAGGCGGACACGTATTCGATGATCACGGGGAGCGTAAAAATCAGGTCGGCCAGCGAGGCTTGCTGCACCACTTCCCCATTCAGGCGGGTGGCGATCGATAAGGCGTTGACGTCGCCCACCTCGTCGGCCGTGGCGAGAAAGGGGCCGAAGGCGCCGGTGCCGGCGAAGTTTTTTCCAGGAATCCATTGATGGGTATGGCGCTGCCAGTCGCGCGCGGTGCCATCGTTGAAGCAGGCGTAGCCGGCGATGTGTTCGAAGGCGTCGGCCTGGCTGATGTTGCGCCCGCCGCGCCCGATCACGATTGCCAGTTCGCCCTCGTAATCGAAGCGCCCGGTGACGGCGGGTTTGACCAGCGGCGCGCCGTGCGCGATCAGCGTATCGGCAAAGCGCACGAAAATCGCCGGCTTGTCGGCGTCGGGACGCTGGGTTTCGGCCACGTGGCTCTTGTAGTTCAAGCCGACGCACAGGATTTTTCCCGGATTCGGGATCACCGGCAGCAATTCGATGTCGCCGAGTGTGAGCGTGGGTGCGGACTGCGCCGCCGCCATCAGTTCAGGCAGCGCACCGGCCGCCAGCACGGCGCGCAAGTCCGGGTAGCGTTCACCGAAACGCTGGCCGAGATCGACCACCTGTTCTCCGTTCAAGGCCCCGTAACTGGCGCGGCCGTTTATCTTGAAAGATACGAGTTTCATCACTTCTCCATGTGTTGTGCGGCGCTGGCAGCGCTGGCACCGGTTTGTTGCATCTTCCGAAAAAGTATATGCAGTGCTAAGCTATATCGATAGACGGCATGTTGGCATTTCAGATATGACCAAACAGGAATGTCCGAATGAAAGGGACAAGGCAATGCACTACCCGCTATTGAAATTGTTTGTGGATGTAGCCGAACTGGGCAGCCTGACCAAGGTGGCGCTGGCGCATGGCACCACGCAGCCGTACATCAGCCGCCAGATCAGCGAGCTGGAGCGAGAATGCGGCGGCCGGCTGTTCCAGCGCACCGGACGCGGCGTGGTGCTGACCGAACTGGGCCAGCGGATCGAGCCGAAGGTGCGCAAATGGCTGGACGAAACGGACCAGCTGGTCAGCGACATCAAATCGACGGCGGGCACGCCGATCGGCACCGTGCGGATCGGCATCATGCCGTCCACCGCCCATCCGCTGGTCAGTACCTTGTACTACCGGCTGCAGCAGAAATACCCGCAGGTCAAACTCGTGGTGCGCGAAGGCCAGGGCGCGCAACTCGACACCTGGCTGGACAACGGCGGTGTCGACCTCGCGCTGCTGTACCGTCACAGCGCGCAGCCGGCGAACGGCGATATCTATCTGATCGAAACCCAGACTTACCTGGTGGGCGCTGCGGGCGACGCGCTAACCAGTCAGGTCCAAGTGCCGTTTTCCGCCCTGCACAAGCTGCCGCTGGTACTGTTTTGCCGGCCGAACAGTTGGCGTGACCGCCTCGATGAACTCAGCGCCGCGCACGGCGTGACGCTCAATGTCGCGGCCGAGGCCGACTCGCTGAGCCTGCAGACGGAAATCGTCGCGCATGGCGGCGTATATGCGCTGCTCGGACCCTATGCGATTACCAGTGCGCTCCGTTCGGGCCGCATCCAGGCGGCGCCGATAGTCGAACCGGAAATGCCGCGCCATATCGCACTGGCCATGTCGCGCTACGGGCAATTGACGCTGGCGTGCCGCGTGGTGATGCAATTGATCGAGGAAATCGTCCCCCATGGCTTCGCCGGGACAGGAAACGATATGCCGGCTGCGCATAGCTGAAATGCCGGATTGCCGCCTTGCCGCGTTAACCAGCCAGTCCTACACTGGCCTCCCACCGCGATATAAGATCAGGAGACAAAATGACCTATTTGTTCAAGCTCGCGCTTGCGGCTTCCATCTTCTGCTCCGCCTGCGGCAGCGCCTGGGCGGGCCCCGACCGAGGCAACGCGGAAGACGCGGTCGCCATGGTGCAGAAAGTCATCGAAGACATGAAGAAAAACGGCAAGGAAAAGGTCATCCAGGATGTGCAGCATCAGCATCCACGATACAAGCACCGGGACCTGTATGTGTTCATCAGCACCATCGGCGGCGTGACCATGGCCAACGGAAGCAATCCCAAAATGGCTGGCAAGAACCTGAGCGACATCCGGGACGCGGATGGCAAAACCATGGGAAAGGAACGGCTTGACCTTGCCCGTACCAAGGGCAAGGGATGGCAGGATTACCGCTGGCCCGATCCGCTCACCAAGGAAATCAAGAATAAATCAGCCTACCTGGAAAGATATGAAGATCTGGTCATCAGCTGTGGCATATACAAGGATTAAGCCGGGTTGATGCCGGCGCCATCGCGTCGCGCCTACCGCCAACCGGAAAACCACGCTTGAAACTCGCTGGGACGCAAGCGGTAACGTGCGATATTACCTTCGTGTAAAGTCATCAACTGTGTTTCCGTCACCTCGACAAAGCGTGCTCTTTCATCTTCCGACAGCGCTTCTTCGGCACGGCGGCGCACCAATGCCACCGCCTCGGTTTTATTCAGCCGCTGGCGGACAACCTGCGCCACCGTATCCATGATCAATTGCCGGTGGCGTATCCGGAACGGGTCCGGATCGCCGAGCGACTGTCGTACGGCAGAGTAGCGCGCGCAGGATCGTTTATAGGCCCAGACAAAGACGTCGCGCAGCAGGTCGATACGGTTGAGCTCATAAATACCCAGCATGGCGCTGATGTAGAGCGGCTGCGCGACGTCCACAAAGGACAGCGGACAGAGGTTATGCTGGATGAAGGGGATGTTGGCGGCCAGGCGCGACAGTCTTTTATTGACGTCCTCAAAGGGCTGCAGGTAGGGCAAATGCACCATCGCAAAAAAGGCTTGCTCGAACGGGTCCCGGATGGCTGCGGCCGTATCCAGTACCTGGTCGAAGCATTCTTCGATGCGTTGCGGTCCTTCCAACGGCAAAAACACCGTGCGCCCGATACCGACAGGAATAGTGCGCACGCGGCCGCTGGCCATCGGATCGTGCAGCAAGTTATCCGACAGTAAAGCATGCAGGTTCATCACCGTGTAGCGATTGAAGCCGATCTCGTCGGCGGCACCAATCAGAAACTCGATGGCATCCTTGTGATTCAGGATCATCTGCGCTTCCAGCGCATTCTTGCCGGAGACCGCTTCTCCGATCGAGAGCAGCCGCTCCGTTTCCAGCAGAGAGTAAGTATTGCCTTCCAGGCGGCTCGAATTCCACGACAGGTCGATCAGCAGCCGATTGGCGATTTGCCGCGCATAAGTCCCCGCCGGTTCGTCGGAGGCTACGGCCTGGCCTTGCTCCAGCAACTCGATCCGGATTTCTTGCGACAGGTAATAGCTCTCGTTGGGTCTGTAGGCATCCAGGAAAGCACGGTTGTAGCCCACAGGCGTGCGATTTTGCACTGGCTGCCTCACATGTGCTTCGACCTCCCTGGCACCTTCGGATAAGGGAATGTTAAAGGAATCGTCAGACTTGTCTTGCGCACCGATTTTCTCTTCTATTGCGGCATTGACCACCCGGCCAAGGACATATCGGCTCGCACGTCCCTCACCTTCACGACGGATAAGGTGAAGGTCGATCAGCGTGGCCAACCAGCGCTGGAGCGTACGGCGATTAGGTAGTGAAACTAATGCCGACTCGATCTGTTCAAGCGAGGCGCCGTGAGGAAATTGCGCCATCGCATCGAGAACCGCTTGCTGCTGAATATTGAGCGTGGATTTGGGCATGGTTTGAGTGTCGCGCAATGAGTATCGCGACAAATTATACGAAATTTATGTCGCGATTCGATTATCGCGACATATTTTTGTCGCGATAATCGAATCGCGACACGTGTACGCCTCAGCGATGACGGCGCAATTGCTTGAAATGCGCAGGAAAAGATTTCCGTATGTAACTGCGATTGCAAAACCAGCGTCTCCGTAGCACCTTAGCGAAACAATAACTTCCTAAGGGGATCCATCATGAAATTTTCGACAGGTGCGCCATTGACGCTGGCGCTTGGCGTCGCTTTGCTGGCCGGATGCGGCAACCAGGTGCCGGTACGCCAGCTTGAGGCGGCCCCGGTGGTCGCCCGCGAATCGGCCGCACCGTCTCCGCCTCCGTTCGCCCCCGCCCCGATCGCCTCGCCTGCCTACGCCATGGACGCGCACCGCGCTCAGTTCGCACGTGCGCCCCTGCCTCAGAGCGCGGACAAATTCCCGGACCAGGAAGCGAACAAATCGCTGCTGGTGGCCGAACACCCCGTTTCCACCTTCAGCGTCGATGTCGACACCGCGTCGTACGCCTTCGTGCGGCGCCTGCTGTCCACCGGCCAGGTGCCGCCGCCCCAGGCGGTGCGCGTCGAGGAAATGGTGAATTATTTTCCGTATAAATATGCGAGTCCCGCCAGCCGTTCGCAACCCTTCGCGCTGACGACGGAGGTCATGCCGAGCCCGTGGAAGAAGGGAAACCAGCTGGTTCACATCGCCTTGCGCGGCTTCGACATCCAGGCCGCCGAGCGGCCCCGCGCCAACGTCGTGCTGCTGATCGACGTGTCCGGCTCGATGGGTCCGCAGGACCGCCTGCCGCTGCTGAAACAGGGCTTCCGCCTGTTCGCCGAACAGTTGCGCGACGACGACCGGGTCGCCATCGTCACGTACGCCAATGGCACGCGGGTGGCTCTGGAACCAACCAGCGGCAAGGAAAAGCACAAGATCATCGACGCCATCGATGCGCTGGGAGCCGGCGGTGGCACGGCCGGCGGCGAAGGCTTGCAGCGCGCTTACGCCATGGCGGAGCGCCACTTCGACGCCAATGCCGTGAACCGCATCATCCTGGCGACCGACGGCGACTTCAATCTCGGCATCACGGACCCGAGACAGCTGGAACAATTCATCGCAGACAAGCGCAAGACCGGCGTGTACCTGTCGATACTCGGTGTCGGCATGGGTAATCTGAACGACGCACTGATCCAGCGCCTGACGCAATCCGGCAACGGCAACGCCGCCTATATCGATTCCCTGCTGGAAGCGCGCAAGGCCATGAGCGAAGAACTGGGTTCGACCATGTTCCCCATCGCGAACGACGTGAAGGTGCAGGTCGAATTCAATCCCGGCCAGGTTGCGGCCTACCGCCTGATCGGCTATGAAACCCGCATGCTGCAGCGCCAGGATTTCAAGGATGATAAGGTCGATGCCGGCGACATGGGCGCGGGCCACACGGTCACCGCGATTTATGAGATTACGCCAGCCAGTGCCGCCGGCCAGTTGGTCGATCCGCTGCGCTACAAGCGGCAGAAGGCTGGCAAGCCCGCGACGGCGGCGGCGACGGATGAACTGTGCTTCGTGAAGGTGCGCTACAAGCTGCCGGGAGAGTCATCCAGCCGTCTGATGGAACATGCGGTGCGCGCGGCATCGGCGCGCGGAACGCTGACCGCGGTGCCGGACGACCAGCGCTTTGCTGTCGCCGTCGCCGCCTTCGGACAGCGCCTGCGCGGCGAGCCACAACTGGTCGATTACAGTTATGCCGACATCGCCAGCCTGGCCAACTCCGCGCGCGGCCCGGACACCGAAGGCTATCGCGCGGAATTCGTCAAGCTGGTGCGGATGACGGAATCGCTGACCAAGGTCGGCCAGGCGGGGCAACACTGACGCCGCAATTCAATGTCATGGCGAGTGAGGCGCCCGGCCGGCATCCGCCTTCTATTCACTGTCGGGCTGGCGCGCTGGGTGCGCCAGCTGGAACGCCGGCAATTGCTGGCAGGCGGCCTCGATCGCCAGCAGGGTGGGAAACGGTGCCAGGTCGAGTCCAAAACGGCGCGCGGCGAACAGTTGCGGCACCAGGCAGCAGTCGGCCATGGTCGGCGTATCACCGACACAATATGGCCCGCGGTGCTGGTCGCGTGCCAATTCGGCTTCCAGCGCGGCGAGTCCGATACCGTGCCAGTGAGCTATCCACGCGGCCTTGGCGGCTTCGTCAACGCCGATGACGCCGCTCAGGTATTTTAAAACGCGCAGATTGTTGAGCGGGTGAATGTCACACGCCATCGACAAGGCCAGCTGGCGCACCCTGGCGCGCTCACGCGGCGCCGCCGGCAGCAAGGGAATGGCCGGATATTCCTCTTCCAGGTATTCGATGATCGCCAGCGACTGGCCGATATCTGTCTCTCCGTCACTTAATACCGGCACCAGTTGCTGCGGATTGCGCGCGCTGAAGGCGGGTTTGAATTGCTCGCCGCCGTCGCGGTTCAGGTGTACCGACACGTACTCGTACGGCAGTCCTTTCAGGCCCAGCGCGATGCGCACGCGATAGGCCGAGGAACTGCGAAAATAATTGTGCAGCACCAGCGCCGCCTGCGATTGCTGTGATTCCTGCATCATGACACTCCCATGTATTGTTGAACGATGTGCGGCTCGGCGCGCAGCGCGTCCGAGCTGCCCTGCCAGACCACCTTGCCCTTTTCCAGCACGAAGTGGCGATCGGCGAACTTGAGCAAGGCGCCGACGTTCTTGTCGATGACGATCTGCGACAAGCCTTCCGCCTTCAGCGCGGTCAGCGCGGCCCAGATTTCGGCGCGGATGATCGGCGCCAGTCCCTCAGTCGCCTCGTCGAGCACCAGCAATTGCGGGTTCGTCATCAGCGCGCGCCCGATCGCCAGCATCTGCTGTTCTCCGCCGGACAGTTGCCAGCCCTGGTTGCCGCGCCGTTCCTTCAGGCGCGGGAAGAAGCGGTAGACGCGCTCCAGGTCCCAGGTTTTCAAGCCGGCCTGGCCGTGACGCGGCGCGCGCGCCGTGGCCACCAGGTTTTCTTCGACCGACAGGTTCGTAAATATCTGCCGCCCTTCCGGCACCAGCCCCAGTCCCAGCCGCGCGATGCTGTGCGAAGCCAGCTTCGCCAGCGGCTGGCCGCCGAAGGCGATCGCGCCGGATTTCACGGGCAGCATGCCGAACAGGCATTTGATGGTGGTCGAGCGCCCCATGCCATTGCGTCCCAATAGCGTCACCACTTCTCCCGCCTTGACGTCGAAACTGACGCCGAACAGCGCTTGCGCGTGGCCGTAGGATGCGTGCACGTCACGCATTTCCAGTAAGGTCGTCATGAATCAATCCTCTTCTTCGCCGAGATACACGGCCTTGACTTCAGGGTGATGGCGGATTTCGTCGGGCGTGCCGCAAAACAGCACCTTGCCGTAAACGAGTACCGTGATCCGGTCTGCCAGCGCGAACACGGCATCCATGTCGTGCTCGATCAGCAGGATCGAATACCGCCCTTTCAGGCGCGCCAGCATGTTCACGACCGCCGCCGATTCCTGCACGCTCATGCCGGCCATCGGTTCGTCGAGCAGCAGGAATTTGGGTTGCGCGGCCAGCGCCATCGCCAGTTCCAGCTGGCGCCGTTCGCCGTAAGCGAGATCAGCGGCGGGAACGTCGGCGCGCGGTGCCAGCCCGCACGCCTGCAGCGCCTCGTCGGCCGCCGTCACCTGCGCGCCGCGGCCCAGCATCGGCTGCCAGAATCGCCAGCCGTGTTCCTGGGCGCCGACGGCGGCGAGTACCGCGTTTTCGCGCACCGTAAAATCTTCGAAGATCGACGTGATCTGGTAAGAGCGCAGCAGGCCGCGCCGCGCCCGCGCGTGGATCGGCAATTGGGTCACATCCTCGCCGTCGTACCAGACACGCCCCGAGTTGGACGCCAGTTCGCCCGACAGCTGGTTGATCAGCGTGGTCTTGCCGGCGCCGTTCGGGCCGATGATCGCGTGCAGTTCTCCGGGACGGATGTCGAGCGAGACGGAATCGGTCACCAGCACACCGCCATAGCGCTTGACCAGCGCCTCGGTTCTCAAGATGCTCATGCGTGTTCTCCCGCGATGCGAACCGGCGCGGTGGTCGCCGGGGTTGACAACGAAGGCGCCGCCGGACGGCGCGACCATTTGGACAGCAGGCCGGCCAGGCCCGCCGTGCGCAGCAGCGCGATCAGGAAGATCGCCAGGCCAAAGATGGCCGGCCAGGATTCGGTGATCATCTTCAGCAATTCTTCACCGCCCAGGAAGACCAGCGCGCCCAGCAACGGCCCGAACACGGTGCCCAATCCTCCCAGCACGACCATGACGATCAAATCGCCGGAAACGATCCAGCTCAGCGTGGCCGGCGAAGCGAACGCCGTCAGGTTCGCCAGCAGCATGCCGGCGATGCCGCACAGGATGGCCGACATGACGTAGGCCGCCAACTGGTAGCGCTGGCTGCGCAAGCCGATCGCATTGATGCGGCGCGGGTTCTGGCGCGCGCCGCGCAAGACCATGCCGAACGGCGCCACGCGCAGCCGCGCCGACCACCAGATCACCAGGGAAAGAACGACGAAGGCGACCGTGTACAGCGTCAGCGGCCGGCCCAGGTCCTGGCCAAAGAAATGGCTGGTGGCCGTGACCGGCGTGCCGTCGTCGCCGCCATACTGCTTCAGGCTGACGAGGACGAAATACCCCATCTGCGCAAACGCCAGCGTGATCATGATGAAGCCGATGCCGGACGTGCGCAGGCTGACGGCGCCCGTCAGCAATCCGACCACGGCGCAGGACGCGATACACACGGCAAGGTGCACCCAGCCGTTGTCGATACCGTGGAAAGCGGGGATCGCCACGCTGTAGGCGCCCAGGCCCAGGAACAGCGCATGCCCCAGGCTGACCATTCCACCGAAACCGAGCACCAGGTTCAATCCGCTGGCGGCGATCGCGTAGATCAAAATCCGCGCAAAAAACACGATATAGAAAGGCTGGTCGGCCATCGTGGCGGCGAACGGCATCAGCGCCAGAGCGCCCAGCAACAGCAGCGGCACCAGGTTGACTGGCTGGCGGATCGTATCGAATGACATCATTGGGTCCTCCCGGCGGGAAACAGGCCTTGCGGGCGCAGCGCCAGCACCACGGCCATCAACAGGTAGACCAGCATCGACGCCAGCGCCGGCCCGGCGGCATTCGCGATGTCGCGGCTGGCGATTTCGCGCAGCAGCGCCGGCAGGAAGGCGCGGCCCAGCGTGTCGGCGATGCCGACGATCAGCGCGGCGTAAAACGCGCCGCTGACGGAACCGATGCCGCCGATCACGATCACCACCAGCGCGGTGATCAGCACCGGCTCTCCCATGCCGGTCTGGATCGACATGATCGGGCCGGCCATGACGCCGGCCAGTCCGGCCAGCGCCGCGCCGAGCGCGAACAGCACTGCGTTGAGCAGCTTGATGTCGACGCCGAGCGCCGACACCATCGCCGGATTGACGGCGCCGGCGCGGATCAGCATGCCCAGGCGCGTCTTGTGCATCAGCAGGTGCGCGCCGACGGCGACCGCCAGTCCGACCACGATGATGCCGAAGCGGTAGCTCGGATAGCTGACGCCGAACAGGTCGACCGTGTTTTCCAGGAAGGCCGGCAGAGGCAGGAAATACGGCTGCGGCCCCCAGAGGATGCGCGTGACTTCATTAAAAAACAGCACCAGGCCGAAGGTGGCCAGCACGTGATCCAGGTGGTCCCGCCCGTACAGGCGAGAAATTGCCACCCGTTCCAGCACGAAGCCGAGCAGCACGCAGCCGGCGACGGCGGCCAGCAGCGCAAGCCCGAACGATTCGGTATGCTGGTAAGCCGTCGCCGCAAAATATGCGCCCAGCATGTACAGCGAACCGTGCGCCAGGTTCACGAAACTCATGATGCCGAACACCAGCGTCAGCCCGGCGGCCAGCAGAAACAGCAGCACACCGAACTGAAGGCCGTTCAGCAACTGCGTCAAGACAAGATTGATGGTCATCCCGTTCTCCCGCTCCGCCCTCAGGGCAGGCCGCACTTGGATTGATAGGTGTCGGCGTGCGCGGTCAGCGGCGTGCCGAGCAGCTTCACGGCAGGCTTGCCGCCGTCGGCCGCGACCTGGAAGGCGTAGTAATTCTGCACCGGCATATTGTTCTTATTAAAACGGAACGGGCCGCGCACGGACTTGAATTCCGACCCGGCCGCCTTGACGGCGGCGGCCAGCGCGCGCCGGTCGGTCGCCTGGACGCCGGCCTTGCGCACGGCCGCGTCCAGCAGCTTCACGGCATCGAAAGCGGTGGCGGCGTACTCGCTCGGCACGCGCTTGTATTTCGCCACGAAGGCGGAGACGAAAGCGCGGTTTTCCGGGTTGTCGAGCGCGGCGTCCCACATCGCGCCGTAGGTCGTGCCGACGGCGGCGTCGCGCAGCGCCGGCATCGTGGTGCCGTCGACCGTGAACACCGAGTAGTTCGGCAGCTTGGTCAGCATGCCGGCCTGGCTCAACTGGCGGATATAGTTGACACCCATGCCGCCGGGGTAAAACGCGAACACCGCGTCCGGTTTCGCAGATTGCAGTTGCGCGATCTCGGCCGAATAGTCGGACTGGCCGACCTGGGTGTAAACTTCATCCACGATCTCGCCCTTGAAGTGGCGCTTGAAACCTTGCAGCATGTCCTTGCCGGCCTGGTAGTTCGGCGCCATCAGGTAGACCCTTTTAAAACCCTTCTCCTGCATGAACTTGCCCATGCTCTCGGCCGCGCCATCGTTTTGCCAGGCCACCGAAAACACGTTGGCCGCGCACGAGGCGCCGGCCAGCGGAGACGGCCCGGCATTGGTGGCGATGGCCACGGTGCCGGCATCGGCGATGACTTTCAGGCTGCCCATCAGGACGTTGGAAAAACCCAGGCCGACGATGGCGTGGACTTTTTCCTTGTCGATGAACTTGCGCATGATCTGGTTGCCCACTTCCGGCTTCAACTGGTCGTCTTCCTTCAGCACCGTGACGGCCTGGCCACCGAGCTTGCCGCCGCCCTGTTCGAGCGCCAGCATGAAGCCGTCGACCTGGTCCTGTCCGACCACGGCCACCGGGCCGGACAGCGGCGCCGAAAAACCGATTTTGATTTGCGCCTGGGCGGCGCCGGCCAGCAGCAGCGCGGCGCACGCGGCGATGTATTTGTTGTTCATTCTTGTCTCCGTTGTGGGGGTTCGGTCAGCCGAGGTCCGGGCCGAGGTCGACGTAGACCCGGCCGTTTTCGATCTTGACGGGATAGGTGCGGACCGCGTCGGTGACGGGCGCGCAACTGGGCTGTCCGTTGCGGATGTCGAATTTCCCCTGGTGTAAAGGGCACTCGATTTCATAGCCGTCCAGGAAGCCGTCGCACAGGCGCGCGTGGCCGTGCGTGCACAGGTTGGCGGTGGCGTACACTTCGCCTTCGACGCCGTACAGCGCCAGCTCGACGCCGCCGGCCGCCACCGCCATCACGTCGTCCTCGGGCATGTCGGCCTGGGCGCCGGCGTCGATCCAGTTGTTTGCCATGGGTGTCTCCTCAGATTGAATCAGATCGGATAAATCAGGGAATTGGGAATCATCTCGGTGTCGTAGATGCAGTGGCGCTGTTCGAAGCGCAGCCCGTCGGGCGTGATGCGCACCCGGTCCAGGTAGCGGCCGACGTTGAACACCGTGCTCTCCTGCGACAGCTTGGTGCGGAACACCGCGTAATTGGCTTGCGCGACGATCACGCCGTCTTCGACCTTTTCGACCAGCGGCGCGCCGGTCACGTGGCGCTGGTAATACGGATCGTGGAACAGGGTTTCCTTGATGCCGTAGGCGCGGTCGCGCAGCATGCCGCGGCTGAGCAGAGCCAGCGTCGCCAGCGGAAATCCCCGTTCATGGTTTTCGCGCGGCTGCACCTTGTAGTCGCAATCGTCGACAAACAGGTCGATCCACTTGTCCCAGTCCTTGCTGTCGACCGCCAGCGCATATTCCGCGTACAGGCGGGTCAGCGCCAGATAGGTATCGATGTCGATGGTGTTCATGTGTCCATCACCTTCCGCCAGTAGTTGTACATGCCGCGTATCAGCGTCTCGGTCACCATGTGATCCGTGTTTTCGACGCCGTAGCCGCCCAATTCCGCCAGCGTGCGGTGGCTCGGCTTCTGTTCGAAACCCATCTGCGACAGCTCGATCACTTCGCCGTCGTCGGCGGACACGAAGCCGGCCGGGCCGAACAGGTTGGCCTGGATCAGGCGCCGTTGCGTCATTTCAGGCGTGTCGTCCTCGAAGCCGAAATGGGTCCAGACGAAGTCGAAGGAACCGGTGCCGTTGGGCTGGATGTGGCGCGTCGACACGCTGTTGACCTGCTGCTGGAAGATCACGCTCGGGAACACCGTCATCATCACGGCGGTCGGGCCGTTCCACCACGCTTCCGGCACGATGTCGAGCAGGCGCTTGTCGTTCACTTCCATGCCCGCCTTGAAGCTGGTCACGCCGGCCGTCACTTCGCTGCTCGCCGCCTGCTGGCCGCGCGTCGACACCATCGCCGCGTGGCGGTAGTGCGCATCCATTTTCAGTTCCGATTTATTGTCCGCGCGCCACAGGCCGTAGGTGACGAACCAGGTATGCAGCAGGCCGGGGTGGTACGGGTCCTTGATGTTTTCCTGCATCAGCTTCCAGTTGCCCGGAATGCGCTGGCGGTTGTAGCCCAGGATCGTCAGTTTGCGGCCGTTGAACAGGCGGTCGAAATAGGCGCACATGTCGGGACCGAGAAAATCTTCCAGCGGCTCGACGTCGTGGTCGAACGAGGCGAATACCACGCCGCCGCGCACCGCGACTTTTAACTTGGTCAACCCATGGTCGGCGGTGTCGAATTCCTTCGGCATGCCGCCGTTGATCTTGCCGTCCTGCTTGACGCCGCGCCGGAACGGCACGCCCTGCAAATCTCCCTTGAGCGTATAGGTCCACTGGTGATACGGGCAGACGAATTCCTTTTTATTGCCGTGCCGCTCGCGGCAGAACTGCATGCCGCGGTGGGCGCAGACGTTTTCCACCACGTTGACGCCGCCGTCCGCGGCGCACGTCAGGATCACCGAGCGCTCGCCGATGACGGAACGCTTGTAATCGCCCGGGTTCGGGATTTCCGCCTCCAGGCCGACATAGCACCAGTGGCCCTGGTAGAACATGCGTTCCAGTTCGCGCTTGTACAGCGCTTCGTCGGTGTAGGCCCAGAAGGGAATGCGGCTCGATCCGGGCTGGTCCCAGACCGGCTTGATCGGGAAGACGGCGGCCATGATCAAATTCCCCCGACGCGCACCGTGATCGGCGCCAGGCCGGCCACTTCGCCGCGCATCACATCGCCCGCCACCACGGCATTCACCCCTTCCGGCGTGCCGGTCATGATGACGTCGCCCGGTTCCAGCGTTTCGTATTCGGAGAGATAGGCGATCGATTCGGCCACCGACCAGATCAGCTTGGAAATGTCGGAGCTCTGGCGCGGCGCGCCGTTGACGGTGACCGAGATCAGGCCCGAGGCCGGGTGGCCGATGGCGGACACCGGAGAAATGGTGCCGATCGGCGCCGATCTGGCGAAGGACTTGCCGAATTCCCACGGGCGGCCCTTGTCGCGCGCTTCGAGCTGGATGTCGCGGCGCGTCATGTCCAGGCCGACGGCATAACCGTACACGTGTTCGAGCGCCTGTTCGACCGGGATGTCGGCGCCGCCCTTGCCGATGACGGCCACCAGTTCGATCTCGTGGTGGAAATTGGCGGTCATCGGCGGATACGGAATCGTGACCTCGTCCGCGCCGGCCGGCACCGTGGCATTGGCCGGCTTCATGAAGAAGAACGGTTTTTCGCGGTCCGGATCGCGGCCCATTTCGCGCGCATGGGCGGCGTAGTTGCGGCCGACGCAAAAGATGCGGTTGACCGGGAAGCGTTCTTCGCGGCCGGCGATGGCGAGGGTATAAATCGGTGCTGGCGGTACGGCGTATTGCATGATGATCTCCATTCAGGTTGTATTCAGATGCCGCTGGCGTAAAAGGCGTCCGCGTAGACATGCTCGGCCAATATTCCCTTTTTCCTGGCCAGCATCGATGCCGCCTCCACCATCGGCGGCGCGCCGCACAGGTAGGCGCGCCAGCCGGCCAGGCTGTCCCAGTCGCTGTTGAAGGCGTCGGTCACCAGGCCGCTGCGCCATGGCGCATCGGCCTCGCCGGTGCTGACGACCACGTGCACGTGCAGGTTCGCGTGGCGCCGCTGCAGTTGTTGCAGCCATTCGAGGCCGTAGACATCGCGCTGCGTGCGTACGCCGAAATACAGGTGGATCGGGTTGTCCATGCCGTGCGCCAGCGCGCCGCGCACGATGGAAAGCACCGGCGCCAGGCCGGTGCCGCCGGCCACGCACAGCATCGGCCCCTCGTGCTTGCGGCGCAGGTAGGCTGTGCCGAGCGGGCCGCTGACGCGCACCGCGTCGCCCACCGCCAGCCGGTTTTCGATATGGCCGGTGACGCGCCCGTCCGGCACCAGCCGCACGTGGAATTCCAGTTCGTCTTCGCCGCTGACGTTGGCCATCGAATACGGACGGATCAACCCGGCGCCGAATTGCAGCGTGGCGTACTGGCCCGGCGAGAATTCGAGCGGCTTGGAAGGTTTCAGGCGCAGGCGGCGGATGTCGTGCGTCATCGGCTCGATCGCCAGCACGGTCGCCTTGACGATGCGCGCCGGATGCGTGACCACTTCGTCCGGTTCCGGCACCTCGATCACGCAATTGCCGGTCAAGACGCTCATGCAGGCCAGCACGTAACCTTCGTCGTCCGGGTGCGTCAGCTTGGAATCGCGGCCCGTTTCCAGCACGTCTCCTTCGATCACCTTGCAGCGGCAGGTGCCGCAGCGCCCGGCCGTGCAGCTGTAGGAAATAGGAACCTGGTGTTCGCGCAGCGCCGCCAGCAGGTTGGCGCCGGGTTCAAGGTGCAGGGTACGGCCCAGCGGTTGCACGACTAGTTCCATGGCGCTCATCCAGTGTTGTGAATCGATGGGCAAAGTATAGGAAGCGGAGTAATATAAATAAATAGAATCCCGTGAATGCACAAAATCACTCACAGCAATATTACTGACACCATGGAACTGAAAAACGTCGACCTCAACCTGCTGCTCGTGTTCAACCAGTTGCTCGCCGAGCGGCGCGTCTCGAAAGTGGCGGAAGCGCTCGGGCTGACGCAGCCCGGCGTGAGCAACGCGCTGAAGCGATTGCGCCTGCTGCTGGGGGACGAACTGTTCGTGCGCACGGCGCGCGGCATGGAGCCGACGCCGTATGCGCTGCGCCTGGCCGAGCCGATCGGCTACGCACTGTCGACGATCCACGATTCGCTCAACGAAGTCGCGCACTTCGATCCGGCCACCAGCAAGCGCAAGTTCTCGATCGGCATGACCGACATCGGCGAAGTGTATTTTTTGCCCGGCCTGATGGACGTGCTGCGCAGGCAGGCGCCCGGCGTCTCCGTCAGCACGGTGCGCAACACGGCGGTGAACCTGCAGGATGAGATGGAAGCGGGCCACATCGACCTGGCGATCGGGCTGCTGCCGCAATTAAAATCGGGCTATTTTCAGCGCCGCCTGTTCGCGCAGCGCTACGTCTGCATGTTCCGCCAGGGGCATGTGCTGGACAAGGAAGGCGGCATGACGGTCGAGGAATTCCAGGGCGCCGACCACGTCGTCGTGGTGTCCGGCGGCACCGGCCACGCGATCGTCGACCAGTCGGTCGAACGCCTCGGCATCCGGCGCAACATCGCGCTGACCGTGCCCCACTTTGTCGCCGTGGGCCACATCCTGTCGCACAGTTCAATGATCGCGACCGTGCCGGAACGCTACGCGATGGCATGCTTGCAACCGTTCGGCCTGCGCTACGTGACACATCCGCTGTCGCTGCCGGAAATTAACATCAACGTGTTCTGGCACGCCAAGTTCAACAAGGAACCGGCCAACAAGTGGCTGCGCAGCCTGATCTTCGACACCTTCGCGGACGGGCGCGAAGGATAGGCATGGTGGGCGACACGACGGGAACGCCCTGCGCCGACTGATATCGGGTTTGACGGCGGGGCAATTATGGCCCCGCCGCCGTCACTCAGCGCCAGCTTAAAATCAGGATCATGCCGCCGTCGCCAACTGCTCGGCATTTTGGGTCAGATAGACCGCCTTATGCCGCACCAAGGTTTCACACGCCTGCAGGTAGCTGCTCATGCCAGCCGATTGCAGGTGGCGCTGCAGATCGGCTTCGCTGTCCCATACTTCATACAGGACAAAGGTGCCGCGCACCGCAATATCGCGATAAAATCCGCTCTTGACAAAGCCCGCCTGGCTGCGGGTGGGTATCAGAACAGATTTGACTGCCGCCTCAAACTCAAGCTCGCATCCGGCATGGACCGCCACCGTCACGAATACTGTTACTGTCATGATTGATTTCCTCTGCATTCATTATTGAGTGATGAAAGGCGTCAACGGCGTGCGGGCGCAACCTTCGAACAACGGTACGCAGGTCTCCGGAAAGGATTGCTCGAACTGCCCTCCCGCCGCCTGAACGCTGACAATGAACCGGTCCAGCTGCGCCATGGCGCCGGTCGCCAAATCGTGTAGCACCAGCACCGTGTGCGGCTGGGCCAGGCACTGGGCCAGCGCCGTATCCGGCCACGTCTCGGTATCGAGCCAGTCGCGTGGCACGGCGTTCCACAGCACCATGCTGTAACGATCGCGCTCCAGGATGGCGGCGGCGGCCGCACTCAGCAACGCCGGACCGAGGGTGCCGTCTCCGCCGGTCGGACGAAACAGCCGGGACGGGTGGGCCAGGGTACCGATCCGGTCCTGGGTACGGCAGATTTCACTTGCCGCCCTCGCCTCGCCCGGCCAACTGCCAAGCGGCACATGGGTATAGGTATGGTTGCCGATCCAGTGCCCCTCACGACTGGCCCGCGCGATCAACGCCTGGCCCGCCTCATGCTCCAGCTTTTCGCCAAGCACAAAGAACGTGGCCGCCACGCCGCGCGTGCGCAACACGTCCAGCACCTGCGGCGTCACCACCGGATCGGGGCCATTGTCGAAGGTCAGCGTGACCTTGAATTCACGCTTCATCGGCTTGCCCGAGATGGGTATGCCCGCGCCAGCGGTTGTTCGATTCGCGCACGCCGTCCAGCCACGCCATCAGGTCATGCTCGGCCGTGCGTGCCGACTCTTCCAGGATCGCCACGCCGTCGGGCACAATGGTCGATACTTCGACCACCATCCCGTTCGGATCGTGCGTATAGCAGGAATAGCAGTAGCCATGGTCGACCATCATCGTCTTGCCGCCTGCCGCCTCGATGCGGGCGCGGAAATGATCAACGTCGGCAATGCTGTCGACACCCAGCGCGACGTGGTGCTCGTACGGGTCGCGCGGCATGGGCATCGGCGCTTCGCGCATGCCTTCCTGGAACTGGAAGAAGGCCAGCGCGCTGCCGTCGCCCAGTTCGAAAAAGCAGTGCATGTAGTTCGACGGCGTCTGCTTGATCACGTCGAAATCCTCGACCCACGTGCCAACCAGCGGCAGGCCCAGCACGCCTTCATAGAACTGGCGCGTAGCCAGCATGTCGCGGGTGCGCACCGCGTGATGGTGCCAGCCGCGGATGCGGTTGGCCTTCTGGCGCAAGAGACGCTGTTCGACGACGTTCTGTGTGGTATCCATGTTGGTTTCCTTTCAGGTTGATCAAACTATGCCGCCAGGCGCTCGTCGGCGATGCGATTCGACAGCGTGCCCAGTCCTTCCACGCTAACTTCGCACAGGTCGCCCGCGCGCATCAGCAACTTCGGTTCACGCGCCCAGCCGATGCCGGAGGGCGTTCCCGCCACGATCACGTCTCCCGCCTCGAGCGTGAAAGCCTGGCTGACGATGCTGATCAGGCTGGCCACGTCGAACACCATGTCATCGGTGTTGGCCGACTGTACCAGAACACCGTTCAGACGGGTATCCAGCCGCAGGCCCTTGGCTCCTTCCGGCAGTTCGTCCACCGTCACCAGGTCCGGGCCGAACGCGCCGGTGCCGTCGAAATTCTTGCCAACAGTCCATTGCGGCGTCTTGAACTGGAATTCGCGCACCGAGGCGTCGTTGAACAGCGCATAGCCGGCCACATGGTCCAGCGCATCGATTTTCTTGATATGACGCCCGCCCTTGCCCAGCACCACCGCGATCTCGCCTTCGTAGTCGAGGCTGTCGGACACGATGGGACGGATGATATCTTCCCTGTGCCCGATCAGGCTGGTGTGCAGGCGCAGGAACACCGTGGGATAGGTCGGCTGCTCATAATTGCTCTCCTTCGTGTGCTCGGCAAAATTGAGGCCGATACAGATGATCTTCGGCGGTCGCGCCAACGGCGGCAGGAAGCGCACCTGGTCGTCGCTGTACAGCGCGCCGCCGGTGATGCCGGCACCATAATTGCGCAGGTCGACCCCGCGCGCCAGCAGCGCCTCGATGCTCTCGGCGCCGATCGCGCGGATGCCGCCTGGTTCGCGCACGCCCAACTGGGTCACGCCATTGTGTTCAAAACTTACGTATCGCATTTCATACTCTCCATATCGGTTGGTTCGGGGATCTGCGCCGGTTCCGGCATTTTTTTCATCAAGACCAGTTCTTCGGCCATCGTCGGATGCAGCGCGACGGTGTCGTCGAAAGCGCGCCGCGTCAGCCCGGCCCGCACCGCCACCGCCGCCGCTTGCAGGATCTCGGGCGCATCCGGGCCTATCATGTGCAGACCCAGCACCACATCGGTTTCCGCATGTACCACCATCTTGTACAGCGCGCGCTCGCCGCTGCCGGCCATCGCATTTCTCATCGGCCTGAAGTCGGCCTGGTAGACATGCACCTTGCCATGGCGGCGGCGCGCCTCACGCTCGGTCAGTCCCACCATCGCCAGCGGCGGATCGCTGAACACCGCCGCCGGCACCAGCATCTCATCTGCCAGAACGTCGGCACCGCCGAACACGCGCTCGGCGAACGCCTGGCCTTCGCGTATCGCCACCGGCGTCAGCTGGATGCGGCCGGTGACGTCGCCGACCGCGTAGACGCCGGGCGCGCTGGTACGGCTTTCGGCGTCGACCAGGATCGCACCGTCGGCCCCGCAGCGCACGCCGGCCCGCTCCAGCCCGAGACCTTCAGTGTTCGGCCGGCGCCCGGTGGCGAACAGCACCACGTCAGCCGGTACCGGCGCCAGTCCTGCGACCCGCACCAGCAGTTCGTCCGCATGCCGCTCGATGCGCTGCAGCGCCGCGTTGGCGTGGTAGCCGATGCCCTGCGCCTGCGACAGTTGCAGCAAGCGCTCGCTCAGCGCATGGTCGTAATCGCGCAGCATGGTGCCACTTCGGTTGAGCAGGGTCACCCGGCTGCCCAGACGGTGAAAGATACCGGCGAATTCATTGGCGATATAGCCGGCGCCCACCACCACCAAGCGTTCAGGCACCTGCGGCAAGTGAAACATCTCGTTCGACGTCAGGCCATGCTCGCTGCCTTGAATGTCGGGCACATGCGGCCTGGCACCGTTGGCCAGCAAGATCACGCGCGCGCGCAGTTCGCGGCCGGAGGCCAGCCGCACCCCCTGCTCCCCTTCCAGCACGGCCCGTTCCGGGAACAGCGCGATGCCGTGGCCGTGCAGCGTGGACTCGTACAGGCCACGCAGGCGCTGCACCTCGGCCTGGACCGTGTCACGCAGCGACAGCCAGTCGAAGGACGGTTGATCCAGGCGCCAGCCGAAGCGCGCCGCCTGGCCCAGCTGCTGCGCGAATTGCGAACCGTACAGCAGCATCTTTTTCGGTACGCAGCCTCGTATCACGCAGGTGCCGCCGACCTGGTATTCCTCGGCCAGCGCCACCCGCGCGCCGTGACTGGCGGCCACGCGCGCGGCGCGCATGCCGCCCGATCCGGCACCCACCACCAGCAAGTCATAGTCGAATTCAGCCATGACTAGGCCGCATGCGCCGGCGCGTTGTGCATGCGCTCGCCGAACATGTTGGACCACTGTTCTGCCGACAGCGTCATGCGGCGGCTGATCAAGCCATCGGGCGTCTTGGTCTGGTCGCCATTGATGACGCGCTGCGCCGCGGGACGCTCGCCGATCGCGGTGGCCCAGCGCTTCAGCGACGGGAACTGTTCCAGGCCCAGATCAATGGTGTGTGCGACGCGTACCGCCGGCCAGCACGCCATGTCGGCGATCGAGTATTCCTCGGCCAGATATTCGACCTTGCTCAGGCGTGTTTCCAATACGTCGAGCAGGCGTCGGGCTTCCTTGGCGTAACGCTCGATGCCGTACTCCTGGCCATCCGGCGCGTAGCGCATGAAGTGGTTGGCCTGGCCGTGCATCGGCCCCAGGCCCGCCACCTGCCACACCAGCCACTGGCGCGCCATTTCGCGGCGACGGAAATGCGCCGGCAAGAACTTGCCGCTCTTCTCGGCCAGATACATCAGGATGGCGCCGGACTCGAATACGGCCAGTGGCTCGCCGCCGTCGGCCGGCTCGTGGTCAACGATGGCAGGCAGCTTGCAGTTCGGATTGATGGCACGGAACCGCGGCGTCAGGTGGTCGCCAGCGAAGATGTCGTATTCGATGACGTTGTAAGGCAGGCCAGCTTCTTCCAGCATCAGGGCGACTTTGTGTCCGTTCATGGTACGGACATAGTGGAGGTCGATCATGATTGTTTCCTTTCGTTGTGGTGATGGGGACTGCTTCTTTTGGCTTATTCGCCGATTTCAAGCACGCCGGTGCGGCGACGGCGGAACTGCGCGGCCAGTGCGATCGCGATGACCACCGCGGCGCCGTTGAAGATGGCCGTGATATACGGGCGCGCGCCCAGCAGCACCAGGCCGCTGACCATGGTGCCCAGGAAGAACAGGCTCAGTATCGTGCCCGGCACGTTGTAGCGGCCCGGGCGCCAGGTGGTCGCTCCCAGAAACACCGCGGCCAGCGCGGGCAGAATGAAATTGATGCCGCCGACTTGCGGGTTGCCGTTGCCTAGCGCTGCCACCTGCAGCACGCCGGCCACGCCGGACAGCAGGCCGGAACCGGCAAAGCTGAGCATGACGATGCGGTTGACCGGCAGCCCGGTCAGGCGCGCGGCGCGCAGGTTGGAGCCGACGGCCTGCAGGTAGCGGCCGAACGGGGTCTGGTTCAGCACATACCAGGTGGCGGCGCTGATCGCGGCCATCAGCAGGAACATGGCCGGGATGCCGAACGGGCGCTGGACGCTCAGGTCGGTCAGGCACGGCGACAGGCCGGCGCTGATCGGGATGCCGCCGGTATACCACTGCACCGTGCCGCCGATGATGGTTGACACGCCCAGCGTGCCGATGATGGAATTGACGCCGCAATACGCCACCAGCACACCATTGGCCAGGCCGATCAGCGCGCCCAGGCCGACGCCGCCCAGCACGGCCAGCCCCAGCGGCAGATCGAAGTGGCTCATGGCCGCCGCAGTGGCGATCGAGCAGACGCCGATCACGGCGCCGACCGAGACGTCGAAGCGCCCGCCGATCAGCGGAACGATCAGCGCCAGCGCGGCCACCGCCAGCACCGATTGCGAAATGGCGATGCTGCGCCAGTTCGCCATGCTGGCGAAGGTGTCGGGCTGCAGCGCGGAAAACACCACGACAGCCAGCGCGAACAGCATCAGCAGGCCGTAGCGCTCGAACAGCGCCATCGGGTCGATCCCCTTTCGCACCGGGCGCGGATCGGCCGTGGCGCTTGTCGCGGACGCCGGGGCGCCGGCGGCCAGTTGGGTGGAGGTATTCATCAGGTACTCCCTTCGTTCGTATATACAATTTCAGTCAGGCGATGGGTGGTCAGCTCGTCGCCCTTGATCTCGGCGGCAATGCCGCCGTTGCGCAGCACCAGCACGCGGTCGGCCGCATAGGCCAGTTCTTCCAGGTCGGAACTGACCAGCAGCACCGCCGTGCCGCGCGCGGCGGCGTTACGCACCGCGCGGTACAGGTCGGCGCGCGCGCCCACGTCCACGCCCTGGGTTGGCTCATCGAGCAGCAGCACCTGGGGAGCGCGCCGCAGCCAGCGCGCCATCACCACCTTTTGCTGGTTGCCGCCGGACAGCGACGCCAGCGGTGCCTCGCAGCCGGCGGTCTTGATGCCGAATTCGGCCACCGCCGCGCCGGTATCGGCCACTTCGCGGCGGCGCTGGAACCAGCCGCGGCGCCAGTACTTGCGCACCTGCGCGGCCGAAAAATTTTCGCGCACCGACAGTTCCGAAAAGGCGGCGTCGCGCGCCCGGTCTTCGGCCACATAGGCGATGCCATGCTGCATCGCGTCGGCCGGGCTGCGCACTTGCACGCGCTGGCCGCCGACCAGTACCGCGCCAGCCTGGCTGGGCTGGGCGCCGAAGATCATCTGCAGCAGCTCGGTGCGCCCGGAGCCAAGCAGGCCGGCGATACCGACCACCTCGCCCGGCGCCACCACCAGGCTGACGGCGGCGATCGGCCCGCCCTGCAGGCAGCGCAGTTCCAGCCCGGGCCGGCCGGTCGCCGCCGTCACACTTGACTGGCGCAGTCCGGCGCCGCTGCGCGCGACCGGCCGGCCGACGATATGCTCGACCAGCCCGGCCTCGCTCAGGCCCGCCGTGGGCCGTGTCACCACATGGCGGCCGTCGCGCAGCACGGTCAGGGCGTCGGTGATTTCCAGGATTTCATCGATACGGTGGCTGACATACAGGATGGTGCGGCCGGCCTGCGCCAACTTGCGCACCGCCGCCAGCAGCACTTTCACTTCATGCGCCGGCAACCAGGCGGTGGGTTCGTCCAGCACCAGCAATGCCACGCCGCCACTGTCCTCGTCCTGCAGCGCCCTGGCGATGGCCACCATGGTCTGGTCGGCCGGACGCAGCGTGGCCATCTCGTCCTCCGGGCGGGCGGCGATGCCGAAACGCTCCAGCAGTTGCCGGGTGCGGCGCAACTGGGCCGCGTTATCGATATGCCCGCCCCGGCCCGGATAACCGTGGCCAATCGCCATGTTGTCGGCCACGCTCATCTGGCCGAATACGGCGGGAATCTGGTGCACGAAGCGGATGCCGCAGTGCCGCGCCAGCGCCGGGCTGATGGCGCCGGCCTCCACTTCCTGGCGGGCCAGCGTGAAGCGCCCGCCATCGCCGTGATAGACGCCGGCCAGGATCTTGATCAGCGTCGACTTGCCGGAACCGTTACCGCCCAGCAAACCATGCACTTGGCCGGGCGCGACCTCGAAGCTGACGTCGTCCAGCGCCAGCGTGGCCCCGAAACGCTTGGACAGCCCGCTGACCCGCAGCGCACTGCCGGGCAACGCCAGCGGATGCGCGGCGCTCATGGCTGGCCCCGCCATACCTTGGCGTAGGCGCCTTTGAAGTCGACCGGCAGCTTGACGCTCTGGCCACGGGGTGGCAGGTTGTGCTCGCGATCGATGTACATGAAGCCGGTCCCCTCGCTGGGCAGCGTCGCCCGGTTTTCGCCCGCCAGCACACGATTGACCGTGTCGGCCAGGCCCCAGATGATCCAGTCCCACGGCAGGTACACGATGGTGTCCTGCACTTGGCCGCGCATCGCTTCCAGGTTCGCGGCCAAGCCCTCGGCGCCCGCCTTCAGCATGCCGACCGGCGCATTCTGCTTGATCGCTCCCTCCAGCCCCAGGCCCAGCAGCGCATCCGGCATCCAGGTCAGCGCGCCGGCCCTGGGGTTCGCCAGCAGCGCGCTGGAAAAGATTTGCGTGCTTTCGCCCGGCACCTGCGCAAAGGTGAACGGCACCGGCGTCAGTTTGCCGTTGGGACATACCTCACTGTAGCGCCGACTCAAGGCACGCGCCACCGCTTGTTGCGCCCGCTGGCTCGATTCCTCGATGCTCAACACTTCGCGCTCGCAACCCAGGCGGGCAGCCAGGAATTCGGCACGCGCCGCGCCCCACTTGCGCCAGAACACGTCCGGATCCGCCGAGCCAAGCAGGCTGACGCCGGCCGCGAACAGCGGCGTTCCTTCGCACTCATAGGAGCCCATCTGAACCACCGGCATCTTCGCTTCCCTGGCCGCCAGCAGGCCGGCCTTGATGCCGCCGCAATCGAAGGTGACCAACGAAACGGCATCGACCTTAGCGGCGATGGCCTGGCGTATCAGGCTGCTGGCCGTGTCCGGAGACGCGGCGCCATCGACGATGGACACCTTCCAGCCCAGCAATTCGCCAGCTTCGCGGAACGACTTCGACATCTCGGAACATGCCGAGAAGGCTTCGCCGCAGGAGATGTGCCAGACGGTTTTGCCACGGGTGGCGGCCGGGCCACTGACGGGTGGCGCTTCGAACTGGCCGGCATAGCCGGCCGCCAGCAGCGCGCCGGCCTGTTGCGTGACAGCGGCGACAGCCGGCGCGCCGGCGGGCGGCTGCACCTGCTGTTTCGGCGAGCATGCGCTCACTGCGAGCGCCGCGCACAGCATGGCGATGCGGCTGCGGCCCCTGGCCTGGATGCGAGCGCCGTGCCGCTGAAGATGTAATGATGTCATGGTCTCCCTCTCCTTCTGGTGATAGGCGGTGGCCGGCGTCTGCGCGCCCGGGCCACCGTACTGCATCGGTTGGCGATTTCAGGCGGGGGCTTTGCCCTGCGCCCATTCGATGACCGGTTTTTCCTCGGTGGTGAAGACCGAAACCCGCGTCATGTCGCAGAACTCGGCTTCGTCGGCCTGCAGGATCTTGCTGGCCGCCATACCTTGCGGCGTGGCGAAGGCCGCAGCCAAGTCTTCGGCGCTGTTCCACCAGATCTCGGTGACGCCGTCGTAGGTGACGGCCGGCCACCCCCTGCCGGCGCCGAATGCCTCCATGCTGGCGTTCGGCACGCGGTGGCTTTGCACATAGCGCTGGATGCGCAGCACATCCTTGAACGATGTCACCAGGGCGCCGTGCTCCTTGCGCCAGCGCTGATAGAACTGCTGCGGGGTCAAGTCGGCGCGGCGGTGGATCAGGCATATCATTTTGATCATCATGGTCTCCTTGTTGAGGGGTTAGAAAGCGTGGCTCAGGCCGATTTGCAGTGCACTCTGCTCGTGGCCGGGCAGCGGCGTACGGCCGCCGATCGAATCAATGGTAAAGACGCCGCCGGCGCTGTTGCGGAGCTGGCCATAGGTGGCGTAGATCATGGTGCGCTTCGACAGGAAATATTCGGCACCGGCGACATACAGCGCAGCGTCGGGCGCGGGTCCGCCCTGCCGGTAGCGATAGGCGGCGGTGCGCAGCGTCACGCGCGGGCTCAGCTGATAATCGGCTCCGAGCCAGTAATGACTGCCGCGGCTGGCAACGCCGGGCAGCGCGTCGCGCGCCCGCAGCGCGCTATAGGAACCGTACAGAGTCACGCCCGCGGACAACGAATAGAGTTCATCTGGCGCTCTGGCGGCGCTGAACTTGGCCGGGGCCA
>JAZJZT010000062.1:0-2880 GCA_040389645.1 Pseudomonadota bacterium | reverse complement strand
CATGTCAATCAAATTATTCCGGACACTAGTGCGCGCAGGCGGGAATCCCATTTTGGGTCCAGGACGGCGCAGCGAAACTTGGATTCCCGCCTTCGCGGGAATGACAAATTTGGAGCTAACTTAACGACTCAAACGTCGATTTCTCCTTCGAACACGGTCACGGCCGGGCCGGTCATCCAGACCGGCTGTCCTTCGCCCTCCCAGGCGATCGACAGGCGGCCGCCGCGCGCATCGACCCGCACCGGTGAGTCGAGCAGGCCGCGCCGGATGCCGGCGACCACGGCGGCGCAGGCGCCGGTGCCGCAAGCCAGGGTTTCGCCGGCGCCGCGCTCGAACACGCGCAGCTTGACGTGGCTACGATCGACCACTTGCATGAAGCCGGCGTTGACGCGGCGCGGGAAGCGCGGATGGTGCTCGATCAGCGGTCCGCTCAATTCCACCGGCGCGCTGTCGACGTCGGCCACCAGTTGCACCGCGTGTGGATTGCCCATCGATACCACCGACACCAGGATCGTTTCCTTGTCTCCGCCCAGTTCCAGCACCAGTGGCCACAAGGTGTCGCGGCCTTCGGGCTGGCCATGTAAACCTTCGGCGTCGAACGGCACCAGCGCCGGGTCGAGCACTGGCGCGCCCATGTCGACGGTGATGCTGCCGTCCGCCTCCAGGCGCGGCGCGATCACGCCGGCCATGGTTTCGACAGTGATGCTGTTGCTCGACGTCAAACCTTTTTCGGAGACGAATTTGACGAAGGCGCGCGCGCCGTTGCCGCACTGTTCGACTTCGCCGCCGTCATTGTTATAGATGCGGTAGCGGAAATCGCAGCCCGGCAGCGTCGATTTCTCGACCACCAGCATCTGGTCGGCGCCGATGCCGAAGCGGCGGTCGGCCAGGCGCTGCCACTGGTCCGGCGTGAACGCGATCTGCTGGTTGATGGCGTCGATGACGATGAAGTCATTGCCGGCGCCATGCATTTTGGTAAATTTCAATTTCATCGGTTCGGCTTTCCTGCAAAAAGTTCAGCGGCGGCGCTGGTAAAACGAAGGCTCGCCATTCGGTCGGGTCTTGAAACGCTTGTGCGTCCAAAAATATTCGGCCGGCGCCTCGCGCACGCGCTCTTCGATGAAGGCATTCATGCGGCGTGTCGCCTGCGCCATGTCCGGCCCGGGATAATCGTCCCAAGCCGGGTAGAATTTTACCTGCCAGCCCTGGTAATCCGGCAGGAATGTCGAAATCACCGGCATGACTTGGGCGCCGGTGGTGGCGGCGATGCGCGCCACGGCGGTCAATGTCGCCGCTTCGATGCCGAAAAAGGGGACGAATTCGGCATCCTTTTCACCGAAATCCATGTCCGGCAACATAAAGTACGGCAACTTGTCGCGCAGCGCGCGCAGGATAGGCTTGATGCCATCCTGGCGCGTAAACAGTTTGACGGGTTTAAAACGGGCGCGCCCCTGGCGCAAGACCTGGTCGAAGACGGCATTTTTTTGTTGCACGTACATCGACGAGGCGCTCGTTTCCATCGCGATCGACGCGCCGGCCACGTCCAGGCAGACGAAGTGCGGGCACAATAAAATCGTCGGCTTTTCCGTCATCGCCGCCACCGGCACCGCGCCGCCGGGCACGACGCGGATCAGGCGCCGCAGCCGCGCTTCGGACGCCCACCACAGGATGCCGCGTTCCCAGACGGCGCGCGAATACGACTGGAAATGGCGGCGCGCCAAGACCACGCGCTCGGCTTCCGTCAATTCCGGCAGGCACAATCGCAGGTTGATCAGCGCGATATCGCGCCGCGAGCGCAGCAGCACGAACAGGATCGAGCCGATCAGCGCGCCGAAGCGGCCGAGCACGGGCAAGGGCAGCCAGTGCAGCAGCCACATGATGCCGAGCATGAATCTCATGCGGCCTCCTGGCTGTCGGCTTGGGCGGCGCCGGCCGGCACCTTGTAGCGGTTGTAGCTCCAGTAATACTGGGCCGGGCTGCGTGCAATTAATTGTTCCATGGCGGCATTGATGGCGCGCGCCTGTTCGGCCGAATCACCTTCCAGCGAGGCGTCGAACGGCACGAAGCGGATTAAATAGCCGCGCCCGAACGGCAGGCGCTCGGCATAGGTGACGATGACGACCGCGTCGCCCATCTGCGCCAGCTTGGCCGGCAAGGTCATCGTATAGGCCGTGCGGCCGAAGAAGTCGGCGAACACGCCTTCGCCCTCTTGCGGCACCTGGTCCGGCAGCAGGCCGATCGGCCGGCCCTTCTTCAGCGTCTTGGCGAGAATGCGCACGCCCGACATGTTGGCCGGCGCCAGCAGCAGGTTTTTGCGCGCGCGCGCGCCCTCGATCAGCGGTTTTAAGGCCGCCTTTTTCGGCGGGCGGTACATCACCGTCAATTCCGTGCGCAGCGCGATTTCCTGGGCAACGATTTCAAAACAGCCAAGGTGCGGCGTCAAAAACACGATGCCGCGCCCGGCGTCGAGCGCCTGTTGCACCAGTTCCCAGTGCTCGGTGTTGGCGTGGCGCGACACCCGCTGCGGCGCCGCGCACCAGATGAAGGGCAATTCCAGGATGCTTTTGCCGGCTTCGGCGATGGCCGCCGGCAAGTGCGGCAGGTAGCCGGCTTGCCGGATATTGTCGCGCATGCGGCGGCGGTACGAGGGCGATCCCAGGTACACCAGCCAGCCCAGCGCGGCGCCCAGCGCGTGCAACAGCGGCAGCGGGAAAATGGAAAGACAGCGGAAAAGGAAGACAAGCATGTAGTTATTTAGTCTGGAGTAAGCTGTTGCTCTAGCCAAAAATTTTTGAAGAAGCGTAAAATACCACGTAGCAGTATCCGCTGAGTTAACAGACAACTTGCGAAGCGGAATATAAATATCGCTAAAGCGTCGCA
>JAZJZT010000061.1:0-5993 GCA_040389645.1 Pseudomonadota bacterium | reverse complement strand
GGGGTCTGACCCTAATGCCGTTAAGTTAAGCCACCGACCGTAGAGTTGTCATTCCTCCCATTGGGAGAAATGACTTCCCGCGAAAGCGGGAATCCCATCTTTTTGCGCCGTTTGCGACTCTAAAATGGGATTCCCGCCTGCGCGGGAATGACAAATTTGGCGCTAACTTAACGGCATTAGGGTCTGACCCTTGAAGCGGCGCCAGCATTGCAGGCTTATTTGGCCGGTGCCAGGTCGCTGACGAGCTTGTTGACGGTGCCCTGGAAGGCGGTGGCGTCGGTGCTGGCGTCGACGCTGGCGAGCATGGTGCGGGCCTTGGCGGCGGCGGCCTTGCCCGCGTAACCGTCGGCTGGCGCGTTCAGCAGCGCTTCGGTGAAATTGTTGCCGATCTTGATTTTATTGTTCAACACAGCCTTGTCGGCCTTGCCCTGTTCGGTGGTGTTGGTCAGCGCGGCGGCCATGATCGCCAGCGCGGCATTGCTGCGCGTGACCGAGCCGCTGTCGAGCGCCTTGATCCAGAACGCCAGGCCTTCCGGATTCGGTTTGCGGTTCAGCACGTTTTTGAAGATCGCCGTGATGAAGGCGGTATTGTCGCCGGAATACAGGGCGGCCGATTCGGGGCTGATGCTGAAACTGTCGATCAGCGTCTTGAAGGCGGCATTGCCGTGATATTGCTGGTCGAGCTGCCCGATGTCGGCCGGGATGTTCAGCGTCATCAATTGCGTCTGGAAATTCTGCAGGCCGCCGGTATCGGCCGGGCGGCCGAAATACGAAATGTACAAGCCCTGCACGACGTTGGCGTAATCGCTGGCGGTGTAGACCTGGGCCAGCGGCGGCGCGCTCGCGGCCGGCGCATTGGCGCCGGTGTTTTCGCGGCCGCAGGCGGCCAATACCATTACCAGCAGCACCGTTGCATAACGTGTGGTTTTCACTGCCTGGCCAAATAAAGAAGTCATGTGTCGTTTCCTGATGTCCGCGTCAGCGGCGGTTAAGATAAAAAAGAGCGCAAAGGTGTTGCCATTATTGCATATTTGCTATAGCGCGCAGCCTGCCGGCGGCGGCGTGCGGGTCGCTCTTTACGGTGCGCCCCTGTAAAATAGCTGGATATTGTATGAGAAATGGGCAGTGTATGGATATGGTTGTAAGCGAACAAGAGCGCGGTGCCGCGCCTATCCCGGCGACCCCGCGCGGGCCGGCCTTCGTTCACCTGCGGGTGCACTCGGAATATTCGATCGTCGACGGCCTGGTGCGCATCGACGACCTGGTGGCCGCCGCCGCCAAGGACAAGCAGGCGGCGCTGGCGGTGACCGACTTATCCAACCTGTTCGGCATGGTCAAGTTTTACAAGACCGCGCGCGGCAAGGGCATCAAGCCGGTGGTCGGCTGCGATGTCTGGATCACCAACGACGACAACCGCGACAAGCCGTCGCGCCTGCTGCTGCTGGCGAAAAACCGCATGGGTTACCTGCAACTGTGCGAACTGCTGTCGACCGCCTGGCTGACCAATCAGTACAAGGGCCGCGCCGAGATCCGTACCGAGTGGCTGCAAGCGCTGGCGGACAGCCACTATGACTTGTTGCCGGGCGAAAGCGGCGCCGGCGGCCTGATCGCGCTGTCCGGCGCGCAGTTCGGAGAGATCGGCGCAGCGATCGACAATGGCAACCTGCCGCTGGCTGAGCGCCATGCGCAAAAATGGGCGGCGATCTTCCCCGGCCATTTCTATGTCGAGATCCAGCGCGCCGGCCAATCTAACCAGGAACAGCAGGTGCGCCACTCGGTGGCGCTGGCCGCCAAGCTCGGCTTGCCGGTGGTGGCCACGCACCCGGTGCAATTCATCTCGCCGAACGAATACATCGCGCACGAGGCGCGCACCTGTATCGCCGAGGGCGAGATGCTGGCCAACGCCAAGCGCGTCAAGCGTTTCAATGAACAGATGCGCTTCCAGTCGCAGGCCGACATGGGAGTACTGTTTGCCGACCTGCCGGGCGCCTTGCAGAATTCCGTGGAAATCGCCAGGCGCTGCAACCTGACGCTGACATTGGGCAAGCCGCAACTGCCGAACTTCCCGACGCCGCCCGGCATGACGATCGATGAATTTCTCGTGGCCGAATCGCAAAAGGGCCTGGAAATGCGCCTGGAGCACCTGTACCCGGACCCCGAGCGGAGAGAGAAGGAAAGGCCGCGCTACGAGGCGCGCCTGAAGTTCGAGACCGACACGATCTGCAACATGAAATTCCCCGGCTACTTCCTGATCGTGGCCGAATTCATCCAGTGGGCCAAGGAAAACGGCGTGCCGGTCGGCCCGGGCCGCGGCTCCGGTGCCGGTTCGCTGGTCGCATATTCGCTGTTGATCACCGACCTCGATCCATTGAAATACAACCTGCTGTTCGAACGCTTCCTGAACCCGGAACGGGTTTCGATGCCCGACTTCGACATCGACTTTTGCCAGGAAGGGCGCGACCGCGTCATCCAGCACGTCAAGGATTTGTATGGCAAGGATGCCGTGTCGCAGATCGCCACCTTCGGCACCATGGCGGCCAAGGGCGCGATCCGCGACGTCGGCCGCGTGATGGATTTCGGCTATAACTTCTGCGACGGCGTCTCGAAACTGATCCCGTTCAAGCCGGGCAAACCGGTCACGATCGCCGACGCGATCGAAGAAGAACCGATGCTCAAGGAGCGCCAGGAAAACGAAGAAGAGGTGCGGCAATTGCTGGACCTGGCGCAGCAGGTCGAGGGCATCACCCGCAACATCGGCATGCACGCCGGCGGCGTCCTGATCGCGCCGGGCAAGCTGACCGATTTCTGCCCGCTGTACACGCAGGGCGGCGATGGCGGTGTCGTGTCGCAGTACGACAAGGATGACGTGGAGGCCGTCGGCCTGGTCAAGTTCGACTTCTTGGGCTTGACGACCTTGACCATCCTGGACCGCGCGGTGCGCTACATCAAGGGTCTCGATCCGAAGGAGGCCGATTTCGACCTGGCGCGCTTGCCGCTGAACGACCGTCCCTCCTACGATTTGCTGACCAAGGCGAAAACCGTCGCCGTGTTCCAGCTGGAGTCGCGCGGCATGCAGGGCATGCTGAAGGATGCGCGGCCCGACCGCTTCGAGGACATCATCGCGCTGGTGGCGCTGTACCGCCCGGGCCCGATGGACCTGATCCCGGATTTCTGCAAACGCAAGCACGGCGAAAAATTCGACTATCCCGATCCGCGCACCGAGTCCATTTTGTCCGAAACCTACGGCATCATGGTGTACCAGGAGCAGGTGATGCAGATGGCGCAGATCGTCGGCGGCTACTCGCTCGGCGGCGCCGACATGCTGCGCCGCGCGATGGGCAAGAAGAAGGCCGAAGAGATGGCGGAGCACCGCCAGATCTTCCGTGACGGCGCGGCCAAGGATGGTCTGACCAACGAGAAGGCCGACGAGATCTTCGACTTGATGGAAAAGTTCGCCGGCTACGGTTTTAATAAGTCGCACGCCGCCGCCTACGCCTTGCTGTCGTACCACACCGCCTACCTGAAGGCGCACCATCCTGCCGCCTTCATGGCAGCGAATATGTCGCTGGCGATGGACGACACGGACAAGGTCAAGATCCTGGTCGAGGATGCGATCGACATCTGCGGCCTGACATTGCTGCCGCCGGACATCAACAAATCCGATTACCGCTTCATGCCGGATGGCCCTCCACCTTCGGTGACGGGCAAGAAAGTCACGCAGATCCGCTACGGCCTGGGCGCCGTCAAAGGATCGGGGCAGAGTGCGATCGAGGCGATCATTGCCGCGAGAAACAGCGGCGGCCCGTTCGTCAGCCTGTTCGATTTTTGTAAACGCGTCGACAAGAAGCAGATCAACCGCCGCACCATCGAATCCCTGATCCGCAGCGGCGCGTTCGACTGCCTGCAGGTGGACCGCGCGATCCTGCTGGCGTCGGTCAGCTTCGCGATGGAATGCGCCGACCAGGAAGCCAAGGCAGCGAACCAGGTCAGCCTGTTCGGCGGCGACGACAGCGACCTGGTGGCGCCGCCCGAATACGTCAAAGTGGCGCCGTGGACCGACAAGCAGAAGCTGTCCGAAGAGAAGGTCGCGCTCGGGTTTTATTTGTCCGGCCACATGTTCGATACCTACGCGCCGGAAGCGCGCCGCTTCGCCCGCACCAAGCTGTCCGAACTCGAACCGTCGCGCGACCCGCGCATGCTGTGCGGCGTGATCACCGGCATCCGCCCGCAGATGACGCAGCGCGGCAAGCTGTTGATCGTCACCCTGGACGACAAGAGCGCCGTGGTGGAAGTGACGGTGTACAGCGAAGTGTTCGAGGAAAATAAAAAAATCTTCAAGGAAGACGAATTCCTGGCCGTCGTCGGAAAAGTATCGGAAGACCGTTTTTCGGGCGGCCTGCGGATTTCCGCCGAAAAAGTGCTCGACATCGTCGCCGCGCGCAGCCAGTACGGCCGCCAGTTGGCCTGGGCGCTGCCGGAGGCGGTAACGTCCAGCAAGCTGCAGGAAGTGCTCGGACCGCACCGCGACGTGAACGGCTTGCCGGTGGCGATGCGCGTCAAGCCGCAGGGCGTCGATTGCGTGTTGCAGCTGGGAGACGAATGGCGCGTGGCGCCGTCGGATGCCTTGCAGCTGGCGCTGGAACAGGTGTTGGGCGCGCGCGAGATCGCAGTCGAATATTAAAACCAGAGGCGAAATCCGGGGTCTGACCCCAATGGCACTGGGTTAAGCCGAAGGCTGAGTAAATTGATTCTGCTTTAGACATTGAGCGCGTAGTACGGATCGAGGTTGCGTCATCAATTTTGTTGGTTTTGGGCGCCGCTTCTTGACTCTGGGTTCGGTACGGCCAGGTCTTTTAGGCAGTGGCGCTCGTGCAATGGCCTGCAATATCAGCACCGCTTCGTTTGCCGCCTGTTGATCACTGCGCGGTGAATTGCCAGGTTGGTAAACGCGCAAGGTTTGCAGCGTGAGCTTGAAACGTAAGGCACGCGGCATGATGTCGTTCAATTGTGCCGCCTGGGTCATCAGGGCGCAGACGAGATTGTAGGCGATGAAATGGACAGCGATTTCCTTGCGCACCATCTCAGGACTTTTGCAGCGCAGCACTCCCATCTGCATGACGTCCTTGATGGAACGCAAGTCCAGTTCGATGTTCCAGCGGCCGTGATACAGGGCCAGCAGTTCACGTGCGTGAGCGCTGCCCGGGTCGAGCAAGGTCGTGGCCAAAGTCAATGTACCGCACTCGATCTCGCGCATGGTCAACGTTGCGGGGACGGTTTGATAGGTTTCCGGAGACATCCAGTCAGGCCGTGCTGGCCGGCGCCATGTGACGATGTGATCGCCCTTGCCCAGACGCTGTGCGCCGCTGAAATCGGTGCGCCGGCGGGCGTTTTGTCGCACCAGCACGTCCACGCCGAGCATGGCCATCTGGGCCACCATGAAGTAGCCTGAGTAGCAGCGATCGGCAATGAGCAGGTCTGCGCGCTGGAAATGCGCAGCCAGATTGCGCAGCAATGCCGTTTCTCCCGTCTGCTTGCCTTCGCACGGCCCTATCGCCCAGTCCAGAATAGCGCCGCACGACAGTGAAATGACACCGACCAACATGGCCAACGGAAAGCCCAATCCGGGCTGTTGCTTGCGATTTTGAGGAAATGCCTTCTGATTGGCCACGGTGTCGGACATGGATACGGTGGTGCCATCGACCAGTTTGACGTGCCGTCCTCGCCATCGCCAAGCCTCGGGTTGACGGTTGAGAATGCGGTTGCCCAGTTCCCGTCCCAGCCTGCCCAAGAAGGACGTTGGCAAACGCTTGCGCGCCGCACAATACGAACCATTATTGGCACTGCACGGCTTTTTGCCGCGCATGACCTGGGCCACCAGGTTCGCTGTCACTGCCTGTTGACAGCTCTGGTCCGCGTTCAATACTTGTTCAAGAAATAAGGGGGACCTCGAAAAACCCCGCCAGTCATGGCATGATGTTGTGGCACCAATTCTG
>JAZJZT010000060.1:31690-45843 GCA_040389645.1 Pseudomonadota bacterium | reverse complement strand
TCAGGCGTTTCAGGCGGTTGTTACGGTTGATGACGCGGCGATACAGGTCGTTCAGATCGGACGTGGCGAAACGGCCGCCATCCAGCGGGACCAGTGGGCGCAATTCCGGCGGCAGCACCGGCAGCACTTCCATGATCATCCAGTCCGGCTTGATGCCCGAACGCTGGAACGCTTCCAGCACTTTCAGGCGCTTCGCGTATTTCTTGATCTTCGCTTCGGACTTCGATTCCTTCAGTTCCACGCGCAGCGTTTCGGCATCGCGGTGGATGTCGATCGAGCGCAGCAGTTCACGGATACCTTCAGCGCCCATGAAGGCGGTGAAGTCGTCGCCGTACTCTTCGTACTTGGCGGCGTAATCGTCTTCCGACATGATCTGGCATTTTTTCAAAGGCGTCATGCCCGGATCGGTCACGACATATGCTTCGAAGTACAGCACGCGTTCGATGTCCCGCAGCGTCATGTCCAGGACCATGCCCAGGCGCGACGGCAGCGATTTCAGGAACCAGATGTGGGCGGTCGGCGAGGCCAGCTCGATGTGGCCCATGCGCTCGCGGCGCACCTTGGCCAGCGTGACTTCGACGCCGCACTTTTCGCAGATCACGCCGCGGTGTTTTAAACGCTTGTACTTGCCGCACAGGCACTCGTAATCCTTGATAGGACCAAAGATCTTGGCGCAGAACAGGCCGTCGCGCTCAGGCTTGAAGGTACGGTAGTTGATGGTTTCCGGCTTCTTGACTTCGCCGTAGGACCACGAACGGATTTTTTCAGGGGATGCCAGACCGATCTTGATCGCGTCGAACGTCTCGTTTTGCTGAACTTGCTTGAATAGATCGAGCAGTGCTTTCATGTATCACTCCAGGTGATTGAATTCTTAAACGTGCTTGGCCGCTTTGCAGCGGCCAGGCGGTGCTGATGAAAATCAGAGGCAGAAATCGGGGTCAGACCCATGGGTCTGACCCCAGAATTTCGCTTCTGATTTTAGTTACGTTCCAAGTCGATATCGATACCCAGGGAACGGATTTCTTTCACCAGCACGTTGAACGATTCAGGCATGCCGGCGTCGATCACGTGGTCGCCCTTGACCAGGTTTTCGTACACCTTGGTACGGCCGTTCACGTCATCGGACTTCACGGTCAGCATTTCTTGCAGCACGTACGATGCGCCGTAAGCTTCCAGCGCCCACACTTCCATCTCACCGAAGCGCTGGCCGCCGAACTGGGCTTTACCGCCCAGTGGCTGCTGCGTCACGAGCGAGTAAGGACCGGTGGAACGGGCGTGCATCTTGTCGTCGACCAAGTGGTGCAGTTTCAGCATGTGCATGACGCCGACGGTGACCTTGCGCTCGAACGCTTCGCCGGTGCGGCCGTCGTACATCGTGACCTGGTTTTTCGACGGGGTCATGCCCAGTTTATGAGCGATCTCGTCAGGATACGCCAGGTCCAGCATGCGGCGGATTTCCGATTCGTGCGCGCCGTCGAACACTGGCGTGGCGAACGGCACACCTTTTTTCAGGTTGTTCGCCAGCTTCATGATTTCTTCGTCGTCGAACGCATCGAGGTCTTCCGGCTTGCCGTTCTCGTTGTACACCACGGTGAGGAACTTGCGCATTTCCTCGGCCTTGGTGTGCGCCGCCAGCATTTCGCCGATACGGATACCCAGACCCTTGGCTGCCCAGCCCAAGTGCGTCTCGAGAATCTGACCGACGTTCATGCGCGACGGCACGCCCAGCGGGTTCAGCACGACGTCGGCCGGCGTACCGTCGGCCATGTACGGCATGTCTTCGACCGGCACGATACGGGAAACTACACCCTTGTTACCGTGGCGACCCGCCATCTTGTCGCCCGACTGCAGGCGGCGCTTGACGGCCAGGTACACTTTGACCATTTTTTGCACGCCAGGCTGCAACTCGTCGCCCTGCGTCAATTTCTTGCGCTTCTCTTCGAAGGCCAGGTCGAACTGGTGGCGCTTCTCGTTGATCGATTCCTTGATCGCTTCCAGTGCTACGGCCGCGTCGTCTTCGCTCGGACGGATGTCGAACCAGTGGTACTTGTCCAGATCGTCCAGGTATTCCTTGGTGATCTTGGCGCCTTTCGCCAGCTTTTTAGGGCCGCCGTTGACGATCTTACCGATCAGCATTTTTTCCAGACGCTGGAAGGCATCGCCTTCGACGATACGCATCTGGTCGTTCAAGTCCAGGCGGAAGCGTTTCAGTTCATCGTCGATGATCTGTTGCGCGCGCTTGTCGCGAACGATGCCTTCACGGGTAAACACTTGGACGTCGATGACGGTGCCGACCATGCCCGAAGGCACGCGCAGCGAGGTGTCTTTGACGTCGGACGCTTTTTCGCCGAAGATCGCGCGCAGCAGTTTTTCCTCAGGCGTCAATTGCGTTTCGCCCTTCGGCGTCACTTTGCCGACCAGCGTATCGCCGGCCTGCACTTCGGCGCCGATGTAGACGATGCCCGATTCATCCAGGCGCGCCAACTGGTTTTCCGCCAGGTTCGAGATGTCGCGCGTGATTTCTTCGGCGCCCAGCTTGGTGTCGCGGGCGACGACCGACAGTTCTTCGATGTGGATCGACGTGTAACGGTCATCCTTGACGACGTTTTCCGAGATCAGGATCGAATCTTCGAAGTTCAGACCATTCCATGGCATGAAGGCCACGGTCATGTTCTGACCCAGGGCCAGTTCGCCCAGGTCGGTCGATGCGCCGTCGGCGATCACGTCGTGCTTGGCGACGCGGTCGCCCACTTGCACGATAGGACGCTGGTTGATGTTGGTGTTCTGGTTCGAACGGGTGTACTTGATCAGGTTGTAGATATCGACACCGACTTCGCCGGCGGTCGCTTCATCATCGTTGACCCGGATCACGACACGGCCCGCATCGATGTAGTCAACGATACCGCCGCGCAATGCCTGCACGGTGGTGCCCGAGTCGACTGCCACGGTGCGTTCGATACCGGTACCGACCAGTGCTTTTTCAGGGCGCAGGCAAGGTACGGCCTGGCGCTGCATGTTGGCACCCATCAATGCGCGGTTCGCGTCATCGTGTTCCAGGAATGGAATCAGCGAAGCGGCGACCGAGACGATCTGGCCTGGCGCGACGTCCATGTACTGGATGCGTTCCGGAGACACCAGGATCGTTTCGCCCGCTTCACGCGCCGACACCAGTTCATCGGACAGTTTGCCCTCTTTGCTGATGGTCGCATTCGCCTGGGCGATGATGTAGCGGCCTTCTTCGATCGCCGACAGGTAATCGATCTTGTCGGTAATAAAGCTGTTTTCCACCTTGCGGTACGGGGTTTCCAGGAAACCGTACTCGTTCAGGCGGGCGTACAGGGCCAGCGAGTTGATCAGGCCGATGTTCGGGCCTTCAGGCGTTTCGATCGGGCATACGCGGCCGTAGTGGGTCGGGTGCACGTCGCGCACCTCGAAACCGGCGCGTTCGCGCGTCAGACCGCCAGGTCCCAGTGCGGAAACGCGGCGTTTGTGCGTGATTTCCGACAGCGGGTTGGTTTGGTCCATAAACTGCGACAGCTGGGACGAACCGAAGAACTCGCGGATCGCGGCCGAAATCGGCTTCGAGTTGATCAGGTCGTGCGGCATCAGGTTGTCCGCTTCGGCTTGGCCGAGGCGTTCCTTGACGGCGCGTTCGACGCGCACCAGGCCGGCGCGGAACTGGTTTTCGGCCAGTTCGCCGACGCAACGTACGCGGCGGTTACCCAGGTGATCGATATCGTCGACTTCGCCGCGGCCATTGCGCAGCTCGACGAGGATCTTGATCACGGCCAGCACGTCTTCGTTCGACAGGGTCATCATGCCGGTCAGTTCATCGCGGCCGATGCGGCGGTTGAACTTCATGCGGCCGACGGCCGACAGGTCGTAACGGTCGGAGCTGTAGAACAGGCCGTTGAACAGCGCTTCGACCGAATCTTCGGTCGGCGGTTCGCCTGGACGCATCATGCGGTAGATCGCCACGCGCGCGGCGGTCTGGTCGGCGGTGTCGTCGATGCGCAGCGTTTGCGAAATGTAGGCGCCCTGGTCCAGATCGTTGGTGTACAGGGTCTGGATTTCGCTGATGTCCGCTTCGCGCAGGCGCGACAGCACTTCTTCGGTCAGCTCGTCGTTGGCGCTGGCCACGACTTCGCCGGTTTCCGGGTCGACGATGTTTTTCGCCAGCACGCGGCCGAGCAGGTAGTCTTCAGGCACGGAAATGTGCTTGATGCCAGCCGCTTCGATATCGCGCACGTGTTTCGCGTTGATACGCTTGTCCTTCAACACCAGCGTCTTGCCTTCTTTGCTGACGATGTCGAAGCGCGCGACTTCGCCGCGCAGGCGTTCGGACACGAATTCCATCTCGGCGCCTTCGGAGCGCAGGTTGAAATTGTCGAAGACAAAGAAATTGGCGAGAATCTGCTCGTGCGACATGCCGATCGCTTTCAGCAGGATCGTCACCGGCATCTTGCGGCGGCGGTCGACGCGGAAGAACAGGATGTCTTTCGGGTCGAACTCGAAGTCCAGCCACGAACCGCGGTAAGGAATGATGCGGGCCGAGAACAGCAGTTTGCCTGACGAGTGGGTCTTGCCGCGGTCGTGCTCGAAGAACACACCCGGGGAGCGGTGCAACTGCGAAACGATGACGCGCTCGGTACCGTTGATGACGAAGGAACCGGTGGTCGTCATCAGGGGCAGTTCGCCCATGTACACTTCCTGTTCCTTCATTTCCTTGACGACCGGCTTGGTCGGCGATTCCTTGTCCAGGATCACCAGGCGCACCTTGGCGCGCAGTGGCGAAGCGAAGGTCAGGCCGCGCAGTTGACATTCCTTGACGTCGAAGGCAGGATCGCCCAGTACGTACGACAGGAATTCGAGACGCGCAAAGCCATTGTGCGACACGATCGGGAAAATGGACGTGAAGGCCGACTGCAGGCCATCGTTCTTGCGGCCCGACGGTGCGACGTCTTCTTGCAAGAAGCTGTGATAGGACTCGAGCTGGGTGGCCAGCAGGAACGGAACGTTGTGGACGTTGGCGCGCTTCGCGAATGACTTGCGAATGCGTTTCTTCTCAGTAAATGAGTAGTGCATGGACACTCCGTGAGTGACAGAAAGGATAGAAAGTTCAGGTTTTGCGGGTGCGTTAGCGGCAAACTCGGCTGCTTGTCACACAGACGAAACCTCAAAGCTCTACCATTTCCAGCTGATTCGATCAAACTGCAGCGTGGACAGACCGCTACAAATACGACACAGACGACAAAGGAGCCAAAGCCGGAATTCCTCTTTTACAAGAGGAATTCCTCGCTTTGGCTCGGGCGCAAATTACACGCCGGTACAACAGATTACTTCAGTTCAGCCTTGGCGCCTGCATCTTCCAGCTTTTTCTTGCCGGCTTCAGCGTCAGCTTTCGACATTGCTTCTTTGACTGCTTTAGGAGCGCCGTCAACCACGTCTTTAGCTTCTTTCAAGCCCAGACCGGTGATTTCACGCACAACCTTGATGACGCCAACCTTGTTCGCGCCGATTTCGGTCAGAACCAGGTTGAATTCGGTTTGCTCTTCAACTGCTGCTGCTGCTGCGCCGCCAGCTGCTGGAGCTGCCATTGCTGCTGCGGACACGCCGAATTTTTCTTCGAAAGCTTTGACCAGGTCGTTCAGGTCCATTACGGACATTTCGCTAACTGCTGCCAGGATGTCGTCTTTGCTAATTGCCATTTGAAACTCCTAATGTGTTTGTATGCTACAGAATTGTTTACTTGAGAAAAACAGCGCGCCGCAATTAAGCTGCTGCGGTTTCTTCGGCTGCCGGAGCAGCTTCGGTACCTTCGCTCTTTTTCGCTGCCAGAGCAGCCAGACCACGTGCAAAGCCCGATACCGGAGCCAGCATAACGCCCAACAACTGGGCGATGAGGACTTCACGGCTAGGAATGCTCGCCAGCGCGGTAACAGCAGCTTTATCGAGCTGTTTACCGGCGTAGTTGCCTGCCGTGATGACCAGTTTGTCGTTGGTTTTGGCGAAGTCGTTGAGGACTTTCGCTGCTGCAACTGCATCGTCCGAGATCGAGTAGATCAACGGACCGGTCATCGCGTCAGCCAGGGAGGCGAACTGCGTACCTTCTACTGCACGGCGGGCCAGGGTGTTTTTCAACACGCGCAGGTACACGCCTTGGGTACGCGCTTTAGCACGAAGTTGCGTCAAGTGAGCAACCTGGATGCCACGGTACTCGGCCACGACCACGGTTTGCGCAGTTGCTACTTTTGCGGAAACTTCGGCGACGACGGCCTTTTTGTCATTCAGATTGAGACCCACGGTCAACCTCCTTAAATGATGCTCGGCAAATGCTTCGCATCGGTTCGAACAACGGCGTCCGAGGTTAGGAGTCCTATGGACTGCAAAACTTGATCGGGTACACCATCTGCGTTGGGCGCCTTGCGGCGATTAACCCCGGACCTGCCTGCTGTCCCGAGCCCAACGGTCTTTGATTGCCTGGCCGCCCCGCTTGCGCGGGACGACCAGCCCAAAGATGCGCCCGCCGGCAAATGCTTGCCGACGGGACTTGATTCTTGACTTAAGCGGCAGCCAGGGTAGCCTGGTCGACGCGCACGCCGGCGCCCATGGTCGACGAGATCGCGACCTTGCGCAGGTACACGCCTTTCGACGAGGTTGGCTTGGCTTTGTTCAGCGCATCGATCAGGGCAACCAGGTTGCTCTTCAATTCTGCATCGCTGAACGATTTGCGGCCGATGGTGGCGTGGATGATACCAGCCTTGTCGGTACGGTACTGGACTTGACCGGCTTTCGCGTTTTTCACGGCGGTAGCGACGTCAGGGGTAACAGTGCCGACTTTCGGGTTAGGCATCAGGCCGCGTGGGCCCAGGATCTGGCCCAGCGTACCGACGATACGCATCGTGTCTGGCGACGCGATGACGATATCGAAAGGCATGTTGCCGGCCTTGACCATTTCGGCCAGGTCTTCCATACCGACGATGTCGGCGCCGGCCGCTTTGGCGGCTTCAGCTTTTTCGCCGGTGGCGAACACGGCCACGCGAACGGTCTTGCCGGTGCCGGCTGGCAGCACGACGGAACCGCGAACGACTTGGTCCGATTTCTTCGGATCGACACCCAGTTGAACCGACACGTCGATCGATTCATTGAACTTGGCGGTGGCGCACTCTTTGATCAGCGCGACAGCGTTGTCGAATGGATATGCCTTGGTGCGATCGACCTTGGCTTTGAATGCTTTTGCGCGTTTGGACAGTTTAGCCATGATTACACACCCTCTACCGTGATGCCCATCGAACGTGCGGAACCGGCGATGGTGCGCACAGCGGCGTCCATGTCGGCGGCGGTCAGGTCCGGGGTCTTCAATTTAGCGATTTCTTCAGCTTGCGCGCGGCTCAGCTTGCCGACCTTGTCGGTATGCGGCTTCGGCGAACCTTTGGTGATGCCCGCGTGTTTCTTGATCAGGTAGGTCGCTGGAGGCGTCTTCATCACGAACGTGAAGGACTTGTCCGCGAACGCAGTGATCACGACCGGGATCGGCATGCCTGGTTCGACACCTTGGGTCTGCGCATTGAATGCCTTGCAGAATTCCATGATGTTCAGACCGCGCTGACCCAGTGCTGGGCCGATTGGTGGGGATGGGTTTGCTTTACCAGCTGGCACTTGCAGCTTGATAAAACCAATGATTTTCTTTGCCATGATTGGCTCCTATCGCTGGATTGAGTAGTAGCGCCCCGCCGGTACAACAATGGCGGGGCTCCTCTTTGCGGATGTCGCGGAACTCTGCGGCGCTCCGTTGGGCGCTTGCAACTTATACTTTTTCGACCTGGCCGAATTCCAGTTCGACCGGCGTCGCGCGGCCGAAGATGGTGACGGAGACGCGCACCTTGGATTTTTCGTAATTGACTTCTTCGACGTTGCCGTTGAAGTCGGTGAACGGGCCATCCTTGATGCGGACTTGCTCGCCCACTTCGTACAGCACTTTCGGACGCGGCTTTTCCACGCCTTCCTGCATTTGCTGCATGATCTTGTCGATCTCGCGCGCAGGAATCGGGGTCGGCTTGTTCGATTTGCCGCCGATAAAACCGGTAACCTTGCTGGTGTTTTTCACCAAGTGCCACGTCTCGTCGGTCATTTCCATCTCGACCAGCACGTAGCCAGGGAAGAAACGACGCTCGGTGACGGACTTTTGACCGTTCTTGACTTCGACCACTTCTTCGGTCGGCACCAGGATCTGGCCGAACTGGTCTTGCATGCCGGCGCGATCGATGCGCTCGGTCAACGCGCGCTGGACGCTCTTTTCCATGCCCGAATAAGCATGCACCACGTACCAGCGCTTGCTGCTGACCGGCACGCTCAGCGCGGGGCCAGCATCTTGTGCCGGAACATCGTCCGGCACCGGGGCGCCGGTCGCTTCATCTTGCACATTTTCGCTCATTATTGTTTCCAACCCAGAATCACGTCGTATAACAGGAACTCAAGCAGCTTGTCCGTGCCCCACAGGAAGATCGCCATGACGAAGACGAAGGCGAACACGATCATCGTGATCTGCGTTGCTTCCTTGCGCGTAGGCCAAACGACTTTTTTGGTTTCGCGAACGGCTTCCTTGGCGAAATTCAGGAAATCGCGGCCAGTGGCGGAGGTGTAAGCAATGCCGACGGAAATAAGTAAACCACCCACAAGCGCAGCTGCCCGCACCAGGGATGGTTGACCTGCCAGGTAGAAAAACCCGACGACGCCTGCAATCGCTGCAACCACTGCCAGCACGACTTTGAACTTGTCGTTTGACGTGCTAACGGTTTGCACGGATTGATTAGACATTCTTTTTTACTTTCGGTGCCCTGCACCAGAATCGGTGGCAGGGACGGAGGGCATCGAACCCCCAACCTTCGGTTTTGGAGACCGACGCTCTGCCAATTGAGCTACGTCCCTACGTAAAACTTAAGTGGACCGCCATTCTACCACCCAATCGATATCGGATGGTAGAACAGAAAGATCCTTAGGCGATGATTTTCGCAACCACGCCGGCGCCGACGGTACGGCCGCCTTCACGGATTGCGAAACGCAGACCTTCTTCCATCGCGATCGGGTTGATCAGCTTGACGGTGATCGACACGTTGTCGCCTGGCATGACCATTTCTTTGTCCGCTGGCAGTTCGATCGAACCGGTCACGTCCGTGGTACGGAAGTAGAACTGTGGACGATAGTTGTTGAAGAACGGGGTGTGACGGCCGCCTTCGTCTTTCGACAGGACATAGATCTCGCCGGTGAAGTGGTTGTGCGGCTTGATCGAGCCTGGTTTAGCCAGAACTTGACCACGTTGCACGTCTTCACGCTTGGTGCCGCGCAGCAGCAGACCAACGTTGTCGCCAGCTTGACCTTGATCCAGCAGCTTGCGGAACATTTCCACGCCGGTGCAAGTGGTTTTGACGGTGTCGGTGATGCCGACGATTTCGATCTCTTCGCCGACTTTGACGATACCGCGCTCGACACGACCGGTAACGACGGTGCCGCGACCCGAGATCGAGAACACGTCTTCCACTGGCATCAGGAAGGCGCCATCGACTGCGCGCTCTGGCGTAGGGATGTAGGTGTCCAGTGCATTGGCCAGGGCCATGATCGCTTCTTCGCCCAGAGGACCGGTGTCGCCGTCCAGTGCTTTACGTGCCGAACCTTTGATGATTGGCAGGTCGTCGCCTGGGAATTCGTATTTCGACAACAATTCACGAACTTCCATTTCGACCAGTTCCAGCAGCTCTTCGTCGTCGACCAGATCGCACTTGTTCAGGAACACGACGATGTATGGCACGCCAACTTGGCGGGCCAGCAGGATGTGTTCGCGGGTCTGCGGCATTGGGCCGTCAGCTGCGGAGCACACCAGGATCGCGCCGTCCATCTGCGCTGCGCCGGTGATCATGTTTTTGATGTAATCGGCGTGGCCTGGGCAGTCAACGTGAGCGTAGTGGCGGTTAGCCGTTTCGTACTCGACGTGAGCGGTGTTGATGGTGATGCCGCGCGCTTTTTCTTCTGGTGCTGCATCGATCTGGTCGTAGGCTTTAGCTTCGCCGCCGAATTTCTTCGACAGAACGGTAGCGATTGCAGCGGTCAGGGTGGTCTTGCCGTGATCAACGTGACCGATGGTACCGACGTTGACGTGCGGCTTGGTCCGTTCGAATTTACCTTTTGCCATTTTAGACTCCTAACGATTTGATGAGATGCTGGGCACGCGCCCGACTGTCTTTATTGAATATTGCCGAATTGCTGCTAATCTTGCTTACTGCAATTGCACACTGCGAATTCTGGTGCCCTTTACGTGGATTGAACACGTGGCCTCTCCCTTACCAAGGGAGTGCTCTACCACTGAGCTAAAAGGGCTATTTGTTGCGATGCTAAGCGCATTGCAAGTCCAACTGGAGCGGGTGAAGGGAATCGAACCCTCGTCGTAAGCTTGGAAGGCTTCTGCTCTACCATTGAGCTACACCCGCGAGGTTTCAATCATATTTCACTGCTTTGCCACTCAGTTTCCTTGCAAAAACTTGGTGGAGGGGGCTGGATTCGAACCAGCGTACTCATAGAGAACAGATTTACAGTCTGTCGCCTTTAACCACTCGGCCACCCCTCCGCGAGGAACCGCAGAGTATGAAGCAACTTCTTCGACTTGTCAACACTGCTTGCAGTCTTTCTTGCAAGTTGCGATGAATCGCCTGCTTCGGGGCGAAATTTTAACTGCAAGGGATGCGATTGCGCAAGTGTTGTTTTTAGGTTTCTTAAATTCCGCTACAATCGGCCGCACCCCCAGCCGATTGGAGCGCAGGATTTGGACATGCATGCACACCACTGGCAGCGCTGGCGCACCCCACTGCTGGCCAATCTGTGCCTGGCGCTGGTGTACCTGGCGACCGGCCGCCTGGGCCTGCAACTGGCGCTCGGTTCGAGCTATGCGACCCCGCTGTTCCTGCCGGCCGGCATCGCGCTGGCCACCGTCTATACCTATGGCGCGCGGCTGTTGCCGGCCGTCGCGCTCGGTTCATTGTGCGTCAACCTGTTCCCGCTGACCGATGGCGCCGGCATCGACCGCCGGCAGGCGCTGGCCGCCGTCGGCGCCGCCTGTGGCGCCGCGCTGCAAGCCTATGTCGCGCTGCGCGTGCTGCGCCGCGCGATGCAGCCGGCCATCGGCGCCGGACGCGACGTGCTGAGTTTCCTGCTGCTGGCGCCGCTGCTGGCCCTGGTCAGTTGCAGCGTGTCGGTCGGCAGCACCGGCCTGCTCGGCCTGGTGCCGCCGGACGGCTTGCCCGTCAGCTGGCTGACCTGGTGGATCGGCGACACCATCGGCATCCTGCTGGCGGCGCCACTGACGTGGATCGCGCTCGGCCAGCCTCGCCCGCTGTGGCGGCGCCGGCGCGGCCTGGTCGGCCTGCCGCTACTATTGTCGGCGGCCGTGTTCATCACGATTTATGTCCAGGTCGAGCATTGGGAATCGGCGCAGCAGATGCAGGCGTTCCGCCTCAAGTCGCAGCAGCTGGGCGACTTGCTGCAAGCCCAGTTCAGCGAGCACGAACGCTTCATTTACGCGATGTCGAAGGCGCTCAACGATCCGCGCCGCGTGCTCAGCGCCGACGACTTCAGCAACCTGGCGTCCGGCTACCTGGACAAGCGCCCCGAATTGCTGTCGATGAGTTGGCTCAGCCCGGTGCGCAACGACGGGCGGGCCGCTTTCGAACAATGGGGCCGGCAACATGTCGAACCCGGCTTCGAGATCCGCAACGGCGGTGTCCAGGGGCGCGCGCCGCGCGCCGGCGAGCGGACCGATTACGTGGTGTCAACCTTCATCGAACCGCTGGCCAGCCGGCGCTATCTCGGCGTCGACTTCCTCAGCGAACCGGTGCGCGCGGCCGCCGTGCGGCGCGCGATGCGCAGCGACCAGCCGTGCGTCAGCGCGCCGATCCTGCTGTTCAGCCGCGCCGACCAGCGCGGCCTGATCCTGCTGCAATCGGTGCGGCCGACCGCCAGCAAGGAACAAGTCATCGGCATCCTCCTGATTTCGATCCAGGTCGATTCCTACATCGAACGCGCCTTGCAGCAAGTCAATTTCCCTGCCTTCCTGGTGCGCCTGCAAGACGTCAGCGGCGGCACAGTGCTGCCGATGTACGACCACCTGCACCGCGCGGCGCAACCCGGCGACGTGCAGCGCACCTTGCGCTTCGCCGGCCGGGATTACCTGTTGACGCTGGCGCCGACACCGGCCTACGCGGCCCAGCAGCGCGGCTGGCAAAGCTGGACCGTGCTGACCTGCGGCCTGCTGCTGACGGCGCTGCTGGGCGGCCTGATGCTGCTCATCAGCGGAGAACGGGCGCAGATCCAGGAACAGGTCAAGGACAGCACGGCGCTGCTGCGCGAGCGCGAAGCGCGCCTGCAGGCGATCCTCGACAAGGCGGCCGACGCGATTTTGACCATCGCCGCCGACGGCGTGCTGGTGTCGGCCAACGCCGCCGCCGGGCGCCTGTTCGGCTATGCGCCGGAACGGATGCCCGGCTTGCCCCTGGAACGCTTGCTGCCGCTGGCCGACGGCGGCAGCGCGGCCGCGCTGCTGCGCGCGATCGCCAGCGGCGCCAGCCATGAACACGAGGCCAACGGCTGGCGCAGCGACGGCAGCGCATTCCCGCTGGCAGTGTCGGTCAGCGAAGTCGAACTGCCGGACGAGCACCTGTTTGTCGCCATCCTGCATGACCTGACGGAACAGCAGCGCGCGCAGGAACGCATCCACAAGCTGGCGCACCACGACCCGTTGACCGGACTCGACAACCGTCTATCGCTGAACCTGAGATTGGACCAGTTGTTGGCGCAGACCCGGCGCAACCAGGGCGCGGCGGCGGTGATGTTCATCGACCTCGATCATTTCAAGAAAATCAACGATACGCACGGCCACCAGACCGGCGATTTATTGCTGGTCGCGGTGGCCAACCGGCTGCGCGAACTGCTGCGCGAAGTCGACACCATCGCACGCCTCGGCGGCGACGAATTCATCGTGCTGACCGACGGCAGCATCACGCCGGAAGCGGCCAGCATGATCGCCGTGCGCATCGTCGACGCGCTCAGCGCGCCGTTCCAGTTGCAAGGCAAGACCGTCCATAGCGGCGCCAGCGTCGGCGTGGCCATGTTCCCGAACGACGGCGACGACAGCGACACGCTGCTGCGCCACGCCGATACCGCGATGTATGCGGCCAAGAGCCAGGGGCGCGGCAATTTCCAGTTCTTCTCGCCGCAGATGAACGCCGCCACGCACGAGCGCCTGCTGCTGGAAAACCGGCTCTGGCAAGCGCTGGAACAGGATGAATTCGAGCTGTACCTGCAGGCCCAGGTCGACCTCGACAGCGGCCAGATCATCGGCGCCGAAGCGCTGCTGCGCTGGCACCACCCGGAACTGGGCATGGTCAGTCCGGACCGTTTCATTCCGATCGCCGAGGAATCGGGCCTGATCCTGCCGCTGGGCGACTGGGTATTGCGGCGCGCCGTGGAACTGCTCAGCGGCTGGCGCGGGCGCGGGCTCGGGCATTTGCGACTGGCCGTGAACCTGTCGGCGCGCCAGTGCCACGGCGGCAACCTGCTCCCATTGCTGGACCGGCTGCTGGCCGAGAGTGGCGTCGCTCCGGCGCTGCTGGAAATGGAAATCACGGAATCGGCCGCGATGCAGGATCCGGAACGCAGCCGCGCGCTGCTGCGCGAACTGCGCACGCGCGGCATCAAGGTCGCGATCGACGACTTCGGCACCGGGTATTCGTCGCTCAGTTATCTGAAATTGTTCGAGATCGACCGCATCAAGATCGACCGCGGTTTTGTCAAAGATATCGAGACCGATCCGAACGATGCGGTCATCGTCGCCGCCACCATCGCGCTGGCCCATTCGCTGGGGCTGGGCGTGGTGGCCGAAGGGGTCGAGACGCCGGCCCAGCGCGCCTTCCTGAGCAGCAAGCGCTGCGACGAGGCGCAGGGTTACCTGTTCGCGCGGCCACTGCCGGCGGCGCAGTTCGAAGCGCTGGCGGAGGCGGCGCTGGCGGCGCAATAGGAAACCCTGGCGGATGCAAATCGAGAGCGGCAACACCACCGCTGGCGGCAGCGGCTCTGGTGGCGCAGCCGCCCCCACGGCAAAGGCCGGGGTC
>JAZJZT010000060.1:0-31590 GCA_040389645.1 Pseudomonadota bacterium | reverse complement strand
CGCTGGCGGCAGCGGCTCTGGTGGCGCAGCCGCCCCCACGGCAAAGGCCGGGGTCAGCCCCCAGGAACTCGGCGTCCCCGTCTGCCCCCACATCTGCGCAGGGCGCGGGTCGGCGCATGCGTTGCGGATTTCCTACCGCTGGCGCCGCTTGGGGTCTGACCCCGAAGCGGCGCCAGCGGTAGGGATAAAGGCTGCGACATAGCCCGGTTTAACCCGGCGTCAGCGCGACCAGGATCTGCCCTTTCAGCGCGCGGATCAGCGCCGTTTCGTCGGGCGGCACGCCTTCCGGCGCGGGTTGCGCGCGGTCGGCGTAGAACAGGCCCAGTTGCGTGCCCTGCACCACCAGCGGCAGGACGATGAAACTGCGCGCGTCGGGCAACAGTTCGCGGTGCCAGCGCGGCAACAAATCCCGGATTTTCGGCGTGCTGGCGTCGGCGATCATCAAATCGGCATCGTTTTGCATCGCCAGGTGGAACAGGTCGTTGCCCGTCAGCGGAAAGACAAATCCGGCCTGGCGCGCCGCGTGCTGTTCGCCGAACGCGACGCGCGCGCGGTACTGGTTGCTGCGCACATCCTTCAGGCAGACGGTGGCGAAACGGAATCCGAGGCTGCGGTACAGCGTTTCGAGCACCGCCTGGATCAGTTCATTGACCTTGCTCCTGCCGCCGGCGCGCATCTGCGTCACTTCCTGCACGCCGGCCAGCAGCATGTCGCGCGCATGATACGGCTTGCCGCTCGGGTATTGCCCTTCCGGCACGCCGTTGCCGGCATCCATCGTGGCCAGCAGCAGCACATTGGGCAGGCCGGCGGCCGGCTCCTGGACGTCGCGCTGCGGCGTGCCCAACTGCATGCTTTGTAACAATTGGTCCATCTCTTCGCGCACGGTGGCCAGCAGCGCGTGCAGCGGTTCCGCTTCCAGGCTCAAGGCGCCGCCGTAGCGCTGCAGCAGCGCCTGCACCGCCGGGCGCGCCGCCCCGCCCGGCTGCGTCAGCGCGCGCGCCGCTTCCGTGCTGAACGACACGACCAGTTTCACCCATTCGGCGCGGCTCTGCGGCGCCTTTTGCACGCCGGCCGGCAGCGGACCGATCGAACGGACGATGACTTCCGGTATCTTCCATTCATGCAGGATCGCCGCCGACAGCGTGTCGTAGGTGCTGCCCAGGATCATCTGCGATGCCTGCGCCGCGCTCTGCGTGCCGCCCGCCACCAGCACCGCGATTTCGCGAAAACGCTCGTGCTGGTGGGTGGCCACCAGCAAGGGGCCGATATTCTTGAACAGCGCGCCGATCGATGCCTCCTCGGCGCCCTGGTAAGCGGAAAGGCGCGCCATCTCCCGCCCGACCAGGCTGGCGCACAAGGCGACTTCCAGTTCCAGCCGCACGCTGTGCGCATGGCGGCTGTTGTCGAGCATGTCGACCAGCAGCATGGCCAGCGCGCTGGCTTTTACGTTGTCGAAGCCGAGCAGGGAAATCGCGCGCGAAATCGTCGTCACCGGCGTGCCGCCGGCCGTGCGGTAGCGCGGTGTATTGGCCAGGCGCAGGATCTTCTGCGTCAGCGCCACGTCCGACAGCACATAATAGGCGAGGTTCTGGGTGCCGCCATCGTCCGAATCGGCTAGTTGCACCACGCGCGCGACCGACACGCCGAGCGCGAACATGCCTTCGTCGCCGCACAGTTTTTTCAACAACGGGCCGCGTACCGGGCGCGGCTCGGCAAGCGGTGGATTCGGGGCGACAGCCATGATGCGGTGCATTCAGTCAGAGAATCGATTGTAGCGCCGGACCGCCTTGCGGCGCGCTAGTTTGCGGCGGACGCCGTTTCGCGCCATTGGCCGGCCCGGACCCGGTATTTTTTCAGGATTTCCTCATGTAAATTGGACAGCGCCGTCAATTTCGGATTGGCCGGATCGAGCCGGCGCACGCTGCCGATCAGCGTCAGCGCATCGCGCCCCAGGCGCTCATCCCAGCCCGTGTTTTCCAGGCATTTCAGCACTGCCACGGCAGCGTTGAACACGACTTGCGCATTGTCCGGCAGCTTGGCCACGGCTTCCGTCATCAAGTCCACCGCGCCGCGGTAATCTCCCCGTTTCGCGCGCGCCGCGCCGGCCGCCACCATGTCGGCCACTTCCTGCCGGCTTTGCTGCGCCAGTTGCTGCGCCAGGTCCGCGTGGCCGGCCTGTTCCAGCACCCGCATCGCCTTGTTCATCGCGCCCTGGCTGCCGCTGTTGCGCATCACGTCGCGCAACACTTCGGCCGCTTCTTCCTGCCTGCCGCTGCCCAGGCAGGTGCGCGCCAGCTCGATCTTCAAGCCGTTCGACAGGCCGCTGGCGCGGCGGCAGCCGGCCAGCGCGAAGCGCAGCACTTCGTCGAGCCGCCCGGCATTGCCCGTATAGTCGTGCAGCATGGCCGACGAGATCGCGCTGCAGACGGCCGTGTTGCGCAGGCCGGACAGCGACTTGTCGAGGTCGTGGATGACGGTCGCCGCCTGCACCGGGTCGCCGTTCAGCAGCAGCGCCTGGACCAGCCGGGCATGGTCTTCCGGGTCGCGGAATTCGGAAAAACGCGCCTTGCTCACCACCTGTCTTAATGCCTTTTCGGCCGCGTCGGCGTCGCCCGCCTCGAGCGCGACGGCGCCCAGGTGGCGCAGCCGGCGCACCGCGTGCGGCGACAGCTCGACCGCGCCTTCCAGTATCCCTTGCGCGCGGCTCCAGTCGCCGGCCATTTCATGGGTGCGCGCCAGCCAGTCGTAGGCGTCGAGAAAATTGCGGTTTTGTGCCAGCAGCGCTTCGAGCATCGCCTGCGCTTCCGGATAGCGCTCGCGCAGGCACAGGCACTTGGCCTGGCCGAGCCGGGCCCAGTGGATGCGCTTCGTTTCGTACAGGTCGGCGTAGATCGGCTCGGCCAGTTCGGGTTCTCCCAGCTGCACGTGCAGTTCGGCGCGCAGGCGCTGGAAATCGGCGCCATAGCGCGGCTGGTGCGCGGCGCCGTCGATGCAGGCGGCGATCGCGTCGCGCGAGCCGCCCGTTTCGAGCATCTGGTACAGCGCCATGAAGGCGTTGCGCTTGTCGAGCGCGCGCGTGACCCGGTCTAGCAGCGTATCGATCGTAAACGGTTTCAGCACGTAATCGGTCGGTTGCAGCTCGGCCGCGCTGACGACCCGGCTGAACTGGCCTTCGCCGGTGACCATGAAAAACATCGTCGACGGGTGCGCCAGCCGGTGGTGGCGCACGTCTTCCAGCATTTGCTGGCCATCCTGGCCGCCGTCGAGCGCGTATTCGCACAGGATCAAATCGTACGGTTTCATCGCCAGCATGCGGATCGCCTGGCCGGACGTGGCGGCATCGTCGATGCGCGTCAGGCCGCACTGGCCCAGCATGGTATGCAGGCTGGCGCGCATGCCCGGATGGGGCTCGATGATCAGCGCGTTCAGGCCCTTCAATGGGTTCATGTTCATGGTCCGGGGATGCGTCCGCTACGGGCGAGGCGCGGGTGATGGTCGACGGCGCGGCCAAGTCGGCGCCGGGTCCAGTCCACCCCAGTATATTACGGTGTTGCGGAAAGAAAACGAAAATCGGTGAGATTTGGTGAGATTTGTGGCGATGGAGAAACGACCGCGGCGGGACTGGCCCGCCGCGGGTCAAGGCGCCCGCTCAGGCCGGCGCCAGCTGCTGACCCAGCACGGGATCGCGCTCGATCACTTCGAGCAGCGCCTTGACCACTTCCGGGTCGAACTGGGCGCCGCTGCGGGCCTGGATATAGGTCATCACTTCCGGATACGGCCACGGTTCCTTGTATGGGCGCTCGTGCAGCAGCGAATCGAACACGTCGACCACGGCCACGATGCGGGCCGAAATCGGGATCGCCGATCCCTTCAAGCCGTTCGGATAGCCCTGCCCGTCGTAATGCTCGTGGTGGCCGCCGGCGATCTCGGCGCCATAGGTCAGATAGCTGACGCCGTCGACCATGTGGGCGGCCCGCTCCAGGATGGTGCGCCCGACTTCCGAATGGCTTTGCATTTGAACCCGCTCTTCCGGCGTGTGCGCGCCCGGTTTCAGCAGGATGTGGTCGGGCGTGGCGACCTTGCCGACATCGTGCAGGATGCTGGCCAGGCCGATCATGTCGACCAGTTGCGGCGTCAGTTCGGCGTCATAAATGCCTTGCCCCTTCATGTGGGAGGCGATCGCCGACGACAGCGCCTGCACCCGGCGCACGTGGCCGCCGGTGCCGCGGTCGCGGAATTCGGCCAGGTCGGCCAGCGCGACGACGGTCGCTTCCTGCGCCTTGCGCAACTGGCCGAATATGTACAGGTTGTCGAAGGCGGCCGCGATCCTCTGGCAAAACACTTCCAGTAAATCGCGCTGGATCTGCGCCAGCGGCCACGGCGGCGTGACGGAAATGGCGACTTCCCGGTTTTCCTGCGTATGGATGAACAGCACGTTGGCCGGGTGGTCGAACTGGCTTTTCTTTTCAGCGAAGGCCTTGGCGATGGTCGGCCACAGCGGGTGCGCCGGCGGCATCTGCTCGCTGTCGGCCAGCGGCGCATAACTGCCGGTGGCCGCCACCACGGTGGTGTAGCCGGTATCGCCCTGCATCAGGCACAGCACGCCGTCGGCGCCGACATCGAGGATGGCGGAAACCTGGTTCAGCACGCCGGAGGCGAATTCGCGCAGCGAGTGAATCTGGTACAGATTGGTCGCGCCGGCCAGGATCTTGCCCAGGCCGATGCGGCTGCGCTCGAGCATGTTCAAGCTTTCATAGGCGCGCAGCGCCGAGATCACTGTCGTAAACAGCTTCTGTGTCGTCAGTTCCGTCTTCGCCTTGTAATCGTTGATATCGTATTCGATGATGACGCGCTGCTCGGGCGCCTGGCCCGGCTGGCCGGTGCGCAGCACGACGCGCACGATGGAATTATGCAAATCCTCGCGGATGCGGCGCGCCAGGATCAGGCCGGCGTCGTCGGTTTCCATGACGACGTCGAGCAACACCAGCGCGATATCGGGCGTGTCGCGCAGGATATCGTAGCCTTCGCGCCCGCTGTAGGCGGAAAACAGTTCCAGTTCGCGGCCCTTGAAGCTGACGTTGCGCAGCGCCAGCCGGGTCACGGCATGCACATCGACATCGTCATCGACGATCAGGACGCGCCACAGGCGCTGGTCCGGCGCCTGCACGCCGGGCTGTATCACTTCCTCGTCATCTTCATCGAGCAACCAGTTGTCATCTGCTGCGGCATTTGAATCAGTCATACGGTCTCCTCGGGTGCTGGTGCTACGTGCCGGCGATGATCTCTCGTTCCCAGCATAATCAGAATTTATCAGCCTGACAACCCCTACCTGGACTCCCTGCGCATCCTGGCAACAGCGGCTGCCACTCGTATAAAAAGCGTTAGTCTGATACTCTTGAGCGGCACCGACCAGCCCCGCCATGCCGCCGCGGCGGCCCTGCCACTTTTATAAGGACGACACCATGCAAGACCCTGCAGCCAGCATGACCAACAGCGACATCGCCGGACGCGAATTCCTCGCCTTCAGGCTGGGCAAGGAAGAATACGGCATCGACATCCTGAAAGTGCAGGAAATCCGCGGTTACGAAGCGGTCACCCGCATCGCCAACGCGCCCGAATTCATCAAGGGCGTCATCAACCTGCGCGGCATCATCATCCCGGTGGTCGACATGCGCATCAAGTTCAACCTGGGCGAACCGGTGTACGACCAGTTCACCGTGGTGATCATCCTGAACATCAACGGCCGCGTGGTGGGCATGGTGGTCGATTCGGTGTCGGACGTGACGACCCTGACGCCGGAACAGGTCAAGCCGGCGCCGGAAATGGGCACCGCCTTCAGCAGCGACTATATCATCGGCCTGGGCACGATCGACGAGCGCATGCTGATCCTGGTCGACATCAACAAGCTGATGTCGAGCGCGGACATGGGCCTGATCGAGACCGTGGCGTCCTGAATTCCCTTTATCTCTCCTGCGAGCTCCCGATGAATCTGTCCCGTCTCAAGATCCGTACCCGCCTCAACGCCGGCTTCGGCGTACTGGTGGCACTGCTGGCCATCACCATCATGGTCGCCATCGGCCGTTTCAGCTCGGTCGCCAGCGACAACCGCCACATGCGCGAATTCGATTTCGCCAGCGCGCGCGCGGCCAATATCGTCGACGCGCTGGCGCGCGAAAATGCCGGGCGCACGCTGGCGCTGTTCATCCTGCCCGACAAGGCGCAGCGCGGCCAGTTCTACGGCATCATCGACGCCAACAAGAAAGCCATCGACAACGCCCTGGTCTCGCTCGACAAGACGGCCGACACCGAGCAGGAAAAGCAGGAGCTGGCCAAGATCCGCAGCACGCTGGCCGCCTACACCACCTCCTTCATCAAGGTAGCCGACCTGGTCGAAGCCGACAGCAAGGATGACGCGGCCAAGGTGATGAACACGGAAACCTTCCCGGCCCTGAACGTGCTGCTGGAAGCGACCAAGATGATGGTCGAGCAGCAGGTCAGCGATGTCGACGCGGCCAGCGCCGCCGCCGAGCACGACATCAGCTTTTCGCGCGCGCTGATGATCGGCATCGGCATCGGCGCACTGCTGCTGGCCGGTGCGCTGGCGCTGCTGATCACGCGCTCGATCACCGGCCCGCTGGACCAGGCGGTGGCGGTGGCGAAAGATGTCGCCAACGGAGACTTGACCAGCTGCATCGCGGTGCCGGCGACCGACCGCACCGAGACCGGCGAATTGCTGCTGGCCTTGAAACACATGAATGAAAGCCTGTCGCAGACCGTCAGCGGGGTGCGACAGAGCACCGTGACGATCTCGACCGCGTCGGGAGAGATCGCCAGCGGCAACCTGGACCTGTCGGGCCGCACCGAATCGCAAGCCAGTTCGCTCGAAGAGACGGCCAGTTCGATGGAACAGTTGACGTCGACGGTGAAACAGAACGCCGACAATGCGCGCCAGGCCAACCAGCTCGTCATTTCCGCCTCGTCGGTGGCGGTGCGCGGCGGCCAGATGGTGTCGCAGGTGGTCGACACGATGGGATCGATCAAGGAAAGCTCGCGCAAGATCGTCGACATCATCGGCGTGATCGACGGCATCGCGTTCCAGACCAACATTCTCGCCCTGAACGCGGCGGTGGAAGCGGCGCGCGCCGGAGAACAGGGACGCGGTTTCGCCGTCGTCGCCAGCGAGGTGCGCAACCTGGCGCAGCGTTCGGCCTCGGCCGCCAAGGAAATCAAGGCGCTGATCGGCGATTCGGTCGAAAAGGTCGACGGCGGCAGCAAGCTGGTCGACGAAGCCGGCCAGACCATGGAATTGATCGTCACTTCCGTCAAGCAGGTGGCCGACATCATGAGCGAGATCACGTCGGCCAGCCAGGAGCAAAGCCTGGGCATCGAGCAGGTCAACGAAGCGATCTCGCAGATGGATGAAATGACGCAGCAGAATGCCGCGCTGGTCGAACAGGCCGCCGCCGCCGCGCAAGCGATGCAGGACGAAGCGGGCACGCTGGCGCAATCGGTCAGCATCTTCAAGCTGCTCGACCAGCACGCCGGCGGCGCCGTGCTGCGCGCCGTGCCGGCCCCGCGCCCAAGGGCGGCCACCCCGGCAGCGAAGGCAGTAGCGAAACCGGCCGAACCAGCCCGCCAGTTGGCGTCACGCGCCCCGGCATCGTCCGGCGCCAAGACGGCCGCCAAGCCGAAAGCGGCGCCGGCCGACGACGGCTGGGAAGAGTTTTAATTTAAAACCAGCTGGGGTCAGGCCTGCGTTATTGACTTCTCTACCGACAATTGTCGATACAGAACGCAACAACGCACGCCTGACCCCAATGTCACATGTTGCGTCCCGGACGGCGCGGCAGAATGGGATTCCCGCCTTCGCGGGAACGACAAAACTACGGCCCGGAGCCCGTTGGGGTCAGGCCTGCGTTATTGACTTCTCTACCAACAATTGTCGGTACAGAAGTCAATAACGCAGGCCTGACCCCAATGCCGTTATTTGGATGCGGTCTTGCGGCGGCGCTCGCACGCGCTTTTGTCGGCGCCGAGGTCGATGTTCTGGTAGCGGATCTCGTAATGCCCGGTGGCGAGCTTGTCGACCAGCAGCGTGCCGTGCGCCTGCACGAAGGCGTAGCGCACGTTTGACTTGCGCTCCAGGTCGTATACCTTGACGAACACGGCCGATGCATTGGCGGCATTGTCCAGCGTCAGCTGCATGTCGTCGCCCTTGTTGCCAATCGGGAAACCTTCGATATAACCGGATTGCAGCGGCCACGCTTCGCCGTTCGGCGCGACCAGCGTCGGCGCCTCGCTGTCGCAATCGAGGCCGGCGACCGGCAGCACGACCTGCGACAGCGCCACCACCTTGACCGGCGGCTGCCCCAGGTGCGCTTCGGGCGCGCCGGACCGGCCGGCTGTCCAGCTGTCGAATTCGGGGACCTTGCCGTCCGCCTTCGGCTCAATCTTGAGCGGCTCGACCCGGACCGGCTCGGGCACCGGCACGGCCAGCTCCGTCATGCCCTTATGGCCCAGCGCCGTGGCCAGCACCGCCTGCAGGCGCGGCTGGTCGGCCGACAGCACGCCGCCGATCCACCCCACCAGCACGCAGACACCGAGCGCCAGCCACCATTTCCAGTCGCGCCGCAGGCGCGAGCGCACGCGGCGCGGTTCGTCCCCGTGATCGGACCACGCGTGGGCGGGTCCGTCGTGGCGCGACTTGTGGCCGCCCTCTTCGTGGCGCGTGCTTTCGAGCCACTCGATTTCCCATTCTTCGGCCGCGATCCACTCGTCGTGCTCCTTGCGGCGCTGCGGATCGGCCAGGGTGCCGTAAGCGCTGTTGAGGATGGCCATGATGCGCGCCGCCTTCTCATCGCCGGGGTTCTTGTCCGGGTGATATTTCTGGCTGAGCGCTTTGTAGGCGGCACGTATGACTTCCTGCGGCGCCATGCGCGACACCTTCAGATTGTCATAGTGAGTGTGTATCTTTCCCATCGTTCCATTAGGTTTGAGCAAGCGCGCCGCGACGGGGTTGTCACGCTTAATCGGTCATCATAGCCGATTCCGGGGCGGCAAACGCGGCGAACACCGCGGGAAAGCCCCGGCTATTCGCTCACAGGCGGTGGCTGCGGTCGGCACCGGCCAACGCCGGCGGCAATTCGATGTTGTTTCCAATAAGCAACACCTTGAACAATTCCCCCATTTCGGCCGGCGACACCAGTTTTTGCAGCGCATTCGATTGCGGCAGGTAGGCCATCACGTCGGACGGATCGGTGCGCAACAGCAGTCGGCCGATGTCGGCGCCGAGCAGGAAGGCGGCCTGGCTCATGTAGCCGAGCACCTGCGCGCCGGCATCCTGCGCGGCCAGCGCCATCGCCGTGAAATCGACGTGCGCCGTAATGTCTTGCAGGCCCGGCAAATAAAACGGGTCGGCATGCGCGTGGTGGCGGTAGTGGCACATCAAGGTGCCGCTGGCGCGCTGGCCCAGATAATATTCGTGCGCCGGGAAACCGTAATCGAGCAGGATCGCCGCGCCGCCATGCCCGTTGGCCAGCATGCGCGCCAGCGTCGCCATGAAACCGCAGGCGGTGCCGTGCAGTTCGGTGACATAACCGACCGGCAAACTCGCTTCATCTGCGATCTGGCTGGCGATCTGCGCCAGCAGCCCCGCGTCGGCCGCCATCTCGGTATATTCGAAGCGGCCCTCGCGGACGGTGACATATAACTCTTGCCAGCCGGACGGCGTCTTGCTGACCAGGTGGACCGGCATCGCATCGAGCACCTCGTTGCCGATCACCGCGCCATCCCAAGAATCCGGCAAGGCGTCGAGCCACACCACTTGCGGGAAATCCGACAATAATTCCTGCTGGCGCGCGCGCAATTCTCCGGACAGTTCGACGATCGCATACTGTTCCAGCGCGATACCGGAATTGGCCAGTTCGGTGAGGATATCGAAGGCCAGGCGGCCGCTGCCGGCGCCGAATTCGAGGAGCCGCGGCGCGCTTTGGGCGATAATAGCGGCTGCGACATGGGCCAGCGCGGCGCCAAACAAGGGGGTCATCTCCGGCGCGGTAGTAAAATCGCCATCCTTGCCGAGTTTGGCGGCGCCGCCGCTGTAGTAACCCAGGCCGGGCGCGTACAGCGCCAGTTCCATGTAGCGGGCGAAGGAAATGGCGCCCGATTCCCGCTCGATGTCGGCGGCGATCAGGTGCTGCAGGGCGTGGGACGCGGCCAGCGCGTCGCTAGTGGGTGCGGGTAGGGACATCCCGGCATTGTAGCGAATCGGCGCGGCGCCGGCACGGCAGAGAAATGACAGCACGGCCAGCGGGCCTGTTTTTTATCAAGAAGATATGACATCGATACATGCACATGAAGGCGGCAAGGTCGCCCTGGTCACCGGCGCGGCGCGCCGCATCGGCCGCGCCATCGCGCTCGGGCTGGCCGGCGCCGGTTGGGACGTGGTGGTGCACTACCGCCACTCGCTGGCCGAGGCGCAGCAAGTGGTGGCCGAAATCGCCGCGCTGGGCCGGCGCGCGATCGCGCTGCCGTGCGACCTGGGCGACGAAGCTGCCGTCAGACAGTTGCTGCCGCGCGCGATGGACGTGCTCGGCCCGGTGACTTGCGTCGTCAACAATGCGTCGCTGTTCGACTACGACAGCGCGGCCGATTTTACCTTGAAGCGGCTCGACGAGCACATGCGCGCCAATGTCGGCGCGCCGATCCTGCTGGCGCAGGCGCTGCACGCGGCCACACCGGATGGCGCGCAGTCGGTCGTGATCAACCTGCTCGACCAAAAGCTGTACAATCTCAACCCCGATTTCCTGTCCTATACCCTGTCCAAGGCCGCGCTGCAAACGGCCACGACGCTGCTGGCGCAGGAACTGGCGCCGAAATTGCGCGTGGTCGGCGTCGCGCCCGGCATCACGCTGGTGTCCGGCGCGCAGAGCGAAGACGGCTTCGCCAAGGCGCATGCGCAAACCCCGCTGGGCCGTTCCAGCACGCCGCAAGACATCGTCGATGCGGTGCTGTACGCGGCCGGCGCGCGCGCGCTGACCGGCTCCACCTTGCTGGTCGACGGCGGCCAGCATTTGATGTCGCTGCCGCGCGACGTCATGTTTCTCACCAAATAATCCACCAGATTCCTTAGTAAAGGTTTTATATCATCATGTTGTCCGCCCTGACCCACCCTCGCCTGCAAGACTGCCGCCGCCTGTTCCTGCGCAACTATGAAGTGCTGATCAATATCGGCGTGCACGAATTCGAAAAGAAGGGAGAACAGCGCGTACTGTTCAATGTCGACCTGTACATCCCGCTGGCCGTGTCGACGCCGAACGCCGACGAACTGCACGAAGTGGTCGATTACGATTTCATGCGCGACACCATCGCGCAGCGCATGGCCGAGGGCCACGTGCACCTGCAGGAAACGCTGTGCGACGACTTATTGAAGGCGCTGCTGGCCCACCCGCGCGTGCGCGCCGTGCGCCTGTCGACGATGAAGCCGGACGTCTATCCGGATTGCGACGGCGTCGGTGTCGAAGTGTTCAGCATCAAGGAGGATGTATGAGCGCCGTCCTGGAAAATATCGCGGCCGACGCGGGCCAGAGCGTGAAATCGATGGAAAAGACGGCGCTGGAAAACAACAAGCTGCACAAGCGCCTGTGCCGCCTGGTCGGCCAGGCGATCGGCGATTTTAATATGATCGAGGAAGGAGATAAAGTCATGGTGTGCCTGTCCGGCGGCAAGGACAGTTATGCACTGCTCGACATCCTGATGACCTTGCGCGAGCGCGCGCCGATCAATTTCGAGATCGTCGCCGTCAACCTGGACCAGAAGCAGCCGAACTTCCCGGACCACATCCTGCCGGCCTACCTGACGGAACTGGGCGTGGCCTTCCACATCGAAAACCAGGATACGTACAGCATCGTCAAGCGCCTGATCCCGGAAGGCAAGACTACGTGCTCGCTGTGTTCGCGCCTGCGGCGCGGCATCCTGTACCGCGTGGCCGACGAACTGGGCGCGACCAAGATCGCCCTGGGCCACCACCGCGACGATATCCTCGAAACCTTTTTCCTGAATATGTTCTTCGGCGGGAAACTGAAAGGGATGCCGGCCAAGCTGCAGTCGGACGACGGCAAGCACATCGTGATCCGGCCGATGGCCTACGTGAAGGAAGCGGACACCGAGCGCTATGCGGCCGTGAAGGGTTTCCCGATCATCCCGTGCGACCTGTGCGGCTCGCAAGAGAATTTGCAGCGCAAGCAGATCAAGGGCTTGATGCGCGAATGGGAAAAGAAATTCCCCGGCCGCGTCGACAACATCTTCTCGGCGCTGTCGACAGTGGTGCCGTCGCACCTGATGGACCGCGACCTGTTCGGCTTTGCAGGATTGACGGCGGACGGCGTCGCCAGCCCGCTGGGCGATATCGCGTTCGACGAGGAACCGTGTTCGACGCCGACCACGATGCCGGGGACGATTCCGCTGCAATCCATTTAAGCAGCAACGACGGCCTGTTGTTGTCATCCCCGCGCAGGCGGGGATCCCATTGTCGTGGCCAAGCCGCAAACTTGGATCCCCGCCTGCGCGGGGATGACAGCTCTGGCGCGGCACAGTATTAGCGACGGCACGACCTTGCCCTGCTGCCCCTTACAGCTTGCCGGCGCTGCGCAGCACCGGGTACAGTTTAAAACGCTCATCCCACGATGCATGGCGGCGCTCGAAGAATTCCAGGCGCGCCGCCGGATTGGCCGTGAACGCGGCGTCGGTGTCGAGCCGGCGTTTGAATTCGGCGGCCAGCGCCGGGTCGGCCGCCAGTTGCGCGCGCGCGACGTCCTCCGCCACGTATTCCTCCATGTATTCCTTGCGCTCGAAGGCGTTGTTGAACAGCCCCCAGGCCAGCAGCGAATCGGCGCTTTGCGGTTCGAGCATCGCCATCAGCAAGCGCGCTTTCGGCTGCGCGATCGGCACGAACAGCGCGCCCGGGCCAATCTCTCGCTGCTCCTTGCGCCATGCGCCGCCGACCTTCAGGGATTGGTGGCCTTCGAACGATTGCGCGCCGAACGTTGTGCTATCGGCGCGGAAGGCTTCCACGTCGACCGTGCCGACGCCGGCGCCCAGCACCTTGTAGGCGATGCCGTGCTGTTTCAATTTCGCGCCGACCAGTGCCGCCTGCGCGGCCGGCACCAGGTAACCGCCAGCCGGCGCGGAGACCATCAAATCCGGCACCACTTCATCGCGCAGCGGCACGCTCCACATCTGCGGGCGGCTTTCATCGTAGCTGACCATCATGCCGCCGGATACGTCAGACTGGCTGCGCACATATTCGTAACCGGGAAAGTCGATCATCCGCGTCGTGCCGGTGGTCTTGTAGCTGAGCGGGACCGGCGTGCCGGCCAGCGCCAGCGCGCGCGCGTCGGCCTGCTGCGCGGCCTGTCTCCAGGACGCGCCATGCTGCGCGACCTGCGACAGCAAGGAGACGATGGTGTTGCGCGTGACGCGCACGCGGGTCGGATAATCCTTCCACGAATGGGTTTCGACCAGCATCGCGAAGCGGTTACGCAGCACAAAATATCCGGTCGAAAAGCGCGGCGTCGTCATGCCGTCGACAAAACCCGATTGCGGATCGTCGGTCTTGTCGAAGGACATATAAAAATGCTTGGGGTCGGAACCCTGCGCCTTCAGGTCGGCCATCACCGCGTCGCGCAGCGCGACGCCGGCCTGCATCAAGGCCGCGTCGCCGCCGTGCACCGGTTCGACCTGGATCGACACGTCGGGCTGGAACTTGGCGCCGTCCGTCACGTGCAGGTCGACATAGGCCAGCGGGTCCCAGGCATTGACCAGCGCCAGCATCGCCTGCATCTCGGGCGCGTCGGCTTTGACGTAATCGCGATTCAAATTATAGTTCTGCGCCGTGGTGCGCCAGCCCATCGCCACCGGGCCGCGCTGATTCGGACGATTCCACTGGCCGAAACGTTCGTGGCCGTCGATGTTAAACACCGGGACGAACAGCAATACCTGCTTGTCCAGCGCGCCCGGCACCGCCTTGCCGTCCAGCGCTTCGCGCAGCGCCAGGAATCCCGCATCCTTGCCGTCGATTTCTCCGGCGTGAATGCCACCCTGCACCAGCAACACCGGCAGGCCGCGCTTGCGCGCCTGTTCGGCCGTCAGCGCGCCGGTGCGCGAGACGGCCAGCGCCAGCATCGGCCGCCCTTCCGGCGTGCGGCCGAATTCGAAGCAGCGCACCGCTTTCGGATACGCTTTCTGGAACGCGACGCACAACTGCTCGACTTCCGCGTAACGCCCGGTTTCCTGGAAACCCGAGCGTTCGGACAGCGTGGTGAGCGCGGGGGCGGCATGCAACAGGGGGATGGCGGCGGACAGGGCAAGCAGCAAGGCGCAACGCTTCATTTAATTAAAACTCCGGTAGGTATTAATCGGTGGGGCGAGCCGAAAATTATAGGGGAGTTGACCCGGGCTGGCTATGCCGCGGGTCCCCTGTTTTCAGCGCTGGCGCTGCACTGAAACGGCGCTGTATGGCGGCTGCACCGGCACCAGCTTCGGCGCCGCGGCACTGGCGCGCAGCGGCGCCGAGGCCGACGCGGGCGCCGTGCACAGGCCGCTGGCGCGGTAGCGTAGCGCCACGGCCAGTTGGCCTTCCTGCGGATCGCCTTGCGCCCGGCTCAAGTCGTCATCGGCCCAGCAGGTCGGCGCGAAGCCGTCGGCGTAATCGCCAAATCCCTTGTTATTCACGTTGTGGAACTGGATCGTGAAATACGTCGTGCCGCAATTATCGGCCGGGTAAAAACCGTAAGGCTTGCCGCAAGTCTGGCCGCCGATCAGGTTGACCTCCACATCCACGCCGCGCAAGCCGTTGATGATCGCTTCGCTGGCCGAACAGGTACCGGGACCGGTCAGCACCGTGACGCGCCGCAGCCCGAGCCGGGGCAATGCCTGCGCAGGCGCCAGCCCGTCCATCCCTTCCGAGCGCGCCAGGAAGGGCATAGGCTCGTAATCCCGGACTTTACCGTTGCCGAGCAGGTGCATGAAAATCTTGCCGTCGGTCGAAGCCGGGCCGGCGACCATGTAGGCCACTTCACTGGCGACCGCCAGCAGGCCGCCGCCGTTGTAGCGCAGGTCGAGCACCAGGTCATCGACCCTGGCCGCCTGCAACTGCTTGAAGGCGCCGATCAATTGCGATTCCGCGACGGTGTTATGGCTGTTGAACGTCAGGTAGCCGACCTTGCCGGTAGGCGTATCGAGCACCCGGGTGTTCTGCACCGGCGGCACATCGAGCCTGGCCGCGCGCAATTGCACGGTGAATTTCTGCGCGCCGCGCGCCAGCACGAAGCGGTGCTGTTCGCCGTCCGCGGCCGGGTACAGGGCGGCGTACAGTGCGAGGACCGTGGAATCACTGCCATCCTGCACGAAATCGCGGCCGTCCACTTCCAGCAACTGGTCGCCGCGCTGCAGGCCGGCCAGTTGCGCCTGCGAACCGGGCAGCACCGACGTCAGGCGCCAGGTGCGCGGCAAGTCATACCAGCTGCCGTTGGCGGCCCAGGCCAGGCCGTAGCCCAGTTCGATGCCGTGCTCGTAGTCGTCCCACGTCGTGGTCGGGGAGGTGAAGTGATAGCGGTCCTTGGGTCGGCCGGTCGCGGTCAGCAGCGGCGATTTGAGGACAGCGAAATAATCCTGCGCGGTGCTGAAATCGGCCGGCCGCGATGGCGGCACTTCGGTCGGCCACAGGTAAGTCTCGTCGGTCCACAGGCGCAGGAAGGATTGTTCATCGGCCAGCGTGCCCTGCCGGTCCGGGAAACCGATGCCGGCGCGCGGCGCCTGGCAGCGGTCCTGGAAGGAGCTAGACGCCAGCAAAACCGGCGTGTCGGGCACATTGCCGGAGACAGGCGCGCCACCCGTGGCCGGTGCGCCGCCGCCGCCACCGCCGCATCCGGCCAGCAATGCGGTTGCCAGCAGCGGCAGGATGAACAAGGTGATCGGACGTTTCAAGTTATTTTCCTGGCAACTGTAGAGGGACCGATTATAGTGCGCCGCCAGAAAACGCGTCGGCGGGGGCGCTGGACAGCGCTCGTCCATTGCCGCGGCAGCCCCGGCCCGCCTCGGCCGCACGCCTGCGAAAAAAACGCCGGCCACCGCGAAGCGGCGCCGGCGTCTCGGCAGCATGTCCTGGCCGGGCGCTTACGCGGCGTGGCTATGCCCGGCGCCGGCCGGAGACTGGAAGCCGGCCAGCAGCGCCGCCTCCTTCGCCTTGGCCGCTTTCAGGTGGCGTTCCTTGACGTGGCCATAGCCGCGGATGTCTTCCGGGATGCTGGCGATGGCGACCGCTTGCGGCAAGTTTTCCGCGGTCAGCCTGCCCAGCAGGGAAGATACGGTCTGGCGGTACTCTCCGATCAGCGCGCGTTCCATCTTGCGCTCGGCGGTGTAGCCGAAGATGTCGAGCGCGCCGCCGCGCAAGCCTTTCAGTCTGGCCAGCACAGTAAAGGCTTTCATCATCCACGGGCCGAATTCCTGCTTGATCAAATGGCCCTGCGCATCGTGCTTGGCCAGCAGCGGCGGCGCGAGGTGGAATTTCAGGGTGATGTCGCCTTCGAACATGCCGGCGATTTTTTCCTTGAAGGCGGGATCGGTGTACAGGCGCGCCACTTCATACTCGTCCTTGTACGCCATCAGCTTATAAAAGTAACGCGCCACCGCTTCCGTCAGGCGAAGCTGCTTGTTGCCCAGCTTGCTTTCCTCGGCGCGCACCAGGTCGACGAAGCCCTTGTACTGGCCGGCATAGGCCGCGTCCTGGTAAGCGGTCAGCAGTTCGACGCGCTTGTTGATGATGTCGTCGAGCGACTGGGTGCGCTTGAATTCGATCACCTTGGCCGGCGTCGTCATTTTTACCACCATGGCCAGATCGTGCGCGGCGGTGCGGCCCCAGTTGAAGGCGCTTTTATTGAAACCGACCGACACGCCGTTCAACTCGATCGCCTTGACCAGCGATGCTTCGCTCAAGGGCACATGCCCCTTCTGGAACGCGTAGCCGAGCATGAACATATTGGTGGCGATCGAATCCCCCATCAGCGCCGTGGCGATCTGGCCGGCATCGATAAAATCGACGCGCCCGGCGCCGCACGCCTTGACGATCTCGCCCTGCGAGGTCACGCCCGGGAATTGCCAGTCCGGGTTTTTGACGAAAGCCGCCGTGGTGGCGCCGGTCGAATTGACGGCGGCCCAGGTGCGCCCTTCCCCCATGCGCGACAGCGCGTCGCGGCTGGCGGTGACGATCTGGTCGCAGCCGATCACCAGGTTGGCCGCGCCGGTGCCGACGCGAGTCGAGTGCAAGTCGGCCTGTTTATCGGCCAGGCGCACGTGCGACATCACCGGGCCGCCCTTCTGCGCCAGCCCGCTCATGTCCAGCACCACCGCTCCTTTACCTTCGACGTGCGCCGCCACCGCCAGGATCTGGCCGACGGTGACGACACCGGTGCCGCCGATGCCCGTGATCAGGATGCCGAACGGTTCAACGGTCGACGGCAGCACCGGCGACGGCAGGACCGGCGTTGCCGCTTCTCCGGCAGCGGCCTTCTTCGGCTTTTTCAGCGCGCCGCCTTCGACGGTGACGAAACTCGGGCAGAACCCGGTGACGCACGAAAAATCCTTGTTGCAGGACGACTGGTTGATCTGACGCTTGCGCCCCAGTTCCGTTTCCAGCGGTTCCACCGACAGGCAATTCGACTGCACCGAGCAGTCGCCGCAGCCTTCGCAGACGGCTTCGTTGATCACGGCGCGCTTGGCCGGATCGGGGTATTCGTTGCGTTTCCGGCGGCGGCGCTTTTCGGACGCGCAGGTCTGGTCATAGATCATGGCCGACACGCCCGGCTTGTCGCGCAATTCCCGCTGCACGTCCATCAATTCGCTGCGGTGGCGTATCGTCACGCCTTCGGCCCACTTGTAATCGTCCGGGTATTTTTCCGGTTCGTCGGTGACGACGATGATCGGGCCGACGCCTTCGGCGGCGATCTGGCGCGAGATCATGCCCGGGTCGAGCGGGCCGTCGAAGGCCTGGCCGCCGGTCATCGCGACGGCGTCGTTGAACAGGATTTTATAGGTGATGTTGACCTTGGCCGCCACCGCCGCGCGGATCGCCAGGATGCCGGAGTGGAAATAGGTGCCGTCGCCGAGATTGGTGAACACGTGCTTTTCGTTGGTGAACGGAGCCTGGCCAACCCAGGTCACGCCTTCGGCGCCCATGTGCGTAAAGGTCGAGGTTTCGCGGTCCATCCACAGCACCATGTAGTGGCAGCCGATGCCGGCCAGCGCGCGCGAACCTTCCGGCACCTTGGTCGACGTGTTGTGCGGGCAGCCGGAACAGAAATATGGCGTGCGGTCGGTTTCCGGATTGGCTTTCACGGGCACCGAAGTCAAGACCAGTTCCTTCGCTTCCAGGAAGGCGATGCGCTCTTTTACGCGCGCGGCCACCGGGTGGCCGTCGCAATAGTGGGAAATGCGGCTGGCGATGGCGCGCGCGATCTGCGCCGGGTTCAGTTCATAAGTCGCCGGCAGCAGCCAGTCGCCGTGGCCGCTGCGCTGCTTGTTGCTCCATTCTCCGGTGTCGTCGAACTTGCCGACCACGCGCGGACGCTGGCCGTCCGGCAGGTTGTATAGCTCTTCCTTCAGCGCGTATTCGAGGATTTGCCGTTTTTCTTCGACCACCAGGATTTCTTCCAGTCCCTTGGCGAAGTTGTGCACGCCGTCCGCTTCCAGCGGCCAGGTCATGCCGACCTTGTACAGGCGGATGCCGATGTCGGCCGCGGCCTGCTCGTCGATGCCGAGGTCGGCCAGCGCCTGGCGCGTGTCGAGGTACGATTTGCCGGCGGTGATGATGCCGATCTTCGCGCGCGGGCTGTCCCAGATGATTTTATTGAGCTTGTTGGCGCGGCAATAGGCCAGCGCCGCGTACCACTTATAGCTGTTCATCCGCACTTCCATGTCGAGCACGGTGTCCGGCCAGCGGATGTTCAAGCCGCCCGGTGGCAATTCAAAATCGTCCGGCATCGCGATCTGCACGCGGTCCGGATCGAAATCGACGACGGCGCCCGATTCGATGATGTCGGTGACGCATTTCATCGATACCCACAGGCCGGTGTAGCGGCTCATCGCCCAGGCGTGCAAGCCGTAATCGATGTATTCCTGCACCGACGACGGATACAGCACGGGGATACCGCAAGCGTTCAGGATGTGATCGGACTGGTGCGCGGTGGACGACGATTTCGCTGCGTGGTCGTCGCCGGCCAGTACCAGCACGCCGCCGTGCTTGGCGGAGCCGGCGTTGTTCGCGTGCTTGAACACGTCGCCGCAGCGGTCCACGCCGGGGCCCTTGCCGTACCACATCGAAAACACGCCGTCATACTTGGCGTCCTGGAACAGATTGGTTTGCTGGGTGCCCCAGACCGCGGTCGCGGCCAAGTCTTCGTTCATGCCGGGGTGGAATTTGACGTGGTGCGCGTCCAGGTATTTCTTGGCCTTCATCGCCGTCATGTCGATGCTGGTGACGGGAGAGCCGCGGTAGCCGGTGATGTAGCCGGCCGTGTTCAAGCCCGCTTTCAAGTCGCGCTCGCGCTGCATCATCGGCAGGCGGATCAGCGCTTGCGTGCCGGTCATGAAGGCGCGGCCGCGCTCCAGCGTCCATTTATCGTCGAGCGACATCTCGTGCGCAGGCGAGCCTGGCTCCAGGTGCGTGCCGTTTACTGGTGCATTCATTACTTTGTCTCCATTATTCTCGGATGCGTTGTGTGCGGCCGACGCCGGATAAGCGTCGCGCACGCGCGGCAACTGGCCTTGTGGGCCAGCGGCTGCGGAAATACTCAGTGCAAACAGGTTAGCACAAGCCGGTGCGCCGTTCTGTGCGGCGTTGGGGCATGGCTTAAAATCAGAGGCAAATTCCGGGGTCAGACCCCTGGGTCTGACCCCAGCCCTTCGCTTCTGGTTTGGACTATTTCAAGCCGCCGACTTGTCGTCTTTTAATACACCACGCTTGATCTGATCCAGCTCGATCGATTCGAACAGTGCGCGGAAATTGCCCTCTCCGAAGCCCTGATCTCCCTTGCGCTGGATGATCTCGAAGAAGATCGGGCCGATCACGTTTTGCGTAAAGATCTGCAGCAGCAGTTCGCGTTCCGTTTCCGTGCTGTGGCCATCGACGAGGATGCGCAGGCGGCGCAATTCGTCGAGGTTCTCGCCGTGGTGCGGCAGGCGGCGGTTGACCAGTTCATAGTATGTCTCGATCGTGTCCTGGAACACGATGCCGGCATCGCGCATGCGCTGGATCGAACCATAGATGTCGTCGGCGCCGAGCGCGATGTGCTGGATACCCTCGCCGTGATAGGCGTCCAGGTATTCGGCGATCTGCGATTTATCGTCGGACGATTCGTTGATCGGGATGCGGATCTTGCCGCACGGCGAAGTCATCGCCTTCGACTTCAGGCCGGTCAGCTTGCCTTCGATGTCGAAGTAACGCACTTCGCGGAAATTGAACAGGTTTTCGTAAAATTCCGCCCATTCCTTCATGCGGCCGCGGTGCACATTGTGCGTCAGGTGGTCGATATAGGTCAGGCCGTTGCCGACCGGGTTCGCCACGGCGCCCGGGATGGCGACGAAATCGACGTCATAAATGCTGATATCGCCGATGCTGCCGGCGACCGCGCCCTTGGCCGCGTTCTTGCCGCGCCAGCGGTCGACGAAATAAATCAAGGAATCGCCGACGCCCTTGATGGCGGGGATGTTCAATTCCATCGGCCCGGTCTTGTTGTCGAAACCCCAGGCGCCCAGTTCCAGCGCGCGCTGGTAGACGTGGGCCGCGTCGTCGACGCGGATCGCGATCGCGCAGACGGACGGGCCGTGCTGGCGCGCGAAGCGCTGGGCAAAAGAATCCTGCTCGGCGTTGATGATGAAATTGATGTCGCCCTGGCGGTACAAGGTCACATCCTTGTGGCGGTGACGCGCGATCGCGGTAAAGCCCATGCTCTCGAACAGCGCGCCAAGCGCCTTCGGGTCCGGTGCGGCGTATTCGACAAACTCAAAACCATCGGTTCCCATCGGATTGTCCCAGGGCTGGAATTTCATGCGCTTCTCCTTGATTCGATAGCGCACAGTATAGTCCCGAGGGTGGAGCATTAAATTGCAAACCATTCCCGTACCTGCCCTTTTTGAGCAATAATATTGCCAGGACCAAGACCATTCGGGGAATTTATGACCAAGCTTACGTTAGACAAGACCGACCGCAAGATTTTGTCCATTTTGCAGGGCGACGGCCGCCTGTCGAACCAGGATGTGGCCGAGCAGGTCAACCTGTCGCCGTCGCCGTGCCTGCGCCGCATCAAGCGGCTGGAAGAAGAAGGCGTGATCCGCCAGTACGTGGCGCTGCTCGACCCGGACAAGATCGGCCTGGGCTTGCTGGCCTATGTCAACGTGCGGCTGGAAAAGCACAGCGACGCCTCCGCGCACAGCAATGCGCGCGCGCTGGGCGCGGCGGCGCCGAGCGCGTCGCCGCGCGCCGACTTCGCGGTATCGGTCGAGCAGTGGCCGGAAGTGGTGGCGTGTTATGCGATGACGGGCGAGATGGATTACCTGCTGCGCGTGCACGTCGAAGACATGGACCATTTTTCGCGCTTCATGATGGCGACCTTGCTGCGCCACCCGGCCGTGCTGGACGTGAAATCGAGTTTCGCGCTGCAACGGATCAAGGATACGACGGCGCTGCCGCTGGTTTAAATCAATGGCCCTTGCGGCCGGGCAACCGGTCGAGCCACTTGGCGGCGGCGCGCGTGTTCGCCTTCAGCGCATAGTCGAGCGTGGCGTACTGTTCCTCGACCGCTTCCTGCAGCATGCTGGCCGGATTCGGCGCTTCCAGCGTCAGGTAGGCGTCGGCTTCGCCGTAGTCGCGCTGGATCGCCATGCCCGCCTTTTTCGCGATATGCATCATCGTCTGGTTCGACGACAGGCAATGCATGTACAAGGTATCGACATCGTTGTTGCGGCAGTGGATCGCGGCGCGCTCGAACATCTTGCTGCCGATGCCCAGGCCGCGCGCCGAGCGCGACACCGACACGCCGAATTCGGCGACCCGTTCCTTGTCGGTGACGGCGTTGCGCGCCTCCTTCGGCGCGAACGCCAGGTGGCCGACCGCGACCAGCTTGAACAGCCGGTTGTAGACGCCGAACACCATGTCGCGCGCAAAATCGATGCCGTTGACATATTTGGCGACCTGCTCGTCCGGGATCGGCGAACCGAAACGCAGCAGGCGGTCGCTCTTTTCCAGCCCGATAAAATGTTTCAGCATGCGGCGCCGGTCGCGCTCGGCCAATTCCTTGATCGGCACCATCGGCCGCGACGCGCCGCCATTGAGCCGGCGACGCAGCGAATTGAAAAACAGCTTCAGTGAATTCATTGCGCAGCTCCCGTCGACATGCCATTGTGCAGTGCACCATCAACAAGCATTGTATAGGAAGCCGGCGCCGGGACCCGAGGATGGCCTCTAACGTGCGGCTCCGTCCGATTCAGGCTCGTCGTCATCGATTGCCCCCAGCGCGGCCTTGACGGCGCCGACGCGCGCGCGGTGGATCATTTCCGGGATGCGCTCGGGGCGGTCGGCCGTGCGCTGCGCGATTTCTCCGGCATTGACGGCGCGCGCGGCGGCCAGCGCGCTTTCCAGGTGCGCCAGTTGCGGGAACGGCTTGTCGCGGAAGCTGACCGTCTCGCTTTCGCGCCCGCAGGAATCGCACTCGGTCGCCAGCAGCATCTGCATAAAACGGGCCGGCTTGCGGAAGGCGTCGCAGCGTTCCAGCAGGGTGACGATGGTGTTCGGCCGCAGTTGCAGCGCGCGCCCGACGTTGCCGTGTTCGCGCGCCGTCATCACGGCCAGGTCGCGGCATTCGGACGGCACTTTCAGGCGCTGGCAAACCTGCTCGACCAGCCGCGCACCCATGCCCTCGTGACCATGGTGGGACGGCCACTTGTCCGGCGGCGTGATGCCCTTGCCGAGATCGTGCATCAGGCAGGCGAAACGCACCGGCAACGGATGGCCGCGCGACGCCGCGTAATCGAGCACCAGCTGGATGTGGATGCCGGTATCGATTTCGGGATGGTGCGCTTCCGGCTGCGGCACGCCCCATAATGCGTCGAGTTCCGGCAGGATGCGCGCCAGCGCGCCGCAGTCGCGCAGCACGGCCAGCATGCGCGACGGCCTGTCTTCCATCAGCCCGCGCGACACTTCCTGCCAGACGCGCTCGGGCACCAGCGCATCGACTTCGCCCTGCTCCACCATCTGCCGCATCAGCGCATTGGTTTCCGGCGCGACGACGAAATCGGCATAGCGCGCAGCGAAGCGCGCCACGCGCAGGATACGCACCGGGTCTTCGGCGAAGGCGTCCGACACGTGGCGGAAGATGCGCTGCTCGATATCGCGGCGCCCGCCGAAGGGATCGGTCAAGCTGCCGTCCGGCGCCTTCGCGATCGCGTTGATCGTCAAATCGCGCCGCACCAGGTCATCTTCCAGCGTCACCTCGGGCGAGGTGTGAAAGACAAAACCCCTGTAGCCCGGAGCGGTCTTGCGCTCGGTGCGGGCCAACGCATATTCTTCCTGCGTCTTCGGGTGCAGGAACACCGGAAAATCCTTGCCGACCGGCCGGAATCCCTGTTTCAGCATGTCGTCCGGCGTGGCGCCGACCACCACGTGGTCGTGGTCCTGCACCGGCAGGCCGAGCAGCTCGTCGCGCACGGCGCCGCCGACCACGTAGATCCGCATCGCCATCGTCAGTCCGGCATGTCGGCGTCGTGCAGCGGCGCGATTTCCGTCTCGGCCAGCGCTTCCTCGATCCAGCGCGCGACCGCCGGGTGGGTGCGCACGCGCTCGCAATACGCGTTCAGCGCCGGCGCCAGCGTCACGCCATAGGTGTGGAAACGCATGACGACCGGCGCGAAATACGCGTCGGCGATCGAAAATTCGCCGAACAGGAACTGGTGGTGGCCGAAGCGACTGAGGCACTCTTCCCAGATTTCGCTGATGCGGCCGATGTCGGCCTGGGTGCCGGGCGTGCGGCCCTTGCCCGGATAACTGGCCTTGATGTTCATCGACATCGACGTGCGCAGGCTGGAAAAGCCGGCGTGCATCTCGGCGCAGACCGAACGCGCCATCGCGCGCGCGGCCACGTCCTGCGGCCACAGGTGTTTTTCCTGGAACTGTTCGGCCAGGTATTCGCAGATGGCGAGGCTGTCCCAGATCGTCATTTCACCGGCCAGCAGCACCGGCACCCGGCCGCTGGCGGAATAGGCGGCGATCTTGCTGGCCGTGTCGGCCTGGTCCAGCAACACCCGCACTTCCTGGAATGGAATATTAAAAGCCGTCATCGCCACCCATGGCCGCATCGACCAGGAGGAATAATTCTTGTTGCCGATAATTAAGGTCAGACCCGGCGAGCGGGCGGCCGCCAGGGCCTGGGTCAAGGTCGGATCGAGTTCTGTGGTTTGCATAGGATCGGTGAATTGGATGGATGGACGGGAGAGAAACGGTCAGCGGCCGCCAAACGCGGCTTCCTGCTGTTCCTGCTCGGTATAACCTTTCGGCGCCACGCTGCCGAGGCGCGCTTTCAGCGATTGCGGCCGGCCCTGGAACAGCGCCGCATAATAGGTCGCGTTCGACATCACGTTCTTGACGTAGACGCGGGTTTCGACATACGGGATCGATTCGATGAAGACTGCGCTTTCCATCGGCTTGCCCAGGGTGCTGCGCCACGAGCGCAGGCGCCCGGGGCCGGCGTTGTAGGCGGCCGTGGCCAGCACCTGCGAACCGTCCATATTGCCCAGCACCATGTTCATGTAATTGGTGCCGAGCAGGATGTTGGTGCGCACGTCGGTCAGCATGTCCTGCACGAAGTCGGCCAGGCCGATCTTCTTCGCCACCCAGCGCCCGGTCGACGGCATCACCTGCATCAGGCCGGACGCGCCGACCGACGATTGCGCATCCATGATGAAGCGCGATTCCTGGCGGATCAGGCCATACACCCACGCCTTGTCCAGGCCCAGCGTCTGCGTGGCCGGGTGCATGATGTCGTCGTGCGGCGACGGGAAACGCTGGCTGTAATCGACCTGGATGCGGGTGCGCTCCGAGGTGTTGACCATGCGGTCCAGGATATGCTGCTGGCGCGCGAATTCGGCCGCGGCCAGCAATTCGCGTTCGTTAAACTTGCGCAATTCCCAGTTCCATTCGCGCGTGCCCTCGAAACGCAAGCGCATGCCGAAGAATTTCAGCGCGCGCTGGAAACCGGGGTTGGCCGCCATCACCGCCACTTCGGCCGGCGCCAGCGGCGCTCCGGGTGCCGGAATCGTCACCATCTGCCCCAGTTCTTCCAGCGCCAGCTGGCCATAGAAATTGGACTGGTCGGAAATGCTGCGCAGCAATTGCGCCGCTTCCGGCGGCATTGCGCCTGCTTCGGCCATCAGCGCGCGCGCCTTCCAGTAGATCCAGGAAGGGTCCTGGCGCAGCGCGTCGGGCATGGCGGCGATATTTTTTTTGACCTGCTTCCAGTCGCCGTCGCGCAGCGCGAAGCGGGTCTTCCACTGGTGCTGGTCGATCGACAGCGGCGCGCCGGCCGATTTTCTCCAGTAATCGCTGGTCTCGGGCGACAACGAGTATGACGATTGCAATGCGATATTGGCCCAGCCGATCGCCTGTTCCTGCGGCGTCAATTGCGGCAGCGCCTTGTTCAGCGCCAGCACCGCCAGCTTGACGCTGGTCTTGGCGGCGCGCCCGATCGCGATCAGGAAGGTTTCATGGTCGATGCGGCCCGTGCCCGCGCCCTTGGCGATGGCCAGCGTCGGCAGGTCGACCGCCTGCGTGATCTTCTTGTCGACGCCGCCCAGCAGCAGGATCGCGCGGCGCGCCTGGCCGGTGGCGTTGAATTCGCCCGACAGGCGCACCTGCGCCCAGACATCCTCTGCGCTGAACTGGCCGCCCTGGTACAGGGTCGCGATCAGGCTGGCGCAGGCTTCGCCGTAACCGTTCGGCGCCGTCAGCAGCGCGCGCGCGTCGTCGGCGACCTTGATGCCCTTGAGCGCCTTCGACTGCAGCGCATAACACTTGACCTGCGTATCGTCGTTGACGACGTACAGCGGCAACTGGTCGTCGAAATTCGGCCAATCCTTCTTGCGGCCCAGTTCCAGCAGCCAGTCGTTGCGCAAGCGGTCGGCGATCGCGCTGCCCTCGTAGCGCTTCAGGAATTCGCGGATATCGTAGGTGGTCGCATCCTTGAAATGCGATTTCAGCCGATAATAATCGACGTAGGAAGGAATCGTGTAGTTCGGCAGGCGCGCGGCGTAAAAATCGGCCTTCGGCGTATCGTCCCGGCGCACCGCGTCGCGCAGCAGCAGGAAGGCGTCATCCTCTTTGCGGGTATCGATACCGCTATCGTCGGCGCGCGCAACCGAGGTCAGGGCGCATGCGATGACGACGCCGGCAATCCATTGCAATGGGGAAATCAATGTACGACTCTCACAAAAATTCATGATATGAACAGCAACCCTAGAATACCACGCATCCCCGCCGAGCCCCTAGCGCCGGCGGGCGCGCAAGCCAAGGCGGACTTGCGCCGCCAGTTGCTGGCCGCGCGCCGCGCGCTGGCGCCGGACACGCGCGCGCAATGGGACCATGCGCTGTGCGATGGCATCGTGGCCTGGTGGCATGCCAGCCGCGTACCGGCGCTGGGCGTCTACTGGCCGCTGCGCGACGAGCCGGACCTGCACCCGGCCTACGCCGAACTGGCGCGGCTGGGCGTGCATTTATTATTGCCGGTGGTGGTGCAAAAGGATGCGGCGCTTGAATTTGCCGAGTGGAATATCGGCGAAGCAATGGTAAAAGATGCGATGGGGGTGGCGGTGCCGGCCGATTTACGGATGCGAGCGTATCCGCCGGCGCTGCTGGTGCCGTGCCTGGGTTACAACGGGGATGGTTACCGGCTCGGCTACGGCGGCGGCTTTTATGACCGTACGCTGGCGCGTGCGCCCCGCCCGGCCACGGTCGGCATCGCGTATGCGTGCATGCAGGCCGATTTTGGCGCCGATGCGCACGACATCGCACTTGATGTCGTGCTCACTGAAAACCAGATGCGACCCCTGGGGTCAGACCCAAGGGTCTCTGAAAATCAGATGCAAAGGCCGGGGTCAGACCCTTGGGTCTGACCCCAGATTTTGCCCTTGATTTTCAGACCAACCGCTGCCACAGCGCCGTGGTCGGAGCAGCCTGATTCATGCTGTAGAAATGCAGGCCCGGCGCGCCGCCGGCCAGCAGGCGCTGGCACAGCTCCGTCACGACATCGAGACCGAAAGCCTTGATCGATGCGGTGTCGTCGCCGTAACCGGCCAGTTTCAGGCGGATCCAGCGCGGGATTTCCGCGCCGCACATGTCGGAAAAACGCATCAATTGCGTGTAATTCGTGATCGGCATGATGCCGGCCACGATCGGCACCGTGATGCCCAGCTTCTGCGTCTGCTCGACGAAGTGGAAATACGCGTCGGCATTATAAAAATACTGCGTGATCGCGGCATCCGCACCGGCTTGCACCTTGCGCGCGAAACTTTGCAGGTCGTCCTGCGCCGACTTCGCTTGCGGGTGCACTTCCGGATAGGCCGCCACTTCGATGTGGAACCAGTCGCCCGTCTCGGCGCGGATGAATTCGACCAGCTCGCTGGCATAGCGGAATTCGCCGGAAGCACCGTAGCCGCTCGGCAAGTCGCCGCGCAATGCGACGACGCGCTTGATGCCGTGCGACTTGAATTCGTCGAGCACGGCGCGCAGCGATTCGCGCGTACCGCCGATGCACGACAGGTGCGGCGCGGCGTCTTCGCCGGCGGCCAGGATTTCGCAGACCGTGTCGAGCGTGCCGCGCTGCGTGCTGCCGCCGGCGCCGAAAGTCACGGAAAAATATTTAGGGTGCAGTTCGGACAGCTTGGCGCGCGTTGCGCGCAGCTTTTCCGCGCCTTCCGCCGTTTTCGGCGGGTAAAATTCGATACTGAAATTAGGAGTTTCCATCTGCATTCTTCAGAAGTAAGGTCGACAGCGCCCAGGAAATCACGCTGTACAACAGTGCGCCGACGATCGCCGCCAGGAAACTGTCGACATGAAAGCCGTTCACCCAGTGCGCCACCAGCCAGAACATCAGCCCGTTGATGACGAAGATGAACAGGCCCAGCGACAGCATCGTCACCGGCAGCGTCAGCAGCAGCAACACGGGACGGATCAGCGTATTGACCAGGCCCAGCACCAGCGCCGCGATCAAGGCCGCGCCGATGCTCGTGACATCGACCGAATGTATCAGGTAGGGCACTGCCAGCAAGGCTGCCGCATTGATGAACCAGGTAAACAACAAACGCATGACTAAGCCTCGCAGCTAAAGATATTGTCGTTCCGCAGCGGCGGACCGACGCGCGGGCGGGAACTCATACTGAACGGCAAAACACGCAACCAGTCCATGGTGGCGTGGTATGGGTTCCCGCCTTCGCGGGAACGACAGGGATCTTAATAACGGTAGTGGTCAGGCTTGTACGGGCCGTCGACCTTGACGTTGATGTAGGCGGCCTGCTCGGCGGTCAGTTCCGTCAGTTGCGCGTTCAATTTGCGCAATTGCAGGCGGGCGACCTTTTCGTCGAGGTGCTTCGGCAGCACGTAGACGCCGACCGGGTATTGCGCCGTGTTGGCGAACAGTTCGATCTGGGCGATCGTCTGGTTCGCGAACGACGAGCTCATCACGTACGACGGGTGGCCGGTGCCGCAACCGAGATTCACCAGGCGGCCTTCGGCCAGCAAGATGATGCGCTTGCCGTTCGGGAAGATCACGTGATCGACCTGCGGCTTGATGTTTTCCCAGGTGTATTTTTTCAGCGACGCGACATCGATCTCGTTGTCGAAGTGGCCGATGTTGCAGACGATGGCCTGGTCTTTCATGGCCAGCATGTGCTGTTCGGTCAGGATGTGATAGTTGCCGGTGCAGGTAACGAAAATGTCGCCGTGTTCGGCCGCGTAATCCATCGTCACGACGCGGTAACCTTCCATCGCCGCCTGCAATGCGCAGATCGGATCGATTTCCGTGACCCAGACTTGCGCCGACAGCGCGCGCATCGCCTGCGCCGAACCTTTACCCACGTCGCCGTAACCGGCGATCACGGCAACCTTGCCGGCGATCATGACGTCGGTGGCGCGCTTGATGCCGTCGACCAGCGATTCGCGGCAACCGTACAGGTTGTCGAATTTCGATTTCGTGACGGAATCGTTGACGTTAATCGCCGGGAAGGCCAGCTTGCCATCCTTGTGCATCTGGTACAGGCGGTGCACGCCGGTAGTGGTCTCTTCGGTCACGCCGAGGATGTGCGGCAAACGCTTCGAATACCAGGTCGCGTCTTTTGCCAGGTGGGCCTTGATCGAATTGAACAGGCAGATTTCCTCTTCCGAACCCGGATTGTCCAGGACCGAGATATCTTTTTCGGCGCGGGTGCCCAGGTGCAGCAGCAGCGTGGCGTCGCCGCCATCGTCGAGGATCATGTTCGAGTAGACGCCTTCGCCCGGCCATTCGAAGATGCGGTGCGTGTAATCCCAGTATTCATCCAGCGTTTCGCCCTTGACGGCGAACACCGGCGTGCCGGCGGCGGCGATCGCGGCGGCGGCGTGGTCTTGCGTCGAATAGATATTGCACGAAGCCCAGCGCACCTGCGCGCCCAGCGCTTCGAGCGTCTGGATCAGCACGGCGGTCTGGATCGTCATGTGCAGCGAACCGGTGATGCGCGCGCCTTTTAACGGTTGCGCGGCGGCGAATTCTTCACGGATAGCCATCAGGCCAGGCATTTCCGTTTCAGCGATCTTGATTTCCTTGTTGCCCCAGGCAGCCAGGCCAATGTCGGCGATCAGGTAGTCTTGCGAAGTTTTGAGTACGGCGTTCATCACGCCCTCCTTTCAGTTAGAAAAAAGTAACGTGAGCGCGGTTGCAGATGGTCCGAGCCTGGCGAAAATGAATTCGTCGCAACGCTCCTCGGAGGGGCTTCATTTTAAATGCAAAACCGGGGACAGACCACGTTTTCGAAGAAATATTTTCTCAACAACGTGGACTCGGCGTCCCCGTCTATCTTTCATGCCGCTAGATATGCATGCAAGAATCAACGGCAGATGCCGGGGTCAGACCCATGGGTCTGACCCCAGGTTTTGCATCTGATTTTGGCAATCATTGATGCCGCCAGTATGCCGCTTTTCTTAACTTAACGGCATTAACGTCTGTCCCCGTTTTTTTACAACCTTACTTCAAGCCGGCGGCGGCGCGCAGCACGGCGACCTTGTCGGTGCGTTCCCACGTGAATTCCGGCTCTTCGCGGCCGAAGTGGCCGTAGGCGGCGGTCTTCTGGTAGATCGGGCGCAGCAGGTCGAGCATTTGCACGATGCCTTTCGGACGCAGGTCGAAGTGTTCCAGCACCAGCGCGGCGATCTTGTCGTCCGGCAGCACGCCGGTGCCTTCTGTGTACACCGTGATGTTGATCGGGCGCGCGATGCCGATCGCGTAGCTGACCTGCACCTGGCACTGGCGCGCCAGGCCGGCGGCGACGATATTTTTGGCGACATAGCGCGCCGCGTAAGCAGCCGAACGGTCGACTTTCGACGGGTCTTTGCCGGAGAACGCGCCGCCGCCGTGCGGCGCCGCGCCACCGTAGGTATCGACGATGATCTTGCGACCGGTCAGGCCGCAATCGCCTTGCGGACCGCCGATGACGAAACGGCCGGTCGGGTTGACCAGGAACTTGGTGTCGTTCAGCCATTCGCGCGGCAGCACCGGCTTGATGATGTCTTCGATGACGGCTTCTTCGATGTGCTTGTGCGAAATGTCCGGCGAATGCTGCGTCGACAGCACGACGGTGTCCACCGCGACCGGGCGGCCGTTGATGTAGCGCAAGGTGACTTGCGACTTCGCGTCCGGGCGCAGCCACGGCAAACGGCCATCCTTGCGCAGTTGCGACTGGCGCTCGACCAGGCGGTGCGCATAATAAATCGCGGCCGGCATCAATTCCGGGGTTTCGTCGCAGGCATAACCGAACATCAAGCCCTGGTCGCCGGCGCCCTGGTCCAGGTCGAGCCCGGCACCTTCGTCGACGCCCTGCGCGATGTCCGGCGATTGCTTGTCGTAACACACCATGACGGCGCAACCGCGGTAATCGATGCCGTAGTCGGTATTGTCGTAACCGATGCGCTTGATGGTCTCGCGCGCGATTTGAATATAATCAACGTTGGCGTGGGTCGTGATCTCGCCGGCCAGCACCACCAGGCCGGTGTTGCACAGGGTTTCGGCGGCGACGCGCGCCTTCGGGTCTTGCGCCAGGATCGCGTCCAGGATCGCATCGGAAATCTGGTCGGCGACCTTGTCCGGGTGGCCTTCCGAGACGGATTCGGAAGTAAAGAGGTAATCGTTCGACATCGCAAGCTCCTGCTATTGGTTGGTAGATAAAACTGTCGCAACAACCAATAACGGCCCTGCGACGCTTTAGCGATATTTATATTCCGCTTCGCAAGTTGTCTGTTAACTCAGC
>JAZJZT010000059.1:0-42550 GCA_040389645.1 Pseudomonadota bacterium | reverse complement strand
GACTTGCGGCCCAGGTTCGGCGTCTTCAGCAGTTCGTTTTCCGAACGCTGGATCAAGTCGCCGATGTAATAAATGTTTTCCGCTTTCAGGCAGTTGGCCGAACGCACCGTCAGTTCCAGGTCGTCGACCGGGCGCAGCAGGATAGGATCGACCAGCGGCGCGCGCGATGGCGCTTCGGCGGCGGCTTCGGTGCCTTCCAGGGCGGCGAACACATTCAACTGGTCGACCAGCACGCGGGCCGACTGGCGGATCGCTTCTTCCGGCGAAATCACGCCGTTGGTCTCGATGTTGATGATCAGCTTGTCCAGGTCGGTACGCTGTTCGACGCGGGCCGATTCAACGAAATACGACACGCGGCGCACTGGCGAGAACGATGCGTCCAGGATGATGCGGCCGATGGTCTTGTTCGTATCTTCGGACAGGCGGCGCACGTTACCAGGCACGTAGCCACGGCCCTTCTCGACCTTGATCTGCATGTCCAGTTTGCCGCCCGCGGTCAGGTGAGCGATCACGTGGTCCGGGTTGATCAGTTCGACGTCGTGCGGCAGGTCGATATCCGATGCCAGGACGGCGCCTTCGCCTTCCTTCTTCAGCGTCAGCGTGACGGAATCACGGTTGTGCACCTTGAATACGACGCCCTTCAGGTTCAGCAACAGGTCGACCACGTCTTCCTGCACGCCATCGAGGGACGAGTACTCGTGCACCACGCCGGCGATCGTCACTTCGGTCGGCGCGTAGCCGATCATCGACGACAGCAGCACGCGACGCAGCGCGTTGCCCAGCGTATGACCGTAGCCGCGCTCGAACGGTTCCATCACGACTTTGGCGTGACCGGCACCCAGGGCTTCGACATCGATAATACGTGGTTTCAACAAACTGTTTTGCATGAAAATGTCCTTTTCAATACCCTCGGCTCATTACACCGATAAGGCTGATGGCATTAGTGAAAACGCCCACTCGGAAGGAGTGGGCGGGAGATGAAGCAGAGTACTATTAACGGGAATACAGTTCGACGATCAGCGATTCGTTGACGTCGTTAGCAACTTCGTTACGTTCTGGCAGCGAGCGGAAGGTACCTTCCATTTTCTTGGCATCGACCGACACCCAGGCTGGCATGCCGACCTGTTCGGCCAGCGACAGCGCTTCCAGGATACGGGTCTGTTTTTTCGCTTTTTCGCGCACGGCGATGACGTCGCCGACTTTGACTGCGTACGAAGCGATGTTGACCACGTTACCGTTGACGGTGAACGCCTTGTGCGATACCAGCTGACGCGCTTCGGCGCGGGTCGAGCCGAAGCCCATGCGGTATGCAACGTTGTCCAGGCGGGTTTCCAGCAATTTCAGCAGGGTTTCGCCGGTGTTGCCCTTGCGGCGGTCGGCTTCTGCGAAGTAGCGGCGGAACTGGCGTTCCAGGATGCCGTACATGCGTTTGACTTTTTGTTTTTCGCGCAGCTGGTTGCCGTAGTCCGAGGTGCGGGCGCCGGATTTGACACCGTGCTGGCCTGGCTTGACATCCAGTTTGCATTTCGAGTCCAGCGAGCGACGTGCGCTCTTCAGGAACAGGTCCGTGCCTTCACGGCGGGAGAGTTTTGCTTTAGGTCCGATATAACGTGCCACGATGCATCCTTTAAATAGTAATAACGCCCCAGCCGCGCGCGCAATCGCGCACGGTTAGACGCTAGTCTGACCTGCGTGCTGTCAGACGGTGGCTTCAATATGATTTTTTGCCAGCCAGGTTCGGCAGGCGAAAACAGCCGGACAGTATAACCGTTTCCGGCATGCTGTTCCAGCGATTTTTGCTAAGAGGACGTTCGCCGGCAGGAAACCCGCCGGCTGCGGTCATTAGATACGACGACGCTTCGGAGGACGGCAGCCGTTGTGCGGCACTGGCGTCACGTCCTGGATCTCGGTGATCTTGATGCCGAGGTTGTTCAGCGCGCGAACAGCGGATTCGCGACCTGGGCCTGGGCCCTTGATGCGCACTTCCAGGTTCTTCACGCCGCACTCGACAGCGACCTTGCCGGCAGCTTCAGCAGCGACCTGGGCTGCGAACGGGGTCGATTTACGCGAACCCTTGAAGCCTGCGCCGCCCGACGTTGCCCACGACAGCGCATTGCCTTGACGATCGGTGATGGTGATGATCGTGTTGTTGAACGATGCGTGAACGTGTGCGATACCTTCAGCGACGTTCTTTTTGACTTTTTTACGGACGCGCGCTGCTGCGGCGCTGCTTTGTTGCTTAGCCATTATGATTCCCTAGATTATTTCTTGAGCGATTGAGCGGCTTTACGCGGACCCTTGCGAGTACGTGCGTTGGTACGGGTACGCTGGCCGCGGACCGGCAGGCCCTTACGGTGACGCATGCCGCGGTAGCAACCGAGGTCCATCAAACGCTTGATGTTCATCGAGATTTCGCGACGCAGATCGCCTTCGACGATGAATTTCGCTACTTCATCGCGGAGCTTTTCCAGTTCGCTGTCGTCCAGATCCTTGACCTTCTTGTTGGTCGCGATACCCGTCGCGTCGCAGATGAACTGCGCGCGTGGGCGGCCAACACCGTAGATGGCCGTCAGGCCGATAACGGTGTGCTGATGATTTGGGATGTTAACCCCTGCAATACGTGCCATTCGTTATTCCTCGATAAATAACGGTTATTAACCTTGACGCTGCTTGTGACGCGGTTCGACGCAGATTACGCGAACGACGCCTTTGCGCTTGATGATCTTGCAGTTGCGGCAGATGCGCTTGACTGAAGCGTTAACTTTCATTTTTGCACTCTCTTCTTTGTACGATTGTAAATTTACTTGGTCCGGAACACGATGCGGGCCCGGCTCAAGTCGTAAGGTGTCAGTTCCACCGTCACCTTGTCGCCAGGAAGAATGCGGATATAGTTCATCCGCATTTTACCCGAAATGTGCCCGAGCACCACGTGTCCGTTTTCCAGCTTCACTCGAAATGTTGCATTAGGGAGATTCTCAAGAATCTCGCCCTGCATTTGTATGACGTCGTCTTTTGCCATTCGGTATGTTGTCCGCGCTTATCGCGTCGGAATTCCGCCCTTGAAATTTGCTTTGCGCAGCAGCGATTCATATTGCTGCGACATCACGTAGTTTTGCACCTGCGCCATGAAATCCATGGTCACAACCACAATAATCAACAGTGAGGTGCCGCCAAAATAGAAAGGCACTTTCCACTGGGCTTGCATAAATTCCGGCAACAAACACACCAGGGTGATGTAGACGGCGCCTGCCAGCGTCAAACGTGTAAGGATCTTGTCGATGTAACGGGCAGTCTGCTCACCGGGACGAATCCCTGGCACAAAGGCCCCGCTCTTCTTCAAGTTATCTGCCGTTTCCTTGCTGTTGAACACCAGCGCGGTATAGAAGAAACAGAAGAACACGATTGCTACGGCATACAACAATGCATGAATCGGCTCGCCTGGGCTCAACGAGGCGGCCAGGTCCTTCAAGAACCTCACCACCGGGTTGGAGCTGTCGGCGCCCTTCGAGAACCAGTCCACGATGGTAGCCGGGAACAAGATAATCGACGATGCAAAGATCGGCGGGATCACGCCAGCCATGTTCAGCTTCAGGGGCAGGTGGCTGGTTTGGCCACCGTAAATCTTGTTGCCCACCTGACGCTTGGCATAGTTGACCAGGATCTTGCGCTGACCGCGTTCCACGAACACCACGAAATAGGTGACCACGGCCACCAGGATCACGATGACGATCGCCGAGAAGCTGCCGATCGCGCCGTTCGAGACCTGGGTGAACAAGCCACCCAGCGCGCCCGGCAGACCGGCGGCGATACCGGCGAAAATGATGATCGAGATGCCATTACCCAAGCCGCGCTCGGTAATCTGCTCTCCCAGCCACATCAGGAACATGGTGCCGGTCAACAGCGTTACGACCGTCACGAAGCGGAATGCAAGGCCAGGCTCCAATACCAGACCGGCTTGCGCTTCCAGTGCGACTGCAATGCCGAGCGCCTGGAACAGCGCCAGTCCGACCGTGAAATACCGGGTGTACTGGGTGATCTTGCGTCGGCCAGCTTCGCCTTCTTTTTTGAGCGCTTCCATCTGCGGCGACACGATCGACAGCAACTGCATGATGATCGAGGCCGAAATGTAAGGCATGATACCCAGCGCAAACACCGTGAAGCGAGAAAGGGCGCCACCGGAGAACATGTTGAACATGCCCAGGATGCCGCCTTCCTGCGACTTGAACAGCGCGGCCAATTGTACCGGATCGATCCCGGGAACCGGGACGTGAGCGCCGATACGATAAACCACCAATGCGCCAAGCAAAAACCAGAGCCGGCCCCAGGGGAACCCGGCTGCTGCACTTTTAGCAAGTTGTGGATTAGTCGCCAATTTTCGCTCCGATCAAGCTGTTAGCGGTCAACTCAGGCTACCGAGCCGCCAGCCGCTTCGATGGCCGCTTTCGCGCCCGCGGTGACTTTCAGACCTTTGACGGTGACTGCCTTGGTGATGCTGCCCGATGCGATCACGCGCACATCGCGCGCCAGCACGCCCAGCACGCCGGCTTGCTTGAGCACCAGGATGTCGACTTCGCCGACAGCCAGTTTTTCCAGGTCGGACAGGCGCACTTCCGCTTTGAAGGTGGCGTTGAGCGACTTGAAACCGCGCTTAGGCAGACGGCGTTGCAGAGGCATCTGACCGCCTTCGAAGCCGACTTTGTGGAAGCCGCCCGAACGCGATTTTTGACCCTTGTGACCACGGCCCGAGGTTTTACCCAGACCGGAGCCGATACCGCGGCCGACGCGACGCTTGTAGTGCTTGGCGCCGTCAGCTGGTTGAATGGTATTCAATTCCATGAATTTCTCCGCACGCAAGCCCGAAGGCTTACGCAACAACTTTAACGAGGTATGCGACTTTGTTGATCATGCCGCGTACCGATGGGGTGTCCTGCAACTCGGAGACCGAGTTGACGCGGCGCAGGCCCAGGCCGCGCACGGTGGCGCGGTGGTCTTGACGCGTGCCGATCAGGCCCTTGACCAGTTTGACTTTGATAGTGTTCATCGTGTCCGCCTTAAGCCAGGATGTCTTCAACCGATTTACCGCGCTTGGCGGCGATATCGGAAGCAGTGCTCATTTTCGACAGGCCGTCGAGCGTGGCGCGTACCAGGTTGTAAGGGTTCGACGAGCCGGTGGATTTCGCCACCACGTCCGTCACGCCCATTACTTCGAAGATTGCGCGCATCGCGCCGCCGGCGATAACGCCGGTACCCGGCTTGGCTGGGCTCATCAGCACTTTCGACGCGCCGTGACGGCCCGTGACGGTGTGATGCAGCGTGCCGTTCTTCAGAGGCACCTTGATCAGGTTGCGGCGCGCTTCTTCCATCGCCTTTTGCACACCGACCGGCACTTCCTTCGACTTGCCTTTACCCATGCCGATGCGGCCATCGCCGTCACCTACCACGGTCAATGCGGCGAAGCCCATGATACGACCACCCTTGACCACTTTGGTCACGCGGTTGATCGCGATCATTTTTTCGCGCATGCCGTCATCCGGCTTGTCGCTCTGCATTTTTGCTTGCATTTTTGCCATGATCGATATTCCTTAGAACTTCAGACCGGCTTCGCGTGCGGCTTCTGCCAACGCTTTCACACGGCCGTGGTAACGGAAACCGGAGCGGTCGAACGCGACTTCGGTAATCCCTGCTTGCAGTGCTTTTTCTGCGACGCGCTTGCCGACGATCGCGGCTGCAGCGGCGTTGCCGCCCTTGCCCGATTTGCCAGCCAGTTCGTTGCGCACTTCGACTTCTGCCGTGGATGCCGACACCAGGATTTTTGCATCCGGGCTGATCAGGTTCGCGTAAATGTGCAGGTTGGTGCGGTGAACCGACAGGCGGTTCACTTTCATTTGTGCGATCTTGATCCGGGTTTGGCGTCCGCGGCGCAGACGTGATTCTTTCTTGTCCATCGTCAGCCCCTAATTACTTCTTCTTGGTTTCTTTGATCTTAACCACTTCGTCCGAATAACGGACGCCCTTGCCCTTGTAAGGCTCAGGAGCGCGGTAAGCGCGAACTTCGGCGGCAACCTGGCCGACCTGTTGACGCGAGACACCCTTGATCAGGATCTCGGTCGGGGTCGGGGTCGCGACGGTCACGCCTTCCGGCATGGCGTGCACAACAGGGTGCGAGAAGCCCAGCGACAGGTTCAGCTTGTCGCCAGCGGCTTGCGCCTTGTAGCCAACGCCAACCAGGTTCAGCTTCTTCTCGAAGCCCTTGGTGACGCCGACAACCATGTTGTTGACCAGTGCGCGCAGCGTGCCGGACATGGCGTTCGCTTCGCGGCTGTCGTTGGCCACGTCGAACGTCAGCGTGCCAGCGTTGTTTTCTACTTTGACCTGACCGGTCAGGGCCTGCGTCAAGACGCCCAGCGGGCCCTTGACGGTGATCGCTTGTGCGGAGATGGCGACTTCGGCGCCAGCCGGCACAACGATAGGCATTTTAGCTACTCGAGACATGTGTAACTCCTTATGCGACGTAGCAAATGACTTCGCCGCCGACACCGGTAGCGCGTGCTTTGCGGTCCGTCATGACGCCTTGCGGAGTCGACACGATCGCCACACCCAGGCCATTCATCACGGTTGGGATCTCGTCTTTGCCCTTGTAGACGCGCAGGCCCGGACGGGACACGCGCTCAAGGCGCTCAATGACAGGACGGCCAACATAATATTTCAAACCGATCTTGAGTTCCGCTTTGCCACCAGCTTCGGCGACGGCGAAATCTTCAATGTAACCCTCGTCCTTGAGGACGTTGGCAATCGCTACTTTGACTTTCGACGATGGCATGGCCACGGTCGTTTTTTGAACGCCTTGGGCGTTGCGAATGCGGGTCAGCATATCGGCGATAGGATCGCTCATACTCATTGCATATTCTCCTATTACCAGCTTGCTTTAGTCATACCCGGGATCTCGCCACGCATGGCGAATTCACGGAGCTTGATACGACCCAGACCGAATTTACGGAATGTGCCGCGCGGACGACCGGTGATGGCGCAGCGGTTACGCTGGCGGGTCGGGTTCGAGTTACGTGGCAGCGCCTGCAGTTTCAGGCGCGCTTCGTAACGCTCTTCTTCCGACTTCGACTGGTCATCAACGATGGCCTTCAGCGAAGCGCGCTTGACGGCAAATTTGGCTGCCAGGTCAACGCGTTTCTGCTCACGATTAATCAGTGCGAGTTTTGCCATGATCTCAGTTTCTGAACGGGAATTTAAAGGCGGCGAGCAGGGCTTTCGCTTCGTCGTCGGTTTTGGCGGTCGTGGTGATCGAAATGTTCAAGCCACGCAGCGCATCAATCTTGTCGTACTCGATCTCAGGGAAGATGATCTGTTCCTTGACACCGATGTTGTAGTTGCCGCGACCGTCGAACGAACGGCCATTGACACCACGGAAATCGCGCACGCGCGGCAGGGCCACGGTGATGAAGCGATCGAGGAACTCGTACATGCGAGCGCCACGCAGCGTGACCATGGTACCGATCGGATAGCCTTCGCGGATCTTGAAACCGGCGATAGCTTTACGGGACTTGGTCGTCACTGGCTTCTGGCCGGCGATCTTGGTCAAGTCACCGACGGCGTGCTCGAGCACTTTCTTGTCAGCGATTGCCTCACCGACACCCATGTTCAGGGTGATCTTGGTCAGACGGGGTACTTCCATTACCGACTTGTAACCGAATTTCTCGGTCAGGCTGGCAACGACCTTTTCTTTATAGAATTCTTGGAGACGGGCCATGATCTGTTACGCCTTCACTACTTCGCCGGAGGACTTGAAGACGCGAACTTTTTTGCCGTCCACTTCCTTGAAGCCTACGCGATCTGCCTTGCCAGTCGCTGCATTGAACAATGCAACGTTGGACACATGAATTGGCATGGTCTTGTCGACGATACCACCAGTTACGCCAGTCATCGGATTTGGCTTGGTCGCTTTTTTAGCGACATTGACGCCTTCAACCACGACATGGTCAGCATCGATACGCTGCTGCACCACGCCACGCTTGCCCTTGTCCTTACCGGTCAGAACGATGACTTCGTCGTTTTTACGAATCTTATCCATTACGACTCCTTACAGGACTTCCGGTGCCAGGGACACGATCTTCATGAACTTTTCAGTACGCAGCTCGCGCGTGACTGGTCCGAAGATACGGGTACCGATCGGTTCCAGCTTGGCGTTCAGCAGTACGGCGGCATTGCCGTCGAACTTGACCAGGGAACCGTCCTGGCGGCGCACACCTTTAGCGGTGCGCACAACCACGGCATTATAAATTTCACCTTTTTTGACACGGCCACGTGGGGCGGCAACCTTGATGGTTACCTTGATCACATCGCCAATGCCAGCATAACGGCGCTTGGAACCGCCCAATACCTTGATGCACATGACTTCTTTGGCACCGGTATTGTCGGCCACTTCGAGCCGGCTTTCAGTTTGAATCATAGTATTCTCTTTCCCAACTTAAGCCGAAGAATCCACACAATGTAGACCCGCGGTCAGTCTTGGTCCCGCCAGAACCGTCCTTGCCGGACGCCCCTGTTTGGGTGCTTGACCTTCATACAGCACTGACCGCAGTTCCATGTCTGTGACCAGACACTTTGCGGCGTTACATGAACGAAGCCCGCAAGTATTACACAATATCTGCGGGCCTGCAAGTACTAATTGAAAAAACCCCGGCACTGTCGTTCCGGGGGTCTCGCAATTAAACGATTTGTGCAGCTTGCACTACACGAGTCACCGTCCACGCCTTGGTCTTGGAGATCGGGCGACCTTCCTGGATCTCGACCGTGTCGCCGGTCTTGACCTGGTTGGTTTCGTCATGCGCGTGATACTTGTTCGAGCGCATGATGATCTTGCCGTACAAAGGGTGCTTGACGTGACGTTCGATCAGAACGGTAACGGTCTTGTCCATCTTGTCGGAGACCACTTTACCGATCAGCGTGCGCTTGAGCGACTGTTTCACTGGTTCGTTCATTTGGCTTCCTTCAGATTCATTACCGTCTTCACACGCGCGATATCGCGGCGTACCTTCTTGAGTTGCGAAGTATTGCTCAGTTGCTGCGTCGCCACTTGCATACGCAGGCCGAACTGGGCCTTCAACAAATCATTCAGCTCTTGCTGCAGAGCTGCCTGGTCCTTGCCGCGGAGTTCAGTTGCTTTCATATCCAACTCCAATTATTGGCCAACTTGGCGGATGACGAAAGTCGTCGCCAGTGGCAGTTTTGCGGCAGCAAGGCGGAACGCTTCACGTGCCAGCGTTTCGTCTACGCCGTCCATCTCGTACAGGACCTTGCCTGGCTGGATTTCGGCGACGTAGTACTCAGGATTACCCTTACCGTTACCCATACGGACTTCGGCCGGCTTGTTCGAAATCGGCTTGTCCGGGAAGACGCGGATCCAGATCCGGCCGCCACGTTTGATGTGACGGGTCATCGCGCGACGCGCCGCTTCGATTTGGCGTGCCGTGATACGACCGCGCGCCACTGCCTTCAGACCGAATTCGCCGAACGACACCGCGGTGCCGCGGCTGTGCGAAATGCCGGTGTTACGGCCTTTCTGCTCTTTACGATACTTTCTGCGTGCTGGTTGCAGCATGGTTATTCTCCTGCTTTCTCAGCTGGTGCAGCGGCGGCCGGCTTGACAGCGGCGCGCACGCGAGCAGCACCTGGTGCTGTGGATGGTTTCGCACCGGCAGGACCTGGACGTGGACGGCCGGCTGGTTTGCCGTCGTCACGACGCGGGCCGCGGCTCTTCTTCTCGTCAGGCGGGGTATCGATGACTGGTGCATCGCCGTTCGGCGCGCGGTCACCCTTGTATACCCAGACCTTGACACCGATGATGCCGTAGGTGGTCGACGCTTCGCTGGTGCCGTAATCGATGTCGGCGCGCAGCGTATGCAGAGGCACGCGGCCTTCGCGATACCACTCTTTACGCGCGATCTCGATACCGTTCAGACGGCCGGACGACATGATCTTGATGCCCAGTGCGCCGAGGCGCATGGCATTTTGCATCGCGCGTTTCATGGCGCGACGGAACATGATACGTTTTTCCAGCTGCTGGGCGATCGAATCGGCGATCAGTTGCGAGTCGATTTCCGGCTTGCGGATTTCTTCGATATTGACGTGCACGGGCACGCCCATGATCTTCGTCAGCGCCGACTTCAGTACTTCGATGTCTTCGCCTTTTTTACCGATGACAACACCCGGACGCGAGCTGTAGATCGTGAAACGCGCGTTCTTGGCAGGACGCTCGATGACGATGCGGCCGACCGAAGCGTTTTTCAGCTTCTTTTTCAGGTAGGCGCGTGCCTTCAGATCTTCGTTCAGCATGGCGGCGAAGTTGCCGTTGCCTGCGTACCAGCGCGAAGCCCAGTTACGGGTAACCGACAGACGGAAGCCGGTTGGATGAATTTTCTGACCCATCGTGGCTCCTTAGTTTCCGACGGTCACGTAAACGTGACAGGATTGCTTCGAGATACGATCACCCCGGCCTTTAGCGCGTGCGGTGAAGCGCTTCAGTACCGGGCCCTTTTCGACGTAGATCGTTTTCACGAACAGTTCGTCGATGTCGGCGCCATCATTGTGCTCGGCGTTCGCGATGGCGGACTCCAGCACTTTCTTGATGATGGTCGCGCCCTTTTTAGGGCTGAACTGCAGAATGTTCAGCGCAGCATCGACCTTTTTGCCGCGGATCAAGTCAGCCACCAGGCGGCCTTTTTGATCCGACAGGCGCACGCCCTTGAGGATAGCTTTAGTTTCCATTATTTCTTAGCCTTTTTGTCAGCAGCGTGACCCTTGAACGTACGGGTCAGCGCGAATTCGCCGAGCTTGTGACCAACCATGTTCTCGGAAACATACACAGGCACGTGCAGCTTGCCGTTGTGCACCGCGATCGTCAGGCCGATGAAGTCAGGCATGATTGTCGAGCGGCGCGACCAGGTTTTGATTGGCTTTTTGTCTTTGATCGCTTGCGCGGCTTCGACTTTTTTCACCAGGTGGGCGTCACAGAACGGCCCTTTTTTCAATGAACGAGTCATGATTTATCCTTATTTCTTGCCGCGGCGCGAGACGATCATCGAAGAAGTGCGCTTGTTGCTGCGCGTCTTCTTGCCCTTGGTCTGCTGGCCCCATGGAGATACTGGGTGACGACCTGCTGCCGTTTTACCTTCACCACCACCGTGCGGGTGATCGACCGGGTTCATGACCACACCGCGGACGGTAGGACGAACACCGCGCCAGCGCATCGCGCCAGCTTTACCGATCTTGCGCAGGCTGTGTTCGGCATTGCCGACTTCGCCCACGGTTGCGCGGCACTCGATGTGCACGCGGCGCACTTCGCCCGAGCGCAGACGCACTTGAGCGTAGGTGCCTTCGCGTGCCATCAGCACGACGCCGGCGCCGGCGGTACGGGCCATCTGGGCACCCTTACCTGGCAGCATTTCGACGCAATGCATGATGGTGCCGACCGGGATGTTGCGGATCGGCAGGCAGTTGCCCGACTTGATCGGCGCTTCCGAACCGTTCATCACGGAATCGCCAACGGACATGCCCTTGGTGGCGATGATGTACTGGCGCTCGCCGTCGGCGTAGCACAGCAGAGCGATGTTCGCGGTGCGGTTAGGATCGTATTCGATCCGTTCCACTTTTGCCGGGATACCATCTTTCTGGCGCTTGAAGTCGATCAGGCGATAGTGTTGCTTGTGACCACCACCGATGTGACGGGTGGTGATGTGACCGTTGTTGTTACGACCAGCGGTCTTCGATTTCTTTTCAACCAGGGCTGCGAACGGACGACCTTTGTACAGGTCCGGGTTCACAACCTTCACCATGCCGCGACGGCCTGGGGAGGTTGGCTTCATCTTTACGAGTGCCATTATTTAGCCTCCTCGGAGAAATTGATTTCCTGGCCAGGCTTCAGGCACACGAAAGCGCGTTTGGTATGGTTGCGACGGCCGCTGTGGGCACCAGTACGCTTCTGTTTACCTTCGCGGTTGGCGGTCTGCACCGACAGGACTTCAACCTTGAACAACAGTTCAACGGCTGCCTTGATTTCTGGCTTGGTCGCATCCGGCAATACGCGGAACACGATCTGTTCGTTCTTTTCCGCAACCATGGTGGCTTTTTCGGAAATGACCGGAGCCAGCAGCACCTTCATCAGGCGCTCTTCGCTGTGTTTGATGACTGCGCTCATGCCAGCATCTCCTCAATCTTGGCCAGTGCCGCCTTGGTGACCAGGATCTTCTTGTAGAAGACCAGCGACATTGGATCTGCGTGACGTGGCTCGACAACCAGCACGTTCGGCAGGTTACGGGAAGCCAGCAGCAGGTTTTCTTCGATGTTATCGGCAATGATCAAGACCGAATCCAGCAAGCCCAGGCTGGTCAGCTTTTGCGACAGCAGCTTGGTTTTTGGGGCTTCGATGGTGATATCTTCGATGACGACCAGGCGTTCTTCGCGAGCCAGTTGCGACAGGATCGAGCAGATACCGGCGCGGTACATCTTCTTGTTCACTTTGTGGGTGAAGTTCTCGTCAGGCGAGTTCGGGAAGATGCGACCACCGCCGCGCCACAGTGGCGACGACGACATACCGGCACGAGCGCGGCCGGTACCTTTTTGGCGCCATGGCTTCTTGGTCGTGTGGTGAACTTCTTCACGGTCTTTTTGCTTACGGTTGCCGCTGCGTGCATTGGCTTGGTAGGCGACGACGATCTGGTGGATCAGCGCTTCGTTGTAATCACGGCCGAAGATAGTATCAGCGGCGGCGACGTTGGAGGCGACTTGACCTTGCGCATTCAAGAGCTTGAGTTCCATCGTTTAAGCTCCCTTCTTTGCTTTAACTTTGACAGCAGGCGAAACCACGACCTGGCCATTTTTCGCGCCAGGTACGGCACCTTTGACCAGCAGCAGCTGACGGTCGGCGTCGATACGGGCGATTTCCAGGTTCTGGATGGTGCGGTTGACGTCACCCAGGTGACCGGTCATGCGCTTACCAGGGAACACGCGGCCTGGATCTTGCGCCATACCGATCGAGCCAGGTACGTTGTGCGAACGGGAGTTACCGTGCGTTGCGCGGCCGGACGAGAAGTGGTGACGCTTGATGGTACCGGCATAGCCTTTACCGATCGTCACGCCTTGTACGTCGATTTTTTGACCGACTTCGAACAGCGAAGCGGCGATAACTTCGCCAGCTTTCAGTTCGGCGGCTTTGGCTGCGTCGACACGGAACTCTTTCAACAGAGTACCGGCTTCAACGCCAGCTTTGGCATAGTGACCCGCAGCGGCTTTGGTCACGCGGGAAGCGCGACGTTGACCGAATACGACCTGAACAGCGGAGTAACCATCTGTTTCAGGAGTTTTGATTTGCGCAACACGGTTGTTCGACACGTCCAGCACGGTGACAGGGATCGAGTCCCCTTCATCCGTGAAGATGCGCATCATGCCAACCTTGCGACCGAGAAGGCCAAGGCTCATTTTTTCTCCATTCCCACCTACGATTGGGCGGGGCTTTGTTGAACTACAAAAATTAGTACGGACTAAAAAAGGACGTATCCATACCGAAGCCGGCTAGTGTAGCGCGAAAAGACCCTTGACGCAACAACTTAATACGAGGTATGTCGATGCCCCGACACCGTCCGCCGGCCGCGTTGCGCCTTCATTCCGGCCGCGGCGTTTCGGCGCACGCGCAAACCCGCTTGCAGGTAGGCGGTGACGCATGCCGCGCCAGCGTTTTTTGCGCAGCGCGCCGGCAAATAGCGTCTACAAACCTGCGTTTTCGAGGCATTTTGATGCCTCGATGCCATAAAACGCGTTCCGGGCAGTAAGATTTCACCGGTTTCGAGGGGGAGCAGGTGTGTTTTGCACGCATGAATTGCACTTCAACATCGAAATGAATTTCGTCTGAAAAGTCGATTTGTCCTTCATCGAAAAAGACTGGACGAGCTCGCTGGTCTGAAAAAAACAACACCCCCTCCCCTCCCGACAATGCCGGTCCCGCCCCGCCACCCTGCCAGCGCCACGCCCGGCCGGCGCGGATGCCGGCCAAGTGCGCTCGCGCCCTGCAGTGGGGGGTACGGCAATGCCCTGACAGGTCAATCGCGCGCTCGCTCTGCCAGTTGCAGTGCCCGTCAGGCGGTAGTCGGCGCCGGGCCGCTATCGGCAACATCACCCACCGGACCGCCCAGGCGGTACCAGTCGACCTCGCGCGTGGCCACCATCAACGCCGCCAGCACAGCGAACAGCAGCAGGCTGCCCAGCAGCAGCGCATTGTTTTCCGAACTGAGCAGACCGTACAGGGCGCCATACAGCAAGGTCAATACGACGCCGAAGCCGATGCCGCGGCGGCGCTGGCCGAGCACGTGAGCGAGATAGAAACCGGTCAGCACGATGCAGGCGGCGCTGGCGATCAGGTAAGAGATCAGGAAGTCGATGTGTTCCGACAGCCCCACCAGCAGCAGGAAGAACATCGCCAGCGCCAGGCCGACCAGCAGGTATTGCACCGGATGGATCGCCAGCCGTTTCAGGATCTCGAACACGAAGAAGGCGGCGAACGTCAACGCGACAAACAGCAAGCCATACTTGGTCGCGCGGTCGGCCTGCGAATAAATATTGACCGGTTCGATGAAGCCGACACTGAAGGTGTCGAGCGCGCCGGCCGGCGCCTCTCCGCGCTCCTGCTGCGCCAGTTGCTGCTGCGCTCCGGTGGCCAGCGCCGAGATGCGCCAGGCGGCGGCAAAGCCGTCGCCGGTGATCGTGCGCTGCTCCGGCAGGAAACGCCCGCCGAACTGCGGGTGCGGCCACGGTGATGTCACGCTGACCAGGTTGTTCTTGCCGACCGGGACGAAGTGCTGGCGCTCGATGCCGCTCAGGCCCAGCGTAAAACTGAACGCGGCGCGCGCGCCCTGGCGCAGGTCGGCCACTTCCAATTGCGCGTGCATGCCGCTCTTATGCGCGCGCAATTCCGCGCCCTGCTCGAATTCGATCTCGCGGCCATCCCAGTTGATCTTCGGGATATCTCGAATGCCGCGCACGTCGGCCACCGGCAGCGCGAGATAGGGGCGCTCGAACGTGATGCGCGACGCGGCGCTGTCGCGCGCCAGTTCGCTGAAACTGGGTAGCGTGAAATCCCCTGTGAACTCGTGCCGGCCGTTGTAGACCAGCACCTGGTGGATGCCGCGGTAGCGTCGTTCGATGCCGATCGCGCCCTTGATCCGTAAATCGTTCGGGAACACCAGATGGGTGCGCCGCACGGTATGCGCCGTCACCACCGTCTTGCCGCCCTCCTTGGCGATCTCGCGCGTCTCGAATTCATCGATATACGGTATCACGAGGACCGGACCAATCACTGTCTGCTCTCCGACCGAATCGTTGGCGATGCTGCGCGCGGCTTCGTCGCGAAAGGCCATGCGTTCGCGGATGGTGGACTGGATCATCATCAGCGCTATGCCGATCAGCAGCATCAGCGCGGTAATGATCAATACTTTGAAAAAGAGTTTCTTTTGCATGACGCATCCTGTGGGTTAAGGTTGAGCCACTGTAGACAGCGTATGTGCGCTGACGATGCGTTGCGTGTGAAGTGCGTGGCGGATTTGCCAATCCGGTGCGATTTACAAGGTCAAGGGCAAAGGCAAGCGCAGGCAGGCGCGGCAACCGCCCTGCTCTCCATTCTCCACCGTCACGGCGCCGCCGTGCAGCGCGGCGACTTCGCGCACGAAGGGCAAACCGAGCCCGGTGCTTTTCAGGCCGCCCGGCCGCGGTAGCGAATAAAAGCGTTCGAACAGCCGCTCGGCGGCATAGGAAGGAATGCCGGCGCCGCTGTCGCGCACGACGATCTCCACCGCGCCGGCATCGCGCTGCAGGCTGACGCCGATCGCACTGCCGGGCGGCGCGAAGTCGATCGCATTGTCGACCAGGTTGCCAAGCGCCTGGCGCAGCAACAGCGCATCACCGCTGACGATGCACGATGGCGCCATCGACTCGTCACTGATGTCCCAGTGCAGCGCGCGCGCCGCCAGCTTGCCGGCGCAATCGGCCGCGACCTGCTCCAGCAGCGCGCGCAGGTCGACCGCTTCGGCCGCCGCCAAGCGCTGCTGCTGCTCGACGCGCACCAGTGCCAATAACTTGTCGATCAACTGCTGCTGGCGCGCATTCTGGTGCAGGATACTGGACAGGAAACGCTGGCGTTCCTCGGCCGGCATGTCTTCTGTCAGCAACTCGGCCGACGCACGGATCGCCGCGATCGGGCTTTTCAATTCATGCGCCAGCGTGTGCATCAGCTGTTCCGCGTATTCCTTCCCTTCCAGGCGTGCGCGCATCGATTCCAGCGCGCGCCCCAGCGTGCCGATCTCGTTATCGCCCAGCGCCGGCAACACCACCTTGCGGCCCGCTTCGACCCCGGCCACATACAGCATCAGCTGGCGCAGTGCGCGCGCCAGCCACCATGCGAACGCGCTGCCGATCAGCAGCGATACCACCAGCACGGCGGCGCCGCGCCGCAGCATCTTGCGCTGGCTGCGCTCAACAAAAGCTTCCACGCTGGAGAAAGGCTTGCCCACCGTGAGCACGCCGATGATGCGGTCGCGATCCTGGTCGAAGATGGGCGCGGCCACGTACATGACGGTACTCGTATCGTCGTCCGCCACCGCGCGCGTGCTGCGCGCGCCATATTTCCCCTGCAGCGTCAGGTAGACATCGTTCCAGCGCGAATAATCCTGGCCGGCCGCGCCGCCGTCGGAATCGAACAGCACGATGCCGCGCGCATCGGTGATGTAGACGCGGTAATCGAGGCGCTGCTTGGTCACGCCGCTGATCAGCGCGCTGACACTGCGGCGCGCATAGCTGCGCATGTTCGCCAGCAATGCCGACGATGGCAGCGTACCGGCGCGCATGTCGCCGGCAACCGCTTCGGCCAGCAATTGCGCGGTATCGACCAGCGTGTCTTCCAATGTCGAGCGCACGCCCGGCTTGACCTCGGCGACAAAGACATTCATCAGGAACCAGGCGGCCAATCCGACAATCAGGAAATAGCCAAGCAGCATGCGCAGCCCTATCTTCATGCCGGCGCCAGGCTGTAACCCATGCCGCGATGGGTCTGGATCGGATCCGCATCCGACGCCACCAGGCGCAGCTTGGCGCGCAGCGATTTGATGTGGGCGTCGACGGTGCGCTCCAGCGTATCGGGCGCATCGGTCCAGACCCGGTCCATCAGCTGCGCGCGTGACAGCACGTGGCCGGGATGATCCAACAGGGTTTTCAGTAACAGATATTCGTAGCGGGTCAGGTCCAGCGCGCGGCCATAAAACAGGATGCGCGCTTCGAGCGCGCGCAGCTCGAAGCGCGGCGCGGCCTGCGCGCCGGCCGTGTGCGCCGCCGCCGCGCCGGGTGTGCCGGCGGCAGGCGCTGCGCCGCCATCGTGCGCGGGACGCGGCGCCGACCCGGCCCCGGATGCGAACGCAGACGCGGCAGGCGCCATGCGGCGCAGGATGACGCGGATGCGCGCCACCAGTTCACGCGGAGAGAAGGGTTTTGTCACGTAATCGTCGGCGCCGATTTCCAGGCCGACCACGCGGTCGATCTCGTCGCTGCGCGCGGTCAGAAAAATCACCGGCGCGTCGCAGAACTGGCGCAGGCGGCGACATACTTCCAGGCCATTGACGTCGGGCAGGCCGATATCGAGCACCATCAATTGCGGCGCCGGCTGCGTGCGCATGATCTCCAGCGCCTGCTCGCCCAGCGTCACGTGTAACGGCGTAAAACCGTCGGTGCGCAGCGCGTAGGCGATGCTGTCGGCGATCGCCTGTTCATCCTCGACGATGAGGATAGTTTTAACCATGGGATGTTATCTCGATTGCCATGCACAAGACTGTAACGTCCGGCACGCGCCATGGCTAGTCATCCGGCAAAAAAACGGCGGCGCCGATGGCTCACCACAAGCTGGATTGGGCGGTCGGATCTTCCTGCTGAAATGGCTTCCAGGCGAATAATTTCATCGGAATACGCCCATGCTCGTCGAATTGCACGCCTTCGCTTTCGAGCCGGGTACGCTGTTCCAGCTCGGCGCCCGCGCCCGGCAAGCTGCGCGCACTGATTTCGCCGCGCGCATTGATCACCCGATGCCAGGGAATTTCGCTATCGCTGGGGATATCGAACAAGGCATAGCCGACCTCGCGCGCCATGCCGCTCAAGCCCGCCATTTCCGCAATCTGGCCATAGGTCGCAACCCGGCCGAAAGGAATCTGGTTGACGGCGGCGTAGACACGGTAATTTCTGTCTTTCATAAAAATCCTCCGATATACCGCAGCGGCAGGAAGCGGTGGAGAGGCCAGCATACACGATGACGCTCCCCGACTGCGCACCGGCGCACACCGGCCGCCACGCAAGATGTCCCACGCACGCGCCGCCGCGGCCAGATAGCGGCCGTAAACGGCACCGGGGCCGGAAGATTCGCAATCGCTTGCGAACCATCCCGGCCCCGGCAGGCTGGCGGCTCAAGGCCGCCCGGCCAGAAATCAATTATTGCAGTTTGATTTCGACATCAACGCCAGCTGGCAGGTCCAGCTTCATCAGCGCGTCAACGGTCTTGTCGGTTGGGTCGACGATGTCCATCAGGCGTTGGTGGGTGCGGATCTCGAACTGGTCGCGCGAAGTCTTGTTGACGTGCGGCGAACGCAGTACGTCGTAACGCTGGATGCGGGTTGGCAGGGGTACTGGACCCTTGACCACGGCGCCGGTGCGCTTGGCGGTTTCCACGATTTCCAGGGCCGACTGGTCGATCAGCTTGTAATCGAAAGCTTTCAGGCGGATGCGGATTTTTTGATTTGGTGCGGACATGGTATTTCCTTAAAAGAACGAACCGGCGGCGTGCGCACGCGCGGCAATAAGTAAAAAACTACCTGATACGGCTGGGGACGAGATGATACCACCGAAATGGCGCACCGGATCACCCTTGCGACAAAAAAAGGCAGCGCCGCGAACGGCACTGCCTTTGATTCAATCAAGCGCTATTAGGCGATGATTTTTGCAACCACGCCGGCGCCGACGGTACGGCCGCCTTCACGGATTGCGAAACGCAGACCTTCTTCCATCGCGATCGGGTTGATCAGCTTGACGGTGATCGACACGTTGTCGCCTGGCATGACCATTTCTTTGTCCGCTGGCAGTTCGATCGAACCGGTCACGTCCGTGGTACGGAAGTAGAACTGTGGACGATAGTTGTTGAAGAACGGGGTGTGACGGCCGCCTTCGTCTTTCGACAGGACATAGATCTCGCCGGTGAAGTGGTTGTGCGGCTTGATCGAGCCTGGTTTAGCCAGAACTTGACCACGTTGCACGTCTTCACGCTTGGTGCCGCGCAGCAGCAGACCAACGTTGTCGCCAGCTTGACCTTGATCCAGCAGCTTGCGGAACATTTCCACGCCGGTGCAAGTGGTTTTGACGGTGTCGGTGATGCCGACGATTTCGATCTCTTCGCCGACTTTGACGATACCGCGCTCGACACGACCGGTAACGACGGTGCCGCGACCCGAGATCGAGAACACGTCTTCCACTGGCATCAGGAAGGCGCCATCGACTGCGCGCTCTGGCGTAGGGATGTAGGTGTCCAGTGCATTGGCCAGGGCCATGATCGCTTCTTCGCCCAGAGGACCGGTGTCGCCGTCCAGTGCTTTACGTGCCGAACCTTTGATGATTGGCAGGTCGTCGCCTGGGAATTCGTATTTCGACAACAATTCACGAACTTCCATTTCGACCAGTTCCAGCAGCTCTTCGTCGTCGACCAGATCGCACTTGTTCAGGAACACGACGATGTATGGCACGCCAACTTGGCGGGCCAGCAGGATGTGTTCGCGGGTCTGCGGCATTGGGCCGTCAGCTGCGGAGCACACCAGGATCGCGCCGTCCATCTGCGCTGCGCCGGTGATCATGTTTTTGATGTAATCGGCGTGGCCTGGGCAGTCAACGTGAGCGTAGTGGCGGTTAGCCGTTTCGTACTCGACGTGAGCGGTGTTGATGGTGATGCCGCGCGCTTTTTCTTCTGGTGCTGCATCGATCTGGTCGTAGGCTTTAGCTTCGCCGCCGAATTTCTTCGACAGGACGGTAGCGATTGCTGCGGTCAGAGTGGTTTTACCGTGGTCAACGTGACCGATGGTGCCGACGTTGACGTGCGGCTTAGTCCGCTCGAATTTACCTTTTGCCATTTTATTCTTCCTTAGAACAAGATTTAAAGTGGGCGGCCGGGAGGATCGCCCTCCGGCCAGCCCAACTGATTATTTTACTTCGCTTTAGCGGTCACGATTGCGTCGGTAACGTGTTTAGGCGCTTCCGAGTAGTGCTTGAATTCCATCGTGTAGGTTGCGCGGCCTTGCGTTGCGGAACGCAGCGTGGTCGAGTAACCGAACATTTCGGACAGTGGCACTTCAGCTTTGATGATCTTGCCGCCGCCGCCTGGGATTTCATCCATGCCCTGCACCATACCGCGGCGGGACGACAGATCGCCCATCACGGTACCGGCGTAGTCTTCCGGCGTTTCCACTTCCACAGCCATCATTGGTTCCAGGATGACTGGAGCCGCTTTACGGCAACCGTCCTTGAATGCCATCGAAGCGGCCATCTGGAACGCGTTTTCGTTCGAGTCCACATCGTGGTACGAACCGAAGAACAGCGTGACCTTGACGTCAACCACTGGGTAGCCGGCCAGCACGCCGGTGCCCAGCGTGCCGCGCACACCCTTTTCAACCGCAGGGATGTATTCGCGTGGAACCGTACCGCCCTTGATCGCGTCGACGAACTCGAAGCCCTTGCCCGCCTCTTGCGGCTCGATCTTCAGCACCACGTGGCCGTACTGACCGCGACCGCCCGACTGCTTGACGAACTTGCCTTCGGACTCTTCGCACACCTTGCGGATCGTTTCGCGGTAAGCCACTTGTGGCTTGCCGACGGTCGCTTCGACGCCGAATTCGCGCTTCATGCGGTCAACGATAATTTCCAGGTGCAGCTCGCCCATACCACCGATGATGGTCTGGCCCGATTCTTCATCGGTTTTCACGCGGAACGAAGGATCTTCCTGTGCCAGGCGGTTCAGCGCCAGGCCCATTTTTTCCTGGTCGGCCTTGGTTTTCGGCTCGACTGCCTGCTGAATCACCGGCTCAGGGAAGACCATGCGTTCCAGGACGATGATGGCCGATGGATCGCACAGGGTTTCGCCGGTGGTCACGTCTTTCAGGCCAACCGCGGCGGCGATGTCGCCGGCGCGCACTTCCTTGATTTCTTCGCGCTGATTCGCGTGCATCTGCAGAATACGACCCAGACGCTCTTTACGACCCTTGACCGAGTTGTACACGGTGTCGCCCGAATTGATGGCGCCGGAGTACACGCGGAAGAAGGCCAGTTGGCCGACGAACGGATCGGTCATGATCTTGAAGGCCAGCGCCGAGAATTTCTCGTCGTCGGCAGGACGACGCGTGGTCGGGGCTTCTTCGTCATCGGTACCGGCGACGTCTTCGATGTCCAGCGGCGATGGCAGGTATTCGATGACGGCGTCGAGCATCGCTTGCACGCCCTTGTTTTTGAACGCGGTACCGCACATCATCGGCACGATCTCGGAAGCGATGGTGCGATCACGCAGCGCTTTCTTGATTTCGGCTTCGGTCAGGTCGCCCTCGTCCAGGTACTTGTTCATCAGTTCTTCGGTCGCTTCGGCAGCCGCTTCGACCATCTTCTCGCGCCACTCGGCGGCGGACTCGGCCAGCTCGGCAGGGATATCGACGTAGTCAAATTTCATGCCTTGCGACGCGTCGTCCCACAGGATCGCCTTCATCTTGACCAGATCGACGACGCCTTTGAAGTTTTCTTCAGCGCCGATCGGAATCTGGATCAGGACCGGATTCGCCTTCAGGCGATTGCGCATCTGGTCGTAGACCTTGAAGAAGTTCGCACCGGTACGGTCCATCTTGTTGACGAAGGCCAGGCGTGGCACTTTGTACTTGTTGGCTTGACGCCATACGGTTTCCGACTGTGGCTGAACGCCGCCGACTGCGCAGTAAACCATGCAAGCGCCATCGAGCACGCGCATCGAACGTTCCACTTCGATCGTGAAATCGACGTGACCCGGGGTATCGATGATGTTGATGTGGTGCTCAGGGAAATTGTTGGCCATCCCTTTCCAGAAGCAAGTCGTTGCAGCCGACGTGATCGTGATGCCGCGCTCTTGTTCCTGCTCCATCCAGTCCATCGTCGCTGCGCCGTCATGCACTTCGCCAATCTTGTGATTGACGCCGGTGTAGAACAGCACGCGCTCGGTGGTGGTGGTTTTACCTGCGTCGATGTGAGCGGAGATACCGATGTTGCGGTAGCGCTCGATGGGGGTCTTGCGGGCCATAGTTATTCCTAAATCTTTGAATGGACAAAACCGAGCGCCATTTTCTGCAAAATGAGCCCGGCCTCGAACAACAGATAAGCGGCCAGGACGCTTACGCCCTGGCCGAATTTATTAGAAGCGGAAGTGCGAGAACGCCTTGTTCGCTTCAGCCATGCGGTGAACTTCGTCACGCTTTTTCATCGCACCGCCACGGCCTTCGGCCGCTTCCATCAGCTCACCGCCGAGGCGTTGTGGCATGGATTTTTCGCTGCGCTTGTTGGCAGCTTCACGCAGCCAACGCATGGACAGAGCCATACGGCGCACTGGGCGGACTTCAACCGGCACCTGGTAGTTTGCACCACCGACGCGACGGGATTTCACTTCAACCAGCGGCTTGGCGTTGGCGATCGCGGTAGCGAACACTTCCAGCGGGTCTTTGCCGGATTTGGCGGCGATGTGCTCGAAGGCACCGTAGATGATGTTTTCTGCGACCGATTTTTTACCGGACAGCATCAGCACGTTAACAAACTTGGCGACATCGGTATTGCCGAATTTTGGATCTGGCAAGATTTCGCGCTTGGGTACTTCACGACGACGTGGCATATCAATTCCTTTCAATCTTCAGTTGAGCGGCGTTTTTTCCGCCTGCTCGCGGATGACCATCATAGTTATCCACTTACTCGACCAGTTGCGGTCGACTACATTCACTTAGCTAACAGCCACTGAGCGAAAACTTATTACTTCTTACCCGCTTTAGCGCGCTTCGTACCGTATTTGGAACGAGCTTGCTTACGGTCTTTGACGCCCTGGGTATCCAGTGCACCGCGAACCATGTGGTAACGCACACCCGGCAAATCCTTTACCCGGCCGCCGCGCAGCAGAACGACACTGTGCTCTTGCAGGTTGTGGCCTTCGCCGCCGATGTACGAAATCACTTCGAAACCGTTGGTCAGGCGTACTTTTGCAACTTTACGCAGCGCCGAGTTAGGCTTCTTAGGAGTCGTGGTGTACACACGGGTGCACACGCCACGTTTTTGCGGGCTGTTTTCCAGCGCCGGCGATTTGCTCTTGACGCGTACGGAAACACGCGGCTGGCGAATCAGTTGATTGATGGTTGGCATCGTTCTAAATCCAACAAAATTACAACGTTGATAACCCGGGCGGTTGCCCGGGGACTAAAACCTAGTCTCTATTCTGGCGCCGCTGGCACGAACAGCCACTCACCTGGAGCGGCCGATTTCTGCGTATACGATGCACATACTAAATCGAGAACTCGCGAGTATAGACTGGCTGCCCGCCCCGGTCAACCGCTTTCTCCGGCCGGCAAGCATTTTTGCAACCGGTAATCCATGCCAAGTGGAAACTGCTACTATTTCCACCACGCCGTTGCGAGGGAGTGCCGCTTGAACCAGTACATCTTCGTCAGCCTGGCATCCTACCTGGATCCCATGCTGTTTTTCACCTTGACCGACGCCATGGCCAAGGCGACGCGGCCCGAATTGCTGCGCTTTGGCGTGGTCGACCAGCACCGCGCCAGCCAGCGCGCGGCGATCGCCCTGCTCCCCTTCGCCGGCCTGATCCGCTATCTATATGTGCCGGTGCAGGATACGCTGGGCGTCAGCTGGGCCAGGAACCAGGCCTTTTCCCTGTACGACGGCGAGGCTTACCTGTTGCAGATCGATTCCCACATGTGTTTTGAACCCGGCTGGGACGAGGCGCTGCGGCGCCAGCACCGGCAATTGCTGGAGCGCTGCGAGAAACCGATCCTGAGTACTTATCCTTACCGCTTCGACATGGTCGACGGCGTGCCGCACTACACGCCGCCGGAAGGCAAAACCGTGCTGGTGCTGCGCCCGCATCCGGAAACCCCGCTCACCGACGACGAAGTGGTGTTGCGTTTTATTGCGCGCCATTTGTTTACAGACCAGCCGGTGGCCGGCTGCCACGTCGCGGCCGGTTTTGTATTTTGCGACGGCAGCTTCGTCGACGAAGTGCCGTACGACCCGTATCTCTATTTTCACGGCGAAGAGCAAAGCCTGGCCGTGCGCGCCTACACGCGCGGCTGGGATATCTACCACCCGCTGCACGTGCCCCTGTATCACCTGTATAAAATGCCGAACACGCCGCACGAGACGCACCACTGGCACGGCGAGATCGATGCGCGGCGCGACTTCAGCGGCGCCTATCTCACCGCGCGCGCCGCCGCGCGCCTGAACCGGCTGCTGTGCGGAGATGGTTTACCAGGCGCCTACGGCCTGGGCAACGCGCGCACGCTGGAACAGTTCAGCGCCTTCAGCGGCATCGATTACCGTCAGCGCCAGATCAGCGATCCGTTCGGTGGGCAGCTGTGCTGAATATTTAGCCAAAATCAGAGGCAACACCTGGGGTCAGACCCTCGGGGTCTGACCCCGGCCCTTGCACTTGATTTGGTATAAAGAATAACCGCTACGGCCGGATAAATGCACAATGGGGTCAGGCCCCACGTCCGCGACATCGCATCGCCCCGCGGCACAGCGGGGGCCTGACCCCACCACCACCGACGCCCGCAAGGGGGAGCAGGTGCTGCAGAATAACCGCCACGGCCGGATAAAAGGTCCGATAATGATGGCCTTTTCCAGAATCCCCGTGCCATGCGCCTCCTTCCCGGCCCCGCCAAGCTGTTCCTGCTGCTGAGCTATCTCGCGCTGTCGGCCGTCCCCTTCATCCCCCTGTTGCTCGGCAAACCGGTCGATACACCGTGGCAGACGCTGGGCATGGAAATCGTCGCCTGGGCCGCCGTCTGGGCCGTTTTCAAGCGCCCGGCCTATTTTCACTGGCTGCTGCTGCCGGCCTTCCTGGCGCTGCCGACCGAAGTCTACCTGCTGGTCTATTACGGGCAAGGCATCTCGACCCACCACCTGGGCATCATTGCCGAAACCAGCCCGCGCGAATCGCTGGAATTCCTCGGGCGCACCGTTTGGCTGATGCTGGCGGTGATGCTCGGCGTGATCGTCTGGTTCGCACTGTCCTGGCGCGCCGCCTGTAAAACGCGCGCGCTGGACTGGCAAGATCCGTCGCGCTGGATCGCGCTGGCCATGCTCGCGCTGCTGGCCGGCGTGGCCGCCTACGGCTGGGAGTTCGGCGTGCACGCGCCGCCGTCGGCCAGCGCCAGCGCGAAAGCGGCATCGGCGGCGAAGGCAAAGACGCCGGCGCCCAGCGTGGCCGCCTCCGGCTATGGCGACGGCGCTTCCAGCGAAGACGACGAAGAGGAAGCGGACGACACCGAAGCGGCCAGCGCTCCGGAAACCGGAAGCGTCGCCGCAGCCGGGCGCACCGGCTGGAAGCTGTCACCACTGGCCTACTGGGCCAAGGTGCCGCTCGACCCCGACGCCTTCGTCAACACCTGGCCGTTCGGCCTGATGGCGCGCGGCGCCGATTTTTACAGGGAACGCAAGCACCTGGCCGAACTGAGCCTGCGCAGCAGCAGTTTCAGCTTCAAGGCGCACCAAGCCAACCCGGATACGCAACCCGAAGTGGTGGTGGTCGTCATCGGCGAATCGTCGCGTTACGACCGCTGGAGCCTGAACGGCTACCGGCGCGAAACCAACCCTTTATTGGGTAAAGAAGGCAATCTGGTGCCGCTGCGCGACGTCATCACGTCCGTCTCGGCGACGCGTCTGTCGGTGCCGGTCATCATTTCGCGCAAGCCGGCGATGCAAAGCCTCACCGACGGTTTTGCCGAAAAATCGTTTATCACGGCCTACAAGGAAGCCGGCTTCAAGACATACTGGCTGTCGAACCAGATCTCGTTCGGCCAGTTCGACACGCCGGTGTCCGTGTTCGCCAAGGAAGCCAACGTGATCCAGTTCATGAACCTGGGCGGCTTCACCAACCATTCGAATTTCGACCAGATCCTGTTCGATCCCTTGAAAAACGCGCTGGCCGACCCCGCGCCAAAAAAGCTGATCGTGCTGCACACGTTGGGCAGCCACTGGAACTACAGCGAGCGCCACCCGAAGCCATTCGACAAGTGGCAACCGTCGCTGTACGGCGTCGACAAGCCAGCCTACACGGACCTGAAAATCAAGCCGCAACTGAACAACAGCTACGACAATTCCATCCTGTACACCGACTGGTTCCTGTCACAGGTGATCGGCCAATTGAAAACGACGCAGCAACTGACGTCGCTGCTGTACGTGGCCGACCACGGTCAGACTTTATATGACGGCACTTGCCGCCTGGCCTTCCACGGCCACAACACGCAATACGAATTCCACGTGCCCGCCTTCGTCTGGTATTCGGAACAGTACGGCGAGCGTTATCCCGACAAGGTAAAACAGTTAATACGCCATAAAAAGGCGAGATTGGCGACCGAAAACATGTTCCATACGTTGCTCGACCTGGCCGACATCGAATACGAGGGCGAACGCCTCGAATGGAGTTTTCTCAGTCCGCAATTCAAGCAACATAAACGCTACGTCGACAGCTATGGCTGGACCAATTACGACAACGCCATCATCAAGGGCGATTGCCGCGAAGTGATCGACAAGGGCAAGCCGCTCAAACAGGACAAATAAGGGAGACGGAACATGGGGACCACGGCAAGACTGCCCGCCATCGACATGCTGCGCGGGCTGGTGATCGCATTGATGGCACTGGACCACACGCGCGACTTCTTCGGTTTCGCCCCATTTCACCCGGAAGATTTAAGCGCGACCACGCCGGCCTGGTTCTGGACCCGCTGGTTCACCCACCTGTGCGCGACCGCCTTCGTGCTGCTGGCCGGCTGCTCGGCCTTCCTGCGCGGAGAAAAGAACGGCGTGCGCGACCTGTCGCGCTATCTCGCCACGCGCGGCGCCATGCTGATCGCGCTGGAAGCGACCTGGGTCAGCTTTAGTTGGCAATTCGGCTATGGCGTCATCATCTTCCAGGTGATATGGGCGCTCGGCATGAGCATGATCGTGCTGGCCGGCCTGGTGTGGCTACCGCGCCCCGCGATCGCGCTGTTCGCCGCGCTGTTGATCGTCGGTCACAATGCCTTCGACGGCTGGCGGCCGGGCGGCCTGCTGGCGCAAGCCTTGCACCAGGGCGGCTTTTATCCGGTCGCGCGCGGCTTCGGCATCCTGTTCGTCTATCCACTGCTGCCGTGGCCCGGATTGATGGCGGCCGGCTATGCGCTCGGCCCGATATTCAATGTGGACGCGGCGCGCCGCCGGCGCCTGTTGCTGCTGGCGTCCGGCGCGCTGATGCTGACGTTTATCGCACTGCGCCTGGGTAACCTGTATGGCGACCCGGACCCGTGGTCGGCGCAGGGACGCGGCTTCATGTTCGACCTGATGTCCTTCGTGCGCGTCCATAAATATCCCCCATCGCTGCAATACCTGTGCGTCACCGGCAGCATCGTGCTCGCCCTGCTGGCCGGCTTCGAACGCGTGCGCAAGGTCGGCGTGCTGCTGGTGTTCGGACGTTCTCCGCTATTCTTCTACCTGCTGCACATCGCGCTGATCCACCTGCTGGCCGGCGTCTACCTGCTGCTGCGCTACGGCAGCCTGCCTGACGTCGTCAACAACAGCACGCAAATGCCGGCCGGCTATACCCCCTCCCTGGCGTTGGTGTATATCGCATGGCTCGGCATACTCGTGCTGATGTACGGTTTGACCTTGCTGTGTCTGCGCTGGCGCAGGAAACGGAACAGCGCATCAGCGTAATCCTGATGGTGGCTGATATAAGATGCCGTATGAGACCTGAGATCGCACCTGTCCATCACAACCTCAAGGAAGCGACATCATGAGTATTGATTTCACGCCATTCGCCAACGCGGTGTATCAACTGGAAAAAAGCCTGTCCTACGCCACGTCCGACATGGCAAAAAACGATGCCGGGTTATTTGAGCAGTTAAGAAATTCCGTCATTCAATGCTTCGAGTTCACCTATGAGCTCAGCCACAAAATGCTGAAGCGGCACCTGGAAGATAAAGTGGCCAGCCCCGCCGAGATCGATTTGTCGACGTTTCAAAATCTCGTCCGGCTGGGAAATGAAAGAGGTTTGCTGCGCTCCGATTGGCTGCGCTGGAAAGTGTACCGCCAGGCACGCACGGACAGCAGCCATACCTACGATGCGCAAAAAGCCCAGGCGGTGTACGAGGTCGCATCGGAATTCCTCGACGAGGCCCGTTTTCTGTTGCGTCAACTAGCCGACCGAAATGATGAAAATGCTTGAACAGCCCCATATCGATTTGAAGCCGCACGACTGGCACGAAGTGTGTCACGTACTGGAAAAGGCCGCTCCGGAATTTTCCGTCTGGGCTTTCGGCTCCCGCGTAAAAGGGACTGCCAAGGAATATTCAGACCTGGATCTGGCGCTCATGACAAACGCCCCGCTTTCGCTCGAACGACTCGCTGCGATCAAGGAAGCTTTCGATGAATCGGATCTGTCGATCCGGGTCGATATTGTGGACTGGGCGGCGACCAGCACCAAATTCCAGGAAATCATCTCGAAGGATAAAGTCATTATTCAAGATCCGCTGAAAACCTGAAGCAGCCACGCCGGACAACCGCCGGACACGCGGACAGCCCGGACAGCGGACAGTCCACGCAATTTTCAATCGATTCAAACACTTAGCATTTGGCACGAATCGTGCAAAGGTGATCGCATCCATTTATCGATCGACACCATGATCCGCGACACATCCCATCAAGACACCGTCATCGCCGCGCCGCCTGGCCGGCGATGGAAACGGCGCGCGCTGTGGTTAGCGGGCGCCACGGCGGTGGTCGCGGCTGGCGCGCTGCTGCTGCAAAACTGGAGCGGCAGCAGCCATTCGGTCAACGCCGCCCGCCTGCGCATCGCCGAAGTGGCGCGCGGCACGCTGGTGCGCGACGCCGCCGTCAACGGCCGCATCGTCGCCGCCGTCAGCCCGACGCTGTATTCGACCTCGCCGTCGACCGTCACCTTGAAAACGCAGGCCGGCGACACCGTCAAAAAGGGAGATATTCTCGCCATCCTCGAATCGCCCGACCTGAGCGACGAACTGAAACGCGAGCAATCGAGCTACCAGGAACTGGTGGCGGAAGTGGCGCGCCAGCAGATCCTCGCGCGCAAGCAAAAGATGCTGGCCAGGCGCGACGCCGACACCGCCGAAATCGACCGCCTGTCCGCGCAGCGCACGCTGGAACGCTACAACAGCGTGTCAAACGAGGGCGTGGTCGCGAAGATCGATTACCAGAAGGCGAAGGATGCGCTGCAGGCGGCCGAGATCCGCGCGCGCCACGCCGGCCAGGCGGCCGAACTGGAAGGAGACAACGTCGCGCTGGAACTGAAAACGAAGAGCGCGCAACTGGAACGCCAGAAACTGGCGCTGGCCAACGCCCAGCGCCGCGTCGACGCGCTGACCGTGCGCGCGCCGGTGGACGGTTTTATCGGCACCCTGTCGGTACCGAACCGCAGCGTGGTGCCGGCCAATGCGCCGTTGATGACGCTGGTCGACCTGTCGGCGCTGGAAGTGGAACTCGAAGTGCCGGAAACCTATGTCGCCGACCTCGGCCTGGGCATGCGCGCCGAGATCCAGGCCGGCGCCGTGACAGTCACCGGCAAGCTGTCCGCGTTATCTCCGGAGGTGGTGAAAAACCAGGTGCTGGCACGCGTGCGTTTCAATGGTGCGCAGCCGGAAGGCTTGCGCCAGAACCAGCGCGTGTCGGCGCGCCTGCTGATCGACGAAAAGCCGAATGTGCTGATGCTGCCGCGCGGCTCCTTCGTCGAATCCGAGGGCGGCCGCTACGCCTACGTGCTGAAGAACGGCATCGCCGTGCGCACCCCGATCCGGCTCGGCGCCACCAGCGTCGCGTCGGTCGAAATCATCGATGGCTTGAAAGCGGGCGACAAGGTCGTCGTCGCCGGAACCGAAACCTTCGAGAACGCCGCCAGCGTCTCGATCAACCAATAACCGTCACGTCCCGAGGCCCCCATGCTGCGCATGCAAAACCTGAGCAAAGTTTATCGCACCCACATGATCGAAACCCACGCGCTGCGCGGCTTCGAGATCAATGTCCGGCAGGGGGAATTTGTCACCGTCACCGGCCCGTCCGGCTCCGGCAAGACCAGCTTTTTGAACATCGCCGGCCTGCTGGAAGAATTCACCGACGGCGAATACATCCTCGACGGCGTCAACGTCAAGGGCATGGACGACAACGCCCGTTCCCGCTTGCGCAACGAAAAACTCGGCTTCATCTTCCAGGGTTTTAATTTGATTCCCGACCTGTCGCTGTTCGACAATGTCGACGTGCCGCTGCGCTACCGCGGCTTCAATGCGGCCGAACGGCGCGAACGGATCGAGGATGCGCTGGCCAAGGTCGGCCTGGCTTCGCGCATGAAACACTATCCGGCCGAACTGTCCGGCGGCCAGCAGCAGCGCGTCGCGATCGCGCGCGCGCTGGCCGGTTCTCCGAAATTGCTGCTGGCCGATGAACCGACCGGCAACCTGGACACGCAAATGGCGCGCGGCGTGATGGAACTGCTGGAAGAGATCAATGCGCAGGGCACGACGATCTTGATGGTGACGCACGACCCGGAACTGGCGGTGCGCTCGCAGCGCAATGTGCACATCATCGACGGACAGGTCTCGGACCTGGTGCGCAAGGCGCCGACGCTGGCCTCGGTATAAGGAGCGCCCATGTTTTCCTATTATTTTTTGCTCGGCCTGCGCAGCCTGCGCCGCAACCCGGCGCTGACCGCGCTGATGGTGCTGACGCTGGCCGTGGGCGTGGCCGCCAGCATCGCAACCTTGACCATTTTGCACGTGATGTCGGGCGACCCGATTCCGGATAAAAGCGGGCGCCTGTTCGTGCCACTGTTCGACAACGGCCCGATCCAGGGTTACGCGCCGGGCGACAAGCCGAACGACCGCCAACTGGCTTATCTCGACGCGGCCAACCTGCTGGCAAGTAAGCAGGGAGAACGGCGCGTCGCGATCTATGGCGTGTCCGGCCCGGTCGAACCGGCGCGCAAGGATCTGGGGGTGTTCATGGCAACCGGCCTGGCGCCGTCGCACGATTTTTTTGCGATGTTCCATGTCCCCTTCCTGCACGGCCAGCCGTGGACCGCGGCGCACGAGGCGGCCGGCGCCGATGTCGTCGTGTTGAGCCACAAATTGTCCGAAAAACTGTTCGGCGCGGCCAACCCGGTCGGACAGCGCATCATGCTGATGGGCTTTGAATACCAGGTCAGCGGCGTGCTCGATGACTGGAACCCGATCCCGCGCTTCCACCGCATCATCGGCAGCAGCGCCTTCGGCAACGAGGATGAATTTTATATTCCGTTCGTTAGCGCGATCCGGCACCAGGCCGGCCACAACGGCAGCATGAATTGCAGCGCCGACCGCGATCCCGGTTTCGACGCGCTGCTGCAATCGGAGTGCACATGGATCCAGTTCTGGTTCGAATTGAATTCCAGCGCCGACCGCCCCGCCCTGCAGGCTTACCTGGATGCCTACGCGGCCGAACAGCGCAAGCTGGGCCGCATGAAGCGCAATGCGCCCAATAAACTGTACGACTTGATGGAGTGGCTGGAATTCCTGAAGGTGGTGGGCAATGACAGCAAATTGTCCGCCTGGCTGGCCTTCGGTTTCCTGGTGCTCTGCCTGGTCAACACGATCGGCCTGCTGCTGGCCAAATTCTCGGTGCGCGCGCCGGAAGTGGGCATCCGGCGCGCGCTGGGCGCCTCGCGCCGCGACATCTTCAAGCAGTTCCTGATCGAGACCGCCGTGGTCGGCCTGGCCGGCGGCGTGCTCGGCCTGCTGCTGGCCTTCGGCGCGCTGGCGCTGATCGCGATGCAATCGAAACAGTTGACCGTGGTCGCGCACATGGACTGGATCATGCTGGGCACGACCTTCCTGATGGCAGTGACCTCTTCCATCCTGGCCGGCCTGCTGCCGACCTGGCGCGCCTGCCAGGTCACGCCGGCCATGCAACTCAAATCGCAGTAAGCATCAAGGAGCAATCGACGATGGAAATCCGCCCTATCCTTTCCGCGCTGTTGCGCAGTAAAACCGGCGCCATCCTGGTCGCGGTGCAGGTCGCGTTGAGCCTGGCCATTCTCACCAATGCGCTGCACATCGTCAATCTGCGCCTGGCGGTGACGGCGCGCCCGACCGGCATCGTGGCCGAAAGCGACATTTTTCATGTCCAGGTGCGCAACCTGAAAGCCGGCGGCCACAATGAACAACTGGCTTCGCAAAGGGCGCAGGCCGCGACCTTGCGCGCGGTGCCGGGCGTGGTCTCCGTGGCGCAGACCAGCCAGGTGCCGCTGTCGCGTTCGGGCAGCTACAACAGCGTCTCGGTCGACCGCAAGCAGGACAAACAAAGCGGCATGACCGCCTTCTATGTGTCGCCCGATTCGCTGGTCAAGACCTGGGGCTTGAAGCTGGTCGAAGGACGCGACTTCAATGCCGCCGACCTGATCGAAATCGACGAGAACACCAGCAAAGATTATCCCGCCGTGGCCCAGATCACCCGGGCGCTGGGCGAAAAAGTCTGGCCGGGCGCGACCAGCTTCGTCGGCAAGACTTTATTGATGGGAGTGGGCAGCGAAGCCAAGGCGGTGCGCGTGGTCGGCGTCATCGAACGCCTGCAATCGCCCGGCGCCCAACTGGACTCGGACGGCGACACCAGTTCGATCGTGCCTGTGCGCCTGACGGGCGACCGCAGCGTGATGTTCACCGTGCGCGCCGAAGCGGGCCAGCGCGACCGCGTGTTAAAAGAAGCGGAAGCGGCGCTGCGCCGCGCCGGCAACAACCAGGTCGTCGTCAAGACCAAGACGCTCGAAGAAGACCGCACGGAACGCTACCGCGCCGACGTCGGCCTGGCCTGGATGCTGATCACCGTCAGCGCGCTGCTGCTGTTGATCACCGCCAGCGGCATCGTCGGCATGGCCAGCCTGTGGGTCACGCAGCGCCGCAAGCAGATCGGCGTGCGGCGCGCGCTCGGTGCGCGCCGGCTCGACATCGTCCGTTACTTCATCACCGAAAACATCATGATCACCAGCGTCGGCGTGACGGCCGGCGTGCTGCTGGCGCTGGCGCTGAACCAGCTCTTGGTCAGCCAGCTGGAAATGGCGCGCCTGCCAGCCGGATACCTGCTGGCCGGCGCAGGCGTGTTCTGGGCACTGGGCATCGTTGCCGTGTACGGCCCCGCCTGGCGCGCCGCATCGATTTCACCGGCGATGGCCACGCGCAGTGCTTAAAATCAGCGGCAAAACCCGGGGTCAGACCCACGGGTCTGACCCCAGCCTTTCTCGATTTTACCGGCGAGCGCCACGCGCAGCGCCTTATTTACGGTATCCTGCCGCATGCCTACCGTACTGATAATCGACGACAATACCGCCATCGCCGTCGCACTCGATGTCCTGTTTTCACTGCACGACATCGATGCGCTGCGCGCGGCCTCCCCCGCAGAAGGTCTGGCCCTGCTGGAGCAGCGCAGCGCCACCATCGACCTGGTGATCCAGGACATGAACTTCACGGCCGACACCACGTCCGGAGAAGAAGGCGTGGCGCTGTTCCGCGCGATCCGCGCGCGCCACCCGGACCTGCCGGTGATCCTGCTGACCGCGTGGACCCACCTCGACGCGGCGGTCGGCCTGATCAAGGCCGGCGCGGCGGACTACCTGGCGAAACCGTGGGACGACCATCGCCTGATCGCGACCGTCACCAACCTGATCGAACTGGGTCAAGTTAATCGCGCGCTGGCGCAACGCATGCAAAGCGAATTGCGCCAGCGGCGCGACCTGGAGCGGCACGACTTGCGCGGCATGGTGTGGCAAGACGCCGCCACCGAACGCGTAATCCACCTCGCCTGCCAGGTCGCCAAATCGGACGTACCGGTGCTGATCAGCGGCCCGAACGGCACCGGCAAGGAACGCATCGCCGAGATCATCCAGGCCAATTCCTCGGTGCGCGACGGCCCCTTCGTCGTGCTGAACTGCGGCGCGCTGCCGGCCGAACTGATCGAGGCCGAACTGTTCGGCGCCGACGCGGGCGCCTACACCGGCGCGTCGAAGGCGAGAGAAGGCAAGTTCGAGGCGGCCGACGGCGGCACGCTGTTCCTCGACGAGATCGGCAACCTGCCGCTGGCCGGGCAAATGAAGCTGTTGCGCGTGCTGGAAACGGGCCGCTTCGAGCGGCTCGGCTCGAACCGCGAACGGCAGGTGCGGGTGCGCGTGGTCAGCGCCACCAATGCCGACTTGCAGGCGATGATACGGGCCGGCACCTTCCGCGAAGACCTGTTTTACCGTTTGAACGTGATCGAACTGGCGCTGCCGGCGCTGGCCGCGCGCCCGGCCGACATCCTGCCGCTGGCGCAGCATTTTCTTGGCGGGCGCAAGACGCTGCACCCGCTGGCCGAAGCGGCGCTGCGCGCGCACGCCTGGCCCGGCAATGTGCGGGAGCTGAAAAACGTGATGGCGCGCGCCTGCCTGCTGGCGGCCGGCGACGTGATCAAGGTGGCCGACCTCGGCCTGCCCGCGGCGGCCATTACGGCCGCGCCGGAAGCGGAACCGGACCGCGACGCCATCGCCCAGGCGCTGCAGCGCGCGCACGGCGTGGTGGCGCAGGCGGCGGCCGAATTGGGCCTGTCGCGCCAGGCCCTGTACCGCCGCATGGAGCGGCTCGGCATCGCGCGCGGGTGATGCACAGCTTGAATTACCACTACTCTGTCATTCCCGCGAAGGCGGGAATCCCATTTCGCGGCGCCGTATGGGAAATGCAATGGGATTCCCGCCTGCGCGGCGGTCCGGCGATCCGGAATGACAGCGCAAACGCATGATGCCCAAGGACCACGCCCCCCCGAAAGGCATCCGCCTCTCCCTCCTCACCCGCTGGTCCGCGCTGGTCGGCACCTTGCTGACGCTGGGCATCCTGATCGCGCTGGCGCTGACGCACTGGCTGCCGGACCAGCCAGGCCTCGTGCTCGGCATCTGCCTGCTGGCCGTGCTGCCGGTGGCTATCATCACGATCCGCGCCCAGCTCGAACACATGCTGTCCCTGTTCCGCGCGCTGACCGGCACCGTCACCAGTTACCAGGACGGCGACTTCTCGTTCAGCCTGTACTGGCCACAAAACGATGAGTTGAGCGACCTGGTGGCGGCCCACAATGAACTGGGCCGCGTGCTGCGCGAACAGCGGCTCGACCTGGTGCAGCGCGAACTGCTGCTCGACACCATGGTGCAAAACACGCCGGTGGCGATGCTGCTCGTCAGCGAAGGCGGCCCGGTTGTCTATGCCAACATCGCCGCGCGCCAGTTGCTGCACCAGGGCCACCGGCTGGAAGGCCACCGCCTCGACGACATCCTGCGGCAAGCCGCTCCGGCGCTGCGCGACGCGATCGCGCGCGGCGGCGACGGCCTGTTTAGCAGCGGAGAAGCGGAAGACGAAGAGGTGTATCACCTAGCGCGGCGCAGTTTCAGCCTGAACGGCCGCAAGCACGAATTACTGCTGCTGCGCCAGTTGACCCTGGAATTGCGCAGACAGGAAGTGCAGACCTGGAAAAAAGTGATCCGCGTGATCAGCCACGAATTGAACAATTCACTGGCGCCTTTGACGTCACTCGCCCATTCCGGCGCCGAACTGGTGCGGCGTGGCCAGACCGAGCGCCTGCCGCAAATCCTGGCCACGATCGAGGAACGCACGCGGCACCTGGAAAGTTTTATTCTCGGTTACGCGCGCTTCGCCAAGCTGCCTTCTCCGCGCCTGGAACAGCATGCGTGGCCCGGCTTCATCGACCGCCTGTCCCACCAGGTCGGCTTCACGCTGGCCGGTGAAACGCCGCAGGAAGACGCCTGCTTCGACGCCGCGCAAATGGAACAAGCGCTGTTGAATTTACTGAAAAATGCGCACGAATCGGGTTCCGCGCCGGATGGCGTCAGCCTGGCGGTGCGCCGGGTGCAAGGGGTGATTCGCATCGAAGTGCAGGACCGCGGTCCCGGCATGAGCGAGACGGTGCTGGCCAACGCGCTGGTGCCGTTTTATTCGACCAAGCGCAGCGGCACCGGCCTGGGTTTGGCGCTGGCGCGCGAAATCGCCGAAGCGCACGGCGGGCGCATCACGCTGGCCAACCGGGATGGCGGCGGTCTTACCGTCACGCTGATCTTGCCGTTGCCTGCGGCTTGCGGGTGAGCCTGATCGGGTACAGATGAAGTGCTGCGGCAGTGTTTCATCCAAATCAAGTGCAAAGGCCGGGGTCAGACCCATGGGTCTGACCCCAGGTTCTGCCTCTGATTTTGGTTGCCAATCACGCCAATCCATAAAGTTATATGACCGGCTGGTAAACTGGCGCCATGAAACCGACACCCACTTCCACCGCCCGCTTCGACCAGCCGGGCCACCCTCCCGCCACCATCACCGAATTCCAGGGCGTGCGCTCGCTGCACCTCGGCACCTCCTGGGTACAGGGCGCGATGCGGCTGTCGAAACCGGACGCGATCGAACTCGAATACGTGCAGATGATGATGATGTGGATGCTGTTCCTCGACAAGCCGCGCCACATCGTGCAACTGGGCCTGGGCAGCGCGGCGCTGACCAAGTTCAGCTACCACCGCTTCCCGGACGCGAAAGTGACGGCGGTCGAACTGAACCCGAACGTGATCGCGATCTGCGGCGCGCAGTTCGGCCTGCCGCCCAACGACGCGCGCCTGAATGTGCAGGAAATGAATGCGCTCGACTTCGTCATGAATCCCGCCAATCACAATACCGTCGACGTGCTGCAGGTCGACCTGTACGACGAGGAGGCGCGCGGCCCGGTGCTCGACAGCCCGGAGTTTTACCAGGCTTGCAACGACTGCCTGCGCGACGGCGGCATCATGACCACCAATGTGTTCGGCGACTTCCCGAACTATGACAAGAACCTGCAGGCGATGGAAATGGCGTTCGACGCCGTGGTGTGGCTGCCCGAGGTGCACGACGCGAACATCATCGTGCTCGCCTTCAAGCAGGCGCCGGTGATCGACTTCAGCGTGCTGTACGAACGCGCCGGCGCGATCAAGACGCGCCTGAACCTGCCGGCCAAATCCTGGGTCAACGGCCTGAAATCGTGGATGCTGGACCAGCAATAGACTATGCACGTGGTGCATGGACCGGTGAGGGTACGGCATTTTTCGATATAAAGCACGCAATATTAAATGGAGTACATAAAATGCAACACCGGGTTTAAAAAGTGTATCAAAAGCACTTTGACGGTTGAAAAGTGCAATGTAGTATTTTCTCGGCGGTGAAAGCTAGTCACCGCGGTAGTTGATGTTCGAATAATAATCACACGAGAGAATAGCCACATGAAGAAAGCTGCACGCGCCACACCACCCCTTTTCCAACGCACCCTCATCGCCAGCGCCATCCTGCTGGCAGCCTCCCAGGCTTACGCACAAACCACCGCCCAGACCTCGGGCGAGGAACAGACCGTGGTCGTGCTGGGTTCGCGTTCGACCGCCAAGACCGCCCTCGACACCTCGTCGCCAGTCGGTTTGATCAGCCTGAAAGACATGCAAAACGCCGGCCCGCTGGAACTGGGCAAGCTGTTGCAGACGCTGGACCCGTCGTTCAACTTCTCGTCGACCTTCATCAGCGACGGCACCGACATCATCCGCCCGGCGACCTTGCGCTCGCTCGGCCCGGACCAGCTGCTGGTGCTGGTGAACGGCAAGCGCCGCCACCAGCAGGCGCTGGTGAACGTGCAGCAGACCATCGGACGCGGCTCGGCCGGCACCGACATCAACGCCATTCCGCTGTCGGCGATCCACCACATCGAAGTGCTGCGCGATGGCGCGGCCGCGCAATACGGCTCCGATGCGATCGCCGGCGTGATCAATATCGTACTGAAATCGAACGTCAATGAAACGGCATTGAGCGGCACGCTCGGCACCACCAAGGTCGGCGACGGCGACCTGTATTCCGGCAGCGTGAACCGCGGCTGGGCGCTGGGCCAGGACGGCGGCTTCATCAACCTGACGGTCGAAGGCCGCAAGCGCGGCGAAACCAACCGTGCGGGTCTGGACTCGTTGCGCACTCCGGCAGGTTCACCACGTGTCACGCAGCGCATCGGCGACAGCGACGCGCGCGACGCCTACCTGTGGTGGAACGCCGGCCTGCCGATCGACAAGGACAGCGAGTTCTACGCCTTCGGCGGCCTGTCCAAGCGCTCGGGCGACTCGGCCGGCTTCTTCCGCTCGGCCGGCGATGACCGCAACGTGCCGGCGATCAAAGAATATGCGAATGGCTTCCTGCCGAACATCCGCACCACCGTCAAGGACATTTCGTTTGCGTTCGGCTACCGCCGCGACTTGGCCAACGACTGGAAGGCCGACATCAGTATCAACCACGGCGCTTCCGAACTGGACTTCCACGAAAAAAATACCGTCAACGTCAGCTACTGGTATGAACCGCTGCCGGGCGCGAATGGCGACCCTAAAAAAATCTACGCACAATCGCCGACCGAAGCCGACACCGGCAAGCTGAAATTTAACCAGACCACCTTCAACGCCGACGTCAAGGGTCCGATTAAGCTGGGCGGCGCGGAAGTGTTCCTGGCTACCGGCTTCGAATACCGCCAGGATAACTACCAGATCATTGCCGGCGACCCGGTCTCGTACCAGTACGGCCGTACCAATAACCCGGCCATCGTCATCAAAAATCAGGGCGGCGGCATCGCCGCTTCCGGCACCCAGGGCTTCCCCGGCTATACGCCGTCCACCGCCATCGACGAAGGCCGCCACAACATCGCGCTGTTCCTCGACGCCGAACACCGTCCGATCAAGGAATTGCTGCTGGCCGGCGCCGTCCGCTACGAAAAATACTCGGACTTCGGCAGCACCGTCACCGGCAAGTTCAGCGCGCGCTGGGATCCATCGAAGCAGTTCGGCCTGCGCGGCAGCGTCTCGTCCGGCTTCCGCGCGCCAGGTGTGCAGCAAGAGTTCTACAGCTCCGTGTCGACCAACCTGAACACGGCCGGCGTGCTGACCGAAACCCTGACCGCACGCCAGGGCAGCGCCGTCACCAATGCGTTCGGCATCGCGCCGCTGAAAGAAGAAACCTCGCGCAACGCCAGTATCGGCATGGTGCTGCGCCCGGCCAAGAACATGTCGCTGACGGCCGATCTGTACCAGATCAAGATCAAGGACCGCATCGTCTTCTCCAGCGAAATCGGACCTGAAGCCGGCGGCAAAGGCCCGATCGCCAACGTGCTCAATCCGCTGGGTGTAGGCCAGGCGCAGTTCTTCACCAACGCGATCGACACCAAGACGCGCGGCCTGGACATCGTCGCCGAACACACGACCAAGATGCCGTCGGCCACCCTGGTCATGTCCGGCCAGCTCGGTTTCAACAAGACCGAAGTGACGAAGCGCCACTCGAGCTCCGGCATCCTGACCGGCGAAGAACTGTTCAACCAAGCGCAGGTGACCCTGATCGAACATGGCCAGCCGCGCAAGCACCACGTCGTGGCTGCCGACTTGACCACCGGCCCGTGGAACGTCAACGCGCGCGCCAATTACTATGGCTCCGTGCAAGGCGAAGGTTTCAGCCCGCTGCAAACCTGGTCCGCGAAATGGCTGCTGGACCTGACCGGCCGCTACTCGTTCAGCAAGAAGACCAGCGTATCGGTCGGCGTGAACAACGTGTTCGACACCTATCCGTCGAAGTGGACCAACGGCGGAGATTTCCCGAAACTGGGCTTCACCTATTGCTGGGAAACCTGCCCATTCGGCGTCAACGGCCGCTCGATGTACGTGCGCATGGATACCGCGTTCTGATCTGAGTTAAGCTGAGTTGTTCGGGGCGGCGCATGCACTGCATGCGCCGCCCTTTTATTTTTTACGCCCGGCGCGGCCGGCGCGCGGCGTCGAAGGCCGCCAGGTGGATCACCGCCGCCAGGCGCCGCGCCAGCGCATCCATCTGCGCAGCCGGAATTTGCGCATACCCCAGCATCAGGCCGTTCCAACCCGATATGCCCTGCGTCGCGTGCTCGCTCAGCGCATGCACGACGATCCCCTCTTCGCGCAGGCTCGCGCTAATCGCCGTATCGGCCAGTGCCGGATTCCGGAAACGCAGCGCCAGGTGCATGCCGGCCGACGCGCCCAGCACTTCCGCCACCGATCCCAGGTGCAGGCCGAGCGCGATGACCAGGGCATCGCGCCGCTGCCGGTACAGCCGGCGCATGCGGCGCAGATGCAGTGCGAACTGGCCACTGCGCAGGAATTCGGCCAGCGCCAGCTGCTCGGCGGTGCGCCCGCGCGACGTCGATTGCGCGCGCATCGCCGCCAGCGGCGCGGCCAGTCCCGTCGGCGCGACCAGGAAACCGATGCGCAGCGCCGGGAACATGGTCTTGCTGAACGTGCCCAGGTATATTACCGGCGCATCCGGCGCCAGTCCCTGCATGGCCGACAGCGGCGGGCCGTCATGCCGGAATTCGCTGTCGTAGTCATCCTCGATGATCAAGGCGCCGGCCGCGCGCGCGCCGGCGATCAGCGCCAGGCGCCGCTGCAAGGTCAATACGCCGCCGAGCGGGTACTGGTGCGACGGTGTGGTGTAAATCAGTTTGGGCGCGCGCGTTTTCCAGTCGCGTGCGGCCGGCGCCATGCCGTCGTCGTCGACGGCGATGCCCTCGACTTTCAGTCCGGCGCCGCGAAAGGCGGCCAGCGCGCCGCCATAACCGGGATTTTCGATCCACACCGTGTCGCCATCGTCGGCGCAGGCTCTCGCGCACAGATCCAGGCTGCTTTGCGTTCCATCCGTGATGAATACCTGGGAAGCATCGCACAGCACGCCGCGCGAGGCGCGCAGGTGGTCGGCGATGGCGCTCCTCAATGCGATTTCTCCGGCCTGGTCGCCGTAATTCAACTGGACCGGCGTCAACGCACGCCAGGCGCGGTCCAGCATGCGGCGCCACAGCGCCAGCGGAAACGCATCGAGCGCCGGCACGCCCGGCACGAAGGCTCCCATCATGCTGGCCGAATCGATCGGCCCGCGCAGGTTGCGTGCACGGCGCGACAAGGCCGGATGCGGCGAGGCGCCGGCCGCCGCGCCGGCGCGCAGATCCACGGCTCCGGCGGACGAAGCGGCGGCCAGCGCCGTCGCGACGGCCGCCACCACCGTGCCGCGCCGGTCGGTGACGACAAAGCCCTCGCTGGCCAGCTGTTCATACGCATACAGCACGGTATTGCGCGCCATGCCCAGTTCCGCCGCCAGCGCGCGCGTGGCCACCAGGCGCGTGCCGGCCGCCAGCGTGCCCTGGCGGATCGCGGAGCGCAGGCATTCATGCAGCAGGCGCTGGCGCGGCCAGCCCTGTTGCCCATGCTGCCGCGTAAAGGTCGAGATCAACAGCGCGTAATCCATCATGGCTCCAGATTATTGAACAGTGCTGGATCTTTTACAGGAACCAGATGCCCATTATATTGCGGCTTCAACTCACCGGATTGGAGATCATGAATACAGCACCGACCGCCCGCACCCGCGTACGCCGCATCCCCACCAACGCCAGCTACGACAGCGCGACGCTGTACGCGATCATCGACGACGCCTACCTGTGCCACATCGCGTTCAGCGATGACGGCGGCCCGCACTGCATCCCGACCGCCTGCTGGCGCGAAGGCCAGCACCTGTACATCCACGGCTCGAACGGCAGCCGCATGGTCAAGCGCCTGCTGGAAGGCGAAGCCTGCGTCACCATCACGCACCTGGATGGATTGGTGATGGCGCGCTCCGCGTTCAACCACTCGATGAACTACCGCTCGGCGATGGTATATGGCCAATTCGAGCAGGTGGCAGAGGAAGGCAAGCGCGCCTCGATGGAAGCGTTCATGGACAAGCTCGCGCCCGGCCGCCAGGCCGAAGTACGGGGCGGCAGCGACAAGGAATACGCCGCCACCACGGTCCTGCGCATCGCGCTCGACGAAGCAGCCTGCAAGGTGCGCAGCGGCGGACCGAACGACGATGCGGAAGACATGGGCATCGCGGCCTGGGCTGGCGTACTGCCACTGCACCAGGTACGCGGCGCGCCGGTGCCGGATGCGTCGAACACGGTCGAAACAATGCCGGATTATGTGCGGCAGTGGCTAGCGCAGACAAGTTAGCGGCAAACCTGTCGTGAGCTTCAAACCTGTCGTTAGCGCCAAACCTGTCATTCCCGCGAAAGCGCACTAGTGTCCGGAATAATTTGATTGACATGTAAA
>JAZJZT010000058.1:0-15120 GCA_040389645.1 Pseudomonadota bacterium | reverse complement strand
ATTGTCGAGGAAGATGGTGGCGATGTCGGTGCTGTTGAGCAGGTTCTTCATGTCGCTGTTGACCAGCGACAGGTCGTCGACCTTCGATTGCAGCTCGGCGTTGACGGTGTACAGTTCCTCGTTGAGCGACTGCATTTCCTCCTTCGACGTCGTCAATTCCTCGTTGGTCGACTGCAATTCCTCGTTGGTCGATTGCAGTTCCTCGTTGGCCGAGCGCAGTTCCTCGCGCGAAGTCTGCATCTCGTCGCGCACCGACTGGATTTCCAGGCGCGCCTGCGCCAGTTGCTGCTCCAGCTCCGCCGTGCGCGGATTGGACGAGCGGCTGCGCCGCGCCGCGGCCGGCTGCGGCGTGGCGGAAAAGGTCACCAACACCATGCCGCCCAGCGCTTCGCCTTCGCGCAGCGCCTCGGCCGTCAGGTCGACCGACTGCGACTGGCCATGGCCATCCTGGACGATCAGCCCGCGCAGCGCCAGCGGGCCGCTGGCCTGCGCGGCGCGCTTGAGCAGGTCGTCCAGCTCATAGCGCAAGCCGTCGCGCGCCATCGCGTGGATATTCCAGTTGGCCTTGCCCGCGGCCGGTTCCAGGTAAGTGCCGGTGCGGCCATGGATATACAGGATATCGCCGCCATGGTTCAGCAGCACGGCGGCCGGAGTGTGCTTCTTGAGCAGCAGTTGCTCAACTTGGGTCTGAAGATTGCCACTCATGTTTGCCGCCCTTGCCTCGTTCTGTATCGGGGTAGACGCCGCCACCACCTTGGTAGGGAAATAGTTTAGCAGCCGGTGCGGGTTGGCGTCGAGCCGTTGGTAAATGCGGCTGCCCCCGGCCAGCGGCGTGAACAGGTCGATGAAATGACCCGGAGTGTCGGCGCTGCCGAGCATCAGCAGGCCGCCCTGCTTGAGCGCGTAATGGAACAGCGGGATCAATTGCTGCTGCAGCTTCGGGCTGAAATAGATCAGCAGATTGCGGCAACTGAGCAGGTCGAGCTTCGTAAACGGCGGATCGGAAATGATGTTCTGTTGCGCGAAGATGATCATGTTGCGCAATTCCTTGCGGATCCGGTAACCCTTCTCTTCCGTCACGAAGCAGCGCTGCAGGCGTCCCAGCGAGATATCGGATTCGACGCTGCGCGGGAAGTAGCCGAAGCGGGCGCGGTCGATCGCGTCCGGATCGAGGTCGGTGGCGAAAATCTGCAGCGTGTACTTGGCCTTCGGGTTGATGTTCTCGATCACCTCGTTGAACACGATGGCCAGCGAATACGCTTCTTCTCCGGTCGAGCAGGCCGGTATCCAGGCCTTGAAGGCAGCGCCGCCCGGATGGGCCGCCAGCAGTTGCGGCAAGGCCACGCTCTTCAACTGTTCCCATACTTTATGGTCGCGGAAAAAACTGGTCACGCCGATCAGCATTTCCTTGAACAGCAATTTCAGTTCGAGCGGGTTGTTGTGCAGGAAAGCGACATACTGTTCCAGCGTATCGAGCTGGTGCAAGGTCATGCGGCGCTCGATGCGGCGCATCACGGTATTGATTTTATATTCGGCGAAATCGTTGCCGGTCTGCTCTTGCAGCAATTGCAGCAACTCGCTCAGCGCGCTGCGCCGCGCGATGCCCGGTTCGTACAGCAAGGGCGCCGGCGGCCGGTGCGCACGGCGTTCCACGATCAATTGCGGCATCTGGCCCGGCAGCGCGACGATGTCGGCCGCGCCGGCGTCGATTGCGCTTTGCGGCATCGGATCGAAACGGGCCGATGCCGGCGTTTGCACCAGCGTCATGCCGCCGTGTTCCTGGATCGCGCGCAAGCCGAAAGTGCCGTCCATGCCCATGCCGGAAAACACCACGCCGGTGGCCAGCGCACCGTGCTCGGCCGCCAGCGCCTGGAAAAAGAAATCGATCGGCAGGCGGTGGCCGCGCCGCTGTTGCGGTTTCAGCACCTTCAGCGCGCCGCGCGCGATACCGAGGTCGCGGTTGGGTGGAATCACGTAGACGCAATCCGGTTCGACCCGCATGCCGTCGGCCGCCTCCATCACCGTCATCGGGGTGACGCGCTGCAGCAGCTCGGCCAGCATGCCCTTGTGCAGCGGGTCCAGGTGCTGCACGACGACGAAGGCCAGGCCGCTGCGCACCGGCACGGCGGCCAGGAATTCGCTGATCGGATCGAGCCCGCCGGCCGAGGCGCCGATGCCGACCAACGGCACCAGTTCCGCCCGCGGCGGCATGTCGCTAAAGGCATCGGCGGGTTCGGCAACGGCGTTATCTTGCTTGATCATCAGGGTGCGGGAAGAGTAAAGGCTGTATCGACATCTTGCCCGCTGATTATACAAACTGCAATACTTTAACGCCAGCGCCGGTGCGCATCCGCCACGCGCACGGCCACCGCCACGGCCGCGGTCACGGCGCCACGTCAGTGTCCCGCGTGCCAGCCGCCGCCGAGCGACTGGATCAGCGCCACCGCCGTGGTCTGGCGGTCGGCCTGCGCCTGCAGCAGAGAGCGGCGCGCATTGAGCGCCGTCACCTGCGCCTGTACCACTTCCGTATAGGCGACCTGGCCGGCACGGTAGCGGTTCAGCATCTGCTGCTCGACCTGCTCGGCGGCCGACGACGCGGTCTGCCGCAAGTCCTGCTGCTGTTCCAGCGCGCGGCTGGCGGCCAGCTGGTCTTCGACGTCGGCGAAGGCATTCAAGACGGTCTGCCGGTAGCGCGCGATGGCGGCATCGCGTCCCGCCTCGGCGCCGGCCACGCGCGCGCCGGTGGCGCCGGCGTCGAACAGCGTCTGCGCCGCCGACAGGCCGAGCGACCAAAGACTGCTCGACGCGCCGAACAGGCCGGACAATTGGCTGGCGCCGAAGCCGTACGAGGCGCTCAGGTTCAGGTTCGGATAATAGGCGGCGCGGGCGATGCCGATCTGTTCATTGGCCGCCGCCACGCGCCGCTCTGCGGCGGCGATGTCGGGCCGGCGCTGCAGCAGCGCCGACGGCACGCCGGCCGGCACCTGCGGCACCACGACCAGGCCCTGCGCGGGCAGCGGCGCGAGTGTGAATTCGGCCGGCGCCTTGCCCAGCAGGACGGCGATCGCGTGTTCCAACTGGGCGCGCTGGCGCGCCACGGTCAACTGGTCGATGCGGGCGTTGGCCAGTTGCGTCTGCGCCTGCAGCACGTCGGACTTGGCGGCGATGGCGGCATCAAAACGGTTTTGCGTGATTTGCAGCACCCGCTCGTAACCTGTCACCGTGGTGTCCAGCAAGGCTTTTTGCGCGTCGGCCTGGCGCAGCGCGAAATAATTGGCGGCCAGTTCGCCCTGCGCCGACAGCCGCGCCGCCGCCAGGTCCGCCGCGCTGGCGGCGGCGCCGGCTTGCGCGCCGTTGCTGGCGGCGCGCAAGCGGCCCCAGATATCCGGCTCCCAACTGCCGCCGATGTTGACGCGGTACTGGCTGCTGGTGCGCGTATCGCCGCCACCGCCGCTGCGATTGGCGCTGCCGTTCAGGTTCACGGCCGGGAACAACTGAGCGCGCTGCTCCGTCACCAGCGCGCGCGCTTGCGCGTAAGCGGCGGCGGCGGCGGCCACGTTCTGGTTCGAGACTTCGATGGAAGCCGCCATGTCGTTCAATACCGGGTCGCCGAACAACGTCCACCACGGGCCACGTTCCAGCATGTCGGCCGGCGCCGCCGGGTGCCAGCCCGCCGCTTCCTTGAACGCGATGGGTTCGGGCGTGGATGGCAGTTGATAAGCGGGACCGACGGCGCAGCCGGTGGACAGACAGGCGATCATGGCCAGCGCGGCCAGGCGAAGGGTGGATATGCGCGCAGCGTAACCTGTCATCCCCGCGAAGGCGGGGATCCCATTTTGTGTCCCGAACGGCACAACGAAAATGGGATTCCCGCCTGCGCGGGAATGACAAGGTAACAATGTCAAAGAAGTGTAGGGGGTATTCATGGTATTCATGATTTGCTCGGCGCCGCAGTTGCCTGCTCGCCCTGGATACGGCTCAATTGGGATTCGGACGGGCCGCGGCGGCGCAGCTTGTCCATCAGGATGTAGACCACCGGTGTCGTCAGCAGCGTCAAGACCTGGCTGGCGATCAGGCCGCCGATGATGGCTACGCCGAGCGGGCGGCGCAATTCGGAACCTTCGCCGAAACCGATCGCCAGCGGCAAGGCGCCCAGCGCGGCGGCCAGCGTCGTCATCAAAATCGGCCGGAAGCGCAACAGGCACGCTTCGCGCACCGCTTCCAGCGACGACAGCCCGCGCGAACGCTCCGCTTCCAGCGCGAAGTCGATGATCAAGATCGCATTTTTCTTGACGATGCCGATCAACAGGAACACGCCGATCAGCGCGATGATCGAAAACTCCATCTTGAACAGCAGCAGCGCCAGCACCGCGCCGACGCCGGCCGACGGCAATGTCGACAGCACGGTAATCGGGTGCACCAGGCTTTCGTACAGCATCCCGAGCACGATATAGATGACGACAATGGCCGCCAGGATCAACAAGGGTTGCTGCTTGTTCGACTCGTCCGCGCTGCGCGCCGTGCCCTGGAAGCTGCCGCGCACATTGTTCGGCATGCCGATGTCGGCCTCGGCCTGTTTCAATGCGGCCTGGCCGTCGCTGATCGTGTAGCCATCGGCCAGGTTGTAGGACACCGTTGTCGCCAGTTCTCCATCCTGGTGGTTGACCGAAGTCGGCGTCGAACTTTCGGCGAAGCTGGCGATCGCCGTCAGCGGCACCATCGTCGTCACGGCCGTGCTCAAGGCCGAACCGGTGGAAGCGTCGCGCGCGGCCGCCACGTTGTTCGACGAACCGGCGCCGGTGCCCCTGGCCGATACCTGCACATCCTTCAGCGATTCCGGGCTCATCGCGTATTCCGGCGCCACCTCCATCACCACCTTGTACTGGTTCAGTTCATCGTAGATGGTCGCCACCTGGCGCTGGCCGAAACCGTTATACAAGGCATTGTCGACGTCGCGCACGCCGATGCCCAGGCGCGTGATCGTATCCTTGTCGATCGTGACAAAGGTTTCGACACCGTTTTCCGCCTGGTCGGTATCGACATCGATCAGCGCCTTTTGCTGTTTCATCGAATCGGCCAGTTTCGACGCCCACGCTTTCAGGTCGGCGCGGTTGTCGCTTTTCAGTGTGTACTGATACGTCGAATTGCTGGAACGCCCGCCCATGCGCAAGTCCTGCACCGGGTTCAGGAACAGGGACACGCCGGTGACCTTCGCCAGTTGCGGCCGCAGGCGCGAAATCACGGCCTGGCCGGACTCGGTACGCTCGCTCACCGGTTTTAAATTGATGAACATGAAGCCGCCGCCGGCGCGGCTGCCGCCGGTAAAGCCGACCACCGTTGCCACGGCCGGATCGCGCTTGATGATGTTGACCAGCTGGCGCAGCTTTTGCTGCATCGCCTGGAACGAGATGCTCTGGTCGGCGCGCATGCCACCGTTGATCTGGCCGGTATCCTGTTGCGGAAAGAAGCCCTTGGGCGCGGCCGAAAACAGGTAGACGTTCAAGCCGACGACAAATATTAAAATCGCCATCACCAGCCAGACGCTGGACAGCGCCCAGTCCAGCGAATGTTCATAGGTGCGGTGGACGAAGCCGAACGCGCGCTCGAACCAGCGCGCCACCCTGCCCTCGGGCTTGTCGTGCTGCTCCGGTTTCAGCAGCCAGGCGCACATCATCGGCGTCGTCGTCAACGAGATCACCAGCGAGATCATCACCGCCACCGACAGCGTGACAGCGAATTCGCGGAACAGGCGCCCGACCTGCCCGCCCATGAACAGCAGCGGGATGAACACCGCCACCAGCGACAGGCTGATCGACAGCACCGTGAAGCCGACTTCGCGCGCGCCCAGCAGCGCGGCCTGGAAGCGGTCCATGCCATCCTCGATGTGGCGCGCCGTGTTTTCCAGCACCACGATGGCGTCGTCGACGACGAAGCCGGTGGCGACGGTGAGCGCCATCAGGCTCAGGTTGTTCAAACTAAAACCCATCAGGTACATGACGCCGAAGGTGCCGAGCAGCGAGACGATGGTCGCCACCGCCGGGATGATGGTGGCGCGCGCGCTGCGCAGGAAGGCGCTGACGACCAGCACCACCAGCACGATCGAAATGAGTAGGGTCATCTCGATTTCATGGAGAGAAGAGCGGATCGAATTGGTGCTGTCGGACGCGACTTGCAGCTTGACGTCCTGCGGCAGTTGCGCCTGCAACTGCGGGATCAGTTCGCGCACGCCGTCGACCGTTTCGATGACGTTCGCGCCCGGCTGGCGCGTGATCAGCACGATGACAGCGGGGTCGCCATTGAACAGGCCCAGCGTATTCTTGTTTTCGGAACCGTCGACGACGTCGGCCACGTCGCGCAGCCGGATCGCCGCGCCGCCGCGCCAGGCCACGACCAGGTCGCGGTAGTCGGCCGCGCTGCGCCCGCCGGTGGCCGTGCTGGCCTGCGAATAGATTTGCAGGCGCCGTCCCTCGTTTTCCAGCGCGCCTTTCGGCCGGTTGGCGTTGGCCGCCTGGATCGCGGCGCGCACGTCTTCCATCGGCACGCCGTAGCGGTTCAACGCGTACGGCAGCAATTCCACGCGCACCGCCGGCAGCGAACCGCCGCCGATCTCCACGTCGCCCACGCCTTTTACCTGCGCCAGCTTTTGCTGCACGATGTTCGACACCGCCTCATAAATCTGGCCCGGCGAGCGGGTGGCAGACGTCAGCGCCAGGATGATGACCGGCGCATCGGACGGATTGGCCTTGCGGTAGGTCGGGTTGCTGCGCAAGGTCGCAGGCAGGTCGGCGCGCGAAGCATTGATCGCGGCCTGCACTTCGCGCGCGGCCGAATCGATCTTGCGGTTCAAGTCAAATTGCAGGCTGACGCGCGCCGAGCCGCTGTTCGACGACGACGTCATCTCGTTGACGCCGGCGATCACGCCGAGTCTGCGTTCCAGCGGCGTGGCGACGCTCGACGCCATCGTGTCCGGACTGGCGCCGGGCAGGCTGGCGCTGACGGAGATGGACGGGTAATCGACCTGCGGCAGCGGAGACACCGGCAGCACGAAGAAGGCGCCGATGCCGGCCAGCGCGATGCCGATGGTCAGCAACACCGTGGCGATCGGGCGCCGGACGAAGGGTTCGGAGAGGTTCATTGCATCCTCCCTTGGCCTGCGACGGCACCTGTCATTCCCGCGAAGGCGGGAATCCAATTTCGGCAGCGCAGCCTGGAACAAGAAATTGGAAGGAGCTCAAGCAGTGATGGGATTCCCGCCTTCGCGGGAATGACAGGGTAACTACTGCGATCAGGGTGGTGGTTACGCTTCATGCGGTTTCCTCCCGCCCCAGCGCCGCGCCAGGCGGTCGAAGCCGAGGTAGATCACCGGCGTCGTATATAACGTCAGCATCTGGCTGACGATCAAGCCGCCGAAAATGGCCAGGCCCAGCGGACGGCGCAACTCGGCGCCCTCTCCCCATCCCAGCATCAAGGGCACGGCGGCGAACAGCGCGGCCAGCGTCGTCATCAGGATCGGGCGGAAACGCAGCAGCGCCGCCTGGTGGATCGCCTCGCGCGGCGGCTTGCCTTCTTCCCGCTCGGCCTCGATGGCGAAGTCGATCATCATGATCGCGTTCTTCTTGACGATGCCGATCAACAGGATGATGCCGATGATGCCGATCACGCCCAGGTCTTGCCCGCTCAGCATCAGCGCCAGCAAGGCGCCGACGCCGGCCGACGGCAAGGTCGACAGGATCGTCAGCGGGTGAATATAACTTTCGTACAGCACGCCGAGCACGATATACACGCAGATCACCGCCGCCAGGATCAGCCACAACTGGTTAGACAGCGACGCCTGGTAGGCGCCGGCCGCGCCGAGGAAGGTCATCGACACCGACGGCGGCAATTTGATTTCCTCGGACGCCTGGCGGATCGCGTCGACCGCGTCGCCCAGCGCGACGCCGGGCGCGGTGTCGAAGCCGAGCGTCGTGGCCGGATACTGCGCCACGTGCGTGATCTGCAATGGCGCCGCGCGTTCCGTGATGGTCGCCACCGCGGACAGCGGCGTCGGCTTGCCGGAACCAGTGCGCAGGTGCAGGTTGCCGAGCGATTCGGGCGTCGTCAACAAGTCCGGCTGCGCTTCCAGGATCACGCGGTACTGGTTGGTTTCCGTGAAAATGGTGGAGACGATGCGCTGGCCGAAGGCGCTGTACAGCGCATCGTCGATCGCGGCAGCCGTGATCGACAGTCTGGATGCCGTGTCGCGGTCGATGCTGACCTGGGCCGCCGCGCCGGTGGCGCCGGCATCGGAGACGACGTTGCGCAAGCCTTCCTTGCGGCGCATCTGCGCGGCCAGCTTGCCGGCCCACTCGTTGACGGTGGCGTTGTCCGCCCCTTCCAGCGAGACGCGGTATTGCGTCGGGCCGGATTCGGCGTCGATCGTCAAGTCCTGCGTCGGTTGCAGGTAGATCGTCACGCCGGCCACGGCGCCGACGCGCTCGCGCAGGCGCGCCATCGTGGCCGCCTGGTCGCCGCTCCGTTTCTGTTTCAGGTTGATCAGCATGCGTCCCGTGTGCAGCATCGTGTTGTTGGCCGCATCGACGCCGACCAGGGAACTGAGCGACGCCACATCCGGATCTTCCAGGATGGCCCTGGCGGCGGCCTGCTGCAAATCCGCCATGCGGCTGTACGACACCGCTTGCGAAGTTTCGATGCGCGCCTGCAGTTGGCCGGTGTCCTGGGTCGGAAACAGGCCCTTCGGGATCATGATGTACAGCAGCACCGTCAGCGCCAGCGTGGCCAGCGCCACCAGCAGCGTCATACCCTGGCGCAGCAAGATCCATTGCAGCGAGCGGTCATAATAAGTGATGACCTTGTCGAAGAAGCGCTGGATGCGCGCACCGAACGAACCGGGCTTGTCGTCGGCATGGCTTTTCAGCCAGCGCGCCGACATCATCGGCACCAGCGTCAGAGATACCACGGCTGAAATCAGGATCGTGATCGCCAGCGTGATGGCGAATTCGCGGAACAGCCGGCCCACGACATCGCCCATGAACAGCAGCGGAATCAGCACCGCGATCAGGGAGACTGTCAGCGAAATGATCGTAAAACCGATCTGCGCGGCGCCCTTGATGGCGGCCGCCATCGGCTCTTCCCCTTCCTCGATGTAACGCGCGATGTTTTCGATCATGACGATGGCATCGTCGACGACGAAGCCAGTGGCGATGGTCAGCGCCATCAGGCTCAGGTTGTTCAGGCTGTAGCCGAGCAGGTACATGACGCCGCAGGTGCCGATCAAGGAAATCGGCACGGCGAGGCTAGCGATGACGGTCGCGCGCACGCTGTGCAGGAAGGCGAAGATCACCAGCACCACCAGCAGCACGGCCAGCAGCAGTTCGATCTCGACGTGTTCGACCGAGGCGCGGATGCCGGTGGTGCGGTCGCTCAGCACCTCCACTTTCAGTTCGCCCGGCAGGCCGGCCTGCAATTCGGGCAGGCGCTGCTTGATCGCGTCGACGGTGGCGATGACGTTTGCGCCGGGCTGGCGCTGCACGTTCAGAATGATGGCCGGCTTCAGGCCGGACCAGGCGCCGAGCTTGACGTTTTCCGCGCTGTCGACCACGCGCGCGACGTCGCGCAGGCGCACCGGCGCCTCGTTTTTATACGAGACGATCAGGTTTTTATAGTCTTCCGCCGTCAGCAACTGGTCGTTGGCGTTGATCGTAAACGAGCGGGTCGGACCGTCGAAACTGCCCTTGGCGCTGTTCGCGTTGGCGGCCGAGATCGCGCTGCGCAGCGTATCGAGGCCCAGGCCGTAGGAAGACAGGGCTTGCGTATCGGCCTGGATGCGCACGGCCGGGCGCTGGCCGCCGCTCAGCGAAACCAGGCCGACGCCGTTGACCTGGCTGATTTTCAGCGCCAGGCGGGTGTTGACGATGTTCTGCACTTCGGTCAAAGGCATCGTGTCGGACGTGATGGCCAGGGTCAGCACCGGCGCGTCGGCCGGGTTGACCTTGGCGTAGACCGGCGGCGCCGGCAAGTCCGTCGGCAGCAGCGAGCCGCCGGCGTTGATCGCGGCCTGCACTTCCTGCTCGGCCACGTCCAGCGTCTGGCCCAGCGAGAATTGCAGCGTGATGATGGAGACGCCGGCCGCGCTGGTGGAACTCATGCGCGCCAGGCCAGACATCTGGCCGAACTGGCGTTCCAGCGGCGCGGTGACGGTCTGGCCCATGACCTCGGGGCTGGCGCCGGGATACAGCGTCTGCACCTGGATGGTCGGGAAATCGACCTGCGGCAACGCCGACAGCGGCAGGAATTTGAAGCCGACCAGGCCGGCCAGCACGATCGCCAGCATCAGCAGCGAAGTCGCCACCGGGCGCTGGATGAAGGGACGGGATGGGCTCATGGGGCGTCACCGGTACGTAAATGCACGCTGCCGCCATCCTCTGTCGTTCCCGCGCAAGGGAAAGGCGTGCCTTTCCCCCATATCACGCTCGATTGGACACAACGCATGCTACGGACACGAAGTATGGATTCCCGCCTGCGCGGGAATGACAAGCTATTCGAAGCCGCCTGATACCTCAAGCCCCTCATCGCGCCGCTCCCGCGTTTGCCGGCGTGGCCGGCGCACTTGCGCCAGCACCTTCCCGTCGACGGCGTTCACCGGCCGGCGCTGCGCCTTCGCCAGCCGGAGTTGGAGCGGCACCGCTCCCATCACCGCCATCGCGGCGACGGCGGTGCTCACCCGACGGCGCCTCGGCTCCGCCCGCGCCTGCGCTCGCGCCGGCTGCACCAGCTGCACCGGCACCAGCCGCACCAGTCGGCGCAGCACCCGCGGCCGGCGTCGCGCCATCCGCGCCCGCTGCCGGTGTCGCACCATCCGCCGCGCCACCCGCGGCGCCGCGTCCGCCCTGCCCACCTTGTCCGCCGCGATTGCCACGCCGTGCGCCGCCCGCGCCGCCGGCATTCGGCTTGTCGCCCGGCAGCGTCACCCTGGCGCCATCCTTCAGGCGGTCCGCGCCCTCGGTGATCACCTGTTCTCCCGCCTTCAGGCCGGTGCTCAACTGCACCTTGTCCACGGTCGCCTGGCCGCGCGTGACCGGCCGCATCTCCACCGTGCGATCGCTTTTCAGGACATACACGAAATCGCCGCTCGCGCCATGGCGCAGCGCCGTCACCGGCACCATCACCGCATTTTTGATCGTGCGCAGTTCCAGCCGCACATTGACGAACTGGCTCGGGAACAGCGCCACCTTCGCATTGGCGAAACGCGCCTTGGCCTTGATGGTGCCGGTCTGCGTATCGACCTGGTTATCCAGCGCCGAGAACTGCCCGCTATCGAGCGTGTTGGTACGGGTGCGGTCCAGCGCGATGGCCGGCAGCGCCGTGCCGGCATTCACGCCCGCCATCACCTCTGACGCCCGGTCCTGCGGTACCGCGAATTCGACATCGATCGGAGACAGTTGCGTAATGACGGCGATACCGTTCGCATCGCCAGACCCCACCAGGTTGCCGACATCGACCACGCGCAGGCCGACCCGCCCGCTGATCGGCGCAATCACCTTGGTATAGCCCAGGTTCAGCCGCGCCGAACCCTCGGAGGCGCGGTCCGTCATCGCCGTGCCTTCCAGCTGTTTTACCAGCGCGGCCTGCGTATCGACGTCCTGGCGCGCGATCGAATCCTGCGTCAGCAAGGTGCGGTAGCGCGCCAGCGTCAATTTCGCGTTTTCCAGCTGCGCCTCGTCGCGCTGGCGCTGGCCGCTCGCCTGCAGCAGCGCCATCTCGAACTGGCGCGGGTCGATCTGCGCCAGCACCTGCCCGGCCTTGACCATCTGCCCTTCCTTGAACAGCACCTTTTGCAGGATGCCCGACACTTGCGGGCGCACCGTCGTGGTGGCCGCCGCCGTCACCGTGCCCAGGGCGTCGAGCACCACCGGGATATCGGCCTGCTCCGCCGTGGCCACGCCCACCGTGGTGACGCCTCCTCCTCCACGTCCGCCACGGCCGCCGCCCCCTCCACCGCCGCCCCCACCTGGACCACCACCACCTCCGCCTCCGCCGCCCGGCCCGCCCCCCTGCGCACCGGCCGCGCCTGCGCCTTCGGCAGGATGGGTCAGATGCCAGGCCAGTCCCCCCAGGCCAGCCATCGCTGCGACGGCGATCACGCCGCCGATGATGGTGGCGCGGCGGCTGCGCTTCGGACGAGGAGTATTTGCTGCGGGCGTTGCGGGCGATTCCATCGCATTTTCCTTTTCTTGTTTTGCCGAGGCCGCGCTGCCGGCATGCACCGGGGCGGCTTTTTGTTGAAATGACTCTAGCACAAGAGTTTCCAGGCAATGCGTCGCCTTGAAACATTAGGAGGCAGGCAAACCCGCGCCGGGGCTTGCCATGCCGCGCCGCAGCATCGCCACGTACCAACCGCATCAGCCATGCGCCCTTTAGGTACGGGCTTTATGAGGATGACGCCGGTGTGCTTACATTCCATCGCACCTGGATACAAAGCCGATACAAAAATGTTGGCATGACAATTTTGTAATTACCCCAACTTTACAAAACTTTACCTTCGGCACATCGCCTGCTTACATGCCGGGCGCAAGATGCAGCTACACCACCTCGGAAAGGATCATCATGCAACATTCCCTGAAACGCATCGCCGCCGGCGTCATCCTGCTCGGCGGCCTGGCCGGCGCCGGCGCGTTGGCGATCGGCGCCGACCTCCCCGGACACGCGATGCGCATGCACGACGGCGCCGGCTTCGCCGCGCACGCCGACAAGATGCTGAAACACTTATATATCGAACTGGACGCCACCGACGACCAGAAAGCCCGCATCGATCCATTGGTCAAACAGGCGCTGGACGATTTGAAGACGCTGCACGGTCAGGCGCACGGCGCGGATTTTATTACCCTGCTGGCGCAGCCGGCGATCGACCGCAACGCACTCGAGGCGGCGCGCCAGCAGCACCTGCAACTGGCCGACCAGGCATCGAAACGCATCGTGCAACTGGTCGCCGACGTCGGCGACGTGCTGACCGTGGCGCAGCGCCAGAAACTGGCCGAACACCTGCAACGCCTGCACGCCCGGCGCCACGGCTGACGGCGCCGGCTTGTGACGGCATCGCGCCGTCCGTAGAATGGAATCATGAGCGAACGCATACTGATAGTGGAAGACGATCCGCGCCTGGCCGAGATGCTGTCCGAATATCTCGCCCAGGCCGGTTTCGCCATCGCCGGCGCCAGCCACGGCAAGGCCGCGCTGGCGCACCTGGCGAACATTGGCGCCGACGCTGTGGTGCTGGACCTGATGCTGCCGGACATGGACGGCCTGGAAGTATGCCGGCAATTGCGCGCCGTGTCGGCCATCCCCGTGCTGATGCTGACCGCGCGCGGCGACGCCGTCGACCGCATCGTCGGCCTCGAACTGGGCGCGGACGACTACCTGCCGAAACCGTTCGAGCCGCGCGAACTGCTGGCGCGCCTGCGCGCGATCTTGCGGCGCGGCGCCGAACCGCGCCGCCAGGCCGGAGAGATACTGCGCTTCGGCCGGCTCGAAATCGAAGCGGGCGCCTATGCCGTGCGGCTCGACGGCGTGCCGCGCGAGCTGACCGCTTACCAGTTCGACCTGCTGCTGGCGCTGGCGCGCCACGCCGGCCGCGTGCTGTCGCGCGACACCCTGCTGGAATTGACCAAAGGCGGACAACTCGATGCCTTCGACCGCTCGATCGACGTTCACATGTCGCGCATCCGCGCCGCCATCGAAGACGATCCCCGGCAACCGCGCCGCATCGTCACCGTGCGCGGCGCCGGCTACCTGTTCGCCAGGGCGCAGGATTGATGGCGCGCCTTTACTTCCGCTTTTATATTGCGCTGCTGGCCAGCCTGCTGCTGTTCGCGCTGGCCGTGGCCACGCTCTGGCACCGCGCCGGCGGCCCGATGGAACGGGGAGACAACGCGCTGGCGATCCTGGTGCGCAACGCCTTGCCGCCGGCCGCCGCGCCGGCAGCCGAACAGCAGGCCGCGCTGGAACGCCTGGCGCGCGGCCTGGGCGCGGACATCACGCTGTTTGACGCCGGCTGGACACCGCTCGCCGCCGTCGGCCGGCCGATGCCCCGCCCCGAACGGCACATGCTCGAACTGGTGCGTCCTCCCCATCACTTCCACCTGCGCCTGGACGACGGCCGCCATCTTGTCTCGACCGCGCCGATCGGCATCGGCCGCCACCGCTACATGCTGCACGCGATCCTGTTGTCGCTGGCATTGATCATCGCCGTCGGCGCTTACCCGGTGGTGCGGCGCCTGACGCGGAGGCTGGAACGCCTGCAGCGCGGCGTCGAATCGCTGGGCGCGGGCGACCTGTCGGCGCGCGTGCCGGTCGAAGGGGCAGACGAGGTGGCGCGCCTGGCCGCCAGCTTCAACCGCGCCGCCGACCAGATCGAACAATTGGTCGGCGCCCATCGCGCGCTGCTGGCGAACGCCTCGCACGAACTGCGCACGCCGCTGGCGCGCATCCGGCTGGCGCTGGAACTGGTCAAGGACAATGTCGACGCCAAACGCAAGGCCGGCCTGGAACAGGATATCGCGGAGCTGGACCAGTTGATCGATGAAATCCTGCTGGCCAGCCGGCTCGACGCCGTGCGCGAACAGCCGGACAGCGAGGAAATCGACCTGCTGGCGCTGGCGGCGGAAGAATGCGCGCGCTACGAGGAAGCGGAACTGGAAGGAGAATCGCTGACCGTGCGCGGCGAGGAGCGCCTGTTGCGCCGCCTGCTGCGCAACCTGCTGGACAATGCGCGCCGCCACGGCGCGGCGCCGTTCCAGGTGCGGCTGCGCCGGCATGGCGACACGGCAGAATTGAGCGTCTGCGATGCCGGGCCGGGCGTGCCGCCTGAGGAATACGACAAGGTATTCGAACCGTTCCACCGCCTCAGCAACGCGCGCGAACGCGGCGGTGCGGGACTGGGACTGGCACTGGTCCGGCAGATCGCCCGGCGCCACGGCGGAGAAGCGCGCTGCGGCGCCATCGATGGCAAGCGCAGCGGGTTTATCGTCACCCTGCCGCTGAGCGCCTGATCCACAGACCTGGACCTGTCGTTCCCGCGAAAGCGCACTAGTGTCCGGAATAATTTGATTGACATGTAAAGAAGGG
>JAZJZT010000057.1:0-7427 GCA_040389645.1 Pseudomonadota bacterium | reverse complement strand
ACCCGTCCGGCGGCCTGGAATCGAAGGGACACCCGCTGGGCGCGACCGGCATCGGGCAACTGTATGAACTGGTGACGCAATTGCGCGGAGAAGCGGGCGCGCGCCAGGTCGAAGGCGCACGCCACGCGATCCAGGAAAACGGCGGCGGCCTGCAAGGTGTCGAGGAAGCCGCGCTGGCCATCCACATCCTGAGCAAATAGGAAAGGACGGCAGGCAGTGCCCGGTCTGGACGGCGCAACGGTTTCAGTATAAGGTCTTAAATGACTGATTTTATGCGGAAAACGACAACATGCCGAAAGTGGCCTTATTGATGATGGATGGCTGTTACGCATCCAGCCTGACCGGATTCATGGACCTGCTGCACATCGCCAACGCGCACGCGGCGCGGCAGCTTGGCAAGACGGTCGAACCGTTCAGTTGGAGCTTCGTCTCCAACGACGGCAAGCCGGTGCAGGCCAGCGGCGGACTGGCGCTGGCGGCCGAATGCCGGTTCGATTCCGCGCCGGCATTCGACATCGTCTATGTGCCGGGGGTGTACTACAGCGGCGCCGAACGCTTCGGCCAGTTCTTGCACAGGCATCGCGCGCTGAGCGACTGGCTGGTGCAGCAGCATGCGAAGGGCGCGATTGTCGCGGCCAATTGCACCGGGACGTTTTTTCTGGGCGAAGCGGGATTGCTGGACAGGCGCCAGGCCACCACCACCTGGTGGCTGGAACGCCAGTTCCGCCGCCGCTATCCGCTCGCCCAACTGGAAATCGGACAGTCGATCACCGAGGACGAGCGCGTGCTGTGCGCCGGCGCGATCACGACCTATCAACACCTGGCGCTGCGCATGGTGGAGCGTTATTTTTCACCGGCTCTGGCCGCGCTGTGCGGAAAAGCGCTGCTGGTCGATATCGCGCAGACGGCGCAGACGCCCTTTCTGTCGCTGTCGAACGACCCGGAGCATAACGACAAGCTGGTGGCGAAAGCGCAGTATCAGCTGCAAAAGGATTTTAATAAAAAAATCAGCCTGCACGCGCTGTCGGAAGAACTGGCCGTCAGCGCGCGCACGCTGGCGCGCCGCTTCGACAAGGTACTGGGCATGGGGCCGCTGATCTATCTGCAAAACCTGCGCATCGAGGCGGCCAAGCGGCTGCTGGAAACCACTGGCACCAGCATCGCGAGCATCGTCTATGAAATCGGCTACGAGGACATCAGTTCATTTTCGCGCCTGTTCCAGGAACGCACCGGCCTGACGCCGAAGGCATACCGCGATCGTTTTACGCCGCAGGATGCGCGGCGCTGACCCACTTACACGGGCGCCGGTTGCCGGCGCAGCGGCCACCAGTGCAGCACGCCGAACAGCAGCGTCAACCCCAGGCTGGCGGCCAGAGAACCGGGATAACGCTTGACGTACTTGAACATGACCAGCGCTTCCAGCGCATGCGCCACGAGCAGGCCGATGGCGATATATTGCAGCGCGATGGTGACGCCCGGCGCTAATGGCAGCGGCATCAGTGCGGCGCCGGCCGCCAGCAGATAGATCGCCAGGCAGCCGCCTTTCAGGATTGTGTTCATACATGTGCTCCAGGAGATGATGGCATTCAAGCCGCACGCTGCGGCATGAGGCGCCAGTTGTGGAGCACATTGTAGGCAAGCTGCCTGGCAGGATTTTGCTATTACAGGTCAATTATTTGCCATTTCAGGTCACGGCATTCCGCTGCCCGGCGGTGCCGCTATTCCAGCGGCGCCGCCTTGCCCAGTTGCCGTCGCCATTCGCGCGGCGACATGCCGTACCAGCGCCGGAACGCATGGTTGAACGAACTCTGGGCCGCGTAGCCGAGCAATCCCGCCACCTGCGACAGGCGCACGGCCGGGTCGATCAGGAAACGCAGCGCGCCTTCGCGCCGCACCATGTCGACCAGTTCTTCGAACACCAAGCCTTCCTGTTTCAGGTGGCGCTGCAAGGTGCTGACGCTGATGTAGAAATGGCCGGCCACCGTGGCGAGATTGCAGCGCCCGGTCGGCAGCAGCTTGCGCACCATCAGTTCGACCTGCTCGCGCAGCGTGTCACTCGACGGATCGGCGATCTTTTCGACGTAGTCGCTGATCAGGCGTTTCAGTTCCGGGTCGTTGCGCAGCACCGGGCGCCGCAGGTCGGCGGCAAACAGTTCGATGCCATATTCTCCTTGCGAAAACCTGACCGGGCAGCCGAAAAAACCGGTGTAGTGCGCCAGCGGCAGCAAGGGCGCATGCGGCAGCAGCACCGCCTTCGGGCGGGCCTGGTCGGACGCGATCAGCTTGAGCGTGCGCAAGCCGACGGCCAGCGTCCATTCCTCGAACTGGTGGGTGGGACCGGCGCGCAGCTCTTTCAGTTGATACGACAGGCGCGGCCCGGGCAACAGCTGCAATTCCAGCGCGGACGTGAGCAGGTTGAAATAACGCACGATCGCCTCGACGGCTTCGCCGGCGGTGGCGCAATGCAGCGCCACCAGCGCGATCGGCCCCAGCGCATCGCGTCCCTGCGCGTAACCGGCACGCAGGCCGAAGTCGGGACAGTGTAAATCTTCCGCACAGGCTTCGAGCAGGCGCACCAGCCGTTCGCCCGGCAACATCACTTCGGCATCGCCGGGCAGGCGCAGCGGCAACTGGAAGCGGGCCGCGTAAGCGTCCACGTCGCCACCCTGCGCGGCGATGGTATCGGCCAGTCCCTGCAATACCCAACCGCGAATATATGGTCTCGACATGACGAGATTAGAGCACAGATCCATGACCTGTAAAAGCAAATAAATGACCTGTAATGGCAAATTTTTGCGTGGCCATTTCCCTAAAATGCTTGCTCATAACAAACAATTTAGGAGACTGAAATGGCAAAACATCCCGTCGTCGTCTACGGCGCAAGCGGCTATACCGGCATGCTGACCATGGACTGGCTGATCGACCAGAACATCCCGTTCACCGCCGTGGCGCGCAACGCCGGGCGCACGCTGGAGATGATGAAACAGCGCGTGGTGCGCCTGGAATCGGCGACCTATGAAATCATCGAATGCGAGCACGATGTCGAGAAACTGGCGGCCGCCTTCAAGGGCGCCAAGGTGGTGTGCAATATGGTCGGGCCGTTCGTCAAGTTCGGCGAAGTCGCGATCGAAGCGGCGCTGAAGGCTGGCTGTCACCACCTCGACACCACTGGCGAGCAAGGCTACATGATTGCCGCGCGCGAAAAATTCGGCAAGGCGTACGAGCAGGCCGGCCTGCTGCTGTCGGCGTCGGTGTCGTACATGTACACGATCGGCGAAATCGCCGCCGAACTGGCGCTGGAAACGCCGGGCATCGATTCACTGGAAACGGCCAGCCTGTCGCGCGGCCCGATGGCCGGTTCCGGCGTGACGGTCGGTTCCGCCGCGTCGATTTTCGAACTGTTCCGCAGCAAGCAGTACCACCTGTGGGACAACCAGATGGTCGAATGGCCGGTCGGCAGTTTCCAGGAAATCAGCACGCCCGAATTCCTGCTGCCGACCTTCTGCCTGCCGTGGGGCGGCACCGCGCTGCCGGTGTTTTATGAGCGCGATCCGCGCGTGCGCTATTGCCGTTCGATGGTCGGCTTCTACGACAACCCGGCTATGCGCACGGTGCACGGCATGACCAAACGCTGGGAAGAGGAATTCAAGCACTTGCCGCCGCAGGCGCAGGATGCGGTAGTCGCGCAGATCGTCGCGTCCACCACGCCGTCGATGCCGCCGCGCGAGCGCACCACGCTGAACCGCTCGGTCGATATCGCCGTCGGCCGCGGCCAGCTCGCCAGCGTGCGCGCCAGCGTCACCTCGATCACGCCCTACATCACGACAGGCGCGCTGCAGGTTGCCGCCGCGATGAAACTGCTGGACGGCGAAACGCGCAAGATCGGTTTTGCTTCCGCCTGCCAGGCCTTCGACCACAAGTACCTGCTCGGTTTCCTCGAACAGCGCGGCCTGGCACGTGGCCATGTGACCCAGTTGTAATCGAGCGAGAGAAAACGACATGGCTATCATCGACTTTTTCGACCGTGGCTGGCGCATGGCGCCGGAGGCCACGGCCTATATCCAGGACGACATCAACCACAGTTTCCGCTCCGTCGGCGAACTGTCGTGCCGCATCGCCCGCGCGCTGCTGGCCAATGGCTTGAACACCGGCGCCAAGGGCGCGGTCTGGGCCGGCAACGACGTGCAGGCGTGGACCTGCACGCTCGGACTGTGGCGCGCCAACATGGCGTGGATTCCGGTCGGCTCTCGCAACCCGGTCGAGGACAACCAGGCCCTGCTCGACGCCTTCGATTGCGAGGCCGTGTTTTACGCGCAAGCCTATGCGCCGGCGATCGATGCGATACGCGCGTCGTTACCCAAGATTCGCCTGTGGATCTGTATCGACACTGAACTAGCCGACTGGTGCGGCGCGCAAGCTTCGACGCCGCCGAATGTCGACTACGACATGGACGACGTGGTCATGCTGGCGCCGACCGGCGGCACGACAGGAACGCCGAAGGGCGTGATGAATACGCACCGCAGCACGCAAACGTTTGTCGCGCACTTCATGCTAGGCACACCGTACGCCCACGGCGAACGCCCGGTGAATCTGGCCGCCGCGCCGATGACGCACACTGCGGGTTTGCTGTCGCTGCCGACCACGGCGCGCGGCGGCACCGTTGTCGTCGTCACCAGGCCCGATCCGGCCGTGATGATGAAAGCCATTGCAAGCCACGGCGTGACCGAATTCTTCCTGCCGCCGACGGTGATCTACCGCCTGCTCGAAGTGCCGGGTATCGAGCAACTCGACTTCGGTTCACTCAAATACTTCCTGTACGGCGCGGCGCCGATGTCGGTCGACAAGCTGAAAAAGGCGATCAAGGTATTCGGCCCCGTGATGATGGGCGGCTATGGCCAGACCGAGGCGCCGGCTTCGATCGCGATACTGCCGCCTGACCAGCATTTCGATGGCAACGAGATCGCCTGCGATAAGCGCCTGTCGTCGGTGGGACGTCCAAGTTCCCTGATCCGCGTCGAGATCATGGATGAACAGAACCGCATTTTGGCGCAGGGTGAAACGGGTGAAATCTGCGTGCGCGGCGACCTGGTGATGAAGGGTTATTACAAGGCGCCCGAAAAGACCGCCGAGACCATCATCGACGGCTGGCTGCACACCGGAGACATCGGCCACCTCGATAACGAGGGCTACCTGCACATCACCGACCGCAAGAAGGACATGCTGATCACCGGCGGCTTCAACGTCTACCCAAGCGAAGTCGAACAGGTGATCTGGGCGCACCCTGCGGTGCAGGATTGCGCCGTGATCGGCGTACCGGACGCGCAGTGGGGAGAGGCCGTGAAAGCCGTGGTCGAACTCAATCCGGGTCAACACGTCACGGCCGGGGAACTGATCGCGCTGTGCAAGGAAAAGCTGGGCAGCGTGAAGGCGCCGAAAAGCGTCGATTTCATGCCGGCCCTGCCGCGCAGCCCGGTCGGCAAGGTCTTGAAAAAAGACTTGCGCGCCCGCTACTGGACTGCCGCCGACCGCAATATCTGACAACGCAATCGACAACGCACTCAATAAATAAAACAGGAGATATCCATGGAATACCAAGACTTCACCACCCTGCGCGTCGACGTGGCCGCCGGCGTGGCCCGCGTCACTTTCGACAATGGCCCGATCAACCTGATGGACATGGCGATGCTGGGCGACCTGGCGCGCGCCGGCCAGATGCTGGAGAGCGACCCTGCCGTCAAGGTCGTGATCCTGCAAAGCGCGAATCCCGACTTCTTCATCGCCCACGGCGACGTGGCGCTGATCCAGCAAATGCCGGCCTCCGTGCCGCCGCGCGAAGAAAAACTGGGCGCGGTGCACGCCATCCTCGACCGCTTCCGCACCATGTCGAAGGTCACGATCGCAAAGATCGAGGGCCGCTGCCGAGGCGGCGGCAGCGAACTGGCGCTGGCCTGCGACATGCGCTTCGCCGCCATCGGCCGCGCCTTCCTGTGCCAGCCTGAAGTCGGTATCGGCATCATCCCCGGAGCCGGAGGTTCCGCGCGCCTGCCGCGCCTGGTCGGCCGCGCCCGTGCGCTGGAAATTATCCTCGGCTGCGCCGACTTCAACGCCGAGATGGCGGAACGTTACGGCTGGATCAACCGCGCCTTGCCGGCGAACGAGATCGACATGTTCGTCGGTGCCCTAGCCGCGCGCATGGCCGGCTTCCCGGCCGAGACGCTGGCGCTGGCCAAGCAGGCCGCCAGCATGAACGGCCACACGATCGAAGATGACCTGGTGCAGGAAGAGCGCCTGTTCGTCAAAGCGGCCAACACCGGCGCCGCGAAAACCCGCATGGCCGCCGCGCTGGGCGCCGGCATGCAGACCAGGGGCATGGAAATGTGCTGCTTCACCCATATCTGGGCGCCGATGGCGGGCCTGGAATGAGCTATCCGACCTTCCATGGCAAGGTCGCAGTCGTCACCGGCGCCGGTTCCGGCATCGGGCGCGCGCTGGCCGTCAAGCTGGCCGCGCGCGGCGCACGGCTGGCGCTGTCGGACATCGACGAAGCCGGCCTGGCCGCCACCGTCGCCCAGTGCGGCGCGGCCGAGGTGCGCGCCTATCGCCTGAACGTGGCCGACCGCGATGCGGTGCTGGCCCACGCGGCCGACGTCGAACGCGATTTCGGTGCCGCGCACCACGTGTTCAACAATGCCGGCGCCACGCTGGTCGGCACCTTCGAGCACTCCAGCCTGGAAGAAATCGACTGGCAACTGGGCATCAACCTGAATGGCGTGATCTATGGCAGCAAGGCTTTCCTGCCGCTGATGCTGCGCCAGCGCGAAGGCTGCATCGTCAACATTTCCAGCGTCTTCGGCCTGGTTGGCTACCCGGCGCAAAGCGCCTACAACATCTCCAAGTTCGGCGTGCGCGGCCTGACCGAGTGCCTGTGGGCGGAACTGGCAGGCAGCGGCGTGCGCGCCGTCTGCGTACACCCGGGCGGCATCAAGACCAACATCGAACGGGCCGGGCGCCGCGTCAAGCTGGCCAACCACCAGGAAGCGGATTTCTCGGCCAAGGCTGAAAAAATGCTGAAAACCTCGCCCGAAGAATGTGCGGAAGACATCCTGCGCGGCATCGAAGCCGGCAAGCTGCGCATCCTGACAGGTAACTACTCGCGCATCATCCACTGGCTGAGCCGCCTGTTCCCGAACGGCTATCCAGCCATCATCAAACGCTTAGGTTAAGACAGACCATGGAAACTCTCTACATCGCCGGCATCGCCATGACGGTGTTCGGCCGCCATCTCGAACGGACATTGGACGACCTGGCGCGCGAAGCGCTGGATGGTGCATTGAAGGATGCCGGCTGCCAGCGCGGCGATATCGGCGCCGCATATTACGCAGGCATGACCAACGGCCCGTTGCAGGGCCAGATCTCGATTCCCGGCC
>JAZJZT010000056.1:0-85208 GCA_040389645.1 Pseudomonadota bacterium | reverse complement strand
GGAAAATGGCAACGCAAGAACCTATTGTTGTGTCCGAATTTACTTGACCAGCGCATATATTGCCGGCAAAAAAAAACCTCGCCTCGCCCTCCTTGCCCCCCCTAGAGCCCTTTGGTAATCGCATACGGAGGTGTACTCACGAGTACGTGATAGCTTTCTCAGTTCGCGGGCAAGTCTACTGCTGGAAAAGAATCGAACAGCTTGGGCAAAACGTTGTTGATCCGCCACAGTAAACTTTCATCTAGCGACAGCACACTAGATGGATAAGCATCCCAACAAAATCTTCGCCTTCTTTTATAAATCGAGTGTTGCGCAACGTATAAGCCCCGCCGGCACGCCGAATCCGGCCAGCAGCACGTACAATAGCGCGGCGAGCATGCCGGCGATCGCCGCGACCTTTTGCGCCGGCAGCAGCAAGGGCAACTGGGCGCGCGTAAAAAAGGAATGGCGCCACAACCAGGAAGCGGCCAATGCGAACAAACCGGCGATCATCGTAATATGCAATCCTGAGATTGAAATGAGGTGGGATATTCCTGTGCGATTGAAGACCTGCCAGTCCGACTGATCGATCGCGCGCTGGTCTCCCACCACCAGCGCGACGATCACGCCCGCATATTCTTTGCCCGGCAAGGCGCGCAGGATGCGTTCGCGTAGCACGGCGCGGCAGTGTTCGACGACATTGCCGAAGCCGGCCACGAAATTCGCAAGCCGGACATTGCGCCCCTCGGGCCGCACGTAACCGGTGGCGCGCACGCCCTGCTCCAGCTGCCATAACTCGAAATCGAAACCATATTCGTTCGCGCTGCCGTGCGGGCGTTGCAGGCGCACCGTGAATTCCCAACGTTCTCCCGGCTGCACATCGCCGACCTTGAACACCTGGTCCCTGAAGCCCGCATACCACGACAGAGAGATGCGAGGCGGCACCTTGATGGCATCGCCGAGCACCTGTTCGACCGCGAAATTGAAACGCACGCCCTGGCTGAAGCGATAGGGCAAATTGTCGATGACGCCGATGACGGTGACGTCGCGGCCCTCGTCCGCCTTCGCCAGTTCCGGCGCCAGTGCGGTCTGGGCCAGCAGCGCAGCCCAGAAAAATCCGGTAACGAACCCGCTGGCCAGCGCCAGTGCGGCGCGCGGCAGCGGCGTGCGCGGCGGCCGGCGCCACAGCATGACCAGTGCGCCGACCGCCAGCAACAGCGCGCACGCGGGATAATCCGGCAAGTGCGCCTGCGCCTGCAAGCACGCGGCGCCGCCGACAAAGCCGATGATTGCTGTACGCATGGGGCAAAACGATGAGCGCCGACGACAGGCCAGGCAAGCAATATAGCGCGCCGTCACCACCCTGGCGCCGGCCGATCGGCGCGCGCTTGATCCCGCTCAGGCGTGCGCCGGGCAGGAACGGTCGCGGCGATATAATGCCCGTCAGTGGCTAATGCCGTTAAGTTAGCGCCAAATTTGTCGTTCCCGCGCAGGCGGGAATCCATACTTCGCATCCTGCCCTGCGAAATTTATAGAAAAGCGGGCAGGTGCTATAGGTTCCCGCCTGCGCGGGAACGACAGATTTACGGTCTGTCATTCCCGCGCAGGCGGGAATCCCATTTTCCATCCCGACGATACGAACAGGTAAATGATGACGCTATCCCATGGCGATGAAGATGACGACGCGCTGTTGACGCGTGAACTGGGCGCGCTGGCCGCAGCGGTGCGCCTGGTCAAAATGGAAGGCCGCGTCTTTGTCCGGTTTTCCGGCCAGGTCGACGCGGCCGGATTGCAGGTGCCCTATGAACTGGTGCCCGAACAGGGCGTGCTGGCGAAACCGACAAAATGGCGCAAGATGGATGGCGAGGCCCGCGCCGCGCTGCTGCGCGAGCGCGTCAACCCGGCCACGATCGACGTCTTGCGCGGCCACGTCGCCGCTTTCGCCGCCGACATCGCCGAACAGTGCGACGATTACGGCCTCGATGCGATGACCTTCCTGCACACGCTGGCCGACATGCAGACTTCGGAGCCGGCCGGGCGCGTGTTCGACCGCATCCGCCAGCGTTTTACGCACGCGATCGAACGGCAACAGGAAGAGCGCCACGCGGCGCGCACCAAGCAAAGCATCAACCTGGCCGAATATCCGGCCTCGTTCGAGGTCGCGCGCCGCATGCCGCGGCGTTTCATCGCGCTGCTCGGCCCCACCAATTCCGGCAAGACGCACCGCGCCATCGAGGCGCTGGCCAAGGCCGGCAGCGGTGTCTACCTGGCGCCGCTGCGCCTGCTGGCGCTGGAAAATTACGAGCGCCTGCAAGCCGCCGCGCCGCACGGCAAGCCGCTCGCGGTCAGCCTCGTCACCGGGGAGGAACGGCGCCTGGCCGAGAACGCGACGCACGTCGCCAGCACGGTCGAAATGCTCGACACGCGCACCCGCGTCGCTGTGGCCGTGATCGATGAAATCCAGATGCTGGCCGACCGCGACCGCGGCGCCGCCTGGACCGCCGCCGTCTGCGGCGCGCCGGCCGATGTCGTGTACCTGGTCGGCGCGCCGGAAGCGCGGCGCGCCGTCGAGGCGCTGGCGGACCGGCTCGAATGCCCGCTCGAAGTGCATATATTAAAACGCAAGGCGCCGCTGTCGATGGAGTCCGGCGCCGTGCGCAAGCTGCGCGGCCTGCGGCGCGGCGACGCCGTGATCGCATTTTCACGGCGCGACGTGCTGATGTGGCGCGACATGATCACCGAGACCGGCCTGTCGGTGGCGACCGTCTACGGCAACCTGTCGCCCGAAGTGCGGCGCGCGCAGGCGCAGCGCTTCCGCGATGGTTCGGCCGATATCGTGGTCGGCACCGATGCGCTGGCGATGGGCCTGAACATGCCGATCGCGCGCATCGTCATGACCACCGCCATCAAGTACAACGGTTATGAAGAGGAAGAGATATCGGCCTCGCTGGCCAGGCAGATCGCCGGCCGGGCCGGCCGCTTCGGCGTGCACGAGGAGGGGCTGGTCGCCGGCTACGACAACGAAACGCACGAAGTAATGCGCTCGCTGTTGAAGGAAAAACTGGCGCCGATCAATGCCAGCGGCTTCGCCGTGGCGCCGTCGCTGGAACACCTGCACCGCATCGCTTCCGTCACCGGAGAGACCTCGCTGGGCAAACTGTTAAAACGGTTTACGCATAATATCGACGTGCCGGACGGCTTTTTTTACCCGCGCATCACCGAAGACCAGTCCGAGCGCGCCGCCTGGCTCGATACATTACCTTTATCCGTGGCCGACAAGTTCACGCTATCCCTGGTGCCGATATCGAGCAAGGTGCCGTCGCTGCAGACGGCATGGGAACACTGGGCGACATCGCTCGCGCACCAAAAGATCAGCAAGTTGCACCGGCACGGCAATGCGCTGTCGCTGCACAACCTGCAGGAAGTGGAAGACACCTGCCGCTATTATTCGGCATATGCGTGGCTGAGCTACCGCCTGCCGGATTACTTTCCCGATATCGAACTGGCCCAGCAACTGTCGCGCGAAGCGTCGGAGCGGGTCGACTCGATCCTGCACGCGCAGAACGCGGCGGCGCGCCGGCAGCACGGCAAGAAAATCCGCTAGCGGCTGGGGCGCGCCAGTTGATCCGGACACGGCTCGGGCATATCACGGGCAATTGCCGACGATGTAAAAACCGGCCGCGGTCTGCGCCAGCGTACTGGTGAAGAAGGTATTGTCCAGGCCCATGTCCTGGTTCGAGCCCTTGGCCCGCGCATGGCCGCCGCGGTCGAGCGCCCTCCCCGCCACGACGTGCGCATGGTTGCTCGCCGTAGTGGCGCTGCAGGCGAAGCCGGGGGAAGTCGTGGCGGTCACCGCTGCCGACAGCGCGCTTTCCCGTCCCGCCGCAGTTGCGCTGACCGCGTAGCTGTAGCTGGTGGACGGACTCAGGCCGGTATCGGTATAACTGCTGGCCGCGCCCGGGCTGGCGTTGACCTTGGCGCCGTTGCGGTAGATGTAATAGCCGGTGGCGCCGCTGGCCACTTCCCAGGCCAGAGAAACGGTGTTGGCGGTCTGGCCGGTGACGGTGAGATTGGCAGGAATCGACAGCGGGGGCGGAGTGCCGGTGGTGCTGGCGCTGACCATCGCCGAGGCGGCGCCGGTCGAACCGCCAGCCGTCGCCGCCTTCACTGAATAATTGTAGTTGCTGCCCGGCGTCAGGCCGGTGTCGGTATAGGTCAGCGTCGTGAGCAGGCTGGCGTTGGCCTTGTTGCCGCAGCGGTAGACGTTATAACCTGCGGCGCCGGACACGCTGTTCCAGGCCAGCGAGATGCTGTTATCTCCGACAGCGGTCACGTTCAGCCCGGCGGGCGCCGGCAGTACGACGGCACCTGCCGCCACGCGGTCGACCATACCCTTGATCGCCGCCATCTGGCGTCCGCTTTTTTTCGCATAGTTGGCGTCGTCGTAACCCCACCAGTCCCAGCAGCCGTTCGGATTGCCGGCGCTGCTGGGCGCGCTCTGCGGATAGAGCACGACGATGTTGTTGGTGTCGGCCCACTTGTTGTAGCCGGTGTCGCGGTAATACTTGTCCTGGATTTTGCTCGCGTCTTGCTGGCAACCGTGCACCACCACGTGCAGCCCGCACTGCTGGTTGCCGGCGCAACTGGCGGGCACATAGGCCCAGCCGCTGGCGGCCATGCCGTGGCTGGAGGGGGTGGCGATGAACTCGGCCTGGTCGAATTCGATGAAGCTGCCGCCCAGGGTTCCGCTGTTTTTCGGGTTCAGCGGGCCGTAGATCCATTTCAGGATTTCGCCGGCCAGGTCGAAATTGCAGTTGTTGATGTAGGGACTGCCCTTGGTGGCGCAGGAGTTGCCGAAATAATCGGTCACCATCGCGTGCTCTGAGGCGAGGTTGTTCTTGTAAAAGATATTGGCGCTGCCGACATAGTTCCTGTAATAGCTTGCCGCCTCGTTCATCACCAGTTGCCTGACGGTGCTGTCGGCGGTACCGGAATACAGATAAACCCGGGAATTGGCCAGGTTGTTGGTGGGATCGATCAAGCCCTGGCTGGCCCAGTTGTTGGTGGTCGAGATCAGCGTGGCGGTGGCAGGCTTGCTGGTGGCGGTAGCGGCCATGCAGGGTCCGGTCGCGGTGCCCACCGCGCCCTGCGCGCAAAAATATGGGCCGCCAGCGACGATGCCGGCGCCGGCCTTGAAGGTAGAGGAAAACGCGACGTGCAATTGCATCGCCATGAAAGCGCCGGAAGACAGGCCGGAGACCGAACTCAGGCTGGGATCGATGTTATAGGAAGGCAATGTCACCGGTGCGGCCCGCGCTGGCAGGCTGGCGGCAAGCAAGACGCCAGCCAGTATGGCGGGAACGGCCACGGTGAAATGGCGGACGCGGGTGCTCCTGACGAGATGCGTCATTATTGACCTCCTGTTATCGCATGGTTGGCTGGTGCGGCGGTTGCCGTGCGGATCGAGCGCGAACAGGACCCGGCAATGCCTTGGACCCGGCGCGTGCTGCGAAATTCGACAGCGGGACAAGAATGATTGCGGACGTTTTTAAATGTTTCTTTGAGAAAAATCGTCGGAAATCGTTAGAAATCGTCGAAAATCGTCAGAAATCGTTCATTTTCGTCGCCGCCTCAAAAAGAGACAGGTAACCGTGGCAGGATGGCGCGGGCGTTGGCGCTGGTCGCCGCCTGGACTTCATCGATGGCGATGCCGCGCAATTCGGCCAGCACGGCGCCGATGCGGGGAATCTGGTCCGGCGTGTTGCGCCCGGGATGGACCCAGACTGGAGAAATGTCCGGCGCATCGGTTTCCAGCACGATGGCCGACAGCGGCAATTGCGTGGCCAGCCTGCGGATCTGCAAGGCGCGCGTAAAAGTCATCGCTCCGCCGAAACCGAGTTTGAAACCGATATCGATAAAACCCTGCGCCTGCTGGAAACTGCCGTTGAACGCATGGGCGATGCCGCCGGCCGGAGGGATCTGGCGCACGTGTTTTAAGACCTGGTCTTGCGATTTGCGCACGTGGGTCAAGACCGGCAAGCCGAAGTCGCGCGCGATCTTCAATTGCTCGCGCAGGAAGTGGACCTGTTTTTCGCGCATCGCCGGTTCGCACAGCAGCGGGATGAAAAAATCGAGGCCGATCTCGCCGATCGCCACCAGGCGCGGGTCGCCCAGCGACGCTTCGACTTTCATACGCAACAACCGTAAATCGTCGTCGCCGGCGGCCGGCACGCAGATCGGGTGGATGCCGAGCGCGTAACTGCCGTTATCTACCTGCCCCGCCAGCGCGGCGACGCTGTCAAAATTGCCGACATCGATCGCCGGGATCACGATCATGCCGACACCCTGCTGCCCAGCGCTGGCCGCGAGCGCCGGCGCCTCGCCGGCGAATTCGTGCGCGTCCAGATGGCAGTGGGTGTCGATCCACATGATTTATTTCTCCTGGCGCAAGCCTTCGTCGGTCAGGCGCAGTATGCGGTCGCAGCGGCGCGCCAGTTCGATATCGTGGGTGACGATGACGAAGGCGGTGCCGAGATTGCGCGACAGTTCGAGCATCAGATCAAAAATCTGCTCGGCGGTGGCGTGGTCGAGGTTGCCGGTCGGCTCGTCGGCCAGCACGCAGGCCGGCTGCGTCACCAGCGCGCGCGCCAGCGCGACACGCTGCCGTTCGCCGCCCGACAGTTCGCCCGGCACGTGCGTGACGCGCTTGGCGAGGTTGACCCGAGACAGGATCTGCTGCGCCTGCTCATGCGCCTGCGCGCGCTTGACGCGGCGTATCATCAAGGGCATGGCGACGTTGTCGAGCGCCGTGAATTCCGGTAGCAGGTGGTGGAACTGATAGACAAAGCCGAGCGAGGCGTTACGCAGGTCGCCGCGCGCCGTCTCGCCCAGGCTGGCAAAATCCTTGCCCAGCAGAGAAACGCTGCCGCTGGTCGGCGTGTCGAGCCCGCCGAGCAGATGCAGCAAGGTCGACTTGCCGGAACCGGAAGCGCCGACGATGGCCACGCGCTCGCCGCGCCGCACATCGATATCGATGCCGTTCAAGACTTGCACCGAATAACTGCCTTGCGTAAAAGTCTTGCCCAGGCCGCGGCACGACAGCACCAAGGCGTTGTTTGGTTCACTCATAGCGCAGCGCCTCCGCAGGTTTGACACGGGCGGCCCACCAGCTCGGGTAGATCGTCGCGACGAAGGCGAGGATCACGGCGACGACGCCGATCTTGCCGACGTCGGCCCAGCGCAGGTCCGATGGCACGGTGCTGATGTAATAAATATCCTTCGACAAGAACTGCACTCCCAATAAATGTTCGATGAATGGCACGATGACGTCGACGTTGAGCGCGACCAGCACGCCGCCGGCCACGCCCAGCGCGGTGCCGAGGATGCCGACCAAGGCGCCCTGGATCATGAAGATTTTCATCACCGAGCGCGGTGACGCGCCCAAGGTGCGCAGGATCGCGATGTCGGCCTGCTTGTCCGTCACCGTCATGACCAGCGTCGATACCAGATTGAATGCGGCCACCGCGATGATGAGTGTCAGGATGATGAACATCATCCGTTTTTCGGTCTGCACGGCGGCGAACCAGTTTGCGTTCAGCTTGGACCAGTCGCGCATGATCAATTCGCCCGGCATCGACTGTTTCAGTTCGAGCGCCACCTGCGGCGCGCGGTGCATGTCTTCCAGGCGCAGGCGCAGGCCGGCCGGCATGTCGACCCGCAACAGGCGCTCGGCATCCTCGATATGGACGAACGCCAGGCCGGAATCGAATTCGTTGTGGCCGGCCTCGAAGATGCCGACAACTGTAAATGAGCGCATGCGCGGCAGCACGCCGGCCGGCGTGACCGACCCGCTGGCCAGCATCATCGTCACCTTTTCTCCGATGTTCGCCTGCAGCGTGCGGGCCAGTTCGATGCCCAGCACGATGTTATACGCGCCCGGCTTCAGTTCTGCGAAGCTGCCCATCCTGACATGCTTGACCACGTCCGACACGTTCGGTTCCTGTTCCGGCAACACGCCGCGCACGATCGCCGGGCGCAGCACGTCGCCGCCGCGCGTGAGCATGGCTTGCGTTTCGACGAAGGGCGCGGCGCCCTTGACTGCCGGATTTTTAAAAGCATCCTTGGCCGACGCCTGCCAGTCCGGCATGCCGCCGCGCGCATCGAACACTTCGATATGGGCCAGCACCGACAGCATGCGGTCCGTGACTTCCTTCTGAAAACCGTTCATCACCGACAGCACGACGATCAGCGCGGCCACGCCGAGCGCGATGCCGCTCATCGAGATGAGGGAGATGAAGGAAATAAAGCTGTTGCGCCCGCTGCGCTTGCCCGCGCGCGTGTACCGCAGCCCGACCAGCCATTCAAACGGCAAATTCTTGACAATGCTCATAGGCTCCGACGATGTTGTATGCGTTCCAAGCCCGAAGTGTGCCATATAAATCACATTTCATGCTTTCCTTTTGTTGTTCAATGGAATCATGGTGTTAGGTGACTTTTGGCCTTTTTGGATGCCAACCATGAAGCATGGGTATAAGGCGCCTTATGACAGTCCGCATGACACAAACCTTTAAAAGAAAGACTTGTACAAGTCATCGAAATGCGTATACTCACACTTGTACAATTTATTGAACAAGTGACAAACGACAACGACAAGTATTGAAGACCCCAGAAGGAAGAGAAATGAGAATCATAAATTTTTCCGATGCTCGGAACAGCTTGCGATCAGTCATAGACCAGGTTGTTGCGGATGCTGACGTTACCATCATCTCGCGCCGCGATGCGCCGGATGCGGTCGTCATGTCCTTCGATCACTACAGCAGTCTGATTGAGACGGTCCATCTACTCAGTTCGCCGGCAAATGCCGCGCATCTGGCCAAGTCGATCGCTCAAGCGCGCGCGGGTGAAGCCAAGCATCGGGAGCTAATCGAAGTGACCGAAGCTAAGGAAATGACGAATGCGGAACGTGAAATTCACAGATGAGTCTTGGAGCGACTACATTTATTGGCAAGGGCAAGACAAAAAAACGCTGCGTCGAATCAATGACCTCATCAAAGAGGCGAAGCGATCACCTTTTGAAGGCATGGGCAAACCCGAACCCCTGCGAGAAAATTTATCAGGCTACTGGTCCCGGCGTATCGATGAAACAAACCGTCTGGTGTACGGTGTAAATGACGATGAAATAGTCATCCTTTCCTGCCGATACCACTACTAAAAAATGAGGCCCGCAAACGGGCCTCATTTTTTTAGCCATTCAACTCGCACTGGCCATGAACCGCCAACGCTTGCGAACGATCAACGAGAAAGCGGCCCCAGCACCTACCCTAAAGGACATCGTCTGCCCAGGAGGAAACATGTCATCCACAACATTACGCTGCACGCTGGCCGTCGCGCTGCTGGCCGCCAGCCTGTCCGGCTGCGATCGTTCGCAAAACAATCCGAAATTGATCGCGCAAGCCAGGCAATATCAACAGCGCGGCGAAACCAGGGCTGCCGTCATCCAGTTGAAGAACGTGCTGCAAAAAGAACCGAATAATGCGGTCGCGCGCGTCTTGCTCGGTGATTTATACATGGAAGGCGGCGATGTGATGTCGGCCGAGAAGGAATATCGCCGGGCACGCCAGGCGGGGATCGCGGATGGTGAAATCCTGCCGCGCCTGGGCAAAAGCCTGCTGCTGCAGGGCCAGTACGAGCAAATGCTGACCGACTTGCCGGCCGATACAAGACAGCCGGAAATCCTGGCGCTGCGCGCCGGCGCGCTACTCGGCAGCAACCGGCGCGACGAAGCGGAGCGCCTGTTCGATAGCGTGCTGCAACAGCAGCCCGGCCTGGTTACCGCCTTGCTGGGCAAGGCGAGCCTGGCGATGCTGGCCAATTCTCCGGCGCGCGCGCTGGACCTGGTGGAACAGGCGCTCAAGCAGCATCCGGACGACCTCGACAGCCTGCGTTTCAAGGGCGACCTGCTGCGCTTCCAGGGCAACAAGGAAGGCGCGCGGCGCTGCTATGAACAGATCCTGAAACTCAGGCCGGCCGACTTCCAGGCCCATCTCGACCTGGCCAACCTGCTGATACAGGCTGACCAGGTCAGTGCCGCGCAGGCCGAGATCGCCGCGGCGCGCAAGGCGGCGCCCGGCAATTTGCTGAGCAACTACACCCAGGCGCTGCTCGAATTGCGCCAAAAAAAATACAGCGCCGCGCTGGAACAGGTGCAACTGGTGCTGCGCGGCGCACCCGACCACATGCCTGCCGTGCTGCTGGCCGGCACGGTGCAGGTGGCGCTGAAAGCCGATACCCAGGCCGAACAATACTTGAAGCGTTTCCTGGCCGCCAGCCCGAAGCACCTGTATGCCAGCAAGCTGATGGCCGGCATCGCGCTGCGCAAGGGCAAACCCGACGACGCCCTTTATTTGCTGTCGCCGCTGGCCGATCGCTATCCGGACGACGTCGAACTGCTGTCCGACATGGGCGACGCCTACATGCGCAAGCGGCAGTTCGCCAAGGCGACGGAGTATTTCCAGAAAGCCGCCGACCTGGCGCCCGACGTGGCGCCGCTGCACGCGGCGCTGGGCGCGAGCCAGTTCGGCATGGGCGACAGCCGGCGCGCAATCGCCGAACTGGAGCGCGCCACCAGCCTGGACGCCAAGGCGCCGCGTCCCGCCACGATGCTGGTCTTGATGCAGATGCGCGCCAGGGAATTCGGCAAGGCGCTGGCGACGGTCCAGGCGCTGGAAAAACAGGACAACAATCCGGCGCTGCAAAACCTGAAGGGTGGCGTGATGCTGGCCAGCGCGGACTTGCCCGGCGCGCGCACCGCATTCGAGGCAGCCTTGAAACTCGATGCGGGCTACCTGCCGGCGCTGGAAAACCTGGCGCAACTGGACCTGCTGCAACACCAGCCTGAACAGGCCCGCTCGCGCCTCGAGGCGGCCCTGGCCAGGGATCAAAAAAACGCCGCGCTGATGACGGCGCTGGCCAAGCTGGCCACGGCGCAAGGCAAACCCGCCGAAGCGATGCGCTGGCTGGAACGGGCGCACCGCGACAATCCCGACGCGCTGCCGCCGGCCCTGCTGCTGGCCACGTATTATGTCCGCGCCGGCGAAAAACAGAAGGCGCTGACGCTGGCGCAAAAAATCCAGGCCGGCAATCCGTCGCAACCGGATGCGCTGATGCTGCTGGCGCAGGCGCAGGCGGCCAGCGGCAACCAGCAAGCGGCGCTGGAAAGCTATATGAGCCTGGCCGCGCTGCTGCCGAACTCGGCATCTATCCAGTTGCAGATTGCCGGCACGCAGATGGCGCTGGCGCGCCAGCCGGAAGCGCTGGCGGCGGCGCGCAAGGCGCTGGCGCTGCAGCCCGATTACGGACTGGCGCAACTGACCGCGGTGCGCTTGCTGACGGAAAAAAATGCCTGGCCGGATGCGCTGGCCATCGCCCAGTCGGCGCAGAAACTGCATCCGGAAGCGCCGCTGGGCTACCGCCTGGAAGGCGATATCCTGATGGCGCAAAACCGTGCGCCACAAGCAGTGCAACGCTATGAACAGGCATACGGCCTGGGCCAGTCCGGCGCGCTGGCGATCGCCCTGCACCGCGCGCTGACGCAGGCGGGCCGGCAAAAGGATGCCGCCGCGCGCATCGGCCAATGGCTACAGCGCAATCCGCGCGACGTGGCGACCCGGCTCTATTTCGCCAGCACGCTGGTGAAAAGCGATGTGCCGGCGGCCATTGCGCAATACGAAAAAATCGTCGAACTCGAACCGTCCAATGCGCTCGCCCTGAATGAGCTGGCCTGGTCATGCCAGCTCGTCAAGGACAAGCGCGCGCTGGATTATGCCGAACGCGCCTACCGGCTGGCCGGCGACAATCCGGCCATCCTGGATACGCTGGGCTGGATATTACTGGAACAGGGGCAGACGACGCGCGCGCTGCCGCTGTTGAAGAAGGCCAGCGATGCGGCGCCCGCCGCCAGCGACATCCGCTACCACTATGCGCTGACCTTGCTGAAGGCTGCCGATAAAAACGCCGCGCGGCGCCAGCTCGACCTGCTGCTGACGGCCAAGGATTTTACGCGGCAAGACGAAGTGCGCGCCTTGCTGCGGCAGCTATGAAGCGGGGCCGCACAGTTGCGGGCGGCGCCGGCCTAGCGCGCGCTGGAGGGTTGGTAGCGCCCCGGCGCGATGATGCCCAGCGGGTCCAGCGCCGCCTTGATGCGCGCGGCCACGCGCCAGTAATTGTCGTCGCCGCCGTCCAGGTCGGCCATCGATTGCAGGCCGACCCGGTAAGGGATGTAGCCGGCCCCCATTACCGCGTCGAACAGTTGGCGGTAGCACAGCTTCGCGCGCGCCACCTCGTCCGCGTTGTCCTTGTCATAGGCGATCGTGATGACGCCGCCCAGCGCGCGCTCATTGATCATGCTGAACGTGACGAACAGGTCGAACCCGTGCAGGCTAAAAAGCGGTTCGGCCAGGGCATGCACGCGCAATAGATCCGCGCCGCGCATCGGCAGCACCGGCGAGACCCACAGCAGCCCGCAATTGTCGCGCGCCGGGTTGGCGCCTTCGGGAAAACCCGGCGGCAGGCCGCCGCGGCGGCGCCAGTATGCGCCGGCCAGAAAGCGCCCATTCGGTATGCCGCGGTTCATTTCGAACAGCGAACGTCCCAGCGCGACCTTCGCCTGCAGCCTGCGCCCCGCCTTGGCATGACGCAGCAAGCGCGCCGCGAACGCGCCCAGCGCCAGCCTCCGCTCGTCGAGAAATTGGGGGCGCGCCGGCGTGCTCCTGAGCGCCGCGCGCAGCGCCCGCCGCGCGCCGGCGACCTGGGACGCGCTGCCGTACAGGGCCCCGGACACGGTCCAGGCGCCGACGCCGGCTTCGGCACGCAATTGCCGCCTTAAACTGTCCGGCAATGGAGAAATGCCGCCGGCGCGCGCGGCCGGATAGACGGTGCCGCCGGAAATCACGCGCAAGTCATTGCCGATATGGACGATGCTGCGCAGCGTGCCGTCGAGCCGCAAGGGTCGCAGCGCGTCGACCACCGGGGAGATGTCTTCATGCCGCTCGACCGTGCACAAAAAATGGTTCAAGGCCGGCGACTGCGGCATCAGCCACAGGCCCAGGCTGGTGACGATGCCCAGGTTCGATTGCGTAAACAGGCCGTCGAGGTAGGGTCCGAGGCCATACTGGAACACGCGCGCATTGCCGGCGTTGGCGAAATGGCCGAAGCCCGTGTTCAGCAAGGTGCCGTCGGCCAGCACGATCTGCATGCCGCAGACATTTTGAAAACGGTTACCGTACGGAGAGTGGCCGAAACCGCGTTCCAGGATATTGCCGACCAGGCTGGTATCCGGGCCGGCGCCGGTGCAATCCATCCACAAGGGCAACTGGTAGTCCAGCAAGTAGCGGGATAGTTGCTGCTGGGTGACGCCCGGTTCGATGACGACATAGGCGAGATCGGCATCGACTTCGAGGATGCGGTTCATGCCGCCCAGGTCGACGATGACCTGGCCGTCATATACCGCGCAAGCGTCGCCATAGCCCCAGTTGTGTCCCGTGCTGAGCGGATACAGCGCAATCCGGTGCGCGCCGGCGATGCGCACCAGGGCGACGACGTCTTCGGACGAACCGGGCCGCAATACCGCCAGCGGCCGCGTGCTCCACGACGCGGTGCTGCAGGCATAGGCGGCCAGCGTGGCGGCATCGTCGAGCACGCTGGCCGGGCCCAGCACGGCGCGCCAGCCGGCCAGCGCCGCGTCCAGGCCGGCTGGCGTGGCGGCCATCTAGTCGCGCCCCTGCATCAGGCGCGTCGTGATGCCAGGTTCATCCCCAGTGGGAAAAAAATAAGGATAGAACGAGCGTTCCGTGCTCTGCGCCTCCATCTGCCCGCCGAATTTGCGGATCTGTTCACCCATGTATTCCAGTTCCAGGCGCAACAGCACGGCCGGCGCGCCGACGCGGGTGCAGGTACGTTCGCCGCCGAAATCCTGGAAACCGAGCATGCGCTTGTAAAACGCGACGTGGCGCGGATTGACTTCGATGATGTAATCGGTATAGCCATGGATATTGTGCGCATATATGTAGGAAATATGGATCAGCGCGGCAAATACCCGCTTCGACACCCCCTTGTCGATCGCCAGCCGCGACGGTTCGCACAGGCGCCTGCCCTGCGCCCGCAAAGGGTCGAGCTTGTCGCGGAAATTCTCGTCGGCAGGCAGGCCGAGCTGCGAGTCGTCCAGGCACAGCGACATCGTGCCCACGGTTTCGCCGCCCGTTTCCGCGCACAGCGTGATGCGGTTCATCGCGTGGCTGGCCGCCGGGTCGACGTCATAGCCGCGCCAGCCGTACATTTTTTTCAGCAGCAGCGTGGCCGCTTCGCGCCGGCCTTGCGAATTGGCCATTCGGATATGAAAGATTTGCTGGTCGATCGGATGATCCAGCGCCGGATCGGGATGGCCCTCACCGACCACCAGGTCGCTCAGCCCGGCGTCGACATCGAAAGAAATGATGGAATCGTCTTGGTGCACGTTAGTTCCTCGAAAGTTGGTCGGCAGTCGCAACGGCGAACTGAACCCATTTTTTTCAGACTTGAGCAAAACGACAAAAGTTCCACACAGCCGGAAAAAAAATCCGGCGCGCAGCGGCGCTGTCGCTTTTCTTTGCAGTCGCCGGCAAGGCGCCCCGCGATTCCTTATAAATCATTGATAAGCCATTGATTCAAAAAGAATAATTGCAACAGGCACGGATACTGCTCAAGCATCTGCAACGGCATCCGGCATGGCCGTCAATGTAAACCTGACCTGAAAGGAGTAGTACATCATGAACATCATCAAAAAAAGTTTCCTGGTAACGGCCATGGCCGCCAGCCTGGGCTTGACCGCGGCAGTCCCGGCCCACGCAGCGACCTTTTCGTCGTCGATCCTGAACATCAGCAACTTCCGCCTGCTGCACTCGAACGGCATCGCCTTCAGCACGGCCGACTTCGCGACGCTGGCCGGTACCAATGACGCGCACGCCACCGCGCAGTTGAACGGCGTGTTCGCCAACGGTGCCGATTCGAAAGACATCGTGCTGCCGCCACCGAATGTGGCGCAACAGTGCGTCGGCCCCTGCCCGATCGGACCGGATGTCTATGTGCCGATCGTCGGCATCCCGCCGGTGACGACCACCTTCGGCCATGCCGACGAGAAGTTGACCGGCGCGTCCATCATCATCGGCGCCACCCCGGCCGGCGCCAACGCCTCGACCCGCGCCGATGCGGGGACGGCCGTCAACGCCGTGGCATCGGGCAACTCGGACGTGGGCACATCGACCACGTTCAACTTCACGCTGGGCACGTCGGACACGATGACGATCGCCTTCGACGGCGATCCGTATACCCGCGCCCTGGTGACGCCCGGCTCCGCGCCGACGTCGAACGCCAACGCACGCCTGTCGTGGTCCATCAACATCCTGAACCTGACGTCCGGCGGTTCCGTGCTGACCTACGCGCCGACCGAGCTCAATGCGGCCAGCAACGTCAGTGCCACCCACGGCGCGCCAGCCGACGTGATCTATGCGCCCGGTTCGGCCTTCTTCACCGCCACCACGCCGCTGCTGGTGGCCGGCCAGACTTATCAGCTGACGATCCAGCACAATACGCTGGCCAACGCCTTGCAAAACGAAGTGCCTGAACCCGGCACGCTGGCGGTGCTGGCGACCGGCCTGCTGGGCATGATGCTGATGAGCCGCCGGCGTCAGAGCTAGGCCCTTGCGCTGCGTGCCGCCAGTTCCACCGACGGCGCGCAGCGCCTGTGCCACAGCCGTTTTGACGTGCCTCAAGCAGTACCTGGCTAGCAAAAAACCGTGCAGTAACCCGCCCTATAATCGATTGCAACGAGCAATATTCGCGCGCGGCAAACAGGGCAGGAGACGGTCGACATGGAAGAATTGATCACGCAACTGTTGTCCAGCGTGCGCGGCATCTGGAAATACCGCTGGCTGGCCATCGGCACCATGTGGCTGTGCGCGACACTCGGCTGGAGCGCCGTTGCGGCGCTGCCGGACGATTACCAGACCACGGCGCGCATCTTTGTCGATACCCAGAGCATCCTGAAACCGCTGCTGTCGGGCATGACCAGCATGCCGAACGTCGAGCAGCAGGTGGCGATCATGAGCCGCACGCTGCTCAGCCGCCCCAACGTCGAGCGCGTGATGCGCATGGTCGACCTGGACTTGAACGCCAACACGCCGCGCGAACACGAACTGCAACTTGATGAACTGATGGGCAAGATCAAGATCGGCGGCACCGGCAGCAACGACATCTATACGATCACCTATAACAACAGGAATCCGAAGATGGTGCGCGACGTCGTGCAATCGCTGCTGACCATCTTTGTCGAGGGCAGCTTCAAGGGCAAGCAGGACGATTCGCAAAAAGCCGTGCAATTCATCGACGAACAGATCAAGACTTATGAAGACAAGCTGCTCGGCGTCGAGAACGCGGTCAAGCAATTCAAGCGGCAAAACAATGGGCTGCTGCCGCGCCAGGGCAGCGACTACAACACGCAATTACAGGTGTCGTCCGATGCGCTCAGCGCGGCCCGCCTCGAATTGATGGAGGCGGAACAGGCGCGCAACACGATCAAGAGCCAGGTCGCCGGCGACGAACCGGTCATCATGGGCGAACCGGAGGCCGCCGCGATCGAGAATCCGGAAATCGATGCCCGCATCGCGGCGCTGAACAAGAACCTCGATGCATTGCGCATGCAGTACACGGAACTGCATCCCGATATCGTCGCCTCCATGCGCCTGCTCGCGCAATTACAACAGCGCAAGGTCGAAGAAAACAAGGCCAGGGCCGCGTCGGCCGATCCCGGCAAGAATTACAGCCCGATGCTGCAGCAATTAAAAATCGCGCTGACCGAGGCCGACGCCAGGGTGGCGGCGATCAAGATCCGGACCCAGGAACTGGGCGCGCGCCACGAGCGCCTGCAGGCGCAGGGCAACGCGGTGCCGGAAGTCGAAGCGCAACTGGCCCAGCTCAACCGCGACTACGAATTCAACAAGGAAAATTATGAAAAACTGATCAGCCGGCGCGAAGCGGCCAAGCTGTCGGGCGAACTCAGTTCGACGACGGAAATGATGACCTTCAAAATCATCGATCCGCCCACCGTGCCGGTGCGGCCGGTGGGTCCGAACCGCGCGATGCTGTTCAGCCTGGTACTGGGCGCCTCCATCGTCGCCGGCGCCGCCGTGGCGCTCTTGATCAGCCAGGTCCGCCCCACTTTCCTCAGCCCGGCCGAACTGCGAGAGCATACCGGCCTGACCGTGCTCGGCACCGTCTCGATGAACTGGACCACGGCCGACCACAGCCGGCGCCGGCGCGGCCAGGTCGGTTTCGGCGCGGCACTGAGCTGCCTGTTCCTGTTTTACGGCGGCGTCATGACTGCCACGCTGCTGCACTGAACCGAGATCCCATATGACCGCCCCACAGTCCCCCGATTCCCCCGCGCCGGCGCCAGCCGGACCCGGTGCGCAGCCCAGGCGCGCCGCGCCTGTCGAGATCAACCTGGCGCGCATGCGGCAGCTCGGCATGGTCACCCACGACGGCGGCCGCAGCACGGTGGCCGAAGACTTCCGCATCATCAAGCGCCCGCTGCTGCGCAAGCTGCACGGCAAGAACGGCGACCCGATCGCGCACGCCAACCTGATCATCGTCACCAGCGCGCTGCAGGGAGAGGGCAAGACGTATTGCGCGATCAACCTGGCGATGAGCATTGCGATGGAACGCGACACCACCGTGCTGCTGGTCGACGCGGACGTGGCGCGCCCGTCGGTCTTGAAAGTGCTCGGCCTGGACGCCGCGGCCGGCTTGATGGACCTATTGCTCGACAAGCAGCTCGAACTGGCCGACGTGATCCTGAAAACCAATGTGCCGACGCTGAGCATCCTGCCCGCCGGACGCAGCAACAGGCATGCCACCGAACTGCTGGCCAGCCGCGACATGACGGCCCTGCTGAGCGAGATCGCCAGCCGTTATGCCGACCGCATCGTCATCTTCGATTCCGCGCCGCTGCTGATGACGACCGAAGCGGGCGTGCTGGCGGCACAAATGGGGCAAGTCGTGATGGTGGTCGAAGCCGAGACGACCACGCAGAGCGCCGTGCGCGAAGCGTTGCGCCAGATCGGCGCCTGCCCCCACGTCACGCTGATCTATAACAAGAGCAAGGCGTTTCCCGGCACCGAATACTACGGTTACGGCGACTAGCAAGCAGCGGCGGCGAGGCGGCGGCACAACGCTCGTGCCGCCACCCGCAGCCGGCGCTAGATCGTCACATTGCTGCCGGTGATATCTCTCCGCTCCGCCGGCTTGCGCCAGAGACGCAGCCGCACGGCCCCAGGCGCGCCATGGACCAGGCCGGAGTAACAGGCGATGACCTGCGCGGCGGCATGCTGCGGAGACAGCGGCGCGGCGCCACCCCTTTGCGGGAACACGCGGATCCTGTTTGTCTCGATCAGAAACGCCGACATGATGGTTGCGCGCTCGGCCTCGTCGAGCGCGATGACGAGCCGCGCCAGTTGCAGCGCGCGCTTGGTGTGCGCATACGCCGCCTGCGCATTCCAGGCACTCCTCCGCTCCCCCAGGCGCTGCATGACCGGCGCCCGGCCGGAAATGGCGCGGTTCCAGCCAGGCAGCAATAGCGGAGACAGGACCAGCGGCACGTCCATCTCGCGCGCAGCTTCGAGCACGCCGTGATTGCCGTTGAGCGCGGAAAACACGTGAATTACGTCGTATGCATCGAGCCGGGTCCGGTTCGGATCGGCCGCTTCGATGCGCAAGCCGGCGCCGCCAGCATCGCCGATGGCAAGCAGCGCCGCGACGAGCGAGCGCACTTGCTCCTGCACCCGGCCATCGCGCTGGAACAACATCGGATCGGAGATAATCCCTACCCGCATCGTCGGCCCCCGTTTCGTCGTCATCCGGCCCGGCCCGCGCTCAGGCACAGGCTTGCTGGGTGAACAGGCCGGACAGCTCGGCGGCCAGCGCCTTGCGGTCGATCTCTCCGTGCGGATTGCGCGGCAGCGCCGCGCGCCGCACGTCGATCCAGGCCGGCGCCATATAGGCTGGCAACAATGCGCGGCAAGCCGTCATCAGTGCCTTGCTGTCGAGCGCCACGCCGGGCGCGGCCGCCACCAGCAGCACGATCGCCTGCCCCAGCAAGGGATGCGGCAGGCCCAGCGCCACCGCCTCGGCGACCAGGCCGCTGGCGCAGGCGGCGTCCTCGACTTCGCGCGGGCTGACGCGGTAACCCGAAGTCTTGATCATGTCGTCGCTGCGGCCAATAAAATACAGGTCGCCATCCTCGTCGCGCCGCACGGTATCGCCGGACCACAGCGCGATCTCGCCGAACGGCCGGCCGGGCTGGCGCGGCGGCAGCGGCCGGAAGCGCTCGGCCGTGCCGGCCGCATCATTCCAGTACCCTTGCGCCACCTGCGCACCGCAATGCACCAGTTCCCCCGCTTCGCCCGGCGCGCATTCGCTGCCGTCGGCGCGCAGCACCAGCACTTCGGCGTTCGGCAGCGCCCGGCCGATCGAACCGGGCTTGCTGTCGAGTTGATCGGGCCGCAAACAGGTCGAACGCAGCGCTTCGGTCAAGCCGTACATCAGGTGGATGCGGGTGGCCGGCAGCGCGCTGCGCAGCGCCTGCAGCGTCTGGCACGGCAGCGCGCCGCCGGAACTGGTGATGTAGCGCAGGCAGGCATCCGGCCAGCATAGTTGCGACAACGGTTGCCACAGCGACGGCACCGCCGCCAGGCCGGTGACATGCTCGCGCTCGACCATATCGACGACATCGCGCAGCAGCAGGTGGTTCATCAACACCGCGCAGGCGCCGCTGGCAAAGGCCGTCGTCAGCTGGCTCAGGCCATAGCCCAGGCTGAACGGCAGCAGGCACAGGATGCGGTCGGTGGCGCGGTTGTCCAGGCAGGAGGCGACGCTGAGCGCGCCGGCCACCAGGTTGCGGTGCGACAGCAGTACGCCTTTCGGCTTGACGCCGCTGCCGGCCGTGTACAGGATCGCGGCCAGGTCGCTGTCGATGCAGCGGTGCGCGGCGCGGCAGGCGACGCCATTCATCCACGCATGCCAGGGCAGCAGGCGCACGCCCGGCAGCAGCGGCAGCAAGGCCGTCGAACCGAGCAACACGACGCAGCACAGCGCCGGGCAGCACGCCAGCACCGGCTGCAACTGGTCGAGCCGCTGGCGCGTCGTTACGAGGATGCGCACGCCGCAGTCGGCCAGGATGTGGCCGACCTGGCCCGGTTTTAGTAGGGGATTGACCGGCACGAACACGGCGCCGGCCGCGGCCGCGCCGAACATGGCTACCACCGCCTCTTCCCGCTTTTCCAGGTAAATCGCCACCCGTTCGCCGCGCTGCAATCCCAGGTTCAGCAAGGCGCCGGCGGCGACGCTCACCATCTGCGCCAGCGCCGCATAATTCAAGCCGGCGCCCTGGTAGCGCAACGCCTGTGCCAGTGGGGCGCGGCGCGCCGCGGCATCGATGAAATCGTGGATCAGCTGGGCCATGGCGCTTCCTTATTTGATATGAATAAGCTTGCTTGCCAATGATTGAGAAAATCCGCCGGATCGATCTTGCGGGATATCAAGATTTCCACACTGCAGTATTTCATTGCGCTGGCGCAAACCGGTCAGACGCGCGCCGATGTCCAATGACTGGGTGAAAGATTTCTGGGGGGATACCATGAAATTCAATACCGCCGTTCTGCTCATTTCCGCCATCACGCTGCTGTCGCTGGTGCTGTCGGCAACACCGACGCAGGCCGCCGGCGCGGAACACGGCGCCCGCCATGGCCGCTCCGCGCTGGCGTCGCATTGAGCCGGCCGGGTGCGCCACCTCGCAGCGGCGCATCCAGCCTCGGGAAATGCCATGCCGGCGTTTATTTGATGCCGTGATGGCTCATCAAGTCATACAGCGTGGGGCGGCTCACCCCCAGCAATTCCGCGGCGCGCAGGATATTGCCGTCGACCCGGCCCAGCGCCTTGACCATGACCCGGTATTCGGCCGCGTTGCGGGCCTGGCGCAGGTCGATGCTCTCGTCCGGCAATGTCGCGTCGGGCAGGCCCAGGTCTTCCAGCGTGATCTGGTTGCCTTCGGCCATGATGACGGCGCGCTTGATGCAGTTTTCCAGTTCCCGCACATTGCCCGGCCAACCATGGGCTTCGATCGCAGCCAGCGCTTCGGGCCGAAAATGCAGCGTGGCGCGGCGTTCGCTGGCGCAAAAGCGGTTTTTGAAATGGTGCGCCAGCAAGGCGCAGTCGCCGACCCGCTGGCGCAGCGGCGGAATCGCCAGCACGATCTCGCTGAGCCGGTAATACAGGTCGTCCCTGAAACGCCCCTGCCCGCTCAGCGCCTTCAAATCCTGGTGGGTGGCGCAGACGATGCGCACGTCGACGGCGATTTCGCTGCGCCCGCCGACCCGTTCAATGACGCGTTCCTGCAGGAAGCGCAGCAATTTCGCCTGCAGCGGCAGCGGCATGTCGCCGATTTCATCGAGAAAGAAAGTGCCGCCGTGCGCCAGCTCGATCTTGCCCAGCGCCTGGCGCGCCGCGCCCGTGAAGGCGCCCTTTTCATGGCCGAACAACTCGCTTTCCAGCAAGTGTTCCGGGATCGCCGCGCAATTGATCGCCACGAAGCGCTTGTCGTGGCGCGCGCTGAGCCGGTGCAGGCCGCGCGCGATCAATTCCTTGCCGCTGCCGGAATCTCCCAGCAGCATCACGCTGGCCGACGACGGCGCGACTTTTTCCACGTTGCGGCACAATTTCAGCATGACCGGATCGCGGCTGATGATGCCGGCCAGCGGAGAATCGGATTCGATCTGCAGCATGCGGCGCTGGTCTTGCTGCACCGCGTGCAGGAAAAAGGCGCGCTGGATCACCAGGCCGAGCAAGTCGGCGTCGAGCGGCTTTTGCTGGAAATCGTAGGCGCCCATCGCGATCGCCTTCAAGACATTGTTGCGGTCCTGGTTGCCGGACAGGACGATCACCATCGTGTCCGGCGCCGCCGTCAGGATCTGGCGCAGCAAGATCAAGCCTTCGCTGGCGCCATCGGGGTCGGGCGGCAAGCCCAGGTCCATCGTCACCACGGCCGGCTGGTGCCGCCGCAATTGCGCCAGCGCCGTCTCGCGGCTGTCGGCCAGCAAGACATCGTAATCATCGAAACCCCAGCGCAACTGCTTTTGCAAACCAGGATCGTCTTCGACCACCAGCAGTTTTTTCTTCGGCATCGCCATCCCTCCTAGGCCAGCGCGGCCGCCGCCACGTGCAGCGGCAGCGTCACGCGAAACGTGCTGCCCGCTCCGGGCACGCTGGCAACGTCCAGTTGCCCGCCCAGGTCGCGGATATATTCACGGCTTTCAAACACGCCGATCCCCATGCCGGCCGGCTTGGTGCTGTCAAACGGCTTGAACAGGCGCTGCCGGATGAATTCCTCCGTCATGCCGGCGCCGGTGTCGCTCAATTCGACCAGCGCGGCCGCGCCGGCGCGGCGCAGACGCAGCGTCACGCGGCCGTCCGGCGGCGTGGCCTCGATCGCGTTCTGGATCAGGTGGCCCAGCACGCGCTCCAGGCGTGTCCAGTCCGCCACCACTTCGAGCCGGTCGTCGCAAATGTCCAGCACCGGTTTCGGCCGGGCCGCCGCGCGCGCCTGCACCGCCTGTTGCAGCACCTGCGCCAGCGGCAACGGCGTATGGCGTTCCGGCTGATCGCTGCGGCACAGTTTTTTGAGCAGCAGCGTCATCTTGCGCACCGAGTGCGCCAGCGTGTCGAGCATGTCTTGCTGGAAATCGGGATCGCCGCGGTGCCGCTCGGCGTTGTCTTGCAGCAGAGACAGTTGCGCCACCAGGTTTTTCAGGTCGTGCACGATGAAGGAAGACATCCGGTTCAGCGATTCGAACTGGCGCGCCACGGCCAGCGCATCGGTCGATTCGCGATGCGCCAGGTAGCCGGCGGCCTGGCTGCCGGCGATTTTCAGCAAGTCGCGCACTTCCCAGTCCAGCGCCAGCGGCGTGCGCGGCCGGGCCAGCGCGATAAAGCCGAACAGGCGCCCGTGCAGCAGCAGCGGCACCAGCAGCCACAGTTGCGGCACCCCATTCAAACAGTCAGGCAACGCCAGCCCCTCATAAAGGCGCGGCTGCGCCAGGCAATCCGGCACGTCGAGCACCCAGCGGCGGCGTTCCATGAACTGGCACAGGCTGTCGGCGGAGGCGGCCGGGGCCCGCGGGAGCGCCATGTTCCAGCTCGCGGCCAGTTCGCACAGGTCGCGTTCGCGCCGTATCCACAGCGCGCCGGCCGGGCTTTCCACCAGCGCCGCGAGCGCCTGTACGCTGCGCTGGCCCAGGTCCGGCCCCTGTTCCGACAAGGCGCGCGTAAAACGCAGCCATTCTTCGCGGTAGTCGAAGCGGGCCTGGTAAAAATGCTTATTGATGAACACCTTGACGTAGGCGCGCACGGTGCCGGAAAACAGCACGCCGCCCAGCACGAACACCGAGCCGAACAGGCAGGCCAGTTGCATCAGCGGCCCCCACGCACCGCCGATGCTGCGCAGGTACCAGGCGCTGCCCGCCATCGCCAGCAGGTACAGCGCGCAACCGGCCAGCGCGGCCGAACCGACCGTCACCCGGCGCGACAGCGCCAGGCCTGGCGCCCAGCCCGGGTTGCGCGCGGCCGAGATGGCCAGCAGCGGCACCGTCAGCGCATCGACCAACCCGCGCGCGGCCCGGATATCGTCATTCACGTGGCGGAACAGCAAGGCATCGCTGTACAGATAGAAATCGTAGGCGAACAGGCCGCCGATGCCGAGGCAGGCGAACTTGACGCTCCAGCGTTGGTAAGACGGCGTGCCCCGGTATAACTGCTCCAGCAGCAGCAGGCCGAGCATCGCCAATATCAGCCGGCCGGCGATCAGCGCCTGCGCCGCCCATGCCGCCGGAGCCGGCAGCGGCAGCGCGCCACGGGTGCCCGCCCGCAGTGCGATGCTGGCCAGTTGCAACAGCACGGCGGCGCCGATGGCGCACAGCCAGCCGGCCAGGCGCGTGCCACCGTAACCCAGCAGGCACAGCAGCAATACCAGCCAGGCGGCGGTGCGCAGCGCCTCGAACATGTCGGCCGAGCGCGGCGTCGCCATCCCGCCAGCGGCCGCCGCCTCTGCGCAGGCCAGCGCCCACAGCGCGGTCAATGCGCAGGCCAGCGCCAGCGGCACGGCATGGCGCCGTCCGCGCCAGCGCGTCAGCAGCAACACCAGCAGGCAGGTGAACGCTGCGGCGCCGAAACCATGGCTGACGGCGGCCACCATCACCGGCCGCCTTTGCTGAACAGGACCACCTGCACCGTGTCGATCAGGATCAGCAAATCCAGGAAAAGACTGTTATTTTTTACATAATATAAATCGTATTGCAACTTGCAGGCGGCATCGTCGACCGACGCGCCATAGCGGTAGCGCACTTGCGCCAGGCCGGTGATGCCGGGTTTGATGCTGTGCCGGATATCGTAACAGGCCAGTTGCCGGCCCAGTTGCTCGACGAAATACGCGCGCTCGGGGCGCGGCCCGACAAAGCTCATGTCGCCGCGGAACACATTGAAAATCTGCGGCAATTCATCGATGCGCAACTGGCGCATCCAGTGGCCGATGCGCGTCACGCGCGGATCGTCCTGGGCGGCCCAGCGCGGTTGGCCGTCCGGTTCGGCGTCGCAGCGCATGCTGCGGAATTTCAGGATACGGAAGATGTGGCCATCCTTGCCGACCCGCTCCTGCCGGTAAAACACGGGTCCGCCATCCTCGGCCACGATGCCGATGGCCGCGACCAGCATCAGCGGCAGCGACGCCAGGCAGATCGCGGCGCTGGCCAGCAAATCGAAGGCGCGTTTGACGCTGGCGCGCAAAAAACTCTGGTCAAAACCGCCGCCGAAAATCAGGTAAGCCGGTTGCAGCGATTCGATGCGGATCTGGCACGCTTCGCGTTCGAAAAACGCGGCGGCATCGGTCACGCGCAAGCCGCCCAGCGCGCATTCCAGCAATTGCCGCGCCGGATAGGCGCCGCCGCGGCGCTCGGCCAGAGAAACGATGATTTCGGCGGCGCCATGGGCGCGCGCCAGCGCCAGCAGCGAATCATGTTCCGGCAACAGGCAGGCGGCCGGCACCAGCAAGGGTTCGCCAGGCACCGGCACGCAGCCGACCACCTGGAAACGGCGCGCGCCATGCCGGCTGGCCGCCAGTTCCAGGCATTCGCGCGCCACGCCGCCCTGGCCGACCAGGATCACCCGTTCGGCCAGCAAATCGGCGCGCACAGACGACAATAACAGCAGGCGCGTCAGCAGCACGCCGGCGCCGCCCAGCACGAACGCCAACTGGCCGGCGTGGCCCAGTTGCAGCGCCGGCAACATCAATGCCAATGGATTGAGCAAAATAAAAGCCAGCGCCAGCGCCGGCGCGATGCGCATCAGCGCCATGCGCAGCGCGCCGCGCGGCGGCTGGCGCACATCCTGGCGGTACATGCCCAGCGCACCCATGCCGAGCACGACACTGAGCGCGAACGCCAGCGCCGGCGGATACAGGTTGGCGTGCCCTGGCTGGCGCGCATCGGCCAGCCAGGACAGCGCGCCCAGGGCGGCCGCCGCCAGCAGCAGCACTTCCATCAACAACAGCGCCAGCGCGACTCTCGAGACATAATGATTGAAGATACGGATCACGGCCATCACTCCCGCGCCCTGGGGAGCGGGCGCTGCCGCCACCGTCCCGACGGTGGTTCAACCATGATGCCGAGCGCTCCCGGGTGCTGTATTGCGCCGCCGCAAACCGGTCCCGGCGCTGCATCAAGCGCGCAAGAATTACGTGGCGCATGACGTGCCGGAGACAAATGGCTTATAGTCTTATTCCTTCTTGTCAAAAATACGACTTAAACCATGAAATTTGATGTTGCTATTGTCGGCAGCGGACTGGCCGGCTTGTCGGTGGCCCTGCATCTGGCGGAGACGCGCAAGGTCGCCATCATTTCCAAACGGGCGCTGCTGGACGGCGCCAGCAACTGGGCGCAGGGCGGCATCGCCGCCGTGCTCGATTCCGGCGACAGCCACAAGCAGCACATCGACGACACGCTGATCGCCGGCGGCGGCCTGTGCGACGAGGGCGCGACCCGCTTCATCGTCGAAAACGGCCGCGCCGCGATCGAATGGCTGATCGCCCAGGGCGTCCCGTTTACGCGCGACGCCAGCGCCGAACTGGGGTTTCACCTGACCCGCGAAGGCGGTCACAGCCAGCGGCGCATCATCCACGCGGCCGACGCCACCGGTCACGCGGTGCAAGTGACGCTGGAACAGAAGGTGCGCGCGCATCCCAACATCAGCCTGTTCGAAAACCATTGCGCGATCGACTTGATCACGTCCGACAAGCTCGGCTCGCGGCCGGCGCACCACAGCGCGCAACCGAAATGCCACGGCCTGTACGTGCAGGATGAACAGACCGGGCAAGTGCTGACGTTCTCGGCCGAACACACGGTGATGGCCACCGGCGGGGCCGGCAAGGTCTACCTGTACACGACCAATCCCGACACCGCCAGCGGCGACGGCATCGCGATGGCCTGGCGCGCCGGCTGCCGCGTGTCGAACATGGAATTCATCCAGTTCCACCCGACCTGCCTGTACCACCCGTACGCGAAATCGTTCCTGATCACGGAAGCGATCCGCGGCGAAGGCGGCTTGCTGAAATTGCCGCCCGAAGCCGGCCCGGCCGCAGGCAGCCGCTTCATGCTGGCGCACGACGAGCGCGCCGAACTGGCGCCACGCGACGTCGTCGCGCGCGCGATCGACTTCGAAATCAAGAAACGCGGCCTCGATTACGTCCACCTGGACATCAGCCACAAGCCCGCCGCCTGGCTGATCGAGCACTTCCCGACGATTTACGCGCGCTGCCTGGAACTGGGCATCGACATCACCAAGGAGCCGATCCCGATCGTGCCGGCCGCGCACTACACGTGCGGCGGCGTGGTGACCGACCTGTCCGGGCGCACCGACCTGCCCGGCCTGTACGCGGTCGGAGAGACGGCGTGCACCGGCCTGCACGGCGCCAACCGCCTGGCCAGCAATTCGCTGCTGGAATGCGTCGTCATCGGGCGCGCCTGCGCGCAAGATATCGAAAGCAAGGAACGGCAAAACGTGCCTTACCTGCCGGACTGGGATGAAAGCCGGGTCACCGATGCCGACGAGGAAGTGGTGATCGCCCACAACTGGGATGAATTGCGCCGCTTCATGTGGAATTACGTCGGCATCGTGCGCACCACCAAGCGCCTGGAACGGGCCCAACACCGCATCGCGCTGTTAAAAGAGGAAATCGACGAGTATTACCGCCATTTCCGCATCACGCACGATTTACTGGAATTGCGCAACCTGGTCGACGTCGCCGCGCTGATCGTCAACAGTGCATTGCAACGGCGCGAAAGCCGCGGCCTGCATTTCAGCCGAGACTATCCGGAAACGCTGCCGAAGGCGCTGCCCAGCGTGCTGACGCCGGTGCGCCGCGCTAGCGCTGATTAAGGCGGCGACACGTCGAAGCGCTGGCACAGCCGTTTCAGTTCACCGCTGGCGGCCAGCGCCGCGAAGGCGGCGTCGAACTGCTGGCGCAAGCCGTCGTGCGTGGCCAGGCGGGGAAATGCGAAATACCCCTCCTTGACTTCGATCGCGTACGGCAACGGCGCCAGTTGGCCGCCCAAGCCGAGCCGCGCCAGCACCGGTTCCGTATCGCGCCGGTTGCTGGCGAGCAGCGCGACATGGCGCGCGGCGACCATCCGTAAGCCGTTTTCCACGCTGTTGGCTACGCTGATCTGCAACGACGACCTGGCCTGCTCGAAACGCTCGCCATAAGTCCAGCCATTGATGACTACGATGCGCTCCCCGGCCAGCGCCGCATAGTCTCCCTGCCACGCGATGGCGGATTGGCCGCGCGCATAAAACAGGATCTGGTCCTGGAAAAAGGGGCGGCGCGAAAACGCCATGCGCTGCTGCCGCTCGGGCGTCTGGTAGGGGCCGACCAGGATGTCGGCCTTGCCCTGCGCGACGACGACTTGCGCGCGCGCCCACGGATACAGTTCGAAGCGCACGGTATGGCCGAGCTGGCGTGCCACCAGGCGCACCACTTCCGGCCCCAGGCCGGTGAATTCGCCATCGGGCGTGCGCTCGAAGATGCGCTCGAAGTGGCCGCCGGCGACCACCAGTTCCTCGGCCGCCGCGACGTGGCAAGTCAGGCACAGCACGGCAAGCAGGGATCGGAATCGGCCAGGGTTCAAGAGAGCTCCTTATGGCCACCATCATACCGAAGGAAACGTGCAGCTTGAACGAAGCAGGCTGTACTATACAAAAAAATTGCTAGAAATTACCGCCATGACAGATAGAACCAGCCCCGCAGCCATCGTCCAGGCACAACTGGACGCCTACAATGCCCACGATGTGGAGGCGCTGGTCGCCATCTACGCCGACGACGTCCGGCACTACCGGCACCCGGACACGCTGCTGGCCAGCGGCAGCGCACAGTTGAGGGAACGTTTTACGGCCCGCTTCAGCTCTGCCAGGCCGCACGCGACCTTGCTGAACCGCATCGTCTGCGGCGACCTGGTGATCGACCATGAACGGATCGACAGCGATGGCACTGGCGGACCGGGCAGCGTGGAATTGGTGGCAAGCTATGAAGTCAAACAGGGACGCATTGCGCGTGCCTGGTTTCATTTTGGCCCGGAAACCTGATCGGGACCGGCGGGTGTGCCCGCGCCGGAACGGCGCCGCCAGCCTGCGCGGCATATCACCGTATTAGATAGCCCGGCCGGACTTGCGGCGGCGCATCCAGCCCATCATCATCAAGCCGGCGATGAAGACGCTATAGGTACCCGGTTCGGGCAATTCCTGCACCAGCGCCGCGCGGCTGAAGCGGCCCAGCGTCTGCGGGCGCAATGTCGCGTCGGAACTGACGAATTCCACGCGCAGGCCGGTCGGGTTGCCATCCCTTTGCTGGAAATTGGTGACGACGAATTCCAGCGTATTGAGACCGTCGAGAAAACCGTCGTCGGCGCTGAAACCGGTCCATCTGCTGAAATTGCTGCCGCCGGCGATCTGTTGCCCGTTCAGGTAGACGGTGGCATCGTTGTCGGCCGCGTAGCGCCCTGTAAAGATGGCGCTGGACGCGTCGTAGCGGCTCAGGTCGAACTGCAGCTGGTACTTGTAGACGCCGATCCGGTTGGCATCGAAACTTTGCCAGGTGTCGACTTCAGGCGTGATCCATTTCGAGACGGTCGAATTGGCCAGCCACGGGCTCGATGGCCAGATCGTCTGGCGCGAGACATAACCGTAGGCGTTGTCGAGGCGGGTCTCGCCCTGTTCGACGGTCAGCGAATAATTATCGTCTTCGGTGCCGGAAGCGCTGATGCCGGTATTGACCAGGCCGGAGATGACGGCGGCCTGGGCGCCGCCGAACGCGGTCAGCATGGCGGTGACTGCGCAAATCATATATCGCTTCATGGAAATTGCCCTTAAATATTGAACAGTTAAAAACTGCAGGACATTCCGATCCGGCACCCCGTTTCATCCAAGGTTGTGGAAACGTTATAAAAATTCTATCTCGACAATAAAAAAGGCGGCGCGCGATTGCGCGCCGCCACCTTGATTTCCCTGCGTCGGCAGTGAACTGTCTGCCGTATTAGTTACATTAGCCGTTAAAACCCTTGCCCTCGGCCGCCAGCTTGACCAGCAGCGGCGCCGGTTTCCACGCGTCGCCGTGACGACCGCGCGCCAGGCGCTCGATCGTGCCCAGCACGTTCGGCAGGCCGACGGTGTCGGCGTAGAACATCGGGCCACCGCGGAACAGCGGGAAACCGTAGCCGGTCAAATACACCATGTCGATATCGGAAGCGCGCAGCGCGATACCCTCTTCCAGGATCTGCGCGCCCTCGTTGACCAGAGAGTAGACGAGGCGCTCGATGATTTCCTGGTCGCTGATCTTGCGCCGCTCGATGCCCAGGTCGGCCGAGTGCTGGACGATCATCGCATTGACTTCCGGATTCGGATACGCCTTGCGGTCGCCCGCCTTGTAGTCATACCAGCCGGCGCCGGTCTTCTGGCCGAAGCGGCCCATTTCGCACAGCAGGTCGGCGGTCTTCGAGTAAATGATGTCCGGCGATTCGATCGCGCGGCGCTTGCGGATATACCAGCCAATATCGTTGCCGGCCAAATCGCCCATGCGGAACGGTCCCATCGCGAAACCGAATTTTTCGACGGCCTTATCGACCTGTTCCGGCAGACACCCTTCTTCCAGCAGGAAACCGGCTTGCCGGCTGTACTGCTCGATCATGCGGTTGCCGATGAAGCCGTCGCAGACGCCCGACACGACGCCGGTCTTTTTCAATTTTTTCGACAGCGCCAAGGTCGTCGCCAATACATCCTTGCCGGTTTTCGCGCCGCGCACGATTTCCAGCAATTTCATCACGTTGGCCGGGCTGAAGAAGTGGGTGCCGATGACGTCTTCCGGGCGCTTGGTGAACGCGGCGATCTTGTCGACGTCCAGCGTCGACGTGTTCGACGCCAGGATCGCGCCCGGTTTCATCACTTCGTCGAGCTTGCGGAACACGGTTTCCTTGACGCCCATGTCTTCGAACACGGCTTCGACGACGATGTCAGCGTCGCCGATTTCCTCGTAACTCAGGCTGCCCTTGATCAGGCCGACGCGCTGGTCGAATTTCTCCTGGGTCAGTTTTCCCTTTTTCAGCGTGTTTTCATAATTCTTGCGGATCGTCGCCAACCCTTTTTCGAGCGCTTCCGGCTTCATTTCCAGGATCGTCACCGGGATGCCGGCATTGGCGAAGTTCATCGCGATGCCCCCGCCCATGGTGCCGGCGCCGATCACGGCCGCCTTCTTGATGGCGCGCGTCGGCGTGTCGGACGGCACGTCCGGCACCTTGCTGGCGACGCGCTCGCCGAAGAAGGCGTGGCGCAGCGATTTCGATTCGGTGGTCTGGATCAGCGCGATAAACCGTTCGCGTTCGAATTTCAAGCCATCCTCGAATTTCATCGTGACGGCGGCGGCGACGCATTCGACGCATTGCAGCGGCGCCGGGAACGGGCCCGACATCGCCTTGACGGTATTGCGCGAGAATTGCAGGAAGGCTTCGTGGTTCGGATAATCGATCTTGATGTCGCGCACCTTCGGCAATGGACGCGCATCGGCGACCTGGTTGGCGAAGGCGATGGCCGCTTCCAGCAGATTGGCGTCGGCCGCCAGCACCTGGTCGAACAATTTGGTGCCGGCCAGCTTTTCGGACGCCACCGGGGTGCCGGAGACGATCATGTTCAAGGCCATTTCCAGGCCCAGCACGCGCGGCAGGCGCTGCGTGCCGCCGGCGCCCGGCAGCAGGCCGAGTTTGACTTCCGGCAAGGCGATCTGCGCGCCCGGCATCGCCACGCGGTAGTGGCAGCCGAGCGCCAGCTCGAGACCGCCGCCCATGCAGACGGTGTGGATCGCGGCCACCACCGGCTTGGTCGATTCCTCGACGGTGCGGATCAGCGAATGCAGGTTCGGTTCGGCCAGCGCTTTCGGCGAATTGAATTCCTTGATGTCGGCGCCGCCCGAGAAGGCATTGCCGGCGCCGGTGATGACGATGGCCTTGACGGCGTCGTCGGCCAGCGCCTGTTGCACGCCCTTGACGGCGGCGCTGCGCGTTGCGTGGCCCAGTCCATTGACCGGCGGGTTGTTCAGGGTGATGACGGCTACGGATCCGTGCACTTGGTAATCGGCGCTCATGTCTCTTCCTTATTGTGTGTAAACAGAATTCGGGGGGCTGCGTGAACCCCTACTATACCCGATAATAGAACGGTCGTATTATTTTTTTGCGGGGCCGCGCGACAGCGCTGCGCAGCCGCCGGACATGGTACACCAGGCACGCCGCCCGAGGGTCCCGCGCGTGCCGCGCCGGCGCCGGCGCGGCGGCGCCTTTGTCACTTGCATATTAACTCCGTGGTAAATATCCAAAGCGGCCGTTCCGCATCTCGCCATTTCTTGCGTTTATTTCCGAATAGAATAATAATCGCTGAAGCCCGGACCGGCGTCCATTTTCAATTCCATGCAATTGATCATTCACCATTGCCAAACACTCCATTTATTATCACTAAAGAATCTCTCCAATTATCACCAATTGGCGGGGACCTCCCTTGCAAAAGTAATCGAAAGGAAACAACATGGATCGCGCCAACCACCTGAACCAGGATTTGGATTTGCAAGCCATCAATACGGCCCTGAACCGGGTCCAGGCTTTAATCGAGTTCGAACTGGACGGCACGATTATCCATGCCAATGAAAATTTCCTGAAGACTATTGGTTACACGCTGGAAGAAGTGCAAGGCAAGCATCATTCGATGTTTTGTGAGCCGGAATATGTGAAGAGCGCCGCCTACCAGGAATTCTGGCAAAAGCTCGGGCGCGGCCAGTTCGAGCAGGGAGATTACAAGAGACTGGGCAAGAACGGCCGCGAAGTCTGGATCAGCGCTTCCTACAATCCGGTGCTCGACGCCGACGGCAAGCCGTTCAAGGTCATCAAGTTTGCCACCGACATTACGGCCAGCAAGCTGCGCAATGCCGAAGACGAAGGCAAGATCAAGGCGATCGGCAAGGCACAGGCGGTGATCGAGTTCAACCTGGACGGCACCATCATCACCGCCAACGACAACTTCCTGAAGGCGGTCGGGTATACGCTGGCCGAGATCCAGGGCCAGCACCACCGCCTGTTCTGCGACCGCGACTACGCCGCCACGCCAGCCTACGCCGAGTTCTGGCGCAAGCTCGGCGCCGGCCAGTACGATAGCGGCGAATACAAGCGCCTGACCCGCGACGGCCGCGAAATCTGGCTCAACGCATCCTACAATCCGATATTCGATGCCGATGGCGCCCCCTTTAAAGTGGTCAAATTCGCCACCGACATTACGCCGGCCAAAGTGCGTAACGCCGAATATGAAGGCAAGATCGATGCCATAGACAAAGCGCAGGCGGTGATTGAATTCGATATCAACGGCCATGTCTTGAATGCCAATGATAATTTCCTTTCAGTAATGGGTTATGAACTGGACGACATCCGCGGCGAACATCACCGGATGTTTTGCGAAACTGAATATGCGGCCAGTTCGGAATACAAGAAATTCTGGCAAAAACTCAATCGTGGCGAATTCGACAGCGGCCGCTATAAACGGATCGGCAATCATGGCAAAGTGATATGGATACAGGCGACGTATAATCCGATCCTCGATTTGAACGGCAAGCCGTACAAGATCGTCAAGTTCGCGATCGACATCACCGAGCAGGTGTTGCGCGAAGAAAGCGTCAAGGCCAAAAACGACAGCGACGCGCGCAAGATCGGCGTGCTGCTGGAGGCGGTGGCGCGCGCCGCCAAGGGCGACTTGAGCAGCAAGATCGACGCCAGCGGCGACGAACCGCTGGACTTGCTCGGCACCGGCATCGGCAAGATGGTGGCCGACCTACGCGGCGTGATCGGCGAAGTGGTGACGGCGGCCACCGGCTTTGCGCAGGCGTCGCAGACGATCGCCGAGCGCTCCAGCGGCGTGGCGACCGGCACCCAGGCGCTGGGCGCGACGGTCGAGCAAATGAACGCGTCGATCGACGGTCTCACCGCGTCGATCAACACGATCGCGGAAAACACGGCCAGCGCCAACGGCCTGGCCCGCGCCACGCAGCAGGAAGCCGAAGCCGGCGCCAAGGCCGTCGCCAAGTCGATCGAGGCGATGGACTTGATCAACCGCTCGTCGGAAGACATCGGCGAAATCGTCAAGGTCATCAGCGAAATCGCCAGCCAGACCAATATGCTGGCGTTCAACGCCGCGATCGAGGCGGCGCGCGCCGGCGAGCACGGCCTGGGCTTTTCGGTGGTGGCCGACGAAGTGCGCAAGCTGGCCGAACGCTCGTCGCAGGCGACCAAGGAAATTTCCAAGTTAATTAACGAATCGGTCAAGCGCGTCAGCGCCGGCAGCGACATTTCGCGCCAGGCCAGCGATGCCTTCGACAAGATCGTGGCCGGCGTCGGCAAGACCAGCCAGGCGATTTCCGACATTTCCAGCGCGGCCAACGAGCAATTATTGACGGCCAAGGAAGTGAGCAACGCGATCCAGTACATCGCCGAAGAGACGGAAAAATCGGCCAACAGTTGCGACAGCATCGCCATGTCGACCGAGGGGCTGAACCAGCGCGCCAGCGACTTGAACAAGACCGTGGCCGGTTTCGTCGTCTGATGGCGCCGCCCGACACCGCCGCCGAACCCAGCGCCGCTGTCGCGGCCGCGCTGATCGCGCTGGTGCGCCAGCATACGGGGATCGCGATGGCCGAGCATAAAAGCGTGCTGCTGGAGCGGCGCCTGCGGCCGCGGCTGCAGGCGCTGGCCTTGCCCGGCTATCAGCAGTACCTGGAGCGGCTGCAGTCGGACACGGCCGAGGTGACGCACTTCATCGACCTGGTGACCACCAACGACACCTTGTTTTTCCGCACGCCGGCGCTGTGGACCTACCTCAGCGAACAATTCCTGCCGCGCTGGTTCGACAGCCACCCTGGCCAGTGCCTGCAAATCTGGTCGGCGGCCGCGGCCAGCGGAGAGGAACTGTATTCGGTCGCCATGCTGTGCGAGCAATTCGGCCGGCTGCACGGTGCGTTCCGCTACCAGGTGCTGGGCACCGACATTTCGCAGCAAATGCTGGAACTGGCCGCGGCCGGCGTCTATCGCGGCCGCAGCGCGGCGCGCCTGCAGCGGGAACACCCGGCGCTGTGCCAGGCATATTGCGAACCCGTGCCCGGCGGCATCCGCGTGCGCGACAATTTAAAACGGCATGTGCGCTTCGCCCGCCACAACCTGCTGCAAGCGCTGCGCCCGGCCGCGCAATTCGACCTGCTGTTGCTGCGCAATGTACTGTTTTATTTCGAAGCGCCGCAGCAGCAGGCCGCGCTCGACCAGTTGCACGCTTGCCTGCGCCCCGGCGGCCGCCTGCTGCTGGGAGAATCGGAATCGATCGGCAACCGGCACACCGGCTGGAAGCTGGAACAGCCGATGGGCTACCGTTCAGACCGGGAGCGCTCATGACGCCGGCCGCCGCCCCCTCGTACGGACAAGAACCGGCGCCGCGCCAGGTCGGGATCGGCAAGCTGCTGGTCGGCTCCGGCGACGAGCAGTTGCGCGCCGTGCTGGGCTCGTGCATCGGCATCGCCTTCCTGTGGCGCAAGGGCGGACGTTGCGGCCTCGCGCATTGCCTGCTACCCGAGGGCGGCCGCCCGACCTGCGGCCCGGACGCGCGCTACGTCAGCCAGGCCGTGCCGTCGCTGCTGGCGCTGATGGGCGCACGCGCGGCCGACTACCCGGACATCGAAGTCGTGCTGGCCGGCGGCGCCAGCATGTTCGGCCCGTCGTCGAGCGCGCTGCAAGTCGGCCGCCAGAATATCGCCGCCGCCCGCAAATACCTGCTGCATTGCGGCTTGCAGGTGTCCACCTGCGAGTTGGGCGGCTATCGCGGCCGCACCATGCGGGTCGATTGCGCCAGCTACCGTTGCACGGTCAACATCATCACCCACCCCGACCTGGAAGCCGTCCATGGATATCATTGAGGCGCCGCGCGCCACCGTCACCGCCCTGCCGCCGGCCGCCACCAGCGAACTGTTCGGCTCCTTCCTGCTCGGCGCGGACGAGTTCGCGCTGCCGGCGCAATGCATCCGCGAAGTGGTCAACATGCCCGATAAACTGAGCGTGCTGCCGCTGTGCCCGGCCTACCTGGCCGGCATGTTTACATTGCGCGGCTGCGTAATCCCGGTGGTCAACCTGGCGCGCCTGTTCGATCCGAGCGCAGGTCCCGCCACGCCGGCCCACAAGATCGCCATCGTCGATCACCAGCAAGTGCAGGTCGGCATTCTGTTCGACGCGACCGGAGAGATCTTGCGCGTGCGGCCCGAACAGCGCAGCCGCCTCGCCTACGGCCAGGGCGATGCGCAGGGCGTGATCGCCGGCACGATCCTGCTCGACGACGGCGCGCGCCTGCTGCAAATCCTGGAGCCGGGCAGCCTGATCAGCGTGGAAAACGTGCCGCACGTGATGGCCTTGCGTATCGCCGCCCAGGCCCAGCACGGCCAGCGCGCGGCGCAAGCGAAACGCCGCAAATGCGTCAGCTTCCACGCCGCCGGCGCCAGCTTTGCGCTGGACATGGCGGCGATCCAGGAAATCATCCGCGTACCGGAACTGCAAGCGTCGGTCTTGAACAGCAAGCTGTGCCTGGGACGCATCAATTTCCGGGGCAGCCAGGTGGCCGTGGTCGACTTCGCCGTGCTGCTCGACACGGCGGCGCCACCGGCGGCGCGGGACGGCGAACAGCGCATCGTCATCGCCCGCCTCGGCGACGCCAGTGTCGGTTTCCTGGTCGATTCGGTCGACAGCATCGTCCACTTCAGCGACGAGGAAGTTTTACCGATTCCACTGCTGGGCAAGGCGCGCACCGGCATGTTCGTCGGTTGCATTGCGCAGGCCGGGCTGAGTAATGTGATCTTGCTCGACCACCAGCAAGTGTTGTCGAGCACGGAACTGGTGGAATTGCGCGCCGGCCATGCCCGCCTGTTCCCCGGCCAGGACCAGGCCGCCGGCCACGCCCAGCGCAAGGCACAGCGCCAGGTATATTTGACGTTCCGCGTGCAGGAAACCTATGCGCTGGAAATCCGCCGGGTGCGCGAAATCATCGATTACAGCGGCGCCGTCACGCGCCCACCCGGCCTGCCCTCGTTCCTGTGCGGCGTATTGAACCTGCGCCAGCAAATGATCAGCATCATCGACCTGCGCCAGTTATACGGCATGGCGCAGGCCCCGCAGCCGGACCAACGCAAGGTGCTCGTCATCGAACACGGCGAAGAACGCTACGGCTTGCTGGTCGACGCGATGGAAGACATCGTCACCGTCGACGACCGGCAGCGCTACGCGACGCCCAAGCTGATGCGCAACAGCCAGTGCGAGGCGCAACTGCAGGGAGAGATGTCGGAAGTGATCGACGTCCCGCACAAGGATGGCGCCAGCCATACGCTGTGCATCTTCGACGCCGAACACTTGCTGCGCCGCCTGGCACAGACGACGCAGCAGGCGCTCTAGCGTTTACGGCGGCTAGACTTCGAGCCACTCCTTGCGCACTGCGGCATTGTCGCGCAGTTGCGCAGGCGTCCCCTCGAACACCATGGCGCCGTGCCCCATCACGTAGACGCGCTGCGAAATGTCCATCGCGATCGCCAGCTTTTGCTCGACCAGCAGGATCGAAATCCCCTTCTCTTTCAGCGCCATCAGGTATTCGCCGACCAGCGTGACGATCTTCGGCGCCAGGCCCTCGGTCGGCTCGTCGATCATGATCAGGTCCGGGTCGCCCATCAAGGTGCGGCACAGCGTCAGCATCTGCTGCTCTCCGCCGGACAGCACGCCGGCCGCCACCGCGCGCCGTTCCTGCAGGCGGGGGAACATGCGGTACATGTCGCCCAGGGTCCAGCGCCCCGTGACACCCTGCTTCTTTTGGCCGAGGATCAGGTTCTGCTCGACCGTCAGGGTCGGAAAGATATCGCGGTTTTCCGGCACATAACCGAGCCCCTTGTGGGCGATCTGGTAGGCCTTCAGGCCGAGGATGTTTTCGTTTTTAAAACGCACGGTGCCCGTCGCGCTGACCTGCCCCATCGCCGCCTTGACCAGCGTCGAGCGGCCGACGCCGTTGCGCCCCAGCAGGCTGACGATCTCTCCCTGCTTGATATGCAGGTCGATGCCGTGCAGCACGTGGCTCTTGCCGTAATACGCGTGCAGATTTTCGATGGCTAACATTATGCGGCCTCCTGTCCGCCGCCGAGATAGGCGGCTTGCACCGCGGCATTGCCGCGTATCCGTTCCGGCGTGTCGCAGGCGATCACTTCGCCATAGACCAGCACGGCGATCTTGTCGGCCAGGCCGAACACGACGCCCATGTCGTGCTCGACCATCAACAAGGTCTTGCCGACCGTCACCTTGCGGATCAGTTCGACCGCCGCGTCCGATTCGGAGCGGCTCATGCCGGCCGTCGGTTCATCGAGCAGGATGACATTTCCGCCGCCGGCCACCGTGATGCCGATTTCCAGCGCGCGCTGTTCGGCATAGGTCAGCACGCCGGCCGGCACGTGGCGCTGGCGCTGCAAGCCGATTTCCTCCATCACCTGCTCGGCCCGCGCATGGGCGTCGCGCAGCCCGCTGAGGCGGTGCCAGAAGGAATACTTATAGCCAAGCGACCATAATACGGCGCAGCGCAGGTTTTCATAGACCGACAGGTTGACGAACAGGTTACTGATCTGAAAACTGCGCGCCAGGCCGCGCCGGTTGATCTCGTACGGCTTCATGCCGCTGATGACTTGCCCGTTCAATTTGACGGCGCCGGACGAAATCGGGAAACGGCCCGAGATCAGGTTGAACAGCGTCGACTTACCGGCGCCGTTGGGGCCGATCACGGCGCAACGCTCTCCCTGCGCAATGGCGAGATTGGCGCCGCGGATGATTTCCGACTTGCCGAAGCTTTTGCGGACATCCTTCAATTCCAGTGCATTCATCAACGCGCTCCCTTCGTTTGGGCCAGGATATCGGCATTTACTTCATTCCACGTGGCGGCAAAGCCGGGCGCGGTCTTGCGCCAGGCCAGCACGCTGAACACCATCAGACCGAACACCACGACCCAGGACAAGGCCGCGCGCGTGTCGACATCGAAGCCGAACAGGTGCTTGACGCTGCCGTTGGCCGATTCCAGCGTCAGGTGGTACAGCATTTCGATGCCGCCAATAAAGCCCAGCAAGCCCGGCAACACGGCCAGCGCCAACAAGGCCAGCGGCGCGGCGACGCGGCCGAAGTGGCCGAATTTCGCGGTACGCACCAGCATCATCAGCAGGCTGCCCAGGCCGCCCGGCGCGTAGCGCACCAGCAGCACGAAGAACAGGCCGAGATACAGTTGCCAGGCTTGCGTGTAATCGGACAGCAGCACCGAGAACAGGATGCCGACGATGGCGCCGAGCAGCGGACCGAAGAAAAAGCCGATGCCGCCGATGAAGGTGAACAATAAAATGCTGCCGGAGCGGATCGCGCTGACGTTTTCCGCGCTGACGATCTCGAAGTTGATCGCCGACAGGCCGCCAGACACGCCGGCAAAGAAGGCCGACAGGATCACGACCAGGTAGCGCACCCATTGCGTGTCGTAGCCGATGAACTCGACCCGTTCCGGGTTGTCGCGCACGGCGTTGATGATGCGCCCGAGCGGCGTCTGCGTGAACGCATACATGGCGGCGGTGCAGACGAACAGCCAGGCCGCGATCAGGTAATACACCTGGATCTGCGGTCCATAGGTGATGCCGAACACCGGCTGGCCGAGCACGCGGTTGGTCGTGACGCCGCCCTCTCCGCCAAAAAATCCGGGGAACATCAGGGAGCTGGCGAACACCAGTTCGACCAGGCCCAGCGTGATCATCGCGAACGTCGTGCCGGCCTTGCGCGTGGTGACATAGCCGAACAGCACGCCGAAGCCCATGCCGGCGATGCCGCCGACCAGGGGGATCAGGCTGGTCGGAATGGACATGCCACCGGCGGCGACCTGGTTCATCGCATGGATCGCGAAAAAGGCGCCCAGGCCGGAATACACGGCGTGGCCGAAGGACAGCATGCCACCCTGTCCCAGCAGCATGTTGTACGACAGACCGAAGATCATCACCGTGCCCATCTGCGACAACAGCGTCAGCACGCTGCCCTTGTTGAACAGCAGCGGTGCGGCCACCAGCAAGAGCGCGAACGCGCCCCACAGCAGCCATCGGCCCGGGTTCATTGCTTGCATTCTGATTGGCATCGAAGTCATCCTGAGTTGGTGGTTCATTCGCGGGTTCCCATCAAGCCTTTCGGACGGAAAATCAGGATCAGCACCAGCAGCAAATACGGCAGGATCGCCGAACTCTGCGCGATGGTGACGTTCAGCAAGGCATAACCTGGTGTCGTCGACGCGACCGTCGTGCCCAGTTTCGCCAGCAGGCTGGCCAGCGAATAGTCGAGCGCGACGGCCGTGGTCTGCATGATGCCGATCAACAGCGAAGCGACGAAGGCGCCGGCCAGCGAGCCCATGCCGCCGACCACGACAACAACGAAGATGATGCTGCCGACGGTGCCGGCCATCGCCGGCTCGGTGACGAAGGCATTGCCGCCGATCACGCCGGCCAATCCGGCCAGCGCGCTGCCGCCGCCGAACACCCACATGAACAGGCGCGGCACATTATGGCCCAGCGCTTCGGCCGCTTCCGGGTGCGTCAGCGCGGCCTGGATCACGAGGCCGACGCGGGTACGCGTCAGTACCAGCCAGATACCGGCCAGCATCGCCAGCGCAACGAGCATCATGAAGCCGCGGTAGATCGGGAAGCTGGTCGAAAACAGTGTAAACAGCGGGCCGTCCAGTTCCTTCGGAATCGCGTATTGCACGGCGGCGCGGCCCCAGACCAGTTGCACCAGTTCGACGATCAGGAACGACAGGCCGAACGTGAACAGCAATTCGGGGATATGGCCGAACTTGTGCAGCGGGCGCAGTCCGTAGCGTTCGACCAGCGCGCCGAGCAGGCCGACGGCGACCGGCGCGAGCACCAGCGCCGGCCAGAAACCGATCTGGCTGCTGATGGTATAGGCGATATAGGCGCCGAGCATGTAGAAACTGGCGTGCGCGAAATTAAGCACGCCCATCATGCTGAAGATCAGCGTCAGCCCGGATGAGAGCATGAACAGCAGCAAGCCGTAGCTGATGCCGTTCAGGAGAGTGAATAAGGTAAATTCCATGTGGCGGCTTCTCGGTGAGAGAGTGAAGATGGACGAAGGCACCCGCGTTGTCGTTCCCGCGCAGGCGGGAACCCATACCATCTGAAGCCATGCCGAATAGCATGCTCAGCATGGGTCCCCGCCTGCGCGAGGACGACAAGCCAATGGCACTTGCAGGCTGGTGCGGTATTTCTCAGCCCGGCCGCTTCATCTGGCACGACGTCGGCTGGCCGGCAACATAGGCGTCGATCTTCTTTTCCATCTTCCAGCCGTAACCGGTGTTTTCCTGGTCGTACTTGACATCCTTGCCGTTGGTCTTGGTCCAGGTGCCGATGTACAGGTTTTGCTGCAACTGGTGGTCGGCCTTTTGCATCATCACGCCGCCGTTCAGCGATTGCACCTTCATGCCCTCCATCGCGAACGCGACTTTCACCGGGTCGGCCGACTTGGCCGCCTTGACGGCGTGCGACAGCATCGTGATGATGATGTGCGTCTGCGCCGCATAGTAATCGTCGTTGTACTTGGCCTTGAAGGCTTCGACTACTTCCTTGCCGCTCAGCGTTTCATTGTTGGCCATCCAGTTGCCGATGATGCGCGTGCGGTCGGCGCCGGCCGCGCCCATCGCCGTCGGCACGCCGGTCGTGGCGCCGTAATACGTGTAGAAATTGGCTTTCAGGTCGGCATCCTTGGCCGCGCGGATCAGCAGCGCCAGGTCGGCGCCCCAGTTGCCGGTGATGACGGTGTCGGCACCGGCAGCCTTGATCTTGGCGATATACGGCGAAAAATCCTTGACTTGCGCGATCGGGTGCAGATCGTCGCCGACGATCTTGATGTCGGGCCGCTTGCGCGCCAGGTATTCCTTGGCGGCGCGGCTGACGGCGTGGCCGAAGGCATAATTCTGGCCGATAATGTAGACAGCCTTGATATTCTTGTCCGGCGCCATGTAGCTCGTCAGCGCTTCCATCTTCATGTCGGAATTGGCATCGAAGCGGAAGTGCCAGAAGCTGCACTTGCTGTTGGTCATATCCGGATCGACCGCCGCGTAATTCAGGTAGACCACTTCCTTGCCCGGGTTGCGTTCATTGTGCTTGTTGACCGCGTCGAGCAGCGCCAGGCCGACGCCGGAGCCATTGCCTTGCGTAATATAACGATAACCCTGGTCGATCACCGCCTTCAATTGCGTCAGCGATTCCTGCGGACTGCCCTTGTTGTCGAAGCCGACCACCTCGATCTTGTTGTCGCCGGCCCAGTTACCCTTGTTGGCCATGTCGGCGATCAATTGAAAACTTTTCAACTGGTTCTGGCCGACCGGCGCGAACGGGCCGGACAGCGGGTCGATGAAGGCGATCTTGATGTTTTCGGCCGAGACGGTAAATGGTGCGAGCAAGGTCATGCCGACTGCAACTGCGAGCGTGCGGTTAATCATTGTGTCTCCAATTTTTTAATTATCGTATATCGGGCAGTCTGCGCCGCCCATATCGTTTGCCGGGTGGTCTGCGCCACCCGTTGTGTTGCACTTCGTTCGCGCCGGTCAGGCGGTCGGCAGCTTGTGGTCCTTATAAAGTTCACGCAATTTGTTTTTCTGCACCTTGCCGGTGCCGCCCAGCGGCAGCGCCTCGGCAAATACGACATCGTCCGGCAGCCACCACTTGGCGATCTTGCCGTCGAAGAATTCCAGCAATTGCTCGCGGCTGGCTTGCTGGCCGGGACGCAACACCACGATCAATAGCGGGCGCTCATCCCATTTCGGGTGCGCCACGCCGATGCAGGCCGCCTGCAGCACGGCCGGGTGCGCCATCGCGATGTTTTCCAGGTCGATCGTGCCGATCCACTCGCCACCGGACTTGATGACATCCTTGCTGCGGTCGGTGATCTGCATGTAGCCGTCGGCATCGATGGTGGCCACGTCGCCGGTCGGGAACCAGCCATCCTGCAGCGGATCGCCGCCCTCTCCCTTGAAATAGGAAGCGATGATCCACGGCCCCTTGACCATCAAATGGCCATAACTGACGCCATCCCACGGCAATTCTTTACCATCGTCGTCGATGATCTTCATGTCCACGCCATAGATCGCGTGCCCCTGTTTTTGCAGGATCTTGCGCTGTTCTTCCTTCGACAAGCCGTCGTGCTTGCCGAGCAGGGTGCAGGCCGTGCCCAGCGGCGACATTTCCGTCATGCCCCAGGCATGCACCACGTCCACGCCGAATTCGTCGAGCAGCGTGTTCATCATCGCCGGCGGGCAGGCCGAACCGCCGATCACGGTGCGCCGGAAGGTCGAGAATTTCAGCTTGTTTTGCAGCGCATAGTTGATCAGGCCCAGCCAGACGGTCGGCACGCCGGCCGAAAAGGTCACTTTTTCCGATTCGAACAGTTCATAGACGGACTTGCCATCCAGCGCGGCGCCGGGGAACACCATCTTCGCGCCGGACAGCAGCACGGAGTATGGCAAGCCCCAGGCGTTGACGTGGAACATCGGCACCACCGGCAACACGACGTCGCGCGACGTCACGTTCAGCGCGTTCGGCATCGCCGACGCGTAGGCGTGCAATACAGTCGAGCGGTGCGAATACAGCGCCCCTTTCGGATTGCCCGTGGTGCCGGACGTGTAGCACAGCGTGCAGGCCGAGTTTTCATCGAACAGCGGCCACGTGTAATCGTCCGAGTGACTGTCGATCAAGTCCTCGTAACACAGCAGGTTCGGGATCTTGGTGTCGGCCGGCATGCGGTCCCGGTCGCACATCAGCACGTAGGTGCGGATCATCTTGCAATGGGCGGCGATCGCTTCCACGGCCGGCAGGAAGGTCAGGTCGAACAATAAAACCTGGTCTTCGGCATGGTTGATGATATAGGCGATCTGTTCCGGGTGCAGGCGCGGATTGATCGTATGCAGCACGGCGCCCGAACCGGACACCGCATAATATGCTTCCAGGTGCCGGTAACCGTTCCAGGCCAGCGTGGCGACGCGGTCGCCGAGCTTGATGTCGAAGCCTTGCAAGGCATTGGCCAGGCGGCGCGCGCGCTGGTGGCAGTCGCGGTAAGTGTAACGGTGCAAATCGCCTTCGACACGCCGCGAAACGATCTCGCCGCTGCCGTAATGGCGCGCCGCGAATTCGATAATGCTGGAAACGAGCAGTGGCTGGTCCATCATTTGCCCCTGCAGTGGGCTCATCGGGTAAGACGACATCGGCGCTCCTTATATTTTATATTTTAGGTAACAGCGGACCCAGTTTCGTACGACCGTGCTAATTTCGTCAACCAGTTTCAATGGTGCGGCGCAGCAAACACCACAGACAGAGGTAAGCGGGTGTAACGAAGCTGGAAAAGACGCGCGCAGCCAATACAATCGGCCGGGTGCGTTAGAATTGGAATTTACTCTCTTATCACTGGAACCGCTATTACTGCCGCCAATCTTTACTTGGATAATTCGTTCGCGAGTTTGCCGCCCGCTTTCTATACCCGCCTGATGCCGACCCCGCTGCCCGCGCCCTACATGGTCGCGCTCAGCGCGCCGGCGGCGGAGCTGCTCGGCCTGGACGTGGCGGCGCTGGCCGACGAGGCGACGCTGGCCATACTCGCCGGCAACCTCGTGCCGGAACGCTCGCAACCGCTGGCGGCCGTGTATTCCGGCCACCAGTTCGGCAGCTGGGCCGGCCAGTTGGGCGACGGCCGCGCCATCCTGCTGGGAGATGTGCCTACCAGCGACGGCCCGATGGAATTGCAACTGAAGGGCGCCGGCCTGACGCCCTACTCCCGCATGGGCGACGGGCGTGCCGTGCTGCGCTCGTCGATCCGCGAATTCCTCTGTTCGGAAGCGATGGCCGCGCTCGGCATCCCGACGTCGCGCGCGCTGTCGGTGGCCGGTTCGGACCAGGGCGTGATGCGCGAAAGCATAGAAACCTCGGCCGTCGTGCTGCGCATGGCGCCGACTTTTATCCGTTTCGGCTCCTTCGAACACTGGTTTTACCGCAAACGCACGGACGAGCTGAAAACCCTGGCCGACTACGTGATCGACCGTTTTTATCCGCAACTGCGCGCCGCGAACAATCCCTACCAGGCCCTGCTCGAAGAAGTCACGCGCCGCACCGCGCAGATGATCGCGCACTGGCAGGCGGTCGGCTTCATGCACGGCGTGATGAATACCGACAATATGTCGATCCTCGGGCTGACGCTCGACTACGGCCCGTTCGGCTTCATGGAAGCGTTCGATGCGAATCACATCTGCAACCATACCGACCAGCAGGGCCGCTATGCCTACGGTGCCCAGCCGCAGGTCGGCCACTGGAACTGTTATGCGCTGGGCCAAGCCTTGCTGCCGCTGATCGGCGAAGTGGCCGCGGCCCAGGCCGCGCTCGATGTGTATCAGCCGACATTCGGCGCCAAGCTGGACGAATTGTTGCGCGCCAAACTGGGTTTACAGACAGAACAGGATGGCGATCGCGCATTATTTGATGCAATGTTTTCGGCAATGCAAGATAATCACGTCGATTTCACGCTGTTCTTCCGCCGCCTGAGTGGCGTGCAGGCTGCCGGGCCGGCCGGCGACGAGCCGCTGCGCGACCTGTTCATCGACCGCGCCGCGTTCGACGCCTGGGCCGCCGACTACCGCGCCCGGCTGCAAGCCGAGGGCAGCGTGGACGCGGAACGCAAGCGGGCGATGGACGGGGTCAATCCAAAATACGTATTGCGCAACTACTTGGCGCAAGTCGCCATTGAAAAAGCGCAAAATAAGGACTTTACTGAAGTGGCGCGCCTGCTGACCGTGTTGCAGCGCCCGTTCGACGAGCAGCCGGAACATGAAAGCTACGCGGCATTGCCGCCGGACTGGGCCAGCCACCTCGAAGTCAGCTGTTCTTCCTGAGACCTTGATAAAGAATCATCACCATGACCGATAAAATCGTAAAGACCGACGCCGAATGGCGCGCCATGCTCGACGCCAACCAGTTCGAGGTGACGCGGCACGCCGCCACCGAGCGCGCATTCACCGGCAAATACTGGGACCACCACGAACACGGCATCTATACCTGCGTCTGCTGCAACACGCCCCTGTTCGCGTCGGATGCGAAATTCGATTCCGGCTGCGGCTGGCCAAGCTATTTCGAACCGCTCAATCCCGCCAACGTGATCGAAGTGACGGACCGTTCGCACGGCATGCAGCGCACCGAAATCATTTGCGCCGTCTGCGACGCCCACCTGGGCCACGTGTTCCCGGACGGCCCGCCGCCGACAGGCTTACGCTATTGCATCAACTCGGCATCGCTGCGTTTCGATCCACAAGAATAAACAAAGTAAATAAAGTCCTTTCATGAAAATCCTGTTCGACTTCTTCCCGCTGCTGGTGTTTTTCGCCAGTTACAAGCTGGGCGGCATGCACGCGGAAGCGGCGCAAACGTTTATCAACACGTATTTAAGCGGCGTCATTTCCGGCGGTTCCGTCACGGCCGCGCAAGCGCCTATCATCGTCGCCACGCTGGCCGGCATCGTCGCCACGTTTATCCAGATCCTGGCAGTGCTCGCGCGCGGGCGCAAGGTCGACGCCATGCTGTGGGTCTCGATGTTTTTCTTTGTCGTGTTCGGCAGCATGACGATTTACTTCCACGACGATAATTTCATCAAATGGAAGCCGACGATGATTTACTGGTGCCTGGCGATCGCGCAACTGGTGGCGCTGCTGTATTTCAAGAAGAATATGATCCGCACCGGCATGGAAAAACAATTCAGCCTGCCCGACGATGTCTGGCACCGGCTGAATCTGGCATGGATCGCCTTTTTCGCGGTAATGGGCGTGGTCAACCTGTTTGTCGCCTTCGTACTGTATAAGACCGATACCGCGGCCTGGGTCAGTTTCAAGGCATTCGGCGCAACCGGGCTGATGTTCGTATTCATCCTGGGCCAGACTTTCTATTTGTCGAAACATATCAAGGATGAAGCATGAGCGACGATCCACGTATCGCCAAGATCGAACAGCGGCTGCGCGCCGCGCTGGAACCGCTGGAATTGGCGCTCGACGACGAGTCCGCGCTGCATGCCGGGCATGCGGGAGCGGCCTCGGGTGGCGGCCATTACAATTTACGCATAGTTTCCGGCAAATTCGAGGGCCTCAAACTCGTCACAAGACATCGACTCGTGTATGATTCCGTGCACGATATGATGCGTGGGGAAATCCACGCGTTGGCCATTACCGCACTGGCACCGTCCGAAGTATGATATGCGCGGAGATCAGGCAGAACGATAATACGGCAACGCCATCGATAATCCTCATCCCCGCAATTTTCAAGAACTTTTCCCCTTAGGATTGAATAATGAATTTGAAGCCAGCCCGTTTGCTGATCGCACTTATCGCCGTCGTATCGGCACCAGCATTTGCTCAGAACATTGCCGTGGTTAATGGCAAGGCGATTCCATCGTCGCGCGTCGATGCGGTAGTCAAGCAGGTCGTGGCCCAAGGCCAGCAACCGGATTCGCCGCAATTGCGCGAAATGATCAAGAAAGAAATGATCGGCCGCGAAGTCATGATGCAGGAAGCGGAAAAACAGGGTTACGGCAAGGATGCGAACGTCAAGCTGCAACTGGAAAACGCGCGCCAAGCCATCATCATCAATGCGCTGGTCGGTGATTACGTGAAGAAAAACCCGGTCAAGGATACCGACATCAAGGCTGAATACGACAAGTTCGTGGCCCAGACCGGCAACAAGGAATACCACGTGCGTCACATCCTGGTGGAAACCGAAGCCGAAGCGAACGCCGTCATCGCCAAGCTGAAAGGCGGCGCCAAGTTCGAAGAACTGGCGAAAACGTCGAAAGACACCGGCTCCGCTGCCAACGGCGGCGACCTGGATTGGGCGACCCCGTCGTCCTTCCCGAAAGCGTTCTCGGACGCCTTCGCCAGCCTGCAAAAAGGACAGATCACCGAAAAAGCCGTGCAAACCCCGAACGGTTTCCACGTCATCAAGGTCGACGACATCCGCGACGCCAAGCTGCCGACGCTCGAAGAAGTCAAACCGCAGATCGCCGATGCGCTGACGCAGAAGAAACTGCAGGCTTACCAGGAAGAACTGGTCAAGAAAGCCAAGGTCCAGTAATACTGCAATAGTTGTGAGTTCCGGCGCCTGTGTGGCGCCGGTATTGGTTGGAACGCGCCCCGCGCGATATCTCCGTATTTTGATAGGAATTGATAATGATTTTGAAGCCAGCCCGCCTGTTGTTAGCCTTGATCGCAGTAGCCGCCGCCCCCGCCTTCGCGCAAAACGTCGCCACCGTCAACGGCAAGCCGATCGCTGCCGCCCGCCTCGACGCCGTCGTCAAGCAAGTGGTTGCCCAAGGCAAGCAGCCGGATTCTCCGCAATTGCGCGAAGCCATCAAGCGCGACCTGATCGGCCGCGAAGTGCTGATCCAGGAAGCCGACAAGCAAGGCTACGGCACCCGCCCCGAAGTCAAGGCGGAAGTGGAAAACACGCGCCAGAGCATCATCATCAATGCCATGCTGGCCGATTACGTCAAGAAAAACCCGGTCAAGGATGCCGACATCAAGGCTGAATATGACAAGTACAAGGCGGCGATGGGCGACAAGGAATACCATGCGCGCCACATCCTGGTCGAAACCGAGCAGCAAGCCAAGGACATCATCGCCAAGCTGAAAGCCGGCGGCAAGTTCGAAGAACTGGCCAAGGTGTCGAAAGACGGTTCGGCCAACAATGGCGGCGACCTGGACTGGGCCAACCCGTCGTCGTACGTGAAACCGTTCTCGGACGCGATGGTCGCGCTGAAAGATGGTCAAATCACCGAAACCCCGGTCAAGTCGCAATTCGGCTACCACGTGATCAAGCTGGAAGGCTCGCGCCCGACCAAGCTGCCGGCGCTGGAAGAAGTCAAGGCGCAGGTATCGCAGGCCCTGACGCAGAAAAAGGTCGCCGCCTACCGCGACGAGCTGATCAAGAAAGCCAAAGTGCAGTAATCGCTTCGCCGCAACACAAAAATGGCGCTTCTCCGGAAGCGCCATTTTTTTTACCAAAACCAGATGCAAAGGCTGGGGTCAGACCCATGGGTCTGACCCCGGGTTTTTGCATCTGGTTTTCGCCGTGATAACCATTTTTTGCACTACAGCTCTATCCAAGGCGTAACATTGACTGGGTACAACGTTACAACATGGAGATCAACGTGAAACTCAAAACAAGAATGATGCTGTGCATGGGATTGGTTTGCGTTTTCTTTATCTGCGCGCTTGGCGTGGCGCTGAGCGGCATGCAGCATGCCAAGAATCAGTTCGAAAGCTTCCTCGACCAGGACCAGGCCTTGTTGATGGCCACCACCAATATGTATGCGCAAGGCTTGCAGATGGGCCAGGCACTGCGCAACGTCGTCATCGATCCATCAAACCAGACCGGCTACAAAAACCTGGAAGACGCCGGCAATGCCTTCAAGGAATTTGGCGCGACGGCGCAGCAGCTGGCGCGCGACACGCCTGCCACGCTGCAAATGCTGCAAGGCGTGATGGCGCTGCGCGAGCGCCAAGCCGCGCTGCACGGCAAGCTGATCGGATTGGTCAAGGATGACCAGCCGGCCGCCATCGTCACGCTGAACAAGGAAGAAACGCCGGTCTGGCGTGAAATGCGCACGCAATTGCTCGACTTTATCAAGGCCAAGAATGCCCATGTGAAACAAACCAAGCTCGAAGTGGTCGAGTCGACGCACCGGATGCTGGTGCTGAGCCTCGCGCTGGGCTTGCTGGCGATCACGGCCGGCGGTGCGATCGCCTTCTGGCTGCCGCGCAATGTGATGCGCCAGCTGGGCGGCGAACCGGAATATGCGGTGGCGATGGCGCTGCAAATCGCCGACGGCGATTTTACTCATCCGATCAATACGGCGCACGGCGACAGCGGCAGCTTATTATTCGGCATTAAAGGCATTCAACAACAATTGGCCGGCATCGTGCAACAGATCCGGCTCGGCACCGATACCATCGCCACCGCTTCGCATGAAATTGCATCCGGCAACCTCGATCTTTCTTCGCGTACCGAACAGCAGGCCAGCTCACTGGAAGAAACGGCGTCGTCGATGGAGGAATTGACTTCGACCGTTAAACAGAATGCCGATAATGCGCGACAAGCCAATGGCCTTGCCGCATCGGCTTCCGATGTCGCCGTTAAAGGCGGGCAAGTGGTATCTCAAGTGGTACAAACCATGAGTTCAATTAACGATTCATCCAAAAAAATCGTCGATATTATTGGCGTCATTGACGGCATTGCTTTCCAGACGAATATCCTGGCATTGAATGCGGCGGTGGAAGCGGCACGCGCCGGAGAACAGGGACGCGGATTTGCCGTGGTGGCATCCGAAGTGCGCAATCTGGCGCAACGCTCGGCGGCGGCAGCCAGGGAAATTAAAAGCCTGATTGATGATTCGGTGGAAAAAGTCGATGCCGGCAGCAAGCTGGTGGATCAGGCCGGTACAACCATGCAGGAAATCGTCGCCAGCGTGCGGCGCGTGACCGATATCATGCTGGAAATCAGTTCCGCCAGCCAGGAACAAACATCCGGTATTGAACAGGTGAATCAGGCGATTGGACAAATGGATCAAGTCACGCAGCAAAATGCGGCATTGGTGGAAGAAGCCGCGGCGGCGGCCGAAGCGATGCAGGAGCAAGCCGCCAAACTGGCGCAAGTCGTCAGCCGTTTTAAATTGGACAGTAATCGCAATTGATTTTATCTGTGGTGCAAGTAAAAGCAGCTTCCTGGGGAGGGAGGGGGTGTGTCTTTTGCACCACAGATTGCCTATATTTTCACGCAGGGAATTTTTACAAAAAGGTCGATTTTCGTTTTTTTCAAAAATTGCCTGCTTGAACAATTCGTATAAATACACCACCCCTATCCCCCTATTCGCACAGTGATTTGGCCTTAAAAAATAACAGGAAGCACGTTATTGCTTATAATTGCGCCTGCGCGCCGCCGAAAAGCCCTGATATCGGCTGAATTTTGTCAGAAATTTCTTAGCCCTTCCGCTCTTGCATCTTTCCACGGCGCGATGTTTTTCAAGCACGCCACTGTCAACTCACTCCGCTTTCGCATGCCCCGCATTTTGCAAACCCTCGCTCTCCGCCCAATCGACAGAACCGCATGACAGGCAATACCAGCTTTTTATTTTTTTGACTGCGCCCTGTTTTCTTCTTCATTTACAGCAAGCCTGAAATACCCCTCTGCAAGATGCGCCAGCCCCTCATTTTTCCATTTTCAAGCCAGAATTCAGCTTGATCAAGCCAAAAACTGGTCTGATTTGGGTAAAATAGGCCCTCTCCACCCGCCACCCGTACGCATGCCATGCCAGACAGATTTCAGGACCAGTTAAAGGTTGCGCTTAATTCCGCTATCGAACCAGGACGCGCAGCGCCAATGCAGGCATATATGCGCGACCAGTTTGAGTTTCTGGGCATCGCCACGCCACAACGACGCCTGGCTATCCGTCCCCTGTTACGTTCATTAAAAGGATGCGACGCGGAACAATTATTAATCCACGCCCAGGCATTATGGCGCCTACCACAACGCGAATATCAATACGCGGCACTGGACATGCTCGCCGTCCATCACAAGGAATTCGATACCGCACATATACCAGCCCTGCTCGCCCTGGTCCGCGAAAAATCCTGGTGGGATACGGTCGATGGACTGGCCGGCATTATTGGCGATGTGCTCGATTACACCCATGTTGAAATGGATGCGGCGCTGGCTCACGAGAATTTCTGGATGCGCCGCATCGCATTGCTGCACCAGCTAGGCTGGCGTGAACGGGTCGATGCTGATCGTTTATATTCCTACGTGCTGACGCTGGCACACGAAAAGGAATTTTTCATCCAGAAAGCCATCGGCTGGGCATTGCGCGACTATGCGCGCCACGCGCCGCAACAGGTGCGCGCATTCACCGAGCTGCATAAAAACCGCCTCGCCCCGCTCAGCTACCGTGAAGCCAATAAACATCTTTGACGATTGTGACAATTCGATAGCATTTACGTTGCCAAAATTCGGCACAATATCGCCTGTTCCAACACAAGCGAAAGTTTCCTATGATTAAATATTATATGGGTGCGCTAGCCGGCGCGGCCTCGATACTGGCGTCGGGTGCGGCATATGCCCAATTGGGAAATGGCGGCGCCACCTTCTCGGATGTCGAACATTTATCCGGCAATGGCGCCGACGTCGTCGCCAGATATGTCGGCTTGGCGCAAGGCGTCATGAACGCTGAATCCACCCTGCTTGCCGCTGTCAATCTGAAGGCAGCGGCCGATAAAGCCGCGAACCAAGGTAAAGGCTTGACGCCGGACGCCACGCGCGGCACGCTGGAATCGGCAATCAAAGTGCAGGTGGAAAGCGGCCAGATACTGGAACAGCAATTGGGCGGCAAGGCGGCTGAATTGAATGAAGCGAATAAAAAACAATTCGGTGACGGTGTTCGAGAACTGGCACGCGGCGTCACCGAATATGCCGGCATGTCGAAAGATCTGACCGGCCTGAAAAAGACGCTGAAGCCGACCGGCGGCACCGCCACGTCCGCGCTATATCTGTCCAAAACCTTGCCGGAAACCGTGAAGGAATTGACGCATACGCTGAAATCGGCCATCGATTATTCCAAGGCCAATAACATTCCCGTACCTCAAGAAGCACTGGACGCCACCGCGACCTTGTAAGCTGGCGGCGTTTGCCGCGCGCCGCAGGCCGCTGCGGCAGGCTCATATAGTGCCCAGGATAGCGTTCATGGCATTCCCCGTATCGGCTTTCCTGTACAGTCTGCTAAGCTGGAGTTTTCTGGCATGAACCCAATCTTTGCAGGAAGCGCTATGGATAGACTCTCTACACAAGGCCAGGCGGCCCTCGCCTCGCAAGCCACCGCCGAGCAGGCGGAATGGCAAACCCGCGTCGAACTGGCGGCCTGCTATCACTTATGCGCCCTGTATGGCTGGGATGACCAGATCTACACGCATATCACGGCCGCCGTGCCGGGCGAACCCGGCCACTTCCTGATCAATCCGTTCGGTTTCCGTTTCGACGAAGTGCGCGCCTCGAACCTGGTCAAGGTCGACAGCCACGGCAAGATCGTCTGCCGCTCGCAGCACAGCATCAATGTCGGCGGCTTCGCGCTGCACGGCGCCGTGCACGCGGCGCGCCACGATATCGCCTGCGTGATGCACCTGCACAACCCGAACGGCATCGCGGTCGGCGCCCAGGCTTCCGGCCTGTTGCCGCTGTCGGCGCATGCCTTGCGTTTTTATGAACAATTGGCCTACCACGATTACGAAGGCCTGGACATGTCGGAACAGGAGCAGGCGCGCCTGACCGGGCGCCTGGGCCAGGGGCAAGCCATGCTGCTGCGCAACCACGGCACGCTGACCGTCGGCCGCACCATCGCCGAAGCGTTCGTGCTGATGGAAACGCTGGACAAGGCTTGCGACATCCAGTTGCGCGCCCAGTCCGGCGGCGCCAGCCTGCACATGCCGCCACCGGAAGTGTGCCGCAAGGCGCACCTGGAACTGGTCGGCGACGGCGCGCCGGAAGGCCGCCTGGAATGGAAAGCGCTGCTGCGCAAGCTGGACGCGGTCAGCCCGAGCTATCGGACGTAATTAACCCATCATTCAACGAGGATTAACAATGCCTACCATTAATGTTCAATTGTTCGAAGGACGTACCCTTGAGCAAAAGCGCGCCTTTGTCAAAGCGATCACGGAAGCGACCTGCGCGACCCTGGGCGCGACGGCCGATTCGGTCGACGTGCTGATCACGGAATTCAAGCGCGAAGATTGGGCTACGGCCGGCAAATTGTGGTCGGACCGCGATTGAGCGAGGTTTTTGACAAAACCAAGTGCAGAATCTGGGGTCAGACCCTCAGGACTCGGCGTCCCCGTCTGACCCCGGTCTTTGCACTTGGTTTGGCCGTAAAAAAGCCGGGGACTTGCCCCGGCTTTTTTTGCGCCAGCTAATTAATTAGCCCACAAACTTGCGCGCATTGCGGAACATGCGCATCCACGGCGAATCCTCGCCCCACGATTCCGGGTGCCACGATTGCTGCACCGAGCGGAACACGCGCTCTGCGTGCGGCATCATGACCGTGAAGCGGCCGTCGGCCGTCGTCACCGCCGTCAAGCCTTGCGGCGAACCGTTCGGGTTGTACGGATAGGCTTCGGTGACCAGGCCACGGTTGTCGACGAAGCGCAAGGCCGCCGTCACTTCGGCGATATTGCCGGTCTGCGAGAAGTCGGCATACCCTTCGCCGTGCGCGATGGCGATCGCGCTTTGCGTGCCAGCCATGCCCTGGAAGAAGATCGACGGCGAATCGAGCACTTCGACCATCGAGAAGCGCGCTTCGAATTTTTCCGATTTATTCGTCGTAAACTTCGGCCATGCGTGCGCGCCGGGGATGATCGATTTCAAATTGCTCATCATCTGGCAACCGTTGCAGACACCGAGGCCGAAGCTGTCGGCGCGGCCGAAGAAGCGAGCAAACTGCTCGGCCATCGCCGGATTGAACAGGATCGACTTGGCCCAGCCTTCACCGGCGCCCAGCACGTCGCCGTACGAGAAGCCGCCGACGGCGATGATGCCCTGGAAGTCGTCGAGCTTGACGCGGCCGGAAATCAGGTCGCTCATATGCACGTCGACCGCCGCAAAGCCGGCCTGGTGCATCACCCATGCCGTTTCGATATGGGAATTGACGCCCTGCTCGCGCAGGATCGCCACGCGCGGGCGCACGCCGGTGGCCAGGAATGGCGCGGCGATGTTGTCGCTCGGGTCGAACGTCAATTTCGGCGTGATGCCTGGATCGGTTTCATCGAGCACGCGGTCGTATTCGGCATCGGCGCAGGCCGGATTGTCGCGCAGGCGGGCGATGCGCCAGCTGGTGTCGCTCCACAGGCGGTGCAATGCGGCGCGCGGCTGCTGGTAGATCGTCTTCGCATCGCGCGTAAACTCGATGACGCCGCGCTCGTTCGGCTTGCCGATGATATGGCTGCAGGCGCCGAGGTTAAAGCTGCGCAGCACGTCCATGACGATGGATTTTTCGTCGGCGCGCACCTGGATCACGGCGCCCAGTTCTTCGCTGAACAGCGCGCGCAAGGTCAGTTCGTTGCGGCGCTCGGCCACTTGACCGGCCCAGTTCTTGGCGTCGCCGTGATCGGCGCCGTGTCCCTGTTCCAGCGTCAGGATGTCGAGGTTGACGGACAGGCCGGCGCGGCCGGCGAAGGCCATTTCGGCCAAGGTGCCGAACAGGCCGCCGTCCGAGCGGTCGTGGTAAGCGAGCAGCTTGCCATCGTTATTCAATTGCTGGATCGCCGTGAAGAAAGCTTTTAAATCTTCCGCGCTGTCGACATCCGGCGTTTCGTTGCCGAGTTGACCCATCACCTGCGCCAGCGCCGAGGCGCCGAGGCGGTTCTTGCCGCGGCCAAGGTCGATCAGGATCACGACGGTGTCGCCGGCATCGGTCTTGATTTGCGGCGTCAGCGACTTGCGCACGTCGTGCACCGGCGCGAAGGCCGATACGATCAGCGACACTGGAGATAACACCGCCTTGGCTTCGTCCTCATCCTTCCAGGTGGTGCGCATCGACAGCGAATCCTTGCCGACCGGGATGCTGATACCCAGCGCCGGGCACAATTCCATGCCGACCGCGCGCACGGTGTCGAACAAGGCCGCGTCCTGGCCCGGCTGGCCGCAGGCGGCCATCCAGTTGGCGGACAGTTTGATGTCCGAAATATCGTTGATGGCGGCGGCGGCGATGTTCGTGATCGCTTCGCCGACGGCCATGCGGCCGGAAGCCGGCGCGTCGATGACGGCCAGCGGCGTGCGCTCGCCCATGGACATTGCTTCGCCCAGGTAACCTTCAAAACTCATCGTCGTGACGGCGCAATCGGCCACCGGCACCTGCCACGGTCCGACCATCTGGTCGCGCACGCTCATGCCGCCGACGCTGCGGTCGCCGATGGTGATCAGGAACGATTTGTCGCCGACGGTCGGCAGCAGCAGCACGCGTTTTGCCGCTTCTTCCAGGTCGATGCCGGTCAGATCGATGGCGGGGAAATCGTTTTGCACGTGGTGCACGTCGCGCTGCATCTTCGGCGGCTTGCCGAGCAGGACGTCCATCGGCATGTCGACCGGCTCGTTGCCCAGTTCCTGGTCGATCAGTTTTAATTGACGCTCTTCGGTCGCCACGCCGACGACGGCGAACGGGCAGCGTTCGCGTTCGCACAGCGCCTGGAACACCGATAAATCGTTCGGCGCGACGGCCATCACGTAGCGTTCCTGCGATTCGTTACTCCAGATTTCCTTCGGCGCCATGCCGCTTTCTTCGAGCGGGATCTTGCGCAGATCAAAAATCGCGCCGCGCTTGGCGTCGTTCGTGATTTCCGGGAAAGCGTTCGACAGGCCGCCGGCGCCGACGTCGTGGATCGAGATGATCGGATTGTGTTCACCCAGCTGCCAGCAGCCGTTGATCACTTCCTGGGCGCGGCGTTCCATTTCCGGGTTGCCGCGCTGGACCGAGTCGAAATCCAGGTCGGCCGTATTCGTGCCGGTCGCCATCGACGACGCGGCGGAACCGCCCATGCCGATGCGCATGCCGGGGCCGCCCAGTTGAATCAGCAGGCTGCCGACCGGGATATCGTTTTTATGGGTGTGTTGGCCGGAAATGTTACCGATGCCGCCGGCGATCATGATCGGCTTGTGGTAGCCGTAGACGGTGTCGTGCGCGCCGGCGAACTGGCGGCCGATATTCTGTTCATAGGTGCGGAAGTAACCACCCAGCACCGGGCGCCCGAATTCGTTCGAGAACGCGGCGCCGCCGAGCGGACCGTCGATCATGATCTGCAACGGGGATGCGATGCGGTCCGGCTTGCCGTAGGCTGTCGAGGTGTCGCGGTCCGCTTGCGGCGCGGTGACAGCGGCGGCGTTTTCCCACGCCTGCACGGCGCCGGGGATCATCAGGTTCGATACCGTGAAACCGGCCAGGCCGGCTTTCGGCTTGGCGCCGCGGCCGGTCGCTCCTTCATCCCGGATTTCTCCGCCGGCACCAGTGGAGGCGCCCGGGAATGGAGAGATCGCGGTCGGGTGATTGTGCGTCTCGACCTTCATCAGGGTGTGCGTCAATTCCGTCGTCGGCGCATATTCATGCTCTTTACCCTGCGGGAAGAAGCGCATCACCGTGGCGCCTTCCATGATCGACGAATTGTCGCTGTAGGCGACGATCGTCCCCTTCGGCTGCAACTGGTGGGTATTTTTGATCATCTGGAACAACGATTTGTCTTGCGCCACGCCGTCGATGGTCCAGTCGGCGTTGAAAATCTTGTGGCGGCAATGCTCGCTGTTGGCTTGCGCGAACATCATCAGTTCGACGTCGGTCGGGTTGCGTTTCGCCTTCGTGAAGGCGTCGTGCAGGTAATCGATCTCGTCGTCCGACATCGCCAGGCCCAGGTCCGTGTTCGCCTTTTCCAGCGCGGTCTTGCCGGCGCCGAGCACGTCGATCGATGCCAGCGGACGCGCGTCGAGGGTGCGGAACAGGCCGGCCGCCTCGTCCGGGTGGCGCAGCACCGATTCCGTCATGCGGTCGTGCAGCAGCGCGGCGACGGCTTGCGCGTCGTCGGCCGACAGTTTTTTGGCCGCGCCGATGCTGCTGCCGAGGATGCCCGCCTTCAGGTTGACGCGGTACGCCACGCCGCGCTCGACGCGCTTGATGTGCGCCATGCCGCAATTGTGGGCGATGTCGGTGGCTTTCGAAGCCCACGGCGAAATCGTGCCGAAGCGCGGGATGACGACAAATTCCTCGACCACGCCGTCGGCGTGTTCAGCGTGGGCCGGCTCGCCGTAGGTCAGCAGCCCGTCCAGGCGGCTGGTGTCATCGCCCGACAGCGGCGCGGTAGCGTCGATGAAGTGGATGTAGCGTGCCTGCACCGAGGTAATGGCGGGCAGCACGGCTTGCAGTTGGGTCAGAAGGCGTTGCTTACGGAAGGCGGACAGGGCGTTGGAGCCCGGCAGAATCAACATGGTTGGGAGGTGGTTGATGCAGCGTGGCTGCGGATTATAGAGAAGAGTGCCAGATTGCTTTGGCCGAATTATACCCGTTTAGCCCCTGGCCCGACAGTCGGCGCGGCCCGCTTCGAGAGCGCCGCGCGCGTTAAAACAGCCGTCAAAGCAACATTTTTTGCTGTTTTCTATTTAAAATGCGCTGCGGCGACAGCAAAACCGCCCCGTTCCGCGCAATATTGCCTATCCTTAGAGTATGCTGGAAACAAAAATTTACCTGTCGCCCGCCGAATCAGGATGTATGCGCGAGTCCCTCAGTTGGCCCGGCCCAAGAGAGTAAACCATGCCAGACTATAGCAATCTGTCCATCCTGATCGTCGACCCCAACCAGGGCATGCGAGCCAGCCTGCGCAACATGCTGACCCAGGTGGGCGTGGCCAAGGTCGATGACGCGGTCAGTTCCGGCACCGCGATCCGCCAGCTCGGCAAGAAATCCTACGACCTGATCCTGTGCGAATACGACCTGGGCAACGGCAGCGGCGACAGCGGCCAGGATGGCCAGCAATTGCTGGAAGATTTACGGCACCACAAGGTCATCGGCCAGTGGACCATCTTCATCATGCTGACCTCGGAAGGCATATACAGCAAGGTCGTCAGCGCGGCCGAGCTGTTGCCGAGCGACTATATTTTAAAACCGTTCACGATCGACGTGCTGTCGCAGCGCATCGCGCGCCAGCTCGAACGGCGCGCCACTTTCCTGCCGATCTACCAGATGATCGGGCAAGGCAAGGTGCGCGACGCCATCAAGGCTTGCCTGGCTTCCGAGACGGCGCAGCCGCGCTACGCGATCGATTACGCTCGTCTGCGCGCCGAACTGCTGGTAATGCTGGGCGACCTGGCCGCGGCCGAGCAGGTATACCAGGCCATCGTCCTGACGCGCCCGGTCGGCTGGGCGCAACTGGGCCAGGCGCGCTGCCTGTTCCAGCTGAAACGCTACCCGGAAGCGCAGCAGCACCTGGAAACGCTGATCGTGCAAAACCCGAAATTCATGGCCGCCTACGATTTACTGGCGCAAACGCTGCAGGCGCAAGGCCAGGACAACGACGCCAAAAAAGTGTTGCAGGACGCGGTCGCGATCTCGCCGCACATGGTGCGCCGCCTGCGCCACCTGGGAGAAGTCGCGTACGCCACGGGCGACGTCGAAGGCGCCGAAAAAGCGTTCAAGCAAGTCGTCGCGAAAGCGAAATATTCGGAATTTCGCGACCCGGAAGACCATGTCAACCTGGTGCGCACGCTCGTCAAAAAGGGCGACGCGACCGGGGCCGGCAGCGTGCTGCGCGACCTGGAACGCTCGCTGCGCGGCAGCCCGAACACGGAAGTGTGCCGCGCGTTTTCCAGCGCGCTGGTGCAGGGATTGAACGGCAATGAGGAAGCGGCCGTGGCCGAACTGACGGTGGCGCTGAAAAACCTGGACGAATCGAAAGGCTTGTCGACCGGCGTGAAACTGGGGCTGGCGCAAAGCTGCATGATGAACCAGATGGATGACCAGGCCGCCGGCCTGCTGGCCACGCTGACGAGCGACCCCGCCAGCGGCGTCACCACGGAACAGGTGGCGGCGCTGTGCGTGCAGAGCGGGCGCGAAGACATGGTCGAGCGCTTCGACCAGCGCATCGACCTCGAAGTCGACGCGCTGGTGCGCCAGGCCGCGGACCGCAGCCGCAAGGGCGACCTGCGCGGCGCGGTCGAAGTGTTGCAGCAGGCACTGCGGCGGCGCCCCGACAATACCGGCCTGTGGTCAGCCACCGCCACGGCGATGCTGCGCCAGCTCAACGACGTCGGCTGGGATGCGCAACTGGTGACCGAATGCGCCGCGCTGCTGCGGCGCATGCGCGACAACAACCCCGAACATTCGCTGCTGCCGTCGCTGGTGGCGCAATACGCCGCGCTGCGGCAAAAATACAGTACCGGCGTGAGCACCGGCAGCGTTGCATAACAAGAGTCAAATGATGCAAGAATTCAGTGAACTGTCCGTATTGATCGTCGATCCCAATCCCGGCATGCGCGCCAGCCTGCACGGCATGCTGGGCCAGTCGGCCATCACCAAGGTCGATTACGCCATCAGTTCCGGCACCGCGATCCGCCAGTTGGCCAAGAAAACCTATGACATCGTGCTGTGCGAATACGACCTCGGCAGCGGTAGCGACAACGGCCAGGACGGCCAGCAATTGCTGGAAGATTTGCGGCACCATAAACTGATCGGCCAGTGGGCCATCTTCATCATGCTGACGTCGGAAGGCGTGTCGAGCAAGGTCGTCAGCGCGGCCGAACTGACGCCGACCGACTACATCCTGAAACCGTTTACGATCGAGGTGCTGCTGCAGCGCATCAACCGCGCCGTCGGGCGGCGCTCCGCCTTCCTGCCGATCTACCAGATGATCGACCTGGGCGAAGCGCGCGAAGCGATCAGCGCGTGCAGCGCGGCCGAGGCCAAGCACCCGCGCTACGCCACCGATTTTGCGCGTCTGCGCGCCGAACTGCATTTCAGGCAGGGAGAGCTGGTCGAAGCGGAACTGATTTATCACACCATCCTGGCCGGGCGGCCGATCGGCTGGGCCCATCTCGGCCTGGCGCGCTGCCAGTTCCAGTTGCAGCGCTACGACGAGGCGCAGCTGACGCTCGATAAACTGCTGGCGCAGAACCCGCAATTCATGGCCGCCTACGATTTATTGGCGCGCACCCATGAAGCCATGGGCCAGACGGTGCAGGCAAAAAAAGTGCTGGAAGATGCCGTCGCGATCTCGCCGCACATGGTGCGCCGCCTGCGCCACCTGGGCGAAGTCGCGTACGAGACGGGCGATATCGGCGTGGCCGAAAAGGCATTCAAGCAGGTCGTCGCGAAAGCGAAATATTCCGAATTCCGCGACCCGGAAGACCATGTCAACCTGGTCAAGACGCTGGTCAAGAAGGGAGATGCCAACCAGGCCAGCGGCGTGATCCGCGACCTGGAACGCTCGCTGCGCGGCAATGCGAACACGGAAGCGTGCCGCGCGATCTCGACCGCGTGGCTGTTGGAAATGACGGGCAACGGCAACGCCGCCGCCACCGAACTCAGCACGGCCGTGACGGCGATCGGGCTGGCCAAGGGCCTATCCAGTCAATTGAAAATCGGCCTGGTCCACAGTTGCCTGAAATACCGGCTGGACAAGGACGCGGCCGACGTCGTCATCGACATGATGAACGAAGACAGCGACTTTTCGATGGAACAGGCGGTCGACGTGTTCGAGCGGGCCGGCCGGCACGACCTGGCGCGCGGCGTCGGCGAGCAGATCAGCCTGCAGGTCGACGAATTGCTGGAAGACGCGGCCGTCAAGCTCGAGCAAGGCGACCACCGCGCCGCCGTCAGCGCGCTCAACATCGCGCTGCGCAAGGCGCCGGGCAAGCTGCCGGTGCTGTACGCGGCCAGCGCCGCGATCCTGCGCCAGCTCGACGAGCTGGGCTGGGAAGCGCCGCTGGGCGAACAGGCCGGCGTGCTGCTCGAACGCCTGCGCCGGCTCGACCCGGTCAATCCGGAACTCGACACCTTGCTGGCGCAATATGCGGGGACGCAGCGCAAGTATGGTATTTCCACCGTGGCTTGAAGCAGGTTTGTGCTTCCCTCAAAATCAAATGTAAAATCCGGGGTCAGACCCATGGGTCTGACCCCAGCCTTTGCATTTGATTTCAAAGCACGCCATAATCCCCTCCCCGGCGCTTCAACAATAAACGCATCGCCCGGCCGCATCTGCGCCTTTCCGATGTGCTCCAACCAAGCTTGGGGTCAGTTGCGGTATTTGTTTGACCGCTTGCTGGAACGATCACGATACCCCAGCGTGACGTTTAATTTCCTACCAAAGAGCCAGTTGAAGCAAGATTATCTCCTTGTCCGCTTACGCCCCAAAGCGGACTTCCGAAGGGGGCAGATACAAGTGACTCAAAATAATCCTGTGCGTCGGGCGGGCGATTGTGGAGTGATATTTCGGTTCGTGGAAATCCAAAATCAAAAGTCGGCCTTGACTGTAAAATCTAGTGTGCACATGAATCTCTCTATTTCATTTTTTGTGGCATCAACTGGGCAGCGTTTAATGTAATCGCTGACCTCCTTGACGATTGCGTAATTGAAATCTTCCCATTCAGCGAATTCATACGAGAATCTGACAAGGTCACAAATAATGAAGGTTTCCCTCCCTTTCTCTTTATTTTTTGGGCGATGAAAAACCTTCTTCGCTAGCACAGCGATTTCTATATGATCCGAGTACAAATCGTAGTGCGGATGAATGATAGTGAAAGCGTTAGACGCACGGGGATAGATAGACTTTCCCGTTAGCTTTTTGGAAAGGACTTCTTTATCCCATTTACTCTGGTTGCACTCTTTGCAAGCCAATGCGAGATTTTCCGGTTCGAATAGGTATAGGGGATGGGTAGATTTAGGAATAATGTGCTCTACGTCCCAAGTTAGACCATGACGCTCCTTTTTTTCCATTCGGCAATATGCGCACATAAAGCTTTGCTCTTTTAAATAGTGATTGCGAATTGAATATCTCAGCGCTACAATCGGTCCTTTTGTATCATTCCAAATTTGGTGATCAATCCCATTATACGCGTTAATGTAAGCCGCGTCTGCGCCAGCAAAATTTATTGGTTTCATCTTAATATAACGCCTCCACCTGACCTATGAGGTGATAAACCGGATCAGAATTACTCATATTTTTTCGCAAACTCACGAGCGTTGCTAGTGTTTCAAGATCTTCGGAATTCAATTCTTCACGCCGAGTTAGCTTCGTAAGCAATAAAAGTGTGATCCGTAGAAGATACTCATTATTCTGACCTGGAGTATGAAAAACTTCTGCCAACTGAAAGTCTGCAGAACGTTTTGCATATTCAAATGAGTGGTAAAGTTCTTTTTCTTCTAGATTTAATACATACCCGTTATTACTGGTCAGCCCTGATACAATTTGAGTTGAATGAGTGGCTATTACAAAATGACATCCGCTGAAATTGGCGAATACCTCCTGCAACTGCTTAACCATGTTGCTTTGCCATTGAGGGTGTAAGCTTATTTCCGGCTCATCAATACATATAAGTGACCCATCCTTGATAGCTCCTGCGATACCCAACATAATTGTCAACATGCACTGCTGTCCGGAGCTCGCTTGACTCAATCGCATCCGAGATTTATCAGCCAATGTAATTAATGTGATATCGAATATTTTAATTAATCCAGACTTGAGAAATGGCAATAGCTCATTGATTGTATTGCGTTGTATTTCAGGGGAGTGATCCCAGAAATCAAGCTGTATATTTGTTTTTGAACGATTTTTTAGATATTCGTAGAATCCAGCAGTTTTTGAGTAGGAATCATGGAAACGAGATTCGTCACCGATTAAGAACTCTAAAAGCGGTCGATCGGAACTGTAGTGTAATTCATGAATTTCATCAGTTGTCAGTTTTGAATATTGTTTTTGATCAAACGATAACTTTATATCTAGGTATGGCGCAAACCCAAGATATTCAAATATGTGGCTAAGTTTGTGAAGGCTTTGCCTTCCTTGCAAAAGCCCTTCAAGCAATGAAATCAAACTTGATGGAATACTGTTCTTTGAAAATTGGTCGGTACCAATATAGCGATACTCCGCAATAATTTCTTTATTTTTGATATGAGCTGCTGACGGAAACCTGTCATGACGACCAGTTGAAACCGCTATGACATTGCTTGGTGAAACGCTTGAATATCTCGACGCCCTTACTTCACCATCGTAATAATTTCCGCTGCTGTACAAGGAATCAAACGGGAGTACCTTATTTGAAGAATTATAGTAAATAGTATTTTTGAAATTTCTACTAATCTGATTTTGCAATGGGGAATAGTTTTGGTTGTAAAAACCTACAGGCCTGACTGATGATTTTGTACGATTTCCCTGCGAAAAGATGTAATTACTGACAATTTTTCTCAATAATCTACTTTTCCCTACCGCGTTTTGACCTACTATTAGGGTAAATATATTTTCTGAATTTTCTGATGCACGGTAGTCTGTGAGTGGGACCCAGCGGCCGTCAGCTTGTACTTCATCTATCTGGAAACGCATCAGTGACAATCCATTCTTCAAATTTAATCTGGGGATAAGTTCTATCGTACTTCCATAAAAACAACAGAAAGGTATTCAACCAATGTAGACAATGTTTTTTTGTTGCCGATTAGCTTTACATTTCATCTGTTAAAGACTTACATTCCATAATACGATGCATGATAATATTGCAACGCACTCTGGTTTGGACAGCGCTTTCCCATGTTACCGCCCTTTGAACCTTTTAAGCTACCGACGATAGGTGCGGCAACTGCGGATAAAGTACACGGGAATATTAAAGCAACGTCTGTTGCTGGCCAAACGCCGCCATCTCCTAACAGTTCGCCTTTGGCCGCACGCGGTAGGCTTTACATAGCGGTCCCGCCGGACAATCGCTTAGATTCAATTTCAAACCATTCAGAGAAATCTCGTATTGCATTTCGAACGCTGCCTAGCGGCGCATGCAATACGATTGGGCAACTAATCGACGATGACCACTTGAGCACGCTCACTATATCGTCTCGCCTGCACAGAATGAACGATTTTCCTGCTTGGTCAAATTGCTCACCCCAGTTTGTCAAAAAATTGAAATCCCCGAACTTCTGCCAATCGTTCCGACACTCCTCCACCGTGCGTGCATCGGCATCAACTACAGCGTTATCATGACAACCATAAAGACGCCAGTCGAGATAGTTCCAAATTTGAAGGTCTGAAAGTTCTTCGAAATCAGGAGTCCAAAGACCATCCCACTTTGCGTCCAGTTGCTTGAATCCGTCGTACGCATCAAAAAGGCCGCAATGCTCCTTTGTGTAATCGCCAATTGCTGCTCCTTGACACCAGATTTGCATTCGCCCCCACACCGCCGATGGGGTCTGAAGGCCAACTTCACTCATTGCTTCAATTGCGAAAGTCGTTCTTTCACCGAACTGCATTATTCTTCCATTTCCTCGACATATTTGGCTGTTACGGATTGGAAACCGTCCTGTTATTCACTTCAACAACGTCTGGTCCTGGCCGAACCCGGCCGACAGAGGTAAGATAGCATCATGCTCATAAGGTTCACAAGAACTGTGGGGCCTATAATATTCAAAGTACGATCATGTCGGCAATTTGATAGCCAAAGTTAGTGATTTCAAATATCTCGCCTTTATGGCCACGGTCAACTACCATGTCGTAAGACCTTAATTCCTCGATAGCGCTCTCCCATTTTGCCACTTCGCGACGGTCCTCTGATGGAATCAAATTCTTACCGTTCGTTTGAATCGATGTACCACCGATATAACGGGCGTGGATAATCGTGCCTCCCTTATCCTGGCTAGCTTCTTTCAGCAGTATTCTCGCTTCTGGTGAAAGGTCCGGCAACTTGGTACGAGATTCCACGACAGTTGCATCGGTGTGACTATCTTGTTCCGTCTGAAAAAGCTTATGCTCATTAACTTTTAATTGTAGATGGCGATAAAATTTCTCCTTGAATTCTCCATGACTGTCATAGCCTTCGTAGAGCCCTCGGCTTTGGCAAGACTGTTTGAACTCCTTCAGTCTTTTTACTTGGTCAAGATCAGCCGTATCCATAGCGACTGGCTGGCTTGAGAAATAGAGCATTGCTGGCTTGCCAGCCGAGATATGTTCTTCAATTTCCTCTACTGTACCACTCAGATGTTTTTCCGTCGGGGTTCCGATCCTTGTCCAAAACACACCCACTAAAAGATCGCATTTTTCCAACACTTGGCGATTAATGATCTGTTGAGCCGGCGCTCCCATTTCTGGCGAGGAATGTGTCTCCCACCCCACAGGAAGTAGAACAATCTTTCGCAAGTTTGAGTGGACCGCATTCCATTCGTAAACCACGTCGCGAACAATTGCTCGCTCCGAGGCTACGTCGCCAGGTGATGCAATCATAACGTTAAATGTGTTGGCTAAATAACTCATATTGGCGTACCCTCAAGATAAAATGGTGCATATCTAGCATTAAATATTTTGTATTATGGAATGAAAATTCCAACGGCAGCTTCTGGCCGATTACTGCTTATCGAAAGGAGCGGCTCAACCTCAAAGCACTTAAATCGATTTTCTCTTCGATTTATTCGACTTGCCAATCGACTAGCTTATTATGTCGCTGAATATATTCTGGTAGTGGGCGAAGTCTAAATAAATGTGGGACAGCCACAGGCTGATTGTGTAAATTAATTGTCAACGCAGCCTCCATTTTGGAATACTCTCGCGCCGCCCCCTTCGGGTCCCAATATAAAATTCTATAATCAGTAGTCAGCGTAAGGTATGCCTTATCAAATAGCCGATGATGTAAGGGATTTAAGAGTAGACCGTTCCTCACATCCATACGCTGCTGCGGCGTGGCGTAGGCCCACGGGATAATGTGACAAGCGTCGAGAGCGTCGGGGAACTGAGTTCCAGAAAAGGCGCACCGTGAGGCATATGCCTTTCTGACAGCGTCTCGAAAAAGGATTTGCTGAACGCCACGAGATTTAACCTTGGCATAAACGGTGCCAGCCTCGTCAGGGTTTTGAGTGAGCGTCTTAATCAAGCCTCGGTATGATAACCCCTCTGCCGCGAAGTCAAACGGATTTTGCACTGCATGCCAATTGAATCCCCATACGGCTTCGAGGCCACCATCAAGGTCCTCCGGGTCATGCGCAATGAAACCAGTACCAGGACGACCAGAGCCATTCACCACCAAGATTGTGAGGGGCGGAAGACGAGATTCTAAACAATAGTCTTGAATTGGACCGAGGACGTAGCGAATCGCGCGATGATGCACGCTAATTCTTGCACCAAGTTCTCCGTATGTGAGGGTGCTTCTGTGTCGCGCCACCTCGATGAGTGCCTGCCACGCGAGTTGCGCGCGTTCTGTTTGATTAACACGAGTCATTATGCATCCAAGTGATTATGGAGTTTAGTTCAGCATCAGCGCTTTTTGTATCGGCCGAGAAATTTAAAAAAAGTAATAAAAGTCCCTTTTTTGAGGGTCCTATTCTTAGCCTTTGGGCGGCCGCTCCTGGCCGTACTCCGCTAATGAGTAAGGATACCATCTTGCCCAAATGAAAAACTCACCAATTATCACATCACCTGTGGCCCCACGCCAAAGCAGGCAAGGTGCATGGTAGAGCTCCCATCCAGGAGGCCGTCGCCCTAATTCTTATGCGTCTGTCTGCTCGGTTATTTTGGGTGCGTCATCGACTTCAGAAAGTCGCAGCCATTCTCGTGGAGACATTCCAGCACGTTGCGCAAAAACGCGCGAGAGGGCGGACGCGTTTGCATAGCCCAAGTCAGGCGCTATGAGCTTGACGGCGCGCCCCTGTCTCAACTGCTTCTTCGCAAGCGCCATGCGCCAATCGGTCAAGTATTCTGCGGGGCCAACGCCCACCACTTTTTTGAAACGCCCTGCAAATGCGCTACGTGACATGGCTGCAAGGCCTGCAAGCGACTCCAAGGACCATGCATTTTGCGGACTCTCATGCATTGCCGTCAGGGCCCGCGCGAGTTGGGGATCTGCCAAGCCGGATACCAGTCCCATTGACACGCCACTCTCTTCACCATGATCCAGTAGCCAACGCAGAAGTTGCAGCAAGACCACCTCAAACAAACGATCAACCATCAGCCGGTGACCGCAACGCACCTGATCGGCCTCCTGAAACAGTAAATCCAGTGCGCCCGCCAAGCCCGGCACCTGCGCCAGAGGCAGCACGATAACGGGTGGTAAGGCACGCGCCAGCGGATGATTGCTTCCCCCCTCAAAGTGGACTGAGGCACAGGTGAAATCCGAGCCTTCCTTGGGCGCATTGTGAAACTGATGCGCTAGCGGTTGGGGATAAAACAAGAGTGTTGGTTCGCTTACCTCCAAGCGCTGAAACGCATCCGCCCCTTGGTGATGGGTTACCACCATGCTCCCCCTGCGAAGCACATGAAAAAACCCCCTGCCGGGCTGGGCATCGAAGCTGGTGATACCGCACAGGGCACCGGTGTGAAACAGATGCGCGGAAACCTGAAATCGCTCCAACAGCGATGACAGTCGATCCAGTGCAAGAACAGGCGCAGGCTTCTTTGACATGATTTTGTACGAATAGGTATGTTTTATATACTACATGATACCAAAAGTACAGACCTCCCCGATACAATTTTCCTTGTGCAGATTCGCACCTATTCAAAGCAGAGAGGTATCGCAATGCAAAAAAACTCACCCGTCCATCGGCTCGCGGTCGCCATGGTATGCGCTGGCCTGTGTCACTCCGCCATTGCCCACGAGGGTGCCCATGACGGGGGCATACAGAGTGCGCCCGCATCCACGGTGCAGGCTCCGTTTGATATCTTTCATACCCGCATCACGACCGAAGGCAACATTGCCACCTTCCATGTCGCAGTGTCGGGAAAAGCCGGTGCCAACAAGCCCGCCAAGTCCGGCAAGCTGGCGGGCAGTAAGGTGTTTTCGTATGTGTGGCCAACAACGATTGATCCATCCGTCGTTGGCTTTGAAGCCAAGAGCGGCATCCTGGCCTTTGCAGTCACCAGCCATCCGGATTTCAACGACACCCCCTTGTTTGCCGGGGGCGGTGGCGAATGGCACTCGCATTGGGTGGTGCTGCAACCTGACGACGCCTGTGGCAAGGGTGCGCTCAAAGTGGTTGACATCCCGGATGGCACCAAGCCCAAGCTACCCAAGACATGGCCTGGCCTACCGATACTGATTGACAGCCCCGGATGGAACCCCGTGTTCAAAGGCAAGACGCTGGAAGTCAAAGTCCCGTTTGACGACATCGGCGTGGTGCAGTCCGCAAGTTTTGATGGTGTCACGGCGGCCCTGCGGGTGAACGCCAGCGTGCACAGCCCCTTGTTATGTGTTGTCGATGTATTCAAGGTGGCCTCTGGCAATTTGTCACTGCCAGGCAAGATCAACCAATAAGTCCCAAATGTTCGTTCCCTCTGCACTCCTTCCACTCTCAAAAAGGAATACCATGTCACGCGTTAAACTTATCGACTCTGCCAACACCACTGCCATACGCCAAACGCTGCTGGAACAGGTGCACAAGACCTTCGGTGCCACACCCAACATGTTCAAGGCCGTGGCAAATTCACCCGCTGCACTCAAGAGCATGTGGGGCTCGTTTGGCGCTTTGGGCGAAGGGGTTCTGGGTGCAAAGCTGGGCGAACAAATCGCCGTGGCAATCGCAGACAGAAACCGCTGCGAGTATTGCCTGGCTGCGCATACTGTGCTGGGCAAAAGTGCCGGTGTCACGCCCGAAGAAATGTCCGCTGCACAAGCCGGCAACTCAGCCGACCCCAAGACCGCAGCAGCTCTGACATTCGCTCTCAAGGTTGTCAGCAACCGAGCACAGGTATCCAATGAGGATGTTGACCAACTGCGCAGCGCAGGTTTCGATGACGAACACGTCGTCGAGATCCTGGCTCACGTCGCGTTGAACATCTTCACCAACTACGTCAACGTGGCCTTTGAAGTGCCAGTGGACTTCCCCAAGGTGGCGTTGAACCCCGCTGCCTGATAAGTCCGTTCCGATAGCGATCAGCGCTGATGTGCTATCGGGACAGTATCTTATTGACCTGACCCAATTCCCGCTTCCAGCCGAAGCTGATCGTCCAAGACAGTTAAACCACAGCGGCGCTGAGCGATTCGGGCCGCCGCGCAAGCAGATGGGACAGCCGTTGAAGACCCGTATGCAAGCGTCCACGGTCCTTGATGCTACCCAAGGAGATGCGGATTGCATTCACGTATCCGCTGCCAGTTGCGAATGCCTCCGCCGGCGTGACTGCGATGCCCTCGCTGTCGGCTGCACGCGCAAGCTGTGAGGGGTTCCAATACGCCGGCAACTCGATCCATACATGCAGGCCGTCGCCAAAGCCGCTGTACCGCCCCGCCAGAATATCGCGCGCCATCCGGTGGCGCAGGCGCACCTCGTTGCGTACGCCTTCCATCAATCCGCCAGCCGAACCGTCGAGGATCCACTGCGTGGCCAGTGCGGCCGTCAGAGGAGCGACCATCAGCGCAAATGATCTGAGCGCGACCAGGAAACGTTCGCGTTCGTGCGGGTCGCGTATCAGCACGAACGCGACGCGCAAGCCGGGCGTCAGGCATTTCGACAGGGTCGAGATGTAGGACACCTGTTCCGGGGCAAACGTGGCAATAGGCGGCGGCGGGGCATCGGCAAGGAGCCAGTAGGGATCGTCCTCGACGATGCGTACATTGCAGCGCTTGGCGATGCCGGCGAGCTCCTTGCGCCGGCGTTCCGGCATGGTGATGGCGGTCGGGTTCTGCAATGTCGGATTGAGGTAGACCAGTCCAGCCTTGTGCCGACGGCACGCTTGCTCAAGCATCCCGGGCACCATCCCGTGCTGGTCCGTTTCCACTGCAATGATGTGCCGGCCGAATTGGGTCGCCGCGGCACGCAAGCCGGGATAAGTCGTTGGCTCCGCCAGGATGACATCGCCAGGTTCCGTCAGCGCAAGGATCAATGCGGCGATCGCCGCTTGCGCACCCGGACAGACAACAAGCTGTCGAGAATCCAGCTGCCCAAACATCGGTTGGAGCCATTTGGCTCCCGCCTTACGGTCGGAGTCACTTCCCCCGGCCAGGTGGTAAGTCATCAGCAATTCACTATCTGCCCTCATCAGTACTTGAGACAAACCTTGTTTCAACATGTCGTCGAAGTCCACGCCATCCGGCGGCGGCGGGGTATTCATGCTCAGGTCGAGGATCGACGTCAATTCGATTTTCGGCGCCGCGACATAAGTGCCTCGAGCGCCGCGCCCCTCCAACAGGTTGCGGCGCCGGGCTTCGTCGTATGCGCGCGTGATCGTCGTCAGGTCGACGTCCAACTGCGCCGCCAACTGGCGCTGCGGAGGTAGACGATCACCCGGTGTCAGCGATCCGTCTGCCACCGCCGCCTGCAACGCATCGGCAATCTGCAAAAACCGTGGCCCTTTGTTCCCGGCCAATCGCGGCAACCAGATTGGCAAATTTTCATCTTGCATGGTTTTCAACTGGGACATTTTGTCTCAATGTATGGAAATTGCTTTCAAGTAGTATGCATCAGAACGTGCAGCAACAGCATCCTTGCATGGCAGTCGCTGACGTTTGCTCCTCTGTCATCTGCATTCGACAAATCACTCCGCTGGATGCCATTGTTATTTCATCGGTAGATAATGAAAGATTCGAGCCGGATGCCTGGGGGGATGGTTTGAAAAAAAATGAAGCTGCTGAAGCAGCGTTTTGAGGTAATGCTCCTCACGATAGATAGTGTCAAGTCATAGCCTGGAAATACTCAAAATGATGGATTGGATCCCTATAGTATTAGTGACGTTCAAGGCCCTCGTGCTCGGCACGGGCATGTTCTTCGCCATCAAGTGGCATTACGATCAAGGGACGAAGGAGAAGAATAAGGAGATGGAGAAGCGCGCGGTGCTACGCGCGGGCGGCAAGGTGGCCGCAGTCTTCCTGCTAGCGCTCCTGGGCCTGTGGTTCGCCACCCTCTTCCTTAGCAGGATGCTCGGTTTAAACTTGACCTTCCCATGATGGCAAAGAATAGTCGGCCGATACTTTGTCGGAAGCAAGCTTAGCAGGAAGCTTGGGGTCAGTTCCGGCATTTGTTTGACCGGTTGCCGGAACGACCTCATTACCCCCAGTGTGACATTTAAACATCCACCAAAGAGCCAGTTTCAGCAAGATTATATGATTGTCCGCTTACCCTCCATTGCGGACGCCTAGACTTACAAAAGCCGTTCAAGATGCGTTTGCATGGAATTATGCCTGGCCAGCCTCGCAATTTCTCGCAGAACAGCCAACCATGCTGTGACAAACGCGCGATCGGTTCTAAGGATTGCGCGCGACGCATTCCATTGCGCTTGGAACTGGCCGTTCCGGATGCGTAGGTCGGCAAGCAATGCGGCACAGCTTGGACACAGTGTTGGCCACCACCAAACAAATTTCTTCTCGACTTCGAAGGCAATTTGCTGAGCATGAGCCGTAAGAACAAATGACTTTTCACACCCGCGGCAAGGGTACCGAATATTTTCGTATTCTTTGGCCCGGTCATCATATTGACCACCGGCCCGTTGGCTCGCTGGTGACCATGCTGCGCGATTAATGGGTACTTTCATTGGTCAGTTAATTACGAAATTTTATCCGCTGAATCTTGGCGTCGATTGACCGTCTGCTCCTGGCCGTTTGGAGACCAAACTTAGCCCGAAAAAAATCTGCTTTTCAAGCACTGTAAATGTAGTCACTCCCTCGACCGATTCTATGGACCACGGCTTCTCCGTATTCACACGAACCAGGCGCCGCCCCAAGTCATCCACCCATTCATCTTCAATGACGCAGCCGATGCCCCCCTAAATGAGGATAAACGCTTTCAGACCTCAGGTCGCTCGTACTAACGACAGGTCTTTTTTCAATGAATTCATGGCGTACGCCATTAGCATCGGTAAGCACGCATCCGACAAATCCCGGAAAGTGCTCATCAACGAAGCGCTCTATCTGTACTACCAGACTAATCATTGGTCGAATCCACGTCTATGAAATCACTTTTTTCAACGTCCACATCTGACCGGTTGCGGCCTTTTATTTTTACTTGGCACGCTTTCTAGCATCTACAAGCGCTCCAGAAGCTGGCCATCGAAGTACTCGGTGTCGTCTCGCTCCCTGTTCTTTAACCGAAAATATGCCTCTTCGCACATTTGAATTTCAGTGATTTTTGATTAAGATATGTCGCCACGATCAAATCAGAAAAGTCGCATAGCGAAGTTCCCCAACTATCGCGGCAACGCTGCATGAGTCCAGTAATTGCATCGCCTTGCCAAGGTCCCATGATAGTGGAGGCGGATAATCCGGTTTTCATAATTATTTCATTTTCGCGAATGGCTGCTCTTGGCCGCTTGCCGTCAACGACAAGTAAGCTAATACTGGGGACGAGCGGGTTAGGTCAAGCTCCAGTACCACCTGTGGCTCGCAGTCGGGTGGACAGGCGACGCGAAACAACTAACATGGCGAGCAGGATAATCGCAAAATAGACGGCAATGTCGAGAACGAGAGCACCTACATACAGCTTGTCTTCAACAAACGCTAGCTGTCGCTCTACAGAAATGCCCGGTGCGTCGAACAAATAGGCGGCTGGAAAACCGCCTTTTAATACTGGCTTGTAGCAGGAGTCGGCCCCGCTTGAACCACACATATTTCCATACTCGACCAGTTCAGGTCCTATTCGCTCGACATATACCGATAAAAACGCCAGCGTGATTACGGAGATGAAAGCGGCATTTATTAAAGTGAATTTTTTCATCCAATGCATGAAATCTCCGAATCTTAGAATTGGCTTCAAGCTGTCCGCTTTTGGCCGATTCCCGACCAGCTCCACTTTGAGGCGAAGTTCCGATTAGCATTGGTATCGGTCTTTGATGTTCTCATTGTAGTAAACACCCTTGGAGTAGGCATGCATGAACGCAGCGTGCACATTCGCAGGTACTCGGCAAAAATCATAACTATGTCCTTGCTGAAACTGGATTCGCATCTGAGCTGTTTGGTTGTCGTAACCAATAGCTATAATGGCACTGGAATTTACTCGAACCATTTGCATGGTGTCTCCCGAAAATTTTAACACTCAAAATGGTAAGGCTGTTCGACTGGGAACGACTACTACTAGCCAACAGGTGCGCAAGATTATCATTTAAAAAGTGTTGGCACTATAATTTTCACATTAGCATTCGATCCCAAATCGCTGGCTATTCGTTGGAGTCCCTTATACAGACGAGGATTTTGTTTTGCGAATTCACTGGAATTTACTAGTTCGATTTGAGACTCCCCAGGCCAGCCAGGACCACCTGCTGATACAGCATCCCAAAACGCCGCTAAGTTTTTTCCAAAATAGCCTTCGCCTTCAGGTCTAACGACTTCGCAATAAAGGTCCCAAAAATCACAGTCGGCCTGTATAGACTCGCAATCTAAGATATATTTTTTCACCTTACCTCTATAATTTGGATGGCCGCTTCTGGCCGACTGCCGCCACCAGTTCCTAGCGCCCCGTTGCAGACTTACCGCATTCCCAAGAAAAGACGTTCAGTGTTTGAATTCATCGGACTGTGTAGTTTGACGTACATATTCGTCGGAATCATCACTAGTTATCTCGGCGATAGGCTTGGTGAGAAATGCAGATGATGCGGGGCATAAACCTGAGAATTGTGGGGTGACTTGAATAACAGTTGGAGCAGAGGTGCGAGAAGCTGGCACGAAACCCAATTTTTCGAAAAAATCAGAAGCAGTTGTGGTCAGTAGGAACAATACATCGACGCCACGAGAGGTTGCAACACGTTCAGCAAAAGCAACCAGTTGGCGCGCTATGCCATGGCCACGGTGGTTTGGAGACACAGCTAATGAGCGAAGCAAACCAACTGACTCGAAGAGTTCAAGTCCGACCACTGCCACGAGGCCCGACTCGGAACGAAGGCCAAAAAACTGCGGTGGATTTGACTTGGAAATATCAGAGACAGGTAAGCCGCACTCGCTAAGAAGTGTCAAGACGTCCTTGAGTTCTGAAATGGGTTCGATGTTCATGTTCGTAGGTTATTCAATGTCACGATCACCATAAATTGAAAAGCAGCAGCGACCGTCCGGATTGGCCGATTGTACCTATCCACGCCGTCGGCACCATCCTAATTTTATTCTTTCTTTTTCATGAGACCGGCCAATGAGGCGAACGGATTATGCGTTGCCGGCGCGACCTCGGCCGATTTCAGACCAGGTCCCCGGTCGGCCTCAAGATAACGCGAGTGTTCGTTATCGTGGCAGTATTCAGCGAGCGCTCGCGATAGCCCAGCTCGTGCTGGTCGGCCGCGCGCCGTGCGTCGGCCACAATTTTGTCCAGCCGCGCAGCGTCCGGTTTTTTTCCAATGGTCATGCTTATTTCCTTCTCTTGCTGTTACTTGTTGGCCGAATCCAGATGGTCATCAAACTCCAACTCATCTAACAAATATATCAGGTCAAGTCGAACTGCTGGAAATCAATCACTACCATACCCCCCGCCCCCCGGCGTTTCGATAATAAACACATCCCCCGGCCGCATCTGCGTCTTGCCGATGTGCTCCAGCTGCTCGACGCTGCCGTCGGCGCGTTGCACCAAGTTGCGGCCGACATCTCCCGGAGCGCCGCCGGCCATGCCGAATGGCGCATAAATCCGGTTGTTCGACAGGATCGCCGCCGTCATCGGTTCCAAGAAACGCACCTTGCGCACGCCGCCGTTGCCTCCGCGCCAGCGCCCTGCTCCGCCGGAACCGTGCCGGATTTCATAACTGTCCAGCCGCACCGGGAAGCGGAATTCGAGGATTTCCGGGTCGGTCAAACGCGAATTGGTCATGTTGGTCTGCACGACCGATGTGCCGTCGTGGCCGTCGCCGGCGCCGGAACCTCCGCTGATCGTCTCGTAATACTGGTATTTATCGTTACCGAACGTGAAATTGTTCATCGTCCCCTGCGACGCTGCCATCACGCCGAGCGCGCCATACAGCGCGTTGGTGATGCAGGTCGAAGTTTCGACATTGCCGGATACGACCGAGGCCGGGTAATGCGGATTGAGCATCGATCCAGGAGGAATCATCACGCGCAGCGGTTTCAGGCAGCCGGCGTTGAGCGGGATGTCGTCGTCGACCAGGGTGCGGAACACATACAGCACGGCGGCCATGCACACCGCCGACGGCGCGTTGAAATTGTTGTCCAGTTGCGCCGACGTGCCGCTAAAGTCGATCTCGGCGCTGCGACCGGCCCGGTCGACGCGCACGGCGACCTGGATCTGCGCGCCGTTGTCCAGTTGGACCGTGTAGCTGCCGTCGCCCAGCGCGCTGATCACGCGCCGCACCGCTTCCTCGGCGTTATCCTGCACGTGGCCCATGTACGCCTGCACGACATCGAGGCCGAAGTGCGCGACCATCTTGCGCAATTCGTCGACGCCCTTCTGGTTCGCGGCGACCTGCGCGCGCAAGTCCGCCATGTTCTGGTCAGGATTGCGCGCCGGCCAGGTCGCTCCGGCCAGCAGGGAGCGCGCTTCGGCGTCGCGCAATTGTCCGCCCGTCTCACCATTGACCAGCTTGAAATTGTCGATCAACACGCCCTCTTCCTCGATGCTGCGCGAGTCCGGCGGCATCGAGCCGGGCGTGGTGCCGCCGATATCGGCATGGTGGCCGCGCGAACCGACGTAGAACAGGATGGCCTTGTCGTCCGCATCGAACACCGGCGTAATCACCGTCACGTCCGGCAAATGGGTGCCGCCGTTATACGGATCGTTCAGCATGTAGACGTCGCCGGCGTGCATGCGGCCGGCGTTCTCGCGCATCACCGTCTTGATGCTCTCTCCCATCGATCCCAGGTGCACCGGCATGTGCGGGGCGTTGGCGATCAGGTTGCCGTCGGCGTCGAAAATCGCGCAACTGAAATCCAGGCGTTCCTTGATGTTGACGGAATAGGCGGTGTTTTGCAGCCGCAGCCCCATCTGCTCGGCGATCGACATGAACAGGTTGTTAAAAATTTCCAGCATCACCGGGTCGGCCGTGGTGCCGATCGCGCGCCGCTCGGGCAAGGCTTCGACTCGGGTCAGCACCAGGTGGTCTTGCGGCGTGACTTCGGCCTGCCAGCCAGGTTCAATCACCGTGGTCGCATTCGCTTCGGCGATGATGGCGGGACCCTTGACGACATCGCCGATACGGGTCGTCTCGCGCAGGAACAGCGGCGTGTCGCGCCACAGGCCGGCCGCGTACATCGGCACGATGCTCGACGGCGTCAACGGCGCGGCGCGCGGCGCCTGCTGCGGCGGCGCTTCGGCCGGCGCGTCGGATTTGCCGACCGCTTCCACCGACACCGCTTCGACGATCAGCGCCTTGGCCGGCATCAGGAACGAAAAGCGTTTTTTGTAGGCGGCCTCGAACTGCGCGCGCATGCCGTCGGCACTGTCGAACAACACGATCAGCGCCGAATCCGTACCTTCGTAGCGCAGGTGCACGCGCCGTATCAAGGCGATGCGTTCGTCGGCCACGCCCTGCCGTTGCAGGTCGGCGCGCGCCTGTTGGCCGAGCGCTTCCAGCTTTTCAGCCAGGGCGGCCTGGCCGCCGGGCTGCCCGTCGTCCGTTTCATCCTGCGCCAGCTTCGCTTCGACCGCCGCTTCGCGCATCGCGGCCTGGTCGGCCAGGCCCATGCCGTAGGCGGACATGACGCCGGCCAGCGTGTGGATGAATACTGTTTTCATGCCCAGCGCGTCGGCCACCAGGCAGGCGTGCTGTCCGCCGGCGCCGCCAAAGCTCGTTAGCGCGTATTCGGTCACGTCGTGGCCGCGTTGAACCGAAATCTGCTTGATCGCGTTGGCCATGTTGCCGACCGCGATGGCGATAAACCCTTCCGCCACCTGCTCGGCCGACGTCGGCGCGCCGCTCGCCGCGGCGATCTCCAAGGCCAGCGCCGCGAAGCGTTCGCGCACCACTTGCGCGTCGAGCTTTTGCGCGCCGTCGGCGCCGAACAGTTGCGGGAAATAGTCGGGCTGGATCTTGCCCAGCATGACGTTGCAGTCGGTGACGGCCAGCGGGCCGCCGCGCCGGTAGCTCGCGGGACCAGGATTGGCGCCTGCGCTGTCCGGGCCGACGCGCAGGCGGCTGCCGTCGAAGTGCAGGATCGAGCCGCCGCCGGCGGCGACCGTGTGGATGCTCATCATCGGCGCGCGCATGCGCACCCCGGCGACCTGCGTTTCGAACACGCGCTCGAATTCTCCGGAAAAGTGCGAAACGTCGGTCGAAGTGCCTCCCATGTCGAAACCGATCACGCGCTCGAAGCCGGCCAGGCGGCTGGCGCGCACCATGCCGACGATGCCGCCGGCCGGTCCGCTCAGGATGCTGTCCTTGCCCTGGAAGGCGCGCGCATCCGTCAATCCTCCGTTCGACTGCATGAACTGCAGGTTCACGCCGGGCATGTCGCCGGCCACCTGGTCGACGTAACGGCGCAGGATTGGAGACAGGTAGGCGTCGACGACGGTGGTGTCGCCGCGCGCGACCAGTTTCATCATCGGGCTGACCTGGTGCGAGACCGATATCTGCGTAAAACCGATGTCGCGCGCGATGTCCGCCACGGCCGCCTCGTGCGCGTGGTAACGGTAGCCGTGCATGAAGACGATCGCCAGCGAACGCAGACCGCTGTCATAGGCCGCCTGCAAACCGGCACGCGCGGCGGCGGCGTCGAGTTCGCGTACCACGTCGCCGTGCGCTCCGATGCGCTCGTCGATGTCGATCACGTGGCGGTACAGCAGTTCGGGCAGCACGATATGGCGTGCGAACAGGCGCGGCCGGTTCTGGTAGGCGATGCGCAGCGCATCGTGAAAGCCGCGCGTGATCGCCAGCGCCGTCGGTTCTCCCTTGCGTTCAAGCAGCGCGTTGGTCGCCACCGTCGTGCCCATCTTGACGGCCTCGATGCGCGATACCGGGATCGTCTCGCCGGCGGCCACGCCCATCAGGTGGCGGATGCCGGCGACGGCCGCATCGCGGTATTGTTCCGGATTGTCCGACAGCAGTTTATGCGTGCGCAGTTGGCCGTCGGGCTGGCGCGCGACGATATCGGTAAAAGTGCCGCCGCGGTCGATCCAGAATTGCCAATCCATCTTCACTCCGTGCTGTGCGATCAAGCGCATATTGTAGTGCGCAAGAATGAGGCCGGGCCGGATTATTTCAATGCTAAAATCGAGCGGCAATCACTCCCATAACGCCCCGCGACGGACACCAATTTCAGCCCATGAACCCACTTTACAGCGTTGCCGAAATCCGCACCATCGAACAGGCGGCCGCGCAGCGCCTGCCGCCAGGCGCCCTGATGCAGCGCGCCGGCCAGGCCGGGGCCAACGCGGCGCTCGACCTGTTGCCGTTTTCGACCAGCCGCGCGCGCGTGCTGGTGCTGGCAGGCCCCGGCAACAATGGCGGCGACGCGCTGGAGACGGCTGCGCACCTGGCTTATGCCGGCGCACAGGTGACGGTATTGCACTTTGAAAGCGGGCAGCCGCCGTCGCCGGAAACGGCGCACGCCTTGCAGCGCGCGCGCAGCAGCACGGCCGTCTTCGAAGAACTGAGTCCGGAAGCGATCGCCGCCGCCGAATGGAACCTGGTGATCGACGGCCTGTTCGGCATCGGCCTGCAACGCCCGCTGGAAGGAGAAATCCGCGCGCTGGTGGAAGCGGTCAACCAGATCGGCTGCGCGGTGCTGGCGCTCGATGTACCGAGCGGACTCAATGCCGATACCGGCGCCATCGTCGGACCGGACGGCGCGGCGGTCCGGGCCACGCACACCGTCACCTTCATCGGCGACAAACCGGGCCTGTACACTTGCGACGGGCGCGATTACGCGGGCGTCGTGCAAGTGTCGCGGCTGGACCTGGAACCGGTCGTGTTTCAGTCATCGCGCCTGCACCTGAACGACGTCAAATTCTTTTCGCGCCACCTGCGCGCGCGGCGCCACAACACGCACAAGGGCAGCTACGGCAACGTGGCGGTGATCGGCGGCGTACACGGCATGACGGGCGCGCCGATACTGGCCGGGCGCGCCGCGCTGCTGACCGGCGCCGGACGCGTATATGTCTGCTTCGCCGACAATACGCCGGCCTACGACAGCGTATATCCGGAAATGATGTGCCGCCTGGCGCGCGATTTCGATTTCGACACGGCCGCGCTGGTGACCGGCCCCGGCCTCGGTTCGGCGCGCATCGCCCAGGATTTGTTGGCGCGCGCGATTGGCAGCAACAGCCCGCTGCTGCTCGACGCCGATGCATTGAACCTGCTGGCCGTGGACCCGGTCTTGCAGGCGACGCTGGCCGAGCGCGGTGCGGCCACGCTGCTGACGCCGCATCCGCTGGAAGCGGCGCGCCTGCTGGGCTTGTCGATGGCCGAAGTGCAGGCCGACCGCGTCGGCGCAGCACGCCACCTGGCCGAACGGCTGCGCGCGGTGGTGGTGGTAAAAGGTTCCGGCAGCGTGATCGCCTCGCCGGAAGGACACGCGGTGATCAACACCACCGGCAACCCGGCGCTGGCCACGGCCGGCACCGGCGATATCCTGGCCGGCCTGTGCGGCAGCCTGCTGGCGCAAGGCTGGCCGGCGTGGGAAGCGGCGCTGGCCGGAGTCTGGCTGCACGGCATGGCGGCCGATGTGTTGGTGACCGAAGGCTGCGGGCCGATCGGCCTGAGCGCAGGCGAACTGATTCCCGCCATCCGCACCGCGCTGAACCGGATGGTGCAGCATCATGGGCGCTAGATGGCCCTGCGCAGAATTGTCATTCCCGCGCAAGCGGGAATCCCATTTAGCGTCCCGAACGGCGCTGCAAAATTGGATTCCCGCCTGCGCGGGAATGACAACGCTACTGCCTGCGGCTTAATTTAACGGCACTAGGGCTGACCGGGTTTTACACAATGCGTCCCGCCGCGATGGTGATGATGCGCCCGCAGCGCGCCGCGATCGACGGGTCGTGCGTGACCAGCACCAGGGTCGAGCCGCGCTCGCGGTTCAGTTCGAACATCAGCTGGATCACGGCTTCCCCGGTGGCGGCATCGAGGCTGCCGGTCGGCTCGTCGGCGAACAGCAGCGGCGGCTCGCTGACAAAAGCCCGCGCCAGCGCGACGCGCTGCTGCTCGCCGCCGGACAGGTATTTCGGATAATGCTTCAGACGGCTCGACAGGCCGACCCGCCCAAGCATCGCTTCCGCTTTCGCGCGCGCACCATCGTCGCCGGCCAGTTCCAGCGGCAGCATGACGTTTTCAAGCGCCGTCAAATGCGCCAGCAATTGAAAGGACTGGAACACGAAACCGAGCTTGGCCTTGCGCAGCGCGGCGCGGCCGTCTTCATCGAGCGCATAGATATCACAGCCATCCAGCACAACCTTGCCCTCGCTCGGCGCGTCGAGTCCGGCCAGCAGGCCAAGCAGGGTCGACTTGCCGGAACCGGACGCGCCCACAATAGCAAGCGTCTCCGCCTTTTGCACGGTAAAATCCACGCTGTGCAAGATGGTCAGTTCACCGCTGGCGTCGGCCACGCGCTTGGCCAGTCCGCTCACCTCGATGGCCGCGCCGCCGGCCTGCGCCGTGGCGCCGCCGCGTGCCGCCATGGCCGGTGAATCTGGAATAAAACTGCTGGACGCTTTGGGAAATTCAGGCATGGTCATGTTTAAAAGTTGTCGTCGCTATCTGTGGATGCCGTTGCTGGCATTGCTGTTCCTGGCCGCTACGGCGAGCGCCTATTCTGCACCAAAAACCGTGCTTGTGCTGGGCGACAGCCTGTCTGCCGAATACGGCCTGGCGCGCGGCGCCGGCTGGGTCGCACTGCTCGAACAGAGGCTGCGGGCGCAAAAGATCGAAGCCAGCATCGTCAACGCCAGCGTCAGCGGCGAGACCACCAGCGGCGGGCGCACCCGCCTGCCTGCGCTGCTGGCGAAATACCAGCCGGCCATCGTCGTCATCGAGCTCGGCGCCAACGATGGCTTGCGCGGCTTGCCGGTGGCGGCCGCCGAAGCGAACCTGCGCGCGATGGCGAAAACCGCGCGCGACGGCGGCGCGAAAGTGCTGCTGGTGGGCATGCGCATGCCGCCCAATTACGGGCGCGATTACTCCAATCAATTCTTTTCCATGTTCGGCACATTGAGCAAGGACATCAAGGCGCCGCTGGTGCCGTTCATGCTCGAGGGCATGGCTGACAAGGCCGAGATGTACCAACCCGACCGCCTGCATCCGCTGGCGGCCGCGCATCCCATCATCCTCGGCAATATCTGGCCGCAACTGTTACCCTTGCTGAAAAACTGATGAAATATCCGGAACTGCTTCACTTCCAGGACATCCTGTCCCGCCTCGACCAGTTCGACGCCATCATCGATGCCCGCAGTCCTGCCGAATATGCGCTCGACCACCTGCCCGGCGCGATCAACTGCCCGGTGCTCGACGACGCGCAGCGCGTGCTGGTCGGCACCACCTATAAACAGGTCAACGCCTTCGAGGCGAAAAAAATGGGCGCGGCGATGGTGGCCAAAAACATCGGCCACCATATCGAGACGCTGTGGCTGGACAAGCCGCGCGAGTGGACGCCGCTGATTTACTGCTGGCGCGGCGGCAACCGCAGCGGCGCGATGGCGCACGTGCTCGCCAAGATCGGCTGGCCGGTGGTGCAGCTCGACGGCGGTTACAAGGAATACCGCAACCACGTCAACGCTGCCTTGGCGGAAACGCCGGCGCTGGACTTCAAGGTCGTCTGCGGCACCACCGGCAGCGGCAAGAGCCGCCTGCTGCAAACGCTGCACAGCATCGGCGCGCAAGTGCTGGATCTGGAGCAGCTGGCCGCGCACCGCGGCTCCGTGCTGGGCCACCTGCCTAGCCAGCCGCAACCATCGCAAAAGGCGTTCGAGAGCGCCATCTGGGACCGGCTGCGCCGCTTCGATCCGGCACTGCCGGTGTTCGTCGAATCGGAAAGTAAAAAGGTCGGCGCGCTGCGCGTGCCGGCCGCGCTGATGGAGCGGATGCGCGCTTCGGCCTGCATCTCGCTGCAGTTGTCGCGGCCAAACCGCGTGCGCCTGCTGATGGAAGATTACGCCCACTTCGCGCACGACCCGGCCGGACTCAATGCGCAACTCGATTACCTGGTCAGCCTGCACGGCAAAGAGAAAATCCGGCGCTGGCAAGAGATGGCCAACGCTGGCCAGATGCCGGAGCTGGTCGACGAGCTGCTGGCCGGTCATTACGATCCGGCCTATGTACGCTCGATCGACCGCAATTTTATTAACTTCGGCCAGGCTGAGGTGGTGCAGCTGGATGATATTGGGCCGGATGATTTTCTGACTGCGGCACGGCGCTTGATGCCATAAGTAACCCGAATAAAAAAATGCCGCTTGAAAGCGGCATTTTTCAAAATCAGAGGCAAAATCTGGGGTCAGACCCGTGGGTCTGACCCCGGCCTTTGCCGTTGATTTTACTTCGCGTCATCCGCTTTAGTGTCGGTCTTGGCCGACGCCAGCGCGCCGCTGACGACGTGGACCTTGGCTTTTTGCTTGAGCGCTTCGACGTAACCGTAGACTTCCTGCTGGGCGACGATGTTGGCGATCTGCTCTTCTTCGGACTTGCGACGCGCGGCGTCCTGCTGGGCCGGTTGCTGCACCTTGCCGATGCGGTAGATGTTGTAACCCATGCCCGGCACGTCCATGCCGACATAGGCCGGCAGTTTGGAAACGTCGGCCTTCATCACTTCGGCCAGCGCCAGGCCGCCGATGCCGGCGCCGTTGGCGCGCGAGACCAGCTTGGCCGCGCCAAAACCGGTGGCGTCGCCGGAAGCCTTGGCGGCGTTCATTTTGGTTTCGCCTTCCTTGCGCGCCAGCTTCAATGCTTCTTCCATCGTCACGCGCTGGCGGATCGCCGCGTCGACTTCGGCCAGCGGACGCTTGGCGGCCGGCTTGTAGTCGACGATGCGTCCGGCGACCAGGGTGCTAGGCGCCACTTCCACCGCTTCGGTGTTGCGCTTGTTTTTCAGCGAATCGTTCGAGAACAGCGATTGCAGGAACTTGGCGTGGTTGAACGGCGCCGCGCCCAACGCCGGCGATGGCGTGCGGCTGACGTTGTCGGCCGTTTCGATCTTCAGCTTCAGCTTGTCGGCCACCGGCTTCAGGCTGTCGGCCTGCTCGTAGACGGTATTGGTAAAGGCTTCAGCCATTTCCGCATATTTTTTGCCGGCTTTCTGTTTCTTCAGGTCGGCCGCAATTTCACTCTTGACTTCGTCCAGCGGTTTGATCGCGGCCGGTTTCAGCGAGGTCACGGTGACGATGTGGTAGCCGAATTCCGTTTCGACCGGACCGCCGATATCTCCCTGTTTCAAGGCGAAGGCCGTGTCTTCCAGCGCTTTCGGCATCGAGCCTTTTTCGAGCACACCCAGGTCGCCGCCCAATTCGGCCGACGCGACGTCTTCCGATTTTGCCTTGGCGATCTTGGCGAAATCGGCCGGCGCCTTTTTCACTTCGGCCAGCAGCGCTTCGGCTTTCGCCTTGGCGGCGGCCTTGTCTGCAGGCTTCTCGGCCTTGATCAGGATATGGCTGGCGCGGCGCGTTTCGGCGCTGCCGTAACGGGCCTTGTTGCCTTCGTAATATGCGGCCACTTCGGCGTCGGTGACGGCGACCTGCTCGGCCACGGCGGCGGCGTTGAAGACGACGTATTCGATCTTCGCCTGCTCCGGCACTTCGAAGAATTTGCTGTTCTTGTCGTAATACGCTTTCACCATCTCGTCGGTGACTTTCACTTGCGGCACGAATTGCGCGACCGGCAGCGTCAACTCCTGCACTTCGCGTTCCTGCTCGCCGATGTCGGACACCTGCTTGGCGACGGAGCGCGGCGAGAAGCCGGTGCCCTGGATCGCGCCGGTCAACTGTTGCAGCGCCATGTCGCGCCGCAGGCGCGCCTCGTAGCCGGCCGGCGACAGGCCTTGCGCGGCCAGCAGCGCCTTGTAGCGCTCGCTGTCGAACTTGCCGTCTTCCTTGACCAGGCCAGGGATTTCCATGATGTTGCGCTGCAGGACCGTGTCGCTGACGGTCAGGTGCGTGCGCGCCACTTCGGCGCCGACGGCGCGTTCGGCGATCAGGGTATCGAGCACGCTTTGCTTGAACTCGGGCGTATCGAACATCTTCTGGTCGAACTGCGCGCCCATGCGCTGGCGATAGTTGTCCAGCTGCGTGCGCTGCGCCGCTTCCCATTCCTGGCGCGTCAGCGCGTGGCCGTCGATCTTGGCGATGGTATTGGCGTCGTCACCGAAACTCTTGTAGCCGCTGACGCCGACCAGCACGAACGATGGCACGATCAGGATCATCAGGAAAATCTGCATCAGTTTTTGATGCGAGCGTATAAATTCAAACATGGTCAGCCAATTCCGATTGAGTGGATCACTAACAAAAAAAAGGCGAACACGTGTTCGCCTCCTTTGTTGCGCTCCCGATTTTACAGCGCACTCCCCGCCATAGCAAGGCGCGCTTTTGAGAAAATGGCAAGCATGGCAAAGCGTCATGGCCGGCATGGGATACGCTGCTGCGGCCCCATAAAGAAAAACCCCCGCAGCTTCTCAGCTGCGGGGGCATCTTGTTCTTGGCGGAGCGGACGGGGCTCGAACCCGCGACCCCCGGCGTGACAGGCCGGTATTCTAACCAACTGAACTACCACTCCTGATTAAGACGATTGCGCATGATGTTGGCGGAGCGGACGGGACTCGAACCCGCGACCCCCGGCGTGACAGGCCGGTA
>JAZJZT010000055.1:0-65200 GCA_040389645.1 Pseudomonadota bacterium | reverse complement strand
CTTCGAAAGTTGCAAAGATGTGGACATAGAGTAGCGCGCAGGCGGGAATCCCATTGTTTTGCGCCGCCCGGGACGCAAAATGGGATTCCCGCTTTCGCGGGAATGACAAAATTTGGCGCTAACTTAATGGCATCAGGGCACATGCCCCGTTTTTATGTCGAGCCTCAGGCAAGAGCGCGCGCCGCGCGCCCAGGCGATCAACTGATGTAATTGAACAGCGACAGGCTGGTCAGCGTTTTATACGATTTCTGCGCCGCTTCCAGGTTGATCTGCTGCTGGGTGAATTGCGAGATCGCCTTGATCGTGTCGACGTCCTGCAAGTCCGACAGCGTGCTGGCGTATTGCAGGTTCAGGTCGTCGCCGGAACTGTCCAGGTAATCGAGCTCCTTCAGACGCGAGCCGACCGCCGCGCGCACCGACAGCACGTTGTCGAGCGTGGCGTCGATATTCGAATTGGCCTGGTTCAGCTTGTTGTTCAGGCTGGCCTGGCCGGCCTCGCCGTCTCCCGGAGCGCGCAGGGCCGCGATCAGGTCGGTCACCGTGGTGAAGATCGATTGCTTGGTGCTGGGCGCGACCGTGAACGTGTCGAGGTCGGCCGGGTCGCCCTTGATCTCGAACTGCATGCCATCAAAGCTGATGTTCTTGCCGCTGGCATAGGGAATCGGGTCGGGCGGCACCGGGTTGGCCGGCACCGGCTGGCCCAGCGTCAGGTCGGTCACCGTATACGTCGTCTGTTTCGGGATGCCGGGCGATTCCGGCACCACGGCGAAATCGATCTGGTACTGGTGGCCGGTCAGCAGGGTTGCATCCTGCACCGAGCCGGGAGAAATGATGCCGCTGCCGCCGCGCGTAAAATTGGCCGGATCGGCGCCGGTCAAAAAGGTGCCGTTGCCGTTGATATTATTTTCAAACACGGCGCTGCCGGAATCGCTGACGGGCACCTTGCGCGTCGAGCCGACCTGCAATTCGCGCTCGCCCTGGTCGCCCTGGTACGCGGCGCCGGTGGCCGTCAATGTAAACGGCAATGTGGTCGATTTATAGCCGGAAAACAGGTAGCCGCCGGCACCGTCGGCCGTGTTGGCGATGCCGAGCAGGTCGTCGAGCCGGCCCTGCAATTCCACCGCCAGCGATTCGCGGTCCTTTTGCGTCAGCGAACCGTTGCCGGCGCTGACGGTCAGCGTCTTGACATCCTGCAGCAGCGACGTGGTCGACGCCAGCGCGACCTCTTCCTGCGACAGCGAACCGCGGGCGTTTTGCCGGTTGGTCACCAGCTGGGTATTGATCGATTGCGACTGCGTCACTTCCAGCGCGCGCGAGGCCGAAACCGGGTCGTCGGCCGGCGTCAGGTTGCGGCGCCCGGTCGACAATTGCTGCTGGGTGCGCGCAAGCGAGGTCTGCAAGCTACCGAGCTGGCTCACGCCGTTTTCGTAGATCGTCTTCGAACTGATACGCATGATCATGCTGCTAACCTTCTTTCTGATGGCTTACCGGCCCAGCGAGACCAGCACGTCGAACAGCTGGCTGGCGATCTGCATCACCTTGCCGGCCGCCTGGTAAGCCTGCTGGTAACGGATCAGGTTGGCCGCCTCTTCATCGAGGTTCACGCCGGACACGGCTTGCTGGGCGTTGCTCGCCTGCTGCACGGCGCCGTCGCTGGCCAGCCCGCTGATCTGGGCTTCGCGCGTCTTGTTGCCGACGAAGTTGACCATCTGCGCATACGAACCCTGGAAGGTCGCCGTGCCGTTGTCCATGACGTTTTTCGATTGCAGCGCGCCGAGCAGCGCGCCGTTGCGGTTGTCGCCGACGCCGCTGGTATTGGGGCCGATGGTGAATGTGTCGTTGTTGCCAGGCTGGCCGCTGATGCTGACGTTGACGCCGCCGAAGCTGAGCGTGGCGCCGGCCGCATATGGCACCGACGGCGTGCCGGCCGGATAGGTCGTAGCCACGCCGTTGAGCGTCACGATCACATCCTGCGCGGGCGGGAAGCCGGACAGCGAATCGCTGGCCTGGTCGTAGGTCAAGGTCAGCGGCGCGGTCAGCGCATTACCCGGCGTCAGGTAATTGGCGTCGACGGTGCCGGCGTCGATCTTGCCGCTGCCGGTATTGCTGATCGGGCTGCCGGTGCTGATCGGCGCGGCCAGCGCGATCTTCGAACGGTCGGTCAGCGCCACGGCGAACTGGGACGCGGCGGTGTAGGTCGGCCGCACCTGGAACTGGTCGCCCTGCTGCGGCGCGCCACCCACCGAGTAGGCGACGCCGTCGATGACTTGCGGCTGGGTCTGCGGAAACGGGTTGATGACGGTGCTCTGGCCATCCGAATCGCGCTTGACGACGAACTGGGCGCCGTCATAGGTGACGCTGTAGTCGCTGCTCGTCAGCGCGGTGGCGTCGGTCACGACGGCCGAGATGGTGGCCGTGCTGAGCGCGGAATTGCGGCTGTCGTAGCCGACGTACGCGTTCGCATCGGCGAAGAAATTGCCGCCCTGGTTGCCATTCAAATCCTGGCCCAGTTTATGTTGCGCATTGAAACTGGCCGCCAGCCCGGCCGCGACCTGGCCCAGCGAGTTTTGCGCGCGGTCGAGCGGGCCGCCGCGGAAATCGATCAGGCCGCCCAACTGGCCGCCCTTGAGCGTACTTTCAGGCAAGGGCGACACCTTGTCGCCAGCCTGGTAGCCGACGTTGACGCGGCTGACGTCGGTCGTCGACGGAGACACGGCCAAGGCGAAGTTGCGGTTGCCGATCACCAGGGGCTGGCCGGTGCCGATCGACACCGTCAGCGTATGCTTGTCGCCCGGCGTGACCGTCACCTGGATCTGTTTATTGAGTTCGGAAATGAGCTGGTCGCGCTGGTCCAATAAATCGTTGGGCTGATTCTTGTCGTTCGACAGGCCGGCGATTTCGTTGTTCAGCTTGCCGATCTGGGCCGCGTAAGAATTGATCTGCGTGACGGTCGCGGTAATTTGCGTATTGACGCCCTCGGAGATTTCGCTCAGGCGCGCGCTCATGCCCTGGAAACGCGCGGCCAACGAATCGGCCGACGACAGCAGCGCCTGGCGCGAGGCGACCGACGACGGATTGGCGTTGGCGTCCTGCACACCCTTGAAAAAGTCGGCCATCGCCGGCGACAGGCCGGACGTGGTGTCGGCCAGCACATTGTCGATCTGGCTGATTTGCGAATAATAGGCATCGGTCGATGCCTGCGTGGTTTCCGCGCCAAGTAATTGTTTATTCAGGAAATCGTCGTAGTTGCGCTTGATCTGCACCACGTCGGTGCCGGTGCCGATGAAGCTGCCGCCCAGGCCTTCCGGCGTGGTGGACGACTGCACGATCACCTGGCGGCTGTAGCCGGCCACATTGGCATTGGCGATATTATGCCCGGTGGTGGTCAGACCGACCTGTGCCGCCATTAAACCGCTTTTGCCGACGCTGAGAAGACTGGCCATGGGTCGCTGCTTTCACTCTATCTGGTTTGCTTCATTGGTTTAGTCTACGGCAAAAATCGCCAAAACTTGAATTGCCGTTTGGCAACAGTGTGCGCCGCGAGCGGCCCTAGACCAGGGAATTCTTGATAATGCTGGTCAATTTGGTCGCGTAATGCGGGTCGGTGGCATAGCCGGCGCGCTGCAAGCCGTGCGCGAAGCTGCTGGCATCGCCGGCGCTGGCCAGCACTTTTTCGTAGCGTGGATTGCTGGTGAGCAATTTGGCGTAATCCTTGAAACTGTCGGCATAGCTGTCGTAGGCGCGGAAGCGCTCGACGCGGCTCTGCGGCTTGCCGTTGACATATTCGGTCGTGACGGCCTCGGCCACCTTACCTTTCCATTCCGGGCCGGCCTTGATGCCGAACAGGTTGTGGCTGGAGGTGCCGTCGCGGCTCTTGATTTCGCGCTTGCCCCAGCCGCTTTCCAGCGCCGCCTGGCCCAGCATGAACTTGGCGGGAATGCCGGTGACGCGGCTCGCTTCCTCGGCATGGCTGCCCAGTTTTTCCTGGAACGAGCGCACATGCGGCGCCTGCGTCTTGCCGCTGGCGGAAGCCGCTGCGGACGTGGCGGATGTGGCGGACGGCGCCGCAGCCGCGCCGGCGCCGCCGGCGGCCGCGATCGAGCGTTGCAGGCGCGCCGCATTCAGCGCCGCGGCCGGATTGTCCAGGCCGGTATTGGCCGACGCCACGGCGTCGGCGTTACCGCCCAGCGCCAGCGCCTGCGCATTGCTCGACTGCGACAGCTGGCGCACCAGCACGTCGGACAGCCCGATCCCCTTTTTGGCAATATTCTGGCTGGTCTGCTGGTCCAGCATGGTCGTAAACATCTTGCTTTGCTGGCTGTCGAGCATGCCATCCTGCGGCGACGCGTCGCGCATGCTCTTCATCATCATATTGACGAACATCGCCTCGAACTGCGTGGCCGCGCCCTTCAGCGCTTCCGGAGAACCCGCCTTGGCGGACTGACGCAACGCCCCCATGCCCTTGACATCGGTGGCCAGCGTGGAAGTCAGGTCGGTCGTGGCGGCGGGGCTCTGGCGGATCATGGCATGTCCTTAGATGATTTCCAGCTCGGCGCGCAACGAACCGGCCGCCTTCATTGCCTGCAAAATCGCCAGCAAGTCTTGCGGCGTGGCGCCGATCGCGTTGAGCGCCTTGACCACGTCGGCCAGCGAAGCGCCGCCCTGCACCATCATGACCTTGCCGCTATCCTTCTTGATATCGATCTGGCTGTTTTGCGTGACCGTCGTCTGGCCGCCGGACAGCGGATTCGGCTGGCTGACCTGCGGATCGGCCGTGACGGAGACCGACAGGTTGCCGTGCGAAATCGCGCAAGTTTCCAGCGTCACAGCCTGATTCATGACGACTGAACCGGTACGCGCATTCATGATGACCTTGGCCGCCAGTTGCGCCGGATTGACTTGCAGGTTTTCCAGCGTGCCGATGAAGGCCACGCGCTGGTCGCTGCTCGACGGCGACTGCACGCGGATCACGCGGCCATCGAGCGCATAGGCGATGCCGCTGCCGTATTTGTCGTTGATCGCTTCGACGACCCGGCTGGCGGTCGAAAAGTCGGTCGTGTTCAATTCCAGCCGTATCATATTGTTTTCGCCGAGCGTGGTCGCCACCGCGCGCTCGACGGTGGCGCCGCCGGAAATGCGGCCCACGCTCAGGTGATTGACGACGACGGAACTGCCACCAGCCTGCGCGCCGACGCCGCCGACCAGGATATTACCCTGCGCCATGCCATACACTTGCCCGTCCGCGCCTTTTAAGGGGGTCATCAGCAAGGTGCCGCCACGAAGGCTTTTCGCGTTACCCATCGACGACACCGTCACGTCGAGCAACTGGCCCGGTTGCGCAAAGGCCGGCAACGACGTCGTCACCATGACGGCGGCGACATTCTTCAATTGCAGGCTGCTGCCGGCAGGCAAGGTGATGCCCATCTGTTGCAGCATCGACGCCACCGTCTGCACCGTAAACGGGGTTTGCGTGGTCTGGTCGCCGGTGCCGTCCAGGCCGATCACCAGGCCATAACCCATCAACTGATTCTGGCGCACGCCGGCGATGCTGGCCAGGTCCTTGATGCGCTCGCCTTGCGCGGCCGGCGCCAGCAGCAGCGCCGCGCACAGGCCGAGTACCCGCAATGCCGTGGTGGAAAAATTGGCCATGATCACAGCGGCAAGATGCTGAGGAAGAAACGCGACACCATCGACGTCACTTCGGCGCGGTCGATCTGGCTGTTGGTGCGGTATTCGACGCGCGCGTCGGCCACGGCGGTCGACAGCACGCTGTTGCCGGTGCCGATCGTGTCCGGGTTGACCATGCCGGAGAAGCGGATGAATTCGGTCCCCTTGTTCATCGCGATCTGCTTTTCGCCGGCCACGATCAGGTTGCCGTTCGACAGCACTTCGACCACGGTCGCGCCCATCGTGCCAGTAAAAGTATTGCTGGCAGACTGGTTGTCGCCGTCGGCATATTTGCTGTCGGCGGAAGTGGCGACATTCGCGCCGAGGCGGCTTTGCAGCGGGCCGGGCAAGCCGAAATTGGCGCTGCCGGACTTGTTGCCGGAACTGGCGCCGGTTTTGACGGCCGCGGTTTTTTCGGTGATGACGATATTGATGACATCACCCACCTGGCGCGCGCGGCGATCCTCGAAATGGGGGCGGTAGGCGTTGACCTGGAAGATCGCGCCATTGCTCGGCGCCGGCAACTGGGCCACGGATAATGGGCGCGCCGTGGTCGGCTGCTGCACGATGCTGGTCGGAGAAGCGGCGCAGCCGGCCAGGGCCAGCGCACTAATAATAGGGATGAGTTTCATGGTGAGTCTCCTGTTACAGCTGCGACAGCTTTTGCAACATCTGGTCGGACGTCGTGATCGCCTTGCTGTTGATCTCGTAGGCGCGCTGGGTCTGGATCATGTTGACCATTTCCTCGACCACGTTGACGTTCGAGGTTTCGACATTGCCCTGCAAGATCACGCCGGTGCCGTTGGTGCCCGGGGTATTGGTCTGCGCCGCACCGGAAGCGCCGGTTTCGACGTACAGGTTTTCGCCCTTCGATTCCAGGCCGGTCGGATTGATGAATGTCGATAACTGGATGCTGCCGATCTGCTGCGCGGCGACCTGGCCGGGCAAGGTCACCGAGACGGTGCCGTCGCGCCCGACGGTGATGCTTTGCGCATTGATGGGAATGGTGATGGCCGGCTGCAGCACGAAGCCGCTGGAAGTGACCATCTGGCCATTGTTATCGCGCTGGAAAGAGCCGTCGCGGGTATAGGCGGCGGTGCCGTCGGGCAGCAGCACATTGAAAAAGCCGTTGCCGTTGACCATCAGGTCCTTGTCGTTGCCGGTCGCCTGCGGATTACCCTGGGTAAAAATGCGTTCGACGGCGACCGCGCGCACGCCGGTGCCGACCTGCAGGCCGGACGGCAGTTGCGTCTGCTGGGACGACTGGGCGCCGGGCTGGCGCACGTTCTGGTACAGCAAGTCCTCGAACACGGCGCGCGATTTCTTGAAGCCGTTGGTGCTGACGTTGGCCAGGTTGTTGGCAACCGTGTCCATTTGCGTCTGCTGCGCTTCCATGCCGGTCTTGGCTATCCACAGCGATCGTATCATTTGCTTTCTCCAGTAACGCCAGCCACATCAGCCAGGCTCCCACGAAAGCATTATGCGCCGCTGGACTTCAATTCAAAGCAAGGATCTGGCTGGCTTTCGCCGCGTTGTTCTCGGCATTCTTCAACAGGCTCATCTGGGTTTCGAACTGGCGCCCGAGCGAGATCATCGTCACCATCGCATCGACCGGGTTGACGTTGCTGCCCTCCAGCGCACCGTCGACCAGGCGCACGTTCGGGTCGATATCGGCCGGCGTTCCCGCCTTCAGGCGGAACAGGCCATCGTTGCCGCGTTCCAGCTGTTGACTCGGCGGGTTGACCAGCTTGATGCGCCCGAGCACGTTGGACGGACCAGGCTTGGTGTCGTTGGTGATGCTCGATACGGTGCCGTCGGCCGCGATGGCGACGGTGGTATCCGGGGGAATGGCAATTGGGCCGCCCTCCCCTTGCAGCGTCTGGCCGCTGGTGGTTTGCAATAAGCCGTTTTCGCTGACCTTTAAACTGCCGTTACGGGTGTACGCTTCGGAGCCATCGGCCGACTGCACGGCGATCCAGCCGTCACCGCGCAGCGCCACGTCCAGGCTGCGCCCGGTGGTCTGGATCGGACCGGCCCTGAAATCCGCGCCGACCGTCGAATCGACGACGAAGGTACGAGTCGGCAAGCCTTCCGACTGCACCGGCACGGCGCGGAAGGAGTCGAGCTGGGCGCGAAAGCCGGTGGTCGTGGCGTTGGCGAGGTTGTTCGATGTCGTCGCCTGCTGTTCCAGCACGTGCCTGGCGCCGGTCATCGCGGTGTAGATCAATTTGTCCATGCTGTGCTCCGGCTGCTGCGGCAAAGTACATCATCCTTGAACAGGGGGAATCCATGCGGCGCCGGACAGGACGCCTGGCATGGGATTCCCGCCTGCGCGGGAATGACAGGTGATATGCGAATCTTAGAAAAAAATTAACGCAGGTTGACCAGGGTTTGCAGTACCGAGTCCTGGGTCTTGATGGTCTGCGCATTGGCCTGGTAGACGCGCTGCGCGGTGATCATGCTGACCAGTTCGGCCGTCAGGTCGACGTTCGAACTTTCCACCGACGACGAGCGCAACTGCCCCATGCTGCCGGCGCCCGGCGTGCCCACCTGCGGCGTGCCCGAGGTGGAACTTTCCGCCCAGGCATTGTTACCTAGCGGCGTCAGACCGTCGACGTTGGCGAAGTTGGTCATGACGATCTGCGCCAGCGCGCGCGACTTGCCGTTGCTGTACTGGCCCAGGATCACGCCGTCGGCACCTGCCGAGAAACGCTCCAGGTGGCCGGAGGAATAACCATCCTGGGTCGATGCTTTTTCGCTGGTGGCGATGCCGTACTGGGTCGTACCCTCGAAATTGGTGACGATGGACAAGGGCTGGAACGCGCCGGTGTCCGGGAAGATCGGCAGGTTGACCGTGAACGGCAGCGTCTGCGGCGTCGGCAGCAACGCCATCGTGGTGGCGTCGATCGCGCCGTTCTTGTCGAACGCCAGTGTGCCGATCTTGGTCGCCGGCACCCGCAGCGCAGCGGCCAGCGCCGCGTTAATCTCGTCCGGATTGGTGCCGACGATGGCGCCGACGTCGGTCGGGGCGGTGAACTTGGCAGTCAAGGCATCGAGCTGCGCCTGGGTGACACCGGGCACGGCCTGCGCGGCGGCCAGCATCGCGGCGCCGGCTATCTGCGAATAAGCCGCATTCTCGATGCCGATCTGGACCGGATCGTTGGCAGCCACGGCAGCCTGGTACAACTGGCGTTGCGCGATGACGCCCGGATCGGTGATCACGACCGCGGCCGCCGCCTGGGAAGCCAGTTCGACACCATCGCTGGCCGCATACACGTCCCAGACGCCCGGATCGGTTTTCACATAATAGGTCGACATCACGTGCGGGTTACCCAGACTGTCATAGACGTCCAGCACGGTCTGCTTGTTATAGGTGGTCGGATCGGATGCGTCGAACGGCACCTTGGCCGGCACCAGGCTGCGCGAATCGAGGTTCAGCTGGAAGTTCGCCTTGGTAGTGGCGACCGGCACCAGATCCGAATTGTCGATCTTGATCGGCACCGGCGCGCCGGACAGGATCACGCCATCCTTGTCGGACAGGTAGCCAGTCAGCGCCGCGCCCTGCGCGTTGACGATGGTGCCGTTCTTGTCGAGCTGGAATTGCCCGTTGCGGCTGTACTGGATCGCGCCGGCGCTATCGGTGCGGAAAAAGCCGCCGCCGTTGATGGAGATGTCGAGCGGATTGTTACTGGTCTCGATATTACCCTGTGTAAACTGCTGCGCCAGGCGCGAGACGTTGACGCCGATGCCGGGATTGTTGCCGCTGATGCCATTGAGCGAATTGGCGTACAGGTCGGCGAACTGCGCCTGCGAACCCTTGAAGCCCACGGTACTCGCGTTGGCGATGTTATTGCCGATCACGTCGAGCGATTTCGAAGCGGCGTTCAGGCCGCTGAGTCCTTGTTGGAACATGCTAATCCCCTAAATAGGTTATGGGCTTACAGGATTTGTTTGACGTCGGCCATCGTCAGCTGGCCGAGTGTCGGTACGTTCAGTTTCACGCCGGTCGCGCCGGTCGAGACGCTGGCGACCACGCCGAAGGCCAGCCCGGTGGCATCCTTCAAGGTATCGGCGCCGCGCTTGGCCGTGACGGAAAACGTGTAATTGCCGTCGGCCGCGGTGGTGCCGTCGGCCAGCTTGCCGTCCCAGGCCAGCGGCTTGGTGCCGGCCTCGACCGCCTTCATGTTCATCGTGTAGACCGTCTTGCCGGAAGCGTTCTTGATGTCGATGTCGACCGTGTCGGCCGGCGTGGCCAGATCGATGCCGAAGATCGATTTACCTTCGCTCAGCGACAGGTTCTTGCCCGCCGTCAGCACGCCATGGTTGATCATGCTGGTCGCCTGCAGCGAAGCGGACGACTGGTAATCGGATTTCAGCGATTCGAGCGTCGTATTCAGTTTATTGACGCCAGTGACAGTCGACAATTGCGCCAACTGGCTGGTCACCTGCGCATTGTCCAAGGGATTCATCGGGTCCTGGTTCTTCAGTTGCGTCACCAGCAAGGTCATGAATTTATCCTGGTCGGCCTGCACACCGTCGGTCGCGGTCTTGGCCTTGGGATTGACGGCATTGAGCAGCGCGTCGGAGACGGGACTGGCTGCGGTGGCTTGTACGGCGCTCATGGTTATCCTTGTTTACTCGCGTGGGTCTGTTATTGGCCGATGGTCAGCGTTTTCAGCAGCAGGGTCTTGGCTGCGTTCATCGTTTCGACATTGTTTTGGTAAGAACGCGACGCCGACAGCATGTTGACCATTTCATCGACCACGTTGACGTTGGGCATGCTGACATAACCCTTGTCGTCGGCCATAGGGTGCTTCGGGTCATACACCTGCTTCAGCGGCGACGGATCTTCCATCACGCGCTGCACCTTGACGCCGGTGGCTGCGCCATTGCTTTGCGACGGCGCCGCCTCGAACACGACCTGCTTGGCGCGGTAGGCTTCGCCGCTGGCGCTAGTGGCGCTGTCGGCATTGGCGAGATTGCTGGCCACGACGTTCAGGCGCTGGGCCTGGGCGCTCATGGCGGAACCCGACACATTAAAGATACTAAATAGCGACATAGTTATTGTCCTCCCTGGATCGCCGCCATCAAGCCCTTGATCTGGGCATTGATCAGCGTGATGCCCGCCTCGTAGCGCAGCGCGTTGTCTGCGAACTGGTTGCGCTCGACATCCATGTCGACCGTGTTGCCGTCGACGGCGCCCTGCACCACGCCGCGGTATTGCAGCGGTGTGCCGTCCGGCATCACGTTGCCGTCTTGCGGGGGGGCCGGGAAATGCTTACCCGCCGTCGTCTTCAACGGTTGTACAGGACCGCTGCGCGTCAGCGCGCCCTGCAAGGCATTGGCGAAATCGATGTCGCGCGCCTTGTAATTAGGCGTATCGGCATTCGCGATATTCGACGCCAGCACGCTCTGACGCTGCGAGCGCAGGTTCAGCGCCGTTTCGTTAAAGCGCATGTATTCGTCGAGTTTCCCTAACATGTCAGGCTCCGAAGCATCGCCGGCGCCCACTGCGGGCAACGGATCTGGTGATGACAGGAGCCATGATACGGAGCCGCCCGCCGATCCGATCGGCCGAGCAGCGCGCCCTTTCGCACGCTATTCCCCGCTTCACTTCAGCCGCGCCGGCCTATCATGGCAGCATCCAAGGAAGCCACCATGAAACTGCCATTACTAAACGCCCTGCTCCTGATCGCCGCCGCCCTGCCGGCCCAAGCTACCTTCGCGCAAGCGGCCGGCGCGCGCCAGGACTTGGCGCAATTGCGCGACAGCGTGGAACAATTCCTGCAGATCCAGACCGGCGGCCTGCCCGGCCAAGTCAAGGTGACGGTCGGCCCGATCGACCAGCGCATGGCCCTGGCCGCCTGCCCTGCGCCGCAAGCCTTCCTGATGCCGGGCGCGCGCGCCTGGGGCAAGACCACGGTCGGCGTGCGCTGTGCGGCCCCGTCCGCATGGACGGTGTATATTCAAGCCAACGTCTCGGTGCAGGCCGAATACATCGCCAGCGCGGTGCCGCTGGCGCAGGGACAGCCGATCGAAGTAGGCCAGTTGGTGACCGTCAAGGGTGATTTGACAACATTGCCGGCCGGTATAGCCACCGATATCGGCCAAGTGGTCGGGCGCAGCACAAACGTTTCGCTGGCGGCCGGCACGCCGCTGCGGCTCGACACCTTGCGCAGCAAGGCCGTGATCCAGGCCGGGCAACTGGTGAGAGTGATGGCGGGCGGCGCCGGTTTCAAGGTGTCGAGCGAGGCGCGCGCCGTCAACGCGGCAAGCGAAGGACAGATGGTACAAGTCAGGACAGCTGGCGGGCAGCAAGTCAGCGGAGTGGCAAAAGCGGGTGGCCTGGTGGAAGTGACGTTTTAATCGAAAGATATCGACATTGCCGCGCGTTACGCTAAAGTTTATTCAGCCGGCGCCGTTAATGTCTCATATCCCGGAGTGTCACACTCCAACCAGACGAGGATGATGCTGTGAAAATTAACGATTCAGTAAAGAGCACGCCCGGACTACCCACCACCCCGGCGACGACGACCAATGCACGCGGCGCCGACAAGGCCGCGGGCGCCGCGCCTGCCGCGACCGACAATGTGCGCCTGTCCGCGCAAGGGCAAGCCTTGGCGGCGAGCAGCGCCAGCGGCAGCGGCGCCGTGTTCGACACCAAGAAAGTCGAACGCATCAAGCTGGCGATCGCCGATGGCCAGTTCCAGGTCAACTCTGAAAAAGTGGCCGACGGCCTGCTCGACACGGTCAAGGACTTGCTGCATTCACGAAAACGATAGCGATAAGCGATAAGCGATAGGTAAACTAACTCATGCACTCCGTGTCCCCGATTTCCAGCCTGCGCGAAGAACAGCGCGTCATCACTGCCCTGCTGGCAGTGCTCCAGCAGGAACAGCAATATCTGCTGGCGGCGGATATCGAAGCGTTGACCCTGCTGACGCCGCAAAAATCGGCGCTGGTCAACGACATGGCCGTGCTGGCCAGCCAGCGCCACGGCGCACTCGGCGCGGCCGGATATCCGGCCGAGGAAGCGGGCATGGAAGCGTGGATCGCCGCCAGCGGCGATGCCGAAGCGGCGCCGCTATGGCAACAGGTGTTGCAGCAGACGCGCAACGCCAAGGAATTGAACCGCCTGAACGGCATGCTGATCAACAAGCACTTGAGCCACACCCAGGGCGCCTTGCAGGCACTGCGCCCGCAAGCCCAGAGCAATGTCTACGGCCCGAGCGGCCTGTCCACCACTTCCAAGATCAGCCGCGGTTTTTTGGCGGGTTGAGTTTAAAACCGGGGACAGACGGGGACGCCGAGTCCACGTTACGCCCCCCGTCTTCTCCCATTCCAAAATCAGAAGCAAAGGCCGGGGTCAGACCCATGGGTCTGACCCCAGGTTTTGCCTCTGATTTTTGGTGACAAACCTGCTCCCCCCCAACGCTTACCGGCGGCTCAGCCCATCTTCGACGTTACTGCGGCTGCACCACCGGCGCGCCGGTCGGCACTTCGGTCGACGGGTCCGGGATGCCCGACAGGATCGTCACCGCCACGCGGCGGTTGCGGGCGCGGCCGTCGGGCTGGTCGTTCGGCGCGACCGGGTAGTTGTCGGCATGGCCGACCGCCGACAGCCGCGCCGGCGCCACGCCGGATTCGATGAACAGGCGTACCACGCTGCCGGCGCGCATCGCCGACAATTCCCAGTTCGATGGAAAAATCGCATTTTTGATCGGCACATTGTCGGTATGGCCTTCGACCTGCACCGCGTGGGTGTCGCTCTTGAGCAGGCTCGCGACCGCCTGCAAGGCTTCGCGCGATTCGTCCGTCAATTTCGCCGCGCCGGGATCGAACAGCACGCTGGCATTGATTTCGACGCTGACGCCGCGGCTGTTCTGCGTCACGCGCACCTTGCCCTCTTTCACCAGCGGCGCCAGGGTCGACAACAAATCCTGCGCCAGTTTCGTCATGTGTTCCTTTTCCTTGCGCAGCAGCTCGGTGCGCCGGCGCAGGCCCGGATTCGGGATCGGCAGGTTTTGGACTTGCGTATTGATCGGCGTGGCCGCGCCCTGCCCGCCAAAAGCGTCGCCGAGCGCGTCGGAAAACACCTTGTATTTGCCGATGTTGACCGACGAGATCGAATACATGACGACGAAAAAGGCGAACAACAAGGTAATAAAATCGGAATAGGAAATCAGCCAGCGCTCGTGGTTTTCCGGCTCGTCGTCGAATTTCCTGCGGGCGCGGCGCTGCATCTCAGAACTCGCGCAGCAAGGTGGCGATGCGCTCGTCGATCACGCGGCTGTAATCGCCGGTGGCGATGTCGTGGAACACGGCGGCGGCGATCTCCTGCTGGTGCACGTGCTGCGTGACGATCGCTTTCAATTTATTGGCGACCGGGTAAAAAAACAGGTTGGCCAGCCCGACGCCGTAAATCGTCGACACGAAGGCGATCGCGATGCCGCTGCCCAGCTTGCTCGGGTCGCTCAGGTTTTCCATCACCTGGATCAAGCCCAGCACGGCACCGAGGATGCCGATCGTCGGAGAGTAACCGGCCGCCGATTCCCAGATCCGCACCGCCTGCCGCTCGGACGTTTCATAGGCCGTGATCTCGGTGTCGAGCAACTGGCGCAATTTATCCGGGTGGATGCCGTCGACGATCAACCTCAAGCCCTTGGCATTGAACTTGTCCTTCGACGACAACATGAAACGTTCCAGGGATAACAGGCCGTCGCGCTTGGCGGCCTGGTTCCAGGCTGTGATTTCGCGCGCCAGCGTGGTGCGGCTGTCCGGCGGGGGCGCGAACACCCAGCGCAACATGCCGACGCCGCGCATGAAGGTGCTGCCGCGCGTTTGCAGCAGCACGGCGCCGAGTGTGCCGACCACGACGATGGCGAACGCGGCCGGCTGCAACAGCGAACTGAGTTTACCGCCTTCGAGACCCTGGCCGACCAATACGCCGGCCAGCGCCAGCACGAGGCCGGCTACGCTGGCCCAGTCCATGCCTGCTCCCTGAGCGCGGCGCGCAGGCGCGCCACCGCTTGCGTATGCAACTGCGATACGCGCGATTCGGACACGCCCATGACGGCGCCGATTTCCTTCAAGTTCAATTCTTCTTCGTAATACAGGCCCATCAGCATTTTTTCGCGCGGCGGCAAGGCGTCGATGGCCTCGATGACGGCGTGGCGGAAGTCGGTGTCGAGCAAGGCGCGCAGCGGATCGGCGTCGTCGTCCGAGTGATAGCGGTCCAGAAAACTGTCGCCGCCATCGTCGTCGCGGAAATCTTCATAGTAGACCAGCTGGTGGCCGCCGCCTTCGGCCAGCATTTCCTGGTAATCGGCCAGCGACAGCTTTAAGGATTTCGCCACTTCCGATTCGCTCGGCGGGCGGCCCAGGCGCTGCTGCAAGGTCGCCATCGCGTTCTCGATCTTGCGCATGTCCTGGCGCATCGAGCGCGGCAGCCAGTCGCTGTTGCGCAATTCGTCGAGCATGGCGCCGCGGATGCGCATCACGGCATAGGTTTCGAACTGGGCGCCATGGGTTTCCTCGTAGCGGTTGATGGCGTCGAGCAGGCCGATCATGCCGGCCTGCACCAGATCGTCGACTTCCACGCTGGGCGGCAGTTTCGCCTTCATATGATGGGCGAGACGCTTAACCAACGGCATGTGTTCCGTCAACAGCGTATTCTTGTCCGCTTTCCCTTTGACCGTGTACATATAGTTCTAATTTTTCTCAGGCGCTAAAATGGTTGCTGCTCCCCGTGCGGAAATTTGCCGACCCGGCCAGCGCAAAGCGCCCCGCCAGTTGCCGAAACGCGACCGAAGCGCCGGCCAAAGGAAATGCATCGACCACCGCGCGCCCGAGGCGCGCGGCGCGATGCAGGTACTCGTCCGCCGGCACCGATCCCATGGAAACCAGGTTGACAGCCAGGTAACGGCTTGCCGCTTGCGCCATATTATCGTAAACCACCTTGGCTTCGGCCTCTGATGCGCCCGTCACCAATATTCCGAACGGGCGGCGGCCCAATTCGTGGTTTAAACGCTTGATCATGCTGTACGCGTTCGTGATCGACGTGGCGCTGTTCGACACTTGCACGACGATCTCGGAACTGGCCATCACCGGCACCGGGAAAGCCTCGCCATCGAATTCGCCGTCGACGATGACGAGGTCGGTCTGCTTGGCCAGCACATCGAAGGCCTTGGCCAGGCGGCGCGTTTCGTCCGGGCCGGAACGCGCCACGCCGCGTGTCATCGATACCACACCGAAGCCTTGCGGCACCTGGTGGATCACCTGGTTCAAGCCGCACTCCTGACGCGCCACGTCGAGCAGGCTGGCGCCGCCATCGACGCCGAGGCGGGAAGCGACACCGTGCGCGCTGGCGCAGGCATCGACGACGAGCACGTCGTTGCCGGCGCGCGCCAGCGACGCGCCCAGGTTGACCAGCATGGAACCCTTGTCGTCTTGCGGGGTAGCGGAGAGAAAAGTGACGATGCGCGGCTTGGGGCCAGCCAGCATCCGGCGCAAGCCTTCAGCCTGGTCGAAATCGAAATTAGCCAAGGTGGACCTCGCGCAGGGAGCTGTCGTAGCCGGCGCCGGACATCAGCAGCGGCAGTTCGGTATCGTGGTATTGGGTCGCGGCGACATCGCGTTTCAGGCGGAAGGCGCGCTCGATCAGGGCAGCAGGATCGGCCAAATGCAAATCTTCCGGCACGCGCTGGCCGTTCGACACATAAAACATATTCAGTTTCTGGCGGATCACGACGTCGAGCACGTTGCCGAGCGACGCGGCTTCGTCGAGCTTGGTCATGATGCAGCCGGCCAGACCGCTGCCTTGGTAAGCGCGCACGACTTCGTTCAGCGTTTCCTGGGTCGACGTCGCGTTCAGGCACAGCAGGCGCTGCACGTTGACGCCGGTGCCTTGCAGCATGGCGACCTGTTCGGTCACCATCTGGTCGCGCTGGCTGACGCCGACCGTGTCGATCAGCACCGTGTGCTTGTTGCGCAACTCCTTCAAGGCGATGCGCAAGTCCGCTTCATCCTTGACCGAATGCACCATCACGCCGAGGATCTTGCCGTAGATGCGCAACTGTTCATGGGCGCCGATACGGTAGGCGTCGGTGGTGATCAGGGCCAGCTTTTCCGGGCCATGCCGCATCACGCAGCGCGCGGCCAGCTTGGCGGTACTGGTCGTCTTGCCGACGCCGGTCGGGCCGACCAGCGCGAACACGCCGCCCTGCTCGATCAATTGGTGTTCATTGGCGATCGCGCTCAGATTACGCGTGAGGACCGTCTTGATCCAGCGCATGCTGTCGGCGGCGTCGCGGCCGGCCGGCAGTTTTTCGACCAGGTAGCGCGCCAGGCTGGCCGAAAAACCGGCCGCCAGCATTTCGCGCAGCACGGCCGCCTTTTGCGGTTCGCGCTGCTGGGTCGAACCCCACGACAGTTCCGCCAGTTGCGTTTCCATCATGCCGCGCATGGCGCGGATTTCATGCATCATGCCGCTCATTTCGGCGGCCGCGTTGACCTTGGCGCTGGCCACGGCATCGGCGACCATCGCGGAAATGCGCTCCATGTCCAGCGCCGGCGCGGCCGGTACTGGGGCCGGAGCCGGGGCAGCCATCGGGGCCGGGGCGAAGCGCTGCGCCGGAGCGGCGGCACGGGCCGGCGCCATCGGCGCGGCTTGGCGCGGAGCCGGCGCGCGCGGGGCCGGGGCGGTATAAGGCAGCGGTTCCGGCAAATCCAGGTACGGGTTCGGCTGCGCCATCGGCGAATCGGGTGCGGGAGAAGACAGCGAAGCGGCATCGTCGTTGGCCAGCGCGAGGATCTCGACCTCGCCGTCCAAAGGCCGGTTCGACAAAATCACCGCATCCGGCCCGAGGGCTTCGCGAACCTTGCGCAACGCCTCACGCGACGTAGGCGCGGTAAATTTTTTCACGTTCATGGCCAACTCCCTGTTTCACGAGTGCCGTACCTTCGAGATGGGCACGACTCACTCTGACAGTGCCATTATTGTCGATGCACGTGGGAAACGATCGATGGAACAGGAAGGGAAACCGGGCGCATTTCAGCGTTGAAGCGGACTGGACTGAGAAAAACCGGGGACAGACGAGGACGCCGAGTCCACGTTTTTACGTTCTGAACGGCCAAATCAAAGGCAGAATCTGGGGTCAGACCCATGGGACTCGGCGTCCCCGTCTGACCCCGGCTTTATGCCTCTGATTTTTATTCTTACTGAGCGCCGACCAGGGCCGTCACGCGGATGGTCTTGGTTTCCGGGATCTCGGCGTGCGACAGCACTTTCAGTTGCGGCAAGGCGCGGCGCAGGAAACGCGACAGCAGCGCGCGCAGCGGTCCCGGCACCAGCAGCACCGGCGTCAAGCCCAGCGCTTCCTGCTGCGCGGCGGCTTGCTGCGCCTGCTGGGCGATGGTGTCGGCCATGCCCGGCTCGATGCCGGCGCCGTCCGGGCCGTTGGTGGCCAGCGCTTGCATCAACAGCCGTTCCAGGCGATTGTCCAGCGTCATCACCGACAACTCTCCGCCGCTCGGGAACAGTTGCTGCACGATCGCGCGGCCCAGGGAAATCCGTACCAGCGCCGTCAGCTCGCTCGGGTCTTGCGTCTGCACCGTATGCTCGGCAAGCGTTTCGATGATCGAGCGCATGTCGCGAATATGGACGCCTTCGGCCAGCAGGTTTTGCAGCACTTTTTGCAAAGTCGACAGCGACAGCATCTTCGGCACCAGGTCTTCCACCAGTTTCGGAGAATCCTTGCCCAGGTGGTCCAGCAGCGATTGCACTTCGGCCCGGCCCAACAGCTCGGAGGCGTGGGTCGTGATCAAATGGTTCAGGTGCGTCGCCACCACGGTGCCGGCGTCGACCACCGTGTAGCCCATGCCCTGCGCCTGGTCGCGCAGGCTGGCGTCGATCCAGATCGCCGGCAGGCCGAAGGCGGGGTCGGACGTGACCAGTCCAGGCAAAGTGCCGCTGGCCATGCCGGGATTGATCGCCAGGAACTGGCCGTTGAACGCCTCTCCAGCGCCGACTTCGACACCTTTCAGGGCGATGCGGTAAGCGGACGGTTTCAGTTCCAGGTTGTCGCGGATGTGCACCGGCGGCGCCAGGAAGCCGACTTCCTGCGCGAATTTCTTGCGGATGCCCTTGATGCGCTTTAACAACTCTCCACCCTGCGTCTTGTCGACCAGCGGAATCAGGCGGTAACCCACTTCCAGGCCCAGCGTATCGACCGGCAAAATATCCTGCCAGCTCGCTTCTTCCTGTTCCGGCGCCGTGGTGGCGGCGCCGGTGGCGGCGGCCGCGGCGGCGCCGGCCTCCCCTTCCTGCGCGCCGGCCGCGGCTTCGCGACGGCCTTTTCCCATCAGGTAGGCCGAGCCGCACAGCACCGCCGCCAGCAACAGGAAGACCAGGTTCGGCATGCCGGGAATCAGGCCCATGCCGCCGATGATGCCGCCGGTGATGTACAGCACTTGCGGCTTGCCGAACAGCTGGCCGATGACCTGGGTGCCGATATCCTGTTCACTGGCCACGCGCGAGACGACGATACCGGCCGCGATCGAGATCACCAGCGACGGGATTTGCGCGACCAGGCCGTCGCCGATGGCGAGCAGGGTGTAATTTTTCAGCGCGTCGGCGAAGCCCATGTCGTGCTGGATCAGGCCGACCAGCAGGCCGCCGATGATGTTAATCACCGTCACCATGATGCCGGCGATCGCGTCGCCGCGCACGTATTTGCTGGCGCCGTCCATCGCGCCATAGAATTCCGCTTCCATCGACACTTCGCTGCGACGCTTGCGCGCTTCGGCTTCGCCGATCAGGCCGGCGTTCAGGTCGGCGTCGATCGCCATCTGTTTACCCGGCATCGCGTCCAGCGCGAATCGGGCGCCCACTTCGGCGATCCGGCCGGCACCCTTGGTGACGACGGTGAAGTTAATGATGGTCAAGATGACAAACACGACGATACCGACCGTGTAATTGCCACCGATCAGGAAGTGACCGAACGCTTCGATCACCTTGCCGGCCGCGGCGGCGCCGGTATGGCCCTCGGTCAGCACGACGCGCGTCGACGCCACGTTCAGCGCCAGGCGCAGCATGGTGGAAATCAAGAGCACGGTCGGGAAGGCCATGAAATCGAGCGGCTTGATCGTGTACAGGCTCGTCAGCAGCACGATGATCGACAGCGCGATATTAAAGCTGAAGAACAGGTCGAGGATAAACGCCGGCAGCGGCAACACCATCATCGCCAGCAGCATGATGATCAGGATCGGCGCGGCCAGGCTCTTGCTGCCGGCGCTGGACATGCCACCATAGGCACCGGTAAGCCAGGCGGGCAATTTCAGGCTGTTCATCGGGCGGCTCCGTTATTGTTGTCGGGTTTTTTGACTTGCGAGGCAGGGTTCAACGGGTCCATGTCGGCCGGCACGTCGAGCCTGGTCGGACGGTCCGGATAGCGGCCGCCCGGCTTGAAGGTGCGCAGCTGGAAGACATACGCCAGCACTTCGGCCACCGCCGCGTACAGGCGTTCCGGGATTTCGTCGCCGATGTCGGTGTGCTTGTACAGCGCGCGGGCCAGCGCCGGCGCTTCCAGGATCGCGACCTTGTGTTCTTTCGCCAATTCCCGGATCTTGGCCGCGACTTCGTCGGTACCCATGGCGACGACTTTCGGCGCGCCGCGCGAACCGTCGGCGTATTTCAGCGCCACCGCGTAGTGGGTCGGATTGGTCACGACGACATCGGCGGTCGGCACGTCGGCCATCATGCGGCGCTTGGCCATCTCGCGCTGCAACTGGCGGATCTTGCCCTTGATTTGCGGGTTGCCGTCCGATTCCTTCGATTCCTGGATCAGCTCCTGGCGCGTCATCTTCATCTTGTTGGCGTAATGCCAGATCTGGTACGGCGCGTCGATGGCGGCGATAAAGCCGAGCGAACCGACGATGAACAGGAAGCTGGTGCCGATCAGGTCGACCATGTGCACGCTGCCCAGCTTTAACGGTTCCAGCGCCAGGCCGAGCACGGCATCCTTTTGCTTCATCACGACCAAATAAGCGACAAAACCGACGACGATGGTTTTTGCGACCGCCTTCACCAGTTCGACCAGCGCATTGGTGGACACCATGTTGCCCAGGCCACGCATCGGGTTCAGTTTCATCAAGTTCGGCGTGATCGCCTTGCCGCTGAACAGCCAGCCGCCCACCAGCAGCGGCGACGCCAGCGCCACCACCATCACGGCCAGCGCCAGCGGCAGGCAGGCCAGCATGACGCGGCCGATGTCGATGCCGACGCGCTGCAGCAGCACGTCGGCATGAAAAATCTGTTCCTGGTCCAGGGTCAAACCGGACACCATGGCCGAGCGCAGGTCGCGCACCAGGCTCGAACCGGTCATCCACAGGCCGGCGCCGGCCGTCATCAGCACGGTAAACGTGGCTACTTCGCGCGAACGCGGAACGTCCCCCTCTTCACGCGCCTGCTCGAGGCGCTTCGCTGACGCGGGTTCGGTCTTTTCGCTATCGCTCTCTTCTGCCATCACTACTCCTGCCACCGCGGATTGGAACAGTGTCCATTATCGGCGCGCGCGTGTAGTGCCGATCGGCCGAACAGGGGGACAATTGCCCCCCTTATCGTCAGTTCCTTACGGAAACAGTATCAGCGCAGCTTGCGCGGCTCGGCGCGTTTGACGCCCTGTTCGATCGCGCCGAACACGGATTTGCCGGCGCCGTCGAGCATCTCGATGCGGAGGCTGTCGCCGAAGGCGAGCCACGGCGTCGTGGCGGCGCCGTCGGCGATCGTTTCGAGCCAGCGCTTCTGCTGGATGCAAGAGTAACCGCGCTTGGCATCCTTGTTCGCCAAGGGACCGGCGCCGACGATGGTGCCGGCGCGCGCGGGACGCGACTTGACGAGGTGAGCAATCAGTTGCGGGAAATTGAAGATCATGTCGGCGCCCGCCTGCGGCTGGCCGACCAGCTTGCCGTTCAACGTCGAGCGCAGCGGCAGGTGCACCTTGCCGCCCTTCCAGGCGTCACCCAGTTCGTCGGGCGTGACGGCGACCGGAGAAAAGGCGCAGGCCGGCCTGGAGTGGATCGGGCTGTTTTCCGTTTCATGTTCGGCAAGATTGCGCAGTGCGACATCGTTGACCAGCGCCAGCAGGCGGATTTGCTGATACGCCTGGTCCGGCGTGGCGCCAGCCGGCACGTCGTCGATGAACGCGGCCAACCCGGCTTCGAAATCGATGCCCCATTCTTCATGAAACAGTTCGATGTCGTCATGTGCGCCGATGAATGCATCGCCGCTACCCTGGCGCATCAGCGGTTCATCCCAGAATGCCGTCGGCAGCGCCAGCTTGCGCGCCTTGTGCGCCAACTCCTCGTGGTGGACATAGGGCGACGCGGCGGCCCGCTGGCAAGCGCGCGGCAGCGGCGCCATGCAGTTGGCGGGGACGAAATCGAAGCTGCGCCGGCCCTTGCCATCGTTCAGTTGGCGCGACAGTTGTTCGAGCTGGGGCGCAATAAAAGTCCAGTCGTCGAGCGCCCTTTGCAGCGTGGCGGCGATGCCGTCGGCCAGTTCGGCCGTTTTCAGGTCGCGCGAGACGACCGCCAGCTGGCCGTCGCGCGTACCGTCGTTGAGTGTTGCGAGTTTCATTGACAAAAAATCAGGCGGGCGCCAGCAAGGCCAGTTGTTGCGCGTCGAGGTAGCACCACTCGCCCTCTTGCAGGCCGAGCGATTCCAGCGTCAGGCCGCCGATGGCGGAGCGGTGCAGCGCGCTGCAATGGTTGCCGGCCGCGGCCAGCATGCGCTTGACCTGGTGGTATTTGCCCTGTTCGAGGACGATTTCCAGTTGGTGTTCGCCACGCTGCACGCAAGTCTGCGCGGCCAGCGGCGCCGGTTCATCGTGCAGTTGCACGCCGGCCAGCAATTGCTCGACCAGCGCCGGCGTCACCGCTTCCTGCGTGGTCGCCTGGTAAATTTTAGGCACGTGGCGCTTCGGCGACGATTGCGCGTGGATGAACGGGCCGTCGTCGGACATCAGCAGCATGCCGGTGGTGTCGTGGTCGAGCCTGCCGACCGGCTGCACGTCGCGCCAGGTGAACTGTTCGGGCAACAAGGTCAGCACGCCGGGATGGTGACTCGGTTTGCGCGAACATTCGAAATTGGCCGGCTTGTACAGCGCGACGTAGACGTGTTCGCGCACCGGCCATTCCTCGTCGAAGATGTGCAGCACCAGGTTGTCGGTGTCGAAGGTGGTTTTATAGTTGTCGTGGACGGCGCCGGCGATGCTTACTTCGCCGTCTTCGATCAGGCCGCGGCAGTATTTGCGCGTGCCAAAGCCTTGCGATTGCAGGATGCGGTCTAGGGATAATTTACTCATGGGCGAGACTTTACCAGATTTTATTCCTGTGCAAGCCGCTCGATTGATGTAGATCAAACAGTCGCGTTTTTTGATTGATAGACTGAAACTTCAGTAGGAATCGGCTTAACGTTCGTTGGGAATTTGGAATAGACGTTAAGAATCTTTGAAGCCCTGTCTCTACCAAGGATGCCATATGAAACGCCTGAAATCCCCGGCCGCCGAACAGATGGCACTGCATACCACCCGGCTGGCGCTGGCACGCTGGAGCAGCGGCCACAGCTATGTCGAAGCGCTGGTCGCCGCTTGCGGCAGGCCGATGCCGCAAGCGCGCTGGCATGCCGGCGCGCAGCAGCATTTCCTGGACTGGTTGAAGGAAGGGGGATTTGCGCGGCATGAACAACTGGACGCCATAAATGAAAACAGCGGCAATCATGCCGCCGTTCTCATGTCCCATTGCGGGACTCGATGCGAGGAATTGAAATTCTCTCGGGTCCGCATCAGCGATGCGGTTGAGTAGTTCGTTTCAGACTTGAATCAAGTTTGTGCGGACAACGGGTTAAGCTGTTTATACACCCTCCCTTGGAAAGAACTACAACACTAATATAGCCCACACGGGGGAGATTGCAAGGACGAAAAGGGCAGAATTGCTAATGTTCTTCCGTGCATTAACGCACACTCGGCTGTATTGCGCTCATCGTCGCCTTCATCGCGCCGGCCCCCATCGCGGCGCCGAATTTCTTCAGAACACGTTCCGGCAAGCCTTCATGTTGCGTGTAATCGATGATGTCTTCGGCGTGGACGATGTCGCGCGCCACGCTGTCGACGGTGCCCAGGCCGTCGGCCAGGCCCATGTCGATGGCGCGCGCGCCGGTCCAGAACAGGCCGGAAAACATCTCAGGCGTTTCCTTCAGACGCTTGCCGCGCCCGGTGCGCACGACGTCGATGAATTGCTGGTGGATATCGCCGAGCATCGTTTGCGCGTGTTGCCGGTGCTTGTCGGTCAGCGGGCTGAACGGGTCCATAAAGCCCTTGTTTTCGCCGGCCGTCAGCAGGCGCCGCTCGACGCCAACCTTGGCCATGATGCCGGTGAAGCCGAAACCGTCCATCAGCACGCCGATCGAACCGACGATGCTGGCCTTGTTGACATAGATCTTGTCGCCGGCGGCGGCAATATAATATCCGCCAGAGGCGCAGATTTCATCGACGACGACATACAGCGGCTTGGCCGGATAGCCCTTGCGCAGGCGGCGGATTTCATCGACGATCATGCCGGCCTGCACCGGGCTGCCGCCCGGGCTGTTGATGTGCAGCACCACGGCCACCGAGCCGCTGTCGGAAAACGCCTTGTTCAGCGCCGGGATCACGACCGAGGCGGCGCCGCTGCCTTCCGATTCGATATTGCCCTCGATTTCGATCAGCGCCGTATGCCGGCCCAGCGCCTCGGCGTCGCCGCCGGGCCAGGTAAAATCGAAATAGGTCGCCAGCCCGACCAGCACCAGCGCCAGCATCGCGAACTTGAAAAAAATGCTCCATCTACGGTGGGCGCGGCGCTCGCGCACGGTCGACAGCACCAGTTTTTCCAGCACCTCGCGCTCCCAGTTGACGCCGGCCGCCGTGGCCGCGGCCGGCGCTGTTGCCGCCGGCGCGGCAGGCTGGGCGCCGCCGCTCGTGTTATCGCTCGCGTTCTCGCTCGTGTTATCGCTCATGGGTTCACTTGATTGGGGATCGGGCCGCGGCGTGCCTCAGGCGAGCGCGGGGCGGACGAATTCGTCCGGCTGCCAAAATAATTGCTGGTCGCGTTCGACGACGGCGATCGGCCGCAGGCGGCCGCCCTTGCACGGGCCGCCGGCGCAATAGCCGCTGTCGGGCACGTAGACGGCGCCGTGCGTCGAGCACATCAGGTACAGGCCGCTCGACTCGAAGAAGTCGCCTTCGTTCCAGTCCAGTTCGATCGGCACGTGGGCGCAGCGGTTCAGGTAAGCGTAGGCCTGGCCGCCGTAGCGCACGACGAAGCCGGTCGCCTGGCCGCCGAAGGCGGTGACCGGGAAACGCACGCCTTTGCCGCCTTCGAGCACCGCGTCGGCGGCGCAGATGAGGATCTCGTCGGATTCGCTCATCAGGCGTTCTCGTTGAGCCACTGGTGCAATTCCGCCACCGTGCGCGCCGAATACATCGGCTGACATGCCTGCAACTGGTCGAGCGGATGGGCGCCGTATTCGACGGCCACGGCGGCCGCGCCGGCGTTATTCGCCATCAATAAATCGTGGCTGGTGTCGCCGATCATCACGGTGCGCTTCATGTCCTGGCCCAGTTCGCGTGTCAATTCCTGCAACATCGCCGGATGCGGTTTTGAAAACGTTTCGTCGGCGCAGCGCGTGGCATCGAACATCGACAGCAGGCCGGCCGCGTCGAGCGCCCGGTTCAGGCCGACGCGGCTCTTGCCGGTGGCCACGGCCAGGAAATACGCTTGCTGCGCCAATTCCTGCAACATGTCGGCGACACCCGGGAACAGCGTCAATTCATGGTCTTTCGACAGGTAATGGAAGCGGTAACGTTCCACCATGCGCGGATAATTCTTCGGATCGACGCCCGGCATCGCCGCCTGCATCGCTTCGTACAGGCCCAGGCCGATGACGTGCGAAGCGGCGTCTTCCCCCGGGATCGGCAGGCCGAGGTCCCTGGCCGCCGCCTGGATACATCTTACGATCGTTGATGTGCTGTCCATCAACGTGCCATCCCAATCAAAGACGATCAGATCAAATTGCTTTCTTGCCATGTCTCCCGGTGGCAGCGCCGCCGGCTCCTCGTATCAAAAATTCAATGGTTTACCCAAGCTTACCAAGAATCGCTCGCATTCGGCAGCCAACGGTGCGTTCAATGTCATGATTTTTCCCGTTTCCGGGTGGGTAAACGTAATCTGGTGCGCGTGCAGGAACATCCGTTTCAGCGCGCCGCGCGTCGCATCGGCTTTCAGCAACGCCTTGTTCAATGGAAAATCGCCGTACTTGTCGTCACCTGCGATCGGGAAGCCGGACGATGCCAGATGAACCCGGATCTGGTGCGTGCGGCCGGTTTTCAGCTCGGCTTCCAGCAAGGCGAAATGCTCGAATTTTTTCAATAAACTGAACACCGTGTGCGACGCCAGGCCGTCCGCCGAGACGGCCACGCGGCGCTCGCCTTCGGCCGTCGTATATTTATGCAAGGGCAATTTTACGTGCTGTCTCGCATTCTTCCAGTCGCCCGCCGCCAGTACCAGGTATCGTTTATCGGTATGGCCGTCGCGCATCTGTTCATGCAGATTGGTCAGCGCCGAGCGTTTTTTGGCCAGCAGCAGCAGGCCGGACGTGTCGCGGTCGAGGCGGTGCACCAGTTCGAGGAACTTGGCGTCCGGGCGGGAGGCGCGCAATTGCTCGATGACGCCGAACGAGACGCCGGAGCCGCCGTGCACGGCCACGCCGGCCGGCTTGTCGATGACGAGTAATTGGGCGTCTTCATGAATGATCTTGAATTCGGCGGCCGGCACATTGTTTTCAGCCTTTTCGGCCACGCGCACCGGCGGAATGCGCACGATATCGCCCTCGACCAGCCGGTATAACTGGTCGATGCGGCCCTTGTTGACGCGTACTTCACCGGAACGCAGGATGCGGTAGATATGGCTTTTCGGCACTCCTTTACAGACGCGTAACAGGTAGTTATCGATGCGCTGTCCGGCGTCTTCTTCGGCGATCGTGACGAATTGCGCTTGCGGCAGGACCTGTGTCGAAGAGGGGTCAATATGGTTTTGCTTCTTCATTTGCCCTGTCTTCCCAGAAATTCCATCTAAGTCCTTCATTTTGAATATATAATCGTTTTGCCGCGGTTTTAGCTGCTGCGCGTGTAATAAGAAAAGCACATTTTACACAGGGGCGTATCCACTGGCCTCGCCTATTTGCAAATTCGGTGGAAAAAAATGTATACGCATCACCCCTGCGCGGATCAAGGTTGCACCGTTGTTGTAATCGGATGGGTGCTCGGGTGCTGGATTAGAATGTTTGGATTGTAAGGATAAGTCCGGCCAGCATGGCATTGCGCCATGCTGGCTGGTTGATGAAGTTGATAACGCTTGCCGTTTTCGCCAGACCCCGCGCAGTACGCTGTGGCGTGCAGACAAACGCTGCATCCAGGCGGACGGCGCGGTTCAGGCTCTAGCTCATCGATTTGCTCACCGCCTGCATGTTCCGCCCGACCAGTTTGGGCCGGTCGCAGGTGATGCGTGCACTCGGCATGTCGATCGACCTCATGCGCCCTGTTGCGGCCGCAACGCTCTGCGTTGCTGCGCCGCACGACTTGGCAACCCCACCGCAAACCTCTGATTCTCGCGTATATCCCTGTACTTCGCCACTTCCCAGGAAGCGGCATAGAGATGACCTTCGGGTCGCGGAGTTTATAAAAATGAAACGCATGTTGTTTAATGCTACGCAGCAAGAAGAGCTGCGCGTAGCGATTGTCGACGGTCAGAAATTGATCGACATCGACATCGAAACGGCCGGTCGCGAACAGCGCAAGTCGAACATCTACAAAGGCGTGATCACCCGTATCGAACCGTCGCTGGAAGCGTGCTTCGTCAGCTACGGCGAAGACCGCCACGGCTTCCTGCCGTTCAAGGAAGTGGCGCGCAGCTACTTCCGCGAAGGCGTCGACGTGCGCAATGCGTCCGTCAAGGAAGCGCTGCGCGAAGGCCAGGAAATCATGGTGCAGGTCGAGAAGGAAGAACGCGGCAACAAGGGCGCTGCCCTGACCTCGTTCATCTCCCTGGCCGGCCGCTACCTGGTCTTGATGCCGAACAACCCGCGCGGCGGCGGCGTATCGCGCCGCGTCGAAGGCGAAGAGCGCCAGGAATTGCGCGAAACCATGGACAAGCTGGACCTGCCGCAAGGCATGTCCGTGATCGCCCGCACCGCCGGCATCGGCCGCAACGTCGAAGAGCTGCAGTGGGACTTGAATTACCTGATGCAACTGTGGCGCGCGATCGAAGGCGCCGGCAAGGCCGCCTCGGGCGCCTTCCTGATCTACCAGGAATCGTCGCTGGTGATCCGCGCGATCCGCGATTACTTCCAGCCGGACATCGGCGAAATCCTGATCGACACCGACGACATCTACGAGCAGGCGCACCAGTTCATGAGCCACGTGATGCCCGACATGGTGCACCGCGTAAAACGCTACAGCGACGACGTGCCGCTGTTCTCCCGCTTCCAGATCGAACATCAAATCGAAACGGCGTACTCGCGCACGGTCCCCCTGCCGTCCGGCGGCGCGATCGTCATCGACCACACCGAAGCACTGGTATCGGTCGACGTCAACTCGGCGCGCGCCACGCGCGGTTCCGACATCGAGACCACCGCTTTTAATACCAACTGCGAAGCGGCCGAAGAAGTGGCGCGCCAGTTGCGCCTGCGAGATCTGGGCGGCCTGATCGTCATCGACTTCATCGACATGGAAGTGGCGAAGAACCAGCGCGAAGTCGAACAGCGCTTAAAAGATGCGCTGCACCACGACCGTGCCCGTGTCCAAATGGGCAAGATTTCCCGTTTCGGCCTGATGGAACTGTCGCGCCAACGCCTGCGCCCTTCGCTGTCCGAAGGCTCGCACGTGACGTGCCCGCGCTGCTCCGGCACCGGCCATATCCGCGATACCGAATCGTCCGCCCTGCAGGTGCTGCGCATCATCCAGGAAGAGGCGATGAAGGAAAATTCGGCCACGATTCACGTGCAGGTGCCGGTCGACGTAGCCGCCTTCCTGCTCAATGAAAAGCGCGGCGAAGTACTGAAGATCGAAAACCGCCACCGCATCGCCGTGATCCTGATCCCGAACAAGCATCTGGACACGCCGCACTACAAGCTCGAACGCATCAAGCACGACGATCCGCGCCTGGAAGACCATCAAGCCAGCTACACGCTGGCCGAGCAGGCCGAAACCGACATGGCTTACAGCAAGCGCCAGAAGGAAGAAGCGAAACCGCGCCAGGAAGCCGTCGTCAAGACGATCACCCCGGACCAGCCGGCACCGATGGTCGACCGCACGCCGCCACCGGCGCCGGTCGTGGTCGCGCCGGTCGCGCCAGCCCCGGTCGAGCAGGGTTTCTTTGCGAAATTGTTCTCCTTCTTCGGCGGCAAAAAGGAAGAGCCGGTCGCGCCTCCGGCGCCCGTCGTCATCGCGAAACCGGCCGTGGCTGCCGATCGCGGCGACCGCAATGCCGCCGCGCGTGGCCCGCGTGGCCGCAGCCGCAATGGCACCAGCACCGGCAAACCGGGCAGCCGTGAACGCGAAGACCGCGAACCGGGCAACCGTCCTGGCCCTGGCGTCGAAGACAGCGCCAAGGTAGCCGATGCCGCCCGTCCACCGCGCCCGCCGCGTCCGCCACGCGAACCGCGTGAAGCGCGCGAAGGCCAGCCGGCCGAAGCGCAAGGCCCGCGCGAACGTGCAGAACGTCCGGAACGCGCAGAGCGTCCGGAGCGTGCTGAACGTCCTCCGCGTCCACCGCGCGAACCGCGTGCCGACAAGGCTCCGGTTGCAGAAGTAAAAGCTGAAGAGTTGGCGCTCGGCGCCGTCGCGGCCACCGCCGTGGCAACAGCAGCGGTGGCCTTGACCGCCTCCGCACCGGCAGCGGCCAGCCCGGCCAACCCGGCCAGCGAAGCGGCGTTGCCGAAAGTCGCCCCGAGCTTCGGCCCGGATGGTGAAGAACTCGATGTCGATGGCGAAGAACCGCGCCGCCGTCGTCGTCGTGGCGGCCGCAACCGCAACCGCCGCGAACGCGAAGCAGGCGAAGGCGTGGAACTGGCGGACGGCGAAAGCCAGCCGATCAGCTTCACCGTGGCGCCGGCAAACGATGGCGTCGACATCGCTCCAGCCCCTGCGCCAGTGACGGCCAGCGCGCCGGAAACCGTAATCGCCGCAGCAGCGCCGGCCGTGGAAGTGCAAGCCGCGCCGGCTGTTGCCGAAGCGACCGTGGCAACCGCGCCAGCCGATGCCGCGCCAGCCATCGTTGAAGCAGCACCGGTGGCCGCAGTGGCCACCCCGGTCGAAGTGGCCGTTGAGGCAGCCCCGGCTGCCGCAGCGACACCGGAACCGGTGCCTGCCGCCGAATATGCTTTCGAGCAAAAACCGGAAGCCGCGGTAGTCGCACCAATCGTCGCCCCTGCACCTGTCGAAGCAGCCGCGCCGGCACCAGTCGAAGCGGCTCCGGTGGCCGAGCCTGTGGTTGCCGAAGCGGCGCCTGCCGCGACGGCAAGCGCACCGCTGGCCGCCGCGCTCGACCGCGCCGCACCGGTAATCGACGAAGCAACTCCGGTAACGCCGGCAGTTGCGCCGGTGGCGCAAGCCGCTCCTGTGGTCGCCGAACCAGTCGTGGAAGCGGCGCCAGTCGTGGAAACGGCAACGCCAGTCGTGGAAGCAGCGCCAGTTGCTGCAACCGCGCCAGCCGCACCGGTGGTGGAAGCCGTTCCGGCGCCAGCGCCTGTCGCTACAGCACCGGTCGCCGCCGCGCCCGCCCCTGCTCCGATTCCAGCGCCTGCGCCAAAAGCGCCGGTGGACCTGGAAGCGGTGCTCGGCTCGGCCGGCCTGACGCTGGCATCGACCGACCCTGCCAAACTGCGCGCTGCGCAGGAAGCGGCAGCCAAGGTGGTCGCTCCGACCCGCGTGCCGCGCGAGCGCAAGCCCGTGCCGCAACAGGTCGATGAACCGCTGGTGCAAATCAATACCCGCCAGTAAGCCGTCAAGGCACTAGCCAGGAAAAGGGAAGCTTGCTGCTTCCCTTTTTTTCGCCAAAATCAAGTGCAAAGGCCGGGGTCAGACGGGGACGCCGAGTCCCGTGGGTCTGACCCCAGATTCTGCCTCTGATTTTCACTGATAACCAGTGCATTTAAGCAGAATTTTTTCCCCCGCACCCAACATGCCGGGCGTCATTTCGCTATATAGCAAAAGCTATCACGGTGCAATCCACCTGTGCGATTACCGCCATCGTGCTATCGTATATTCATGTCTGAAAAAATCATCATCGTCTCCGATCGCCGCCAGCAGGCCGCGTTCGTACCAGCCGTGCTGGAAGCGCCTACTGGCAGCGTGCTGGACCAGCTTGCCCGTCCCTTGCACGACCTGCGCATTTCAATCACCGACCGCTGCAATTTCCGCTGCGTGTATTGCATGCCGAAGGAAGTGTTCGACAAGGATTACCAATACCTGCCGCACTCTTCCCTGCTCAGTTTCGAGGAAATCACCCGTATCGCGCGCCTGTTCGTCGCACACGGCGTCGAAAAGATCCGCCTGACGGGTGGCGAACCTTTGTTGCGCAAAAACATCGAAAAGCTGATCGGCATGCTGGCCGAGCTGAAGACGGTCAGCGGCAAACCGCTCGACCTGACGCTGACCACCAACGGGTCGCTGTTGGCGAGAAAAGCGCAGGCGCTGAAGGATGCGGGGTTGCAGCGTCTGACCGTGTCGCTCGATTCGCTCGACGACGCCACCTTCAGGCGCATGAACGATGTCGATTTCTCCGTCGCCGACGTTTTAAATGGCATCGATGTCGCGCACCGCGTCGGCCTGGGGCCGATCAAGGTCAACATGGTGGTCAAGGGCGGCATGAACGACCAGGAAATCTTGCCGATGGCGCGCCATTTCAAGGGCACACCGTATATCCTGCGCTTCATCGAATACATGGATGTCGGCGCTTCGAACGGCTGGAATCTGACCGAAGTCATTCCGTCGGCTGAGGTGGCCCGCCGCATCGGCGCCGAAATGCCGCTGGCGCCGGTCGACGCCAATTACACCGGCGAAACCGCCGCGCGCTGGCGCTATCTCGACGGCGGCGGCGAAATCGGTCTCATTTCGAGCGTCACGCAGGCGTTTTGCAAGGATTGCACGCGCGCGCGCCTGTCGACCGAGGGCAAACTGTATACGTGCCTGTTCGCCACGCAAGGCCACGACCTGCGCGCGCTGCTGCGCGCCGGCCGCAGCGACGAGGAAATCTCGGGCGCCGTGTCGCACCTGTGGCGCGCGCGCGGCGACCGTTATTCGGAACTGCGCACGAACGATACCAACGCGCTTGCGCGCGGGGCTAAAAAAGTCGAAATGTCTTATATCGGGGGGTAAGTTTGTCGTTCCACAGCAAGGTAAGCGGCCTGATCCTGGCCGGCGGACGGGGCACCCGCATGGGCCGCGTCGACAAGGGATTACAACCTTTCCGCGGCAGTACGATGGCCGCGCACGTGATGCAGCGCCTGGCTCCGCAAGTGGCGTCGATCTCCATCAATGCCAACCGCAACCAGGAAAGCTATGCCGCGCTCGGCGTGCCGGTCTGGCCCGACGACCTGACCGGCTTCGAAGGCCCGCTGGCCGGCCTGCAAACCGGGCTGCGCCGCTGCCAGACTGATTTACTGCTGACGGTGCCCTGCGACTCCCCCTTCCTGCCGCCGGACCTGGCGCAGCGCCTGTACGACGCCTTGCAGGAACAGCAGGCCGACCTGGCCGTGGCCGTCACGCTGGAAAGCGGCGACGACGGCACCCAGCACCGGCAACTGCACCCCGTGTTCAGCCTGGTCAAGACCGGCGCCCTGGCGCAACTGAGCGCCTACCTGGACAGCGGCGCGCGCAGGATGGATGGCTGGTACAAGGATATCAAGGTGGCCGAAGTGCTGTTCGATGACGCTTCCGCCTTCCGCAACATCAACACGCTGGCCGACTTGCAGGAAATGGAAGCGCTGGCGGCCAGGCCGAGCCTGCGCGCCATCGTCAGTTGCCTGTCCGATTACGATCCCGATGCGCTGCCGGTGCGCCACGCGCAGCGCATCATCGGCGAGTTCATCCAGCCAGTGCAGACGGTCGAAAAAGTGGCGCTGCGCAGCGCGCTGGACCGGGTGCTGGCGCACGACATCATTTCGCCGATCAGCGTACCGGCGCACGACAATTCGGCGATGGATGGCTACGCCTTGCGCGGCGCCGACTTGCCGACCGACGCGCCGGTCACCCTGACCGTCGTCGCCACCGTGTCGGCCGGCCACCCGACCGGAATCCGCGTCGGTCCCGGCGAATGCGTGCGCATCATGACCGGCGGCGTGATGCCGGACGGCCTCGACACGGTATTGCCGCAGGAACTGGCGGCGGCGATCGGCGACGGCAACGTTACCATCGCGCCCGGTACCATCCGCAGCGGCGACAACCGCCGCCTGACAGGCGAGGATTTAATGGCCGGCAACGCCGCGCTCAGGCAGGGACGCATCATGCGCCCCGCCGACCTCGGCCTGCTCGCCTCGCTCGGCATCGCCGAAGTGCCGGTATTGCGCCGGCTGCGCGTGGCCTTCTTTTCGACCGGCGACGAATTGCGCTCGGTCGGCCAGCCGCTCGATGCGGGCTGCGTCTACGACAGCAACCGCTACACGCTGTTCGGCATGCTGACGCGGCTCGGTTGCGACGTGATCGACATGGGCATCGTCAAGGATGAGCCGGAGGCGCTGGAAGCGGCGCTGCGCAGCGCCTGCGACAGCGCCGACGCGATCATCACGTCCGGCGGCGTGTCGGTCGGCGCGGCCGACTACACGAAACAGATCATGGCCGAACTGGGCGACGTCACGTTCTGGAAGATCGGCATGCGCCCGGGCCGGCCGATGGCCTTCGGTAAGATCAATTCGAACGGGCGCAGCGCCTTCCTGTTCGGCCTGCCCGGCAATCCGGTCGCGGTGATGGTGACGTTTTACTTTTTCGCGCGCCCGGCGCTGCTGCGCATGATGGGCGCCGATGCGACATTGCCGCTGCTGCGCGTGCAATCGCACGAAGCGATCCGCAAAAAACCCGGCCGCACCGAATACCAGCGCGGCATTCTTTCCGTCGGCACGGACGGCGTGCAGCGGGTGCGCATCACCGGCGCGCAAGGTTCCGGCATTTTGCGCTCGATGACGGAAGCGAACTGCATGGTGGTGCTGCACGATGAACAGGGCAACGTCGCGCCGGGCGACCTGGTCGACGTGATGCTGTTCGACGGCCTGGTGTAACTGCTCACCCATTAGCGCAACTCGAACTCCTTCATCCAGCCCATCGGCCCGGGCGCGAACAGGCGCGCGTCCATCGGTTTTATCTCGGCGCCGATGTGCGGCATGAAATCCATTTGCGCCAGGATGTCGCGCGCGACGTCGATGCCGGGCGCGACCTCGATCAATTCCAGCCCTTGCGCGCCCAGGCGGAATACGCAGCGCTCGGTGACGAACAGCGCGACCTGTCCGCTGGCGCGCGCATAGTCCGCGCTGTACGTCCGGTGTTCGACGTCGGCGACGAACTTGCGCGCGGCGCCTTCGCGCAGGATGCGCAGGCCGCCGTCGCCGAGCGCCACGTCGAGTCCTTCGGCCGTGAAGGTACCAGTAAACACCACTTTTTTCGCATTCTGGCTGATGTTGATGAAGCCGCCCGCGCCGGCCAGGCGAGAGCCGAACTTGCTGACATTGAGATTGCCGTGGCGGTCCGCCTGCGCCAGTCCGAGCACGGCGACATCGAGGCCGCCGCCGTCATAAAAATCGAACTGGTACGGCTGGTCGATAATCGCGTCGGCATTGGTGGCGGCGCCGAAATTGAGGCCTCCCGCCGGCAGGCCGCCGATCACGCCCGGTTCCGCCGTCAGCGTCACCCATTCCAATAAACCTTCTTCGGCGGCGACGTCGGCCACGCCTTCGGGCATGCCGATGCCGAGGTTGACGACGTCGTGCGGACACAATTCCATCAGCGCGCGGCGCGCGATCACCTTGCGCGCCGACAGCGGCATCGGAGAGATGGCCGACAGCGGCAGCCGCGATTCTCCGGCGAAGGCGGCGCTGTACGGTTCGGCGAAGGTTTGCATGTGGTATTCGGGCCGTTCGGCCACGACCACGCAATCGACCAGGATGCCGGGAATTTTGACCTGGCGCGGGTTCAAGGTGCCGGGTTCGGCCAGGCGTTCGACCTGCACGATGACGATGCCGCCGCTATTGTGCGCGGCCATCGCGATCGCCAGTGCTTCCAGCGTCAGCGCCTCGCGCTCCATCGTCACGTTGCCGCGGGTGTCGGCCGTGGTGCCGCGCACGATCGCGACGTCGATCGGCAGCGCCTTGTAAAACAGGTGTTCCTTGCCGCCCAAGGTGGTCAATTCGACCAGGTCTTCGGTGGTGCGCGCATTGACCTTGCCGCCGCCATGTCTCGGATCGACGAAGGTGCCCAGGCCGACGTGGGTCAGCAGGCCGGGCTTGCCGGCGGCCGTGTCGCGGAACAGCTGGCTGATGACGCCCTGCGGCAGGTTATACGCTTCGATGCGGTTGCCGATCGCCAGCGCCTGCATCCTCGGCACGAGGCTCCAGTGGCCGCCGATCACGCGCCGCACCAAGCCCTCGTGCGCCAGGTGGTTCAGGCCGCGCTCCTTGCCGTCGCCCTGCCCGGCCGCATAGACCAGTGTCAGGTCGCGCGGAGCAGCGTGTTCGAGAAAGCGCTGTTCGAGCGCGACGGCGATATTTTCCGCAAAACCGACGCCGACAAAACCGCCGGTGGCGACGGAAGCGCCGTCGCGTATCAATACCACCGCGTCCGCGGCGCTGCAAACCTTGTTACGCTGAACCAGGGGCATGGTGTGTGCTCCTTAAATTTAAATCAAGGGCAAATGCCGGGGTCAGACCCATAGGTCTGACCCCAGGTTCTGCTGCTGATTTTAAACCTAGGTCTGACCTCAGCTTTCGCTACGGGTTCAGGCGGCGTCACCATCGGAGGCATCGAACTCCTGCCCCAACAACAATTGTGCCGCTTCGCTCGGCAGCGCTTCGACCGATTTCAGCTTGCGCGCCATCTGCCGACTGCGCACTTCGGCCGATTCGATATTGCGCGCCGCCTTTTCCAGCGCCATCCTGGTGGCGGCGAGTACGTCGCCGAACTTGGAAAACTCCGTCTTGACCGCGCCCAGCACCTGCCATACCTCGGACGAGCGCTGCTCCAGCGCCAGCGTGCGGAAACCCATCTGCAAGCTGTTCAGCAGCGCCGACAGGGTCGACGGCCCGGCAATGCTGATGCGGTGAACTCTCTGCAACTCGTCGGCCAGGCCGGGCCGGCGGATCACTTCCGCATACAGGCCCTCGGTGGGTAAAAACAGGATCGCGAAATCGGTGGTTTGCGGCGGAGACAGGTATTTGTCGGCGATGGTTTTGGCCTCCATCCGCACGGCCCGTTCCAATTCTCGCCCGGCCAGCGCCACGCCATCCGCGTCGGCCTTGTCGGACGCATCCTGCAGGCGCTCGTACTGTTCCTTCGGGAATTTGGCGTCGATCGGCAGCCAGACCGGCGCGCCGCCGGCGACCTGGCCCGGCAACTTCAACGCGAATTCGACGCGCGCATTGCTGCCGGCCACCGTCTCGACATTCTTCGCATACTGTTCCGGCGTGAGCACCTGTTCGAGCAGCATTTCCAGCTGCACTTCTCCCCAGGTGCCGCGCGTTTTCACATTGGTCAGCACGCGTTTCAAGTCGCCCACGCCGAGCGCCAGTTGCTGCATCTCGCCCAGTCCCTGGTGCACCTTTTCGAGCCGCTCGGATACTTGCCGGAACGACGCGCTCAGGCGCGCTTCCAGCGTCGCATGCAATTTTTCATCGACCGTCTTGCGCATCTCTTCCAGGCGAGCGCCATTGTCGGCCTGCAGTTCGCGCATTTTACCTTCCAGCGTGGCGCGCACTTCAAGCAGGCGGCGCGCGTTCGATTCCGTCAGCGCCTCGATCTGGCGCCGCATGCCGTCGAGCTGCTGCACCGTGGCCGCGTGCGATTGCGCCAGGATCTGCCCCATCTCCTGGCGCGACGCCTGCGCCGTGCTTTGCAATTGCAGCCGCACTTCGCGTTCGACCCGTTCCAGGTGCGCGGCCAGTTCGGCATGGCCGCCTGCGCCGCCGCGCGCGCGCAACAACAGCAGCACCTGCAACGCCAGCACCGCCGCGCCCAGCACCAGCAGCGCGATGAATTGCATCTGTCCCATCAATCGGCCTTGTTGCGCATCCAGTCGGCGGTCTGGTAAAACGATTCCATCAGGCGCAGGCGCAAGGATTCCTCGACGCCGACATCTTCCATCGCCCACGCCATCGCCTGCAACCACTGGTCGCGCTCGCTTGTACCGACCGGGAACGGCATGTGGCGCGCGCGCAGGCGCGGGTGGCCGAATTTTTCGATGAACAGGTCCGGCCCGCCCATCCAGCCGGACAAGAACCAGTACAGCTTGTCGCGTGAACCCTCGGTCGACGGCGGATGCAGCGCGCGGATGCCCGAGAACTCCGGTTCGAGTTCCATCAAGTCATAAAAACGGTCGATCATCGCGCGCAGTTTTTCGGCGCCGCCGATGAGCTCATAAATGGAGAGAGATTCAGTCATAACCGCCATCATAACGTACCCTGCGCACGCCGCGCTGCCGCTACCTTACACCTTACGCCTCGCGCAGCGTCTGCAACGGCGGACGGCTGAGCACCTTGCGCAAGCCCAGCCAGCCGCCGGCGATCGCGCACAGCACGCCTGCCGCCAGGCCTGCCAGCCAGACACCGGGCTGGAACACCCAGTCGAACTTGAACTGGTACGTTGCCAGCGCCCAGCCCAGCGCGGTCGCGCCGCTCGCCGCCAGCACGCCGGCCAGCGCACCCACCAGGGAGAATTCGATCAATTGCGCTTGCGACAATTGCTTGCGCGTGGCGCCCAGCGCGCGCAGCAAGCCCGCTTCGCGCGTGCGCTCGTCCTGCGAACCCATCAGCGCCGCGTATAGCACCAGCACGCCCGACACGAGCGCGAACGCGAACAGGAATTCGACCGCCAGCACGACCTGGTCGAGCACCGCCTGGATCTGGCGCAGCACGCTGCCGACGTCGACGATCGTCAAATTCGGAAAATCGCGCGTCAGCGCGTTGGCCAGCGCGGCCTGGTCGCGCGGCAGGTGGAAGGCGCTGATCCAGGTCTGCGGCGTGTCGGCCATCGCCTTCGGGTTGATGATGACGTAGAAATTGACGCGCATCGAACCCCATTCGAGCTTGCGCAGGCTGGTGATTTTCGCCTCGACCTGCGTGCCGGCGATATCGAAGCGCATCGTGTCTCCCAGTTTCAGGCGCAGCGTCTTGGCGATGCCTTCCTCGACCGAGGCCTCGGCCGGCGCGCCGGCGGCATCGCTGAACCAGCGCCCTTCGAGCAGCCGGTTGTCGGCCTGCATCGTGCTCATCGTCGACAGGTTGAATTCGCGCTCGGCCAGTCCGCGCGCGCGGTCGTCGGCATAGGTCGCGGCCGTGATCGGCTGCTCGTTCACGGCGATCAGGCGGCCCCGTATCATCGGATACAGCGGCGCGTTGACGACACCGGCGCGCGCCAGGCGCTGCGCGATCTGTTCCTTCTGCTCGGGCTGGATATTGATGACAAAACGATTCGGCGCATCCGGCGGCGTCGCGTTGCGCCACGCCGTCATCAGGTCGCCGCGCACCACGGTCAGCAGCAGCAAGGCCATCAAGCCCAGCGCCAGCGACACGATCTGCACCACGGTGGCGCCGGGACGGCGCTGCAAGGAGCTGACGGCGAAGCGCCAAGCCTGGTGGCGCAGCGCGCCGCGCAGCGATTTCAGCGCCGCCAGCGCCAGCCAGCCGACCAGCCCGAACACGGCGAACGCGCCGAGGAAGCCGAGCGCGGTGCTCATCGCCAGCTTGACGTCGCCCGCCTGCCACAACAGCAGCCCGATGAAACTGGTCAGACCCAATCCATAAGTCGCCAGCGCCATCGGTTGCGGCGCGCCCTGCTCGCGGCGAATCACGCGGTTATGCGGCACATTGCGCAATTGCAGGATCGGCGGCAGCGCGAAACCGGCCAGCAGCACCATGCCGGTGGCGACGCCCTGCAATGCCGGACGCACGGTCGGAGCAGGCAGATCGCTCGCGACCAGCTTGCCCAGCGCTTCGAGCAAAACAAAATGGCTGACATAACCGAGCGCCACGCCGAGCACGCTGCCGAGCAGGCCGACGAGCAGGAATTCGGTCAGATACATCGACGTCACCTGGTTTTGCGTCAAGCCCAGGCAGCGCAGCATCGCGCAGGCATCGAGGTGGCGCAGCATGAATCGGCGCGCCGCCATCGCCACGGCCACCGCCGCCAGCATCGCCGACAGCAATCCCACCAGCGACAGGAAACGGTCGGCGCGTTCCAGCGTGGCGCGCATTTCCGGCCGCCCCGCTTCCAGCGATTCGATGCGCACGCCCTTGATCGTGTCGGCCTTGATCAGCGCCTGCAACCAGGCTTGATAGGCATCGACGTCGGCGATGCCGCGCCCCGGCGGCGCCGCCAGCAGCAGGCGGTACGTGACGCGCGAACCGGGTTGCACCAGGTTCGTGCTGGCCAGGTCGGCCAGCGGCAGCATCACGCGCGGCGCGAAATTCATGAACGCGGCGCCGCGATCGGGTTCGCTGGCAATCAGTTGCGCGACCTTGAACGAGCGCTCGCCCAGTTTCAATTCTCCGCCCAGCGTGACCTGCAATACCGGCAGCAGCGACGCGTCGACCCAGACGGTGCCGGGCGCCGGCGTATCGCGCGTGGCCGCGCCGAAGCCGTCGGCGGCCTGTTCCGCGCTGGTCGTGATTTTCAGGTTGCCGCGCAGCGGGTAGCCGCTGCCGACGGCCTTGATCGACGCCAGTTGCGACTGCGACGCTTCCCCTTCCCCGGCCTGCGCCATGCTGGGGAAGACCACGGTTTCTGTCATCAGCAAGCCGCGCCGCTGCGCCTCGGCGCGCCAGGCGGCGGGAATCGGCTGGTCGGCGCCGACGACGAGATCCGCGCCGAGCAACTGGTGCGCATCGCGCTCCAGGCCGCTGCGCAGGCGATCGATGAAGAAGCCGGAAGCGGACAAGGCGGAAACGGCGACGACCAGCGCCACCAGCAGGAAGCGCAACTGGCCTGCGCGCCAGTCGCGCAGGGTCATACGGAGGGCTTGCTTGAACATGGAATTTTTTCGGTATGTCAGACAAAACAACTGCGAAGGCCGGGGACGGATGGCCGTGCCGCCAAATTAATAAGCGGAGCCGGTATTGCAAAAATCAGAGGCAAAGGCCGGGGTCAGACGGGGGCGCCGAGCCCCTCGGGTCTGACCCCAGATTTTGCCGTTGATTTCAGACTGCGGCAAAGAACGCGTCGACCTCGTCGAGGAATGCCTGCTTCTGCGCGGCCGGCAGGAAGGCGGCACTGAAACTGTTGCGCGCCAGGCGCTGCGCGTGCGACAGGCCCAGCGGCAAGGCGTCGAAGGTCGCAATGAAATTGTCGTTCATGTAGCCGCCGAAATACGCGGGGTCGTCCGAATTGATGGTCGCCACCAGCCCCGCGTCGAGCAGTTGCAGCATGTTATGGTCAGACATCACATCGAACACGCGCAGCTTGACGTTCGACAGCGGGCAGACGGTCAGCGCGATGCCCTCGCGCGCCACGCGCTGCGTCAGCGCCGCGTCTTCGAGGATGCGCACGCCATGGTCGATGCGCTCGACGTGCAGCACATCGAGCGCCGCTTCGATATAGGCAGGAGGTCCTTCTTCCCCGGCGTGCGCGACCAGGTGGAAACCGAGTTCCTTGCAGCGCGCGAACACGCGCGCGAATTTTTCCGGCGGATTGCCGACTTCGGACGAATCGAGGCCGATGCCGATGAACTGGTCGCGGTACGGCAGCGCCGCTTCGAGCGTCTCGAAAGCATCTTCTTCACTGAGGTGGCGCAGGAAACTGAGGATCAATGTCGCGCTGACGGGGCTGTCCTGGCAGGCGCGGTGGATGCCGCCGATCACGCTGGCGATCGGCACGCCGCGCACGGTATGCGTTTGCGGATCGAAAAAGATTTCGGCGTGGCGCACATTGTCGGCCGCGGCGCGCGCCAGGTAGGCCGCCGTCATGTCATAAAAATCCTGCTCCTGCAACAGCACGCTGGCGCCGGCATAATAAATATCGAGGAACGATTGCAGGTCGGTAAAGGCATAGGCCTGGCGCAGCGCATCGACCGAATCGTAGGCCAGCTTGACGTTGTTGCGCGCGGCGAGCGCGAAGATCAATTCCGGTTCCAGCGAACCTTCGATATGGATGTGCAGCTCGGCCTTCGGCATGGCTTGCACAATAGCGCGCAGTTGGTCGTTCATCATGTCTTTCTTCCTGGTTGGCGAGTACGATAGAGTCATCTTAGCGCAAGCCGGAACGCAAGTGCGGACGCGGCATTTCGGCACGGCTTGCCGCGCACGGTTTGCAAGAGCATCGTCATAGTGGCGCAAGGCGTGTTAATGTGGCGTAAAAGCACCGGAAAAACCGCGAATACACCATAAAAAATTCATTGAATTTGCGTTTTTTCCTTTTAATAATCAAAGAGTTAGACAATGTAATTAACGATGTTGCGACATACCTTTTGACTTCCTGATCTAATAGAGCAATAATAAATTTCATAGACGTAAGATGCGTTACGACGAACACACAAAAATGCCGGCAAAAGTCCACCGCACGGCCACAAAGTTCAGCTCCGAGGCGCGGGCAATCCGCACCGATGCAGGCAGCTGGCAACATGCAAAAACAATTCAAGGAGTTTGCACAGACTAAGACCGGGGCAGCAGTCATCGTGACTGCCGACCACAGTGACTAGCAGGTTTACATTAAAGGGACATTCAAATGACCATTTTTGACAACTACGCAGCACGGTATGAACGCACCAGAGAAGAAGAAATGTCGCTGTCCGATTATCTTGCGCTGTGCAAGAAGGATAGACTGACTTATGCCTCGGCGCCCGAGCGCATGCTGGCCGCGATCGGCGAGCCGACGCTGGTCGACACGCGCAACGATACGCGCCTGTCGCGCATCTTCGCCAACAAGGTCATCAAGATCTATCCCGCCTTCCGCGAATTCTACGGCACCGAGGAAGTCATCGAGCAAGTCGTCTCCTTCTTCCGCCACGCTGCCCAGGGCCTCGAAGAACGCAAGCAGATCCTGTATCTGCTGGGTCCCGTCGGCGGCGGCAAGTCGTCGATCGCCGAAAAACTCAAGGCGCTGATGGAGCAAGTCCCCTTCTATTGCCTGAAGGGTTCTCCCGTCAACGAATCGCCGCTCGGCCTGTTCAACGAACAGGAAGACGGCACCATCCTCGAAGAGGATTACGGCATCCCGCGCCGCTACCTGCGCAACATCCCGAGCCCGTGGGCCGTCAAGCGCCTGCACGAGTTCAACGGCGACATCAACCAGTTCCGCGTCGTCAAGCGCTATCCATCGGTGCTGAAACAGATCGCCATTTCGAAAACCGAACCAGGCGATGAAAACAACCAGGACATCTCTTCGCTGGTCGGCAAGGTCGACATCCGCAAGCTCGAGGATTATGCGCAGGACGATCCGGACGCCTACAGCTATTCCGGCGGCCTGTGCCTGGCCAACCAGGGCTTGATGGAATTCGTCGAAATGTTCAAGGCGCCGATCAAGGTCTTGCACCCGCTGCTGACGGCGACCCAGGAAGGCAACTACAAGGGCACCGAGGGCTTCGGCGCGATCCCGTTCGACGGCATCATTCTCGCCCACTCGAACGAGTCGGAATGGAAGACGTTTAAAAATAACCGCAACAACGAGGCTTTCCTCGACCGTATCTATATAGTCAAGGTGCCGTATTGCCTGCGCGTGACCGACGAGATCAAGATCTACGACAAGCTGATCGCCAACTCGTCCCTCGAAAAGGCGCCGTGCGCGCCGGGCACGCTGAAGATGATGGCGCAGTTCGCGATCCTGTCGCGCCTGAAGGACCCGGAAAATTCGAGCATCTACAGCAAGATGCTGGTCTACGACGGTGAAAACCTGAAGGATACCGATCCGAAGGCGAAGTCGATCCACGAATACATGGATTACGCCGGCGTCGATGAAGGGATGAACGGCCTGTCGACCCGCTTCGCGTTCAAGATCGTCTCGAAGGTGTTCAATTTCGACACCACCGAGGTGGCGGCCAACCCGGTGCACCTGCTGTACGTGCTGGAACAGCAGGTCGAGCGCGAACAGTTCCCGCCCGAGACCGAACAGAAATACTTCTCCTATATTAAGGAGCACCTGGCGCAGCGCTACGTCGAATTCATCGGCAAGGAAATCCAGACCGCGTACCTGGAAAGCTATTCCGAATATGGCCAGAACATCTTCGATCGTTACGTCACGTTCGCCGACTTCTGGATCCAGGACCAGGAATACCGCGATCCGGACACCGGCGAGAGTTTCGACCGCGAATCGCTGAACAACGAACTGGAAAAGATCGAAAAACCGGCAGGCATCTCGAATCCGAAGGATTTCCGTAACGAAATCGTCAACTTCGGCTTGCGGGCACGGGCCAACAACGGGGGCAAGAACCCGGCGTGGACCAGCTACGAGAAATTCCGCACCGTGATCGAGAAGAAAATGTTCTCGAACACCGAGGAATTGCTGCCGGTGATTTCCTTCAACGCCAAGGCCAGCGCCGAGGACGCCAACAAGCACGCCGACTTTGTCGCGCGCATGGTGGAAAAAGGCTACACCGCGAAACAGGTGCGCTTGCTGTGCGAGTGGTATCTGCGGGTGAGAAAGTCGTCCTAAGCCGGCCGGCGGCCGCGCGCGGGCAATGAGCCGCCGCGGCCGCCGCACTTTAAAGCAGGAGGCACTTTGACTTATCTCATCGACCGTCGTTTGCAGGGCAAAAACAAGTCAGCGGTCAACCGCGAACGGTTTTTGCGGCGTTACAAGGGCCAGATCAAGGACGCGGTCGGGCGGGCCATCAAGGGCCGTTCGATCACCGACGTTGAAAATGGCGAAAAGGTTTCGATTCCCGTCAAGGATGTGAGCGAACCTTCGTTCGGACATGCCCATGGCGGCGTGTGGGAAGTGATCAACCCCGGCAACCAGGAATATTTAAAGGGCGACCTGATCAACCGGCCCAAGGGCGGCGGCGGCTCCGGGCGCGGCAAGGCCGGCAACAGCGACCAGATGACCGAGGATGACTTCATCTTCGAACTGTCGCGCGAAGAATTCATGAATTACTTCTTCGAAGACCTGGAATTGCCGCACATGGTGAAAACCCAGCTGACGGCCACCACGGAATTCAAGAACCAGCGCGCCGGCTACAACATGTCCGGCACCCCGTCCAACATCCACGTGCTGCGCTCGCTGCGCGGCGCGCTGGGCCGGCGCATCGCCGTCGGCGGCAATTCGCGCAAGCGCCTGATCGAGGCCGAGCGCGAACTGGAGGCGCTGCTGCTGGCCGGCGCCCCGCTGGAAGACCCGTATGTCGTGGATTTGAAAAAACTGATCCACCACCTGCATACGAGATTACTGGCGATCCCCTTCATCGACCCGTTCGACTTGCGCTACAGTAATCGCATCAAGGTGCCCAAGCCGATGACGCAAGCCGTGATGTTTTGCATCATGGACGTCTCGGGCTCGATGGACGAGAGCCGCAAGGATACGGCGAAACGCTTCTTCATCCTGCTGTACCTGTTCCTGAAGCGGGTTTACGACAAGATCGAGGTCGTGTTCATCCGTCACCACACGGCCGCGGCCGAGGTCGACGAAAATGAATTCTTCCATTCGCGCGAGTCGGGCGGCACGGTGGTGTCGTCGGCGCTGCACCTGCTCAATAAAATCATCGACGAGCGCTTCGCGGCCGGCAGCTGGAACAGTTACGTGGCGCAGGCGTCGGACGGCGACAACTGGGACAACGACTCGCTGCTCTGTAAACAGTTGCTGGTCAATACCATCATGCCCAAGGTGCAGTACTACACCTATGTCGAGATCACCGACGGGCCGCCGCAAAACCTGTGGGAACAGTATGCGCAGGTACCGGACCACCATCCGCATTTTGCGATGCAGAAAATCGTCACGCCGGCCGACATTTATCCGGTATTCCGTGAACTGTTTAAAAAGCAGCCAAAATGAACCAGATGACCAAACGTCCCCCGCACCCCCGTGCGCTGCCCGAACAGTCCGAATGGACGTTCGAACTGATCGAGCAGGCGCACGAGGAAATCCGCCGCGTGGCCGAGAATTTCGGCCTCGACACCTATCCGAACCAGCTGGAAATCATCACCGCCGAACAGATGATGGACGCGTACACGTCGGTCGGCATGCCGGTCTCGTACAACCATTGGTCGTTCGGCAAGCATTTTTTGACGACCGAAAAGGGATATAAACGAGGCCAGATGGGCCTGGCCTACGAGATCGTCATCAATTCCAACCCCTGCATCGCCTATTTAATGGAGGAAAACAGCCTGACGATGCAGGCGCTGGTGATCGCGCACGCCGCCTACGGCCACAATTCTTTCTTTAAAGGCAATTACCTGTTCCGCACCTGGACCGATGCCGACGCCATCGTCGACTACATGGTGTTCGCCAAGAATTACATCAACGAGTGCGAGCGCAGACACGGCATCGACGCCGTCGAACTGTTGCTCGATTCCTGCCACGCGATCCAGAACTACGGCGTCGACCGCTACAAGCGCCCCGCCAAGTTGTCGCTGGCGCAGGAATACGCGCGCCAGAAGGAACGCGAAGCCTACGTGCAGTCGCAGGTCAACGAGCTGTGGCGCACCGTGCCGCGCCGCGAGGAAGAAGAAGTCAACAAGGCCGCGCCGCGTTTTCCTCCTGAACCCGAGGAAAACCTGCTGTACTTTATTGAAAAATACGCGCCGCTGCTCGAACCGTGGCAACGCGAAATGGTGCGCATCGTCCGTAAAATCTCTCAATACTTCTATCCGCAGCGCCAGACCCAGGTCATGAACGAGGGCTGGGCCACCTTCTGGCACTACACGATCCTGAACCAGCTGTATGACGAAGGCGTCGTCGGCAACGGCTTCATGATGGAATTCCTCAAAAGCCATACCAACGTCGTGCACCAGCCGCCGGTGGGTAGCCCCTACTATAACGGCATCAACCCGTATGCGCTCGGTTTCGCGATGATGACCGACATCCGCCGCATCTGCGAACACCCGACGGCCGAGGACCGCGAATGGTTCCCCGACATCGCCGGCAGCGACTGGCGCAAGACGCTGGACTTCGCGATGCGCAATTTCAAGGATGAGAGTTTCATTGCGCAATACCTGTCGCCGCGCCTGATCCGCGAATTCCACTTCTTTGCCGTGCTCGACGACGACAAGAACGAGAAGCTGGCGGTCTCGGCCATCCACGACGAGCTCGGCTACCGCTACGTGCGCCAGCAGTTGGCCGAGCAGTACAACCTGGGCAACCGCGAGCCGAACATCCAGGTCTGGTCGGTCAACACGCGCGACGACCGCGCGCTGACCCTGCGTCACACGCAGTTCCAGCGACGACCGCTGAACCAGCAAGCGAACGAAGTGCTGCGCCACGTGGCACGCCTGTGGGGCTTCGACGTCCACCTCGAAACGGTCGACCCGCAAGGCAACATCATCAACGCACTCGAAGTCAAACGCGAAAAACGCAGCCGCAACAGCTGATTTCGACCCCTGCCAGGCGCTCGCCGCAAAAAAAAACTCCTATACTGAAGGGAGGCGGCGGCGCCTCCCGGTTGCGTTATAGCAACGTTGAACACCAAATTTTCACCTGCCACAGCTAACTTAAGTGAAACTTAATTTCGTTTTTTAGCTACAGGGAAAACATCGTAATGCCAAGCTAAAACAAGCCTCAAAATTGTGCCTTTCTGTCTTGCTTTTTGTGCCAGAAGAGTGCAGCACAGGGTGCTCCAAGGTCACTAAACGCATGAAATTTAACCGGTTTGAGAGATTAAAAATCTATGTAAAATCAAGAATTCGTATGTATAATTCGCCGACGTCCCGGGTGTGACTGGAGCTTTTATGTCGCCATTACGGGGTTTAAGTAGCAACAAAAAGAGTTGGTATTGGAGAAAGCAGGCATGAATTTCACGCATAACGAAAAAAGCACCGGGAAGAACTTTACAGGCATTACCATCGTAATCTTGTTACACGTCCTGGTCGCCTATGGGATCGTGACGGGCTTGGGCAAACGGTTGGTCAATAAAATGATTGAACCGGTCGAAACCAAGATCATCGAGGAGGTGGCCCCGCCTCCACCAAAAGAGCTGCCGCCGCCGCCGCCGCCGCCTGAAATGAAAGCGCCACCGCCGCCATTCATTCCACCGGTCGAGGTGAACGTCCAACAGCCGCCACCACCGCAAAACGTGATCGCCAATACGACCAGCGCAAAACCGGCGACCAATGAATTGCAAAAGGCGCCGCCAGCCGCTCCGCCTGCACCGCCAGCCGCGGCACCGGCAAAATCGGTCCATGTTCCCGCCGTTGCCGATTTCAGCACCTGCGCCAAACCGGAATGGCCGAAATCGTCGCTGCGTAATGAAGAAACCGGCACCGTGACGTTATCGTTCTTGATTGGGACCGACGGCCACGTCGTCGAATCCAAGTTAGTGAAATCCAGTGGCTTCAGGGATTTGGACAAAGCCGCAGTAAACGGTATCAGTAAATGCCGATTCAAACCGGGCATGACCGATGGCAAGCCGGAACAAGCGTGGATGCAAATGCAATACGTCTGGACGCTGGAATAAACCGAGACAGCGGCACCGTCTCACAACTTAGCAATTCGTTGTCATTATGTTCAGCGAACTGATTATTTTATCAATTTGGAGGAAGCATGTTTAAGAATACCCGTTTGTCCGCTGTACTGGCCGCTGTGCTGTTCTCGGTGACCGCCGCATCCGCCTTGGTCGCTGCGCCAGCCTACGCTGATGCGCCTGCCTCGGCAGCCGCTTCGGCCCCAGCCGCTCCAGCAGCGGATGCGGCGGCAGCACCAGCCCCGGCAGCGGACGCAGCAGCTCCAGCCGCGGCGCCGGCAGCCAAAGGCGAAAAAGTCGAAGTGGAAAACCCGTTCGGTTTCGCCGCCGTCTGGGAAGGTGGCTTCGTGCCGCGCGCCACGCTGATCATCCTGGCGCTGATGTCGATGGGTTCGTGGTACATCATCGTCACCAAGCTGATCGACCAGATGAAAATCTTCAAGCAAGCCAAAGAAACTTCGGCAAAATTCTGGAAAGCATCGTCGATCGCTGCCGGTTCGGCATCGCTGACCGAAGGTTCGCCGTTCCGTTTCATCGCTGAAACCGGCACCAAGGCCACCGCGCACCACGATGGCGCCCTGCTGGAACAGATCGATCTGTCGACCTGGGTCACGATGTCGATCCAGCGCGCCGTCGAAAAAGTGCAATCGCGTCTGCAAGATGGCCTGTCGTTCCTGGCGACCGTCGGTTCGACCGCACCGTTCATCGGCCTGTTCGGTACCGTTTGGGGTATTTATGGCGCGCTGACCAACATCGGCATGACCGGTAACGCATCGATCGACAAAGTCGCCGGCCCGGTCGGTGAAGCGCTGATCATGACCGCCTTCGGCCTGTTCGTCGCTGTTCCTGCCGTGCTCGGTTATAACTGGCTGGTCCGCCGCAATAAATCGGCAATGGAAGATGTCCGTTCGTTCTCGGCCGACGTGCACTCGGTATTGATTTCCGGCGCAATGTCGACCAGCGAAGCCGGCGCGCGCGCCGCCAGCGCTAAAAAGATTGGATAATTACCATGTCGATGTCCGTAGGCTCCGATAGCGGAGACGAAGATCAAGTCATGTCGGAAATCAATACGACTCCACTCGTGGACATCATGTTGGTTCTGCTGATTATCTTCCTGATCACCAGCCCGGTCGTTCTTAAACTGCAGAAGATTGCGCTGCCGGAAGAAACGAACCAGGCGATTCAGACCAAACCGGAAGACGTCAACATCGTTATTAATAAAGATGGCGACATCTACTGGAATCAAAAGAAAATGGCGGACACCAATGAGTTGTTCGATTTTCTTAAAAAGGAGGCAGTGAAATTGCCGCAGCCGGAAGTGCATGTACGTGGCGATCAGGAAACGCGCTACGAATTCATCGGCAAAGTAATTTACACTACCCAGCGCGCTGGTATTCAGAAGGTCGGTTTTATTACCGAACCGCCTGACAAGGGTTAATTCCCTGCGATGCTCCGGCCAGCAACACCGGCCGGAGCAGGACCAGTCACCTTCTTAAAAGGAAACACCATGAGTATGAATGTCGGTTCGTCATCCGCAGGCGCGGATCCCGAACCAATGATGGAAATGAACATGACACCGCTGATCGACGTGATGCTGGTGTTGATCATCATGTTGATTATCACGATTCCTAAAGCGAACCATTCGGTGAACTTGAATATGCCGGTCGGCACGCCGCCGCCGCCGACCAAGGAACCGGTAGTGGTGACGATCGACGTCGATTTCGACGGTACCATCCTGTGGGATAATCAAATCGTGCCGGACCGTTCATCGCTGGAAGCCAAACTGATCAACGTGGCGGCGCAGGCCGACCAGCCGGAAGTGCACTTGCGTCCGAACAAGCTGGTATCGTATAAAGCGGTGGCGGGCGTGATGGCGTCGGCCCAGCGCCTGGGCGTCACCAAGATTGGCCTGGTCGGCAACGAACAGTTCCAGTAAGTTGCGCGTTCCCTTTTTCCACGATAGGCAGGACCATCCTGCCTATTTCGCATTTTGATGAAAGATCTCTTTCCATGACCAAGTTTCGTCTCGCTCATCTCGGCCTGGTAATGGCCGCCATCGGTTTCAACGTCGCGGCGCCCGTGGCGGGCCTGACCTCGGTCGCCTACGCTGCCGACGCGGTCCGCGCGGAAGTGGGCAAGCCCTTGCAGGAAGCCCAGAAACTGGCGCAGGCTGGCAAGAACAAGGAAGCGCTGGCCAAGTTGAGGGAAGCGGACGCGGTCGGCAACAAGACCGCCTTCGAATCGTATTCGATCGAGCGCACGCGCGCCTCGGCCGCCGCCGCGGCCGGCGACAACGAGGCTGCCGCCAAGGCTTTCGAAGCGGTCATCAATTCGGGCCGCCTGTCGGCCTCGGAAGCGCCGAAATTCTCGCAAGCGCTGGCCGGCATCTATTACCGCGCCAAGGATTACCCGAAAGCCATCACCTGGATCCAGCGCGCGCTGAAGGACAATCCGGGCGACACGCAAATGCATGAACTGCTGACCCAGACCTATTACATCAGCGGCCGGTATGCCGAGGCGGCCAAGGAATTGCAGGCCAGCGGCAAGGCCTCCGAGGGCCAATTGCAGATGCTGGCCAACATCCAGCTCAAGCAGAACGACAAGGCGGGCTATGTCGCGACGCTGGAAAAACTGGCCGGCAATTATCCGAAGACCAGTTACTGGGCCGACCTGCTGAACCGCGTGGTCGGCAAGCCCGGCTTCTCGGGCACGCTGAACCTGGACGTGCTGCGCCTGAAGCTGGCCAACGGCTTGCTGAGCAAGCCGGCCGAATACATGGAAATGGGCCAGTTGACGCTGGTGACGGGCAACCCGGCCGAAGCGCTGAAGGTGATCGACCAGGGTTATAAAAAGGGTGCGCTGGGCACCGGCGCCGACGCTGGCCGCCACCAGCGCCTGAAAGACCTGGCGCTGAAAACCGAGGCGGAACTGGCGAAAAATCAGCCGACGTCCGAAGCCGAACTCATCAAGAACAAGGATGCCGACGGCCTGGCGAATATGGGTTACGCGCTGGTCAGCGCCGGCAAGGGCGATCAAGGCTTGAAATTGATGGAACAGGCGATGAAGTTCGGCAGCGCCAAGCGTCCGGAAGAGATGAAATTGCATTACGGTATTGCGCAAGCGAACGCCGGCAAGAAGGCCGCCGCCTTGAGCACGCTGAAAACCGTCAAGGGCACGGCCGGCGAAGCCGAACTGGCCCGTTACTGGATCTTGCAGATCAACCATCCGATGTAATGTGTGATTGCGCCGGGTGGTCCAGCCCGGCAGCAAGACTTCGCTCCGAGCGGGAACGACAATCGAAAGCGCCGCCTGCCCCACCGCAGGCGGCGCTTTTTTTACCTGATTCCGGCGTTGAAATGGTGCGGCGCGGCGTTTGCAGATGTGAATCCCTGCAACAGACCGTATAATCCTCCCTTATTGACCCCATTCAGCGACCGTTTTCACAAGATTCCCATGAAGGTATTTCGCGGACTACCCAATGCAGCGGCCCGCGCGCCCTGCGCGCTGACGATCGGCAATTTCGACGGCGTCCACCTCGGCCACCAGGCCTTGCTGGCGCGCGTGCGCGCCGCCGCCGACGGCCTCGGCCTGGAAGCGGCCGTGATGACGTTCGAACCCCACCCGCGCGAATTTTTCGCGCAAAAGGCCGGCGACCTGTCGAAGGCGCCGCCGCGCATCGCCAACCTGCGCGACAAGCTGCAATCGCTGTCGAACAATGGCATCGACCGCGTCATCGTCGAACATTTCAGCGCCCCGTTCGCCGGGTTGACGCCGCAGGAATTCACCGAAAAAGTGCTGGTCGAAGGCTTGCACGTCAAGTGGCTGATGGTCGGCGACGATTTCTGCTATGGCGCGCGGCGCGCCGGCAATGTGCAGATGCTGATCGAGGCCGGCCGCCACTACGGCTTCCATGTCGAAACGCTGCCGACCGTGATGAACGGCACGACGCGGATTTCCTCGTCGGCCGTGCGCGTCGCGCTGCACGAAGGCGATTTTATCCGCGCCGAACAATTACTCGGCCACCCGTATTCGATTTCCGGCCACGTGATCCACGGCCAGAAACTGGGCCGCACGCTCGGTTTCCCGACGCTGAACCTGCGCGTGCCGCACCGCCCCGCCCTGTCCGGCATTTTTATCGTCCAGGTGCATGGCCTGGCCGACCAGCCCTTGCCGGCCGTGGCCAGCCTGGGCGTGCGCCCGACCGTCGAGGATGCCGGCCGCGTGCTGCTGGAAGTGCACATTTTCGATTACGGCCAAGCGTGCTATGGCAAGAACGTGCGCGTCGAATTCCTGCAAAAGATCCGCGATGAAGAAAAATTCATCGACCTGCCGACCCTGACCGAAGCGATCCATCGCGACGCCGAGCAGGCGCGCGCCTGGTTCGCGCAGCGCAGCGGCGCCGTCACCGCCACCGACCGAATTTAGCGCGCCGCCGCAAGTCCCGACGCGCCACACCGATACACGCAACCTGAAGATACCCATGTCCGACAACAAACCGAAGAAGGCCGACAGCAAGTACCCGGTCAACATGACCGAAACCCCGTTCCCGATGCGCGGCGACCTCGCCAAGCGCGAGCCGAACTGGGTCAAGGACTGGCAAGAGAAAAAGATTTACCAGCGCATCCGCAAGGCCGCCGCCGGCCGCCCGAAATTCGTGCTGCACGACGGTCCTCCGTACGCCAACGGCGACATCCACATCGGCCACGCCGTCAACAAGATCCTCAAGGATATGGTGGTGAAATCGCGCACGATGGCCGGCTTCGATGCGCCGTACGTGCCGGGCTGGGATTGCCACGGCATGCCGATCGAGATCCAGATCGAAAAGTTATACGGCAAGAACCTGCCGACCGCCGACGTGTTGAGCAAGGCGCGCGCCTATGCCTACGAACAGGTCGAACGTCAAAAGAAGGATTTTATCCGCCTGGGCGTGCTCGGCGAATGGGAAAACCCGTACTTGACGATGAACTTCAGCAATGAAGCGGACGAGTTGCGCGCGCTCGGCAAGATGCTCGACAAGGGTTACGTGTATCGCGGCCTGAAGCCGGTCAACTGGTGCTTCGATTGCGGCTCGGCGCTGGCCGAAGCCGAAGTGGAATACCAGGACAAGCGCGACCCGGCGATCGACGTCGGCTTCGCCTTCCACGAATTCGACAAGCTCGCCAAGGCGTTCGACTTGCCGAAGCTGCCGACCGATAAGGGTTTTATCGTGATCTGGACCACGACGCCGTGGACGATCCCGTCGAACCAGGCGCTGAACGTGCACCCGGAAATCAAGTACGCGCTGGTCGAGACCAGCCGCGACGGCCAGCCGCTGCTGCTGATCCTGGCGCAAGACCTGGTCGAATCGTGCCTGGCGCGCTACAAGCTCGACGGCACGACGATCGGCACCTGCGATGGCGCGGCGCTGGCCGGCATCACCTTTAAACATCCGCTGCATGCGCGCGACGCCTTTTATGATCGCTTGTCGCCGATGTACCTGGCCGAATATGTGACGACCGAGAGTGGCACCGGCGTCGTGCACTCGGCGCCGGCCTACGGCCAGGACGACTTTATTTCGTGCAAGGCGCACGGCATGAAGGATGACGAGATCCTGAAACCGGTGATGGGCGACGGCAAGTTCGTGCCGACATTGCCGCTGTTCGGCGGCCTGACGATCTGGGAAGCGTCAAAACCGATCTGCGCGGCGCTGACCGACGCGGGCGCGCTGTTCGAACTGAAGATGTTCGACCACAGCTACATGCACTGCTGGCGCCACAAGACGCCGATCGTCTACCGCGCGACGTCCCAATGGTTCGCCGGCATGGATGCGCACCCGAAGGATGGCGGCCCGACCTTGCGCCAGAGCGCCCTGAAGGGCATTGCGGAAACCCGGTTCTTCCCGGACTGGGGCCAGGCGCGCCTGCACGGCATGATCGCCAACCGTCCCGACTGGACATTGTCTCGCCAGCGCCAGTGGGGCGTGCCGATGGCCTTCTTCGTGCACAAGGAAACGGGAGAATTGCACCCGCGCACGCCGGAATTGCTGGAGCAAGTCGCGCAACTGATCGAAAAGAGCGGCATCGATGCCTGGCTCGCGCTCGACCCGGCCACCCTGCTCGGCGACGAGGCGGCGATGTACGACAAGAACAAGGATACGCTGGACGTCTGGTTCGATTCCGGCACCACGCACCAGACGGTGTTGCGCGGCTCGCACCAGGAGCAAAGCCAGTTCCCGGCCGACCTGTACCTGGAAGGCTCGGACCAGCACCGCGGCTGGTTCCACTCGTCGCTGCTGACGTCGTCGATGCTGAACGGCACGCCGCCGTACAAGGCGCTGCTGACGCACGGTTTTGTCGTCGATGGCGAAGGCAAGAAAATGTCCAAGTCGGTCGGCAACACGGTCTCTCCGCAAGACGTGTCCAATAAACTCGGCGCCGACATCCTGCGCCTGTGGGTGGCCGCCACCGATTACACGGGCGAATTGTCGATCTCGGACGAGATCCTCAAGCGCGTGACGGAATCGTACCGCCGCATCCGCAACACGCTGCGCTTCCTGCTGGCCAACACGTCGGACTTCGACCCGGCGAAAAACGCCGTGCCGGTGGCCGAACTGGTGGAAATCGACCGTTACGCGATCGCCAACATGGCGGCGTTGCAGGCGGAAATCGCCCAGCACTACGAAAACTACGAATTCCACCCGGTGGTGTCAAAACTGCAGAATTACTGCTCGGAAGACCTGGGCGGTTTTTATCTCGACACGCTGAAGGACCGGCTGTACACGTCGGCCGTCGATTCGCATGCGCGCCGTTCGGCGCAGAGCGCGCTGTGGCACATCACGCAAAGCCTGCTGCGCCTGATGGCGCCGACGCTGTCGTTCACGGCCGAGGAAGCGTGGGCGATCTTCGCCGGCGCGCAAGCGTTCAAGGACAGCGACGAGACGATATTTACGCAGACCTACTGGGCCTTGCCGGCGGTGCCGGATGCCGAGGCGCTCTTGGCCCGGTACACGGCGCTGCGCGCGGTGCGCACCGACGTCACCAAGCAGCTGGAAGATTTGCGGACTTCGGGCGCGATCGGCTCGTCCTTGCAGGCCGAATTGCAGATCAAGGCGTCGGGCGACAAGTACCGCCTGCTGGCCAGCCTGGGCGACGATCTGAAATACGTGTTCATCACGTCGCAGGCGCAAGCCGTCGAAGTGGCGACGGCGGACGAAGAAGCCGTCAATGTCGCCGCGTCGGCGGCGCAGAAATGCGAGCGCTGCTGGCACTACCGCGCCGATGTCGGCGCTCACGCGGAACACGCCACCTTGTGCGGCCGTTGCCACAGCAACCTGTTCGGCGCCGGCGACCAGCGCAAGTACGCCTGAGTCACCGAGCCTTGTCATTCCGGTTCGCCGGACCGCCGCGCAGGCGGGAATCCATACTGAGCTGGCCAAATAGCGGTGTTATCTGAGCTAAGGTGGTATGGGTTCCCGCCTACGCGGCGGTCCGGCGAACCGGAACGACAGTGGTGCCGCCAAATGTTTCCATAAGCGGTGCCGCACCAGGTTCCATCCCGCGTTAACCCACCCAATCCATCCATGGCCACCAAACAAAAAAGCATCCAGTTCAAATCGCAAGCCGGCAGCAGCCTGACGCCATGGCTGGGCATTGCCGCCATCGTCATTTTGCTCGACCAGGTCAGCAAGATCACCATCAACAAGACGTTCCGCTGGGGAGAGGAACTGGTGCTGACGCCGTTCTTCAACCTGGTGCTGGCCTATAACAAGGGCGCGGCGTTCAGTTTCCTGTCCAACGAGGGCGGCTGGCAGCGTTATTTCTTCACCGCCATCGGCGTAGTCGCAGCCATGTACATCGTCTACCTGCTGAAAAAACACGCCGGCCAGCGCCAGTTCTGCTGGGCGCTGGCGCTGATCCTCGGCGGCGCGGTCGGCAACGTGATCGACCGCATGATCTATGGCCACGTGATCGATTTCCTCGATTTCCACTGGAAGGGCATCGGCCACTTCCCGGCCTTTAATATCGCCGATTCGGCGATCTGCATCGGCGCGGCGCTGTTCGTGCTCGACGAACTACGCCGCGTCAACAAGTAGGGAGTAGCGTTATGGAATTGACTGGCAAAAAAATCGTCCTCGGCCTGTCCGGCGGCGTGGCCTGCTACAAGGCGGCCGAACTGTGCCGCGCACTGACGCGCGAAGGCGCCTCGGTGCAGGTCGTCATGACCGACGCGGCGACCCATTTTATTACCGCCGTGACGATGCAGGCGTTGTCCGGCCAGCCGGTCTACACCAGCCAGTGGGACCCGCGCGTTGACAACAACATGGCCCATATCGACGCCACGCGCGGCGCCGACGCGATCCTGATCGCGCCCTGCTCGGCCGACTTCATGGTCAAGCTGGCGCACGGCGTCTGCGACGATTTATTGTCGACGATGTGCCTGGCGCGCCCGCGCACGGTGCCGCTGCTGGTGGCGCCGGCGATGAATGTCGAAATGTGGCAAAACCCGGCCACGCAGCGCAATGTGCAGCAATTGAAGGATGACGGCATCGCCATCTTCGGCCCGGCCGCCGGAGAGCAAGCCTGCGGCGAAGTCGGCCTGGGCCGCATGCTCGAAGCGGAACAGCTGCTGGCCGAACTGGTGGCCTCGTTCCAGCCGAAGGTGTTGGCCGGCAAGCGCATCCTCGTCACGGCCGGTCCGACTTTCGAGGCGATCGACCCGGTGCGCGGCATCACGAACCTGTCGTCCGGCAAAATGGGCTACGCGGTGGCGCGCGCCGCGAGGGAAGCCGGCGCCGAAGTCGTGCTCATTTCCGGCCCCACCGCGCTGGCCACGCCGTTCGGCATCCAGCGTATCAACGTGCAAAGCGCGCAGCAGATGCACGACGAAGTGATGAAAGCCGTGCACGGCCAGCACGTGTTCATTTCCGTCGCCGCCGTGGCGGACTGGCGCGTGGCCAACGCCAGCGCGCAGAAAATGAAAAAGAAGGGCGACGGCACCGTGCCCGATCTGAAGTTCGAACAGAACCCGGACATCCTGGCAACCGTCGCTGCCCGTACTAACCTGGCAGGCTATCCGTACTGCGTCGGCTTTGCCGCCGAGTCGGAAAACCTGCTCGAATACGGCGCCGCCAAGCGCGAAAAAAAGGGGATACCACTGCTGGTCGGGAACATCGGCCACCACACCTTCGGCCAGGACGATAACACCATCATCCTGTTCGATGAAAACGGCCACACGATCCTGCCCCGCGCCGACAAGCTGAACCTGGCGCGCCAGCTGGTGTCCGAAATCTCGAAGCGCATCTCCAAGCATTCGCTGTTCCAATAACCGTTTTAATGAATACCGCACCATGAAAAATATCGACGTCAAGATCCTCGACCCGCGCATGAAAGAACAGATGCCGGCCTACGCCACGCCGGGCAGCGCCGGCCTCGACCTGCGCGCCTGCATCGACGCGCCGCTCGTCATCGAGCCTGGCCAGACCGTGCTGGTGCCGACCGGCCTGGCGATCCACATCGCCGACCCGGGCTACGCCGCGATGATCCTGCCGCGCAGCGGCATGGGACACAAGAACGGCATCGTGCTGGGGAATCTGGTAGGCTTGATCGACTCGGACTACCAGGGTCAATTGATGATTTCGACCTGGAACCGCGGCCACACCACCTTCACGCTGAACCCGATGGAACGCCTGGCGCAACTGATCATCGTACCGGTGCTTCAGGTGGGCTTCAATGTCGTCGACGAATTCGACGACAGCGTGCGCGGCGAAGGCGGTTTCGGCAGCACCGGCAAACACTGATCACTGATATATAAGGGATGTAATGGCAGGTATCGTCGAACGGAACGCTGGACACACCCTGACGCTGGTCACCATGGCGGCGGCATTGCTGCTGTCGGGCTGCTCGATGCTGTCGCCGCAAAAGAGTACCGCGCCGGCGCCCTCGTCTCCAGCGGCACCGGCCGCGCCGCCGGTCGCGGCCGACGAGGCGCCGGTGTACACGCCGCGCATGCTCGCCGCGCAAGAAACGCTGCGCACGATGGTGTCCTTGCAAGACCGGCTGTACCGCGTGGCCGCGCCGCTGCTGATCAACAATGCCGACCTGTGCAAGAGCCAGGCGCGCAACCTGCTCGGCTTCACGGCCAAGAACAAATATTCGTATCCGGGGGAATACGCGGATGCCGCCGGCGCCGTGCTCGGTTATGGCGAACCCTTGCAGGTCAGCGGCGTGCTGGCCGGCAGCGGCGCCGCGCGCGCCGGACTGCGCAAGGGAGACCGGCTGCTGGCGGTGGAAAACAAGTCGCTGCCGGGCGGCCCTGCCGCCGAAACCCAGGCCGCCGAGATCCTCGGCCCGCTGGTCGGCAGCCGCGCCGCGCTGGCCATGACGATCTCCCGCAACAACAGCAGCCAGACCTTGAACGTGCCGATCACGCGCGCCTGCGCGATCCGCGTCGAGCTGGGCAACTCGGACAACATCAATTCCTATGCCGACGGCCAGCGCGTGCTCATTACGCGCGGCATGATCAACTTCGCCAAGAGCGATGAAGCGATCGCCTTCGTGCTGGCCAAGGATATCGCCCACAATGTGCTGGGCCACGCCGGCGCGATGCGCAACGCGGCCACCGTCGGCAGCATCATCGACAACCTGGTGCGCGTCAAGCCGGACCTGTCGATGCTGATCGGCAGCGCCGGCGTCAAGGCCGTGCCGCAAGACCTGGACGCGGCGGCCGACAACCTGGCGCTGTACATGCTCGCGCGCGCCGGCTACAACATCGAGCACGCGAGCGCGTTCTGGCAACACCTGGCCGCGCAATATCCACCCACGGTATTGAACGGTTACACGGCGGTCCACCCGTCGACGGCATTCCGCCTGGCCGCGATCAACAAGAGCGTGGTCGAGATCAAGGCCCGGCAAGCGGCCAAGAAGCCGTTGCTGCCATGACGACCATGCGCCGGCCGCTATGGCCCCTGCCGCTGCTGGCGCTGCTGCTGATATCGGGCATGGCACAGGCAGCGCAGGCTGTGCAGTGGAGCAAGGTGCGCGGCAGCGGCGGGCGCGTGCTGTATCTCGACCAGCGCAGCATCGCCGACGCCGATGCCGGCCGCAAGGCGTGGACGCTGAATTCCTACAGCAAGCAGCAAACTTCGGCCGACGGCAAATTGTACCGATCGGTAAAAACCCAGCATTTATATGCCTGCAAGGAGCGCACCATCACGCTGCTGGCGCAGACCTATTATCCGGAAGCGATGGCGCGCGGCGAAGCGGTCGGCAATTTCAAGTATGAACAGTACGATGCCGAAAAGGTCGTCCCCGGCACGCTGGGCGACAGCGCTTTCCGGCTGGTGTGTCGTAAAAAACGCTAGGCGGCAACACGCGCCGCGCGCGCATAGTATAGTTCCATCATGGATAGCATAGACCTCGAAGTACTGAAAACCAGCGCCGCCTGGATCGCCGCCGGCCACCGCGCCGAGCTCGTCACCGTCATCAAGACCTGGGGTTCCAGCCCGCGCCCGATCGGCGCCACGCTGGCCATCTGCGACGATGGGCGCGTAGTCGGATCCGTCTCCGGCGGCTGCATCGAAGACGATTTGATCGCCCGCGTGCGCGAGCACGGCATCACGCGCAGCGCGCCCGAAGTGGTGAGCTACGGCATCACCGCCGACGAAGCGCACCGCTTCGGCCTGCCCTGCGGCGGCACCATCGAGCTGGCGATCGAACCGCTGGGTGCTGGCAGCCGCATCGGCGAATTGCTGCAACGGCTGGAACAACATCAACTGGTCGAACGCCGGCTGGACTTGAACACCGGCCACGTCACATTGAACCCGACCGGCGCCGGTTCCGTGCTCGAACGCAGCGGCGACGAACTCATTACGCAGCACGGCCCGCGCTGGCGCCTGTTGATCATCGGCGCCGGCCAACTCTCTCGCTTCCTGGCCGAGATCGCGACGGCGATGGATTACCACGTCACCGTCTGCGACCCGCGCGAGGAATACCGCGCCGGCTGGCATCTCGACGGCGTGGAGCTGGTGCACACGATGCCGGACGACCTGGTGCTCGACATGTGCCTCGACCAGCGCAGCGCCGTGGTCGCGCTGACGCACGATCCGAAGCTGGACGACCTGGCCCTGATGGAAGCGCTGAAATCGGACGCCTTCTATGTCGGCGCGATCGGTTCGCGCGTCAACAACGCCAAGCGGCGCGAGCGGCTGCTGCAATTCGACGTCAGCACGGAACAGCTGGCGCGCCTGCACGGCCCGATCGGCCTGTACATCGGCAGCAAGACGCCGGCCGAAATCGCGATCTCGATCCTGGCCGAAATCACGGCGGTGAAAAACGCGGTGCCGGCCGAATTGCAGGTCAACCACGCCGAAGCGCTGACGCCGCCAACACTGGACCTGTGCAGCCTGGGCTGAACCCCGGATTCAAGCGCAAGAACCGGCTAGTGTGCCGCATCCCCCGCGCGCACAATCGCGCCACCGACAACCGGACGCATCACCACTGCCGGCGCCGCTTGGGGTCTGACCCCGAAGCGGCGCCGGCAGTGGAATGGCGATGCTTCAACCACGCCTTTTAAACTGGACCATTTATGAGCACAGCCAACCTGTTGCGCCTGATCCTGCTTGCCGCGATCTGGGGCGCTTCTTACCTGTTCATGCGCATCGCCGCGCCGGTGCTGGGGCCGGCCGTGCTGATCGAGTACCGCGTCGTGTTCGCCGCGCTGTTCCTCGCCATCGTCGGCTGGGTGATGCACAAGCCGCTCGAACTGCGCCAGCACTGGAAGCATTACCTGGTGCTGGGCCTGTTCAATTCGGCGATCCCCTTCCTGCTGTATGCCTATGCGGCGCGCACGCTGTCGGCCTCGGTGCTGGCGGTGCTGAACGCCACCGCGCCGATCTGGGGCGCGCTGATCGGCGCCGTCTGGCAGCGCCAGATGGTGTCGGCGCGCGTCGTGCTGGGCCTGCTGCTGGGGACGGGCGGCGTGGCGCTGCTGGTCGGCTTCGACGATGCCAGTTCGCGCCCCGGCGCCGGCCTGGCGATCGCCGCCGCCGTCTTCGCCTCCTTCAATTACGGCATCGCCAGCAACTATGCCAGGTCGGCCAAGGCGGTCGAACCGTTCGCCAATGCGCACGGCAGCATGTGGGCCGCCTGCCTGCTGACCATTCCCGCGCTGGCGTTCTTCCCGCAACCGGCCCAGGCCACCGTGGGCGCCATGGGATCGGCGCTGGCGCTGGGCGTATTGTGCAGCGGCGTCGCCTATCTGCTGTATTACCGCCTGATCCGCGATGTCGGCGCGACGTCGGCACTGACGGTGACGTTTTTAAGTCCGCTGTTCGGCATCTTCTGGGGCACACTGTTCCTCGGCGAGACGGTAGGATGGTACACGGTGGCCGGTTCCGCATTGACCATTTTCGGCACCGCGCTGGTCACCGGCTTCAAGTTCGCCCTGCGCAAACCGGAAGCGGCATGACGCGGCGCTTTACGCTGGCGCTGCCGGACGGCTACCGGCTGCACGACATCATCGCCTTCCACAGCCGCGACGCCGAAAGCGTGGCCGAACAGGTCAGCGCCGAACGCCTGCGCAAAGGGATGCTGCTGGCCGGCGTGCCGGTCGTGCTCGACATCGCGCTGGGTGCCGCCACGGCCGGCTGCACGGTGCACGCCGATATGCCGGACGGCGCCGACGATGCCGCCGTGGTGGCGCTGGCCCATGCGGCCGCCATCAACATGCTGGGTCTGCGCATCGATCCGCAAGCGTTTACCGATTTCGTCGCTGGCGATGCGCTGCTCGGAGAACTGACGCGCAACCAGCCCGGCTTGCGCATCGTGCAGTCGGGCACCGTGTTCGAAGCGCTGACCTGGGCCGTCATCGGCCAGCAGATCAACCTGCCGTTCGCCATCGCGCTGCGCCGCACCTTTATCCAGCAGGCCGGGCGCCGGCACAGCAGCGGCCTGTGGTGCTACCCGGAAGCGGCCGATGTCGCGCGATTGCAGGCCGACGAACTGACGGCCCGCAAATTCTCGCGCGCCAAGGCGGAAACGCTGCTGCGCCTGGCGCGCCTGGTCGATGACGAAGAACTGAACCTGGTGCCCGGCGAGGGCAACGGCATCGACGATATCGCCAAGGCCTTATTGGCCATCAAGGGTATCGGACCGTGGACCGTCAATTACGGCCTGCTGCGCGGTTACGGCTATGCCGATTGCTCGCTGCATGGCGATGTCGCGGTTCGCGCCGCGCTGCAACGCCTGCTCGGAGAAGACAGCAAGCCCGATATCGCGCGCACCGAACAGATCCTGAAACGCTACGCGCCGCACCGCACGATGGCCGCCGCCCACCTGTGGGCCAGCCTGCATCCGCGCGACGCATAAAACGCACGCAGCGCGCACGAACAGCGGCCGGCGCTGCTGACCGGCACCTGGATGACGGACGCGATGATTTCCTTCATGCGCGCATCGATGGCGACGCTGCCGCCACCGTAAGCGCGGCGAGTCAGAAGAAGTACTTGGTCTGTTTCGCCCATTTGCTGTTCGGGTAGTTCTTGTGGAGCAGGTTGAATGCGTCGCGCGAATACTGGGCGCGCAGTTGCTCCTTTTCCGGCTTGTTGCCGCCGTACGGGCACTCCATGCGGGTCGACGCGACCAGGAAATGCAGGGCTTTCGGCGCCTCTTCGTCATCCGGTTTCTGCTTGGCCCAGTCCAGCAGGACGGGCGCCATGAACTCGCTGCGCAACGGCAGCTTGAGCAGGGTTTTCTGTTCATTGCCGGCGGCTGCCAGCTGTTCGGCGCCCAGGTAGCGCGGCGGCGCCGACAGCACATCGTTGGCATCGTCGCCCGGACCTTCGTTCCTGCAGCCCCAGTTCCAGGCGCGGCCCTGCTGGTCGATCACGGCCGGTCCCAGTTCCGGCGTATTCACCAGGATCAGCATGCCGGCCAGCTTGCGCTCGGCGCCGCTGGCCGCTTTCCGGTAGCGCGCATACAGGTGCCTGGTGGTTGCGCGGGTGGCGGCGACGGCGTCCAGCAGCGCCAGCGCGGTCTGCTCGTCGCCGAACACCAGCGCGCGCGCCAGCATGGTTTCCTGCAATTGCGGTTTTAACTTGGCAGGCAGGCGCGGATGCGCCAGCAGCGCCTTCAGTTCGCTCATCGGCATGTAGCGCAGGACGCTTTTCATGAAATCGTCGTCGGTGTCGTCGGCCGGCTTGCTGTCGATCGGTTCTCCGACTTCGACCGAATCGGGCCGGCGCACGGCCGCCTTCAGGAAGCCGTCGAGCGAACCGGCCGTCACCATTTTCATCGCCATAAAACGGTTCGTCGTGGCCACCGACATGGTCTTGCCGTGACTGGCCAGCAGGCGGTCGATGTCCTGATCCGCCTGCGCGCCCTGCTTCTCCGCCATCGCCAGGCGCACCAGGTGGTATTGCAGCGTCAGGAACAAAGGGTGTTTGGCCGGCACGCCGGCGGCGGCTTTCCTTTCCGCCGCGCTCAATTCACCAGCATGGGCCAAGGTGACGAGCGGCGCCAGCCACAGTGCGTCGCCCTGCTTGAGCCAGCGCTGGCGCAGCGTATCGATACCCAGTTTGCGCAGTTGCTGCAATTCCGGGCTGCGCGCATCGTCGTACAGTTCGGACGGCATTTCCGCCTGCATGCTGCCGATCCACGCCGTCAGCGGTTCCTTCGCTTCGATCAGCGCCTTGCGCGGCTGCTTGTCGAGCAAGACCAGGTAATCGCTCAACTGGCGCGGCGTGTCGGCGCCGAACGGTCCCTGCTCCAATGCGCGCGCCAGCACGGCGATGCGCGCGGCCGGATCGATGCGGGCGTCGACCAGGGACACCAGTTGCCTGGCCGGCGCGTACGACGGCGACAGCGCTTCGAGTTCCTTCTTGGCCAACGCCAATTTTGTATTGCGTTCGGCCGGCGCGGCTTTCCCGGTGTCGACCGGGTAATCGAGCGTGGCGCTGCGTATCAGGCTGCGCGCGGCCAGGTAGCCGCCCAGCGCCTGCCACGGAGATTTCGTATCGCGCGCGATGGCCTGGAATTGCGTGCGCGCCGCGTCGAAACTGCGCGCATAAAAATGGGCGGCGGCCGTCTGATAGGCGTGATCGGCCTTGAGCCAGTCCGGCGCGCCGGCCGCCAGCGCGGGCGGCAGTTGCACAACGCGTTTCGGCTGCGGCTTGCCGTATTCGTGCGGCGGTTCCTGGCAATTGGAGAACACGGCGTCCTGCCCTTGCAGCCACGCCTTGTGCGATGCGTCGGGCTTGCCACCGGCACCCAGTTGCGCGCGCGCCTTCAGCGTCAGCACCGCCTGGCGGAATGCATCGCTGTGACAGTTGACGTAACTGCTGTTGTCTCCGCTTTCTCCCATCACGTCGAGCTTGACGTCGGCCGGCAGGCCCGCCTGGCGCGCGAACGCGGCACGCTCCTTGAGCCAGAGGCCGGAACCGTTTTTTTCCGGCTCATAGCTGTAATCCCATTCGCTGCCTTTGCCCACGTGCCAGCGTTCCAGTTCCAGCGCGCCCAATTGCTGCGATGTCAGCGGCCGCCCCTTGGCGGCCTGGTAAGCGAGGTATTGGTAGATGCGCCAGTAGCTGGCCGGCAGCACACCGAGATTACCCGCGGTGAATTGCGGCAGCACCGATGGCGCGACCTGGAATTCGGAAGCGAAGCGGTTGCTGGTAAAACCTTCGCCGCCGCTGGGCAGCGCGGGCAGCGATACGCCGCACAGCAGCGCGGTGGCCAGGCACGAAGTCAATCGGGAAAGACGCATATGGGCTAGTCCGTTGGTGGAGTCGAGGCGGCGGACAGCATGGTTTGCCAACTGGCGGCAGTCCATGGCTGTGGAGAGAAATAATAATGGCGCGCGGCGTTCAAGCGCAAGACCGGTTCGTCGCTGGCATGGCCGGCCGCCTGCCGGCAATAGGTTTGCGTATAACCCTGCCGCAGCAGGCGCTGACGTAGCGCCTGCTGTTGTGGTCCCATGCGAAAAGCCATCGGCACCACTTCGTCGGCCACGCCGGGCGGCAGCCAGTGGTCGTCCAGGCACCACGACGACAGCGCCGTCACCGACAGCGCGATGCGCGGGTCGAGCCGGCGGCGGATGGCAGACATGGTCTGCGCCAGGAAGGCGCGCTGCGAACGGCGCACTTCGAAATCGAGCTGCACGACATTGCGGTTGCCGCGCTGCGCCACGCGCAACACTTCCTGCACGATGCGCTCGGACTGACGATCGTTCAGGGCGGGAGGGAGGCGCCACGAGGCGTCGACATGCAGCACCGGCACCACGGCGCTGGACTGCGCCAGCAACAGCGGCGTGGCGCGCGGATGCACCAGCGCGTCGTCGCCGCGCAGCAGCACGGTGGCAGCGACATAGGCGACGCCGACATCCGGCGGCAGCCAGCGCAAGTCTTCCGGCCGTTCCCACGCCCAGACCATGCGCGAAGGCAGGCGCGCCAGCGCGGGATGCGAGGCGGGGAACAATGTTGTAATAGCGCCGGCATGGCCATCCATCCGCAATGGCAGCAGCGTCAGGCAGCCCAGCAGCAAAAGGAGGAAACGTCGCATGCTGCGAGCATAAATGAAAAAGCCATGAAAAAAGCCGCCACAGCGAACTGTGACGGCTTTTTTTGAATCTGGTTGCGGGGACAGGATTTGAACCTGTGACCTTCGGGTTATGAGCCCGA
>JAZJZT010000054.1:0-19739 GCA_040389645.1 Pseudomonadota bacterium | reverse complement strand
TGTCGACAAAGCGTTGTGTTTGTCAGTTGCGAAGAAGGAAGAGTATGAAGCGTTTTTCGTATTTCGTCAAGCACTTCGTTTTCTTCCTGCCCCGCTGTTCGCTGCATCGCTGCGTGCGTTTCTGCGGGGAGGCGAACTATAGCAAACGACGGCGCATGACACAAGCCCTGTTTTTCAGGTTCGCGTAAGCACTTGGCATCATGCTTGCTTCACTACAAGATCCATTCCGGTTACCGGCATTCCGCCAAAATCCAGTGTTCAAGAATGGAACAGGTGTAACATTCTGGGACACTCTCACAAGACAAAACGCCGCAGCAGACGGCTTTGCAAGATTGGGGACACTATGTATCAGCACACGATTACAGAGGCGAATCAGGCCGTCGACATCACCAGCATCATCGAGACTTCCCATGAACGCTCGCAGGCCTATGGCCTGTGCCGTTCCAATCATCCCGACTTCAGCCCGCTGGGCCGCAACGACCTGTCCACGCTGATCGAGCAGAATCTCATGCTGCATACCCACGCGGTGCCGGCGATGGAAACGCTGTATCAGCAGATCATCAATACGCACAATATGGTGATCCTGACGGATGCTTCCGGCGTGATCCTGCATTCGCTGGGCGATGCCGACTTTCTCGCCAAGGCCAACCAGGTGGCGCTACAACCGGGCGTGGCCTGGTCCGAGCAAAGCAAGGGCACCAATGCGATCGGCACCGCCATCGCCGAAAAATCGCCGGCGCTGGTGCATGCGGATCAACACTACCTGCAGGCGAACCATTTTTTGACCTGTTCGGCCGCGCCGATCACCGACCATAAGGGCAACGTGGTCGGCGTGCTCGATGTCTCGGGCGACCAGCGCAGCTTCCACAAACACACCATGGCGCTGGTGCGGATGTCGGCGCTGATGATCGAGAACCAGCTGTTTTCAGCCACGTTCGAAGATGCGATCACGCTGCACTTCCACGCGCGGGCCGAATTCATCGGCACGCTGATGGAAGGTATCGCCTCGTTCACGCCGGGCGGGCGCTTCCTGTCGGCCAACCGCAATGGCCTGTTCCAGCTGGGCCTGAGCTACGCGGCCTTGCAATCCCACACCTTCAGCTCCCTGTTCGGCCTGCCCGTCTCGGCGCTGTTCGACCATTACCGCACCGCGGTGCCAGGCTTGCTGAACCTGTGCATGCACAGCGGCGTGCGCGTGTACGGCCGCGCGCAACTGCGACTGGCCAACGGCGTGTTCCAGCATGCGATGACGCAGCAGGGCGATGCGCGCCCGGCCGCCGCGCCGCCGCCAAGCCACGCGGCCAACGCCGCGCGCCGCCTGTCCGGCCTGCGCTACCTGCGCACCGGCGATGCGCAACTGGAACTGGTGATCGACAAGGTCTCGCGCGTGCTGGGCAAGGATATCCCGATCATGATCATGGGGGAAACCGGCACCGGCAAGGAATTGCTGGCCCAGGCCATCCACAACGATTCGCCGCGCGCGCAAAGCCCTTTTGTCGCGGTCAATTGCGCGTCGATCCCGGAAACGCTGATCGAGTCCGAACTGTTCGGCTACGAGGATGGCGCCTTCACCGGCGCGCGCAAGAAGGGCGCGATCGGCCGCATCCTGCAGGCCAACGGCGGCACGCTGTTCCTCGACGAGATCGGCGACATGCCTTTCAGCCTGCAGGCGCGCCTGTTGCGGGTGCTGCAGGAACGCATGGTCACGCCGCTCGGCAGCGGCAAGTCGATCCCGGTCAATGTCGAAGTGATCTGCGCCACCAACCACAACCTGCGCGAGCGCATCGCCAAGGGACTGTTCCGCGAAGACTTGTATTACCGCCTGAACGGCCTGGTGGTGAAATTGCCGCCGCTGCGCGAACGCACCGACCTCGATGTCGTGGTGAGAAAAATCGTCGCCGCCGAGGGAGAACATGGCAACTACACGGTATCCGATGACATCCTTAAACTGTTCCGGCGCCATAAATGGCCAGGTAATTTCCGCCAGTTGACCAACCTGCTGCGCACCGCCATCGTGATGGCAGGCGACGAGTACGAAATCTGCCTGCGCCACATGCCGGATGACTTCATGGACGATATCGAACAGGGTGCCAGCAACGGCGCTGGCACAGGCGCTGGCGCGGCGCAGATGATCGCCGCCGGCGCCAACCTGGAAGAGATGGAGCAGAATGCGATCCTGACGGCGCTGGAGGCGAATGGCGGCAATGTCTCGGCCACCGCGCGCGTACTGGGCGTATCCCGCAATACGATTTACCGCAAGCTGCCGCATCTCAAGTAAGCTCTTTCGCCGCTGCCGCGAAACCGGGCGAGCGCCGCACGGCGCCGTGTTTATCGATCGTCATCAGGTCGACACCGGCCATGCGCGCGGCCAGCGCATGCGAACGTGCGGCGCCCAGCACCATGCAGGCGGTCGACAGGCCGTCGGCCAGCATGGCGTCGGGCGCGAGCACGGTCACACTGGCCAGTTCCACTGGCGAATCGCCCAGTGCCGGGTCGAAGATGTGGTGGTGGATCAAGTCTTCCGTAAACGCCGTTTCGTAATCGCCCGACGTGGCCATGGCACGTCCATCCAGGCGCAGCACGGCCGCCAGCGCCGCCGCGTCGCGCGGATCGCGCACGCCCAGCATCCACGGCCGATGTTGCGGCTTGCCGCCGCGCGCGGTGAATTCGCCGGTATCGAGCAGCGCGCTGGCGATGCCGTGTTCGCGCAATGCCGCCAGCGCCAGGTCGGCCGCGTAACCCTGCGCCAGGCCATTCAAGGTCAGCGCCATGCCGGGCCGCAGGAAGCGGACCGTATCGGTGTCGAACACCAGGTCGCGCCAGCCGACGCGAGTTTGCGCCGCGACGCGCTCGCGTTCGGGCGGCAGCGCGCGATGCGCGGCGGCGGCGCTGAATGCCTGCCATAGTGGCTGCACCGTGACGTCGAACGCGCCGCTAGTCAGTTGCGACAAGGCTTGCGCCTGTTCCAGTACCGCCAGCAGGAGCGCATCCGGCCGCGCCAGCACCCCGTCGCGGTTCAGCCGGAATACCTGGCTGTCCGGATGGTAGATGCTCATCAAGCGGTCGACGCCCTGCGCGGCATGCAGCGCGGCCGCAATCGCCTTTTCGGCCCGCCCCTGTTCGGCGCATACGACGGACACTGAAATGCTGGTGCCGAACGCCAGCGCCGCGCCGGAGTGGATACGCTGCCCCGTATCCATGTCTCGCCTGGCCAGCAGGCCCGCGCCGGCGGCAAGGCCGAACGCGCCCAGGCTCGCCGCGATCAATGTCCTGCGTTTCATCACGCCCCCTCCTGCGCAGCGAGGCGCGTTATCGTTATTGTCCTGGCGCGCTTCTGTTCCAGCATCAGCGGCGCGCACTTGTCGGCGCTTTCGTAGATCACCACGCAATCCATGCACTGGAAGCATTCGTCATAGGCGATCTTCCCATCCGGCCGGATCGCCTGGTAGCCGCAGCGGTGGCGGCAAGTCTGGCACGGCTGGCCGCATTCGGCGCGGCGCGGAATCCAGTCCAGCAGGCGCACGCGGCCCAGCAGCGCCAGCGCCGCGCCAAGGGGACACAGGTAGCGGCAAAAGAATTTGTAGATAAAAGCGCTGGCCAGCAGCAGGCCGACGGCATACACCACGCCAGGCCAGGCGCGCACGAAGTTGAGCGTGATGGCGGTCTTGAACGGTTCCAGCTCCACCAGCGCATCGGTCAGCGGCGCCGACACGGCCGCGCTGACGACGATCAGCGCCAGCACGGCATACTTGAGCCGTTTCAGGCGCGCGTCGGCGCGGCTGCGCAGTTTTATTTGCGGCAGTCCCAGCGCCTGCCCCGCCTTGCCGCTCACTTCCTGCAAAGCGCCGAATGGGCACAGCCAGCCGCAAAAGGTGCCGCGCCCCCACAGCAGCACGGACACCAGCGCGAATGCCCACAGCAGCACCGTCATCGGGTCGAACAGGAAAAAGGAGAGATTGCGTCCCGCCAGCAGCGCCTGCACGGCGCCGCTCAGGTTGACCACCGACAGTTGGCCCTGCGCCCAGTAGCCGATGAAACCGATGGTGTACGCCAGGTACAACGCGCGGAACCAGACGAAGCGTCGGCCATGTTGAGTCAAACGGCGCTGCATGGACAGCGCGGCCGTCAGCACGGCCAGGCCGCCACCGAGCAGCCAGATATCGGCACGGCGCGCCTGCCAGACGCTGGTCCAGGATTTTTCATCGGGCGCGGCGCCCTCGTAATAACGCTCCGGCAGACGGTATGTCAGCGGCAGCTCGCGCGTGATCCGCTCCGGATACACGATGCCTTTATGGCGCGTGAGCGGCAGCGTCCATTCCAGCGCGCGCGACGGATCGAGGCCGGCCTGGCGGATGACGCGGAAGGCGGTCACGCTGTCGACGCCGTGAGCGCCCGGCTGTTTCAGCTTCAGTTCCAGATCGAGATCGCGCAACTCCAGCGGCAAGCCATCCTGCTTCAAGACCAGCCGCTCGGGCACGCTGCCGCGCACAAAATCCTCTCCCGTCACGCTGTAGCGGCCGGACGACATGACGATAAAGGCATGGTCTCCCGGTTCTAGCCGGTTGCGCAGCTTGCGCCAGCTTTTATCGTCGAGCAGGTTGCGCCCGATCGATGGCACCGAGCCGTAAGCCAAATAAAGATCGATGAAGGTGGCGTCCGGACTGGCCAGCGCCGCGTCATCCAGGCCGGCGCCGGCGCTGCCGGCAAACAGTTGCTCGGCATCGCGGTTGCGCACTTTGACATGGGAGATCAGGCCCGCGCACAGCATCTGCGCCAGATCGAGCGGCTCGAACAGGTCGTCGCGCACGCGCGCGATCAGTTCCGGATCGCGTCCCTGCGCAAAACCGAGCTTGCCGCGCGCGACCTTGAGCGCGGCGGCCAGCACGCTCTGGTTCATGATGCGCACCGACGCGGTGGCCTTCGATACGCCGTCCAGCAGCACGTGATTCGCATCGGCGCCGCTGCCTGCCTTGCTGCCTATCTTGATATTGCGTCCCAGCGAGACGCCCTTGTATTGCGCGACAAACTGCCGCATCGGAGCTTCACCCAGGCCATCGAGGAATACCGGTTCGTGATGCGACAGCACGGCCACGTCGAGAAAGACACCCTTGGCATCGATGGCCACCAGCAGATTCGGTGGCACGCCGGAAAAACCGGGCACCGGCGCCAGGTCGGCCGATTCGAATACATAACCGGCCAGTTCGATGGCGGTGGCGTTCTGCCGGAACAGCGGCCATACCGGCAGCGCGCCATCCTTCTCTCCCACCATCAGCGGCGCTGGAAAACGCAGCGCAATGTCCGCGCGCGCCAGCACACCGGCCTGCACCGGCGCCACGATCAGCAGCAGCGCCAGCATCAGCGTCATGCACAGCAAGAGTATGCGGACCAGTCCCATGATTACCTCGTTGGAAGGCGGCGGCCAGCAACGGCCGCCGCCAAGTACTGCCCGGATCAGAAGAAGATGATGCCGCCGACGGCGCCGCCATTGAGCTTGCCCTGTGCGCCGCTGAACGCTTTCGAGCGGGTCTGTCCGACTTCGCCGACCAGCGTGATCAGGCTGTTGAGCGTGTAGTAGGCGCCCAGCGTCAGGTTGGCGTTCGATTTCAGCCCGCGCGTGCCGGCGGTATTGTCATCGTTCTTGCTGATGCCGTAACTGGCGCCCAGTTTCAGCTTGTCGCCAGCCTTGTAAGTGGCCTGCGTGAAGTAATGCTTCGTGCGGGTTTCGCCCTGGTCCGCGTCGGACAGGATGCCGAGTCCTTTGCCGCCCTGGACGTTGGCCAGCAAACCGAGCGGGCCGGCCTGGTAAGACGCGCCCAGTTCGACGCCGTTCATCGTGAAGTCGCTCACGCCCGGCGTGGCCGAGGTGAATTTCTGCGTCTTCACGCCCAGCCAGGCTTTCAAACCGTCGGCCGCGACACTGAGCTGTGCCTGCAACTGCGGGCTGCTCTTGGCCGTGTACACGGACGGCGCAATGACCGGCGTGTCGCTCACCGGGCTGACCAACGCCACGTCGATGCCGACGCCAGCCGACTTCGGCGCGCTGTAGGCGACCTGGCCGTAGTAGCCCAGGTAGCTGTAGCCGGCGCCGATGTGGCCAAGCGTGACGCGGCCGCGCTGCGTGGCCTGCACCGGTGCGCCGGCGCCGATCAGGGTCATGTCGCCAAAGATGGCGCCCGACCCGAACAGGCCATTGTCGCGCCCCAGCTTGACCGTGCCCATCGATTCATTACCGAAGGTGAAATAAGCTTGTCGCACATCGACGTTGCTGTTCTGCGCGATCGCGCTGTCGGTGGCGGTGGCGTTGTAGATGCCGATCAAGGCCTTCACATCGTAACCGCCCTGCTGCGATGAAGCCGACGTCACCAGGCCGTTCGGCAGCAAGCCGTTGCCGATGGTGGTGCGGTTACTCTCTCCGCCGCAGCCAAGGCCCTTGCCTCCCAGCGCCAGCCCGCCCACGGCGTCACCGCTGCAGGACACTTGCGTGTAATAGGCGTTGACGATGCCGCCCACGGCCACGGTCCAGTCGCCAGCCTTGATATCGACTGCACATGCATTTTGCGCGGCAGCGGCGGCGGCACACACCAGGATCATCTTCTTCATTACGCTATCTCCTCTTCTTTTATGGGATGGATACACCAGGAACTGATGTACCCAATACATGGCAATTTGCATGCCTGTGTTTTTGAAGGGAAAGACGGGGTTAAACGCTGAAAAGCTGCGCAGTTTCGAAGCATCGCCGCTGTTCACTGTTCATTTTCTGAGCGCCGCCGCGTGCCTTACAGCGCCTTCGCCAACTGATCGAGGATGGCGGGATTTTCCAGCGTCGACACGTCCTGGGTGATCTTTTCTCCCTTGGCCAGCACGCGCAACAGGCGGCGCATGATCTTGCCCGAGCGCGTCTTCGGCAGGTTGTCGCCAAAGCGGATCTCTTTCGGTTTTGCGATCGGGCCGATTTCCTTGCCGACCCAGTTGCGCAATTCCACCGCCAGCTTTTTCGCTTCATCGCCGGTGGGGCGCGCCTGTTTCAAGACGACGAAGGCGCAGATCGATTCGCCGGTCGTGTCGTCCGGTTTGCCGACGACGGCCGCTTCGGCCACCAGAGGATTGGCCACCAACGCCGATTCGATTTCCATCGTGCCCATGCGGTGGCCGGACACGTTCAGCACGTCGTCGATGCGGCCGGTAATTGTGAAGTAGCCGGTGTCCTTGTTGCGGATCGCGCCGTCGCCGGCCAGATAGTATTTGCCGCCTAGTTCTTCCGGGAAGTAGCTGGTTTTAAAGCGGTCGGGATTGTTCCAGATGGTGCGGATCATCGATGGCCACGGGCGTTTGACGACCAGGATGCCGCCCTGCCCGTTCGGCACGTCGTTGCCGGATTCGTCGACGATGGCGGTCATGATGCCCGGCAGCGGCAAGGTGCACGAACCCGGCACCATCGTCATGGCCCCGGGCAGCGGGGTGATCATGTGGCCGCCCGTTTCGGTCTGCCAGAAGGTGTCGACGATCGGGCATTGCTCACCCCCGACGTTCTTGTAGTACCACATCCACGCTTCCGGGTTGATCGGTTCTCCCACCGTGCCGAGCAGGCGCAGCGAGCTTAAGTCGTAGTTTTTCGGGTGCACTGCCGGATCGACGTCGGCGGCCTTGATCAGCGAGCGGATCGCCGTCGGCGCGGTATAGAAGATGTTGACCTTGTGCCTGGCGACCGTCTCCCAGAAACGGCCGGCGTCCGGATAAGTCGGCACGCCCTCAAAAATGACTTGCGTCGCGCCGACGGCGGTCGGGCCGTAGGCGATATAACTGTGGCCGGTGACCCAGCCGATATCTGCCGTGCACCAGTACACGTCGGAAGGCTTGATGTCGAAGGTCCACTTCATCGTCAGCGCGGTCCACAGCAGGTAGCCGCCGGTGGAGTGCTGCACGCCTTTCGGGGTGCCGGTGGAGCCGGACGTGTAGAGGATGAACAGCGGGTGTTCCGCTTCGACCCATTCCGGTTCGCATTCGGCCGGCTGATCCGCCACCAGGTCGTGCAGCCAGATGTCGCGGTCCGAAATGTGCGTGACGCCGCCACCGGTGCGCTGGTAGATGATGACGTTCTTCACGCTGGCGCAGCCGCCCAGCGCCAGCGCTTCGTCGACGATGGCTTTCAAGGGCAGGCGCTTGCCGCCGCGCAGTTGCTCATCGCCTGTGATGACGGCCACGGCGCCGGCGTCGATGATCCGTTCCTGCAGCGACTTGGCGGAAAAGCCGCCGAACACGACGGAGTGAATCGCGCCGATGCGCGCGCAAGCCTGCATCGCGGCCACGCCTTCGACCGACATCGCCATGTAGATGACGACGCGGTCGCCTTTTTTGACGCCGCGCGCTTTCAGGCCGTTGGCCAGCTTGCAGACTTTTTCGTGCAGCTCTTGATACGACACTCGGGTCACGGCGCCGTCGTCGGCTTCGAAGATGATCGCGGTTTTATCGGCGTTGCCGTTGCTCAGATTGCGGTCCAGGCAGTTATAGGACACGTTCAGTTTGCCGTCCTCGAACCATTTGTAGAATGGAGCATTGTCTTCGTTCAGCGTGCGGGTGAACGGCGTCTGCCACGCAAGGTGTTCGCGCGCCAGCATCGCCCAGTATCCCTCGTAGTCGTGCTCCGCTTGTGCGCACAGCATTTCGTAGGCGGTCATGTCCGGAATGGCGGCCTGCGCGGAAAATGCCGCTGGCGGCATGAATGTCTGCTTCATTTCTATCCCCTCAAAAAAAAACTGACGACCGCAGTCGCCAGTAAAAGGCGCTCGTCGGAGCGCCAACGCCTTAACTTATTTAGAGGCCAGCTTGAAGACCCAGACTGAACCGCCCTGCTCCAGGAAGTTGACCTTTTTCGCGACTTCGCCACCCCACAGTGGAACCGCGCCACCCCAGCCCGAGACCACCGCCACATATTGCGTGTCGCCGTCCTGCCAGGTGACCGGCGGCGCCACCACGCCGGAACCGGTCTGGAACTTCCACAGTTCCTTGCCGGATTTCGCGTCGAGCGCTTTCAGGTAGCCTTCCGGCGTACCGTAGAACACCAGGCCGCCGGCGGTGCTCATCACGCCGCCCCACAGCGGCGCATTGTTCTTCACCTCCCAGACGATCTTGCCGCTCTTCGGATCGACCGCGCGCAGCGCGCCGATATAGTCTTCGTTCAAAGGCTTGATGGTGAAGCCCGCGCCGAGGAAGGCGCCGCCCTTCTTGTAGCTGATCGGCTCATTCCAGATATCCATGCCCCATTCGTTGGCCGGCACGTAGAACAGCTTGGTTTGCGGGCTGTACGCCATCGGCATCTGGTTCTTCGCGCCGAGGAAGGCCGGCGCCGCGAACACGGTGCTGCCCTTCTTGCCCTCTTCTCCCTTGGTCGGATCGCCCGGACGTCCTGCGGTGATGTACTTCGGCCGGCCGGTCGCCAGGTCGATGCCGCTGGCCCAGGTGATCTTGTTGACGAACGGGAAAGCGTTTTGCAGCTTGCCGTTCTTGGCGTCGATCACGTAGAAGAAGCCGTTGCGGTCTGCCTTGCCGCCGAAGCGTTTGCCATCCATGTCGAAGGTGACGAATTCATTGGCGCCATCGAAGTCCCAGGCATCGTTCGGCGTGTTCTGGTATGACCATTTGATCTGGCCCGTTTCGACATCCAGCGCCACCGTCGACGACGAGTACAGGTTGTCGCCGGGACGCAGGTGGCTGTTCCACGGCGCAGGGTTGCCGGTGCCGAAATACGCCAGACCGGTGGTGGCGTCGTAGGTGCCACCCATCCAGGTCGAGGCGCCGCCGGTCTTCCACAGGTCGCCCGGCCAGGACTTGTTGAGGGTGCCGGAAATGCCGTTGTCGATCGCATTGCCGTCCTTGTCGTAGCGGTGGCCCATGTGGCCTTCCACCATCGGCCGCGTCCACACCAGTTCTCCGGTTTTCGGATTGCGCGCCTCGACCCGGCCGACGATGCCGAACTCGCCGCCGGACACGCCGGTCAGCAGCAAGCCCTTGGCGATCAGCGGCGCGGCCGTCATCGAATAGCCGGCCGCGTAATCGTCGACCTTCTCTTTCCACACTACTTTACCGGTGTTCTGGTCCAGCGCCACCAGTTGCGCATCGAGCGTGCCGAAGATCACCAGGTTGTCGTACAGCGCGGCGCCGCGGTTGACCACGTCGCAGCACGGCATGATGCCGTCCGGCAGGCGGTGTTCATACTTCCACAGCTTGGCGCCGGTCTTCAGATCGACCGCGAAGATGCGCGAATAGGAGGCGGTGACGAACATCTTGCCGTTATAGATCAATGGCTGCGATTCCTGGCCGCGCTGCTTTTCTCCGCCGAACGAGAACGACCAGGCAGGCACCAGCTTGCCCACGGTCTTGGTGTTCACCTGGGTCAGCGGCGAATAGCGCTGGCCCTGCGCGCCCATGCCGAACGACAGCACGGTGGAGGTGTCCTTGGCGGCATTGTCCAGCATCGCGTTGGTGACGTTGGCGACGCCGGCCGCCTGCGCCAGGCCGGCAGCGCCGAGTCCCAGCAGTAATCCCTTGATATTTTTATGCACAATCATCTCCTTTTGTTTTGGTCGGTTGTAACAGGTGTAGCTGCGCGCACTCTTCATCGGTGAACAGGCGCGAACGGGTCAGGAAGCGCTGCCCGGTGCCGTTATCGAGCGAGAACATGCCGCCATTGCCCGGCACCACATCGATAATCAGCTGGGTGTGCTGCCAGTATTCGAATTGCTCCAGTCCCATATAGAACGGTGCGCCGTCCAGGTTGCCGAGATAGACATCGGTGTCGCTCAGGTTGAAATCCCCGGCCGGGTAGCACATCGGCGTGCTGCCGTCGCAGCAGCCGCCGGACTGGAAAAACATGACCGGTCCATGCTGCTGGCGCAGCATGGCGATCAGGGCTAGCGCGACGTCGGTCGCGGTCACACGGGCTATCGCAGTTTTCATCATCATCCCTGGTCGGCGCACGGGAACCGGGCTTAGAAGAAGCCCAGCGCGTTCGGGCTGTAGCTGACCAGCAGGTTCTTGGTCTGCTGATAGTGGTCCAGCATCATCTTGTGGTTTTCGCGGCCGATGCCGGACTGTTTATAACCACCGAACGCGGCGTGGGCCGGATACAGGTGGTAGCAGTTGGTCCACACGCGGCCGGCCTGGATGCCGCGGCCGACGCGGAAGGCGCGCGCACCATCGCGCGTCCACACGCCGGCGCCCAGGCCGTACAGCGTGTCGTTGGCGATGCGCAGCGCATCTTCCTCATCCTTGAAGGTGGTGACCGAGACCACCGGCCCGAAGATCTCTTCCTGGAAGATGCGCATCGTGTTATCGCCCTTGAACACAGTCGGGCGCACGTAATATCCGCCCTCCAGGCCGTCCGACTGCTGATGACGCTCGCCGCCGGCCAGCAGTTGCGCACCTTCCTGGCGGCCGATGTCCATGTACGACAGGATTTTTTCCAGCTGTTCCTGCGACGCCTGCGCGCCGATCATGGTGGACGCGTCGAGCGGGTTGCCCTGCTTGATCGCGGCCACGCGTTTCAGTGCGCGTTCGATGAAGGCGTCGTAGATCGATTCCTGGATCAGCACGCGCGACGGGCAGGTGCAGACTTCACCCTGGTTCAGCGCGAACATCGCGAAGCCTTCCAGGCACTTGTCGAAGAAGGCGTCGTCCTGGTCCATCACGTCGGCGAAGAAGATGTTCGGCGACTTGCCGCCCAATTCCAGCGTGACCGGGATCAGGTTTTGCGCGGCGTACTGCATGATCAGGCGGCCGGTGCCCGTTTCGCCCGTGAAGGCGATCTTGGCGATGCGCTTGTTCGACGCCAGCGGCTTGCCCGCTTCCAGGCCGAAGCCGTTGACGATGTTCAGCACGCCCGGCGGCAGCAGGTCGCCGATCAGTTCAATCAGCACCATGATCGAGGCCGGGGTCTGCTCGGCCGGTTTCAGCACCACGCAGTTGCCCGCCGCCAGCGCCGGCGCCAGCTTCCACACCGCCATCAGGATCGGGAAATTCCACGGGATGATCTGGCCGACCACGCCCAGCGGTTCATGGAAGTGGTAGGCATAGGTTTGCGAGTCGATCTGCGCGACGGAACCTTCCTGCGCGCGGATGCAGCCGGCGAAATACCGGAAGTGGTCGATCGCCAGCGGGATGTCGGCCGCCATGGTTTCCCGGATCGGCTTGCCGTTGTCGATGGTTTCGGCAGTCGCGATCAACGCCAGGTTCTGCTCCATGCGGTCGGCGATCTTGTTCAGGATGTTGGCGCGCTCGGTCTGCGAAGTCTTGCCCCAGGCAGCCTTCGCCGCGTGCGCGGCGTCCAGCGCCAGTTCGACGTCTTCCGCCGTGGAGCGGGCGATTTCGCAAAACGCCAGGCCGGTGATCGGCGTGATGTTGGCGAAGTAGGCGCCATGCACCGGCGGTACGAATTTGCCGCCGATGTAATTGTCGTAGCGTTGCTTGAACGGGTTGGCGACGCCCAGTTTGCTGATATCCGCGAGATTCATGTCATCCTCTTTCACAGTGGTTGTAAATCCGTCTTGGCAGACGGCGTGTCCTTGAGCACGACCTCCATTTCGCAAACCTCGTGCCAGCTCGCGAAAACGGCGCCAACAGGGGCATACGGGTCGTTATCGCGCTCCGCAAGCGCCGCCGGAGCATTCCGGGTGCTCCAAACCTGAACAACTGTCACATCCATTTCAACGGATTGCCACACCCCAGGGCAGTTCGCCGACCGCGATCTCTCCCACCTTGCTTGCGCTGGCCGTGTCGATCACGGACACGCTGTTCGAGCGTCCGTTGGCCACGTACAGCTTGGCGCCGTCCGGCGTAATCGCCATGTTCCACGGCCGCTTGCCGACCGCGATGGTGGCGGTCACCGCATAGCTGGCGGTATCGATCACCATCACGCTGGCGTCGGCGCCGTTCGACACGTAGACTTGTTTGCCGCCGGGATGCACGGCGATGCCGTTGGCATTTTTCCCGGCCGGGATCTTCGCCAGCGTGTGCCCGCTCGCCGTGTCGAGCACATACACCGTGTTCACCAGTTCGCAGGCGATGTAGACGCGGCTGCCGTCCGGCGCGAAGCCGATGCCGCGCGGGCGCAGGCCGACCGCGAGCGAGCCGCTCTGGCGGCGCTGCGCGACATTGATCACGTCGACCTGCTCGGCCTCCTCGGCGCTGACGTACAGCCAGCGGCTGTCCGGACTGAACACGGCGTGCTCGGGATTGCGGCCCTGCACCGCGATGTCGGCCACGCGCGCGCCGCTGACGGCATCGATCAGCGTCACGCTGTTACTCTCTTCCACGGCCACCGCGATATACTTCCCGTCCGGCGACACGCTGACGCCTTCCGGCGATTTGCCCAGCGCCAGCGGCGCCAGCGCCGCGCCGCCAGCGCTGTCAAGCCGCAGCAGGACGTTGGCGGCGGCATCGGTGACGAACAGGTGGCGGCCGTCGACCGCGCCGGCGATGCCGCGCGGGCGCTTGCCGGCCGGGAGCTGGCGCACCACGGCATCGGTCTGCGTATCGATCACGCTGACGGTGCCGGATTTCTCGTTCGGGACATACGCGAACGGCGCGGCGCAAGCGCCGGCGCACAGCAGCAGGAGCGCCGACGGCAACGCCGCGCGCAGGGAATTTTTCGGAGTCATGACGGGCCTTTTAGCGTGGATCGCGCGCGGGACGCGCGCGCCTGACAAGTGTTGATGCAAAGCGCATGCCACCGGTGCAGCACGCGATCGCGCATGGCAGGTATATTGCTTACCGCTTGCGTCAGACTTGCCGGCATCGTGCGCCAGGCAGGCACGGACACACCCTTTATGGAGGCATCACCATGCAACACCGTTTTCGATTGAACGCCATCGCCAGCCTGTTCGCCGCCGGCTCGGCCACGCTGGCGCCATTTGCCGCCGCAGCCGATATTGCCGATGCCAATGCAGATGGCGGCGCGCTGGCCGGCGTGGTCGTCGTCAGCGGCTCACGCGCCGAACACACCAGCTTCGATTTCCCGGCCGCCATCAGCGTGGTCGACGCCGAACGTATCCGCGACAGCCAGATGCGCGTCAACGCATCCGAAGCGCTGGCCGCCGTGCCTGGCCTGGTGGCGCAGAACCGGCAGAACTATGCGCAGGACTTGCAGATTTCCTCGCGCGGCTTCGGCGCCCGTTCCGCCTTCGGCGTGCGCGGCGTGCGCCTGATCGCCGACGGCATCCCGGCCAGCATGCCGGACGGCCAAGGCCAGGCCGCCACCTTCAACCTGGATATGGCGGAGCGCATCGAAGTGCTGCGTGGGCCGTTTTCCGCCATCTACGGCAACCACTCCGGCGGCGTGGTCCAATTGTTTACGCGCGATGGCGACGGTGCGCCGTCGGTCGAAATGAGCCTGTCCGGCGGCAGCGACGGCGCGCGCAAGGCCGACCTGAATGCGCAAGGCAAGTCGGGCGGCATCGGCTACGTGCTCGATGCCTCGCGCTTCGAGACCGACGGCTACCGCGATCACAGCGCGGCGCGGCGCGACCAGGCTTATGCAAAAATCAGCGTGACTCCCGGCGCCGGCGGCAAGCTGACCATCGTCGCCAACAGCCTGCGCCAGCACGATACGCAAGATCCGCTGGGAGTGACATTGGCCACCTGGCAGCGCGACCCGCGCGCCGGAGAAATCGACCCGACCGATACGCAAACGCCGAAGCGCAGCTACGCCGAGCGCTACGACACGCGCAAGAGCATCGACCACCAGCAGATCGGCGCCGCTTATGAGCAGCGCTTCGGCGACGACCGCCTGCGCGTGACGGCCTACGGTGGCAACCGGCAAGTGATCCAGTACCAGGCGTTTTCCAAGGCATTCCAGGCCCCGGCCAGCCATTCCGGCGGCGTGGTCGATTTCGACCGCGATTTTTATGGCGCGGACCTCAGCTGGGTGCATGTGCAGGCGCTGGCCGGCGGCAAGCTCAGTACCACGGCCGGCATCGAATACGGCCGCTCGCAGGACGGAAGACAGGGCTACGAAAACTTCATCGGCAACCAGTTCGGCGTGCAGGGCAAGCTGCGCCGCGACGAGGACGACACGGTCGCCAGCGTCGATCCCTACCTGCAGGCCGAATGGCAAAATGGCCCGTGGCAGTTCAGCGCCGGCCTGCGCCACAGCCGCATGACGGTCGATGTCGCCGACCGCTACATCGCGAACGGCAACGACAGCGGCGGCCTGCGCTACAGCCGCACCACGCCGGTACTTGGCGCGCTGTACAAGGTGGCGCAGGGTGTGAACCTGTACGCCAGCGCGGCGCGCGGCTTTGAAACACCGACGCTCAATGAACTGTTTTATTCAGGCGCCGGGGCCGGCTTCAATTTCCAGTTGCAGCCGGCGCGCAGCACGCACCTGGAAGCCGGCGTCAAGCTCGCCGCCGGCAGCGACACAAGATTCGACGCCGCGCTGTTCCAGGTGCGCACCAGCGATGAACTGGTGGTGGACGCTTCCAGCGGCGGGCGCACCAGCTACCGCAATGCGAGCAAGACCTTGCGCCAGGGCGCCGAAGTGTCGTTCGATACGCGCTGGAACCATGGCTTCAGCGCGCGCCTGGCGCTGACCACGCTGCGCGCCGTGTACGACCAGGCATTCGGCAATGTGCTGCGCGGCAGTCGCCTGCCCGGCGTGCCGAAGGCGAACCTGTACGGAGAACTGGCGTGGGCCGCGCCGCGGCAATTCGGCGCGGCGCTGGAAACGGTCGCCGTCAGCAAGGTGTACGCGGAAGACAGCAATACCGAAGCGCCTGCGCCCGGCTATACGCTGCTCAATGCGCGCGTCAACCTGCAGCAGCAATGGAGTAACTGGAACTTCAAGCAGTTCGCCCGTCTCAACAACCTGTTCGACCGCGATTATGTCGGTTCGGTGATCGTCGGCGACAGCAACAAGCGCTATTACGAAGCGGCGCCAGGCCGCAACTGGCAACTGGGCGCAAGCGCCCAATATCAGTTTTAAAATCAGCTGCAAAATCTGGGGTCAGACCCTCGGGTCTGACCCCGGCCTTTGCTTCTGATTTTCAGTACCACCACAACATCAAGGCAGCACCACCTGCACGCCATATTTCGCAAAGATGGTTTTCAGTTCGCCGCTGGCCGCCATCTCATTGAGCGCGGCCTGCAACTGGCGCGCGATGTCCTGGTCGTCCTTGCGCACCGCCATACCCACCGCCCAGCCGTTGCGCGGCAGGCGCTGGAACGTCACCTGCTCCAGCGGAAAGGCGGGATCGCCCTTGAACACGGCTTCGATTTCCGAACGCGTGGCCAGCACGGCGTCCAGCTCTCCCGCCTTCAACTGTTCCAGCGCGGCGGCGGCGGTGGGATAGATATGGGTCCGGTCGCGGAAGCGCCCGTTCTCCTCTCCCAGCAACACCATCGCCGCGATCGAAATCTGTTCGACGCCGACGCGCTTGCCCTCCAGCGCACCGAGTCCGTCGAAGGATGGCAGCGTGCGCGCGCTGCGCACCAGGCGCACCGACTCCACGTGATACGGCGCGAAGATCTGCACCTTGTCGTTGTCCGTCATCAGTTCGCGCGCCACGGGGACGTGCAGCATCACGTCGGCAGGACCATAACCCAGGTAATGCCCCTTCCACACCATGTTGCGCAAGTCATCGTTCAGGTTTTCGCCGGCCGGGAACGGCAGCAAGCTCAGTTTCAGCTTCAGCCTGTCCGCCAGCGCCTGGGCCAGGTCGACGTCGATGCCGGCACCGTGATCCGAAAATGGCGCGAACTCATTGTAGACCGCCACTTTCAGGCGGCCCGACTGCTGGATCTTTTGCCAGTCGGCCTGCACCGGCTGGCAGATGAACAGGGCGGCGCACGCCATCGCCAGCAAGCTGCGCGTGCCGCGTGGAAGGGAGCGCATGTCAGTTCACTTCGCGGCGGGTTTCAAGGTAGGTCTTGATGGCCCACATCGCTTCCTGGTTGAACACGCCCTCGAACGGCGGCATGTACACGGCGCCGTTCCTTACTTTACCGTTGCGGATCGAGCTCAGATAGTAACTGTCGACTTCCTTGTAGCAGGCCTGTTTCTTGGCTTCGTTGCGCACGCTGACGCAATCGCGGTCCAGCATGCGCAAGTCCGGCGCGATGCCGCCCGATACCGCTTCCAGACCATGGCAGCGCGCGCAATTCTGGTTATAGGCGGAAGCGCCGATTTTCAGGGCCAGCTTGTTGCCCTTGTACGGGTTGTCGGCGCGCCACTGCGCGCCCAGCGAGGCCAGGCCGGTGGTGTCGACGCCCTGCGGCACGACATTGCCATGCGCGTAGGCGAAGATGGAGGTGAGGACTGCCGCGGCGGCGGCACAAGTGGATAAGATGCGTTTCATGGTGATGTCTCCTGCGACTTTGGTGGATTGGTGATCCACTAGGAGCAATTGGCATGCCATGCGTTTACCGGTACAGCCCCGCGCGGGACTGTACCGGAACGGAGCAAGTGTCACATCGACTGTGACACCGTCCGCATCAATACGTGTTCAGCGCCTTGCCGAACTTGATCAGCCACAGGCGGCTTGGCCGCTCGCGGTCGTCGCCGCGCGCCACGCGGATGCTGTTGGCGGCGTCGCAACCGGCCACGCTGCTGGTGACGATGACACCGGCAGCGTTCACATTGCACTTGGTGACATCGGCATCGGCCACCGCCACGCCGGCCGGCGTGAAGATCTTCGTTTTCATGCCGAAGTCGTTGTCATTGGCCAGCGCCAGGGTCGAACCGTCGACGATGGTCAAGCCTTCCGCCTTTTCCGCCAGCCAGCCGATCGCATTCAAGTCCAGCAGCAGGGTTTTCTTCAACGTCACGACCTTGCTCCAGTCGGCGCCGTTGACGGCGGTGCCGCTCATGCTGCTTTTCTCCAGGTCGGAGCTGGTGGCATTGAAGCCGGCGGCGCCGATGTCCGTCGCGCCGGCCAGTTCCACCAGCATCAGTTTATTGAACACCTTGCCGCTTGGCGCCGCGCCCTGCTCGATCACGATGAACTTGCCGTTGCCCAGTGCGACCATGTCGCCCAGCTTGGCGTTGCCGGTGCGGCCATCCTGGTACTCGGCGCCGTTCAAAGGATAAGCGTACATCTTGCTCGTGGTGCCGGAGACCGGATCGAATTCAACCCAGCGCGTAAAGCGGGCGAAGCGTTCGATCTGCTCGCTCTTGCCGGTCACCGCGTATTGCGCACTGCCGTCGGTCAGCGGGCTTTGCAGGAAGGTATGCAGCTTGTCCGTGCTGGTATCGAGCGCCATGCCTTCGATGCCGCGGTTGGCGCGGCGCTTGGCGAAGATGTCCGGCAGGCCGCTGCCGGCAGCGTATTTGTTCAGGATGATGCCGGTGACCGGATCGACCTTGACGATGAAGGGACCGTATTCGTCGGCCAGCCACAGCACGTTGCGTTTTTTGTCGAGCACGATGGCTTCGGTATCGAGGCCGCCGGCATTGAACACGGCCTTGGTGCCGCTATCGAATTTCATCGTATCGAACAGCGGCATCTCGGCCGAATTGCCCAACGTTCCCGCAGGCAGCGGCAGGCCGCTGGCATTCACGCTGGCCGACACTTTCAAGGGCAGGCTGGAAGTCAGCACGGCACCGGACTTGCCAACCGTGATGATGCCGATCGACGGCGTAAAGCTCGGCGCAGGGAAAATCTTGGCGGTCATGACGCCGCCACCGGTCGGCGCCGGCACGTTCGGGCCATCGCCGTTCGGGCCGCGGTCGGTCAAGCCATAGAACTCCAGGTCGCCATTGGCGTTGGTGCCCTTGAATGCCAGCGACGAACCGTACGATGGCAGGAAACCGTTCGGGAAATCGGCTTTGACCTTGTCGTTGGCGCCTTCATACGGCACATAGAATTTGCTGTCGGCCTGGACCTGATAGCGCGTGACGGTGGCGCTGACGGCGCCCAGCGGCGTGGTCTGGGTAAACGTTTCGTTGACGGGCGTGCCGACCTTGGAGGCCAGCGTATCTTCGAAGTGTTCACGCACCAGCGCGCGGCGATCGTCATCGATACTGCGCGCGGCATATTTGGCGCCGGCGGCGGTCAGGTTGGCGCCGAGCGCGGCGTTGAACGGGGTGGCGGTGGCGCTGAAATCGGCGCTCTTGCCAGCCAGCGCCGTCTTGACGTCGGCTCCGATCCGGATGCCGTTTTGCGGATCGCTGTCATCATCGAGCAATTGCAGCGCGAGCAAGCGGTTGACGACCTTGATGTCGCGGCTGTCGGTGACGCCGGCCAGTTGCAGCGGCGTGATGATGGCCGCGCAGGTGGCACTGCCGAGCGCCATTCCCCCCACGCTGAAGCTGACCACATCCCCGGTCCTGCAAGTGAATTCGCCTTTGGCACCGGTGCTGGAACGGACGCCATTGCCGGCCACGTAGTCGAGACCTTCGACGGCGCCGTCGAGGAACACGCCATTGATCTGCGGTGGTGCCTCGTAATTGCTGCCGCAGGCAGTCAGGGCGACAGCCAGGGACAACAGCGAAAGTTGGGGAAGCTTCATGCGGACCTCTTATTGAGAAATGATCAAGTCGGAAATGCCGCAGTCTACGGAGGTGCCGTGACAGGGGTGTGACAAAGTTCTGATTTGAAAGCGTGAAAATCCAAATCAGATGCAAAGGCCGGGGTCAGACCCATGGGTCTGACCCCAGATTTTGCATCTGATTTGAGCGTTCGAAAAAACGCGAACGAAAAAAAACCCCACCAGATCACTGGTGGGGTTTTTTCATATAACTAGCCTGA
>JAZJZT010000053.1:0-41073 GCA_040389645.1 Pseudomonadota bacterium | reverse complement strand
TTTTGAGCCACCTGTCAATTTATTTATCCCGGACGGTAGTGCGCGAAAGCGGGAACGACAAGGTGCGGATTTCAATGGGGTTGGCGGCTACGCTTGCGGCCGGGCTTCAACCGGCATTAGCGGCGCGGATTTCGGCGCGGGCGGCGTCGGTCAGGGCTTGCAGGTCGACGCCCATTTTTTTCAATGCGCGGGCGGCGACGCCTTGCTGGACGGCGGCGATCACGGCGATGACGTGGGCGCCGGTCAATGCTTCTTCCGCCCTGGCCTTGGGCCACGCGGCTAGTTGCTGCATGACGGCTTGCACCGAGGACTTCGCCTTATAAAGCCCCGGCTTCGGCGGCACGGCGGCGCCCTTGTCAAGCGCGTCAAGACTGGCGGACTCGACGCCGATGCTCTTCAAGGCATCGCCGTACTGCTGCGCAATCGCACCCCGGAAGCGGGACGGGTCGGCGCCGATGCGTTCAAATGCCTTGCGCGCGCTGCCGTCCGGCAGTTCCAGCGCGGCCAGGATGAAATGTTCGGAGCCGGGTTCCTGCTGGCCGTCGGCGTTGGCATGTCGTTCCGCGTTCTCGCACAGGGTCTTGATGGTACGCATATCGTTGAAACGCTGGATCAATCGACGAAACATAAAAGCTCCTAATCGGGCAAACCGGTTTTATGAAGAGTACTGGCCAAGCGCTTGTGTGCAGCCTGCTTGGACACGCCGAGCGCTTCGGCAATCTGGCTCCATGACCAGCCTTGCTCGATCGCCCGCGCGACGGCCTGGCGTTCCAGCTTGTCGGCCAGCAGGCGCAGCGCAAGGACCGCGGCCAGCGCTTCTTCGGGGTCTTCGGGGGATGGCAGTGTTTTTATGTCAAGCATGCGTCAATGATAGTTGACGCCCCTCTCATCGTCAACATGTATTGACGAAATAACGCCTGCCGCGCGGGCTGGAAAGCGGCTGACTCTCGCCGCCATGCGTTTGGCTCGCCAGGCCAGCGCAAAGTCCCCTGCCCTGACTTCGTTTCGCATTACCATCATTTGCTGATTTTTATTGTTGTATTGATACCGTCTCCGAAAGACTGAACCGCATATGGCATACGCAACGCAGGACGCGCACGCGCGCACCAGGCCGGCAGAACAACACGGCGCCGCGCCCGCCGCCCGGCTGAACGTGCAGGCGGCGCTGGCCGGCAAGCGCGTCCTGCTCACCGGCGGCACCGGCTTCCTGGCCAAGGTGGTGCTGGAAAAGCTGATCCGCTCGGTGCCCGAGATCGGCGGCATTATCCTGCTGATCCGCGCCGGCCACGACGGCGTCGACGCGCGCGCGCGCTTCGCCAGCGAAATCGCGACCTCGTCGATCTTCGACAGGTTACGTACAGAGCGCCCCCAGTTCCTGCAGCGCTTCTTTGCCGACAAAATCGAGTGCATTACCGGGGAAGTGACGGAACCGGCGTTCGGCCTGTCGCTGGCCGGCTTCGCCGAACTGTCGCGGAAGGTCGACCTGGCGATCAATGCCGCGGCCAGCGTCAACTTCCGGGAGGCGCTGGACCAGGCGCTGGCGGTCAATGCGCGCAGCGTGCAAAACATCGCCGCGCTGGCGCGCACCGCGAACGCGCCGCTGATCCAGGTCTCGACCTGCTACGTCAACGGTTACCATCGCGGCGACATCCATGAACAGGTCGCGCGCCCGGCGCGCGCGGCCATCGCGCGCCATCCGAACGGCCATTACGACCTGACGGCATTGCTCGAACACTTGCAGCGCCGCATCAGCCGGGTGCGCGCCGACACGGCCGATCCGGCCGACCTGGCGCGCCGCCTGGAGGAATTGGGCATCGCCGAGGCCCGTTACCACGGCTGGAACGACACGTATACATTCACCAAGTGGATGGGGGAACAATTGGCGATGTGCGCGATGCAGGATCGCGCGCTGACCATCGTGCGCCCGTCGATCATCGAAAGCACCTTGCAGGAACCCGTCCCCGGCTGGATCGAGGGCGTCAAGGTGGCCGACGCCATCATCCTCGCTTACGCGCGCGGCAAGACCAGCGTGTTTCCGGCCCGCCCCGACGAAATCATCGACATCATCCCGGCCGACCTGGTCGCCAACAGCATCGTGCTGGCCTGCGCCGAAGCGCTGAGCGACGCGCCGGCGCAGCGCATCTATCAAGCCTGCAGCGGGTCGAGCAACCCGGTCACGCTGGGCAAGGCAATCTCCCTGTTCCAGGCTGAATCGAAACGCCACTGGCGCAATTACACGCGCCTGTTTTACCGCGCGCCGACACGCGACTTTCGTGTCGTCAGCCGCCCCGCTTTCCTGATGCTGCTGCGCGCCGCGCGTACCGGGCTCACGCTGTGGAGCGGCGTGCGCCGCCTGGCCGGCGCCGGCGCCTCACCCGCGCTCGACGCGCTGCGCACCACGCAGGCGCTGGCGCAAACATTCTCCTTTTATACCGCGCCGCGCTACCGTTTTCATAACACCGCGCTGCTGGCGCTGGCGCAGCGTTTCGGCGCCGACAGTGCAGTGCATTTTCCGGTGCACCCCGTGCTGATCGACTGGCAGGATTACCTGTGCCGCGTCCACATGACGGGACTGGACCGCTACGCGCTGCGCGCCAGGCCGGAATCCAGGGACGACAATGCGCTGCGGGCCGCCAGCACGGCGCCAGCGCCGATGACGCGCCGCGATTACGCATGGCACCGCATGGACACCGGCAACAACCTGATGGTCATCAACAGCATCCTGCTGTTCGAGGGACCGGTCGATATCGAACGCCTGGTGTCGACCATCGCGCACCGCCTGCCGAACTACCCGCGCTTCACGCAAAAGATCGAGCGCCGCCGGGGCCGCCCGCACTGGGTCGAGGATGAGTCGTTCGACATCCGCGAACACATCCTGCTGGAACAGGCCGAGCACGAAGTCAGCCTGCGGCAGTTACAAGAGCGGCAGACGGCGATCGCCCACCTGCCGCTGGAACAGGACCGTCCGCTGTGGCACATGACGGTGATCGACCGCGTCGGCGGCGGCCACGCGATCGTGTTTCGGGTACACCACTGCATCACCGACGGCCTGGGGCTGGTGCACGTGCTGAACCACCTGACGGACGACAATGGCTGCCACGGCCACGCGCCTTCCGCCGTCGGCCATCCGCACCGCGCCGCTGCCACGCGTCATTCGGTCTGCTCGAAACTGGCCGGCGGCCTGTCGTGGCTGAAAATCGCGGCCCACGTGACGCGCCTTTCCCTGTTGTGGCCCGATGCGCACACCCGTTTGAAGACGCCGCTGAGCGGAGACAAGCGCCTGGTGTGGATGCCGCCGCTGGAACTGGAGCGGGTGCGCGCGATGGCCAAGCGCATGGGCGTGACACTGAACGATGTCTGGGTCGCCGCCGTGTCCGGCGCGCTGCGGCGCTACCTGGACGAAAACGGCAAGCAGGCCGGCGCGCGCACGCTGCGCGCGGCCGTGACCTTCAATTTGCGCGAGAAGGCCAACGCCTTCCAGCTCGGGAACGAGTTCGGCCTGGTGGCGGTGGCGCTGCCGACCGATGTCGACGACCCGTGCCGGCGCCTGCTGCTGGCCAGCTCCCGCATGACGGCGATCAAGCGTTCGCACCAGCCGCGCGCGACGATGGCGTTTTTGTCGATCGCCGGCAGCCTGCCGACGGCGTTACAGCATTTTGCCTTGAACCTGTTTACGTCGAAGGGCTCGGTGGTGCTGACCAATATCGAGGGGCCAGGCAGCCGCCGCTACCTGGCCGGTTCGCGCATGACGGACTTGATCTGCTGGGTGCCGCAGGCGGGCAGGCTTGGCGTCGGCCTGGCGTTTATTTCGTACGCCGGGCAGATCCAGCTGGCGCTGTTCGTCGACACCGGCCAGGTGCCGGACCCGGAACGGCTGATGGCATTGACATACCAGGCATTCGACGAACTGGAACAAGCCACCGGCGCCGATGCCGGCTCGCGCCCTGCCGAAGCGCCGGCCGCGCCCCAGCGCGCGGGCGCGCGGCCGGCCCGCGCACTGGCGCGCTGACGCCGCCCCGGGAGCCGCTCCCGGCAAGGAATGCGGCGGCGCGGTGTCCGGCGAGCGGGGCAAGCGGCGGCGCATTTCCTGCCGGGACCGGCTCACGGGCCGCGCCGTTTGCTAGAATGGCGGCCCCGCGCCAGCGCGCCAACCGTCGGGAGCCGCCATGCTCGTCACTTTTGCCGTCCTGCTGATTTTCCAATGTCTCGGCGAGGGCCTGGTGTTCGCCCTGCACCTGCCGATCCCCGGCCCGGTGGCCGGCATGCTGCTACTGTTTTGCGCGCTGCTCGCGTCGCCGCGCCTGCTGGAGGCGATCGAGGCCAGCGGCACCGAACTGCTGCGCCACCTTTCTTTACTGTTCGTGCCGGCCGGCGTCGGCATCATGGTGGCGGCGGCCAGCATCGGCACGCAGTGGATTGCGATCGCACTGGCGCTGGTGGGCAGCACGCTGCTGACGCTGGCCGTCACGGCGGCCATCACGCGCGCCGTCATGGCACGCACCGGCGCGGCGGGAGAGATGGATGAATAACTTGCCCGAATTCGGTTCGATCTGGGTCTACCTGGCGGCGTCGCCCCTGCTCGGGCTGACGTTGACGCTGTGCGCCTATACCTGCGCGCACTGGCTGTACAGCCGCAGCGGTTTTTCCCCGCTGGTCAACCCGGTGGCGATCGCGATCCTGTTCATCAGCGCCGTGCTGTCGGCGAGCGGCATGTCGTACCGCGATTATTTCGCCGGCGCCCAGTTCGTCCATTTTTTACTGGGACCGGCTACCGTGGCGCTGGCCATTCCGCTGGCGCGCCAGGTACCACGCTTGCGGCGCGCCTTCCTGCCGCTGCTGTGCGGCCTGCTTGCCGGCAGCGTCACGGCGATCCTGTCGGCCGTGTCGCTCGTCGTCTGGCTGGGAGGGTCGCGCCAGTTGGCCGCGTCGATCGGGCCGAAATCGGCGACGACGCCGATCGCGATGGCGATCTCGGAAAAGCTCGGCGGCCTGCCGGCCTTGACCGCGATCCTGGTGATCGGCACCGGCATCTTCGGCGCCGTCTGCGCGCGCTTCGTGTTTAACGCGCTGCGCATCGAGTCGCACCAGGTGCGCGGCTTCGCGCTGGGCGTGGCCTCGCACGGCATCGGCACCGCGCGCGCCTTCCAGGTCAGCGCCGAAATGGGCGCCTTCGCCGGCCTGGGCATGGGTTTGAACGGCATCATCACCGCGCTGCTGGCGCCGTGGCTGATCCCGCGCGCGCTGGCGTGGCTGGCTTGAATACATTTAATTTAAGGCCACAGACAGTAGCGCTGTCATTCCCGCGCAGGCGGGAATCCCATTTTTTTATACCGTTCGGCATGCCAGATGGGATTCCCGCCTGCGCGGGAATGACAGCTGGCTTGCGATCCCCTATTTTTTTGCCAAAAGCGTAAGATAGGGTCTCATTTTCCAGGAGGGCGGCGATGAAGCAATCGATCAAGGCGGCGCTGGTGTCGGCGCTGGTGTTTCCCGGACTGGGCCAGATCATGGTGCTGAAAAAGCTCGCGCGCGGCTGCATTTTCCTGGCGCCGTCGCTGGCCGGCGCCGTGTACATCCTGCGCACGGTGCTGGTGCAGGCCGATGCGCTGGCCGGCCAGATTTCCAGCGGCGCGCTGCCGCTCGACCCGCAACTCATTGCCGCGCAACTGAGCGCAAACCCCGCCGCCAGCGGCCCGGTGATGACGGCCGCGACGCTGGCAGTCGTGCTGTGCTGGTGCGCCAGCATCATCGACGCGATCCTGTTCGGCGGCAACGGCGCCGGCCACCGTCACTGACACCCACCACCACCCACCAAGGAGCATCATGAGACAGCGCATCCTCCCTCACGCCATCGCCACCGTCCTGCTGGTCGCCGCCGCCGGCGCGGCCCTCGCGCAAAACCCCGGCATCCGGCGCAGCGTCGTGCAAAAAGCCGATGTCTCGGGCGAGCACCGCGAAGCCGTGGTGGCGCGCGTCGAGATCGATCCCGGCGTGGTGGCGGGCCGCCATACCCACCCCGGCGACGAGATCAGCTATGTGCTCGAAGGAGAAGGAGAATTGCTGATCGACGGCGAAGACCCGCGCCGCGTAAAAGCCGGCGACGCCTTCGTGATCCCGGCCGGCAAGATCCACGATGCGAAAAACACCGGCAGCGTGCCGCTGCGCCTGGTCGGCGTCTACGTCGTCGAGAAAGGCAAGCCGCTGGCGACGCCGGCCAAATGAGCCGGACCAGCCCGTTGTTGCAGATTTGCAATTAATTGCGCGTCATGCTGTACATTCGCGGCGCGGGCAGGCACCATAGCGGAGAACATATAACACCGGGCACGGAACCGTGCCCCGGATCGGCTCCGCAGACTTTGGAACCAGGGGATGGCAAGAACACCGCAGCACCGCCGGCACACCGGCGTCCGACGCACGACCCTGGCCGCCTTGCTGCTGGCGTTTCGCGTTGCCGGCGCGCATGCGGCGGCCGAGCCGCAAGACCTGACCGCCCTGCCCTTCGAACAATTGCTGTCGCTGGAAGTCTATAGCGCGTCGAAATTCACGCAAAAGGCCAGCCAGGCGCCGGCCAGCGTGACCGTCATCAGCGCCGCCGACATCCGCGCCTACGGCTGGCGCACGCTGGCCGACGTGCTGCGCAGCGTGCGCGGCCTGTACGTCAGTTATGACCGCAACTACAGCTACCTCGGCGCGCGCGGCTTCCTGCGCCCGGGCGACTACAACACCCGCTTCCTGCTGCAGATCGACGGCAACCGCGTCAACGACCCGGTCTACGACCAGGCGCCGCTGGGCGCCGAATTTCCGCTTGACCTGGAGCTGATCGAGCGCATCGAATATGTGCCCGGTCCCGGCTCGTCGATCTACGGCGCCAACGCGTTTTTCGGCGTGATCAACGTCATCACGCGCCGGGTGCGCGACGTCGAGGGTACCCATGTCGCGCTGTCCGGCGGCCAGTCGAACGCGGCCCGGGCCAGCGCCAGCCACGCGTGGCGCGACGGCCGCGGCACCGAACTGCTGCTGTCGGCCAGCAGCCAGCGCGACGGCGGGCGCGACCTGTATTTCGCCGAATTCGACACGCCCGGTCAGAACGGCGTGGCGCACGGACTCGATTATGAAAACGGCCAGCGCCTGTATGCGAAGGCGGCCAGCGGGCCATTTTCACTGTCTCTGCTGCACGCCGAGCGGCGCAAGGGCGTGCCGACCGCCTCGTTCGGGCAAGCCTTCGACGATCCGCGCTCGCGCACCGTCGACAAACAACAATATGCCAATGCCGGCTACCGCGCCGCGCCGGCGGCCAACGCCACGCTGGACGCGCGCCTGTTCTGGGGCAGTTATGAGTCCGTGGGCGACTATATCGCTGCCACGCCGCAGCGCACGCTGAACCGCGACGGCAGCAACGGCCGCTGGTGGGGCGCGGAAGCGACGCTGGTGACGGTGCCGGCCGCCGGCCACAAACTGCTGGCCGGCGCCGAATTCCAGCACGACTACCGCCTGGCTCAGTACAGCTACGACATCGCGCCCTATCTCAGCTACCTGCAGCAGAATCACCGCGACCAGCGCTACGGCCTGTACCTGCAGGACGAGGTGGAACTGGGCCGCGACCTGCTGCTCAACGCCGGGGTGCGCTACGACCACCACAGCGGCGCCGGCGGCGTGTTCAATCCGCGCGTGGCGCTGATTTATGAAGTCACGCCATCGACCACGGTGAAGGCGGTGCATGGCAGCGCCTTCCGCGCGCCCAACAATTACGAGCTGTATTACCAGTTCTTCGGCGCCGGCGGCCAATTGGCCAATCCCGCGCTCACGCGCGAGCGCATCCGCAGCAACGAGCTGGCGCTGGTGCAGCAGTTGCGGCACGGCGAGCGGCTGACGCTGACGCTGTTTCGCAACCGCGTATCGGACCTGATCTCGCAAGTGCCGGACAGCGCCACCGACTTGCCGGTGTTTGCCAACACCGGCGCCGCGCAGGCGCTCGGCATCGAAGCCGAATACGAGCGCCACTGGAGCAACGCGGCCACGCTGCGCGCCAGCTACAGCGTGCAACGCGTGCGCCAGCAACTGAGCGACGCCACCGTCAACTCGCCGCGCCAGCTCGGCAAGATCAACCTGGCGCTGCCGCTGCACGGCCCGTGGCGGGCCGGCCTCGAGGGGCAAGTCGTGACGCGGCGCGACACGGCCGGCGGCGGCAGCGCCGCCGGCTACGCCTTGCTGAACCTGAACCTGTTCTCGCTGGGCCTGACGCGCCACGTCGACCTGGCGCTGAGCGCCTACAACCTGCTCGACCGGCGCTATGCCGACCCGGTCTCGGAGCAGCAGTTGCAGCAGGCAATTACGCAGGATGGGCGCCGCCTGCGCTTCAAACTCAGTTATGCCTATTAAGCCGGCATCCCGCCGCCCTCCGCGCCTGCTGCCCGCGCTGTCGCTGGCACTGGCGGCGCTGCTGTGCGCGCCGGCCCGCGCCCAGGTCGCGGAATTCGACCTGAAGGCCGCCTTCATCTTCAATTTCGCCGTGTTTACGGGGTGGCCACCGGAAACGCTGGCCGGCGACAGCCCGCTGGTGCTGTGCACCTATGCCGGCAACAGCCTGCAAGGGGCGCTGGGCGCGCTGCACAACAAGGTCGTCAACGGCCACCGGCTGGCGGTGCGCCAGCTCGGCGCCGGCGCCGGCGCGCGCGACTGCCATATCTTGTATCTCGACGCCCAGGACCGCGAACGCTGGCAGCAATTGCGCAAGGAGCTGACCGGCGCCAGCGTGCTGACCGTGGCCGACGATCGCATCATCGGCAACAATGGCGCCGTCATCGCGCTCGGCGCCGACAGCCGCCGCATCGAATTCGACGTCGACCTGGGCGCGGCGCGCAGCGCCCACCTGACGCTCAGTTCCAAACTGCTGCACCTGGCCAGAAACGCGCAATGAACGATTACACATTACCTCCCAGCGTGCACCCGGTCGGCGACAAGGCCGCGCGCGCCAGCCTGGTGGTGGCCGGCGCGATGCTGTGCGCGGCCAGCCTGATGCTGACGGCGTTCCAGTTCATGTCGCTGCGCGGCGCGCTGCTGGCCGACCTGCAGGTGCAGGCCCGCATCGTCGGCAGCAACAGCGCCGCCGCGCTGCTGTTCCACGATCCGCGCGCCGGCGATGAAATCCTGGCCGGGCTGGCCGCCTCGCCGGCGGTGGACAACGCCGCCATTTTTGATGGCAGCGGGCCGCTGGCCCATTACCAGCGGGAAGACGCGGCGGCCGCGCCGGACGAGGCGCCGTCCGACCTGGAAAAGGCCAGCCACCGCTACGGCATCGATTACATGGAAGTGCAGGAACCGGTGCGCGCCAACGGCGACGTGGTCGGCACGGTTCACATTCGCGCCACGCTGGCGCCGCTGTACCGCAGCCTGGCGCACTTCGCCGGCTTCACGCTGGCGGTGGCGCTGGGATCGTTCGCGCTGGCCTGGCTGCTGGTGGCGCGCATGCGCAAGACGCTGCTGCGCGCCGAAACGCACCTGCATTACCTGGCCCACGTCGACCCGGTCACCGCGCTGCCCAACCGCAATGCCTTCAACGACCGGCTGGCCTACGCGCTGGCGCGCGCCGACCGCGAACGCGGCAACGCCGGCCTGCTGCTGCTGGACCTGGACAATTTCAAGGTGGTCAACGACACGCTGGGCCACGACAGCGGCGACGCCCTGCTCAAGCTCGTCGCCCAGCGCCTGAGCGCGACGCTGCCGGCGGGCGACGTGATCTGCCGCATCGGCGGCGACGAATTCGTCGTGATCATGGAAGCGCGCTCCGGCAGCCCGGGGCCGGACCGGCTCGCGCGGCAGATCCTGGCCGCGCTGGCGCCGCCGTTCCAGCTGCTGCACCACCAGTTATATATCAGCGCCAGCATCGGCGTGTGCCTGTATCCGCAGGATGCGCCCGACGCGCAGGCGCTGATGCGCTGCGCCGACACGGCGATGTACTATGCCAAGAACAAGGGTAAAAATACCCACGAAGTGTTCCGCGCCGAGATGGAACAGCGCGCCCGCAAGCGCATGCAGATCGAGGCGAACCTGCGCCGCGCGCTCGACCGCGATGAACTGAGCCTGCACTACCAGCCGCAGATCGATGCGCGCAGCGGGCGCATGACCGGGCTCGAGGTGCTGGTGCGCTGGACCTGCCCGGAACTCGGTCCGATCGGCCCGGCCGAATTCATCCCGGTGGCCGAGGAAAGCGGCGTCATCGTGCCGCTCGGGCGCTGGGTCTTGCAGACGGCCTGCCGCCAGGCCGCCGCCTGGCGCGACGCCGGCCTGCTCGACACCATCGAACACGTGGCCGTGAACCTGTCGGCCTGCCAGACGCAGGACCCGAACCTGATGCACGAGATCAGCGCGCTGCTGGCCGAGACGGGCTTGCCGGCGCGCATGCTGGAACTGGAAATCACCGAAGGCGTCCTGATGGAAAACGTGCACGCCAACCTGGACCTGATGCAGCGCATCCAGGCGGCCGGCATCCACCTGTCGATCGACGACTTCGGCACCGGCTATTCGTCGATGTCTTACCTGAAGCGTTTTTCGATCGACCAATTGAAAATCGACCGCAGCTTCGTCAACGGCGTGCCCGGCGAAGGCGCGGCGATCGCCACCGCCATCATCGCGATGGCGCACAGCCTGAACCTGAGCGTGGTGGCCGAAGGGGTCGAGACGGCGGAACAGGCCGAATTCCTGAGACAGGCCGGCTGCGACGTCATGCAGGGTTATTATTTTGCGCGCCCGATGCCGACCGAACAGCTGACCGCGCTGCTGCGTGAAAACCGGCAGTGGCCGACTGGGGAAGCATAAATAAAAGGTTTTCAGGGATGCAGGCCAAAATCCAAGGCAACTGCCGGGGTCAGACCCATTGGTCTGACCCCAGGTTTTGCCGTGGATTTTGGTCAAAAATAAAAACCCCGCCTTCCTGCGAAGACGGGGCGGATGCTGACCGGTTTCCCGGCCAGGCCGGTGGCCTTACAGCGCGACCGGCTCGGCGTCTTCCGGTGCGGTGGCGGCGATGGCGTCGACCGCCTTCGGTTCCGCATCGTCCGGCGAACTGGCAATCAAACCCTTGACCGCTTCGATGAACGCATCGAGGCTCACCACCGGCGGCGTCACCGGCGTGACTGGCGGCGCCGGCGTGTCGTTGTCGTCGTTGCTGTGGCAGGCTGCCAGGCCGAACGCCAGCAGCAGCGCGGCGCCGGCGACGAGGGTGCGTGAATGTTTCATGCTGCCTCCTTAGTTATTGCCTGGCAAAGGCGTATTAAAGTAGGGGAACACCGGCTTGAAGGTGCTGGCATCCTTGCGCACGCCGTCGGTCAAAGGCAGGCCGCCGGCCGGCGCATCGCTCGGCTTGCAGCCCACTTTCAGCTTGTCGTCGGCGCCGGTCAGCACGCACAGCGCGCCCATCGCCACGCGCAGCGAGACGTCGACGATATCGTCGGCGGGACGGCGGCCGTTCGGGAAACCGGCATTGTCGCCGGCGGCCACGCCCAGCGGGTTTTGCGCCGCCAACGGCGTGACCGCGATCGACGTGTTCAGGCGCAGCATCTCGGACGGCGTCACCGTGGCTTGCTGGTTCACGCCGGGCAGACCTTTCAGGAACACCGTCACCAGGTCGTTGCGCGGGAAATTGGTCGGCGCCTTGGCGCTCGGGAACAGCGTTTCGACCAGCGCCGGCAACGTCGGATTGGTGACGTAGGCCAGCGCCTGCGCATCGTCCTTCGGCTTGGAACCATTAAAACGGTCCTTGTCGTCCATGCCGATGACGACTTCATTGACCAGCGGCATGCCGACGCGCGAGACCTGGGTCCAGGCGCCGCCGTCCTTGGTCGCGTTGTTCAAGCCCGATGCCGGCGCCGGATTGACCAGGCGGCCCTGGCGCACGCTGGCCGTGGTATAGGCGCCGATGACCGGGTCGCTGCCGTTGGTCAGACAGGAGATCGGCAATTCCATCGCGATCGTGCTGACGTTTTTGCCTTCCAGGTCGTTCTTGTTGCCGCCGACTTCAGGTCCGAGCGGATTCAGGTTGAACAGGTCGAAGATCTTGCCGACGGCAATATAAAACGGTTCCTTGCGCTGGCCGACGAACACGCGGCCGGCGGTGGCGCAGCCGGGAATGGTGACATTGTAGATATGCTGGTTGGCATAGGTTTCGTAGCCGGTCGCGCCGCCGAAGCTCTTGTCGCCGATGTTGTCGACCGGCTTGTCGAAGGTGCTGGCGCCGCCGCTGGCATTGGTGAGACGGGTACGGGTGCCGGTGCGGCGGTCGCCGCGCACGACGTCGATCGTATACGTTTCGCGCACGGCCAGCGTGGCGGGATTGACGCCGGCGATCGGGCCGATGTTGATCAACGGGACGTTGACGGACTTGCCGCCGATCGTCAGCGCGGCTTTTTTCGACGTGTTCGTGAAGCGGAACTGGAACGTGATGTGTTCCTTGGCGTCGCCGACGTTATCGAAATGGATTTCGTACAGCGCGTTGGCGTCGTACTGGTAGAAATTCGGGCCGCCCTGCGGGTCCTGGAACGGCATGTAGTTCGCCATCACCGTGACGAAGGCGTCGCGGCCCGGTTCATAGCTGCGGAACATGTAAAAATCGGTGCCGTCGACTTTCGGCTGGCCGGCGATGAATGGCGCTTCGCGGTGGCTCGACGCCATCGCTGGCAGGCTGGCCGCGCTCAGGCAAATGCCGGCGATCAGCAGCGCCAGTGTTGATTTTTGTTGCAGCAACGTTCCCATGGTATTTCCCTTGTAGTGAGATATGATCGATCATTCCGCTTGACGTAACAGTGCTACCCCTCCCTCTGGGAACGCTGCTCGTGCAAGCAATATATCGATACATTTGGTAACAGTATGTTCACCAACTCACATTGCCAACCCAATACCACAGTCCGTTTTATATGTTCCCTAGCGTACAGAGCGCCAGGGGCAAGCTGGCTATGCTTGCCAGTCACACTCCGACATGGGCCGCCCCGCAATGATCAAGTTCACGATAGTGCCCTCACTGGCGGCGCTGCTGCTGTCCGGGCTGGCGGCCGCCTCCCCGTATTTGCCGGCCAGCGGCGCGCAAGTGCTGGAACGCTTGCCGAGCAGGAGCGATCCGGTGCAGCGGGCGCTGGCGCAATTGCGCGCGCGCCTGAAAACGGAACCGGATAATGTGGCGCTGGCCGCCGAGCTGGCGCAGCGCTACATCAGCCTGGCGCGCAACGACGCCGACCCGCGCTACCTTGGTTATGCGCAGGCGGCGCTGGCGCCGTGGTGGGGACTGGCCGATCCGCCGCCGCAGGTGCTGGTGTTGCGCGCGACGATTTTGCAAAGCACGCACCGCTTCCCGCAGGCGCTGGCCGACCTCGACCTGTTACTGCGGCACGACCGCAACAATGGTCAAGCCTGGATCACGCGCGCGACCATCCTGCAAGTCACGGGCGATTTCGCCGGCGCGAAAACCAGTTGTGCGCGCCTGTTCGGGCAGGCGGCCGACCTCGTCATCCGCACCTGCCTGGCCAGCGCCAACAGCCTCAGCGGCGCGGCCAGGCCGAGCTATCTGTCGTTAAAAATGGCGTTCGACGGCGCGCGCCATGACGATTCCGCCATCGACGAATGGGTCTTGACGCTGCTGGCGGAAATGGCGGCCAGGCTGGGCGACTATCAGGCTGCGGATAGCCACTTCCGGCAGGCGCTGGCGCTGGCGCCGGGCGACACCTACCTGCTCGGCGCTTATGCCGATTTTTTACTGGACCGAGGCCGCCACGCCGAAGTGCGCGCGCTGCTGCAAAACCAGGCCAGGGCCGACGGCCTGCTGCTGCGCCATGCACTGGCGCTGGCGGCCACGCCCGGCCAGGATGCAAGCGCGGAAACGGCGATGCTGCGCGACCGCTTCCAGGCGGCGATGCTGCGCGGCGATACCGTGCACCAGCGCGAACAGTCGCGCTTTGAACTGCACCTAATGAAAAATCCCACGCTGGCGCTATCTCTGGCGCAAAAGAACTGGGCCGTGCAAAAGGAACCGGCCGATGTCCGCGTGCTGCTCGAAGCGGCCGCCGCCAGCGGCGACCGCGCCGCCGCGCGGCCCGTGCTGGACTGGCTGAAACAGGTGAAGCTGGAAGATGCTTCCCTGGCGGCGCTGGTAAAAACGCTGGAGCCGGCATGAGCGCGCTGCGCCTGGCGCTGCTGTTCTTCATTGCCGCCTGCTGCGCCCCCGCGCTGGCGCACAAGCCGAGCGACAGTTATCTGACTCTGGAAGTGAAAGCGCAGCATATCGACGGCCAATGGGATATCGCGCTGCGCGACCTCGATTTCGCGATCGGGCTCGATGCCAATGGCGATGGAGAGTTGACGTGGGACGAGGTGCGCGCCAGGCACGCGGACATCGCCGCCTACGCGCTGGCGCGCCTGAGCATCGGCGACGGCAAGACCAATTGCCCGCTGGTGGCCGGCCAGCAGCTGATCGACGATCACACCGACGGCGCCTATGCCGTGCTGCGCTTTTCCGCGCAATGCCCTGCCCCGGTCGACGTGCTGACGCTCGACTACCGGCTGCTGTTCGACGTCGACCCGCAGCACAAGGGACTATTAAAACTGAATCACGGCGGCGTCACCGACAGCGCCATTTTCAGCCCGGACGCGGCGCGCCAGCAATTTACGATGGCCGCGCCGGACAAGCTGCGCCAGTTCGGCACCTATCTGAAAACCGGCGTCTGGCACATCTGGATCGGCTTCGACCACATCCTGTTCCTGCTGTCGCTGTTGCTGCCGGCCGTGCTGGTATGGCGCGAGCGGCGCTGGCAGCCGGCGCCGGACCTGCGAGGCAGCGCCATCGATGTCTTGAAAATCGTCACCGCGTTCACGCTGGCCCATTCGATCACGCTGACGCTGGCGACCCTGGACGTGATTGCGCTACCCTCGCGCTGGGTGGAGTCGGTGATCGCCGCGTCGGTCGTGCTGGCCGCGCTCAACAACATGATCCCGGTACTGCAACAACGGCGCTGGATGGCCGCCTTCGGCTTCGGCCTGGTGCACGGCTTCGGCTTCGCCAGCGTGCTGTCGGACTTGGGCTTGCCGCGGGGAGCGTTGCTGCTGGCGCTGGTGGGCTTCAATGCCGGCGTCGAACTGGGGCAGCTCGCCATTGTCGCGCTGTTCCTGCCCTGCGCCTACCTGTTGCGCCACGGCCTGTTTTACCGGCGCGTCGTGCTGTACGGCGGCTCGACGGCGATCGCCTGCATCGCCACGCTGTGGCTGGCCGAACGGGCGCTCAACATCAAGCTGCCGGGGTTGTAAAAAAGGGGTTTCACGGATTGTCGGCGTTGCCAATCAAAATCAGCGGCAAAATCTGGGGTCAGACCCCGGGGTCTGACCCCGGCCGTTGCATCTGATTTTGGCCAAAAAAAAGCCGCACAGCGTGCGGCCTTTCGGGCGAATCAGATCAGTTCAACTTGGCCGCGTGCTCGCGCGTCGCGTGGAACTGCAGCTTCGGCCAGCGTTCCTGCGTCAGGCGCAGGTTGACGCCGGACGTGGCGAGATAGGCCATGTTGCCGGCCGCATCGTAGGCGACATTGTGGCCCAGCGCCGCTTCGAAATCCTGCAAGGATTTCTTGTCGTCGCTGCTGACCCAGCGCGCACTGCTGATGCTGGTGCCTTCGAACACGGCGTCGACGCCGTATTCATTCATCAAGCGGCTCGCCACCACTTCGAACTGCAGCACGCCGACCGCGCCGAGCACCAGTTCTCCGCCCTGCACCGGCTTGAACACTTGGACAGCGCCCTCTTCGCCGAGCTGCTGCAAGCCTTTATGTAACTGCTTGATCTTCAGCGGATTGCGGATGCGCACCGAGCGGAAGAAGTCCGGCGCAAAGTACGGGATGCCGGTAAACGTCAGCAATTCACCTTCCGAAAAACTGTCGCCGATCTGCATGTTGCCGTGGTTCGGCAAGCCGATGATGTCGCCGGCGTACGCCTCTTCGACCTGCTCGCGCGACGACGCCATGAACGTCACCACCGACGACACCTTGACTTCACGTCCCAGGCGCAGGTGCTTGACCTTCATGCCGCGCTCGAAACGGCCGGAACACACGCGCAGGAAGGCGATGCGGTCGCGGTGCGCCGGGTCCATATTCGCCTGGATCTTGAAGACAAAGCCGGTGAATGGCTGTTCGGCCGGCTCCACCACGCGCACGGTGGCATCGCGCCCGCGCGGCGCCGGCGCCCAGTCGACCAGCGCCGACAGGATTTCGCGCACGCCGAAATTGTTGATGGCCGAGCCGAAGAACACCGGCGTCTGCACGCCGGACAGGAATTCTTCCAGGTTGAACGGGTGCGAAGCGCCGCTGACCAGCTCCACTTCCATGCGCAACTGGTCCATCTCGAGCGGGAACATCTCTTGCAGGCGCGGATTGCCGATGCCGGAAATGACTTCGAAGGTCTGGTCGGCGTTTTCTTCTCCGGCGCGGAACAGCAGGATTTCGTCGCGCAGCAGGTGATACACGCCGCGGAAATTCTTGCCCATGCCGATCGGCCAGGTCACCGGCGCGCATTGAATCTTCAGCACCGATTCCAGTTCGTCGAGCAATTCCAGCGGATCGCGCGTTTCGCGGTCCATCTTGTTCATGAAGGTGACGATCGGCGTGTTGCGCATGCGGCACACGTCGAGCAGTTTAATCGTCTGCGCCTCGACGCCCTTGGCCGCGTCGATCACCATCAGGGCCGAGTCGACCGCCGTCAGCACGCGATAGGTATCTTCCGAAAAGTCCTGGTGGCCGGGGGTGTCGAGCAGGTTGATGACGTGGTCGCGGTGCTCGAACTGCATCACCGACGATGCCACCGAAATGCCGCGCTGCTTCTCGATTTCCATCCAGTCCGACGTCGCGTGGCGCCCGCTCTTGCGCGCCTTGACCGTGCCCGCCATCTGGATCGCGCCCGAGAACAGCAACAGTTTTTCGGTCAGCGTGGTCTTGCCCGCATCCGGGTGGGAAATGATGCCGAAGGTACGGCGGCGCTGCACTTCGCGCGCGATCAGCGCCGGCGTCTTGCCGCCGGCCGCTGCCGGAGCGGCGTCTTGATTGTCTGGTGAGGTGTCGATATCGTTGGCCATGTTCGCGACCATATTATGGCCCCGCAAAAAACCCTCGATTTTACACGTGTCAGGACGCAATGAGGGACTTTTCAAATCAGAGGCAAAGGCTGGGGTCAGACCCATGGGTCTGACCCCGGATTTTGCCTCTGATTTCAGTCCGTCCTTACGCGCCGCCAGCCGACCTTGTGGGCGCCGGCCGAATCGAGCTCGGACAAGGGCTTGGTCAAGGTTTCTCCCTTGGCCGTGGTCGTGATCATCTTCAACTCTCCCTTCGGCAGGCGGATGATGATGAAGCCGACCGCCGCCGAGGTGTTCGACAGCGTGCTGCCGGCCATCACGCCGGGAATCGCGTTGCCGTTGCAGATGTTGACCTGGTAACTGTTGCTCGAACCGCCGACCGAACAGGCCGACGACGAGGTCGGCATGTTGGTGACGACGTTGCCGACACCACTGACGATTTTCGGGTCCAGGTTCATGCGCTCGCCGGCGTTCAGGCTCCAGTCGAAATACCAGCCATTCTTCAACCCCAGGTCGACCGCGTTGCTGGTGATCGCATAATTGTTCGTATTGCTGCTCGAACCGCTCAGGCTGAGCGTCTGCTTGACCATGGTGCTGCCGCGCACGGTGATCGTGCTGCCGCTATCCTTGAGCAGGTACAGGCTTTGCAGATCCGTGTTGGTGGTGTCGGGCACGTCGAGCAGGCGGCCGGTGCCGAACAGCACCACACGCTGCGCGATCGTGCTGGTGACGCCGCCGGTGGTGACGGTGGCCGCGCACAGCGTCACGTCGGGCCGGGTCGTGATCGGCTGCAAGACGCCGGCATCGCCCATCTTCAGCAGCCCGACGTTGTCGCTGGTGGTGTCGGACAGGTCGAAGCGCCACATCTGCCCTTGATTATCTCCGCCGTAGACATAGGTCACCACCGGGTCGGTGGCCGGGTCGGCCGTGATGGCCGTGATCTTGGCCAGGCCAGACGGCGTGGTCGGGTCGCCGGAACCGGTCGACACTTTTTTCAGCACCGCGCCGGTGGCGACGTCGACGATGTACAGGATGCCCTGGCCGCTGCCGAGCGTAACACCATCAGTGCCCGGCACATTGTTGTAGCCGGACGTCAGGAACACCACCCACTTGTCGCGCCACAGGCCGTATTGCGGATTGCCGAAGGTCAGGCCGATGTCCGGGTCGTTGCGGCTGCACACGGCCGGGTCGGCGCACAGTTCCCACAGCGCCACCGGCGCACCCGGCACCGTCACGTCGAGCGCATAAAAGCCCCGCCCGCCGCCGTTCAGGCCGGCCACCAGCACGGTTTTCCAGGCGCCGTCGATCTGCACGTCGCCCAGTTCGGGCGAGCCGTCGGTGGTGAACTGGTGGTTCGTGCCATACGTCGTGCCGGCCTGCGCATACAGTTTTTTCATCGTGATGCGCGGCGCGTAAGCCCACAACTCGGTGCCGGTGTCGGCGTCGAACGCGTGCAGCATGCCGTCGTTGGCGGCCGTAAACACGGTGCCATCGCGCCCCGCCTGGGCCGTCTTGAAGGCATCGTAGCCGGCCGTCACATAACTCTTGCGCGGATCGCGCATATAGGCCGGCTTGGACGAGGCGATGTCTCCCAGCACGATCGGCACCGGGCCGGACGCGCCGTTCGGCGTATTGGTCGTGTAGGTGTAGGCGCGGAAGATTTCATCGTTGGCGTACTGTTGCTGGCCGCGCAGCCAGTCGACCAGGTTGGCGCCGCTGTTGACGAGGGCGCGGTCGGCCGTCGACAGCAGCGTGCATTGCGCCAGCAGCGTGCACTTGTTGTCGAACCAGGCTTTCTCGGTGCCGCTCATGGCGCTGTACTTGAACGCCTTCAGCGTGCGCGCGGTGCCGGTGTCGGTCATGTAGAGGGTGCGCGTATCGGTGGCGGCCGCCACTTTCACGCCGACCGTGTCCGAACTGACCCAGGTCGCCGTGTTGCCGACGATGCCCGTGGCCGGATCGATCTTCTTGTCCGACAGTTCGCCATACCATTTGACGGTGGTGAAGGTGTCCGAGAAGATATCGTTGTCCTGTTGCGAAATGTTCGGCGTCGACGTCGCCGCGGCGGCGGCCGCGCCGACGCTGACCTGCATGTTGGCCAGCGCCGTGGCCAGGCCCTGCACCACTTCCTTCGGCTCGTTCGCACTAAAATACTTGCCGTGGCCATTGATGGCCGCGTGCCACAGGTCGTCGACCCGTTCCTGCACGGTGTTGGCGGTGCTGGTGGTCTGCGGGTTGGGCCAGACGAAGGCGCCGTTGCTGTTCCACGGGCAGCCGGTCGTCACGCCGGTGATCAGGTTATAAAAATCGCCGCCGACCTTCGGCGCCGTATCGTAGTTCGGCTCGTATGTCATGACGCCATCCATGCCCAGGCCCAGCGTGTACGTGTTCATGTGCAGGTGGGTGTTTTCTCCGCCGGCGGCCGGCACCGAGCCCGGCTTGGTCATGTCCGGTTCCAGCGACGGGCGCAGCGACACCGTGCTCGTGCTCGACCCGCCGTTATACCAGTGCAGCGCGACGTCCGAAATCGACGGCTGGGTCTGGCTGCGCGTGTCCAGGCAGCCGCGCGCCTGGGTGCAGAAGCGGTTCGGGTTTTCCGTATTGTCGTTGTTGCTGACGTTGTTGGTGGTGCTGCCGTTCCAGTAACCGTCGGTGGTCAGGATCATGAAGTTCGGCTGGCACGGGTACTGCACCACTTCCTGCCCGGCCGCGTAGTTATACGGCGTCAGGTTGGCGAACATGCGCCCGACATTGTCCATCGCGGTGCGGATCGGCGTCGAGCCGGTGGTGGTGGTGTTGTACAGGGCCGTGTACCAGTTGCTGCGCGCGGTGCCGATGAAATCGGCCGGCTTCATGTCGATCGCGCTGCCGGCGCCGGCCTGCGACAATCGCACATAGCCGACCCGGTAATTGCTGGTGATGCCGGCGAACGCGATGCCGACCGAGGTCTTCATCATTTGCAGGCGGCTCTTGTAATACGTGTACCAGTTGGCGAAGTTCGTCATCTCTTCGGCGTAGCTGCAGCTGGCCGCCGACGCCACGCAATCGTCGCGGTCGGCCGCTTTCGGGAACGTGGCGCCGGACACGATGTCGACCCGTGCGAAGGTACTCGGCGCCGAGATCGCGACGGTGGACACGGGAATCGCGTCGGTGATGCTGGTGGCGTCGGTCACCGTCATCGTCAGCGACGTCGCCGCGCTCAGCGTGCCGCGCGTGACGACGCCGGTATTGGTGCTCACGCCGGTCTTGACGATGCAGACCACGCTGGTGCTTTGCTTGCCGCACAGGCCGGTGATGGTGTTGCCGCCGATGTAGGCGCGGATGCCGGCGGCGATCGCCGCGGCGTTGGCGTTGATCGCCGTGACGATGCGGCTGACGACGGTGGCCGCGCTGGCATTCGTGCCCAGGCTGGTGTTGCTGGCGATCGTCGTGCTGTCGAGCTTGACGTAGGACAGGCTCGGCGTGCCGCTGCTGTTGGTGGTGCCGCCGACGGTGATCAGGCCGGTCGGCGGTTGATTGGTGGTGGCGGGAGTCGCCAGCGTCGACGTGGTGTTGACGGTGATGCCCCAGCCGGCGCGCGAACTGTCGGTGACGGCGGTGCAGTTGCTGAGCGACTTGGCGCCGGTGCAGGTGACCGCCACCACCGCCACCACGTTGTCGGCCGTCAGCGCGATGCCGAAGGTCGAACAGGCCGGCACCGTCGGCTGGCCGAGCGGCGTCTTGACGCAGGCGTAATACTGGTTCGTCAAGCCGGTCTTGGCGACGATGCTCGCCGCCAGCGCGCTGGCGACCGTCTGCTGCTTGACGGCCGTGTTGGTGCCGGTCGACGCCGTCACCGTGCCGTTGGTGATGGTGCGCGCCGTGCTCGGGTCGGGGATCGTCACCGACGTGATCGCCAGCGACGACGAGGAGCCGGACAGGCCGATCGAAATCGTGCCGAACGAGGCCAGCGAACCGACCGCCGCCGAATAGCGCGGATAGATGAACGTGCCGACCCGCTTGCCCTGGCAATTGGTCAGACTGGTGCTGTCGCACCAGCGCACCTTGACCGGCACCGGGTAGCCGGCCGGCGCAGCGGCGCCGACCGAGGTCGACTTGCAATTGGTCATGGCCTCGGTGGTGCAGAACTCGGCCACGCCGATATTGTAGTAATACGGCACCGTGGTGTAGGCGGTGGCCGTCGTGTACTGGCTGTCCGGGTACGTATAGGTCGCCGTGTTGAAACGGCAATCGGTGATGTTGTTCGGGTCGCACCATTTCAGGTCGGGAAAGCCGCCGACCAGGTTGATCGCCGTATCGCTCGCTTCGGACAAGTCCTTGTTGTAGACGCCGAACGCATCGCTGGCCACCACGGTCCAGTTGGTGGTGTTGGCCGCGGTCTGCTCCGGATAACTGGTGCCGTCGTCGTGCACCGCCGGCTGGTAGCGGATGTTCGGGTTGTAATACTGGCGGTTGAAGTCGGCGTTCATGAACGGCGGGTGGCCGACGTCGCAACTGGTGGTGCCGTCGGCCAGCTTGGCTTTCGAGCGGCACAGGCTGTCGACGATGTAATCGGGCGTGTAATGCTGCGCCATCGAACCGGAATTATCGAACAGCAGCATCAGGTTCGGCTTGACGGTGCCGGTGCCGGTGATGTTCAGCAGCGGCACTTGCGCGATCTGCGTGGTGGCCGCGACGGCCGGCGGCGGCAAGGTCGCCGCGGCCACGAGCGCGCCCAGCAGGACGGCCAGGACAGGGATGGTCGGTTTCATCAAGACACTCCAATCTCAATCAATGCTACAGAAGGCAGGCGCGCACGAGCGCGTCAAGGCCCCATCATGACAACCGCCTGGTTCACCACGTTGCCGCCGCGCGTGCCGAAAATGCGCGCCGTGATGACGTAATGCAGTTGCGGCATGCCCTGGTATTCGGCACGGTCCGACGACAGGCTGTCGCCCAGGCGCGACGTGGCCGCCACCTTCGACTTGGCCGACGTCAGCGTGCAATTGTTGGCCGGCGAGACCGAATTGAACAGGCCGGGGAACATGCACATGCGGTGGATCACGTATTCGATCCGGTTGTTGGCGCTGTCGGTCACCGACGTCGAGCCGCTCCAGAACGCCGTGCTGTTGACGGCGTCGGCCGGATTGAGCGTGGCGACATAGCCGGAAGCGGGGATATTGGCGACCAGGGTATCCTTGGCCGCCGTGCTGAGGAAGGCGAAACCGGCATGCAGGCCGAGGTCGGCGGCCTTGCTCAGCGAAGAGTCATAGGCCAGGTTCGACGTCGTCATCGTCGTCGACGTGGTCGACTTCATCAGGTAGATGCTGCTCACCAGCATCACCGTCAGCATGATCAGCATGACCGGCAGCGCGATGCCGCGCTGGGAAGAATAAAAGCGGCGCATCAAGGTCTCCAGCCCGCGTTGCGTATCGGGACGATGGTTTCAAATACCCGGTAACGGTAGCATTTCCAGTCGGTCGCATCGCCCGTTACGGTCAGCGCCACCGAGACCGGGACTGCGGCGACGGTGGCCGGCGCGCGGCTGGCGAACATGGTCGGCGCGACCGTCGTGGCGCTGCACAGGCCCGTGACCGGATCGGCCTTTTCCGCGTTCTTGCTGCGCGCCACCACGGCGATGCGCACCGCCGCCACGCGCTCGAAGTCGCCCGCCCCGGCCGCCACGCCGTCGCCGTCGGCGTCGATCATCGTGTTCGACCATTGCGTCACCTGCAGGCCGGCGCTCGGATCGAAGGCGAGTCCGACGCGGGTATCGAGTCCGTACTGCGCCTTCAATGCGACGATGTTGTCGACCACCGAGACCGGCGCGGCGCCGGCGCCGGCCAGGTTGGTTGCGCGCATCAGCAGCACGCCGTTCTGCACCGACCAGGTGTGGAACGACAGCAGGCGCGCCGGCCCCAGGTTGTAGACGCGCGCCTTGCCGGCACCATAGGTGCTGCCCAGCGTGCCGGCATTGAAGCGGGCCGTGGAACCGGCGCCGAAGCTCAGCACCGACGCCAGCGGACTGGCCGACAGTTGCGCCAGCGCGCACTTGTTGCCGTCGCGCGGCTCGGGCGCGACCACGATCACGTCATCCTTGAGGAAACCGAACGGCGCCGGCGTATCGATATCGATGCTGTTGCCGCCGGCGTAGGCCGAGCGCACCCGCACCGAACCGACGCCGCTGAGCGCGCTGCCCGAATACAGGCTGACCTGGTCGGAGCCGGCGCTGTTGGCGATCACGACCGCCGCCAGCGGCGATACCGACAAGCCGCCGCGCGTGATTTGCGCCAGCTCGTAATCGTCGGTATCGCTGAACACCGTGTCGCAACCGACCACCAGGTCGTCGTTGACGCCCCAGCCGGCTTGCGCGGCATCGTTGTTGATGGAAAACAGCGCCAGCATGCCGTTCTGCATCTGGTCCGAGCCGCCCAGAGAGACCGATTTGTTCTGTTCGGCGTTGACGATCAGGCGCGTGGCGAACATGATCGCGAGCAGCCCGACGACCACGCTGACCATCAGTTCGACGATCGAAAAGCCGGCGGCGCGCCCGATGGCGGGCAGCATGGCGGGCGCGCGGCGCGCAGGGGAAGTGACGAGCGGGTTCATGGCGTCAGGTCGCGATATAGGAAGTGAGCAGGTGAATGCTTTCCTGCCCGCCGGCCTTGCGTGTCCAGCGGATGCGGATGTCGACGCGGGTGCGGCGCACGTCCGGCACCAGCGTGACGCTGATCTTCGCGGTCGGGATCAAGGTCAGCGTCTCGCTGACCCACGGCGTCAGCGTGCTGTTGACGGCGCCGTCCTCGGCCACCGCGTACGCGCTGATATTGGCGACATCGTTGCTCATGATGCCGAGCAGCTTTTCGGCGGCGATGGTGGCTTCGGCGCGCATGCTCGCGTCCGACAGCGACGAATACGAGCGCGCCTGCAGGCCGACCGTGCCGAGCAGGCCGATGGCCAGGATGACGATGGCGATCAGCGCTTCGAGCAGCGCGATGCCGCGCTCGCGGCGAGACAGATAAGCTGGGGCGTTCATGGCGGGCAGGCTCTCGAATCAGGCGCGGCGATGGTGGGATTGCATTTGACGGCGATGCCGGCCAGCGTCACGGCCAGCGCCACCGCGGGAATGGCGCCGTTGTAGCGGGCGGCCGGGTCGAGGCGGATGCGCGTCAGGCGGTCGGCGAAATTGGTGTCGACCCAGCCCAGGGCCGTGAAATACACGGTCGTCGCGCCGACCGGTTCGACCGACGGCAGCAGGATGGTCGATTTCGACAGCGCGTCGGCCGAGCGGAAGATCGACGTGTAGCCGGCCGCGCCTTCCGGGTCGTTGGACGCGCGCGCCGCCGTCGTCGACCACGACCCGCTGCTACTGTTGCAGGGCGTGCCGGGCACCGGGAAGCAAATGTCGACCTGCCAGTTCATCTGGCCGCTGAGCGCATTCGGTGTCAGCACGATGCGGCTGGAGGCATTGTGCGACAGCGCCTGGCGGCGCGCCATCGTAAAACCGTCGGCATAAAATTCGCCGGCCGAACGTGCCTTGTTGGTCACGAGCCAGTTATTCATCGACGGCAGGCCCAGGCTCAGCATGAAGGCGATGATCGCCAGCCCTATCATCAGTTCGATGAGGGTGGTGCCGCCCTGCCCGCGCTTGCCTAGTTTGAACATGCGCCACCCTTGCGGTCGACCCAGCAGCTGGCGCTGGTGCCCCAGCCGGTCGGGCTGGCCGTGGTCGTCTGCGTGCCGCTCTGATTGATCGTGTAGACAAAGCCGGCCATCTTGCCGGTGCCGGTCGCCGTCAGCGTATAGGCGGACGTGGTCGCGCCGCTCAAGGCATAGGTAAAATTGGAGGTGCTGGCCGGGAAATTATTGAAACCGACGTAGGTGCGGCCGTTGGCCCAGAACTGTTCGGCCGCCGGCTGGGCGGCGCCCAGCGTGGTAAACGCTTCGCTCATGCGCCCGCGCGTGACGTAAGTGCTGTAGGCCGGCAGCGCGACGGCCGCCAGGATGCCGACGATCGCCACCGTGATCATCACTTCGATCAGCGTAAAACCATTCTTGATGCGTTTCATCGTAGGCGCTCCCTGTGCATGGCCCGATGCCATTACTTGAGAGCATGGTAGCGCGGCTAGCTTGCATTTCCCTGAGGAAATGCTGACAAATTCCTGACAACGCGATATTTCCGTTAATTAAGCCGGAAAACGCACGGAAAACAGCGCGCCGTGGCCGCCGGGGCCGCTGCCGAGCACGATGTCGGCGCCGTGCGCGGTGGCGATGTCGCGCACGATGGCCAGGCCCAGGCCGCTGCCTTCGGTCTTGTCGTCGAGCCGCACGAAGCGGTTGAACACGGCCGCGCGCCGCCCAAGCGGGATGCCGGGGCCGGAATCGGCCACCGCCAGCACGCCGTACACCCCTTCCATGCGGCAGCGCACCGTCACCATGCCGCCGCGCGGCGTGTAGCGGATCGCGTTGTCGACCAGGTTGTCGATCAGGTCGCGCAACAGGAAACGGTCGCCGGCGACGCAGGTCGCTTCCAGTTCGAAGCCGAGGTCGATCGCCTTGTGCGCGGCCTGCTCGACGAAATGCTGGATCGTCTCTTCCACCAGCAAATTCAGCTGCACCGGTTCGAGCCGGGTTTTCTCGAAGTGGCTCGGTTCGGCGCGCGCCAGCGCCAACAATTGATTGGTTTGCCGTATCATGCGCTCGGCCGACGACAGCATCAGGCTCACAGAGTGGCGCGTCTCGGCGTCGGCGTGGCGCGGCGCCAGCCATTCGAGCTGCGTCTTGAGGCCGGCCAGCGGCGTGCGCAACTGGTGCGCGACGTTGGCGAGAAAATCCTGCTGCGCGCGGGCGCCGGCGCTGACCTTGTCGAGCAAGCCGTTAAACGCGTGCACCACCGGTTCCAGTTCATACGGCACGTCGAGCGGTGCGATCGGCGACAGGTCGTCGCCGGCGCGCGCGTTCAGGCCGGCGCGCATCCGTTCCAGCGGGCGCAGGCCATTGCTGACGGAAAACCAGATCAGCCCGACGCAAGCCAGCGTAAACACGGTGTCGAGCAGGATCAATGCGCGCAGGATCGCTTGCCGGATCTGCGTGCGTTTCCTTAAAGTCTTGGCCACGCCGACGAAGGCGCTGTCTCCGCCGCTGCCGATGCGCAGCGCCACCATGCGCACCGCTTCGCCGCGCATCGCGCCATCGTAGGCCAGCGGCAAGCCCGGCTTGCCGGGCCGGCGCAGCGCCGGAAAATCGGCGTCGCCGCCGATCAGGCGGCCGGCGCCGTCGCGCACCGTGAAATAGACGGCATCGGCATTATCGTTGCGCAACACCTGCTCGGCCTGCGGCGGCAGGTCGACGCGCCAGGCGCCGCCGTCGGCGCGCAAGCGCGCGCCGAGCGCGCCAGCGGCATCGGACAGACCCTGGTCGAAGGCAATCTGGGCCGGCAGCCACGCCAGCGCATAGGTCAGCGCGCCGCCAGCCAGGTTGATCAATAACACCGGCGCGATCAGCCATTGCAGCAGGCGCAGCCGGATGCTAGGCATGGAGCGGCGCCGGTGGAGAAGGCGGAGATTGTTCCAGCATGTAGCCGAAGCCGCGGATGGTGCGGATCGCGATACCCGCGTCGCCCAGTTTCAGGCGCAGGCGCGATATATAGACTTCGACCGCGTTCAAGGTCAAATCCTCTCCCCACGGCAGGATCGCATCGATGATCTGCTGCTTCGACACCACGCGCGCGCCGTGCTGCAGCAGGTATTCGAGTACCGCCCATTCGCGCACCGACAGGTCGAGCGCGCGCTCTCCGACATGGGCCCGTTTTGTATAACTGTCCAGGCGCAATTCTCCCAGCGCCAGCACAGCCGGCTTCGGCGTATTGCGGCGCACCAGCGCCTTCAGGCGCGCCACCAGTTCCGGCGTGGCGAACGGTTTCACAAGATAATCGTCGGCACCCAGTTCCAGCCCGCGCACCCGGTCCTCGATCGCGTCGCGCGCCGTCAGCAACAGCACCGGCGTATTGCTGCCGCGCGCGCGCAGGCGACGCACCACCTCGAAACCGTCGATGCCGGGCAGGCCGATGTCGAGCACGACCACGGCAACCTCGGCCGCGTCGGCGCGCTGCAACAGCGCGTCGGCATCGCTGCCGCTGCGCAGCACATCGACCGCCATGCCATGGCCGCTGAGAATGCGGGTCAGGCCGTCGGCCAGGACGGCGTCGTCTTCCACCAAGAGTACGTGCATCGCTTACACCTGTTGATCGTCAGCATGCATTATGCGGCATGCGCGGCCGCTCCCCAAGTCCCGGCCAATTCATCAACCTGTCATATTTGACCTATAAAATTGCAATACAGCAATTTTGCATACTGACGGACACTTTCATGACCACCCTGTTACGCCCTGCGATCGCCCTGATGCAGCGCTTGCGCCTGTTTCCAAAATTTATACTGATCACGCTGGTGTTCCTGTTGCCGCTGCTGCTGGTGACGGCGCTGCTGATGAACGAACTGCACAGATCGATCGCGCTGACGGAACAGGAACAGCGCGGCGTCGCCTACATCGTGCAATTGCAGGAGATCACCCGCCTGGCGCAACAGCAGCGCGCGCTGGAACGGCTGCGCCTGACGGCGCACCAGCCGCCCGGCAGCACTGCCGGGCGCGACGAGATCGGCGCGCGCTTGCAGCGCCTGGACCAGTGGCAGCGCGGCGCGGCCGGCCTGCAGAATTTACCGGAATGGAACGCCGTGCGCGCGGCCTGGGCCTCTCTGTCTGAAAAGCAGGCGACGCTGGACACGAAGGCAAATTTCGAGCGGCACAGCGCGCTGATCGCGCAGGTGACGCGCCTGGGCACCCTGGTCGCCGACCGTTCGAACCTGAGCCTGGACCCGGAAGTGCAAACCTATTATTTGATCGCCGCCTTCCAGAAAACGCTGCCGGAAATCGCCGAAGGCTTGTCGGACATCGCCGCGCGCGGCGCCGCCTATATCGACAGCGGCTTGCTCGAAGGCAATGAAGACCAGTTATTGAACGCCACCGCGATGATCGCGCGCCACAACCTGGAACGGGTGCCGGCGCAACTGTCGGCCATTGTGCAGCACAATCCGCAACTGAAAACGGTACTGCAGGCGCACGCGGCGGCCGTGCCGGGCGCGCTGGCCTTCCTCGAACGCACGAAGAATGAAGTCACCAATGCCTACAACCAGACGTCCGGCAAGGAATTCAATGCAGCCGGCGGCCAAGCCATCAACGGCCTGTACGCTTTCGCCGGTGCCTCGGCCAAGGCGCTCGACCAGTTGTTGGCCGAGCGCGTCGCGCGCGACATTCTGCGCCGCAACCTGATGTTGATCTCCGTGCTGGCCGCGCTGGCGCTGGCGGCTTTCCTGTTCGCCGGCTTCTATGCCTCGTTCTCGCGCGACGTCGGCAGCCTGAACCGCGCGGTGCAGGCTGCCGCCGCCGGAGACTTGACGCAAAGCATCAGCTCGTCCGCGCGCGACGAGATCGGCAGCCTGGTCAATGCCTTCGGCGGCATGACGCAGGCGCTGGCGACCCTGGTCGACGATATCCGCAGCGGCGCCGGGCGCATCGCCAGCGGCGCCGACGAACTGGCCGGCGGCAACACGGAACTGTCCGGCCATACCAGCGCCCAGGCCGGAGACCTGTCCGAGACCGTGGCGTCGATGCGCCAGTTGACAGAAACCGTGCAGCGCAATGCCGACCACGCCGCCAACGGCAGGGAATTGGTGAAAAGCGCGTCCGACATCGCGCTGCGCGGCGGGCGCAACATGGTTTCCGTGGTCGAAACGATGGCGTCGATCCGCGCCAGTTCGACCAAAATCGCCGACATCATCGGCGTCATCGACGGCATCGCCTTCCAGACCAACATTCTTGCCCTGAACGCCGCCGTGGAAGCGGCGCGCGCCGGAGAGCAGGGACGCGGCTTCGCGGTCGTGGCCGGAGAGGTCCGCAGCCTGGCGCAGCGCTCGGCGGCGGCGGCGCTGGAAATCAAGAAACTCATCGTCGATTCCGTCGGCAAGGTCGAAGCGGGCAGCGAACTGGTCAACTCGGCCGGCGCCACCATGCAGCAAGTCGTGCAGTCGGTGCAGCAGACCGCCGCCATCATCGAACAGATCAGCGCAGCGGAAGCGGCGCAGCGCGCCGAGATCGAACATGTCGACCGCGCGCTGGCGCGCATCGACGACATGACGCGCCAGAACGGCGTACTCGTGCTTCAAGCCTCTGTAGGAGCGGACCGCCTGCACAGCGAAGCTGAACAGCTGGGCCAGGCCGTCAGCCGTTTCCGCCTGGACGGCACCGGCGCCGCACGCGCCGCCGCCGTGGCCGCCGCGCTCGAGACCGTGGCCCAGCCTCATGTCTGGAGCGCCAACAAGCCCCGCATCACCTCGCGCAAGGCGCTGCAGGCACGCCGCGCGTGAGGCCGGCGCGCTGCCGTCATTTGTTGCAGTAGGACTAGACTGACACGTTGCCATGCATACAGCCTACAGGGGGGCGGAGAACCGTCTTATGTTCGTTACCTACATAAGAACTTAAAGTGACATCAACGCGATCGATAAAGTGGAGCGAGAACAGAAGCCCACCCGGGGACAGCAAACCGGCATCGATCGCCGCCCTGTACTTTAAGTCTGTGAGGAATAAAATGAACAACACTCAACTTGGCGCTACCGTACAGCAGCCGCATCTGCAAGCGATGCCTGTCGGCTCCCGGGAATTCAAAGTTGCGTCCCGGCCGGTTGTCAGCTATAGCGGTGCCCAGCAAAACGAACTGCTGGCCGCCTTGCCTCGTGAAGTCCTGGAATCCCTGTTTGAGCACCTGGAACTGGTTGCACTGCCATTTGGCAAAGAATTGTTTGAATACGGCAGCAAGCTCGAAAACGTGTATTTCCCGACCACGGCCATCGTTTCGCTGCTGTACGTGATGGAAGATGGCGCCACCACCGAGATCGCCGTGGTCGGCCATGAAGGTGTCGTCGGCGTGTCGCTGTTCGCCGGCGAGCGCGCCATGTGCAGCGCTGTCGTGCAAAGCGCCGGTTACGGCTACCGCCTGAAAGCGCAACACTTGCGCGAAGCGTTCAACCAGGGCGGCGCCCTGCCCCAGTTGCTGATGCGTTACAACACCGCGCTGTTCGCGCAAATGGCGCAAAACGCCGTCGGCGGCCGCCACAGCTCGATCGAACAAAAACTGTGCCGCTGGCTGCTCGACCGCCTGGACCGCTCGCCATCGAACGAATTGAAAGTCACGCAGGAAATGATTTCGATCATGCTCGGCGTGCGGCGTGAAAGCATCACGGCCGCCGCCGGCAAGTTGCAGGAAGACGGCTTGATCACCTATCGCCGCGGCAACATCACAGTGGTTGATCGTTCAGGCTTGGAGCGCTACGCGGGCGAGTGCTATAAGGTAGCGAAGACGGAATACGATCGCCTGCTGGTGGACGTGAGCCGCTGCTGATATTGTCTTCCCCCACCGTCCTGGCGCGCAGCGGAATATGCACTTCGATGCAAGTCCCCCGGTCGTTGCGGCCGCGCCGGATGGTGAGCGTGCCGCCCAGCAGCAAGGCGCGTTCGCGCATGCCGAGCAAACCATGCGACATCGGCTTGACCAGCGTGTTCGACGCGATGCCGATGCCGTCATCGATGATACGCAACACCAGCATCTCTTCATTGCACGTCAAGGTCACGCTGACATGGCTGGCCTTGGCGTATTTGCGGATATTGTTCAGCGATTCCTGCACGATGCGGAACAGCGCGATGGCCAGGCTGGCATCGCCGGCCTTGGCCAGGCCATCGATATGTTCGGCGATATCGGTGTCGCACGGCACGCTGGACATGCGGCTGAATTCGTCGCAATAACTGCCGATGGCGGCGCACAGGCCGAGGTTGTCGAGCAGGCTGGGACGCAGGTTTTCGACGATGCGGCGCTTCATTTCGACCGTATCGATCAGGGTGGCGCGCGCGCGTTTCAATTGCGCGGCCAGTTCCGGCTCGCTTTTCTGCAACTGGTGCATGACGGCCGCGACATCCATGCTGATCGACGTCAGGTTCGCGCCCATTTCATCGTGCAATTCGCGCGACAGTCTCACCTTCTCTTCTTCGCTGATGCTGATCAGGTGGCGCGACAGCACGGATAACTGCTCGGTGCGTTGAGCCACCGTCGATTCCAGGTTTTCATTGGCCGCCTGCAAGGCTTGCTCGACCGCCACGCGGTTCATGAAGCTGCGCCGCACCAGCTGGTAAAACATGATCAGCACGAGGATGGCGACGGCATTGATGCCCATGCCCAGCAGCACCGCCTTCTGGTATTCATGGTAAAAGCTGGCGCTGCGCGCGGCCAGCGTTTCATTTTGCTCTTGCACCATGATGACGATCAGCAGGCGGATCTCGTCCATCGCGGAACGGTCGTCGCTGACCTTGGCGATGTTGACGATATCTTCGAGGCCGCCGTGCCGGTAGACGTCGATCGCCTGCGCCATGATGGCCAGCTTGCGCCGCACCTGCGTGCGCAACTGCGCCAGGTTTTTCGACTGCGACGGGCTATCGGCCAGCAACAGTTCCAGTTCCTTGAATTCGGTTTCCGTTTCCGTCACGACGGTGCGCGTCGGCCCCAGATAGGCGTCGCGCCCGGAAACGAAATAGCCGCGCATGCTGCTCTCGGCATCGAGGATCAAGACGTTCAGGTATTGCAGCCGCTCGGCCACGCGCGAACTCTGGCCCAACAGGAAGTTGGCCCCCTTCAGCGATTGCAGGTTGTGGAACAGGCTGAACCCGTTCACGATCAGTATCAGCGCACACGTCACGCACAGCACGGTCTTGTACAGCGGGAGACGTTGTTGAGGCGCCGCTTCGTCGGTGAAATTCATCCTGATAGGCATCCTTCGCTAGGTTTGCAACCGGCACGGCCGGGCAGTCCAATTATAGACCGCGGCGCTTTGTACCGCAGCGCACAATCCTACCGTGCGCCGCTTTTGCAACCAGGAAAATGCCCGGGCTGTCAGTCCAGCAGATTGTTTTTCATCGCGTAATATGTTAGGTCGCTGTTCGACTGCAAGCCCATCTTTTCCATGATGCGGGTACGGTAAGTGCTGACCGTCTTGATGCTCAGCGACAGGGCGACGCCGATATCGGAGACGGTGGCGCCGCGCGCCAGGCGCAGGAAGACCTGGAACTCGCGGTCCGACAATTCCGTATGCAGCGCCGTGTTCGGGTCGCGGTCGAAACTTTGCGCCAGCAGTTCGCCGACCTGCGAGCTGACATAGCGCCGCCCCTGGAACACGGTGCGCACGGCGGTGATCAATTCATCGGCCTCGCACTCCTTGTTCAGGTAACCGTTGGCGCCCATCTTGAACAGGTTCAACGCATATTGCTGGGCCGGATAGCCGGACAGGATCAACACCGGCAAGTCCGGCTGGCCCTGGCGTATCGTGCGCAGCGTATCGATGCCGGACTGGTCCGGCATGGCGATGTCGAGCAGCAGCACATCGCAAATCTCGCGCCGCGCGATATCGAGCGCTTCGCGCCCGGTACCCGCTTCGGCCACGACACTGAAATCGTCGGACGACGAAAAAATCTGTTTAAAACCTGCTCGAACTATCTGGTGATCGTCACAAATGGCAACGCGTATCATTATTTTCCCTCGTGTCTTCCTTGCATGGGAGAGAACGCCGGCACTCCACGCCGTCCCGGATCAGCGTATACACTCACTGCCAAAAGAATAACATTACTATTGTAGCACTCAATAATGCAGATCCGAATACCGCTGCCGCCGGCGCTCGCGGGCGAAAAAAAAGACGCCCCGCCCGCGCCCCTCTTGTTCAGCCGCCAAGTCAGCCAAGCAGGCTGAGGATGGCCAGCAGTTCATTGCGTATCATTTCCCGGTCCAGCGGCGGCGGTAGCGCGCCATGCACGCTGGAAGCTTCATCATACTCTCCCTGCGCCGCATCGGCCGTCCGGCTGTCCAGTTTATTGCGCGCACCGCTGATCGTAAAGCCCTGCTCGTATAACAATTCGCGTATACGGCGTATCAGCAAGACTTCATGATGCTGATAGTAACGCCGGTTGCCGCGCCGCTTGACGGGCTTGAGCTGGGTAAATTCCTGCTCCCAATAGCGCAACACGTGCGGTTTTACGCCGCACAGTTCACTCACCTCGCCGATCGTGAAATAGCGCTTGGCCGGTATTGGCGGCAACACCGTGATGTCAGACTTGCCGGGGCGGTCGTTCATGACGCTCTTTCACTCAGGCGGCGCGCGCCAGCGGATTGCTTTCCTCGACCATGCTTTTCAGCTTCTGGCTGGCGTGGAAGGTCACGACGCGGCGCGCCGTGATCGGTATTTCTTCGCCGGTTTTCGGGTTGCGCCCGGGCCGTTGCGGCTTGTCGCGCAACTGGAAATTGCCGAAACCGGACAGCTTGACCGCTTCGCCGCGCTCGAGCGCGTTGCGGATTTCGTCGAAAAAGGTCTCGACCATGTCCTTCGCTTCGCGCTTGTTCAGGCCGACCTGTTCGAACAGCAATTCCGCCAGTTCGGCCTTGGTCAGCGTCGGCAAATCCTTTTCAGCTTCCTGGCGCACCTTGGCCACCTGCATGGCGCGATGCAGGTCCGCGGCCAGTGCCGACTGCAGTACGGCGGAATCAACGTCGTTGTTATTAATTTTGCTGCCCTGCCTTCTAAGAACGAAGGAGCCCGGCAGCGCCGGACTCCTGGATGAATATATTCCTGCTCAGGCGCGCAGGCGTGCGCCGTGCGCGCGCTCGGCCGCCTCGGCCAAAGTGCTCATGACGGCATCGACTACATCGTCCTGCAGGGTGTTTTGAGTATCTTGCAAGCTACAGCGGAAAGCAAGCGATTTTTCGTCCTCCTGCAATCCTTTGCCGCGATATTCATCAAACAAAACAATGGCTTGCACAATCCGGCCGTGTGCGCTAGCCTGCGCCGCGGCACGCATCGCATCGAGCAGATCCTGCGCCGGAACGGCGTGTTTCACCACCAGCGCGAGATCGCGGCTGGCGCCGGGAAACTTCGAAATCTCGGCATATTTTGGCACAGAACGTTGCTGCAATGCAACTGCATCGACTTCGAACAAGACCGGGGCTTGCGGCAAATCATATTTTTGCAGCCAGCGTGGGTGCAATTCGCCGATGAAGCCGATTTCCTTGCCGTCGAGTTCAATGCTGGCCGAGCGGCCCGGATGCAGCGCCGGGTGCGACTGCTTGACGAAACGCAGCTGCTGTGGCGCGAACAAGTGTTCCAGGTCGGCCTTGACGTCGAAGAAATCGACGGCGCGGCCATCCTGCCCCCACTGCTCGTCGGCCTGCCCGCCGTAGGCCAGCGCGGCCACGCGCTGTGGCTGGTCGTAACCGGCCACCGTCAATGCGCCGTCGACGACAGCCGCGTCGCGCTTGAAAATGGCGCCGATTTCGAACACGCGCACGCGATTGACCTTGCGGTTCAGGTTATAGCGGACATTGGCGACCAGGCTGCCGATCAGGGACGAACGCATCACGCTCATCTGGCTGGCGATCGGGTTTTGCAATTTGATCGGGTCGGTATTGCCCGAAAAATCCTTTTCCCACTGCGCATCGACAAAGCTCATGTTGACCACTTCCTGGTAACCCAGGTCGGCCAATTGATGACGCACAGCGAACAGGGAACGGCTCGCCTCGGGCGCGATGCGCATCGTGTTCGGCGCCACCGGCGCGTTGGCCGGGATGTTTTCAAAACCGTAGACGCGCGCGACTTCCTCGATCAAGTCTTCCTCGATCTCGATATCGAAACGGTACGATGGCGCGGTCACCGAGAACACGCCGTCGGCCAGCGTAAACGGCAGCGCCAGGCGTGTAAAAATGTCGGAAATCAGGGCGTCGTCCAGCGGCACGCCGATGACCTTTTGCGCGCGCGCCGTGCGCAGCGTGACTGGCGCGCGCTGCGGCAGGTTGACGACGTGGTCGTCGACCGGGCCGACCTTCGTCTGCGGCGTGCCGCAGATCTCGACGATCAGCGCAGTGATGCGCTCGAGGTGCTCGACGGTGGTGGCGTAATCGACGCCGCGCTCGAAGCGGTGCGCCGCGTCGGTCGAAAAATTGTACTTGCGGGCGCGGCCCTGGATCGCACTCGGCCACCAGAACGCCGCTTCCAGGTAGATCGCGTCGGTGTCGAGCGAGACGGCGGTCGCGTCGCCGCCCATGATGCCGGCCAGCGATTCGATTTCCTGATCGTCGGCGATGACGCCGACCCAGTCGTCGATGGCGATGGTATTGCCGTTCAACAGTTTTAACGATTCGCCGGCCTTGCCCCAGCGCACATCGAGGCCGCCATGGATCTTGGACAGGTCGAACACGTGCGACGGACGGCCCAGTTCGAGCATGACGTAATTGGAAATATCGACCAGGGCCGACAGCGGACGCTGGCCGCTGCGCTCGAGGCGCTGTTTGATCCAGTCCGGCGTGGCCGCTTTCGCGTTCAGGCCGCGGATGACGCGGCCCGAGAAACGGCCGCACAGGTCGGGCGCCGAGACCTTGACCGGCAACACTTCATCGCTGCTGACGGGCACCGCGCGCCATTGCGGCAGGTGCAGCGCCACGCCGGTCAGCGCCGACACTTCGCGCGCCACGCCGAGCACGGACAGGCAGTCGGCCTTGTTCGGCGTCAGCTTGATCGTAAATTTCAGATCGTTGAGCGCATAGTAATCGCGGAAATTCTGGCCGGTCGGCGCATCGTCGGGCAATTCCAGCAGGCCAGAACCCTCTTCCGACAATTTCAATTCCTTCGCCGAGCACAGCATGCCCTGCGATTCGACGCCGCGCAATTGCCCGACCTTGATTTCGAACGGCTTGCCGTCGGCGCCCGGCGGCAGCACGGCGCCGGCCATCGCGCAGACGACTTTCAGGCCGGTGCGCACATTCGGCGCGCCGCAGACGATATTGAGCAGCGTGCCGGTGCCGACGTCGACCTGGCAAACGTTCAGGCGGTCGGCGTTCGGGTGCCGGACGACTTCGCGCACGTGGCCGACGACGACGTTGGAAAACGCCGGCGCGACCGGTTCGACTTCTTCGACTTCCAGGCCGGACATGGTCAGCAGATGCGCCAGTTCATCCGACGTCATTTGCGGATCGACCAGGGTACGGAGCCAGTTTTCGGAAAATTGCATAGTGAGCTTTCAAATTATCGCAGTACGGCACGTTGCCGCGCCGGATCGCCGGACCGCCGCGCAGGGGAAAGGCATGCCTTTCCCGCGTGCCGCCCCGGCATGCCGGAGTGACAGCGAGCTATCAGTTGAACTGTTTCAGGAAGCGCAGGTCGCCTTCGTAGAACAGGCGCAGGTCGTTGATGCCGTAGCGCAGCATCGCCAGGCGCTCGAGGCCGGAGCCGAACGCGAAGCCGATGAATTTTTCCGGATCGAGGCCGAAATTGCGCACCACGGTCGGGTGCACCTGGCCCGAGCCGGACACTTCGAGCCAGCGCCCTTTCAATGGGCCGCTGCCGAAGGCGATGTCGATCTCGGCCGACGGTTCCGTAAACGGGAAATACGAGGGGCGGAAACGCACCTGCAAATCGTCGGTCTCGAAGAAGGCCTTGACGAAGTTCAGGTAGACGCCCTTCAGGTCGGCGAAGCTGATGTCTTCGGCGATCCACAATCCCTCGACCTGGTGGAACATCGGGGAATGGGTCGCGTCGCTGTCGACGCGGTAAGTGCGGCCCGGCGCGATGACCTTGATCGGCGGCGTATGGGTGCGCGCGTAGCGCACCTGCATCGGACTCGTATGCGTGCGCAGCAGCAGCGGTTTACCGGTGCTGTCCTGGCCGTCGATATAAAACGTGTCCTGCATCGAGCGGGCCGGGTGGTTTTCCGGGCTGTTCAATGCCGTAAAATTGGTCCAGTCGGTTTCGATCTCGGGGCCGCCGGCCACGTCGAAGCCGATCGAGCGGAAGATTTCCTCGACCCGTTCCCAGGTGCGCATCACCGGGTGCAGGCCGCCGCCAGCGCGGCCGCGTCCCGGCAGAGAAACGTCGATCGCCTCGGCGTTCAGGCGGGTTTGCAATTGCGCGTCGGCCAGGGCGTCACGGCGCGCCGTCAGCGCGTCCTCGATCTGCACCTTGGTGGCGTTGATCAGCGCGCCCTGCGCCTTGCGCGCATCCGGGTCGAGCTTGCCCAGGCCCTTCATCAATTCAGTGACCTGGCCAGTCTTGCCCAGGTATTTGGCTTTGGCGTTTTCAAGTGCGGCAGCGTCCGCGGCGGCGATAAAATCAGCCTGTGCCGAGACAACGAGTTGTTCCAGGGAGTTCATCAAGCAGTATTCCTGTCGTGAAAATCAAAAACGGGGCCCAGGTTCACACCTTGCCCCGCTCTCTGGCGCCACCTTGCAGGTGGCGCTGAACAACCATCGCGCTATTAGGCAGCGATTTTTGCTTTAACTGCGTTGACAATCGCGGCGAAGGCCGGCTTGTCCATCACAGCCATATCGGCCAGAACCTTACGGTCCAGTTCGATAGCGGCCTTTTTCAGACCGTTCATGAACACGCTGTACGTCACGCCATGCTCACGCGAAGCGGCGTTGATACGGGCGATCCACAAGCGGCGGAAGACGCGCTTCTTGTTGCGGCGATCGCGGTAGGCGTACTGGCCTGCGCGCATGACCGCCTGCTTGGCGATACGATAAACCTTGCTGCGGCGACCGCGGTAGCCTTTGGCAAGATTCAGGACTTTCTTATGACGGGCACGAGCTGTAACCCCACGTTTTACTCTAGGCATAGTAACTCCTTAGTGTGAGATTAAGCAGTCGGCATCATGCGCAACACGGACGTGACGTCCGACGCATTGATGTTGCGGGTACCGCGCAATTGACGTTTGTTTTTGGTGGTTTTCTTGGTCAGGATGTGGCGTTTGAACGCCATGCCCGATTTCACAGTACCACCTGGACGCACGCGAAAACGCTTCTTCGCGGAGCTTTTGGTCTTCATTTTTGGCATAACACATCTGTCCTCTTACGGACAGCTCCAAAGTAACAGGATTGCAGGTGGCAACACTACGTCGCGCTTAGAGGCCTGCTTTCACTTGTTAATGCAGCGGCAGCTGGGCCGCTACATGTTGCGGACAGGCCTCCCGGAGGAAACCTGCCCTGCAAATTTTTATTTTTTCTTCTTCGGCGCCAGTACCATGATCATCTGGCGGCCTTCCATCTTCGGGAATTGCTCGACCTGGCCATACGGCTCCAGGTCGGCCTTCAGACGTTCGAGCATACGGAAACCGATATCCTGGTGCGCCATCTCACGGCCGCGGAAGCGCAGCGTGATCTTGGTCTTGTCACCCTCATCAAGAAACTTGATCAGGTTGCGCAACTTGATATTGTAATCGCCATCGTCAGTCCCCGGGCGGAATTTTACTTCCTTCACGGAGATGATCTTTTGCTTCAATTTCGCTTCGTGGGCCTTTTTCTGCTCCGAATACTTGAACTTGCCGTAGTCCATCAGACGGCAGACTGGCGGGACCGCGGTTGGCGCGATTTCCACCAGATCGACGTTCGCTTCTTCCGCCAGGCGGAAGGCTTCGGCCAGGCTCACGATACCGAGCGGTTCGTTTTCCACACCGGATAAACGCATTTCCGGTGCGGTGATTTCGCCATTGATGCGATGCGACTTGTCAGTAGCTATTGTAGTTTCCTTTAAAAATCTATTAAACAGCCGGTATGCGAGTTTCCTCGATCAGGCTTTGGTGAGGACATCCTGTTGGAGTCGCTCAACCAGGGCGTCGACGGACATTACACCCAGATCGACATTCCCACGCGCCCGCACGGCTACGGTGTTGGCATCCCGCTCTTTATCGCCGATTACAAGGATGTAAGGCAGTTTTTGGACGGAATGTTCGCGTATTTTATACGTAATCTTCTCGTTGCGCAAATCCGTGTTCACGCGGAAGCCCAGTTTGCGCAGTTTTGCCGACACATCTTGCGCATATTCGGCTTGCGCGTCCGAAATATTGAGCACCGACACTTGCACCGGCGCCAGCCACATCGGCAGCGCGCCGGCGTAGTTTTCGATCAGGATGCCGATGAAACGCTCGAGCGAACCGACGATCGCGCGGTGCAGCATGACCGGCACTTGCCGGCTGTTGTCGGCCGCGACGTACTCGGCGCCGAGGCGCTCGGGCATGAAGAAGTCGACCTGCATGGTGCCGACCTGCCATGGACGTCCCAGCGAATCCTTCAGGTGGTATTCGATTTTCGGGCCATAGAAGGCACCCTCACCCGGCAATTCCGCCCACGTCACGCCGCAGGCGCGCAAGCCCGAGCGCAGCGCCTCCTCCGCCTTGTCCCACACTTCATCGGTACCGATGCGGTTGTCCGGGCGCAGCGCCAGTTTCACCTCGATGTTCGAGAAATGGAAATCGGCATACACTTCCATCGCCTGCTGGTGGAAAGCCACCACTTCCGGCTCGATCTGCTCGTCGGTGCAGAAGATGTGGCCATCGTCCTGCGTAAAGCCGCGCACGCGCATGATGCCGTGCAGCGCGCCGGACGGCTCGTTGCGGTGGCACTGGCCGAATTCGCCGTAGCGCAGCGGCAAGTCGCGGTAGCTGCGCATATTGCTGTTAAAGATTTGCACGTGGCCCGGGCAATTCATCGGCTTCAATGCATACGAGCGGTTTTCCGACTCGGTGACGAACATGTTTTCGCGATAGTTTTCCCAGTGGCCGGTCTTGCCCCACAGGCTGCTATCGAGAATTTGCGGCGCTTTTACCTCTTGGTAACCGTTGACCTGGTACTTGTTGCGCATGTATTGCTCGACCTGCTGCCAGATGGTCCAGCCCTTCGGATGCCAGAACACGAGGCCCGGCGCCTCATCCTGGAAGTGGAAGAAGTCGAGCTGCTTGCCGAGTTTGCGGTGGTCGCGCTTTTCCGCCTCTTCCAGCATGTGCAGGTATTGCTCCTGGTCTTCCTTTTTCGCCCAGGCGGTGCCATAGACACGCTGCAGCATTTCATTTTTCGAATCGCCGCGCCAATAAGCGCCGGCCAGCTTCATCAATTTGAACACTTTCAGTTTGCCGGTCGACGGCACGTGCGGGCCGCGGCACAGGTCCGTAAAGCTGCCTTCGCTGTACAGGGAAACGTCCTGATCGGCCGGGATCGATGCGATGATCTCGGCCTTGTATGCTTCGCCGATCGACTTGAAATAGGCGACGGCTTCGTCGCGCGGCAAGACCTTGCGCGTGACCTGCTCATCCTTCTTGGCCAGTTCCGCCATCTTCTTTTCGATCGCCACCAGGTCGTCCGGCGTGAACGGGCGCTTGTACGAGAAATCGTAATAAAAACCGTTCTCGATGACCGGGCCGATCGTCACCTGCGCATCGGGGAACAATTCCTTGACGGCGTGCGCCAGCAGGTGGGCGGTCGAATGGCGGATTACTTCCAGGCCATCGGCATCCTTGTCGGTGACGATGCCGAGTTCCGAATCCTTTTCGATCAGGAAGGACGTATCGACCAGCTTGCCGTCGACCTTGCCGGCCAATGCCGCCTTGGCCAGGCCGGCGCCGATGTTGGCGGCCACCTGGGCCACGGTGACTGGGCCGTCGAACTCGCGTACGGAACCATCGGGAAGTCGGACTGCAACCATCATGCTCTCCAATCGGCGCGGGCGCCTGGTAAATATTGTTGAAATAAAAATGTTAGAATCGCGGACGAAAAAAAACGCGGGCTAGCCGCGTTTTCTTCGATTTGACAAGCAAAAGAAAGCCGTTCGACTAGCGTCACATACCAACTTCGGTAGTAGTTCGCGGTGTCATAACCGGTTTTGCCTTTCTCGCTCTTACATAATAACTGGTGGGCGGTGCAGAATTCGAATCTGCGACCCCTTGGATGTCGACCAAGTATTCTAACCAGCTGAACTAACCGCCCGTGATCTTGCTTTTTAAATCATACTACATGTTCTGGTGGGCGGTGCAGAATTCGAATCTGCGACCCCTTGGATGTCGACCAAGTATTCTAACCAGCTGAACTAACCGCCCGAAGA
>JAZJZT010000052.1:0-251980 GCA_040389645.1 Pseudomonadota bacterium | reverse complement strand
GGGAAGAAATACACCTTGCGCGGGTGGATGTCGTTCAAGTCCTCGGCCACCACGCGGATGCGCTCGACCTTGAGGAAGTTGAGCACGAAGGCGGCGTTACGCTCGCCCACATTGATGGCGGTGAAGCCCTTGAGCACGGCGCCGCCGCCGAACACTTTCGCTTCCAGGTTCTCGCGCCGGGCGCCGGCCTTGAGCAGGTCGTTGATCAGCACTTCCATGGCGTAGGTGCCGTAGCGGGCCGAGGCCGACACGGGGCTGCCGTCGCCGCCGCCGTCGGGCAGCATGAAGTGGTTCATGCCGCCCAGGCCCGTGGTACGGTCGCGGATGCAGGCCGACACGCACGAACCGAGCACGGTGACGATCAGCATGTCCTTGTTGGTGTAGTAGTACTCGCCCGGCAGGATCTTGGCGGCGTCGCAGTCGAACGTTCTATCGTAGTAGACGTTGGTGGCAAATTGTTCGAGGTCCATGTTCTATTCTCATGTGCGTTGCGACGCGAGCCTCTGCACGGCGCCCTGGTGCTGGCCTTCGAGCTCGTACACCGTCTTGCCGCGCAGTTTCAGGGAATCCGACACGTAGAGGAAGTTCTCCGAGTGGCCCGCGAACAGCAGGGCATTGGGCTTCATCAGCGGCACGAAGCGCGACAGGATCTTGCGCTGGGTCGCCTTGTCGAAGTAAATCATCACGTTACGGCAGAAGATGACGTCGAACGGCCCGCTGATCGGCCAGCTGTCGGCCAGCAGGTTGAGCTGCTTGAAGGTGATCATCTGGCGCAGCTCGGGCCGCACCCGCACCAGGCCCTCGCGCTCGCCCTTGCCTTTCAGGAAAAAGCGGCGCTGGCGCTCGGGCGACATCTTCTCGATCCGGTCCATGGTGTAGACGCCGTTGGCGCCCGTGGCCAGCACGTTGGTGTCGATGTCGGTGGCGATGATCTGGCACGGCGGCGTGAGCGTGTTGAACGCCTCGCACATGGTCATGGCGATCGAATACGGTTCCTCGCCGGTGGAACTGGCCGAGCACCAGATGGTGATCGGCCCCTGCAGGTGCTTCACATGCTCGGCCAGCAGCGGAAAGTGGTGGGCCTCGCGGAAGAACGACGTCAGGTTGGTAGTCAGCGCATTGGTGAACGCTTCCCATTCCTCGCCCAGGCGACCCGCTTCCAGGTCGTCCAGGTACTTGCCGAAACTGCCGATGCCGGTGGCGCGCAAACGCCGCGCCAGCCGGCTGTACACCATCTCCTGCTTGCTGTCGGCCAGCGAGATGCCGGCCCGTTTGTAGATCAGGCCGCGGACCCGTTCAAAGTCCTTGGCGTTGAAATCAAACTCCTTGACGGTGTCTTTACTATGCGGCATTTGTCTTACCCTTCACTCTATCCTGCAACAATGCCTGGCTTGCTACGCTTGCTTAAAACTCTTCCCAGTCGTCGCCGGGCGCCGCGGCGGCCAGCTTCTTGGGCGTGGCCGGACGGGCCGTCACGGCCCGCACCGGCACCGGACGCGGCGCAGCCACGGCCGGCGCGGCCGGACGCACCGGCGGTGCCGGACGGCGGCTCTGCTCGTCGTGCGACAGCTTGAAGATGCTGACCGCTTCGGCCAGCTTGTGGGCCTGTTCCTGCATGCTCTCGGCCGCCGCCGCGGCCTGTTCCACCAGGGCCGCGTTCTGCTGCGTCATTTCGTCCATCTGGGTGATGGCCTGGTTCACTTCCTCGATGCCGTTGCTCTGCTCCTGGGTGGCGGCCGTGATTTCGCCCATGATGTCGGCCACCTGCTTGATCGAGGTCACGATCAGGTCCATGGTCTGGCCGGCCTCGTCCACCAGCTTGCTGCCGGCATCGACCTTGTCCACCGAATCGCCGATCAGTTCCTTGATTTCCTTGGCGGCGCCGGCCGAACGCTGGGCCAGGTTGCGCACCTCGGCCGCCACCACGGCGAAGCCGCGGCCCTGCTCGCCCGCGCGGGCCGCTTCCACGGCCGCGTTCAGGGCCAGGATGTTGGTCTGGAAGGCGATGCCGTCGATCACGCCGATGATGTCGACGATCTTGCGCGAACTGTCGTTGATCGCGCCCATCGTCCGCACCACCTGCGCCACCACCTGGCCACCCTTGCTGGCCACCGACGACGCATTGTTCACCAGTTCGTCGGCCTGGCGCGCATTGTCTGCGCTCTGGCGCACGGTGGACGTGATCTGTTCCATCGACGCGGCGGTCTGCTCCAGGCTCGATGCCTGCGATTCGGTGCGCGAGGACAGGTCGGCATTGCCGCTGGCGATATCGTTCGACGCGTGGCCGATGGTATCGATGCTGCCGCGCACGCTGCCGACGATGACGACCAGGCTATCGTTCATTTCTTTCAATGCGCGCATCAGTTGCGCCGTCTCGCTGCGCCCGTCGAGATTGAAGTGCGCCGTCAGGTCGCCTTGCGCGATGCGTCTGGAAATCCCGATCGCGTCCGACAGCGGACGGCTGACCGAGCGCGCGATCAGGCGCGCGATCAGCCCGGCCAGCAGGATCAGGCCCAGCATCGTCGCGATCATGATCGCGCGCGTCGCGCGCAGGTCGTCGATCTTGCTTGCCAGCATGGTTTCCAGCTGCTTGCTGGCGGCCTGGTTGACGGCAAATTGCGCGTCGATCGCTTGCGTGGTGGCGGCGACGTAATCGACGCCCGAGTAATTCAGCGTCTCGGCCTTGACGATATGTTCGTTCGCCAGCTGCATCACCTTTTGCGCCTGTTCCTGCGCCTGCTGCCACTGTCCGCCGAGTTTATCCTTGAGCGACGGATTGACCAGCATCGCCTTGTTGAAGGCGGCGCCGGTCTGCGTCAGGCGGTCGTTGACGCGGGCGACGATCGCCGCCAGCGCCAGCCGGTCTTCGATGCCCGCTTCCTGCTTGGCCAGCAGGCCGGCGCCCTTGGCGCGCATCTTGCCGGTTTCTTCGGTCAGATAGGGCAACTGGTAGTACATCGACTGGATCAACTGGTAGCTGTCGATGTCGGGGTCCAGGCTCAGGCCGAACAGGTCGGCAGTCAGGTCGTTGACGATCAACAGTTTCGGGATCAGCGCGGTATGGGCGGCATAGCTTTCCGGCACGCCGATGGCGCGGCTGGCGACCTGGCTGCGCAAGGTTTCCCATTCGCGTTTCGGCACGGCCCAAGCTTGTTCGATGGCCGGGTTGTGGAAGCCGCGCACGATGGCATCCATCTTTTCATAAGCGAGATCCGCTTCGCGCTGTTTTGCTTCGCGTTTCTCGTCGGAACCTGCGACGCCTCCCAGCGCCAGCGCGGCCAGTCCGCGGTGCTGCTGGGTCGTCTGGATCACCTTCAGGATGGCGGCGGTGGGCGGCAAGCCGCGCTGTTCGGCCAGCGATGCTGACAGCGTCTTGTCGGCTTCGCGCAGGTAGAACGCGGTGGGAATGCTGGTCAGCAGCAGCGCGATCACGCTCAGGATGATGAATTTCTGCCATAGCAGTAGCCGGTCGAGCGTTGAATGGATAGTCACGGTGCATCCCCTATGTGGTCTTGTAAATTGGCCGGCTGCTTGATTTTAGGCTGAATCCTTTTTGAATACGAGGATGCTGTTGTTTATAAGTATTTTTTCACGAGGACGGCCTGTTGCATCGGCCTTAAGCTGGATCAAACGGGAGCGGGCGCCGCGTTGCCATGGCGTCGTTATACTGGGAAAATTGCGCGGTGCACCCTGTGCCGCCGTTTTTCGGAGGCTGCCATCATGCGTGCGCATCCCGTAAACGCGAGCATCGAAGCGATGCTGCTGAGACTGAAAAAACTGGAAGGGCAATTGCGCGCCGCCGGCATTCCCGCCTTCCTGGCCCGCCTGCCGTGCAGCCTGCTTGGCCTGCATTACTGTATGACGATGGAAGCGAAAATCGGCCGCGTCCAGCGCATCGCCGAGCGCATCAAAGCCTGGCTGGCGTCGGTGCAAGCCTTGTCGGCACGGCCCGAAGCGCAAACCGAATTGATCGATGTCAGCCTGGGCATGCGCAACGATATCGAAGTGACCAAGCGCACGCTGCGCGACTTGCGCGCCATCTGCCTCGAAGTGAGCGAGCTGTTCAGCCAGGCCGGTTATAAATCTGCCCGGCTGGCGCGGCTGCAGGCGCGCTTCGTTCAACTGTTGACCGAATCTTATGAAACCGCCTGCGTCTTGCAGGTCGCGCTGGCCGCGCACGACCGGCGCGCGCTGGCGCTGCTGCGCCAGATGCAGGCGGCCGGGCACGAACCCGTTTAATGATTATTCAAATCTTTCCAGCACGATCTTGCCCATTGCGCGATTGCTTTCGATCAGCGCGTGGGCGCGTTTCAGATTGGCCGCGTTGATGGCGCCGTAGCGTTCGCCCAGCGTGGTTTTTAATACACCACTGTCGACCAGTTGCGCCACGTCGTTCAGCAGCGCGTGCTGTTGCTGCATGTCCGCCGTCTCGAACATCGAGCGCGTAAACATGAATTCCCAGTGCAGCGACACGCTCTTTTTCTTGAGCAGGCGCACGTCCAGGTTGTCCGGATCGTCGATCAGCGCCAGCTTGCCTTGCGGCGCGATCAATTCCGCGATGGCGGCGAAGTGTTCACCGGTCTGGTTCAGCGCCGCCACGTAGTCGACGGGCGGCAGGCCGAGGCGGGCGATTTCCTCGTGCAGCGGCTTGCCGTGGTCGAGCACGTGGTGCGCGCCCAGTTCGCGCACCCAGGCCGCCGTGTCCGGGCGCGACGCGGTGCTGATCACCGTCAGCCCGGTCAACTGGCGCGCCAGTTGCACCAGGATCGAGCCGACCCCGCCGGCCGCGCCGATCACCAGCAGCGATTTACCATGAATCCCCTTGTCGCGGCTCGCTCCAAGCCGCTCGAACAGCAATTCCCAGGCCGTGATCGCCGTCAGCGGCAGCGCCGCCGCCTGGCCGAAATCGAGCCTGGCCGGTTTGTGGCCGACGATGCGTTCATCGACCAGGTGCAATTCGCTGTTGGTGCCGGCGCGCGTCAGCGAACCGGCGTACCAGACTTCGTCGCCCGGCTTGAACAGGGTCACGTCGGGACCGACCGCGCGCACCACGCCGGCCGCATCCCATCCGAGCACTTTCGGCTGGCCGTCGGCCGGCGCGACATTGCGGCGGATCTTGGTGTCGACCGGGTTGACGGAGATGGCGCGCACTTCGACCAGCAAGTCGCGCCCGGCCGCTTGCGGCGCGGGTAATTCAATATCAACCAGCGCATCGGCATGGTCGATCGGGTGAGAGGCGTGGTAGGCAACTGCTTTCATGGTGTGATTCCTTGTGATTGGCGATGGGGAGTATCATCATTTATTTCGCCAGCAAGAAAAAGAAGGCTGATGGCGAAACACTTTCAAAGGAATCGCGAAAATTGCTGCGCCTGGACGATTTGACGCTGTTTATTTGCACGGCCGACCGCGGCAGCCTGTCGGCGGCGGCGCGCGCGCTGGAAATTTCGCCGGCGCTGGCCAGCGCGGCACTGAAACGCCTGGAAAAGACGCTGGGTTTGCGCCTGTTCGCGCGCACCACGCGCTCGCTGCGCCTGACGGAAGAGGGGGAGCATTACCTGGTGCATGCGCGCGAAGCGCTGCGGCTGCTGAAGGAGGGGCACGCCGCGCTAATCCAGGGCAAGGAAACGCCGGGCGGCACCTTGAAAATCGCGATGCCGTCCGATCTCGGGCGCAACGTGCTGTTGCCGTGGCTCGACGCGTTCCAGGCTCAATACCCGGCCGTCCAGTACCAGCTCAGCATCAGCGACCGCCAGGCCGACCTGTACCGCCAGCCGGTCGACCTGGCGATCCGCTACGGCATCCAGGAAGATTCGAGCCTGGTCGCGATGCCGATCGCGCCGGACAACCGGCGCGTGCTGGTCGCCGCGCCCGACTATCTCCGCAAACACGGCCCGCTGGCGGCGCTGTCCGATTTACAGCGCCACAATTGCCTGCGTTTCGCGCTCGACGACGTGATCCACGAACGCTGGACATTTTATCCGGCCGGTAGCGATGGGCCGGTCACCGTCAGCGTCGGCGGCAACCGCTGCGCCGACGACGCCGACCTGGTGCGGCGCTGGGCCGTGGCCGGCCTCGGCATCGCCTATAAATCCCGGCTGGATCTGGCCGACGACTTGCGCAGCGGGCGCCTGCAACTGCTGTTGCCCGACATCGCCGGCGAACCGACACCATTGCACCTGGTCTGCATGCACCGTTCGCAAGTGACGCCGACGGTGCTGAGCTTGCGCGATTTCCTGCGCACGCAATACCAGAAAATGTAGCTTCCTTTAATGCTTAGTGATGCGCCTTCGACAGGATCAGCAGCCAGCGGCGCAGCAGCAACACTTCCAGGTGGCCGGCCTGCACGCCGGTATCGCATTCGATCACAGGATTGACCGCGTAGAAGCGCTTGCGGAAATCGCGGCATACCAACATTTCACGCTTGCCCATGCGGACCAGGAAGGATGTCGGCGCATATTCGAGGCCGAAACGGGAACCGAGACCGTTATTCAATGTTGGCATGACCATTTCCTTTTGAGAGGGAAGTGTTGAACGAGACATCACTGTAGCATAATAACTGTTCAAAAACACAGTACTGTATAAAAAATCAGTTGTTTTTGATAATCCGTGTTCCGGCACGGATGTGCGCCGCCACACCGACGCTGGCGCCCGGCGCAGGCTAAGATGGCGGCATCGGATGGCGGGAGGTTTTATTGTGGAACGACGATGGGCAAGTTCGGCGCCGCTGCGCTTCATCGAGGCGAGATTGACGCCGGGCGGCGAATTCGGCCTGCACCTGACTGTCGGCGTGGCGCTGATGATCGCCGCCGCCCTGGCTTTCGGCGAAATCGCGGAAGCGGTCATGGAGCAGACCGGGCTGACCGTGTTCGACGTCCAGGTATCGCAATGGCTGCACTTGCACGCGGTGCCGGCGCTGACGACCTGCATGCTGGCCATTACCAACTTGCACAGCCTGGCCGGCATGGTCGTACTGTCGCTGCTGCTGGCCGGGTATTTTATCCGGCGCCGCGCGCTGTACTGGCTGCTGGCGCTGGCCGTTGCCGTGCCCGGCGGCATGCTGATCAATGTGTTGCTGAAGTATGTCTACCAGCGCGCGCGCCCGGTGTTCGAGACGCCGCTGCTGACCTTGCAGACTTACAGTTTTCCGAGTGGCCACACGGCGGCCGCCACGCTGTTCTACGGTTTATTGGCCGCGTATTGCGTGATGACGCTGCGCAGCCGTCGCCTGCGTGTGGCGCTGGTGACCGGCGCCGTCTCGATGGTGGCGCTGGTCGGTTTCAGCCGCGTCTACCTGGGCGTGCATTATCCGAGCGACGTGTTGGCGGCCGTACTGGAAAGCGGCGGCTGGCTGGCCGTCTGCATCACCGCCTGTTCCACCCTGCGCCGTCGGCGCGCCCTGAAAGGAGCACCTTCTTGATTCCATTGACCGTGATCGTCAACGCCGGCGCCGGCGCCGGTTACTGCGCCGACCTGTCGCAGCAGTTGCAGGAAAAATTCACCGCGCACGGTTATCTCCCTTCCATCACGCTGGCGCACGGGGGAGAGGAATTGATCGCGGCGGCCAAACAGGCGCTGGCGGATGGTGCGCAACTGGTCGTGGCCGGCGGCGGCGACGGCACCATCAACGCGGTCGCGTCGGTGCTGGTCGGCAGCGGCGTCGCATACGGCGTGCTGCCGATGGGCACCCTGAACCATTTCGCCAAGGATTTGAAGATCCCGCTCGAATTGGACCAAGCCATCGCCAATATCGCGCAGGGCCGGCGAGTCCTGGTCGACGTGGGAGAGGTCAACGGCCGCATCTTCCTGAACAATTCCAGCCTGGGCCTGTATCCGGACATCGTGCGCGACCGCGAAAAACAGCAGCGCCGGCTCGGCCGCGGCAAGTGGCCGGCGTTTTGCTGGGCGGCGCTGTCGGCGCTGCGGCGCTATCCCTTCCTCAGCGTGCGCCTGACGGTCAACGATGCGGCGCACGCGCGCCGCACGCCGTTCGTCTTCATCGGCAACAACGAATATGTGATGGAAGGTTTTAATATCGGCGCGCGCGAGCGGCTCGACGCAGGCGTGCTGAGCCTGTACGTGGCGCAGCGCCCGACCCGGCTTGGGCTGGTGCGGCTGGCATTCCACGCGCTGTGCGGCACGCTGGCGGCACAGCGCGATTTCGACGTCGCGCTGGTGCGCGAACTGACGATCGAGACGCGCCATACGCGCTTGCGCGTGGCCACCGACGGTGAAGTCACCGTCATGCAGTCGCCACTGCAATACCGCATGCGCCAGGGGGCGCTGACGGTGATCGTGCCGCAGGCTTAGGCCGCTTATTCTGGAGAATGTCATGCGTACACTGGTGCACTTGTCGGACCTGCATTTCGGCCGCGTCGACGCGGCGTTGCTGGCGCCGCTGCGCGCGCGCGTCGAGCAGTTGCGGCCGGACTTGATCGTTGTATCGGGCGACCTGACGCAGCGCGCCCGCAGCGCCGAATTCATCGAGGCGCGCGCCTGGCTCGACACCTTGCCGGGGCCGCAGATCGTGGTGCCGGGCAACCACGATATCCCGCTGTATAACGTGGCGGCGCGTTTTTTGACGCCGCTGGTCAAGTACCGGCGCCATATCACGGCCAACCTGGCGCCCGAATATGCCGATGACGAAATCGTCGTGCTGGGATTGAACACGGCGCGCTCGCTGACGTTCAAGGATGGCAGCGTGAACCGCGAACAGATCGACCTGCTGCAACAGCGCTTCGCCGCCTTGCCCGAGGGCTTGACGCGCATCGTCGTCACGCACCACCCCTTCGATCTGCCCGAACATTACGACGAGGATGACCTGGTCGACCGCGCGCCGATGGCGATGGAAGCCTTTTCGCGTTGCGGCGTCGATTTATTGTTGGCCGGCCACCTGCATGCGAGCCACGCCGGCAACAGCGCGCAGCGCTACCGGATCGACGGCTACGCGGCGCTGGTGGTGCAGGCCGGCACGGCGACGTCGACCCGTCAGCGCGGCGAAACCAATGCCTTCAATGTCATTCGCGTCGAACCGGAGCAGTTGACGGTCGAGCGCCACAGCTGGCAGGCTGAAGCCAGGGATTTCATCCTGGCCGGCACCGAAGTGTTCCGCCGCAGCGGCGACGTGTGGCAGCAGACTACAGCCAGTAATCCATGAAGCGCGCCGACCATTCCTTCATGCGGTTGCTCCATTCGCGGTGGCGCCAGGCGTCCAGCGTGATTTCCTTGGAATTGCGCAGGTCTTCCTGGTAGGCGCGTTCCATCTCGGCGCCGAACGCGTCTCCCATGACGATCACGCTCACTTCGCTGTTGTGCATGAAGCTGCGCGTGTCGAGGTTGGTCGAGCCGACGGTGGACCAGACGCCGTCGATGACGGCCGTCTTGGCGTGCAATACCGCCAGTTTCATTTCATAGATCTTGACGCCGGATTCCAGCAATTCATCGTACATGGCGCGCCCGGCGTGGAACACCAGGCCGCTGTCGGACACGCTCGGCAGCACGATTTTCACGTCGACGCCGCGTTTTGCGGCGCCTTTCAGCGCTTCCATCGTTTGCTGGTCCGGCACGAAATACGCCATCGTGATGTGGATCGATTTTTTCGCTTCTCCCATCGCCAGCAGATACGCCTTGTAGATTTCGAACTTGCCGCCGGGGCTGCTGCCGAGCACGCGCACGACGCGGTCGCCGGCGATCACCGGGGTCGGAAAATACTCGGCGTCGCGCAAGTCGTCGACATCCTGGCCGGCCCAGTTGTTGATGAACAGCCACTGGAATGCGGCCACGGCCGGGCCTTCGATTTTCACGTGCGTATCTCGCCAGCCGACCTGCGATTTATCGGTCGGGCGGGATTTCGAGCGGAACGGCGAACTTTTCGAATAGGTGTCGCTGATGTTGATGCCACCCGTGAACGCGATCTTGCCGTCGACGATCAGGATCTTGCGGTGGTCGCGGTTGTTCACCTTCCAGCCGTTGCCGCGCACCTTGGCCGGGTTGACCGGGTTGAAGGCGACAAGCTTGATGCCGCCGGCGCGCATGCGGTCAAAAAACGCTTGCGGCACGCTGAGCGTGCCGACGCTGTCGTACAGGATATTGACGGTGACACCCTGTTTCTGTTTTTCCAGCAGCAAGTCGGCGAATTTCGAGCCCAGTTCATCTTCGTCGAAGATATAGGTTTCGAAATTGATGTTGTTCTTGGCGCCTTCGATCGCCTTCAGCATCTCGGCCATCGTTTGCGGGCCGTCGAACAGCAATTGCACCTTGTTGCCGGCGATCAGCGGCACGCCGGTCGCCGCTTCCTCCAGCGCGGCCTGCTGCGTCAGGTCGAGCGCGCCCTTGGCCCAGCGCTTTTTCAGCAGCGCCATCGTGTTCTTGTCGCTCAATTCTCCGCCGGCCGTTTTCACCACGGGGGGAGCGCCGCTGGCTTCGGCCCTGGCGCTGGCCACCGTCACTTCCGGCAGCGCGGCGCAGGCGGCCAGGGTCCAGCACATCAGCAAAAATGCCAGCCAGCGGCGCGCGGCGGTGATCTTCATGATTTCCTCGTCAATCGTGTTGTAACGCGGCCGGCGTATCCGGAGCGCCGATGAAAAAGCTGAGCGGCGCGCTCAGGAAACGCCCGGCCAGTGTCTTCAGCAAGGTCCAGCCATGCTGGAAACGCACCTGGCGCGAACGCAACGCCACCCACAGCGCCAGGCTGAAACTGACCAGCAGGTTGACCGTGCCGATGGCCAGGAAACCTGCAACGGATTTCAACACCAGTTGCCAACTGACATTGTGATCGAGTCCGACCATGGCTGTCGCGAAGTTGGCAGAAGAGAACGTCACGTGGCGGATATCGAGCGGCAGGCCGAGCAGGAAACCGAGCGTGCCGATGGTGCCAAGCAGGATGCCGAAATAAAAATTGCCCATCAGGCCGCCGAGGTTGTTTTCCAGGTACAGGCCGAGGCGGTCGAGGCGGCGCTGGCCGATCAGGCGTCCCAGCGCGCGCCGCTGCGCGATGCGCTGCGCCCAGCGCGTGTACAGCGCCTGGTTGTCGTAATAGCCGGAAATCAGGCCGGCCAGGAACAGGCAGACGCCGGCGATCGCCGCGTACAGCAGCGCCGGACTGCCGATCGGGTCGATATCGTGCAGCAGGTGCATGGCCTTGGCCGGCGACACCAGGTGTTCGCCGGTGACTTGCTTCCAGCCGAAGGCGATCAGCCAGGCGGTCGGGATGGCGGTGGCCAGGTTGCCGAGGACGGCCATGTTTTGCGTGCGGAATACCTTGTTGACCAGCTCGGCCAGGCTGTCGATGTCGAGGTGCTTGCCGTCGCGGCTTTGCAGGCCGGCGGCGATGCGCGACGCCGTCATCGCCGGCTGCTTGGTCGCCACCGTAAAATGCAGCAAATGGATGAACATGAAGCCGAGCGAATAATTCATGCTGAACAGGAAGGCTTCGACCAGCGGCGCAGCGCGCAGGTAAGACAGCAGGATTTTGAATAGCGCCATGAAGCCGATCACCAGGCCGGCGCCGGCCGACGACAGGAACATGCGGCCCAGTTCGCGCCGGTTGTCGGCCACGTAATGCTCGCCGGTGCGGCTGGCGTTTTCGGTGACGTTGCGCGCGAGCAGGTGGATATTGTCGGCGAGTAAATCGCGCACCGTGTACTTGTTGTTGTGCGCCTCGATCAATTCCAGCGCCAGCGCCACCGCGGCGGCGCGGCGCAGGCTGGCCGGACTGGCCGGAGAACGGTGCGGCGGCGTCGTGACGGCGGCCACCGCATGCAAGTCCAGCGTCGGCGCGCTCGGCAGCTCGCCGGAGACGTCGACCAGGAACAGCAGCTTGCGCAGGCGGTCTATGCTTTGCGTCAAGGTCACCAGCAGGTACGTCAGCGCGATGCTGGTGCCTTGCAGCAGCGCCTTCTTGCGGATCTTGACCACCACCGCGTCGCACTGGTCGAGCATGACGAGCAAATGCTTGGCGTCTTCCAGGTCGACCGCTGCTCCGGCCAGCATCTGTTCATAGCCGTCCAGGTAAGCGTTGACTTCGCGATTCTGCTCGGTGAACGGCGAATTGAAGATTTCGATTTCGGTATGAAAATTGGTCAGCTTCGGTTCCAGCCCGATCGCCGCCACGCGATAGGACAGCGTGCGGATCGCTTCCAGCATGCCGGGCAACATCAGGTTGCCGGATGCGCCCGGGACCGTGTCCGCGCCCGGTCCGGCGTCCGGCGCGCCATCGGCGTCGAGCACGACGTCGAACAGCGCCAGCCAGTCGGCGGCCGGGACGGCGCCGATCCACAGGTAATCCGTTTCCAGGAACAGTACCTGGTCGAGCGCATCGCTCAGGTATTCATCGCCCAGCGCGGGCGGCAGCATGCGGTAGGCGATGCGGCGTTTCAATTCAGTAAAAAAGCCGTCGTTCGACAGCACGCCGATTTCCGTGTACAGGCTGGAGTGGCGGCGGCTGGCCAGCAGGCGCAGCGCATAGGCGCGCAACTGGCGCGCGTGCAGCGGGTCGGCCTGCAGCAGGCGGGTCAGCGTGCGCACATTGGCGATCGCCGTCGCGGCGTCGGCCGGACGTTTCGGGCGCAGCGTGTTGACCAGCGCGACCATCGGGTCGATGCTGTCGGTCGCTGCGGAGAGGGAGTCGAGATGTTCTAACATGCGGGAAAGACGGACTGGCCGCATCAGTGAAAAGGCCAGTATAGGGAAACCCGTCTTCCCGGTATGTACGCCAGCGTACAATGGGGCCGCCGGTGCCGGCGCGGCCCCCAGGTGAAATGGTCAGCAGATCCTGATTTTCGCGGCGGCCTGGCGCAGTTCGGCGCGGAAGTCGGGGTGGGCGATGGCGATCAGCGCTTCGGCGCGCTGGCGCGCCGATTTTCCGCGCAATTGCGCCACGCCGTATTCGGTCACGACGTAATTGACATCGTTCTTGCCGGTGGTGACATGGGTGCCCGGCGACAGCGTCGCGGCGATGCGGGAAATCGATCCTTCCTTCGCCGTCGACGGCAGCACGATGATGGACTTGCCGCCGCGCGAGCGGTTCGCCGCGCGCACGAAGTCGGCCTGGCCGCCGGTGCCGGAATAGGGCAGGTGGCCGATGCTTTCGGAACCGCACTGGCCGAGCAAATCCACTTGCAGGCTGGCGTTGATGGCGACCAGGTTGTCGTTCTGGCCGGCCGCGTACGGGTCGTTGGTGCAATTGACCGGGTGGATTTCCAGCATCGGGTTGTGGTGCATGAACTGGTACAGGCGTTTCGAGCCCAGCGCGAAGGTGGCTACCATCTTGCCCGGCAACAGGTTCTTGCGGCGGTTCGTCACGGCGCCCGCTTCGACCAGCGACAGGATGCCGTCGCCGATCATTTCGGTATGGATGCCCAGGTCGTTCTTGCCCGTCAGTTGCTGCACCACCGCGTCCGGGATGCCGCCGTAACCGATCTGCAAGGTCGCGCCATCGTCGATCAATTCCGCCACGTATTTGCCGATCGCTTCCTGCACGGGTCCCACCTTCGGCAAGCCGACTTCGAACACGGGCGCATCGTTTTCCACCACGGCCGTCACTTGCGAAATGTGGACGTGGCACTGGCCGTGGGCGAACGGGACGTTGGGATTGACTTCCAGGATCACCGCGCGCGCCTTGCGGATCGCCGCCATCGTGTAGTCGGCTGCCAGGCTCAGCGAAAAATACCCTTGCTCGTTCATCGGCGAGGCCATCGTCATGACGACGTCGGTGGCGATGTAGTTACGCTCGATCAGGCCGGGCAATTCGGAAAAATAGGCGGGAATGTAATCGGCCGTGCCGCACTGGCCGGCCGCGCGCGAGTGGGCGCTGAAAAACAGCGCGACGTGGCGCAGATGATGGACGGTATCGCAATCGTCGACATACGCGTATTTGCGCATCGGTAGCAATTGCGTCACCTTGACATCGTGGAAACGCAGCCGCTGCGCCGACAGTTCCCCCAGCAGCGTGGGCGGCTCGCCGGCGCAGGTGGGAATGATCACGCAATCGCCGTCGCGCACCAATTGCAGCGCTTCGCTCGCGCTGAGGCGCTTGTTTTCGTACAGTGCCTGGGCTGATGGGTGTAGCATGGTCTCCGTAGCCTTTCCTGTTCAGATAGTGGGTTTTTATGGTCCAACTATACGCCGGCGGGCTGCTGATGAATGTCAATCAAATGACAATTTTTGATCTTAAGTGGGAAGCCGCACAGATTGGCACAGGTCTAATGGATAAGCTGACTCTAAGCTAAGCAGTAAGCATGCAAGGTGGCATGGCCGGGCCGATCGGCAGCAGTTTCCAACCTTGAGAACGATCATGAGACGCTCGACCCTTGCGCTATTCCTGTTAAGTCCCCTCGCGGTGCTTGCGCAAACGCCATCTTCCATCAATGTCTACGGCGTGGTCGATGCCGGCGTCGTGGCCGAAAGCGGTTGCGCGACCAATTGCAGCACCAGGATCAGCAGCGGCATCGCCAGCGAATCGCGCCTTGGCTTGCAGGGCCGCGAAGCGCTGGGCGACAAGCTCGCCGCCGTGTTTACGGTGGAAGCGGGTTTCCAGACCGATACCGGCATGTCCGACGAGGGCAGGCTGTTCGGGCGCCAGGCTTATGTCGGGCTCGACAGTCGCTGGGGAGCGCTGACGCTGGGCCGCCAATACAATCTGCAATATGAAACGCTGATCGACGTGGCCGACCCGTTCCGCGGCGGCCTGGCCGGCAGCGCGACCAACCTGGCCGGCTACACGGTGCGGCGCTACGACAACAGTGTCAAGTACGCCACGCCCAAGCTGCGCGGCTGGAGCGCCAGCGCGATCTACAGTTATGGCGAATCGCCGTACAGCAGCAAGTACAACCGCGCCTACGGTGCCACGATCGGCTATGAAAACGGGCCGTTCAATGTGCGCATCGCGCACCAGCGCAAGCGCGACATGCTCGCCGTCTACGGCACCGTGCCGGGCGCCGATTTTTCCGCACGCAATACGCTGGTCGCGGCCAACCTGAACTTCAGGTCGGCCACGATATACGCCGCCTACGGCATCAACCGCGGCCTCGGCAGCACGCCGTGGGATATCAGCAATCCCTACGGCGCGCTGGTGCCGCCGTCGCCGTCGACCGACAGCCGGGATGTCATCACCGGCATTTCGATCCCGATGGGCGCGGCCACCTGGATGGTGTCGTATATCCACAAGGATGACCGCACGCTGGCCAACCAGGATGCGAACCAGGTCGCCGCCGGCGTCACTTATTCTCTGTCGAAGCGCACCAGCGTCTACGGCGCCATCGCCAAGATCCACAACCGCAACGGCGCCGGCTACACGGTCGGCAACGCCAGCAACGGCGGGCGCGGCAACGGCGCCATCAACATCGGCCTGCGCCATTCATTCTGATTCCCTTACTTGCCCTTGGCGCCGCAGTCGGCGCCGAGCCAGCGCCCGCTGCTTTCGACCATGATCGTTTCCGGCTTGCCGCGCGCGCTGCTGCTGACGTTCATGTTCATCATGTAGGCCGTGTCGCTCTGGAAGGTCACTTGCCCGTTGCCGCTGGACGGCGGCTTGTTGCAGGTAAAGCTGACGTTGACGCCGCCGGCGACCGGGGTATTGTTGGTCTTGCAATCGCCTTGCTGGCCGGTCGGCAATTCCTTGCGCTCGGCCATTTCGCGCGTCATGCAATAGGTGATCTTGACGCCGCCGTCGCTGCCCAGGCTCATGCCGACACCCTGTTTCGCCATCATCTCTTCCATCATCTTGCGCTGCGCCGGCGGCATGTTCGCCATCTGCTTTTGCGCCTCGGCCATCGCGGCGGCCATCTGGCTGTCGCCGGACTTGACCTTGTTATTCATTTCCCACAGGCCGGGCCGCATGGTCTGGGCCGAAGTGGAAATGGAAACGGCCGCCAAAGTGGCGGCCAGCAGGATAAAACGGCAAGCTTTCATGGCAACTCCACGCTGAGTCCGGAAGCCGCCAGCATACTCCAGTTGGCGGCATTCCAGCCATCTTGCGCGTGCCGGACGCTACAGTCCTCGTCCGCTGATCAGGCGCAGCAGGATCATGATGACGGCTACCACCAGCAGGATGTGGATGAAGCCGCCGATGGTATAGGAAGTGACCAGGCCAAGCAGCCATAAAATGATGAGTACAACGGCGATAGTGTAAAGCATGATAGTGTCCTCTTCTGTGGTTCTTCGGGTACATGGAATTTTCTGTACAGGACTTCATTATCTGCCCGGCGCCCGTTGCCATCTGTACGTTGCCGTACATTACTGGCCGATTTGCAATGGACTTATTTTTGGCCCGGACGGGGCACCCAGCCCAGCAGGCCAAGCAGGCCGGTGGCGCCGATCAGGCCGATCAGCAGACCGCCTGTCAGCAGCAGCGTGGCCGTGAATTCCGGCGATGCGGTCTCCGCCGCGGCCACTTCGTTGTACCCCAGCCTTGCCAGCAACAAGCCCGCGAGGATGGCCCAACCCCAGATCAGCTTACTCATGTCGATTCCCCTTTGCATATCGGGTCCGCCTTGTCTTACAGCGTCTGTCCATTGTGGTTGGCGCGCTGGCGGGCATTCTGTTCGGCATCACACATTGCGTAAAAAAAGCCCTGTGGCGAACCACAGGGCTGGTGCAGGGGCCTGCACGAAACCAGTTTAGTCGCTGCGCAGCGCGCCGTTGACGATGCGCACGCGGTCGCCCGCGCGCCAGCCCGGCTGGCTGTTCTGGTGCAGCGTGCGGCGGCTGCCATCGTTCATGTGGACGACGATGCTGTAGCTGTGGCTGGCGCGCATATTGCCCTCGACCTGGTTGCCGACCACGGCGCCGCCGACCGCGCCGGCCACCGTGGCCAGCTGGCGGCCGTGGCCGCCGCCGACCTGGTTGCCGAGCAGGCCGCCGAGCAGGGCGCCGCCGACCGCGCCCACGCCGCTGCCCTGGGCGCGGGTACTGTTTTCATGGATCGCTTCGACGACGCCGCATTGCTTGCAGATTGCCGGCCTGGTGTCGGCGCGGTGCGCCGTTTCATGAGGCTGCGCCTGGTTGCGTGCCGGTTCGACGTAATTCTCGGCCGTCGGCGCATAGGACTGTGCCGACGGCGCGAACTGCTGCGTCACCGCTGCCGCTTGCGCCGGCGTCCTGGCCGACGATGCCACCAGTTGCGACGGCGGCGCCGACAGCAGCTGGTCGGACGCGGTCAGCGCGCTGGCCGGCGTGCCGCCGCCGGTCGACGATGGCAGCCAGCCCATCAGGGCGGCGATGCCGATGCCGCAAAACAGGATCACGGCGATGGCGGCCACCAGCAGCAGCGGGTGAATCGAATGTTTGGGGGAGGGGGAGGTTTGCATGATGGTTTCCATAAAGGTAGGGACAATCTGATGCATGGATTTTCCGCCACCGGCAGCAGTGCTTCCGTGCGTCACCGTACATACATGGAATTTTATTGCCTTTAACCTCTATCTCACGATGCAGAAATGCCAACCAGATTGACCGTCCCCATGAATGTAACCTTCGATACCGCCTACAGCAGCAACGCAGCGCCGCCGCGCACGGGCAACCGGCTGCTTGCCAGTCTGCCCGAGGACGACATGCAGCACCTGGCATCGCTGATCGATGCCGTACGGGTCGAAGTGGGCGACGTGCTGTACGAGCCGGGCCAGGCGATCCGCTATATCTATTTTCCGGTCGACAGCCTGATTTCGCTGCTGGCCGTGGCCGAAGGGCGCATGACGCTCGAAGTGGGCTCGGTCGGGCGGGAAGGCATGATAGGCGCGTCGGTCGCGCTCGGTCACGAACTGGCGCAGGTGCGCGCCGTCGTGCAGCGCGCCGGTTTGACCAGCCGCATCGATGCGGCCGATTTCTGTTCCGAGTTCAGCCGCATGGAATCGCTGCAGCGCCTGCTGTACCGGTATACCGACACCTTGCTGGCGCAGGCGATCCAGATCGCCGTCTGCAGCCGTTTTCACGTGCTCGAGGCGCGCCTGGCGCGTTCTCTGCTGATCACGCGGGACAGGCTGCAATCGGAAAAATTCCACCTGACGCATGAATTCCTCGCGCACGCGCTCGGCGTGCGGCGCGTCGGCGTGACCAAGGCCGCCAGCGCGCTGCAAAACCAGAAACTGATCACCTATAGTCGCGGCAATATCGAGATCCTCGATTCGGCCGGGCTGGAAGCGGTGTCGTGCCGCTGCTACGAGATGGTCAAGGATACCGGCAGCATCGGCATGGCCAACGTGTTCCTGTAAAAAAAACGGACCGCGAAGGTCCGTTTTTTTATGGGTCTGCATGGTTCAGCGTGGTGGCTTGTTGACCTGGTTGCCGATCACGCCGCCCACTGCCGCGCCGCCGATCGCGCCTGCCGCGCTGCCGCCGGTCAGCACCGAGCCGGCCACGCCGCCGACGGCCGCGCCGACCGCCGTGCTCTTGTCTTGCGACGACATGTTGGCGCAGGCGCCGAGGGAAAGGATGGCGGCGATTGCGGCCAGATGTTTGATGGCATTCATGATGTTCTCCTGAGTTGGTTGATGGCTGGTACTACTTCAAACGCATGTCATTGGTGACGCTTCTGACGCCGGTGATGCTGCGCGCCGCCGCTACCGCCTTGTCGATTTCAGCCTGCGATGAAACGAAACCGCTCAGCTGCACCGCGCCCTTGTAGGTTTCCACATTGATTTCGGACGCTTTCAATTCCGGCTGGTTCACCATGGCCGCCTTGACGTTGGTCGTGACCACTGCATCGTCGATGTATTCGCCGGTGCTCTCGGATGTGGCGGTCGAGGCGCAGCCGGCCGAAATGGTCAGCATCAGCGCAGAGAGCAGGGCGGGGAGGTAGGTATGACTTTTCATTGCATGACTCCTTGTCTTAAAGCGGCGCCGGGGAATCCTGGAGGATTGCGGCGTCGACAAGTCAAGCTTACGCATAGTGCCTTAAAGGTTCTGTTCGCCAACGCACGTTGAATCCACCGCGTGTGTGGGCGCCGCGTCAGCGCGGCGGCGCCTTGGCCGGCAGTGCGCGGCCCGGCGGTGGCGCCACCGGCTTGACGCGCGCGGCGGCCAGCAGCTTGCCGCATTCGCTGTTTTCGCCGGGACCGGCATTGATCAAAGGCAGCAGCGCCGCGGCCGGCGCGGCCAGCACCGCCAGCGCCACGGCGCCGCCGGCCTTCAAGGCCAGCACGCCCTTGTCGACGCTGATGTCGGGATGCTTGAACGTGCCCCGCAAGTACAGCGGCGAGCGCAGCGAAATGATGCGCAAGCCCTTGCTGTCTGGACGCAAGGTCAAGTTCAATTGTTCGCTGGCCAGGTTGACGCTGCCGTCGACGTGGATGGTGGCGTCGTCGGTGTCGACGACGAACTGGCGGGTTTGCGCCAGGCCGTTGCTGACCGCGAAGTCGCCGGCCAGGCAATGCAGTTGCACCTGCTTGTCTCCGATCAGCTTGGTCAGCACGACGTTGCCCAGGTTCAGGCCCATCTGTTCAAGCAGCAGCTTGCTGATCGTGCCCTGATCGATCAGCGCCTTGATTTCGCCGTTCGACGCTGCCAGCAAGGTCGCCACCGAATTGCCGGTCGCGCTGAGCGAGGCGTCGCCATTGATTTCGCCGACGCTGGCCTTCAAGCCTTCCAGCGTCGGGAACAGGTCCTTCAGCTTGACGTGGCGCGCGCTGGCCTTGAGTTCGGCGCGGATCGCATCCTTGCCGGACTTGCCGCTGCCGTCGAGCCTGACGTTCGACGCCATCGTGCCGCCGGCCCAGTTGAAATTCAGCGGCGTCAGTGTCAGCACGCCATCCTTCAAGTGAAATTCGGTCGTCAGATTGCTGATCGGCAGCTGTTTTTCGCGCACGATGCGGTCGGCCTTGAAGCTGACGTCGGCATCGATGCTGCGCCAGCGCTCGGTGCGGAAGGTTTCCACCGGCAAGACCTTGTCGCCCGGCTGCACCGCCGGCAAGCCGCGCGCCTGCTTGCTCGCGTTGGAATCGGCGCCGACCAGCGGGCCGAGGTCGGCGAATTGCAGCAAGTGCGACTGCATCGCGCCGCTCAGGTAGCCGCGCGGCTGCTTTTGCTGGTAATCGAGCTTGCCGGCGATGTCGCTGGAACCGACCTTGCCGGTGAATTTATCGTACAGGTAATGGCCATGGTCTTTACCCAGGGTTGCCGTCAGCCGGCCCTCGGTGCTGAACGGCGGGGTTTCCGGCAACACGATGCCGGTCAGCGCATACAGCCTCGCCATGCTGGGACCCGACACTTTTAGACGCATGTCGAGCGCAGCCAGTTCGGTGGGTTTCGTCACGCTGCCGGCCAGGGCGATATGCACGCCGCCCAGGTTGACATCGGCTTCGACCGGGTACGGCGTGGTCTGCTGCTGCAGCGACAGCACGGCGCCGGCCTTGCCGGTCCCGCTCAAGGGTTGATTGTTCCAGTTCCCTGTCAGTTTCCACGACACGCCATAAGTCGGATCGGCATCGAGCGTGTCGATCTCGGCGCTGGCGTCAGTCTTGCTGACGGCGTCGAGATAGTGAACCTTACCCTTGTTGAGCACGATGCGCTGCAAGTCCAGGTGCCACGGCGAGGTTTTGTCTTTCTTGTCGAAGGTCCAGTTGTTGGCGCCGTCGCCGGTGCGTTGCAACAGTACCGCCGGCGTCTCGAAACGCAGCACCGGGATCGAGATCTGCTTGGTCAGCAGCGCGAACGGGTTCAGCGAAAATGAAAATTCGCCGACGCTGGCCATCTCGGGCGGCACGTCGGCGCCGTGCGCGGCCATCATCGCCGGCGGGTTGCCGAGGTGGACGTCGCGCGCCACCAGGTGTGGCCACGGCAGGTAATCGCGCCAGCGCCGGTCGCGCTCGGCCAGCAACTGTTTTTCCCAGGTCAGCGACAGGTTGCCGCGCACCGCGAACGGGCGGCCGATGGCGGCGCTGACCTTGTCGTTGAGCCAGGGACGCGCGCGGTTCCAGTCGTAATGGAGCAGGACGATCAGCGCGGCGGCCGGCACGGCGATCAGCGCGCCGCCGGCGGCAAGGGCAATCTTGGTGCGTCGGGGCAGGGGCATGGCGGTTTCCAGTGTAGTAATGCATGTCTATGGCTGACAGCCTACACCACGCCCTTGCTGCCTTATGTGCGATCGCGCACGGTGCATCGGCGCGCCGCCGCGCCCCGGCGGCAAATCCCGAGCCTATGTGCGGCAGCGTACTGAAGGCTGTGGACGAAGCGCCTATAACGTCTATACCCGCTGTACCCGATCACATATCCAAGGAGAAGAAGAATGGGCATTCTGAGTAAGCATTCCAGCCAAGCCCTGTGCGGCCTGGCAATCGTCCTGCTGGCCGGCTGTGCCAGCAACAAGGCGCCGGCCACGGCCGATGTCGCCGTGTCGCGCGCGGCCGTCGAAAGCGCCAGTTCGTCCGGCGCGGGCGAATTGGCGCCGGCCGAAATGATGGCGGCGCGCGACAAGATGTTGCGCGCCAACCAGGCGCTGGCGGCCAAGGATTACCGCCTGGCCAGCGAACTGGCGAACCAGGCGCAGGCCGATGCCCGCCTGGCGCAAAGCAAGGCGGGTTCGGCCAAGGCCACGGCCGCCGCCGACGAATTGCAGCAAAGCATACGCGTGTTGCGCGAAGAGCTCGACCGCGCCAACGCCACCACCACCAAGTAACGGAGAGCCGACATCATGAAAAAAATGATCTTTAAACCTGCCATGCTCGCGCTGGCCATCGCCCTGTCGGCCTGCAGCTCGGTGCCGACCACCACCAGCCTGCTCGACCAGACCCGCGGCGATTACATGGCCGCGCAAAGCAACCCGGCCGTGGCGACCTATGCGCAGATGGAATTGCGCCAGGCCACGGCCGCGCTGGACCGCGCCAATGAAGCGGCCGCGCGCAAGGAAAGCCTGGCCGAGATCGACAAGCTGGCCTACCTCGCCAAGCAGCGCATCGGCGTTGCCCAGGAAGTGGCCAAGCAAAAGGCCGCCGAAGCCGAGATCGCCAATTCCGGCCGCCAGCGCGACCAGATCCGCCTCGATGCGCGCACGATGGAAGCCGAACAGGCCAAGCGCGCCGCCGACCAGGCCCGCATGCAGGCCGAGCAGTCCAAGGCGCAGGCTGACATGGCGCGCGATCAGGCCGACATGGCGCGCAGCCAGGCCGAGAACGCGAATGCCGCCACGCGCGACGCGCAGGCGCAAGCCGCCGCGCTGGCCGCGCAACTGGCCGACCTGCAAGCGAAACAGACCGAACGCGGCCTCGTCATCACCTTCGGCGACGTGCTGTTCAATGTCGACCAGGCGCGCCTGACCGAGGGCGGCGTGCGCACCGCGCGCAAGCTGGCCGACGTGCTGGCCCAGCATCCGGAACGCAACGTCATGGTCGAAGGTTTTACGGATAGTACCGGCAGCAGCGCGCACAACATGGAATTGTCGCAACGCCGCGCCGAAGCGGTGCGCGCGGTCTTGATGGAAATGGGCATCGCCGGCAACCGCATCGTCACGCGCGGTTACGGCGAAGCCTATCCGGTCGCCGGCAACGAATCGGCCGGCAGCCGCCAATTGAACCGCCGCGTTGAAATCGTGCTGTCCGAAGCGGGCGGCCAGATCGCAGCGCGCCATTGACCCACTTATAAAGGAATGATCATGGCTGAATCCACAGTGTCACAAGCAAGCGGTATCGATACCGCGGCGATCCGCGCCGCCGCGCACAACCTGGCCGACGGCCCCGTCACGGCCGGCTACAAGGGCGACCGCGAAGCGGTCATCACCATGCTGAACGGCGCGCTGGCGACCGAACTGGTCTGCGTGCTGCGCTACAAGCGCCACTATTACACGGTCAGTGGCCGGCAGAACGCCGGCGTCAAGGCCGAATTCCTTGAACATGCCCAACAGGAACAAGATCACGCGGATTGGCTTGCTGAGCGTATCATTCAGTTGAATGGCGAACCTGATTTTAATCCGGCAACATTGCTCGCGCGTAGCCATGCCGAGTATGATGAGTCCAGCGACGTGCAATCGATGATCCGTGCCAACCTGATCGCCGAAAGGGTCGCCATCGAGTCGTATCGCCAGATGATCGAACAGATCGGGGAAAGCGACCCGACCACGCGCCAGTTGCTCATCAAGATCATGGCGGTGGAAGAAGAGCACGCCGACGATATGCGCGACTTGCTGGCATAGTGTTACCGCAGTAAAAAAGTTTTCACCCATTCACCATAACAGGAGCAAATCATGCTGGAAAATAATATCAGTACCGTGAACAACGACGTGAAAACTCTGGTCAAGGATGCGCAGGCGCTGTTTACGGCAGCCACCGCGCTGACGGGCGAAAAGGCCGAAGAGTTGCGCGGGCGCGGCATGCGCGCGCTCGACACGGCACTGGCCAAGGCCCATGAGGCGCAGCAGAGCGCGCTGGCGGCCGGCAAGGAAATGGCGCAGTCGACCGATGCCTACGTCAAGGAAAACCCGTGGCGTTCGATCGCCGTGGCGGCGGGCGTCGGCCTGCTGGTCGGCGTCATCCTGGGCCGCAAATAATCCACGCCGGCAGGAGCCGATATGGAACATTCCACGCATCCCGCTCCCGGCCTGATCACCTCCCTGGCCGGGGTGGCCAGGAACAGCATGCGGCTGGTGCTGTCGCGCATCGAGCTGGCCGCCCTGGAACTGTCGGAAGTGCGCAACCACCTGGTGCAACTGTCGGTGGTGTTCGCGCTGGCGGTGGTGGCCGGCTGGTTCGCCGTCGCCTTCGCCGCGGTGACCATCGTCTACCTGGCCTGGGAAGCGATGGGCTGGAAGATCCTGTTGCTGATGACGGGGGCGTTCATCGTCATGCTGGTGGCGTTGGTCATGTATGCGAAAGGCTTGCTGAAACAGGACAAGCTGACCTTGCATACGACGATGGCCGAATTGAAGGCCGACCGCGACATGCTGTTGTAACCGGGGAGAGTCCATGAATAAAGAAGCAGAACGGGCACTGGCCAGGGACAGGTTGCTCAAGGAAGGCGAGCTGTATCGCATCAGCGTGCTGCACGCGAAAAAGCATGTGGCGCAGGCGCTGCGGCCTGATGCGATGATCCATGGCGCGATCGACCATGCGATCGGCGTCGTGCACCAGCGTTTCGGCACCCTGCTCGGACCGGGCGGCATCAGCACCTTCAATTTCAGGAAGCTGTTGCCGTACGCCGTCTCGCTCGGTTCCTTCATCGTGCGCCGGCGGCTGGTCAAGCCGGCGCTGATCGTCGGCGCGCTGGCCGCCGCCGGCGGCACCTGGATGATGCGGCGCAAGCGCTAACGCATCATCGAGGCGCCGGCGATCCGAAGACGCTGCTTCGCGCAGCGTTTTTTTTCGCGTATACCGGCGGTTTCGACCGTCATTGCAATGCATCGGGAGACATCTTGGCAACTACAGTAAATCTATTGAATCCAGCCGGCCTGCGAGTGGTCCTGGTATTGCAGGGCGGCGGCGCGCTCGGCGCCTACCAGGCCGGCGTCTACCACGCGCTGCATGAACACGACCTGGCGCCAGACTGGGTGGTAGGCACGTCGATCGGCGCGATCAACGCGGCGATCCTGGCCGGCAACCGGCAGCCGGACCGCCTTTCTCGTCTAAAACAGTTCTGGGACCGCGTCGCGCACAGTGACAGCATCGACATGGCGCGTGTGCCGGACGCGCAGCGTCGCTCCAATATCTGGCTGCAGACGATGGACACCATCGTGCGTGGCGTGCCGGGCTTTTTCAGTCCGCGCCTGTTCAACCCGTTCGCGCTGGGGATGCCGGTGGCGCCCGAGCAGGCCAGCTTTTATGAGACCGGGCAATTGGCCGCGACGCTCGAGGAACTGGTCGACTTCGATTACCTGAACGAGCCCGGCGGCATGCGCCTGACGGTCAACGCCCTGAAGGTCAAGTGCGGCAGCCTGGTCAGCTTCGACAGCTTGAACGGAGACTTGCACGCCGACCACGTGCGCGCCAGCGGCGCCTTGCCGCCCGGTTTTCCGCCGGTGCGCATCGACGGCGAATTGTATTGGGATGGCGGACTGTATTCGAACACGCCGCTGGAAACCGTGCTCGACGACCGCTCGTCGGCCAACACGCTGTGCTTCATGGTGGATTTGTGGAGCGCCGACGGCCCGGAACCGGGTTCGCTCGACGAGGTGCAGACGCGCCAGAAGGATGTGATGTTCGCGTCGCGTTCGAAGCGCCACCTCGACGATTACGTGACGATGCGCCAGTTGCAGCACAAATTGCTGGCGATGTACGCGGCCTTGCCGGAACAGGACAAGCATGCGCAGGATGCGCGCGACCTGGAAGCGCTCGGTTGCGGCACGACCTTGCACGTGGTGCGCCTGCCGTACGCGGGGCGAGACTGGCACATGGCGGCCAAGGACATCAATTTTTCAAAGGGATCGATCGCGTGGCGCTGGGATCAGGGTTACCAGGATGCGACGCGCGCGCTGGCGGCGGCCGGGTGGCTGGCCGCCGTCAGCGACGATACGCCGCTGGTGTTGCATGAATTGACGCCGGGCGTCGTGCAGCCGGCCTGACGAGGTCGCTGCCGGGTCAGCGGCCGGATCAACGGCCGCTGGTGTCGTAGTCGGTGCGCGTCGTGTTGTGCGCATCGGCGTTCAATTGGCGAATATTGGCCAGGTCCATCGTGTACGTCATTTGCGCTTCCTTCATGCATTCCTTGCGCTCGCCGTACGGCATTTGCCGGCAGGCCGCGCGCGCTTCGCTGAGCGCGGCGCCGATTTCCTTGCGCAGCGTGTGCAATTGCGCCTGCACGGTGCGGTCGTCGCGCTGCCAGCGGGCCGGTTCGCCGTGGCTCAATTCATAGCGTTGATGGGCCGCCACTTCGGGCGGGGTGACTTGCGCCTGGGCGCCGTAGCAGCATGCGGCGGCCAGCAGGGCGCCAACTATCGTACGTTTCATGGTGTGCTCCTCGAATGATGAAAATGGGGCGCCGCGGCGCCCCGTGTTGATTACAGCCTGCCTGTCAGCAGCATGATCAGCAAGACCAGCACGATCAGGCCGGCGAAGCCGCTCGGGGCATAGCCCCAGTTGCGGCTGTGCGGCCAGGATGGCAGCGCGCCGATCAGGATCAAGACCAGAACGATCAGGATGATGGTACCCATGTGTTACTCCTTGGTATGTCAGGACTGGCGGCGCCGGACCCGGTTCAATAACGGTAGACGCGACCGTCCACCATGCGCACGCGGTTACCCACGCGTAAGTCGTAGACACTGTCCTGGTTGACGGTGCGGTAATCGCCGTTATCCAGGCGCACGCTGATCTGGTATTCATCGTGCGGCAGGTTGCGGTTGTTTTCGACGTTGTTGCCGATCACCGCGCCGCCGATCGCGCCGGCCGCGGTGGCTACTGCGCGCCCGCTGCCCGAACCGATCTGGTTGCCGACCAGGGCGCCGACCAGGCCGCCGGTGACGGCACCGACGCCGCTGGTGGCGGGATCGATGCGCACCACCTGGATCGAATCGATGGTGCCGTAGGTCGAGGCATTTTCCATCGTCGAATAATTGGTCGATTGTGGCGCGTTGCCGGCACAGCCGGCCAGCAGTGCCGATGTCGCGATCATCAGGGCTGCCACGGTTTGCGTAGTCTTCATGTTGTTCTCCCGAAAAGTGTGCTTACAGAATAGTCAGTGCCGCCGGCCGGGTCTGTGCGATGCCGCACCTAGCCGCTTTTTCCTTGCATTATCGAAAATGATTTGTCTATGTTCGATAGCGTACAGAGCGAATCGTGCAATCCACGTAAAACGTTCATATCGATTCGAAACACAGGAGAGCACCAAATGAAATCGCCTCTGCTCGCGCTGCTGTTGTGCGCCGCCGCCGTGTCCGGCGCGGCGCACGCGGCCAGCCCGGAAGCCAAGGCCGCCTATGCCGCGGCCAAGGATGCCGCCAAGGCCCAATACAAGCTGGACCGTGCACGTTGCGACAGCGTCACCGGCAATCCGAAGGATGTCTGCGTGGCCGAGGCGCAGGCTGCGCGCGTGCACGCCGAAGCCGACGCCAGCGCGCAATACCACAATACGCTGCGTGCCTATACCGAGGCGCGCACCGATATCGCCAAGGCCAATTACACGCTCGACAAGACGCGCTGCGCGGCGCTGACGGGCAACGATGCCGATGTCTGCGTCAAGCGCGCGAAAGCGACGGAAACGGCGGCGCTGGCCGACGCCAAGGCCGACAAGAAAGTCATCGAAGCGCGCAGCAGTGCGCGCGAAGATAAACGTATCGCCGAGTACAAGGTCGCCACTGAACAGTGCGATGCATTTGCAGGCCCAGCCAAAGACAATTGCGTCAAGGCTGCGAAATCCCAGTTCGGCTATTAAGGCCTGCTGGCTCATTGCTCATCCGAGCATGTCAATCTAAGGAGAATTACCATGAAGATCGCTCAAAAAATCATTACCGCCGCCTTGACCGCCGCCACCTTGCTGACCGTGGTTGCTTGCGCACCGACGCCAACCCGGGAAGGCACCGGCGAATATGTCGACGATTCCGTCATCACGACCAAGGTGAAAGCCAGCATCTTCAATGAGCCGTCGCTGAAATCGACGGAAATCAATGTCGAGACCTTCAAGGGCACCGTGCAACTGAGCGGCTTCGTCGCCCAGCCTGGCGACATCACGCGCGCCGGTGAAATCGCACGCGGCGTCAAGGGCGTCACCTCGGTGAAAAACGACATCCGCGTCAAGTAATCGTGCGGCTGGCGCCGGCCCTGCTGCCGGCGCCAGAGAATGACAGGAATCCCATGGACCAGCCGTCCGCCGCATCCCCTCCCGACGCCGTTCCGGCGCCCTCCGAAACACCGCTTACACCGGCCGATCCAACCGGCACGATCCAGCGCCTGCCGCTGCATGTCAATGCGCGCGGCCTGTCGCTCGGCGTGATCGCCACCATCGCTTTCCTGTACGCGCTGCAATGGGCCCAGCATTTCCTGGTGCCGCTGCTGCTCGGCATCTTTATCACGTATACCCTGAATCCGCTGGTGTGCTGGCTCGAGCGCATCCGTATCCCGCGCCCGCTCGGCGCCACGCTCGTCACGCTGGCGATCCTGTGCGGTTCCGCCGTCACGGCCGACAAGCTGCACGGCGAATTCCAGAACATCATCGAAGAATTGCCGACCGTGACCCATAAGCTGTCGCGCCTGCTGGCGGGCAAGCTCAACAGCGGCCCCAGCACGATCGAGCGCATCCAGGCGGTCGCCAATGAAATCGAACAGGTCGCCGCCGGCCAGGTGCGGCGCTCCGCCGCCCGGCGCGCGGCGCCGTCCGAACAGGGTGGCATCAAAGTGATCGACTGGGTGTGGGCCGGCTCGATGGGCCTGGCCGGCTTCGTCAGCCAAGCCACGATGGTGATCTTCCTCGTGTTTTTCCTGCTGCTGGCCGGCGACACATTTAAAAGAAAACTGGTGAAACTGACCGGGCCGACGCTGAGCCAGAAAAAAGTCACCGTGCACATCCTGGAAGACATCAACACGTCGATCCAGAGCTATATGTTCATGCTGCTCGTGACGAATGGCTTGCTGGCCTTGTTGATGTGGATCGCGCTGCGCGCGATCGGGCTGGAAAACGCCGGCGCCTGGGCCATCGTCGCCGGATTGCTGCACATCATGCCGTATTTCGGCCCGCTGTTGATCACCAGCGCGACCGGCGTGGTCGCCTTCCTGCAATTCGAATCGCTGCAAATGGTGTTACTCGTGACCGGCGCCTCGCTCGGCATCGCGACCCTGGTCGGCACCTTCGTGACGACCTGGATGACGGGGCGCATCGCGCGCATGAACCCGGCCGCCGTGTTCGTCAGCCTGCTGTTCTGGGGCTGGCTGTGGGGCGTCTGGGGCTTGCTGCTCGGCGTGCCGGTGATCGTCATCGTCAAGGTCGTCGCCGAACGCATCGACGGCCTCGAAGTGGTCGCCGAGCTGCTGGGCGAATAGGCCCGGCAGTTCCAGCTTTCACCATTTCACGTTGCCCTGTTCGTCGCGCGCGCGTTCGCGCAGGCTGCCCAGTTGCAGCGCGTACTGGCGCGCGAATTCGGCGCCCATGAAAAAGATCTGCGCCGAGTAATACACCCATAGCAGCAGCGCGATCAGCGAGCCGGCCGCGCCGAAACTGTCGGCCACGCCGCTGTTGCCGATATAGGCGCCGATCGCATATTTTCCCAGAGTGAACAGGGCCGCGGTGCCGAGCGCGCCGATGACGACATCGCGCCACGACAGGCGCACCCGCGGCAGCATTTTATAGATGACGGCGAACATCGCGGCGATCACGATAAAGCTGATCAGCCAGTTGATCGCCGTCAGCAGCAGCGTCGTGTTGCGCCACAAGCCTTGCCAGTAATGTTCGAGCACCGACAGCGCGGCGCTGATCACGAGCGACACCATCAATAAAAATCCGAGCACCAATACCATGCCGAACGACAGCAGGCGGGTGCGGATCATGTCCCAGGCGCTGCCCTCGGTCAGCGGCGGCAATTGCCAGATGTCGTCCAGGCTCGATTTCAGTTCGGCGAATACGGTGGTGGCGCCGAACAGCAGCAGCGCGCTGGCGACGATGGTGGCGAGCCGGCCCTGCTCGTGGTTGCGCGCACCGGCCAGAATGAGTTGCAGCGCTTCGGCACCCTTCGGGCCGATCAGGCCGCTCAACTGGGTAAACAGCTGGCCCTGCGCCGCCTGCTGGCCATAGAACAGGCCGGCGATGGCGATCACCAGCACGAGAATGGGGGTGACCGAGAACAGCGTATAAAAGGCCAGCGCCGCGCCCTTGCTGCTGTCGCCGTGTTCAAACCATTCCTTGACGGTGCAGACGGCGACGCTGCGGATGGTTTTGACGGCCGGTAATTTGTGCAATTTCATCATGATTCTCCCGGTTAAGCAAAAAAAAGGGGCGCGCGGCCCCTTTTTTTTCACGACAGACGATGGCGCGCGGTTTAGTTGACGCGGCGCTCGATCGTGATCTGTTCCACTTCGACGCGGCGGTTCGGTTCCAGGCACTTGATCAGGTCGCTGCGTTTCTTGTTATTGCAGGTAACAACGGGCATCGTTTCTCCCTTGCCGACGGCGTTCAGGCGGTTCGCCGAAACACCCTTGCCGACCAGGTAAGCCTTGACGGCGTTGGCGCGCTGTTCCGACAGTTTCTGGTTGTAGCGGTCCGAACCGATACGGTCGGCGTGGCCGCTGACGGTGATGTTGTCGATGCCGCTGTTGGCGTTCAGCAGCGCGGCGATGTCGTCAAGCTTCGGTTGATCCGGATTGAGGCGGGCGCTGTCGAAGGCGAACAGTTCGGTGGCCGACATCGTGATTTTTTCGAAACGGGCCGGTGCCGGTGCTGGCGGCGGCGGTGCGACCGGCTCAGGCGCTGGAGGCGCTTCCTTGACGACCATCATCGGCGCCGGCGCTGGTGGTGCCGGTTGGGCTGGCTTGCTGAACGCATAGTTGACGCCCAGCGTGTAATAGTAATTGTTGCTCTTGTCGACGTTCGGGAAGGCCGAGCCGCGGTTGAAACCGTGCACATTGCGCGCGTCCAGCTGCAGCGACCACTGGTCGTTCAGCGAGGCCTGGAAACCCAGGCCGGCGCTGATGTACGGCGAACTCTTGGTCACTTGCGCCAGGCCGGGCAGGTTGACGCGGTCGCGCTCGGCGCCGGCGCCGACCAGGATGAAGGGACGGAATGTCTTGCGCGAGAACAGGTACAGGCCGTCCAGGCCCAGCGTCTGCTGCTGGTAGCGAGCGCCGTTCAGGCGCGAGCGGGCATAGGTGCCGCCCATCTGCAAGTCCCAGCTCTCGGACACGGGCTTGCCGAATTTCAGGCCGGCGCCGTAACCGCGCTTGTCGACGCCGAAGTCGGCATCGGGCTGCATGACGTTGACGCTGGGCTGGATATACCAGGAAGGATTGATGACGGCATCTTGCGCCATGGCGGCGGTGGAACAGAGCAGGGCGGCTGCTAAGGCAATCTTGTTCATTTTATTCACAGATACTCCTGGTGGTTTCGAAAGGTGGGGATGACTGGCAATGTTGTGCGTTTGATTGCATTGCTGTTGGACTGGACTTTAAGGGGCTTGCCACTGTCCGTCAGTACGCTAGCGCACAAAGAATTGCGCTCAATCAAATATGGTTGGTGCAACATCTAATGTGTTGTAAAACAGTAACATCGTTCGGTGGAACCCGGCCCGCCCGGCGCGGTCCAATAAAAAATCGCGCCGGCACTGGTCAGTGCACGGCGCGACGGTGTTGCGGCAGGTAGTTAAACGCTGTTTTTTTCGCTGTTTTTTTATTTCGCAGGTTCGGCCGGAGCAACGATCACGGTATCGCCTGGCTTGCCTTCGGGGCCAGCAGCGCCGGGAGCGCCTTGTGCGCCAGGTGCGCCGGGTTCACCTTTCGGGCCGGGCACGGGGACCGGCACCGGTACCGGGACGGCCACGGCCGCCGGTGCCGGCGTTTCCACCACGGGTGGTGGATTGTTGACGGTTTTTTCGCAAGCGCTCAGCGTCAGGGCAGCGATGGCTGCCGCCAGGATCGGATATTTCATGATAAGTCCTTTCAGTGATGGGTAAGGCAAGTTTGACGGCTCGCGCCGCTTCTATCTGTACGCGAACGCACTTAAAAAACCTTTGTTATTGAATAATGTTTTCTTTTGGAAATACTTGAACCTGTTTTATGTTCGTTGCCGCACAGACCAGTCAGCGGTACCGCAGGCATCCTGAAAGCCAGACGTTAAGGAAGTCCTGGCTATCAATTAAGGAGTGTACAAAATGCATGCAATCAGAGAAAACCAAGATGGTGGCCGCGATTTGGCTCAAGAGCAGCGCAGCCTCGGCGAAAAAGCAAGGCTGACGCTGGTGGAGCGGCCCGGTCCCATTTCAGAGCGCAAGGCGCTGTCGCTGGCGCCGATCGAGCGGGTCCGTTCAACTTCGGCCACGCTGCGCCGCATCGAAAACATGCAGAAACTGATTGCAGAGCTGCAAACCCATGAAATGCTGGCCGATGAAATCGCGTGGTTCCTGAAATTTTCGCCGTCCGGCGCGCGCAAATACATCCGCGACCTGCGCGATGCCGGCGTGATCGAACTGGCGCGCTATATCGAAGGCACCGCCACCTATCTCGGCAAGGCGGTCTACCAGTTGACGCCCGACCCGGAGCGGGTGCAAGCCTTCCTGGCCGCCATCGTGCAGCCGAAACGCGAAGGCGCGCCACCGCGCAAGGAACGCCCGAGCCTGCGCGAGCAGAGCATGGCCGGCAGCGGCCGCCACTTTCACATCCTGGCCGACGACACCCATTACGCGATCCGCGTCAACCGCGGTCCCGTCACGCGCGACCCGCTGGTAGCGGCGCTGTTCGGTGCTCCGACGTCATTGCAGAAAGCTTGAACGCCGCGACAGCGCGAAAGTGCTACAGTATAAACAGCCGGACATGGTCCGGCTGTTTGCATTGAATTGTCGAAAAGGAACCCCACTTGCCTGCAACGAGTTCCCTTTATGGACGGCATCATGGAAGCATTGTTGTGGAGTTTATTGGCTGCGCTGGCCCTGGCGCTGCCGGTCGCGTATCCGCGCTGGCGCTTGCGCCGCGCGCTGGCCAAACCCTTGCCGCCGGCCGCGCTGGAAGTCTTGCGGCGCAATATCCCCGTCTATGAACGGATGGCGCCAGAATTGCAGCAACAGTTACATTTGCTGGTCGCGCAGTTTTTGCATCAGAAAAAATTCGTCGGCTGCGAAGGACTCGACGTCGACGACGAGATGCGTTATACCATTGCCGGCCAGGCTTGTCTGCTGCTGCTGAACCGGCCCAGCAAGGTGTACCGCGCCTTGCACGCCATATTCGTCTATCCGGGCGCCTTCCTGGCGCCGCGCCAGGCGGTCGGGCCGGGCGGCGTCGTCACCGCCGAGCACCAGACCTTGCTGGGCGAATCCTGGCAGGATGGCCGCGTGGTGCTGTCGTGGGACGACGTGCTGCGCGCCTCGCATGAGTGGGGCGCCGGCCACAATGTCGTGCTGCACGAATTCGCCCACCAGCTTGACAGCGAATCGGGTCACAACAATGGCGCGCCCTATCTCGGCAGCCAGGACAGTTACCGCAGCTGGTCGGCGGTATTGTCGCGCGATTACGCCAACCTGCGGCACGATGCGTATTACCAGCGCCAGGACAGCGTGATGGACCATTATGGCGCGACCAGCCCGGCCGAATTCTTCGCCGTCGCCACCGAGACGTTTTTCGGTAAACCGTGGCAGATGGCCGAGCGCCATGGCGCGCTGTACGAGGAACTGGGCAAATATTACCGCGTCGATCCGCGCGCATGGCTGGAAGCGCCGGCGGCGCCGGCGCCGCCCGAGCATCTGTCCTTGCCGCCGCCCGAGCAGCGCCGCTCGTATGCCCATGCCGCCTGGTAAATAGTGGCAAGCGGTGCGCATGGCCCCTTTGAATTGGGGGATAATCGATCTCCATCTTCGCGCATCGTGGATAGCGACATGCAATTCGAAGAGTTCGAATTCTTTTCGTCCGGCGTGACCGGCGCCACGCCGGCGCAAGCCGAGCCGACCTCTCCGTCGATGCGCCTGCAATACCTGGTCGACAATACGCCGGCGATCATCTATTGCACCGTCCCCAGCGGCGACTTCAAGATGACCTTCGTCAGCAACAACGCCTTGCACGTGCTCGGTTACCGGCCCGAAGAGATGGTGGCCGACCCGAATTTCTGGTTCGACCATATCCACCCGGACGATGCTCCCAACATCTTTTCCAGCCTGGCCCAGGTGTTTACGGAAGGGCAGCGCGCCTACGAATACCGTTTTCGCGCCAGCGACGGTTCCTACCTGTGGATGCACGACAGCCTGCGCCTGGTGCGCGATGAACACGGCGCGCCGCTTGAAGTGATCGGCTCGCTGACCGACATCACCAGCCGCAAGCTGATGGAAGAGGCGCAGCGCGAACTGATCGCCAAATTGCGTGAGGCGCACGAGCAATTGCTGCAGTCGGAAAAGATGGCCTCGATTGGCCAGCTGGCGGCCGGCATCGCGCACGAAATCAACAACCCGGTCGGCTTCGTCAATTCCAACATGGGTACGCTGCGAAACTATGTCGTCACGCTGTTCGGCGTGATCGATGCGTACGAACAGGCGATCGATGGCCAACCCGGATTGAGAGAGCAGATGGCCGGCGTGCGGCGCGAGGCCGACCTCGTATTCCTGCGGGAAGACGCGACGGCCTTGGTGAAAGAATCGATGGAGGGCTTAAAAAGGGTCAAGGAAATCGTGCAGGCGCTGAAGGATTTTTCGCATGTCGGCGAGACCGAGTGGCAGGTGGCCGACCTGCACCAGGGCCTCGACAGCACGCTGAACATCGTCAGCAACGAGATCAAGTACAAGTGCACGGTCGACAAGCAGTACGGCGTGCTACCGCCGGTCGCATGCCTGGTGTCGCAACTGAACCAGGTGTTCATGAACCTGCTGGTCAACGCCGCCCACGCGATCACGGAGCGCGGCACCATCACGATCCGCACCGGTCACGACAACGGCTGGGTATGGATCGAGATCGGCGATACCGGGATCGGCATCCCGCCAGCCAACCTGCACCGCATTTTCGAACCGTTTTTTACGACAAAGCCGGTCGGCAGCGGCACCGGCCTGGGCCTGTCGCTGTCGTACGGCATCGTCAGCAAGCATGGCGGCAAGATCGATGTCGCGTCCGAACCCGGCAAGGGCACGCGTTTCACGATACGCCTGCCGCTCGAGCCGCCGCGGGGGTAAGGCGCCACTATGTGCGGCTGCGTACGGAAGCGGTGCGGAGGGCAGGGCAAGCTCGGGCTTTCCACCATTGAATAACGGAGTACACCATGACTGCCATCATCGCGGGCCATTTCCAGTTGCAGGATGAAATCGACCAGGCAAAATTAGCCTTGCTCGACGCCGGTTTCCCGGCCGAGCGCATCAGCGCCTTCTTTGTCAACCCGGCCGGCCAGCACGACGTGCTGCCGCTGGGCGGCGACCGCGACAAGTCGCCCGGCGCCAAGGAGAGCGGGGTCGGCGTCGTGCAGGGTGAACTGGCCGGCGGCGCCGTCGGCGCGGCGATCGGCGCGCTGACGACGCCGGTCACCGGGCCGCTTGGCGCGGTCGTCGGTGCGCTGGTCGGCGGTCATGTCGGTTCGCTGTACAGCCTGTCGCACATGAAGGAAGCCGGCGAGAAGGAAGAAGGCAGCATCGCCAACCAGGTCGAACCGCGCCATTCCGGCATGATGATCGCCGTGGCCTTGCCCGATGGCGACGAACAGCGCGCGCTCGACGTGCTGCGCCGGCTCGGCGCGCAGAATATCGAGCGCGCCGACGGCCATATCGTCGACGGCGACTGGAAGGACTTCAATCCGCTGTCGCTGCCGGTGCCGGTGGAGGGAAGGGCGCCGGGACCGGTCCAGGCGCCGGGCACCGGTTTGCAAGGTTGAACCGGCGGTGTTGCAATTGGCATGAATAGCCAGCAGAAATAGCTATTTCTTTGCAGTTAGTTGCTACAATAAAAATACCGATACTGCGGTCCTCGCGGCCCATGCCCGGCATGGATGGTTCACTGGTGCTGATGATCGTACCTGGTGGTCCGGAAGAATGCTTACGAGTTGTGGAGGGAGCCTCAATGACACATGCATGGGTAGTGCTCACTGGCCCGGACGGCCGCGACGTGGCCGCCCCGACCGAGGAACAACTGGCCGCCACGCTGGCGGACGTCTATCGCGGCGCCGTGCAGGCGCCGGACGGCGGCCCCGGCAGCGCGGTCTTGCGTTTCGGTTATGACGACGGCTTGATGTACGAGGTCGAAGTCGGCAGCGGCGGCGCGATCCGGTTCGAGGAATGGTCGGACCGCGATTGCGAGATTTCGCTGGCCAGTCCGCGCAAGATGGCGGCCGCGCCCGAAGCCGACGCGCTGCAGTTGTGGAAATGGCTGGCGCAGCGCCAGGTCGCCAAGATCCGCAGCCAGCCCTGGCTGTCGGACGAATAGGATGTGAATGATGCCGGCGCGCCGCGCCGGGTCAATGCGCCATCAGCACCGGCAGCGTCATCGCTTCGAGCACGGTGCGGGTGACGCCGCCGAGCAGCGTTTCGCGAAAGCGCGAATGGCCGTAGGCACCCAGCACCAGCAGGTCGCTGGCCTGGTCGGCCGCCAGCGACAGCAGCGCTTCGCCGGTGCCGGACGGTCTTTTTAACAAGCCGTGGCGCAGCGACTGGCGTACCAGGATCTCGGCGTCGACGCCGTGCCGCGCCAAAAATTGCAACAAGTCCGCGCCCGGCGATTCGCCGTGCAGCGCGCGCTGCGTATCGGCATCGAAGACGGCGATCTGCACGCAATCGGCGCGTTTTAACAAGGGCAAGGCTTCGCGCACCGCGCGCGCCGCTTCCTTGCTGGCGTTCCACGCGACCAGGATGCGCCGCGCCGGGCCGCCACCGGCCGGCTGCGGCAGGCCGGCATACGGCACCACCAGCACCGCGCGCCCCGATTGCGTCAGCACCTGGGCCGGAAATTCGCTGCCGGCCGCGGTCGACGCATGTTCCGGATCGGCCTGGCCGATCACCACCAGGTCGGCGTGGCGCGCCATCAGGCTCAAGCCGTCGCCGGCATCGTCGTCGACCACGCGCTGCTCGAAATCGCGCAATCCCAGTCGTTGCACCATCGGCGCGAACTCGCCCAGCGCGCGGTTGGCGCGCTCGCGCAGGAAACTCAGGTGCAGCGCCAGGTTCGGGTCCTGGTCGTCGAGCATCGCGTGCTGGTACAGCATGCGGGAAATACCGGTCAGCGCCACGCCGACCAGGTGGCCGTCGTCCTGCAGCGCCAGTGCGACGGCCAGGCGGATGCGCTCGGCGACGCGCGGCGCATCGTCCACGTGCACCAGGATGGATTTATAGGACATATTGCCCCCTTGTATGAGCCTGTCCCGATTATAGGACGGCCGCGCCATCCTGGCGCGCACTGGATTGCCTAAGAGCCTATCCCAGTAGGGAATGCGTCGCGGCTTGCCGGGCATCGCAATCCGCTGCCGCCTCCCTACTGAGATAGGCTCTAACTGGCGCGGTCCTCGCGCAGCCGCGCCAGTTGCTTCCTGAGATCGGCGACCGCCGCCGGCACGTGCTCGGGTTTGGCATCGGCCAGCGCGGCGGCCAGGCCGAGCACGTCGGCCGCGACGCCGAGCAAATCCTTGAGCACGTCGATGCGGCGTATCTGTTGCCGCGCCAGCGCGACAAGGTCCAGCAATTCCTGGCGCGGCGCGCCCAGGCCGGACGCGGCCAGCACGGCCGCGTTCAGATACAGCGCGTTGGCGCGCTGGCGCAGCGCCACTTCGCTGTCGAACAGCGCCTGGGCCGCCTCGTGCTGCAGGGCGTCGTGCGGCGTTTGCCCCCTGTTGCGCACCGCTTTCATGATGCGCGCATGTAATTCGTCGGCGCAGGCGGACAGGCTGTCGGCCAATGCCTCCAGTGCGCCGGCCGGGTGCGCCGGCGGCGGCGCGGAGCGGGAGAGGGCGGCCGGGCCGGTCGGATCGTCGGGCTTGGCGTTCATGGAGAAACTCCTTCCAGGATGGGTGCCGCCAGCGCGGCGTTGGCGGCGCGTACCTCGCTGCCGGACAGCGCCAGCGCGTCGCGCGCGGGAGAATTGTCGGGCTGGTCCAGGCGCAGCAACAGCGCCTGGTGGCCGCGCGCGATCGCCGCCACCTGCTTGGCCGCCAGCGTGTGGCGCAGGCCGGTCAAGCGGTATTCGGCGATCTTGGCTTGCCGGTGCGACTTGGCCAGCGCGGCCAGAAGGCGCTCGCCCGGCGTATCGGCGTACGGGATTTCGAGATCGAGCATGCCGAGCACGATGCGCTGTTCATTGTCGCTGCTCTTGTCGTAATAGCGCAGCAGCGTCTGCATCGCCTCCAGCAGCGTTTGCACCTGTGGCGCGCCATCGCGCAGCATCGCCTGCGCCGCACGCTGCTGGTATTGCCCGGCCGCGGCGCGCGCCAGCACATTGCCCAGGCTGGCATAGGCATTGACGTGGCGGTCGCTCAGTCCCGTGTCCGGCCACGCCTTGATACTGCTGCCCAAGTCAGTGATTTGCGGTTTCAGGTCGACTTGCCTGGCATCGGCCAGTTGCCCCAGCGTTTGCATGTAGAGCGCCAGCGAGCGTCCGATGGCAATCAGGTCCGGATAGGCGTCGCGCCGGCCGGCGTCGAGCAGGCGTTCCTGCTGGTCGGCCGCGGCGGACAGGTATGGTTGTTCGCGCTGATAGGTGTCGCGAAAGCGCGTGCTCAATTCGGCATAAGCATCGAGCCTGGCCGATTCGGCGGCGAAATCGCGCACTTCGCGCAATGGCCCGCCGCTGGCGCAGCCGCCCAGCACGGCTGCCAACAAGGTGGCTGTCACCAGCCGCAATATTGTGATCGCTTGCATCGATACCCTCCATGGTCAGCCGTGGGCGAGGAGGTATCTTGCCTTGAGTAAAGTTCAAGGCTTTGCGCAAGCGCAAATCCGGTCCCGGTTCAGCGGGGCAGCCAGGCCAGGCCGGCTTCGGTGCCCTGTTTCGGGTTGTATTCGCAGCCGATCCAGCCTTCGTAGCCGATTTCGTCGAGCAGCGCGAACAGGTAGGGGTAATTGATCTCGCCGGTGCCCGGTTCATGCCGGCCGGGCGTATCGGCCAGTTGCATGTGGCCGATCATCGGCAGCACGGCGCGGATCGTGTTGGCCAGCTCTCCTTCCATGCGCTGCATGTGATAGATGTCGTACTGCAGGCGCAGGTTGGGGCGCTCGCAGGCGGCGATGATGTCCAGCGCCTGGCGGCTGCGGTTCAGGAAATAGCCGGGCATGTCGTAACTGTTGATCGGCTCGATCAGCACGTCGATGCCGTGCGGCTGGCAGCGATCGGCCGCGTATTGCAGGTTGCCGATCAGCGTCTCTCTCGCGCGCTCGGGCGCCAGGCCGCCGGGCACGATGCCGGACATGCAGTGCAGGCGCGGCACGCCCAGTTCGGTGGCGAAATCGATCGCCGTCTGCACGCCGGCGCGGAATTCGTCGGCGCGGCGCGGATCGCAGGCCATGCCGCGGTCGCCGGCGGCCCAGTCGCCGGGCGGCATGTTGTGCAACACCAGTTGCAACTGGTGGCGGTGCAGGCGCTCGGCGATTTGATCCGGGTCGTACGCGTAGGGGAACAGGAATTCGACGGCATCGAAGCCGGCTTGGCGCGCGGCGCCGAAACGGTCCAGGAAAGCCTGTTCAGTAAACATCATCGACAGATTGGCGGCAAATTTAGGCATGATAGGTCCCGGCAGGTTCGGCGAAGGCGATATCGTAATCCAAACCGGGCTTGCAGGCAAAAATCAGCAGCAAAGGCTGGGGTCAGACCCAAGGGTCTGACCCCGGATTTTGCATCTGATTTTGGCAAAAAAAGCCACTGCGGCTTTTTGGGGCGGCAGTGGCTTCGATGGTGTTGCTGGCTGTCCGGCTTAGCGGCCGCGTCCGCCGGAACGGTGCGGTGCCGCCGGGCGCGGCGCGTTGCGGTTGCCGCCCGGGCCGGCCGGGGCGCGTGCTGCGCCGCCACCACCGGCGCCGGCATTGCCGCCGCTGCGCGGTTTCGACGCCGCAGCCGCGGCAGGTTTGCCGCGTCCGCCGCCACCGCCGCCGCCCGCACGCGGGTTGCGATGCTGGCCGCCGCCGCTGCGCAACTGGATCGGTTGCGCGCGCGCGTTCGGATCCGGCTCGAAACCGGCGATCACTTCGCGCGGCAAGGTCTGCTTGATCAGCTTTTCGATATCCTTCAGCATGTCGTGCTCGTCGACGCAGACCAGCGATACCGCTTCGCCAGTGGCGCCGGCGCGGCCGGTGCGGCCGATGCGGTGCACGTAATCTTCGGGAATGTTCGGCAAGTCATAGTTGACCACGTGCGGCAACTGGTCGATATCGATGCCGCGCGCGGCGATGTCGGTCGCCACCAGCACTTGCAAGGTGCCATCCTTGAACTCGGACAGCGCGCGGGTGCGGGCCGACTGGCTTTTATTGCCGTGGATCGCCATCGCGCCGATGCCGTCGCCTTCCAGCTGTTCCACCAGTTTATTGGCGCCGTGCTTGGTGCGCGTAAACACGAGTACCTGCGTCCAGTTGTGCGCCTTGATCAGGTGCGACAGCATCGGCTGCTTCTTGTCGCGGTCGACCGGGTGGATTTTTTGCGCGATCACTTCGACCGTCGAATTGCGGCGCGCCACTTCGATCATCGCCGGCTTGTTCAATAAACCGTCGGCCAGGGCCTTGATTTCTTCCGAGAAGGTGGCCGAGAACAGCAGGTTCTGGCGCTTCGGCGGCAAGGCTGCCAGCACTTTCTTGATGTCGCGGATAAAACCCATGTCGAGCATGCGGTCGGCTTCGTCGAGGATCAGGATTTCAACCTTGCTCAGGTCGACCGTGCGCTGGCCCATGTGGTCCAGCAGGCGGCCCGGCGTGGCGACCAGGATGTCGACGCCGTGTTTCAGTTGCTTGATTTGCGGGTTGATGCCGACGCCGCCGAAAATCACGGCCGAATTGAGTTTTGTATATTTGCCGTAGACGCGCACGCTTTCTTCGACCTGCGCCGCCAGTTCGCGCGTCGGGGTCAGGATCAGCGCACGGATCGGACGCGGCGACGTGGTGTTGGCCAGCTTGATGCCGGCGGCGTCGGTCGACAGGCGGTGCAGGATCGGTAACGTAAAACCGGCGGTCTTGCCGGTGCCCGTTTGCGCGCCGGCCAGCAGGTCGCCGCCGTTCAGGACGGCCGGAATCGCTTGGATCTGGATCGGGGTTGGCGTCGTGTAGCCGGTTTCGGCAACCGCACGCATGATGGCGTCGGACAGACCAAGTGTAGAAAATGACATAGGAACTTTGAGTGAAGATCGGCCCGTCGCCCATCGGGGCGCCAGTCGCAGGCAATCGGTTAGCAGGGGGTGCGGCAAAGGACTGGTCTGAGGGGCCGCACGGCGGAGTATAACAGCTACCCGGGAGATTTATTTCGATACGGCAACAAAAAGGGGCCGCAGCCCCTTTTATTTTGTAACAAAGTTACGATTTGGGGTTTGTCTTAGGCAAATTCGGCCAGCAGTCCAACCATTTGCCCGAAGATTTTCGGGCTGCCGGCGATCACGTCGCCCTTGTGCAGGTACTCGGATTCGCCGTTGAATTCTCCGATGATGCCGCCCGATTCCGACACCAGCAAGGCGCCGGCGGCGATATCCCACGGTTGCAGGCCTTTTTCGTAGAAGCCGTCGAGGCGGCCGGAAGCGACATAGGCCAGGTCCAGCGCGGCCGAGCCGGCGCGGCGCACGCCCTGGCTGCGTTCAGCCATGATGCCGTACATTTTCAGGTATTCGTGCAGCGCGGCCGGGCTGCCGGTCTTGTAGCCGGTGCCGAGCAGCGCGCCGGCGATGCGGTCGAGCTTGTTGACGCGGATGCGCTTGTCGTTCAGGTAGGCGCCGGCGCCCTTGGTGGCGGTAAACAAATCGTTGCGCACCGGGTCGTAGATGACGGCTTGCGTGACGACGCCGCGCTGTTGCAGCGCGATCGAGATCGCATATTGCGGGAAACCGTGGATGAAGTTGGTGGTGCCGTCCAGTGGATCGATGATCCACACGTATTCAGTCTCGTCGTTCAGTTTCGGCGATGCACCCGATTCCTCGGCCAGGAAGGCGTGGTCGGGATAAGCTTTGCTCAACACCTCGATGATGGCCTGTTCGGCGGCCTGGTCGACGTCGGTGACGAAATCGTTGTGTTGTTTTTCGGTGACGACCACCCGGTCGAGGTCGAAACTGGCGCGATTGATGACGGCGGCGCCGCGGCGGGCGGCTTTGATCGCCGTGTTGAGCATTGGGTGCATGTAAGCTTCCGTGAAAAGAACGCTCGCGCCCGCCGGGGCGCAAGGCGGCCTGGCGGGCGAAAGAGTGAACAAGAATGAATTAAAGAGCGGTGCGGGCGCGAAATGGTTAGAATGCCGAAAATTCATCTCGCAAGCGCGTAATACCGCTATTTTAAATGAAGCAGCCCGAAATCACAGCGTCTCTTTTTCAGCGGCTCCGCATCGTGCTGGTCGAAACCAGCCGTCCGGGCAATATCGGGGCGGTCGCGCGCGCCATGAAAACCATGGGTTTTGATCAGCTGGTGCTGGTCAATCCCCGCTTCGACGATGCCTTGCGGCACGAGGAAGCGATCGCCTTCGCCAGCGGCGCGCAAGATATCCTGGAACAGGCGCGCGTGGTCGGCAGCATGGCCGAAGCGCTGGACGGCGTCAATTTCGCCGCCGCCGTCTCGGCCCGGCTGCGCGAATATTCTCCGCCGGTGCTGGCGCCGCGCGCGCTGGCCGAGCAGGTCGCCGCCGGCGCCGACTTGAATGCGGCCTTAATTTTCGGCAACGAACGCTTCGGCTTGCCGAACGAGATCGTCGAAAAATGTAATGTTTTGATTAATATTCCCGCCAATCCCGATTATTCGTCGCTGAACCTGGCGCAGGCGGCGCAGGTACTGGTGTATGAATGCCGGATGGCGGCGCTGGCCGGCCGGCAGGCTGAAGCCGGCATCGGTTTCCAGGGAGAAGCGGCCAGCATGGCGCAGATCGACGGCATGTACGAGCACCTGGAACAGGCGCTGGTGACGATCGGTTTTCTCGACGCGAGCAACCCGCGCAAGCTGATGCCGCGCTTAAAACGCATGTTCGCGCGCGCCCAGCTCGAAACGGAAGAAGTCAATATCCTGCGCGGCATCGCCCGCCGCATCCTGGCCAAGTCCGGCGCTGGGGAATAAACCCCGTTGCCGCTGCCATAGCTGTTGGCGCCGCTTCAGGGTCTGACCCCCGAAGCGGCGCCGACGGTAGGTATGCGGTGCTCAGGCGACGTCGAACGGGCGATGAGACTGCCATAGCTGTTGACGCCGCATGGGGTCTGACCCCCGCCGCATGGGGTCTGACCCCGAAGCGGCGCCAGCAGTAGAAGTGCGGCGTTCAGGCGACGTCGAACGGGTCGGCGCGGCCGGCGTAGCTGTTGACCAGGATCGCCGATTCGCGCCGGGTGATGGTGGCGACGAATTCGCGCGGCGTGCGCATTTTCTTGAACGCCGAAAAACCCCGCTCCAGGAATTGCTGCAGACTGGCTAATCCCGCCACCTTGGCCGGGCCGCGCATCAGCACCAGCGTGCCCCACAGCATCGGAATGCGTACCAGTTCGCTCAGCGAATCGCCCAGCATCCGTACCAGTTCGAGCTGGCGCTCGCGGTCGGCGCGCGCGGTGCCGCGGTAAGCCCGCACGTAATCGTCGGCGCCAAACACCGGGCCGAGCGCCATCGCCATCGCCGTGTCGAGCCGCTCGGCCAGCGCGTCGAGCACGATCGCGTCGGTGATCGTCTTCAATGCGTCGAACGGCAATACGCGCTGCATCGTCGGCACGATGCGCGCCAGGTCGGTGTCGCGCTGGCTTAAATCGTGCGAACCATATAAATCTTGCAGGAAGAACATGACGGCGGCGTGAGTGTCGGGCCGCGCCATCAGGTCGGCATGGGTGGCGCCGAGGCGGCGCGACTGAAAATCCTTCAACGCCACGCGCGCCGCGTGCAGCGCCGGGTCGCGCCCGCCGCTCTGGCGTTCGGCCTTCACCGTGCGCAGCTGTTCTTCCAGTAGCTGGACCAGTTGATCTTTCTTCATATTCATCGTTTTAACAGAAGAGAGTAGATGCAGGACTCTATTTTTGCGTCCGGAACGGCTTGTCCTTTGACGTACACTACAAAAAAACCACGAGGAAGCCGCACTATGCAGACCAAACGGAGATCTTTGCTGAAGATCGGTGTCCTGGGCGGGATCGCGCTGGCGGCCGGCGGCGCCTGGTACCGCAGGGGACAGGATACGCCACCGGGCCGCTTCGCGCTCGACGGGGAGGCGCGCGCCGTGCTCGCCGCGATCATCCCGGCGCTGCTGGACCCGCTGCTGCCGGCGCAGGATGTGCCGCGCGCGGCCGCCATCGCAAGCACTACCGACGCGGTGCGGCAGGCGATCAACAGCCTGCCGCTGGCGACGCAGAAGGAAGTGCAGGACCTGTTCGGCCTGCTGGCGCTGGCGCCGGCGCGGCGTTTCCTGGCCGGCGTGCCGGCCGCCTGGAGCGAGGCCACGCCGCAGCAGGTTAGCGCCTTCCTGCAGGATTGGCGCCTGCACCGTCTTGGCATGCTGCAAAGCGCCTACCACGCGCTGCACGACCTGGTGCTCGGCGCCTGGTATGCGCAACCGGCCAGCTGGGCCGGCATCGGCTATCCCGGCCCGATCAAGGAACTGAGTTAAGGTTTGAACCAGATGACGACGACAATGATAAACCCCGCTGCCGGCGTGATTGCCGACCCGATCCGCGCCGGCCTGGCGTCCGGCTGGCAGGTGATCGATTGCAGCAAGCTTGAATTGAACCGCACGATCGAGGCCGATGTCGTGATTGTCGGCAGCGGCGCCGGTGGCGGCGTGACGGCGGAAATCCTGGCGCTGGCCGGCTTGAAGGTGGTCATCGTCGAAGAGGGCGCGCTGAAATCGTCGAGCGATTTCAAAATGCGCGAAGCCGATGCCTACCCGACGCTGTACCAGGAGGCTGGCGTGCGCAAGACGCGCGACAAGGGCATCAATATCCTGCAGGGGCGCGTGGTGGGCGGCACCACGACCGTCAACTGGACGTCGAGTTTCCGCACGCCGTCCGGCACGCTGCAGTACTGGCAAAAGCATTTCGGCTTGACCGATTTTGCGCCGGAAGCGCTGGCGCCGTGGTTCGAGATGATGGAGCAGCGCCTGCATGTGGCGCCCTGGCAGGGGGCGCCGAATGAAAACAACGATGTCTTGAAACGCGGCGCGGCGAAACTGGAGATTCCGACCGCGGTCATCCCGCGCAACGTGCAAGGGTGCTGGAACCTCGGTTATTGCGGCATGGGTTGCCCGACCAACGCCAAGCAGTCGATGCTGGTGACGACGATCCCGTCCGCGCTGAACCACGGCGCGACGCTGCTGACGCATGCGCGCGCCGAGCGTTTCATTTTCAAGGGCGATCGCGTCGAGCACCTGGAATTGATGGCCATGGCGGCCGACGGCCTGGCGCCGACGGGGCGCGGCCTGACGCTGCGCGCGAAACATTATGTCGTGGCCGGCGGCGCGATCAATTCGCCGGCCCTGCTGCTGCGCTCGAACGCGCCCGATCCGCACGGCTTACTCGGCCGCCGCACCTTCCTGCACCCGACCGTGCTGACGGCCGCGCTGTTCGAACAGCGCATCGACGGCTATGCCGGCGCGCCGCAATCCGTGTATTCCGATCATTTCCTGGCGACGCACCCGATCGACGGCCCGATCGGCTATAAGCTGGAAGCGCCGCCGCTGCATCCCCTGTTGCTGTCGACGACGATGGCCGGCTTCGGCGCCGCGCATGCCGAGACGATGCGGCAATTTCCGCACCTGAATGCGCTGCTGGCGCTGCTGCGCGACGGTTTTCATGACGAGGCGCCCGGCGGCAGCGTCGCGCTCGACGGCCACGGCGCGCCGGTGCTCGATTACCCGATCACGCCATTCATATGGGACGGCGTGCGCCGCGCCATGCTGACGATGGCCGAAATCCAGTTTGCGGCCGGCGCGAAAAGCGTCACGCCGGTGCATGAAATGGCCGGCGCCTATACGACCTGGGAGGCGACGCGCAAGGCAATCAACGGCTTGCCGTTCCAGAATCTCTTGACGCGCGTGGTGTCGGCACACGTGATGGGCGGTTGCGGCATGTCCGACGATACGCGCCTCGGCGTCGTCAGTTCGCACGGCCGCTATCATGGCGTCAGCAACCTGTCGGTGCACGATGGTTCGCTGTTCCCGACCTCGATCGGCGCCAATCCGCAATTGTCGATCTACGGCATCACGGCGCGCATGGCCAGCGCGCTGGCACAACAGTTGACGGGCCGGCCGGCGCCGCGCCCGCTGCCGACGTAAGGAGTAATACATGGTGACACGCTTGCTGGCCTGGGTGCTGGCGCTGCAACTGGCAGTGATCGGCGCCGTCGCCTGGGCGCTGTCCGCGCACTGGCCCGGCGCCGGCCTGGTTGCGGCCGGCGTGGCCGCCGCCGCGCTGGTGCTGCTGCTGCGCCTGGCGATCACGGCGAACAACTTTTGGCTCAGCTGGCGCGCGCGCAGCGAGACGCCGGCCGAGCATGCGCTGGGTCTTGACGCGCGGCTGCGCCTGTTTTGCGGCGAATTTTACGCGACCATGCTGGCCAGTTCCTGGCACATGCTGCGCGGCGGCCATGCCTTGCACCTGGGCGGTTCCGCCACGCTGCCGGTCTTGCTGGTGCACGGCTATGGTTGCAACAGCGGTTACTGGAGCGGCCTGAGCGCCTTGCTGCGACGGCGCGGCGTCAGTTACCTGGCGCTGGACCTGGAACCGGTGATGGCCGGCATCGACGATTACGCGCCGCTGCTGGAGGCGGCGTTGCACCGGCTGTGCGCCGCGAGCGGCGCGCCGCGCGCGATCGTCGTCGCGCACAGCATGGGCGGCCTGGCCGCGCGCGCCTACCTGCGCCGCTACGGCGCGGCGCGCTTGGCGCGCGTGATCACGCTCGGCACACCGCACCACGGCACCGCGCTGGCCGGTTTCGGCCCTGGCGAAAATGCGCGCCAGATGCGGCGCGATTCTCCGTGGCTGCAGGCGCTGGCGGCGTCCGAAACGGCGCCGACGCGCGCCTTGTTCACCTCCTTGTGGTCGCACCACGACAATATCATCGCGCCGCAAGACTCTTCCCACCTGCCCGGAGCGCGCAATGTCGAATTCGGCGGCATCGGCCATGTCGCGCTGGGCCGCGCACCGCAAATCCAGCAAGCCGTGCTCGATGAAATCGAACAGATTTCACAATTACGCCACACAATGGACAGCGCTGGATTCGTTAGGTAGACTATATTAAAAATCGGCAATACATAGCATGCCTTCGACCGGGCGGCTGTGAGAATTGGTGAGAATCTGCGCCTCGTGTTGCTGTATGGTTATTGCATGCGCATTCCGCACAAGGCGACACGATGCCAACCGACTTCGGCAAGCTGATCCTCGATGAAACACCCGATGCCGTCATCGTGACCAGGCCTGACGGCGAGGTAATGTGGTGGACGCCGGGCGCGAAAGCGGTGTTCGGCTATACTGAAAGCGAGGCGCTGGGACGCCGCCTGGCCGAACTGATCGTGCCGCCCGACCAGGCCGAGGATGAGCGCGCGATCGTGCGCCAGGTGATCGAGCATGGCTACGCCAACTATGAGTCGCTGCGCCGCGCCAAGGATGGCGCGCTGGTGTACATCGACAGTTCCGGCAAGGCGATCCGCGATGCGGCGGGCGCCATCGACTACATTTTATGGAGCAAGAAAGACGTCACCCAGCTCAAGGTGCTGCGCGACGCGAAACTGGTCGAGGCCAGGTTCGGCGGCGTGCTCGAATCGACGCCGGACGCGATCATCATGGCCAACGCCAGCGGGCGCGTGGTGCTGGCCAACAGCCAGGCCGTCGCGCTGTTCGGCTACCGGCCTGGCGAATTGCGCGGCAAGTCGCTCGAGTGCCTGATGCCGCGGCGCTTCCGCGACGCCCACGTCGGCCACCGCGACGCTTATTTTCACGGGCCGCAATCGCGCCCGATGGGCGCCGGGCGCGACCTGTACGGCTTGCGCAAGGATGGCGAAGAGTTCCCGGTCGAGATCAGCCTGAGCCCGATCTCGACCGAGGAAGGCACCTTGATCATGAGCGCGATCCGCGATATCAGCGAGCGCAAGCGCATCGAACAGGCGCTGCAGGAAAAGAATGTCGAACTGGCCAAGGCGAACCGGGCCAAGGACCGCTTCCTGGCCAATATGTCGCACGAATTGCGCACGCCGCTGAATGCGATCATCGGCTTCAGCGGCACCATGCTGATGAAGTTGCCCGGCCCGCTCAACGGCGAGCAGGAAAAGCAGTTGCGCACGATACAGTCGAGCGCGCGCCACCTGCTGTCGCTGATTAACGATTTGCTCGATCTGACCAAGATCGTCTCGGGCAAGGTGGAATTGAAGATGGAAGCGTTGCCGTGCCGCCAACTGATCGCCGAACTGTTGCCGATATTCGAGCCGCAGGCGCGCGGCAAGGGCTTGTTGCTCGATTTTACGGCGCCGCCGGACGAGCTGACGGTGCGCTGCGACCGCCGCGCGCTGCAGCAGATCCTGGTCAAGCTGGTCAACAATGCGATCAAGTTTACCGACCAGGGCGGCGTGCGCATCGCGCTCGGCCAGTCCGAACTGGACGGGCAGGCTTGCGCGCTGGTCAGCGTCAGCGATACCGGCGTGGGCATCGCGCAGGACAGCCAGGACATGCTGTTCCGGGCGTTTACCCAGTTGGACGAAGGACCGACCCGGCAATTCGAAGGGACCGGCCTGGGCCTGCATCTGAGCCAGAAACTGGCCGCGCTGCTGAACGGACGCATCATGTTCGAAAGCCGCTATGGCGAGGGCAGCGTGTTTACGCTGGCCGTGCCGCTGGAATGAGCCGGATGGCATACGCAACAATTATGAGCGGGAGCACTGCTCTCCGCATGGCAGGAATTAACCGGGAGCGCCAACGTGTCAGCACGCATCCTTATTATCGAAGACAATCCCACCAACATGGAGTTGATGGTGTACCTGCTGCATGCCTTCGGCTATACGCCGCTGCTCGCGCACGACGGCGAGGAGGGCGTGCAGGTGGCGCGGCGCGAACGGCCCGACCTGATCATCTGCGACGTGCACCTGCCCAAGCTCGACGGCTACGGCGTGGTGGCCGCGCTCAAGGGCGACCCGGCGCTGCGCGCCATCCCCGCGCTGGCGGTGACGGCGCTGGCCATGGTCGGCGACCGCGAACGCTTGCTCGCGGCCGGCTTCGACGGCTATATCGGCAAACCGATCGAACCCGACACCTTCGTCACGCAAATCGAGTCTTTTTTGCCGGGGGCGGTGTCGACCCCGGTTAAAAACGACATCGCCACGATCCTGATCGTGGACGACCATGTGCTGAACCGCGAATTCCTGATGACCCTGCTGGGCTACGGCGGCCACCGGCTGCTGGAGGCGGCCAACGGCGCCGAAGGCTTAAAAATGGTCAACGCGGAACGGCCCGACCTGGTCATTTCCGACATCCTGATGCCGAACATGGATGGCTACGAATTCGTCACGCGCATGCACAGCAACCCGGAAACGGCGCATGTGCCGATCATCTTTTATACCGCGACCTACCGCGAGCGCGAAGCGATGGCCGTGGCCGAGGCGTGCGGCGTACGCTGGGTGTTGCCGAAACCGTCGGACCCGGACGTGATCCTGCGCACCGTGCACGAGGCGCTCGGCTTGACGTCCGACAGCGGCGACACGATGCCGGCCTTCGCGCCCGAGCCGCCCGGCGCCGGACGCTTCCTCGATATCGACCACAAGGTCGCCGAATACCTGGGCGAACTGGAATCGAGCAGCCAGTTGATCACGCAGATGGCGAACAATGGCGATGGCCCGGAACCGGAAGGAGAACACCTGAGCGTGATGACGGAACGCTTGTCGCGCTCGCTGTCGAGCCTGCAGGCGGTCAGCCTGCGCCTGACGGCGCTGATCGAACTGGGCATCGAGCTGGGCGCCGAGCGCGATGCGCAAGCCTTGATCGAGATCGGTTGCCGCGTCGCGCAAAACATTTGCGTCTCGAAATACGCGTGTATCGGCGTACTCGAACGCAATGCCACCGAACTCAGTTATTTTGCCTCGTGCGGCGTCGGCCAGCAGGCCAGCCTGATCGCCAATACGCCGCGCGCCGGCGTGCTGGGCGGCTTGCTCGAACAGCGCCAGCCATGCCGCATCGACGGCTTGCCGGGCGACCCGCAAGCGATCGGCCTGCCCGACAGCCATCCGCCGGTCCACTCCTTCCTCGGCGTGCCGATCGCTTCGCGCGAGCGCACCCATGGCTGGCTGTACCTGGTCGACAAGCTGGGCGCCGACGGTTTTTCGGAAGTCGACGAGCGCGTCGCGGCGACGGTCGCCGCGCAAATTTCCGTCGCCTATGAAAACCTGCTGCTGTACGAAGAAATCCAGCGCCACCACGCGCAACTGCAACTGGACATGAATGCGCGCATCCGGCTCGACGAAGATCTGCGCCGCTTCCGGCTGGCGATGGATGCGACGGCCGATGCGATCTTCCTGGTCGACCGTGCCGGCGCCTGTTTCGTCGACGTCAACGCGACGGCCTGCCGCATGCTCGGCTACCTGCGCGAGGATTTTTTGCGCGTCGGGCCGAACCGCGCGCTCGACGGAGATTTGGGGCGGCTGGAAGATTTATATGAAAAACTGCTGGCCGGCGACCAGAGCGGCGCGATGGCGGAATTGCTGGTGCAGCGCAAGGATGGTTCTCCATTGTCGGTCGAAGTGCAGCGCCGCACGCTGCGCTCGGGCCAGAACTGGATCCTGGTGGCGGTGGCGCGCGACATCACCGAGCGCAAGGAAGCCGAGCAGCGTCTATTAAAACTGGCGCATTTCGATACCTTGACCGGCTTGCCGAACCGCAGCCAGTTCTACGATTCGCTCAGTCACTCGCTGGGCCAGGCGGCCGAGCACCGCTGGGCGCTGGCCGTGCTGTTCCTCGACATGGACCGTTTTAAGAATATCAACGATACGCTCGGCCACACGATCGGCGACGAATTATTACGCCAGTTTTCCAGCCGCCTGGTCGACTGCCTGCGCGTGCGCGACACGATAGGGCGCTTCGGCGGCGACGAATTCGCCGCGATATTGATGTTGCCGGAAGGGGCGCAGAACGCGATCGCCGTGGTCGACAAGATCCGCGAAGCGATGCGCCGCCCGTTCGACCTGAAGGGGCACGAAGTGACGGTCACGGCCAGCATCGGCATCTCCGTCTTCCCGGATGACGGCACCGACGCCGACACGCTGATCCAGTATGCGGATACGGCGATGTACCGCGCCAAGGAAGCCGGGCGGGATGCCTTCCGTTTCTTCACGGCCGAGATGAACGCGCAATCGCTGGCGCGGCTGGACCTGGAAAACGCGCTGCGGCGCGCCATCGACAACCAGGAATTCGTGCTGTTCTTCCAGCCGAAGATCGATATCGCGACCGGCCGCATCAGCGGCGCCGAAGCCTTGATCCGCTGGAAGCGCCCGGGCCACGGCATGGTGTCGCCGGCGCTGTTCATTCCGATCCTCGAAGAGACGGGCCTGATCGTGCGGGTCGGCACCTGGGTGTTGCACGAGGCGTGCCGCAAGATCAGCCAGTGGGGCCGCACGCGCATCGGCGCCGTGCACCTGTCCGTCAACGTGTCCGGCATCCAGTTCTTCGTCGGCGGGCTGGAAGAGGAGGTGCTGCGCGCGATCAAGGAACATAATATCGCGCCCGAATTGCTGGAACTGGAATTGACGGAAAGTTCGCTGATGTCGAACGCCGAGGAAACGATTACGGTGTTGCAAAACCTGAAGTCGCTCGGGATCCAGATTTCGATCGACGATTTCGGCACCGGTTATTCGAGCCTGGCCTATCTGAAGCGCTTCCCGATCGACAAATTAAAGATCGACATCGCCTTCGTGCGCGAAGTGACGAGCAACCCGGACGACGCCGCCATCGTGCTGGCGATCATCAACATGGCGCACAGCATGAAGCTGCAAGTGATCGCCGAGGGCGTCGAAAAGGATGCGCAACTGTCGTACCTGCGGCGCCACGGCTGCGACGAGATGCAGGGATATTATTTCAGCAGGCCGCTGCCGCAGGACGAGTTCGAGCAGATGCTGTATGACGGCCGCTGCCTGCAGCAGCCGGCCGAGGAAACGCTGGTCGAGCAGCAGACTTTATTGATCGTCGACGACGACGCCTTCATGCTCGACGTGTTGAGTGATTTCCTGGCGCAGGATGGTTACCGGATCTTGACGGCGCAGACGGCGGCCGAGGGGTTCGATTTACTGGCGCGGCACCGGGTGCAGGTGATCCTGTGCGACCAGTGCATGCCCTTGATGAGCGGCACCGAGTTCATGGAACGCGTCAAAAACCTGGCGCCGGACACCTTCCGCATCATGCTGTCGGCCTATGCCGACCTGACGCCGATCATGGCCGCGATCAATCACGGCGCGATCGACCGTTTTTATACGAAGCCGTGGAAAGGTGCCGTATTGCGCGAAAACATCCGCGAAGGTTTCCGTTTGCACGGCCTGCTGCACGGACCGGTGCCGGCGGCCGCCGCGTAAGGGCTTGCAAGAAAATCAGAGGCAGGCCCTGGGGTCAGACCCGCGACCCGCGCCCGGGCCGAAGTCCGGGCGTGTGGCGCGTAGGGTCTGACCCCGGTTTCTGCCTCTGATTTTGCGTCCCTTTTAGAAGTGAACACCGCGCAGCAACTGCTGCATCGCGATCTGCTCGGACGACATCTGCGGCGCCTTCTTGCCGTCGCCACCCTTGGCCGCGTCCGAATCGGGGAACATGCGGAACGTCGTGTTGAGCACGATCTGCGCCACGCGCGGCATCAAGGCGTGCAGTACCTGGCCGAAGATGCCGACCCGCGTCGCGATGCGCACCGGCTTGTAGACGATCGCCTCGGCGATCATGTCGGCCGCTTCATCCGGCGACAGGGTCGGCACGTTCTGGTAGATCTTGGTCGGCGCGATCATCGGCGTGCGCACCAGAGGCATGTTGATCGTCGTAAACTTGATGCCGACATCGGACAGTTCGGACGAGGCGCAGCGGGTCCACGCTTCCAGCGCCGCCTTCGACGCGACATAGGCCGAGAAGCGCGGCGCGTTGGTCAGCACGCCGATCGACGAAATATTGATGATGTGGCCGCGCTTTTGCTCGATCATCTTCGGCAGCAGGCCCATCGTCAGGCGCAGGCAGCCGAAATAATTCAGCTGCATGGTGCGCTCGAAATCGTGGAAGCGGTCGTAGCTGGCCTCGATCGCGCGCCGGATCGAACGGCCGGCATTGTTGACCAGCACATCGACGCCGCCATGGTTTTCAATCAAGACTTGCACGAAGCGGTCGCAATCGGCCATGTCGGCCACGTCGGCGACATAGGTGATCAGCTGGAAGCCGCGCGCTTCGACTTCCTGTTTCGCTTCGGCCAGCTTGTCAGCGTCGCGTCCGCAAATGATGGTGATCGCGCCCGCTTCGGCCAGTTTATGGGCCGCCGCCAGGCCGATGCCGGACGAGCCGCCCGTCACCAGCACGACCTTGCCGGCCACCTGGCCGCGCAGCGTGTGGTCGATGAACAGGTCCGGGTCGAGCTTGCGTTCCCAGTAATCCCAGACCGGCGCGGCGTAGCTTTCCAGCGGCGGGCAGGCGATGCCGCTACCCTTCAATGCCTGCACGGTGTCGCGGTTGTCGAAGCGGGTCGGATAATTGACAAATTTCATCATGTCCGGCGGCAGGCCGAGGTCCTTCATCAGCGCGTCGCGCACGCGGCGCACCGGCGTCAGCGCGAACACGCCTTTTTTGATCGATTTCGGAATGAAACCGAACAGGGCGGCATTGATGCGGATGCTCATCGTCGGCGCGTGCGCGGCGCGGCAGAAGATGTTCAGCACTTCGCCGATGCGCAGCGGTTCCGGGTCGGTCAGGTGGAAGGCGCGGCCATCCAGCTTGGGCAGGTGCGAAATGTGGTCCATCGCGTTGACGACGTAATCGACCGGCACGATGTTGATGCGCCCGCCTTCGATGCCGATGGTCGGCATCCATGGCGGCAGCAGCTGGCGGATGCGCTGGATCAGCTTGAAGAAATAGTATGGGCCATCGATCTTGTCCATTTCGCCGGTTTGCGAGTCGCCGACCACCATGCCGGGACGGTAGACGCGCCAGGCGCCCTTGGTTTCCTTGCGCACGATTTTTTCCGATTCGTGCTTGGTGGCGAAATACGGGTGTTCCAGGTTTTCGGCCTCGTCGAACATGTCTTCGCGGAAGATACCCTCGAACATGCCGGCGGCGGCGATCGAACTGACGTGGTGGAAGATGCCGGCCTGGATCGCGTTGGCGAAGTCGACGGCGTTGCGCGTGCCTTCGACATTGACGGCGATCTGTTCTTCAGCGTCGGCCAGCATGTCGTAGATCGCGGCCAGGTGATAAAAATGGTCGACCGTCTTGGCCAGGTTCTTGATATCCTCTTTCGACACGCCCAGCTTGGCGCTGCGTAAATCGCCGAAAATCGGAATGGCGCGCGCCTTGGTCGTGCCCCAGTAGTCGTACAGCGCGGGCAGTTTGTCGCGGCTGCCTTCGCGCATCAGGAAATAGACGACGCTGCCTTTACGCGCCAGCAACTGCTTGACCAGTCGTTTACCGATAAAACCCGTAGCACCCGTTACAAAATACTGCATTCTGTCACTCCTTTATTCTCTAGGTATAGGAACATGCGTATTGCATGATTACAGTCTAAGGAAAGATTAGCAAGTATAGTTGTTAAATCGAATTCTTTAGAATGGATACTCTATCTCATTAGAAACCCCTCTCTAGAAATGCTGTCTAAAATGGTCTCATCAAATCGCCTGATCCGATTAAACGCAGACTCATTGGAGAGCTCACCATGGTAAAGAAACTCAAAACGCTGGCAAAAGACGAAGACAAACAATTGGCTAGTGCGGTGCGCAATTCGGCGCAGCAAATTTGGCAAGCTGGCCTGGGTGCTTTCTCAAAAGCGCAAGAAGAAGGTGGCCGCGTATTCGCCAAGCTGGTCAAGGAAGGCACTGCGTTGCAAAAGCGCACACGCGACATGGCTGAAGACAAGGTATCCGAAGTGCGCGAAACGGTCAGCAACGTCGCCGGCGGCGTCGGCAAGCAAGCCGCCGGTTCGTGGGACAAGCTGGAACAAGTATTCGAAGACCGCGTTTCGCGCGCGCTCGGCTCGATCGGCGTGCCGACCCAGAAAGACGTGCAAGAGTTGAACCAGCGCGTTGAACTGTTGACCAAGGCCGTCGAAACGCTGACCGGCAAGAAAATCACCCCGGCCAAGCCAGCCGCCAAAGCAGCGGCCAAGCCTGCCGCGAAAGCTGCCGCCAAGCCAGCCGCGAAGGCAGCCAAGCCTGCGGCCAAGAGCGCCGCAGTCAAACCGGCCGCCAAGGCCAAGCCAGCCGCGAAAACCGCCAAGGCGGCAGCCAAGCCAGCAGCCAAGGCTGCGGTGAAAGCCGACGACAAGCCGGCCGGCATCAATTTCCCGACCGCCGCTTCGGTCAGCAACGCTGCCGCCAAAAAGCCGGGCAGCACCACGGCAGCGTAAGCAGGCCGTCGCACCAGTTCCCTTGGTCCTCCTCCCGGCCCGTTCGCGGGCCGGGCCCGAGGGAATGCCGTGAATACCAAGGCCTGCGCATCGCGCAGGCTTTTTTTTGATGAGAATACATGCCCGAAGCGATCAAGTTGACATCCAGGCAGGGCAAACGGCGCGCGCGCGGTGTCGCGCCGAAAATCGGGCTGGCGCTGGCCGGCGGCGGGCCGCTGGCGGCCGTCTATGAAATCGGCGCGCTGGCCGCGATCGCCGAAGCGGTCGACGGGCTGGACTTGAACGAAGCCGATATCTATGTCGGCGTCAGCGCCGGCGCGATCATTTCGGCGGTGCTGGCGAACGGCATCACGCCGCACCAGATGTGCCGCCTGTTCATCGAAAGCGATGTCGAAGCGGTCGACGGCGCCATGCTGTTCAAGCCGGAAGCCTTGCTGCGTCCGGCCTTCAAGGAATTCAGCCTGCGCGCGAGCGCCGTGCCGGGCTTGCTGGCCGGCGCGCTGTTTCATTACGCGCGTAACCGCAACAGCCTGGTCGCCTCGTTCGAACGGTTGAAGGAAGCGCTGCCGGCCGGCTTCGTGTCGGGCGACGCGATCGGTTCTTTTTTGAAGGATACGTTTACCGTGCCCGGGCGCAGCAACGATTTCCGCAAGCTGGCGCGCAAGCTGGTGATCGTGGCGACCGACCTCGATACCGGCAAGGCGGTGCGCTTCGGCGCACCGGGCTGGAACAGCACGCCTATTTCCGTTGCCGTGCAAGCCAGCGCCGCCGTGCCCGGCCTGTTCCCGCCGGTCGAAATCAATGGCCACCATTTCGTCGACGGCGCCTTGCGCAAGACCATGCATGCATCGATCGCGCTGGAAGAGGGCGTCAACCTGCTGCTGTGCATCAACCCGATCGTGCCGTATAACGCGCGCTTCCAGCGCGGCGCGCGCAAGCTCGTCAACGGCGGCCTGCTCGACGTGCTGTCGCAGACGGTGCGTTCGATCCTGCATTCGCGCCTGGAAACGGGCCTGGCCAGTTACCAGGTCAGCCACCCGCATGTCGACATCCTGCTGTTCCAGCCGAGCGAGGACGATGCCGAACTGTTTTTCACGAATATCTTCAGTTACAACAATCGGCGCCGCATGTGCGAACAGGCCTACCAGAATACGCGGCTGATGCTGTGGCAGCAGCGCGTGCCGCTGGCGCGCAAGCTGGCGCGGCACGGCATGCGCCTGAAATTGCCGGTGCTGCGCGATACCAGCCTGACCTTGGTCAGGCAGCAGCCGCCGCGCAGGGCGGTGGCGCGGCTGGGCGCGGCACTGGATGATCTGGAACGCTATTTGAAAGTCGCCCATGGCTATTGACCGGCTGGCTGTTTCTAAGAGTGCTGCATCGGTGTTATGCTTGCAGCAGAAAAAACAGAGACCAGTCGATATGCTACAAAAAGCTCCACGTCGTACCCGCGAACGCATTCTTGAATTGTCACTGCGTCTATTTAACGAATTTGGCGAGCCGAATATCACGACCACGGTCATCGCGGAAGAGATGAATATCTCGCCCGGTAATCTGTATTATCATTTTCGCAATAAAGACGATATCGTCAATTCGATTTTCGTCCAGTTCGAATCGGAAATCGAACGCATCCTGCAAGTGCCGAACGGGCGCCGCTCGAATATCGAAGACGTCTGGCTATACCTGCACCTGATGTTTGAACTGATCTGGCGTTACCGTTTCTTTTACCGCGACCTGAACGACCTGCTGTCGCGCAACCGCAAGCTCGAATTGCACTTCAAGCAGATCCTGGCGCACAAGATCAAGGTCGCCAAGCAACTGTGCGAAGACTTGCGCACCGAACAGTCGCTGGAAGCGTCGGACGCCGTGATCGACGCGATGGCGACCAACATGGTGGTGGTGGCGACCTACTGGCTGTCGTACGAATACGTGCGCAATCCGCGCAAGTACTCGGAACAGCAATCGATGGCCGACGCGCTCGCGCGCGGCTGTTACCAGGTGCTGTCGCTGATCGGCCCCTACCTGCGCAACGAAACCCAGTTGCTGTTCCAGAAGTTGTCCGAAGAGTACTTAAAAAAATTAACATAAATATAGGAGACCGCCATGGCATGGACCACTTTTCCGCACGCGGATGACGCATACGTTTATACCCCGGCCACCCTGAAAAAGGCATGGAGCCGCCTGCACGCCGGCGATGCCGAACCGTTCCCGGCCAGCCCGGAACTGGTGCAAGCCTGGATCGCCTTCCACGCCGGCCAGTTCGAGCAGGCCGCCAAGCTGGGCCTGGCCGCCGGCATCGATGGTTATTCGGTTGCCAACAAGGCCACCTGCATCTACGCGTGCTACCTGGAAACGAACGACAAGAAAAAAATCGCGACCTTCGAGGAAGTGGCGGCGCGCTGCGAGGAACAGCAGGCGGCGCAGCCGAAGAACGCGGCCGCATACTATTGGCACGCCTATGCACTGGGCCGCTACGCGCAAGGCATCTCGGTCGTCAAGGCGCTGGCCCAGGGCGTCGGCGCCAAGGTCAAGACCAGCCTGGACACGGCGCTGAAACTGGCGCCGAAGCACGCCGACGCGCACATCGTGCTCGGTTCCTACCACGCCGAGATCATCGACAAGGTCGGCGCGATGATCGGCGGTCTGACCTACGGCGTCAAGAAGGAAGAAGGCTACAAGCACTTCAAGACCGCGCTCGAACTGAACCCCGATTCGGCGGTCGCCCGCATCGAATACGCGAATGCGCTGGTGATGTTGGACGGCAAGAAGAAAATGAGCGATGCTATCGGCCTGTACGAGGAAGCGGCCGCTTGCGAGCCGCGCGACGCCATGGAACGGCTGGACGTGGAACTGGCCAAGGAAGAACTAGAGGATTGATTCAATGAAATCGTTATGCGTGTATTGCGGCGCCAACGCCGGCATATCTCCGCGCTACGCCGAGCAGGCCCGCGCGCTCGGGCGCGGCATGGCCGAGCAGAATATCGGCCTGGTGTACGGCGGCGGCAATGTCGGCCTGATGGGCATCATCGCCGACGAAGTGCTGCGCGCCGGCGGCGAAGTCACCGGCGTGATCCCGACCGCGCTGATCGAGCGCGAAGTCGGCCATACCGGCCTGACGCGCCAGTTCATCGTCAAGGACATGCACGAGCGCAAGGCGATGATGGCGCAATTGGCCGACGGTTTTATCGCCATGCCCGGCGGCATGGGCACGCTGGAAGAATTGTTCGAGATGCTGACCTGGTCCCAGCTCGGAATCCATTCGAAGCCGGTGGGCTTGTTGAACGTCGACGGCTTTTACGATGGCCTGGTCGGTTTCATCGGCCATGCCAGCGCCCAGGGTTTTATCAAGCCGCAACACGCCGCGTTGATGATGGTGGAAAACGAACCGGCCGCCTTGCTGCGCCGTTTTGTCGTGGCGTAAACGATACATAACGCGGCAATATAACTGTTGGCGGCGCGCCACACCTGCGCGCCGCGCCGCTTCACCACAGGCGTTCGCCGCCGATATCGAGCTGTGTCAAATACAGCCGCAAGTCGAATTCGTATTGATGGTAATTCGGTTCCATGTACGCGCACAGTTTATAGAACGCCTTGTCGTGCTGTTTCTCCTTCACGTGCGCCAGTTCGTGCACGGCGATCATGCGCAAGAATTCCAGCGGCACTTCCTTGAACATCGTCGCCACGCGGATTTCATGCTTGGCCTTCAGCTTGCCGCCCTGCACCCGTGAAATCGTCGTATGCAAGCCCAGCGCGTGGTTGATCACGTGGATCTTGCTGTCGAACGCGACCTTGTTGATCGGTTCCGCATTGCGCAGGAATTCCGTCTTTAAATCCGACACGTACTGGTACAGCGCCTTGTCGGTGCGGATATCGTGCGCGGCCGGGTAGCGTTTTAATAACACGGCACCGAGCTGGTTCTTGGCGATCAGTTGCGCGACCTGCTCGCGGGTCTGCTCGGAATAGGCGCTGAGGTACTTCAGGGAATGCATGGGGAAAATGGCGGATCGGGAAGAGGCGAGAATGTACCACATCCCGCCCCACCGGGTCTTAAAGCCGGTATCATCGCCCCATGCGTACCCACATCAGTTCGGTAGGCTTGCTGATCCGCAGCGAACCAGTCTTGCCGTTTACCTACCCCTCCCACATCGCGCGCAGCTGCATCGATGCGCTGCCGCCGCAACCGGGCATTTATATTTTCCGCGATCAGGATGGCACGCCGCTGTATATCGGCAAGAGCGTCAACATCCGCAGCCGCGTATTGAGCCATCTGCGCACGCCGGACGAGGCGCAGATGCTGCAGCGCACCACCCATATCGATTTCGAGCGTTGCGGCGGAGAGATCGGCGCGCTGTTGCGCGAATCTCAATTGATCAAAAAATGGCAGCCGGCGTTCAACCGGAAATTGCGCCGCACGCGCGAAATGTGTTCGCTGAGCCTGGAAGACGGCTTGCCGCAGATCGTGTTCGCGCGCGAGCGCGACTTCGCCACCGGCGAGCATTTATATGGGCTGTTCAACAGCCGCAAGGGCGCGCTGGAAACGCTGCGCGACATCGTGCAAGAGTACGACCTGTGCTGTGCGCTGACGGGACTGGAGCGGGTGGCGCGCGGGCGGCCCTGTTTCGCGCACCAGCTCGGGCGCTGCCGCGGCGCCTGCGTCGGCCTCGAAAGTGAACAGGAACACGCCGGGCGCCTGCGCGCCGCGCTCGAACCGCGGCGCATCGTGCGCTGGCCGTATCCCGGCGTGGTCGGCATCGTCGAGGAATCGGACGGCTTACGCCAGGTGCAACTGGTGGACCGCTGGTGCTATCTCGGCGTGCGTCCGGAAGGGAAGAAACGGCGTGTCGCCTTGCCGGCCGCCAGTTTCGATATCGATGTCTACCAGATCCTGCTCAGGCCGATGTTGGCCGGCGACTTGACGATAGAGCCGGTCGCGGCTTGAGGCGGACCGGCTGCGTGCGAGCGGAGCTTCAGGTGTTGTCATCCTTGCGGCCCTGGCGGTTGCCGGCGCCGGAGGCGGCGGCGTTTTCGCGCTGCGCGGACTGCCGGCTTTCGCCGCCCTTGCGGCCGATGGCGGCCATGTGTTCGCGGTTGCGGCTGACCGCTTCTCCGCCTTTCTGGCCGGCGCGGCGCGCTTCTTCGGAATCGAATTCGTGCGCGGTGCCTTTCTGGTGCGCGGCCTGGCCGCCCTTGCTGGCGATTTCGCGCTGCTGCGCTTCATTCATCGCCGCGAAACCCCGTTTGCCGCTCCCTTTTTGGCCGCCCCCCTTGTGTTGATCGCTTGTTGCCATGACCGTCTCCTTGTGCGTGATAAGCGTCGCCCCTGCGCTGGAACGCGGGGAACCGACGGGCAACCAGGTGGCTGCTCCGTCAGTTAGAGGAGAGGGGGCGCGCTAAGTTCCGCGCCTGGCGGGTTTCACGCCACTTGCAGCACCAGTTTGCCGAAGTTCTTGCCATCGAAGAGCATGTTCAGCGCCTGCGTGAAGTTTTCGATGCCTTGCACCACGTCTTCCTTGCTCTTGATCTTGCCATCCTTCAGCCAGCCGGCCAGCGCGGCCACGCCGACGTGGTAGCGGTCGGCGTAATCGAAGACGACGATGCCTTCCATGCGGGCGCGGTTGACCAGCAGCGCCAGGTAGTTGGCCGGACCCTTGACGGCTGTCGTGTTGTTGTATTGCGAGATGGCGCCGCAGATGACGATGCGCGCCTTCAGGTTGATGCGGGTGAGCACCGTGTCGAGGATCTCGCCGCCGACGTTGTCGAAGTAGACGTCGACGCCTTGCGGGCAGTGTTCCTTCAAGCCGTCGCGCACCGAGCCGCCCTTGTAGTCGATGCAGGCGTCGAAGCCGAGTTCATTGACGACGAAATCGCATTTTTCCTTGCCGCCGGCGATGCCGACCACGCGGCAGCCCAGCTGTTTGGCGACTTGCCCGACGGTCTGGCCGACCGCGCCGGCCGCGCCGGAGACGACCACCGTCTCGCCGGCTTTCGGCTGGCCCGATTCGAGCAAGCCGAAATACGCGGTCATGCCGGGCATGCCGAGCGTGTTCATCCACGTGGTCGGCGGCGCCAGGCGGGTATCGATTTTATAAAAGCCGCCGCTCTTGTCGTCGGCCGCGCCGATCCAGTATTTTTGTACGCCGGTGCCGCCGGAGACGATGTCGCCGACCGCAAATTTCGGCGACTTCGACGCCAGCACTTCGCCGACGCCGCCGGCGCGCATCACTTCGCCGATCGCGACCGGGCGGATATACGACTTGGCGTCGTTCATCCAGCCGCGCATGGCCGGGTCGAGCGACAGATACAGGGTCTTGACCAGGATCTCGCCGTCGGCCAGTTCGCGTACCGGTTCCACGACCTGCTGCCAGTCGCTGTCGCGCACCATGCCCACAGGGCGGGCGGCCAGGCGGAATTGCAGGTTCTCCAAGATAGTCGTTGTCATTTTTTATTCCTCGAAAAAAGGTGTGAGAAGTACTATACCGTAAAATTGAACGATCGTACTATTTTTTGGAATTACTGGATTTTACCCAGCTCATGCGACAATAGCAGGTTGACATAGCCTACTCATCTATCTCCCATGACGCATCCCGAATACATACTGACCCTGTCCTGCCTGGACCAGCGCGGCATCGTGCATCGCGTGTCCGGTTTCCTGGCCGACCATGGCTGCAACATCATCGATTCGGCCCAGTTCGGCGACCAGGAATCGCGCCTGTTCTTCATGCGCGTGCACTTCTCGCTGGAAGATACCGGCATCAACGACGCGCTGCTGCGCAGCGACTTCGCCGAGCTGGCGGACACGATGCAGTTCGACTGGCAATTGCGCGACGCGCGCGTCAAGCCGCGCGTGATGCTGATGGTGTCGAAGATCGGCCATTGCCTGAACGATTTGCTGTTCCGCTACAAGAGCGGCCTGCTGCCGGTCGAGATCCCGGCGATCGTCTCGAACCACATGGATTTTTACCAGCTCGCGGCCAGTTACAACATCCCGTTCCACCACCTGCCGCTGGCGGCCGGCGCGCCGGAATCGGCCAAGCTGGCGCAGGAAGCGCGCGTCATCGAGCTGATGGACGCGCACCAGGTCGACCTGGTGGTATTGGCGCGCTACATGCAGATCCTGTCGCCTTCGCTGTGCGCGCGCCTGAAGGGCAGGGCGATCAACATCCACCATTCCTTCCTGCCCAGCTTCAAGGGCGCCAAGCCGTACGCGCAGGCGCACCACCGCGGCGTCAAGCTGATCGGCGCGACGGCGCACTTCGTCACCGGCGACCTCGACGAAGGTCCGATCATCGAGCAGGATGTCGAGCGGGTCGACCACTCGATGGATGCCGAGACGCTGTCGGCGATCGGGCGCGATGTCGAATGCGTGGTGCTGGCGCGTGCCGTAAAATGGTTCGTCGAACACCGCGTGCTGCAAAACGGCAGCAAGACCGTCGTCTTCAAATAAACAACCGATAAGTCAAAGATGGCCCTCAAAGCAACAATCTATAAAGCCGAACTGTCGATTGCGGACATGGACCGCAATTACTATGACACGCACGTGCTGACGCTGGCGCGCCACCCGTCCGAAACGGACGAGCGCATGATGGTGCGCCTGCTGGCGTTCGCGATCCACGCGCACGAGCAACTGACGTTTACCAAGGGACTGTTCGACGTCGACGAGCCGGACCTGTGGCAGAAGGACTTGACCGGCGCGATCGAATTGTGGATCGAAGTCGGCCAGCCGGACGACAAGAAGCTGCTGAAAGGCTGCGGCCGTTCGGAGCACGTGGTCGCCTACAGTTACAGCGCGACCAGCCATATCTGGTGGAAGCAGATCGCCAACAAGGTCGAGCGCGCGAAAAACCTCAGTGTCATCAACCTGCCGTCTGAAGCGACCGAGGCGCTGGCCAAGATGGCGCAGCGCACGATGCAGTTGCAGTGCACGATCCAGGACAGCCAGATCTGGCTGACCGACGGCGTCGAGACGGTGCTGGTCGAGCGCGAGACTTTCAAGGGCGAGCGCTAAAACCAGAGGCAAAACCTGGGGTCAGACCCTCTGGGTCTGACCCCGGCAGTTGCACTTGGTTTGGATGTTCCCAGAAAAACGTGGACTCGGCGTCCCCGTCTGTCCCCGGTTTAGTATAATTTTGGCCATGGCAAAGAAATCACTATTCAGGCAGGCGCAGGCCTGGATCGCGCTGTGCGCGGTCCTGCTGAACGCGCTTGTCCCGTCGGTTTCGCATGCCGTGGCTTATGCCAAGGGTTCGCCGCCGCTGTGGGAAATCTGCCGCGCCGACGGCACGCGCCTGGTCGGCAGCGGCGATATCGATTTCGCCACCGTCACTTCCGTCACCGGCAGCGGCAGCGGCAGCGGCAAGAAGCTGACGGTGCAACAGAAACCGAAACCGGCCGGCATGGCGATGACCGGGGATTGCGGCTATTGCGCGGTCCACGCCGGTTCCTTCGGCTTGCCGCCGTCGGCCTTGTCCGGCTTGCCTGTGGCCGGCGGCCACTCCCTTTACTCCTTCCTGTTTTATCGCGCACCGCAGCCGCTGGCGACATGGTCGGCGTCGCGCCCGCGCGGTCCGCCCGTGCCAGTCTGAATCCTTACACAGTCGCGCCGCGTGCCTGCACGCGGCGCTTGCCGTATTCCGTTTCAGAGGTCAACAATGAAAAAACAGTTATTCGCATGCGCGTCCGCGCTGCTGCTCTCGGCCGCCGCGCAGGCGCAAGTCACCGTCACCAACGCCTGGGTGCGCGCCACCGTGCCGGCCGCCAAGGCCAGCGGCGCCTTCATGCAGTTGCAGTCGGCGCAGGATGCGCGCCTGATCGAGGTGCGCTCCGGCGTGGCCGGCATGGCCGAGTTGCACCAGATGGCGATGGAAAACAATGTCATGAAAATGCAGGCCGTGCCCGGCCTGGATCTGCCGGCCGGCAAGCCGGTGCAACTGGCGTCCGGCGGTTACCACGTGATGCTGATGCAACTGAAACGCCAGTTGAAGGAAGGCGAGACGGTGCCGCTGACGCTGGTGGTGCAAAGGAAGGACAAGACGCTCGACACCATCGAGCTGGCCGTGCCGGTCAAGGCACTGACGTACGTTCCCGCCAAATGAGGCCCGTCATGAAAAAATTGTCGATTGTCGCCGCCGTGCTGGCGGTGCTGGCACCTCTGGCGCAGGCGCACGTGACGCTCGAACAGGGCAGCGCGCAGGCGGGCACTTACCAGAAGCTGACGTTCCGCGTCGGCCACGGCTGCGACGGCAGCGCGACGAAGGCGATCACCGTGATGCTGCCGGAATCGGTGACCGGCGCCAAGCCGATGCCGAAAGCCGGCTGGAAGATCCGCACGGTCGACGGCAAGCTGTCGACACCGGTCGAATCGCACGGCAAGACCATCGCCAGCGCGGTGCGCGAGGTGACGTGGAGCGGCGGCCCCTTGGACGATGCGTATTTCGACGAATTCACGATGCAGGTGAAATTGCCGCCGGAAGCGGGCAAGGTGTATTTCAAGGTCGTCCAGCAGTGCGTGAAGGGTAGTATTGCCTGGGATGAAATGCCCGGCGCGGCCGGCGTTCAGTTGAAAGCGCCGGCACCGGCGCTCGATATCCTGCCAGCCCAGGGTGCGGTCCACCAGCACTGAGGAGGGACATGCAAGCGACCGGCGGTGCCGGGCTGGCGCGTCCATTGCCGTGCTGGCGTCGGCCGGCCGCGCGGCGATGATTCGACAGCCGCCGTCCAGGTTCGCGGCCGGCGCGAATCCCGGCCGCGGCCGGCGCGCAGGTCAAACTCCGGTTCGATCTTTGGCCAGGCGCCTGCGCTACGCGCTGCAGGCGGCGTGCGGCGCCGTCTTGCTCGCCATCGTACCCGGTCCGGGCAGCATGATGGTCAGCGTGGTGCCGCGCCCGGGCTGGCTGTCGAGCGCCAGGCCGCCGCCGAACGCGGCCACGCGTTCGCGCATGGCCAGCATGCCGAAGGCGTGATCGCGCCCGCCCTGTTCTTCCTGCGGCGCGGTGCCGTCGTCGCTGATGACGATCAACAGCGCCTCGTCGCGCAGGTCGAGCGAGACGTCGAGCCGGCTCGGGTGCGCATGCTCGACGCAGGTGGCCAGCGCTTCCTGGATGATGCGAAAGATGGCCCAGGTGGCGCGCGGCTGCAGCGCGGCCTGCGCGCTGTCGTCGATCAGGTGCAACTGGCAATGCACGCCGCCGCGCCGCGCGATCTGTTTCAACAGCCACTCCACCGCGGCCGGCAAGCCCAGTTCCAGCGTGCTCGGATGCAGTTCATTGATGGTGCCGCGCACGCCGCGGATGGTCTCGTCGAGCGTTTCCAGCGCGCGCGCGCTGCGCTCGTGCAGCAGCGCGTGAGCGGCCCGGGTGCGCGCGTGCAGCAGGGTGGCGTCGATCTTCAGCGCCATCAGGTTTTGCCCCAGTTCGTCGTGGATGCGCTGCGCGATGCGGCGCCGTTCTTCCTCGCGCACGGTTTCCTGATGGTCGCTCAGTTCGCGCAACTGGCGCAGCGAGTGCGCCAGCGCTTCCTCGGCGCGCATGCGCTCGGTGACGTCGATGCACATGCCCACCAGCAGGCTGGGCTGGCCGTGCGCGTCGAACAGCGGTTTCTTGAACGTTTGCAGGCGGCGGTTTTCCTGCAGTCCCGCGTGCCAGATCCATTCCTCTTCGACGCGCAACTGGCGCGCCGCGAACGTGGCGCGGTCGGCCGCCAGAAAACCGTCCATCTGCTCGGGCGGATAGTGGGCGCTGCCGCGCGTGCCGGACAACTGGGCGAAGGTGACGCCGAAGATCTGTTCGCACGCCTCGTTCATCATGACGATGCGCGACTGCGGGTCTTTCAGGAAGAGCGCGACCGGCATCATCGCCAGGATTTCCTGCAATTGATCTTCGCTGCGCGCGGCCGCCTGCTCGCTGTCGCGCCGGCTGTCGATTTCCTGGCGCAGCTGTGCATTGTCCGCGCATAACTGCGCCGTGCGCTCGCTCACGCGCTGCTCGAACGTGGCATCGGCGGCGACCAGCGCCGCCGCCCCGGCGCGCCGCGCCGCGTACAGTGTCAGCAGCAAGGCCAGGCTGGCGATGCCGAGTAAATAAGTGAAAATAGAATGCATTGCACGATTGTACCGGGACTTGCCAAAAAAATTATGTCTATTTGATCAACATTCCTTCGCGTAATTATTTAACACAAAACCGCGCGATTGTGGCTTGCCATGGCGCTTAATGATCAGCAGTCCCGGCAACTGTTGTTGCCATGCCGCCTATGAGATAGTAGACGGTTGGGCTTCTTGACAATGGATAACAATGGGACGACGATGAGTTGACCGTTTCCGGATAAAAACTCCGGCATTACCAAGAGACCCATCCTTACTTACACCGGGAGTGCTCCATAATGAAGGTCGAAATTTCGCGCCGCAATTTTCTGAAGGCCGGCGCGATCGCCGGCGTGACAGTCTATGTCGCGCCACTGGGCGGCAAAGCGTTTGCCAGCCTGTTTGAAGAAAAAATACTAACCCCGATCGTCTGGAATGGCAAGGATGGACAGGCCAAGTTCCGCATCGACGGCCTGGCCAAAGTGACCGGCTCCAAAGTGTTCGCGCGCGACATCCGTGCGCGCGACATGCCGCACTGGCCGCAAGAACAGTCGCACGCATTCATCCTGCGCACCACGCGCACCGATCGCACCTACCAGGGCATCGACCTGGCGCTGCTGGGCGACGACTTGAAGCCGGACCGCGTCGTCACGGCGGCCGACCTGGAGCGCGACGGCGTGAAGTTTCCGCCGTTTTATGGCGACGACATGCTGCTGCCCGAAGGGAAGGCCGCGGCCTACCTCGGCCAGGCGGTCGCGATCCTGATCTACCACGATTTCGCGCGCTTCCGCTTCGCCAAGGACCGGCTGCAATTCCAGGACAAGGCGATCCGCTACGGCGACGCCGTGCCGCTGCTCGAACGCGACCCGTGGGCCACGTTCCGCTTCGTGCGCGTCGGCGGCGCCACGTCGGCCGACGACGATGCCTTCTCCAGCCTGAAAAACGCGATGGTCTTCCCGAGCATGATGCGCAAGCAGCAGCCGGTCTGGCCGGACGGCGTCGAACACGGCAAGCTCGGTGAGCAGGGCATGTTCTATGCGAACCAGATCAAGTCGGAGCTGGACCAGCCGCCGGCCGACTGGCTCGTGCTCGAACGCGACTACAACACGCAGTCGGTCGACACGGCCGCGCTGGAACCGGACAACGCCAACTGCTGGTACGACGCCGACAAGCAGGAATTGCACATGGTGGTGCCGACGCAGGGTCCGCAGGAAGTGGCCGACAGCACCGTGCAGATGCTGAAAAACGGTAAATTCCCCGTCAAAAAACTGTTCCTGCATCCGTGCTACACGGTCGGATACGGTTCCAAGGACCACTACAATTTCCCGTTTTATGGTTTGCTGACGGCGCTGTACGCGGACGGCAAGCCGGTGCGCCTGGCCAACGACCGCTACGAACAGTTCCAGTCGTCGATCAAGCGCCACGCGTTCAAGATGAAATACCGCATCGGCGTCGACCGCAAGAGCGGCATGCTGCAATCGTTCTTCGGCACGTTCGAGGCGAACGGCGGCGGGCGCTGCAACTTCTCGCCATCGGTCGCGATGGTGGCGGCGACGGCCGCCCAGTCGATCTATTATTTCCCGAAGAACGATTTCACCGCCATCGCGATCGCATCGCGCGCGGTCGATGCCGGTTCGGCGCGCGGCTACGGCACCTTGCAGAGCATGGCCGCGACCGAGATGATGATCGATGAATTCGCCGCCAAGCTGGAATTGGACCCGATCGAATTCCGCCTCAAAAACGCGCTGCGTTCGGGCATGAAGAATTCGCAGGGCGCCATTCCCGCCGGCGCGATCCGCGTCGACGAAGTGCTGCAAAAGGCGAAGATCCACCCGCTGTGGACCGGCCGCGCGAAAGCGAAAGCCGCGTTCGAAACGACGAATCCCGGCAAGCGTTACGGCGTCGGCTTCGCCTGCACGCAAAAAGACTTCGGCACCGGCGCCGAAAGCTCGTTCGCCAAGGTCGAGATCAGCGCGGACGGCAGCGTCAAGCTGGTCCACAGCGGCACCGAGATCGGCACTGGCATGTCGACCTCGCAGGCGATCGCCTGCGCCAAGTGGCTCGGAAAACCGGCCAACGACGTGCAAACCTCGAACATCGACTGGAGCGATTTACCCGTCGTATCGACGGGCGACCCGTACATCATGAGCCAGGCCGAGCAGGATAAACTGTCGGCCAACCCGCGCTGGTCGCCGACCTATTCGTCGCCGGCCAGCGCCACCAATTCCGCCTACTATTACACGCACAGCACGCGCGAAGCGGCGCGCGTGATCTTCACGCACGGCCTGTGGCCGGCCGCGATGGCGATCTGGAGCCAGGGCATCGGCGGCGGACAGGCGCAATCGCTCGTGATCCGCATCGAGGATGCGCGCTGGGTCGACGGCAAGCTGTCGGCCGACGGCTTGCAGGCATTGCCGTTCCAGCAGATCGTCGCCAAGGCGCACGAACTGGGCCTGGTCACCGGCGCCACCGTGCACGTGTTCAACCGCTGGCAATGGTCGGAAGCGGAATTCGACATCGCCAACGCCAATGTCCGCCTGCCAGTCGACGGCCTGTCGCTGCGTTACGGCGATGGCGCGGACCAGGGCCGCAAGGCGGCGATGAATACGCCGGGCGGCTACCACGTCTTGAACCGCAAGCGCGTGTTCATCGCGCCGGTGCAACGCAATAACGCGATGGTGACGTATTACAGCGCCGTCGGCACGCTGGTCGAACTGTCGGTGCACGAAGCGAGCGGCAAAGTCGAGCTGCTGAGCCACCATTCGATCATGGAGTGCGGCAACATGCTGTCGCCGCAACTGGTGTCGAGCCAGTTGCAGGGCGGCCTGGCGATGGGCATCGGCCACGCGCTGCACGAATACCTGCCGCTGTACGAGGACGGTCCCGGCAACGGCACCTGGAATTTCAACCGTTACCAGTTGCCGCGCGCGGCCGACGTCGCCGTCTGGAAGCAGACCGCCGACATCCTGCCGCCATTGACCGACACCGATCCGCCGAAGGGCATCGCCGAAGTCGTCATGATCCCGGTCGTCGGCGCCATCGTCAACGGCATCGCGCATGCGATCAACCACCGCTTTACCGATCTGCCGGTAACCCCACAAAATATTCAGGAGGTGCTGGCATGAGCCTCACAACCAAACCCATTACCTTGTACATCAACGGCAAGTCCGTCGGCCCGACCCCGGTTCCCGAAGGCGTCATGATGCTCGATTTCCTGCACGAATACCTGGACCTGACCGGCTCGCGCCTCGGTTGCGGTCAGGGCATCTGCCACGCCTGCGTCGTCATCCTCGACAAGCCGGACGGCACCAGCGAGGAAGTGCGCTCCTGCATCACCGGCGCGCATTATTTCGAAGGCAAAAAAGTGCGCACCATCGAGGGCCACGCGCAGCGCAACGACAAGGGCGAAGTGGTCGCGCTGTCGCCGATCCAGCAGAAATTCCTGGAACACTACAGCTTCCAGTGCGGCTACTGCACGCCGGGCTTCGTCAACGGCGCCACCGTGCTGCTCGAACGCCTGAAACGCGAACCGGTCGCCAAGGACCAGGTCGACGCCGCCATCACCGCGGCGCTGAACGCGCACATCTGCCGTTGCACCGGCTATGTCCGTTATTTCGAGGCGGTCAAGGAAGTGGTCTTGACCACACCGGGACTGGTCAAGGAGTCCAAATGATGACGCGTACTCAAGCTGCGAAAGCGGTCGGCGGCGCGCTGGCCGCCGGTGCGCTGGCCATGCTGGCCGGCTGCGGCACGGATAACGGCGCGCCGTCCAGCGGCAAGGCCACCGGCGCCGAGCTGGTCGCGCGCGGGCGCTATCTGGCCAAGGCGGCCGACTGCGCCGCCTGCCACACCGCGGCCACCGGCGCGAACTTCGCCGGCGGCGTCGAACTGGTGTCGCCGTTCGGCACCTTCTACGGCACCAACATCACGCCGGACAAGGAACACGGCATCGGCAAGTGGAGCGCCGACGATTTCTACAAGGCGCTGCGCGATGGCGTCACGCCGGACAAGCACCTGTATCCGGCCATGCCGTACACCTCGTACCGTTCGCTGTCGCGCGACGACAGCGACGCCTTGTACGCCTACTTCATGCAACTGAAACCGGCCGCCGTGAAGAACAAGGACCCGGACTTGAAGTTCCCGTACAACATGCGCTTCGGCGTGCGTTTCTGGAACATGCTGTTCCTGAAGGATGAACTGACCGACGCGTCGACTGGCCAATCGGCCGAGTGGAAGCGCGGCCGCTATCTGACGAACACGCTGGGCCACTGCGCCGAGTGCCACACGCCGCGCGGCATCCTGGGCCAGATGGACTTGTCGAAGACGCTGACCGGCAACCGCATGGCGCGCATCGGCGCGCCGGACATCTCGCCGGCCGGCCTGTCGGCGGCCGGCTGGAACGCGACCGACCTGGCATCGTTCCTCGGCACCGGCGTCGCGCCGCAGGGTTCGGCCTACGGCGAGATGTTCGCCGTGGTTCACCTCAGCACCCAGCACCTGGTGCCGGACGACATGAAGGCCGTCACCACGTATCTGCTGGGCGACAAGCCCCTGGCGCCGCAGGCGCTGAAACCGGTCGTGGCCACCGGTCCGGAAATCGACGCCGGCAAGCGCACGTATATCGCCGTGTGCGCAGGTTGCCACGGTCTCGACGGCGCCGGCAAGCCGCACGTCGCGGTCGGCATGAACGGCAACACGACGGTGCGCAGCGCCGACGCGCACAACCTGATCGCGGTGACACTGGATGGGATCGAAGCGCAGCATTTCGGCGCCAAGGAAAACATGCAGGAAATGCCCGGCTTCGCCAAGCGCCTGAGCGACAAGGAAGTGGCGGACCTGTCCAACTTCCTGCGCAGCGGTTGGGGTGGCCAGGCGGCCAAGGTCACCGAAGCGCAAGTCAAGCAAGTACGCGACGAGGGTGGCGCGCATCATTAAGCGACTCAAGTAACAATGCAGTAAAGCAGCAGGCCTGTCGTTCCCGCGCAAGCGGGAACCCCCGCGCCACGCCGGTGTTCTCGAACGTGCGTACCCTGTCGTTCCCGCGCAGGCGGGAACCCCATTTGGTGTCCCGGACGGCGCAGCTAAATGGGATTCCCGCCTGCGCGGGAATGACAGACCTGCCCAGAATCATCCGTCCCATCTTCGTTTCAGCGCAACACCCTCCACCCGGTACGCTCGCCGATATACGTCACGATCGCTTCGTTGGCCGCCGCCGCTTGCGGCAGCAGGTGCAGCGACTGGAATACGTGCGGCATGTTTTCCCAGATCTCCAGTTTTACATCGACCCCGTCGGCATGCGCGCGCGCAGCCACGCGCACCGCGTCGTCGCGCAGCATTTCGATGCCGCCTGCCTGGATCAGCAACGGCGGTAATCCCGTAAAATCGGCGAATAGCGGCGACGCCGACGGATCGAGATAATCTTCCGGATCCATGTACAGCTTGCGAATCGTCATCATGCCCGGCAAGGTGAACATCGGATCGTGTGCCTCGTTGAACAGCATGCTTTCTCCACTGAGCGTGCAATCGGCGAACGGCGACAGCAGCACGGCGCAGCGGGGCATCGGCTCGCCGGCCGCCTTGATGCGGTGCAGCGTCGCCAGTGCGAGATTGCCGCCGGCCGAATCGCCGGCGAGCACGATGTCGCCGGCCTGGTAACCCTGCGCCAGCAGCCAGCGGTAGGCCGCGTGGCAATCGTCCGGCGCGGTGGGAAAACGGTGTTCCGGCGCCAGCCGGTAATCGACCATCAATGCGCGCGCGCCCAGTTTCCGGCACCAGCCGCCGACCAGGCCGGCGTGCGTTTTCGGAAAACGGAACATGAAGGCGCCGCCATGAAAATACAGCAGCACGCGTTTGGAATCGCTGCCCGGCACGTCCAGCCATTCACCCGGCACGCCGCCGCAATCGACCGGCGCGGCGCGGATGGCCGGATCGCACTGGCCGATGCGTTCGTCGAGCCTGTGCTGCCGGGCGCGCAGCCTGGACGTGTCCGGTCTCAGGCCGATCATGCGCCTGCTCATCACGCGCAACAGCAGGTGCAGCCAGAAGCGCCGCCACGCGCCACCCCGGTGATCGATGGCGTGCGTGTACGTTGTCGTCGCCTGCAGTTCGCTCGCTGTCCGCATCAGGCGGCGACCGTTTCTTCAGTCTGGACGACCGGCGCGGCGACGACCGGAGCGGCCGGCATGGCCGGCACCGCGCGCGGTTTGGATGGCTCCTTTTTACGGGCCGGCTTTGGGAGCGCTTCGGCGCCAGCCGCCGCCACGGAGCGCACCGGTGCGGCGTCCCTGGTTTTAACCGGCGCAGCCTTGGCCGGAGCCGGTTTCGCTGCCGCCTTGGCCACCGCCTTGGACACCTTATTGGCGGCCGCTTTACCTGCAGCTTTCACGGCAGTTTTTGCGGCCGGTATCTCCGCTGTTTTTGCCGTCGGCTTCACCGTGGCCAGTCTGGCTGTGGCGGCCGGCGTGCTCGCCTTCTTGCGCGGCAGGACCTGGCCGGTGGCGGCAGCGCCAGCCTTGCTGCCGGCGCTGGCCGCGACCAGTTCGGCGAAACTCTCGCGCAGACATTCGGCATAGAAGCCGGGATCGGGCATCATGTTGCGGCAGGCGACGGCGGACAGCCACATGGTGCCGTTGTAGCTGAAGCAGGTGTGATTCAATCCGACGTAATTGGTGGCGATGCTGACCGGGTAAAAATGCACGAGGCGCGCGCCGGATACATACCACGGCGTATCCGGGCCGCGCACATTCGATACCGCCGTATTAAATTGCGGCAGCAGCGCATGGCGCATCAACTTGTCGGTCACATAGTTCGGCAGCGATTCCATGAACGATTGCAGGAAATCGCGGCCCAGCGTTTCCAGTCCTTCCTGCGTCTTGCGCACGTTGCGATAAACCGCCTCCAGGCGGTCGAGCGGATTGGCGATTTCAGAATGCAGCAGCACGGCCGCGCCGCCGACATCGTTGCCGCCGGCTGCCTTGCGTCCGTCGTTGCGCAGGCTGATTGGCATCAGCGCGGTCAGCGATTGTTCCGGCAATTCATCCTTGCTGTTCAAGTATTTGCGCAGCGCGCCGCCGACCACGGTGAGAAAGATATCGTTGACGGTCGATCCCGGCACCTGCGCGCGAATCTCCTTCATCGCGGCGAGCGGCAAACCGACCGCTTCGACCACGCGGTTGGCCGACACCATCTGGTTAAAACGGGTCGGCGGCGCCTTGCCCATTTCCGGCAAGGGCAAAGGTTTCCGACTGTCCGGCGCGCGCAGGCTGTCGATCTTGCTGGCGGCGACACTGCCTACTTTTTTCGCCAGGCCGAACGAGAATTTCGCCAGGTTCAATGCGCGCGACACCGTGTGCGGCACGGCGCGCGTATACATTTCCAGCGCGTTCGGTTCGCGCTCGGACATGATGGTGTTTTCCGCGCTGCGCGGTTCGGCGTCGGCGCTGGACGAGTGCAGGGATGCCAGCACGCGGCCGGCGGCTTGCCCGTCGACCGAGGCGTGATGAAACTTGATGAACAGCGCGAACGAGCCGACCGGCAGGCCGGGAATCCGGTCCAGGCCTTCGATCACGTACGCTTCCCACAGCGGGCGGCTGCGGTCGAGCGGGCGCGAATGGATGCGCGCGACCTGGATCATCAATTGCCGCCAGTCGCCGGGGAAGGGCAGCGCGATATGGCGCACGTGGTATTCGATGTCGATCTCTCCGCCGTCGATCCAGTACGGCCGGTCCAGCGAATGGGGCACGGTGACGAGCAGGCGGCGAAACAGTTTATGGACGTCGAGCCGGTTACGGAAATGGTTCAAAATATCCTTGAAGCGCACTTTGCCGCCGGGCGCGGTGGAGGGATCGTAGATGCCCAGCGCCGCCACGTGGTTGTAATTGTTGCCTTTTTCCTGGTACAGGAAAAGGCTGTCGGTGCCCGATAATTGTTCCATTGCGTTGTCCTTGATTGACTGTATTGGGTGATTCACGCCGCCGAGCGTATGGCGGCGCAAAGTCCGTACAGCGGCAATTTTTTATTATCTAAAATATATTTATAATTGCAATATGGTAATCACTTGAGGCATCAGCTTAAAGGAAAATAATCGCCGCTGGAAGCAAATTCGCTGTAAAAGCGTTGTTAATTTAAGAACGTTAAATGTCATCCTCGTCGTCATGACACTTAGTGACGAAATGGTGTGAATTTAATGACGAAGGGAGATATTTGCGGGAAGATCGGCATTTTAAACATGCCGCCGGTAAGGCCGTAAACGACCTGGCGGTGACACATCGTGACCAATATTTGAACGCAGCTTCGACCTTGGCGCATGCCGCAATGGATGGGCTGTACTTCCTGGAGTACCGGTAAGGAACGGTTGTGCTGCCAGCCTGAGCCTGATACCGAAATCGATATCAATTTATTAAAATAATTCATTAGTTGTATAAGGTAACACTCGCTACGATGACCCCTCAGCATCACCACAATGAGGGCGTATGGCGCGGTTTCCGGCTGTATCGCCTGGCGTTCAACGCATCGCCAGCAAGGATCAGCATGACGCAGTTTCAGGGCAAGACCGTACTGATTACAGGAGCAAGTTCCGGCATTGGCGCGGCGGCCGCGCTGGCCTTCGGCAAAGCCGGCGCCAGCGTCATCGTCCATTACCGCAGCGGGCAAGCGGCGGCCCTCGCCGTCGCCGACAGCATCATCGCCGCGGGCGGGCAAGCCTGGATCGAGCAGGCCGACGTCACCGACACGCAGCAGACCAACGAGATGATCGATCGCATCGCCGCGCGCTGCGGCCGGGTCGACGTGCTGGTCAACAATGCGGGCGGCCTGGTGCGCCGGGCACCGCTGGTCGAGGCCGACGACGCCATGATCGACGAGGTATTCCAGCTCAATGCGCGCTCCGTCATCACGGTCAGCCGCAAGATCATTCCGCTGATGATCGCCAACGGCGGTGGCGTGATCCTCAACGTCACCACCCAGGCGGCCCGCACCGGCGGCGGGCCGGGCATTGCGCTGTACGCCGCCAGCAAGGGTTTCGTATCGACCTTGACGCGCGCGATGGCCAAGGAACTGGCGCCCCATGGTATCCGCGTCAACGCCGTCGCGCCGGGCGTGATCGACACCCCTTTCCACGACGGCAATTCCTCGTCCGGGCTGCTGCAAGCGTTTGCCGCCGCCATTCCGATGGGCCGGCTCGGCACCGCGCAGGAGTGCGCCGGCGCCTTCCTGTTCCTTGCAGACGCGAACGCCAGCGCCTATGTCACTGGGCAGATTATTGAAGTCAACGGCGGCCAGGTCATGCCGTAATCCGTTAAGTTGGCGCCAAATCTGTCATTCCCGCGCAGGCGGGAATCCCATTTCAGAGTCGCAAATTGCGCAAAAAGATGGGATTCCCGCCTGCGCGGGAATGACAACGCTACGGTCGGTGGCTTAACTTAAAGGCACTAAGGTCATGCCGTGACACCGGCATGCCCATGCGCGGATATTTCCGCGCCAGCAGTCTAACTCTTCACCAACCAGGGAAATCGGAATGCAATTGCGTAAACTCGGCCGCGACGGCCTGCATGTGACGGAAATCGGGCTGGGCTGCTGGCAGCTGGGCGGCGGCTGGGGCAATGAGTGGGATGACGTGGTCGCCCAGCAGATCCTGGAGGCGGCCCATGCCTCTGGAGTCCGCTTTATCGATACCGCCGACGTCTACGGCGACGGCGCCAGCGAACGTTCGATCGGCGCCTTCCTGCGCCGCCACGACGATGTGACCGTTGCGACCAAGCTGGGGCGCGGCGCCATCTATCCAGACGGCTACAGCCGCGCCAGCCTGCGGCGCGCCACCGAACTGTCGCTGGAACGGCTGGGTGTGCGGCAGCTCGATCTGACCCAATTACACTGCGTGCCGCTGCCCGTGCTGCAGGAAGGACGCGTGTTCGACTGGCTGCGCGAAATGCGCGACGACGGCATGATAGCGCGCTTCGGCGCCAGCGTGGAAACAGTGGAGGAGGGCTTGCTCTGCCTGCAACAGGAAGGTCTGAGTTCGCTGCAAGTGATTTTCAATGTATTCCGCCAAAAACCGCTGGAGCGCCTGCTGCCGCTGGCCAGGGATAAGGGCGTGGGTATCATCGTGCGCCTGCCGCTGGCCAGCGGCCTGCTGACCGGCAAGCTGACGCGCGATACCGTGTTCCGCAGCGACGATCACCGCAACTTCAATCGCGACGGCCAGCATTTCAACGTGGGCGAAACCTTTGCCGGCATCGAATACGGCACCGGCGTCGCACTGGCCGAACGGATCGCCGCCGAAGTTCCCCCTGGCATGACGATGGCGCAGATGGCGCTGCGCTGGATCCTGGACCATGAAGCCGTATCGGTCGTGATCCCCGGCGCCAGTTCCGCCGCGCAAGCCCACGCCAACGCCGGCGCGGCCAGCCTGCCGCCTTTGCCTGTCGCCGTCCACGCGGCTTTAGCGCGCCTGTACCAGGAAGAAATCCACGCCGCCATCCGCGGACCGTACTGATCAAATTTTTATTGATAACTAAAAAAATGAAGGCGGAGATGAGACAACATTTAAAAAAAATTCTGACGTGGGTCACCGTATCCATTGCCGCATGCGCGGCCAATACCAGCTGGGCGCTCGACCCGTATGCCGGTTATGTGATGGGATATTTCACGGAATCGCCGCAAGGCACGGGCAACGACTACGGCTTGCATATCGCGCATAGTACGGATGCCTTGCACTGGACGCCGCTGAACAACAACAAGGCGGTCGTCTACCCCAAGCTGGGCTACACCGGTTTGCGCGATCCTTTTATCTTCCGCAAGAATGACGGCAGTTTCGTCGTCATGGCCACCAACATGACCGGCACCGATTTCGCCGGCTCCAACAGCGAATACATCCACGTCTGGGATTCCGCCGATTTGCGCACCTTCACCAATGAGCGCCTGGTGCGCATGAATACCAGCGGCATGCATACCTGGGCACCGGAAGCCTTTTATGATGCCACGCGTGGAAAGTACGGCGTCTTCTGGTCCGGTAACGCGACCTCGTCGTACCACCAGATCTTCGTCAACTATACGACCGACTTCATTCATTTCGACGCGCCGCAGGTCTTCTTTTACCCGGGATTTTCACCGCTGGACGCGACCATGCACGTCCATAACGGCGTCAACTACCTGTATTACAAGCGGGAATCCGACAACAAGCTGATGGGAACACGTTCGGTCAGCCTGAACCCGCGCAGTTTCGATAACAATACCTATACCAGCGCGCTCGGCAACACGATCATCGAAGCGCCGACCGTGGTGAAAAAGAATAACGAGAACCGCTGGTATCTGTTCGGCGATTCCTATGCGCCGGTCAACGGCGAAATCTATGCGTGGGAAACCACGGATATCACGGCCAATGCCTGGACCCCGATCGACAAGAAATTCTATAACCAGCCCTTGAATTCGAAGCACCAGACGGTAGTGCCGGTGACGCAGGCCGAATTGAATAACCTGGTTGCCAAGTGGGGCAACCCTGCCTGGAACCGAATCCAGTCGTTCAACCTTGGCGATAACTATGTTCGTCACAGCAATTTCCAGGCGCGCATCGATCCTTATCCGACGGATCCCTACGTCGATTCGCAGTGGCGCATCGTTCCTGGGCTGGCCGATGCCGGCGGCATTTCCTTCCAGTCGGTTTCATACCCGACGTATTATCTGCGCCATTCGAATTACAACCTGGTGCTGAACCAGAGTGACAATACCAGCACCTTCAAGGCCGATGCCACCTTCTACAAGGTGCCGGGCCTGGCCGATGGCACGTGGAGCTCGTTCCGCTCGTATAACTTCCCGACTTTATACCTGCGCCATTCGAACCTGATGTTGCGCATCGATCCAATCTACACGCAGACCGACAAGGAAGACGCGACGTTCCGCGTGGGTTATTGAAGCAGAGACAATCGCAACAGCAGCAATGCATGGCCCGGGTGCGGTGTGACAGCCGCCTGTTCCCGGGACAGCACATATACCTATAACGGAGATATCGTCATGTATTTCAATTCAATCGCTCGCGGGGCGGTGGCCCTTCTGTTGCCTGTTACTTTGCTGGGCAGCGTCGCGCCAGCCGTGCACGCGGAAGTGCAGGGACCGGCCACTGCGCTGGGATTTCGCAACGCCAACCACCTGCACCGCGCCGACCCCTGGGTCTACAAGCATACCGACGGCTATTACTATTACATGTCGACCGTGCCGGAATTCGACCGGCTCGAATTGCGCAAGTCGCGCACCCTGACCGGCCTGGGGAGCGCCACCCCGGTGGTGATCTGGAACAAGCATGCCAGCGGCATCATGGGCGCCAACATCTGGGCGCCGGAAATCCATTTTATTAACAACAAGTGGTACGTGTATTTCACGGCCGGCGAATCGAACAACGCTTTTAATGTGCGCCTGTACGCGCTGGAAAACAGCGCCGCCGATCCGACCACCGGCAACTGGACCGAGGATGGCCGCATCAACACGGCCTGGGACAGTTTTACGCTCGATGCGACGACTTTTACGCACAACAACGTCCAATATCTTCTGTTTGCACAAAAAGATCCTGCGATTGCCGGCAACTCGAACCTGTATATCGCCCGCATGCTCGATCCGCTGCATGTCGACACCAGCACGCAAGTGCGGTTGACCAAGCCGGATCTGAGCTGGGAGCAGCAGGGACCCTGGGTCAACGAGGGACCGGAAGTAATAAAACGCAACGGCAAGATCTTCATCACGTATTCGGCGAGTTCCTGCGATCCGCGCTACGTGATGGGCATGCTGACCGCATCCGACACCAGCAACCTGCTGTCGGCCGCTTCCTGGAGCAAGTCGCCGACGCCGGTGTTCCAGTCCAATCCCGCGGCCAATGCCTACGGCCCCGGCCACAATGCCTTCGTGCAGTCGCCGGACGGCACCGAAGATTACCTGATCTACCACGCGTATTCCGATGGCACGGTCAACACCTGTTTTGGCGACCAGCGCAGCATGCGCATGCAGAAAATCGGCTGGAACGCGAATGGCTCGCCCAACCTTGGCAAGCCCGTCTCCACCGGCACGGTCATGCCGCCGCCGTCCGGCGACAACCGTTTTGAAGCCGAATACGGTGTGCTCGGCGGCCAGGCCAAGGTGGTGGCCTATGCGAATGCATCGAAGGGGAGCGACGTCGGCTATCTCAACGACGCCGCCAGCTATGTGCGGTTCGATCGCGTGAATGTCCCCGCCGCCGGCGCCTATGCGGTGACGATTCGCTACGGTAACGGGTCCGGCGCGGCGGCATCGCACAAGCTCAGCGTCAATGGCGCCGTGGCCGCGACGGTCAGCTATGCGCCCACCGCCGGCTGGGGCAGTTTCGCCTCGACCGTCGTCAACGTCAACCTGAACGCCGGCAGCAATGCGATCACGCTGGGCTATAACGCCGGCTTCGCCGAAGTCGATTATCTCCAGCTCGATCCGATCCGCTACGAGGCGGAAGCGGCGGTGCTCTCCAATGCCAGCGTGGTCAACGAGGCGTCGGCTTCGGGAGGATCGAAGGTCGGCCACATCGACCTGGCCGGCAGCTACGTCCAGTTCAACGTGAGCGTACCCACGGCCGGCACCTACACGCTGGCCGCGCGCTACGGCAACGGTTCGGCCGCCGCCAGCACGCATGCGCTGACGGTCAACGGCGCCGCAACCGCCTATACGCTGAATTATCCGTATTACGCGGGCGACACCTGGACCACTTACCGCACCACTTCCGTCGATGTGCCGCTCAATGCCGGCGCCAACACGGTGCGCATCGCCAAGGGAGTCGGTTATGCGGAACTGGACCGGATCGAAGTGCTGCCGGCGCTGCGCACCAATACGAAATATCGTCTCACCAACCGCAGCAGCGGCAAGGTGCTCGACAACGCCAACGCCGGCACCGCCGACGGCAACAACGTGCAGCAGTGGGAAGACCTGGGCAATACCGCGCAGCGCTGGTTCGCCTACGACGTCGGCAACGGTTACTGGGAACTGGTCAACCAGGCCGGCGCCAAGGCGCTCGACGTGGCGGGAGGATCGGCGGCCGATGGCGCAAACGTCGATATCGCGACCTACACCGGAGCGCCGCAGCAGCAATGGAGAATTGTCTATGTCGGCGACGGCAGCTACAAGCTGATCGCCCGCCACAGCGGCAAGGCGCTCGATCTGGACGGCGCTTCGCCGGCCGATGGCGCGAATGTGCGGCAGTGGCCGGACAACGGGCTCGATGCGCAAAAGTGGGTGCTGGAGCAGGCGCCTTAAGCGGCGGTAAAACTATATTAAAGGAGACGTAACCATGGCTATTTCCATTCTTGGCAAAGGCGCGCTGGCACTGTCGGCCGCCGCCTGCCTGTTCCCGGTGGCGCCGCAGGTGCAGGCCGCCTCGACGACTTTTATTAACCCGGTTGGCCCGTCGAATTCCTCATCGGCGGATCCCTTCGTCATGCGCCATACCGACGGCAATTACTATTATGTATTTACCTCGTGGGACAAGCTGGAGCTCACCAAGGCATCCTCGCTGAGCGGCATCGGCGCCGGCAAGCGCGTCACGGCATGGACGCCGCCCACGGCCGCCTGCTATGGCAAGAATTGCCATACCCAGTGGATCTGGGCGCCCGAGTTGAACTATATCGATGGCAAGTGGTATCTGTATTTTTCCGCCGGCGACAGCAATCATGTCAATCACCGGATCTGGGTGATTTCCAATGCCAGCGCCGATCCGACCACCGGTACCTGGAGCGCACCGGTCAAGGTGGCCGACACCAATGACACCTGGGCGATCGACCAGACCGTCAAGAACATCGGCGGTCAACTGTACATGGCCTGGTCCGGCCTGGCGGGGCCGAACGATTCCGCCCCGCAGGTGATCCGTATCGCCAGGATGAGCAGCCCGACTTCGCTGGCCGGCGCCGCTGCGGTGATCAGTACACCGACCTATCCTTGGGAAACCAGCGGCGGCCAGGTCAACGAGGGGCCGCAATTCCTGCTGCACGGGAATAAGGTCTTGATGAGCTTTTCCGCCAGCCATTGCCAGACCGATGATTACAAGCTCGGCACGCTCAGCGCCAATCTCGGCGCGGACCTGACTGTGCCGGCGAACTGGACCAAGTCGGCCACGCCGATCCTCGAAAAGGGTCCGGGCGCGTTCGGTCCCGGTCACAACAGTTTTGTGAAGTCCCCGGATGGCACCGAGGACTGGGTCGTCTACCACGCCAATCCGGCAACAGGGCAGGGTTGCGGTTTTTCGCGCACCACGCGCATTCAAAAGATCACGTGGAACGGCGACGTGCCGGTGATCGGCACGCCGACCGCGCCCGGCGCGCCGGTCACGCGTCCCAGCGGAGAGGGCAGCGGCACCATCCTCTATCGTCTGCGCAATGAAGCCAGCGGCAAGGTGATGAGTGTCGACCGCGCCGCGAATCCGGCCAACGGCGCGGCCATCTGGCAGTGGGCCAATTTTAATAATTCAGACCAGCTGTGGGCACTGGACCCGGTGGCTGGCGGCTACGTTCAGCTCACCTCCAGTTTTAACGGCAACGTGGCCGATGTCTACAACTTCAGCACGGCGCCCGGCGCGCCGGTGAAATCGTATCCGGCCATCGGCGGCGCCAACCAGCACTGGCAATTGCAGCCGACGACCAGCCAGTATTTTTCTCTCAAAAACAAAAACAGCGGCCTGATGCTCGATAACAAGGACGGCAGCACTGCGGATGGCGGCGTGATCCAGCAATGGAGTCCCAATGGCCAGACACCCCAGCACTGGTTGTTGGAGCGCGTGAATTAGGGATTGGCGCGGAGCTGCTCTTCGTCTCAAGCGAAGAGCACTCCTGTATTGACCGGGAGAGTTGGACATGGCGATTTCAAAAATTGAATGGGGCGCACTGGCGGCGCTGATCGCGGTGACGCTGTTCTATTACAGCGGCGCTGAAACGGAGGCATCGGCAGGCGCTCACGCCGTGGCGCGCGCGGATGGCGACAGCGTCGCGATGCTTCAGCGTGGAGCAGAAGGGGGCCGTGCGAACTGCTCCGGCACCATCTACGCCAGTCCGTTTGGACAAGGCAGCGCAAGCTGCGCCACCGAATCCCCGCCGGCACTTGCCACGCAAAGCGGCAACGCCACGGAGTTGCGCTCGAAACTGGCGCGCGTGGAACCTTGCCGGGGAACGCAGCAGGCAAACGATTTGACGCCGGATTGCGTGGCGCTCAATTCCGGCGCCGCCAGCCTCGTCAGGCAGCTTGAAGCGCTGGTCGAGCAAGGGGAAGTGCAGGCCAGTGGCGAATTGTCCGCGGTGATCGAGCGCGAACGCAAGGCAAACACCGCCAGCGGCGAGTACCTGGACGAGTTGGAACGCGCCGAGGCGCTACTGTTGCGCATCGCGGCCAGTGGCGGTATCGAAGCCGAAAGGAAGATCGTGCGACCCGTTGCCATTCCCGCCGAAGGTCCGCGCTTTGCCAATCAACCCGTCAATTAAGCCAGCGCGGAAATGCAGTCTCAGTTTGTAATGCTGTTAAGTTAGCGCCAAATCTGTCATTCCCGCGAAAGCGGGAATCCCATTTAGAGCCGCAAACGGCGCAAAAAGATGGGATTCCCGCCTGAGCGGCGGTCCGGCGATCCGGAATGACAGATTTGGCGCTAACTTAATGGCATCCGGCTCAGTTTACCTCGGCCAGGCGTTCGCTGCGCACCCAGCCTTCAACTTCCTTGCCGCGTCTCGGGTTCCAGTAACGGACATAGGTATAGTCGAGGTAATGCAGGCTGATATTGACGACGTCGCCGGGGATGATGAACACGCCGGCTTGCCGGCATCCTTCGCTGGGCGATGACATGAATTGCAGCCGTCCGGAGCCGATCACACGCCGGGTGCTCGCTTCGTCATCGGCATCGGCGCGCCGCGCCTGCGATTTTGCCGCCAGCGCCACCGCTTCGCAGGTGCCGGGTGCGGCCGGCAACGGGCTGATATCTCCCTGGCGCCAGACATAATCGATCACGCCGGGTGCGGTTTTTTTGCCGGCGATTGCCGGTTCCTTCAGGTGGATCACCGGATCGGGACCGGCAAAGCCGGCGCCATTGAGTTCGGTACACTCTCCGAATTCCTTCGAGACCTGCGCGGCGCCGTCTTCCGGCAAGTCCAGCAGCAAATAAAAATGGTGGCAGTACAAGCCCGGATGCCACGCCTGCACCAGGATGTATTCGCGCTGCGTTTGCGGCGTGATCCGGTACAGCGCCGCGCTGGCGGCCGTGATGGTATGCAGCACCTCGCCGCGGTAGAGCAGGGCGGTGCTGTCCGCGCTTTCGCGCACTTCGACATTGCCATAACGGGTCTCGATGCGCTGGCGCTGGCCGGCGTCGAAGGTAGTGGCGGCATCGGCGTGCAGCGGCGCGCCCGCCAGCCACAGGACGGTCAGGGTATGCAGCAGCGTTGTCCAAGGTGCGCGCATGCGGGTCCCGGTGAAGTTCATGGTGATGTTGATGATTGAATGATCGGGGCGGCCCGGCCTGGCGCCGCCCCTTGGCTACCTAGCCCGTGTTGCGCAGGCCGGCCGCGACGCCGTTGATCGACAGGTGGATGCCGCGGTGGACCCGTTCGTCGACCTTGCCCGGTTCATGCGCGACCGAGCGGTGGCGCCGGATCAGCTCGACCTGCAAGTGGTTCAGCGGGTCGAGGTAGGCGAAGCGGTTCTGGATCGAGCGCGCCAGCAGCGGGTTGCCGGCCAGGCGCTCGGTGGCGCCGGTGATGCTTTCCAGGATCTGCAGCGTGCTCGCATGTTCTTCGGTGATGCGCTTGAAGATGCGCTCGCGCAGGTCCTTGTCTTCCACCAGTTGCGCGTAGCGCGAGGCGATCGCCAGGTCGGTCTTGGCCAGCACCATGTCCATGTTCGACAGCAGCGTGGCGAAGAACGGCCAATGCTGGTACATGTCGCGCAGTTGCGCTACGCGCTGGTCCCTGTCGCCGGCGGCGATCCACTCGCCGATGGCGCTGCCGAAACCGTACCAGCCCGGCAGCAGCAGGCGGCACTGGCCCCACGAAAAGCCCCAGGGAATGGCGCGCAAGTCTTCGATCCGTTTCGTCGATTTGCGCGACGCCGGGCGCGAACCGAGGTTCAGTTCGGCGATTTCGGCGATCGGCGTGGCCGAGAAAAAGTAATCGGTGAAGCCGGGCGTGTCGTACACCAGGTCCCGGTACGCTTTATAGGCGCGATCGGAAATTTCACCCATCACCGCTTCGAAGCCGCGCAACTGGTTTTGCTGCGCGCTGTCGGTCGACGGCGGCATCAGGCTCGCTTCCAAGGTCGCTGCGACCAGCAGTTCCAGGTTGCGCCGGCCGATATCCTTGTTCGAAAACTTGGATGCGATGATCTCTCCCTGTTCCGTCAGGCGGATCTGGCCATTGACGGTGCCCTTCGGTTGCGCCAGGATCGCGTCGTAGCTCGGGCCGCCGCCGCGGCCGACGGTGCCGCCGCGGCCGTGGAACAGGCGCAGCTTGACGCCGGCCTTGGCGAATACGTCGATCAGGTGGATTTCCGCCTTATATAACTCCCAGTTCGATGTCAGGAAGCCGCCATCCTTGTTCGAGTCCGAGTAACCGAGCATGACTTCCTGCTGCTGGCCCTGGCCGGCGATCAGTTGCTGCACCAGCGGCAGCGCCATCACGCTTTCCATGATGGCGCCGGCACGCTGCAAGTCCGGGATGGTTTCGAACAGCGGGATCACCATCAGGTCCAGCGTGCTGTCGCCATCGGCGTCGCGCCGCAGCAAGCCCGTTTCCTGTTGCAGCACCAGCACTTCGAGCAGGTCGGACACGGTTTCCGTGTGCGAAATGATGTAATTGCGGATCGCGCGCGCGCCGTAGCGCTGGCGGATTTCGCGCGCGGTGCGCAGGATCGCCAGTTCGGAATCCGTTTCGGCCGAATAGGTGATGTACGGCGAATACAGCAGCCGCGGTTGCGCCAGCTCGGCCAGCAGCAGTTTGACCTTGGCGTCTTCGTCGAGCGCCGCGTAATCGGCTTCGGCACCTGCCTTGGCGAACAGTTCGGCCAGCACGCGCTCGTGGATATCGGAACTCTGGCGCATGTCCAGCGAGGCGAGGTGGAAACCGAAAATGTCGGCCGCGCGTTTTAACGTGGCCAGGCGCGGCTTGACCAGCACGCCGCCATGGTGGCTTTCCAGCGAATCGATCAACACTTGCAGGTCGGCCGAGAAGGCGGCGGCGTCCGGATACGGTTCGGCGTGGCCGACTTCCTTGCGCAGGATGTTGGTCGCGCCCAGTGCGCGCGCGCTGCTGGCCAGGCGCGCATAGATGCCGATCAGCGCGCGCCGGTACGGCTCGTCGCTGCGGTGCGCCGACGTGTCGGGCGACTGGTCGGCCAGCGCCTTCAAGGCCGGGCTGACGTCGACCATCAGGGTCGATATTGACAGTTCGGCGCCCAGCGTGTGCGCCTCTTCCAGGTAAAAATCGAGGATCGTCGTCGCGTGCCGCTCCAGCGCGTGCTGCATGGTGCCGGCGTTGACGTTCGGGTTGCCGTCGCGGTCGCCGCCGATCCAGCTGCCCATCTGCACGTACGGCGCGTCGATCTGTTGGACGGTGTCGCCGCCGTTGCCGTCGCCGTACTGGGTTGCGATATCGCTTTCGATATCGTCGTACAGGCCGGGCAATTCGCGCAGGAAGGTGATGCGGTAGTAGGACAGCGCGTTTTCAATCTCGTCGGCCACCGTCAGTTTCGAGTAGCGCAGCATGCGCGTCTGCCACAGCGTGGCCACGCGCGAGCGCAACAAGTGCATGTTGGCGGCGCGTTCCTTCGGCGTCAACGGCAGGTCGCGCTCGGCCAGCAGGCGCGCGATGTCGTGCTCGGCGTCGAGGATGGACTTGCGCTGCACTTCGGTCGGGTGGGCCGTCAGCACCGGAGATATCAAGGCATCCTGGAAGAAGGTGGCGACGGTTTCCTGCGGCACGCCGGCCTGCTTCAATTTCGACAGCGCAAAGCTGACGCTGCCCTGCTGCGGGGCGGAGCCGGCCAGCAGGTGGGCGCGGCGGCGGCGGATATGGTGCTGGTCTTCGGCGATGTTGGCCAGGTGCGAGAAATAGGAAAACGCGCGCACCACGGAAATGGTCTGTTCGCGCGTCAGGATCTTCAGCATGCCGTCCAGTTCCTTGGCGGCGCCGGCGTCGGCTTCGCGCCTAAAGCGCACGGCGGTCTGCCGGATCGTCTCGACCACGGCGAAGACATCTTCGCCTTCCTGGTCGCGCAGCACGTCGCCGAGCAGGCGGCCGAGCAGGCGGATATCTTCTTTCAGGGGAGCGTCCTTGTCGGCGCCCATCGTTTCGTCTGTTGCACTAGCTGGATTTACCATGGTTTAAGGGCCGCAAATATATGAAGAGTGTCGTAGTAAAGGCTTGTGGCCTGGTTCTGCATAGGGGCGCGCATGATAAAATTTGTGATCTTAAACATGCGCAGTAACTGGTCAACGCCGGTTAGCGTCAGTCACAGCGAAAGAACAGGTTTTGAAAACATCCGAATTGGCCCAAGAGCTCCCGTCCAGATTGGTCATCGCCTCGCGCGAAAGCCGGCTTGCCATGTGGCAGGCCGAGCATGTGCGCGCGCGTCTGTCTTTATTATATCCGCAGTGCAGCGTCGAGATTCTCGGCATGACCACCCGCGGCGACCAGATCCTCGACCGCACGCTGTCGAAGGTCGGCGGCAAGGGGCTGTTCGTCAAGGAACTCGAAGTGGCGATGGCCGAAGGGCGCGCCGACCTGGCCGTGCATTCATTAAAAGATGTGCCGATGGAATTGCCGCAGGGGTATGCGCTGGCCGCCGTGCTGGAGCGCGAAGACCCGCGCGACGCCTTCGTCTCCAACGATTACGCATCGCTGGCGGACTTGCCGGCCGGCGCCGTCGTCGGCACCAGCAGCCTGCGCCGCCAGTCGCTGATCGCCGCGCGCTACCCGCACCTGGTCATCAAGCCGCTGCGCGGCAACCTCGATACCCGGCTCGGCAAGCTCGATCGCGGAGACTACGCCGCGATCATCCTGGCCGCCGCCGGCCTGAAACGCCTCGGCCTGCCGCAGAGAATTCGCGCATTGCTGGAACCGGAAACGAGCCTGCCGGCCGCCGGGCAGGGCGCGATGGCGATCGAGATCGCCGAACGCAGCGACGGCCTGGACTTGCTGCGCCTGCTCGCGCCGCTGAACGATACCGCCACCGCGCAAGCCGTGACGGCCGAGCGTAAAGTCTCGAAAGTGTTCGGCGGCAGTTGCCAGGTGCCGCTGGCCGCCTACGCCACCGTCACCGACGGCCAGATGCACCTGCGCGCGATGGTCGCCACGCCGGACGGCAGCCGCATGGCCAGCGCCGAAGTGCGCGGCGCCGCCGCCGACGCCGAGCAGCTCGGCGCGCAGGTCGCCGAACTGCTGCGCCAGCAGGACGCGGTCGATATCCTGGCGGCCTGCCTGGCCGAGTCGAACGCCGCCGACAGCGCGGCCGAGGCCAAGCCGGCGCCGGATGCCTGATACTGTCGTCATCACCCGCCCGCTGGCCCAGGCGCAGCCGCTCGCCGGCCGCGTGGCCGCGCTCGGCCGCCCGGTCGAAGTGCTGCCTTTGCTCGACATCTCGCCCTTGCCGGACACGGCGCCGCTGCAAGCGGTGCTGGCCGAACTGGCCGATTACGCGCTGGTCGCCTTCGTCTCGCCGAACGCGATCGACGCCGCCTTTGCGCATATTAGACAGTGGCCGGCCGGCGTCACGGCGGCTGTCGTCGGCGACGGCAGCCGCGCCGCGCTGGCCGCGCACGGCGTTACGCCGGACAATGCACGCATCGTCAGCCCGCTCGATTCGGCCCGCAGCGACAGCGAACATTTATTGCAGGCGCTCGATTTGCCGGCGCTGCGCGGGCGGCGCGTGCTGATCGTGCGCGGCGAAAGCGGACGAGAATTGATGGGCGACGGCTTTCGGGCCGCCGGCGCGCATGTCACCGTGGTGGCGGCCTACCGCAGAAGCGTGCCGGCGCTGACGCCGGCCTTGGGCGCGACCTTGCAGCGCCTGCTGGCGCAGCGCGCCGACTGGATCATCACCAGTTCCGAGGCGCTGCGCGGCTTGCTGCACCTGCTGGGGCAATTGGACGACGGCGCGGCCGCTGTGGTGCAAATGCAACAACAACATTTAATCGTACCCCATGCCCGTATTGCCGAAACGGCAAATCAGCTGGGTTTTCACCGCATCACGCTGACAGGATCAGGCGACGAACGCCTGCTGGCCGCGTTACAATCATGTCCATGAACGATTTGCCTACCTTACCCGACTCCGCGCAAGCTTCCAGTGCCGGTGCGGAAACACCGGCGCCGCAGCCGGTCAGCCCGCCCGCTCCCCCCGTCACCACCGCGCTGCAACGCCCTTTGACCATCGCCGTCATCGTGCTCGGCGTGCTGCTGCTGGCCCAAACCTGGAGTTCGCACAACCAGATGCGCAACCTGCGCGAGGAAATGGCGCGCCGCCTGCAAAAGGGCGACGTGAGTAACGCCGACACCGGCACGCTGGCGCGCGCCGTGCAGGAAAGCACGAAGGAATTGCAGATCAAGGTCGGCTTGCTGGAAAGCCGCCAGAGCGAGGCGCAAAGCCAGCAACTGGCGCTGGAACAGTTATATCAGGACTTGTCGAAGAACCGCGACGAATGGGCGCTGGCCGAGATCGAGCAGGTCTTGTCGACCGCCAGCCAGCAATTGCAACTGGCCGGTAACGTGCCCGGCGCGCTGATCGCGCTGCAAAACGCCGACCGCAGCCTGTCGCGTTCGGACAAGCCGCAATTCATCACGATCCGGCGCGCGATCGCCAAGGACACGGAAAAGCTGAAAGCATTACCCAGCGTCGATTCGGTCGGCCTGGCGCTGCGCCTCGATAACGTGATCGCGCAAGTCGACACGCTGCCGATGCTGGCCGACGAAAAGCCGACGCTGCCGGCGCCGCCGGAGCGCAAGGCGAAGCCGCGCCCGGCCGTCGCCAAGGGAACCAAAGGGGCGGCCAGCGCGCCGGTCGAAGAAACCAGCCCGTGGCTGTCCGAGGCGGGCGACGTCTGGAACCGCTGGAGCAGCGAGATGTGGACCGACGTGCGCCAGCTGATCCGCGTGCGCAGCGTGGAAACGCCGGACGCCTTGATGCTGTCGCCGAGCCAGTCGTACTTCATGCGCGAGAACTTGAAATTGCGCCTGCTGAACGCGCGCATGGCGCTGCTGTCGCGCAACGAGACCGCCTTCCGCAGCGATTTGATCGCCGCGCAGGAAGCGCTCGTCAAATATTTCGATACGCGCGCGCGCTCGACGCTGGCCATGCAGGCGCTGCTGCGCCAGGTACAGGGCAGCAATCTCGCCATCGAAATGCCGACCCTGGCCGACAGCCTGAACGCTGTGCGCAACTACAAGGCGAAACCCTAAGTCATGCGTTTATTCCTCTGGTTACTCGCTTTGATGGCAGCCGCCATCGGCATCGCCGTGACGGCGCGTTTTAATCCCGGCAACGTGGTGCTGTTCTATCCGCCGCACCGCATCGACCTGTCGCTGAACCTGTTCGTGGTCTTGATGCTGGCGCTGTTCGCCGTGCTGTATCTGCTGGTCGGCGCCGTGCGCAGTACCTTGCAGATGCCGGGCCGCGTGGCGGCTTACCGCCAGCGCAAGCGCGAGCGCGACGGCAACAAGGGTCTGCGCGACGCCTTGAAAGCCTTGTTCGAAGGGCGTTTCGGCCATGCCGAAAAGGCGGCCCTGCGCGCCGCCGACCTGCCGGAAAACGCCGGCGTGGCCGCGCTGATCGGCGCGCGCGCCGCGCACAGGATGCGCCAGCACCACCGGCGCGACCACTGGCTCAACAAGATCGCCGACGACGGCGCCCTGAAAACGGCGCGCCTGATGACGATCACCGAATTGCTGGTCGACGACCACCAGCCGGAAGCGGCGCTGGACGCGGTACGCGAACTGAACGCCAGCGGCACGCGCCACATCCACGCGCTGCAATGGTCGCTGAAGGCGCAGCAGCAGGCGAAAAACTGGCCCGAAGTGCTGCGCCTGGTGCGTTCGCTCGACAAACACAAGGCGCTGCACCCGGCGCTGTCGTCGCGCCTGCGCGAACTGGCCTACGACGATTTGCTGTCGGACCGCTCGCACGATGCCGAATCGATGCGCCGGGTCTGGTCCACGGTGCCGACGGCCGACCGCATCAAGCCCTACGTCGCCTGCCGCGCGGTCAGCGCGCTGAATGCGAGGGGATTGCACGACGAGGCGCGCCTGGTGGCGGAAGAGGCGCTGGCGGCGAGCTGGGACGAGCGCGTGGTGCGCGCCTACCGCGACGCCGCCGCACCGGCCGGCTCGGCCGCGCTGCTGGCGCAGATCGAGCATTGCGAACGCTGGCTGCAACAGCGCCCGACCGACGCCGAACTGGCCTTGACGCTGGGCTCCCTGTGCCTGAAGCAGAAACTGTGGGGCAAGGCGCAGCGCTACCTGGAACAGGCGCTGTCCGACGCCGGTGATTCGCGTATGGTGCGCGAGGCGCACCTGAAGCTGGCGCAACTGCACGAAGCGCTGCAGCAGCCGGAACAGGCGGCGAGCCACTACCGGCAGTGCGCGCTGGCGACGATTTTGTAAGGCGGTGCTGTTCGGCTGGAATGTCTTTAAGTCAAGGCCACAGACCGTAAATCTGTCATTCCCGCGAAGGCGGGAATCCAAGTTGCGTTGCGTCGCCCGGGACACAAAATGGGGTTCCCGCCTTCGCGGGAACGACAAATGGGCGCCAACTTAATGGCATGAATGTCCGGCGCTTTCCTGCCGGTCCGTAGCAAAAAAACCTGGAAAATCAAGTGCGCGGGGGACGCTCCGCGCAGGTGCATGGCGTCGGCCAGTTCCGCTGTTTTTCCCGCCATACGGCACAAGTTGGGCGCATTTCGCTATAATTGCGCGATTAACTTTCAAAATGCATCAGAACGAGGAAAATATGAGCCTGAATAAAGTATCGTCCGGCCGCGACGTGCCAAACGACTTCAACGTGATCATCGAAATTCCGATGAACGGCGATCCGATCAAGTATGAAGTGGACAAGGAATCGGGCGCGATCTTCGTCGACCGTTTCATGGGCACCGCGATGCACTATCCGTGCAACTACGGTTACGTGCCGAACACGCTGTCGGAAGATGGCGACCCGGTCGACGTGCTGGTGATCACGCCGTTCCCGCTGATCCCTGGCGTGGTGGTGCGCTGCCGCCCGATCGGCGTGCTGAAGATGACCGACGAAGCCGGTGTCGACGCCAAGGTGCTGGCCGTGCCGGTCGACAAGGTACTGTCGATCTACAGCCACTGGCAAAAACCGGAAGACTTGAATGAGCTGCGCCTGCGCCAGATCCAGCATTTCTTCGAGCACTACAAGGACCTGGAAAAAGGCAAATGGGTCAAGATCGACGGCTGGTACGGCGCCGAAGATGCGAAACAGGAAATCCTGAACGGCATCGCCGCCTACGACAAGCAGGGCAGCGCAGCGTAAGCTTGCCGCCCGACTGAAAAAAACGCACTTGCGCCACCCCGGCCTGGTGCGTTTTTTTCATTCCGCCCGATTATCTTCACTAGCGAGACGAGCGCACCGTGCCATCCCTGTCGATCTGTCGCATGCGTTTATGGTTGCCGGCCGCCATGCTGGCGCTGCTGGCCGGACCGGCCGCGAGTAACTGTGTCCCGATCCGCTATGGCTATACCAACCAATCGATCCCTCCCTACTATATCGGCAGCGGCGTGCTCGAAGCCCATCCGCCGGGCGCCGTCGTGGACCTGGTGCGCGAAGCGGCCGCCAGCATCGGCTGCGGCATCGAGACCTCGCGCTTGCCGCCGGCGCGCATCAAGGTGGCGCTGGGGCAGGGCATGATCGACCTCGGCCTCCTGTTCGAGTCGGACCAGGCGGAGCCGAACGTCGCTTTTCCGCTCGATAAGAATGGCCGGGTCGATGCCGGCCGCGGCCTGCAACTGTTCGGCATGGTGTTTGTACGGGCCGCCGACCAGGTCGCACGCGACAGCGACCCGGCCGCCTTTCTGAAGCAGCGCAGGATCGGCGTCTCGCGTGGCGCCAGCTATGTCGACCGCTTGCGCGGGCAGGGGTACCGCGTCGACGACGGCGCCGCCAATGTGCGCCTGAACCTCGAAAAACTGCTGTTGAACCGGATCGACGCGTGCCTGATCGCGCTGCCGTCGCCCGACGGCATCGACGCCGTCATCGCCGAGCGCTTCGGCACGGCCGTCGTGCGGCTCGACAAGCCGATGCTGACCTCGACGACCTGGCTCGGCCTGAGCAAGGATTACCATGAACGGCACCGGGTGCAGGCCGAAGCGCTGTGGGACTGGTTCGGCACCAACGGCCGCGCGCGCCTGGGCGCGCTGATGCGCCAGTACGAAAACTCGCCTTGAGTTTTGCGCGTCGCACGGAACCCTTGCCGGATTTTTCTATCTGAATAGGGGACAGCGCCGCCGCAGCCAATATGCGCGACGGAGCCGTCCCGGCCGCGGGCCACGCACTGGCCCCGGCCGGCCATTCTTGAGCTTATCGTGAGGAACCATCATGACGATCGCAAAAATCGACAAGCCCGACTGGCAGCATTATTTTGACAGCGTGGCGAAAGAACTGGACGGCATGCGCGCCGAAATCGACGTGGTCGCGATGGCGATCGGCAGCCAGATCGCGGCCGAATGGCTGCCGCTGCTGGGCATCAGCTACGATCCGAAAGGGGACGTGCTGGCCATCGCGGTCGAGGGACTCGACCACCTGGTGCGCAAGCCCGACACGATCTTCGTCGATGTCGAGCAGGGCCGCCTGACCAGCATGGACGTGACCGACAGCGAGCAGGTCCGTCACATCGTCAAGCTGCGCGGCCCGCAGGCGCCGTCCTGACGGCGCTGCCTTCGCCGATGGCATTGGATGCGGCGCCTGCGGCACGCTGAAAGGCATGGGCGCGCGGTCGCGCCGGAGACTGTTGGCATGTCAGGTTTCCGCTCGCTATAATGGCCCGTCCAGCCACCACCTTGAAGGCCGCCTTGTCCACCCAATACCGCCCCTTGCGCCGCCAGGCGCTGCGCGCTGCCGCCGCGCTGCCACTGATGCCATTGTTGCTGTCCTTGCCGCCGCTGCCTGCGCTGGCCGTTGCATCCGTCGACACGCCCGACGTGCAGGCGAGCCTGGCCGCGCTGGAACAGGATTTAAAGGGGCGGCTGGGCGTGGCCGCCATCGATACCGGTTCCGGAAAAATCATCGGCTACCGCGCCGACGAACGCTTCCCGTTTTGCAGCACGTTCAAGATGATGCTGGCCGCCGCCGTGCTGGCGCGCAGCGCGCAGCAACCGGGATTGATGGACAAGCGCATACGCTATGCGAAAAGCGACCTGGTGTCGCATGCCCCGGTGACGGAAAAATACGTGGAACAGGGCATGACGGTGAGGGAGTTGTGCGATGCGACGGCGCGCTACAGCGATAATCCGGCCGCCAACCTGCTGCTGGCCGAACTGGGCGGACCGGCCGCGCTGACCGTGTTCGCGCGCGGCATCGGCGATACCGAATTCCGCCTGGACCGGCTGGAAACCGCCTTGAACAGTGCCATTCCAGGCGATGTGCGCGACACCACCACGCCGGCGGCGATGATGCGCAGCCTGCAAAAGCTGGTGCTGGGCGACGGCTTGCCGAAGGCGCAGCAGCAAGTGCTGACGGACTGGCTGCTGAACAACACCACCGGCGACGACAAGATACGGGCCGGCGTGCCGGCCGGCTGGCGCGTGGCGGACAAGACCGGTTCCGGCGCTTACGGCGCCAGCAACGATATCGCCGTGCTGTGGCCGCCGGGCCGGGCGCCGATTGTGCTGGCCATCTACACCACGCACCTGGACGACAAGGCCAAGGGCCGAAGCGACATCGTCGCGGCAGCCGCGCGCGCGGTCAGCGCCGCATTCTGAGCGTCGCCGTGGCGGCGCCGCGCCGATGATGCAGGGGCGCTACGCGGCGCGAAACGGATTGCGCTCGTTTAATTCATCGATATAGGCTTCGATGCCGCCGCTTTCGCGTTCCAGGAAGCGCTCGATCGCGTCGGCGAAGGCTGGATGCGCGAGCCAGTGCGCCGACCAGGTCTTTTGCGGCAGGAAGCCGCGCGCCATCTTGTGCTCTCCCTGCGCGCCGCCCTCGAAGGTGGCGATGCCGTTGGCGATGCAAAATTCCAGCGGCTGATAATAGGCCGTTTCGAAATGCAGGCAGGGCACGTGTTCCAGCGCGCCCCAGTAGCGGCCGTACAGCGTGTCGGCCGTGTGGATCAGCAGCGACGAGGCGATCGGCCGGCCGTCGCGCTCGGCCACGACCAGCAGGATATGCTCCGGCATCGCCGCGCCGATGCGCAGGAAAAAATCGAGATTTAGATAAGGCGACGAGCGGTGCTCGGCATAGGTGTTGGCATAGCAGCGGTGGAATAAGCGCCAGTCCGCCCCGGTCGCATCGAGGCCGCGCACCTGGCGCAGCGTCACGCCGGCTTCGCGCACCTTGCGCCGCTCGGCGCGGATATTCTTGCGTTTCTTGTGTTCCAGCGTGGCCAGAAACTGGTCGAAATCGGCATAGCGCTGGTTCAGCCAGTGGAATTGCACGCCGCTGCGCAGCATGAAGCCGGCCGCCTGCAATTGCAGCGCCTGTTCCTCGGGCGGATACAGGATGTGGGTCGACGAGATCTCGCGCGCCGCGCGCTGCTGCTCTTGCAGCAATTTCACCAGCGCCGCGCGCGCGGCGGCGTCGCGCGCCAGCAGGCGCGATCCCGTCACCGGCGTAAACGGAATCGCCGACAGCAGCTTCGGATAGTAATCGAGGCCGTTGCGCTGGTAGGCATCGGCCCAGGCCCAGTCGAACACGTATTCGCCGTACGAGTGCGTTTTCACGTACAGCGGCATGGCCGCCGCCAGCGTGGCGCCATCCCACAGCGCCAGGTATTGCGGCTGCCAGCCGGTGTCGGCGCTGGCGCTGCCCGATTCGTGCAGCGCGTGCAGGAAGGCGTAGGACAGAAAAGGGTTGTTTTCTCCCTGCGCCGCCAGTAAGCCGCTCCACGCCGCCTCGCCCAGTTCGGCCAGCGAGGCGACAATCGCCGTGCGATATTCCATGTTTGATCCCGTCTAAATGGCGCCGTCAGTGCGCAAGGCATTTTACGCACAATTGCGATGGACGGTGGCCGTGCGCGCCGGCGGCGCGGGCTTGTGCTGTCTGGCATGGCAACTTTGCCCGATCGCTAAGGCGCAATGCTAAAATCGACGTTATCGATCAAGGGTTCGCTCATATGCCGCATTCATTCTTTAACCTGTATTCCCACGATTTTGCACGCCTCAGTGTCGCCGTGCCGCGCTGCCGCGTGGCCGATCCGCACTATAACGCCGGTGAAACCATCGCGCTGGCCAGACAGGCGGCCGATAAGGGCGCGGCGCTGGTCGCGTTTCCCGAACTGGGCCTGTCCGCTTATACATGCGACGACCTGTTCCACCAGCGCGCCTTGCTCGACGCCTGCCTGGCCGGATTGAACACCGTGCTGGAAGCGTCGCGCGAGATCGGCGCGGCGCTGGTGGTCGGCGTGCCGCTGCGGGTCGATCACCAGTTGTTCAATTGCGCGGTGGTGATCGCCGGCGGCCGCATCCACGGCGTGGTGCCGAAAAGTTATCTGCCGAATTACGGCGAATTTTACGAGGCGCGCCAGTTCAGCGCCGGCGACGAGGCGATCTCGACGGACATCGATCTGTTCGGCCAGCGCGTACCGTTCGGCGCGGCGCTGCTGTTTGAAATCGAGAATCTGCCCTTATTCAAATTCCACGTCGAGATCTGCGAAGACGTCTGGGTGCCGATTCCGCCGTCGTCGTTCGCGGCGCTGGCCGGCGCCAGCGTGCTGGTGAACCTGTCGGCGTCGAACGTGGTGGTGGGCAAGGCCGATTACCGTCACCAACTGGTCAGCCAGCAATCGGCGCGCTGCCTGTCGGCCTATCTGTATTCGTCGGCGGGAAGAGGGGAGTCGAGCACCGACATGGCCTGGGACGGCCAAGCCCTGATCTATGAAAACGGCGAATTGCTGTCGGAATGCGAGCGCTTCCAGGACGAGTCGCACCTGATCTTCGCCGACGTCGACCTGGAACGGCTGTCGCGCGAACGGATGCGCCAGACCACGTTTGGCCAGTCGGTGCGTCGCCACGGCGCCGAAGTGGCGAAATTCCGCGTTGTCCGTTTCAGCGTGGCGCTGGCGCGGCACGACGTGCTGCCCTTGCAGCGCAAGGTGGCGCGTTTTCCGTACGTGCCGGCCAATCCGGCGCTGCGCGACAAGCGCTGCAACGAGGTTTATAACATCCAGGTGCAGGCGCTGGTGCAGCGGCTGTCGTCGAGCGGCATCAAAAAGGTCGTCATCGGCGTCTCCGGCGGACTCGATTCGACGCACGCGCTGCTGGTTTGCGCCAAGGCGATGGACCGCCTGAACCTGCCGCGCACGAATATCGTCGGCGTCACGATGCCCGGTTTCGCCACCAGCGCGCGCACCCTGCTGCAGGCGCGCCAGTTGATGGAATTCGTCGGCTGCGACGCGTCCGAAGTGGACATCCGCCCGAGCTGCATCCAGATGTTGAAGGATATCGGCCACCCGTACGCGGCCGGCGCCGAGGAATACGACATCACGTTCGAAAACGTGCAGGCCGGAGAACGGACCAACCACCTGTTCCGGCTGGCGAATTTCCAGAATGGCATCGTCATCGGCACCGGAGATTTGAGCGAGCTGGCGCTGGGCTGGTGCACTTATGGTGTGGGCGACCACATGTCGCATTACAACGTCAACGCCAGCGTGCCAAAAACCCTGATTTCGCACCTGGTGCGCTGGGTCGCCGAGAGCCGGCAATTCGGCGAAAAGGACTCGGCCGTGCTGCTGGCTGTCGTCAATACGGAGATCAGTCCGGAACTGGTGCCGGGCAAGGCCGACGATGGCGCGCCCGCGCAGATCACGGAAAGTGTGATCGGACCGTACGAATTGCAGGACTTCAACCTATACTACACACTGCGTTTCGGATTTGCGCCATCAAAAGTGGCGTTCCTGGCACACGCCGCATGGAGCGATCGCGACGTGGGGACCTGGCCGAACGAGGCGCACGTGGTGCGCAACCAGTACGGATTAAAAGAAATCAAGGCCAATCTCGGCATTTTCCTGCGGCGCTTCTTCCAGACCAGCCAGTTCAAGCGCAGTTGCGTGCCGAACGGGCCGAAGGTCGGATCGGGCGGTTCGCTGTCGCCGCGCGGCGACTGGCGCGCGCCGAGCGATTCCGAATCCATCGTCTGGATGAATGATCTCAAGAATGTGCCGGATGCCTGACTGAACGAACAAGCTATCGATTTACCCTAAGGAGATTTTCATGAAACAGATTACCGCCGTGATCAAGCCGTTCAAGCTGGACGAAGTGCGCGAAGCGCTGGCCGATGTCAACGTCACCGGGCTGACCGTGACGGAAGTAAAAGGCTTCGGCCGCCAGAAAGGCCATACCGAACTGTATCGCGGCGCCGAATATGTCGTCGATTTCCTGCCGAAAGTGAAGGTCGAAGTGGTGGTCGACGACGGCGTGGCCGAGCAGGTGGTCGACGCCATCATCAAGGCCGCCCGCACCGGCAAGATCGGCGACGGCAAGATTTTTGTGCAGAACGTCGAGCAGGTGATCCGTATCCGTACCGGCGAAACCGGGCCTGACGCGGTCTGATTGTCGTTCCCGCACAGGCGGGAACCCCATTCCGCTGTGCCGTCCGGGACGCTAAATGGGATTCCCGCCTTCGCGGGAATGACAAATCAGGGTCGCCCAAGCCGCATGTCGAACTTCCAGGTCAGCAAGCGCAGCACGGTGATCACCATCGCGCTTGACCACAGCGCGAAGTCGTCCGACATGCTGGTTTTTTGCAGCAGGATGTACATCCAGCAGCCGATGAACGCGCAGATCGCATAGGGTTTGCCGTCGCGGAACACCATCGGCACTTCGTTGCAGACGATGTCGCGCAACACGCCGCCGAAAATCCCGGTAATGACCCCCATCATCGATGCGATAAACACCGGCATGTTCGCTTGCTGCGCCTGCGATACGCCGGCGATCGCGAACAGCCCCAGGCCGACCGCGTCGGCGATGACGATCAAGCGTTCGGACATGATCTGGCGCAGCGTGCGGATCAGGGGAGATGCGATCAAGGCCAGCACGAAGATCAGGATCGCGTATTCCTGGTGCTGGACCCAGAACAGCGGGCGTTTGTCGAGCAGGATGTCGCGCAGCGTGCCGCCGCCGAAGGCGGTGATGAAGGCGACCGTAAACACTCCCACCACATCCATCCGCTTGCGCCGCGCTTCAATAAAACCCGAGAATGCGCCGACCAGGATCGCCACCACTTCGATGATGGTGATCAGGGAGACGTGGGGCAGGTGCATTATGTGGGGAGGGATGGTCGATATGAGGGATGACCACAGGTTAACATGCGGGTATCGAGGCGGGGTAGGGTATTTTTAGAAAAATCAGAGGCAAATGCCGGGGTCAGACCCGAGGGTCTGACCCCAGGTTCTGCCTCTGATTTTAAGGAAATCAACGCTGCGGCAAGAGCGCCGCCTTCAACAGCACGATCAACGCACCTTCTCCGCCTTCGGACGGGCGCGCCTGGCAGAAGGCGATCACTTCTTTTTGCACCAGCCAGCTGTGCACCATCGATTTCAGCACCGGTTCCTGCCCGCGCGAACCGAAGCCGCGGCCGTGGATCACGCGCACGCAGCGGTAGTTGCGCAAGCCGGCGCGCGTCAGAAAGGCGCCGATCGCGTCGCGCGCGTCGTCGCGCCGCAAGCCGTGCAAGTCCAGTTCATCCTGCACCGGCCAGTACCCCTTGCGCATTTTTTTAACCACGTCGGAACCGACGCCCGGCGCCGAGTAATTCAGGGCCGGGTCTTCTTCCATGTAGTGGTCGACCTCGAACAGGTCCGACAGCGATTCGCGCAGCACGGCCTGGTCGTCGTCTTCCTGCGACACGGGAGCTGCCGGCGCGCGCGGGGAGGGCGCCTTGCCGGGAGCAAGCCGGTTCGATTCCGGCAGGCGCTTGACCTGGCCGACCGCGCTGTGGAACAGGTTCGCTTCCTGCTTTTCCACCTTCTCGCGCTTGACGCGCTCGGCCTCGGCGGCCGCGCGCGCTTCCGTCTGTTCCTTGAGCTGTTTACTCAAGGATTTCAGGTCGGCGAAGTCTTTCAGGCCGGCCATCTGTTACTCCTGGCCTTCCAGGTAGCGCTGGGCGTCGAGCGCCGCCATGCAACCGGTGCCGGCGCTGGTGATGGCTTGGCGATAAATATGATCCTGCACGTCGCCGGCGGCGAACACGCCCGGCGCGCTGGTGGCCGTCGCCATGCCTTCGGTGCCGGTGCGGGTCTTGATGTAACCGTTGTGCATGTCGAGCTGGCCTTCGAAGATGCCGGTGTTGGGCTTGTGGCCGATCGCCACGAACAGGCCGTGCACCTTGATCTCGGTCAGCGCGCCGTCGCCGGTGGCCTTGATGCGCACGCCGGTCACGCCGCCGTCGTCGCCCAGCACTTCGTCGAGCGTGTGGTTGTACTTGATCTCGATCTTGCCTTCGGCGACCTTGGCGTTCAGGCGGTCGATCAGGATCGCTTCGGCGCGGAACTTGTCGCGGCGGTGGATCAGCGTAACCTTGGTCGCGATGTTCGACAGGTACAGCGCTTCCTCGACGGCGGTGTTGCCGCCGCCGACCACGGCCACTTCCTGGTTGCGGTAGAAAAAGCCGTCGCAGGTGGCGCAGGCCGACACGCCTTTGCCCATGAACGCCGTTTCCGACGGCAGGCCGAGATACTGGGCCGAGGCGCCGGTCGAGATGATCAGCGTGTCGCAGGTGTATTCACTGCTGTCGCCGATCAGGCGGATCGGTTTTTCGCTCAGCTTGGCGGTGTGGATGTGGTCGAACACGATGTCGGTCTTGAACCGTTCGGCGTGTTGCAGGAAACGCTGCATCAGGTCCGGGCCTTGCACGCCCATCGGGTCCGCCGGCCAGTTTTCCACGTCGGTGGTGGTCATCAACTGGCCGCCCTGTTCCACGCCGGTGACCAGCATGGGATTCAGATTGGCGCGCGCGGCGTAGATTGCCGCGCTGTAGCCGGCAGGGCCGGAGCCGAGGATCAAAACGCGGGCGTGTTTGGTAGTGGTCATGAGGGGCTTCTCAAGTAAGGGGATGGAACGTAAATTTGGGCACAATCCGGCAGATCAAGGCTGCACAAGGGACAAACGGGCTGCCGGCAGGCAAACCGAGATTATAGTCTAACGGCGCATTCCGGATGAATTGGGAAGCCTGTTGCATCGGAGATGGCTTAGAATATCCACTTGAATGGCGACCGAGCCGCAATACTGATAGAGCATCAATGCCCAAGACCAAGCCCAAGACTCCGCCACAGCCAACCTCCAGCTATACCCGCCGCACCACCGAACGCCAGCCCTTGCCCAACCGCCTCGTGCGCCTGCTGTCGGAAGCGCGCTGGTTCGCGCTGGCCGCGCTGGCGCTGTACATATTGCTGATCATGGCCAGCTTCAACAAGGCCGATCCGGGCTGGTCGCATGCCAACGTGGTGCCGCGCGTGTACAACCTGGGCGGGCGCGCCGGCGCCTGGCTGAGCGACCTGTTGTTATTCATTTTCGGCTTTTCCGCCTGGTGGTGGTGCGTCTGGCTGCTGCGCACGGTGTGGAACAGTTATCGGCGCCTGACGCGCAAGTTCGTCATGGAGCAGGATGAAGACCCGGAACACCGGCACGAAGGCATCATCCGCATCATCGGCTTCGCGCTGCTGCTGGTGGGCAGCCTGGGCCTGGAATACCTGCGCATGTACTCGCTGCAAGTGCAATTGCCGCGCGCGCCGGGCGGCGTGCTGGGCCAGTTGATCGGCCACGCGGCCCACGTCGGCCTCGGTTTTACAGGCGCGACGCTGTTATTGTTGCTGCTGTTCGGGCTCGGTTTCAGCCTGTTTTTCCACGTTTCTTGGCTGGCCGTGGCAGAACGCATCGGCGGCGCCATCGAAGTGGCGATCGAATGGTCCGTGTTGCGTTATCACGACCATGAAGACCGCCGCCAGGGGTCGGTCGCCGCCGTCAAGCGCGACGAAGTCGTCGTCAGTGGCCGCGCCAAGCATGTCGAGAAACACGAGTCATCTCCGGTCAAGATCGAGCCGCAAGTGATCATGCCGCCGCCGGTGCGCAGCGAACCGGTGCACGTCCCGCCACGCAGCGAGCCTGTGCTGGTCCCGCCACGCAACGAAGCAGTCCACGTCCCGGCGCCTGCCGCGCCGGCGCCCGTCTCCGCGCCGGCCCCGGCATTCGCGCCGCCGGCCGCGCCCGGCGCGCCGGTGCCTGCGATCAAGATCGAGCCGCAGGTGGTCGCCGTCGTGAAATCCGACCGCGCGGAAAAGGAGAGACAGGCCACGCTGTTCCACGAGCCGCGCGACAACGACCTGCCGCCGCTGGCGCTGCTCGACGAGGCGCCGCCGGTGCAGGAAACCGTGTCGATCGAGACGCTGGAATTCACCAGCCGCCTGATCGAGAAAAAACTGTCCGATTTCGGCGTCGATGCGAAAGTGGTGGCGGCCTATCCGGGTCCGGTCGTGACGCGCTACGAAATCGAACCGGCCACCGGCGTCAAGGGCAGCCAGATTGTCGGCCTGGGGCGCGACCTGGCGCGCTCGCTGTCGCTGACGTCGATCCGCGTCGTCGAGACGATTCCCGGCAAAAATTACATGGCGCTGGAATTGCCGAATCCGAAGCGGCAGATCGTGCGCCTGTCGGAAATCGTCGGCTCCAAGGTCTATGCCGACAACGCGTCCAGCCTGACGGTCGCGCTGGGCAAGGATATCGCCGGCAAGCCGGTGGTGGCCGACCTGGCCAAGATGCCGCACTTGCTGGTGGCCGGCACCACCGGTTCCGGCAAATCGGTCGGCATCAATGCGACCATTTTGTCGCTGCTGTACAAATCCGATCCGGCCGATGTGCGGATGATCCTGATCGACCCGAAAATGCTGGAAATGTCGGTCTACGAAGGCATCCCGCACTTGCTGGCGCCGGTCGTGACCGACATGCGCCAGGCCGGCCACGCGCTGAACTGGGCCGTCAACGAGATGGAAAAGCGCTACAAGCTGATGTCGAAGCTGGGCGTGCGTAACCTGGCCGGTTACAACGCCAAGATCGCCGAGGCGGCCAAGCGGGAAGAGCACATCCCGAATCCGTTCAGCATCACGCCCGATTCTCCGGAGCCGCTGGACAAACTGCCGACCATCGTCATCATCATCGACGAGCTGGCCGACCTGATGATGGTGGTCGGTAAAAAAGTCGAGGAATTGATCGCCCGGATCGCGCAAAAGGCGCGCGCGGCCGGACTGCACTTGATTCTGGCGACGCAGCGCCCATCTGTGGATGTGATTACCGGCCTCATCAAGGCAAACATTCCGACCCGTATCGCTTTCCAGGTTTCGTCGAAAATCGATTCGCGCACCATTCTCGACCAGATGGGCGCCGAAACGCTGCTCGGCATGGGTGACATGCTGTACATGCCGCCCGGCACCGGCTTGCCGGTGCGGGTGCACGGCGCCTTCGTTTCCGATGAAGAGGTGCACCGCGTCGTGGCGCACCTGAAATTGCAGGGCGCGCCGAACTATGTCGACGGCATCCTCGAAGGCGGCACGCTCGAAGGCGAGGGTGGAGCCGATGGCGCGGCGGCCGGAGAGGGCGGCGGCGAAGCCGACCCGATGTATGACCAGGCCGTGCAGGTGGTGCTTAAAAACCGCCGCGCGTCGATTTCGCTGGTGCAGCGCCATTTGCGGATCGGTTACAACCGCGCGGCGCGCCTGCTGGAGCAAATGGAAAACAGTGGCGTGGTGTCGCCAATGCAATCGAACGGCAACCGGGACATCCTGGTGCCGGCCGCCAGCGCAGAATAAAGGATAAAAACGCATGACTTTTAGTAAAAAAATCATCGCCGCCGCGGCGGCCGGGCTGCTGTTCGCGGCCGGCGCGCAAGCGGGCGCGCTGGAACAGTTCAAGACTTTCGTCGGCAGCACGAAATCGGCCAAGGGAGAGTTCACCCAGCGCCAAGTGAAAAACGTCGGCGGCGGCAGCAAGACGTCGGCCCCGGCCAGCGGCACCTTCGAATTCGCGCGGCCCGGCAAATTCATCTGGACTTACGTGAAACCGTACGACCAGTTGCTGCAGGCCGACGGCGAACAGTTGTATATTTACGACAAGGATTTGAACCAGGTCACCGTCAAAAAACTGGGCAACGCGCTCGGTTCGTCGCCGGCCGCGATCCTGTTCGGCAGCAATGACCTGGAAAAGAATTTCACCTTGTCCGAGGCGGGCACGAAGGATGGCCTCGAATGGCTGAAGGCGGTCCCGAAGGCGCAGGACACGACCTTCGAGCAGATCTCGATCGGCCTGCGCAACGGCACGCCGGAAGCGATGGAATTGAAGGATAACTTCGGCTCCGTGTCGCTGCTGTCGTTCAACAAGTTCGAAAAAAATCCCACGGTCAGCGCCACGCATTTCAAATTCGTCATGCCGAAGGGCGTGGACGTGTCGCAGCAGTAGTGGTTGTGAGAGGCGGCCGTCTGGCCCTGATGCTATTAAGTTAGCGCCAAATTTGTCATTCCCGCGCAGGCGGGAATCCCATTTCGCTATGCCCTCCGGGACACAAATTGGATTCCCGCCTGCGCGGGAATGACAGCTCTACTGTCTTCGGCCCTTTGCACCTGGTTTGCCGATCTCGCCACTGCTTGCGCCAGCATAAGCCCCGTGCCGGAAGCACCGGCCACCATGCACTCTTACCGTAACGATTCGAATCGCCACCATCATGGATGACCTGTTCAAAACCGAACCCCGCCCGCCGCTGGCTGAAGCGCTGCGCCCGAAAACCCTCGATGAAGTGATCGGCCAGGGCCACCTGCTCGGGGAGGGCAAGCCGCTGCGCCTGGCGTTCCAGGCCGGCAAGCCGCATTCGATGATCTTATGGGGGCCGCCCGGCGTCGGCAAGACCACGCTGGCGCGCCTGACCGCGCGCGCTTTCGATGCCGAATTCATCGCGCTGTCCGCCGTCTTCGCCGGCGTCAAGGATATCCGCGCCGCGATGGAGCAGGCGCAGTTGAACCTGGACCGCAACGGCAAGAGCACGATCCTGTTTGTCGATGAAATCCACCGTTTTAATAAATCGCAGCAGGATGCCTTGCTGCCGTTCGTCGAATCGGGCCTGGTCACGTTCATCGGTGCGACCACGGAAAACCCGAGTTTCGAGGTCAATTCGGCACTGCTGTCGCGCGCCCAGGTGTATGTCTTGAAATCGCTCAGCGACGACGAGATGAGGGAACTGCTGGCCAAGGCGCAAAGCGAAGCCTTGTCGCACCTGCAATTCGACGACGTCGCGATCGATACCCTGATCGGTTTCGCCGACGGCGACGCGCGCCGCTTCCTGAACCTGCTGGAGCAGGCCGATAACGCCGCGTCGTCGTCCGGCCTGCGCAAGATCGATGGCAAGTTTGTCGAAAACGCCATGACCTTGAACGCGCGCCGTTTCGACAAGGGCGGCGACAATTTTTATGACCAGATCTCGGCGTTGCACAAATCCGTGCGCGGCTCGCACCCGGACGCCGCGCTGTACTGGTTTTGCCGCATGATCGACGGCGGCGCCGACCCGCGCTATCTGGCGCGCCGCATCATCCGCATGGCGTGGGAAGACATCGGCCTGGCCGACCCGCGCGCGCTGACGATGGTCAACGATGCGGCCGAGACTTACGAGCGGCTCGGCTCTCCCGAAGGGGAACTCGCGCTGGGCCAGGCCGTGGTCTATCTGGCGATCGCCGCCAAGAGCAACGCCGGCTACAACGCTTTTAATCAAGCGATGGCCTTCGTCAAGAAGGACAAGTCGCGCGAAGTGCCGGTGCACCTGCGCAACGCCCCGACCAAGCTGATGAAGGAACTCGGCCACGGCCACGCCTACCGCTATGCGCACGACGAACCGAACGCCTACGCGGCCGGCGAAACGTATTTCCCGGACGGCATGGCGGAGCCGGGCTGGTACCAGCCGGTGCCGCGTGGCCTGGAAAGTAAGATTGCCGACAAGTTAGCGTATCTGCGCGAACTCGACCGCCAGGCCGGCAAACCCTGACGCGGCGCGCCCCGGCGCCCCTTTGCGCGCGTGGCAGTCCGGCTACATTGCGCCAAAAATTGTATACAAAATTGGTTGACAATATTACCAAGCGTGGGCATCATGGATTCATTGGACGTCGACGGCAGAAGCGACGCATATGTAATCTATGGAGATTTTTCATGCGTAACATGCCTGCTATCGCCGTGCCTGCATCGCTGTCCCAGTGCTGCGTGCCACACCCCCGGCCGCATCCCGCTGCGCCTCTCTCTCCTGTCCCACCTCTCAGCCTCTTCGTGCCGTCCTAGCAAGCAACCCGACCTGCACCCGGACGAAGAAGCCGAATAGCCAAAAACCCAGTTCAGAACCACATCATTGATGGAGACAACACATGAACAACCTGCTATTCCAAGTCGAGGACCATCCTCCTCTGATCACCAAGATTCTCCTCGCCGCACAACACATGCTCGCCGCACTCGGCGGCATCATCGCCGTACCGCTGGTCGTCGGCGCCGTCCTGAAACTGCCGGCCGACCAGATCGTCGCGCTGGTTAACGCCGCGCTGCTCGGCTCGGGCATCGTCACCATCATCCAGTGCAAGGGCGTCGGCATGATCGGCATCCGCCTGCCATGCGTCATGGGTACCAGCTTCGCCTTCGTCGGCGCGGCCATCAGCGTCGGCCTCGAACACGGCGTGCCCGGCATCCTCGGCTCTTCTCTCGCCGCTTCCAGCGTGATGATCGTCGGCAGCTTCTTCATGCCGCAAATCCGCAAACTGTTCCCGCACGCCGTCACCGGCGTGGTCGTGACGATGATCGGCCTGTCGCTGGTACCAGTCGCCGTCGACTGGGCGGCCGGTGGCCGCGGCGCGGCGAACTATGCCGCTCCGCAGAACCTGGGCATCTCCCTGTTCGTGCTGGTGATCGTGATCGGCCTGGTACAGTTCGGCAAAGGCATCATCTCGGCCGCGGCCGTCGTGATCGGCATGGGCATCGGCTACGCCGTCTGCCTGGGTATGGGTTTGATCAACTTCGAACCAGTCCACAACGCAGCCATCTTCGCACTGCCTAAACCTTTGTATTACGGCATGACCTTCCCGGTCAGCGGCATCCTGGCGATGGGCGTGGCGTTCATCGTGACGATGGTGGAAACCACCGGCACCTTCATGGCGCTCGGTTCGGCCACCAACACGAAAATGCGCGGCAAAACGCTGGCCCGCGGCGTGCTGTGCGACGGCGTCGGTTCGGCTTTCGTTGCCCTGCTGTCGAGCCCACCGGTATCGACCTTTGCTCAAAACGTCGGCGTGATCTCGCTGACCGGCGTGGCCAGCCGCCACGTGGTGGCCCTGACCGGCGTGATGCTGGCGCTGGCCGGCCTGTTCCCTGTATTGGGCGCCGTGGTCGTGACGATTCCCCAGCCTGTGCTGGGCGGCGCCGGCCTGATGATGTTTGCGATGATTATCGCCGCCGGCGTGCAAATGCTGGGCAAGGTCGAGCACAACAAGCGTACCGGCCTGATCATCGCCGTCTCGATCGGTTGCGGCCTGGCCGTCAGCGTGCGTCCTGAACTGCTGTCCAAACTGCCGCACTTCATCCAGGAAGTGTTCGGTTCCGGCATCAGCACCGGCGCCATCATCGCCGTCATGCTGAACCTGGTATTGCCTGAGCGTCCAGTCGAAGAACACGACGAGGATGACGAGGAAGTGCCACAACCAATGCTGGTCAAGAATCTGGAAGCGGCATAAACTGACATTGCCCGCTAACATGATGTAGCAGCATCTTCCGTGCCGGTGAGCGATTGCCGGTACGGTTTTTTCACATTGTTTCCGCAGTGCCCGCGCATTGTTTCCACAGTGTTTAACTCATAATCGAACTTAAAAAAAATGACTAAAACTCTCTTGATCAAAAATGCGCGCGTGGTGGTGACCATGGATGAACAGCGCCGTGAAATCGCCGACGGCGCCGTCTTTATTCGTGACAACGTCATCGAGCAGGTCGGCGCCAGCGCCGACCTGCCGCAACAGGCCGACGAGATCATCGACGCGACCGGTCACGTCGTCATGCCCGGCCTGATCAACACCCACCACCACATGTACCAGAGCCTGACGCGCGTGATCCCGGCCGCGCAGGATGGTGAGTTGTTCAGCTGGCTGACCAACCTGTATCCGATCTGGGCCAACCTGAACAGCGACATGGTGCACACGTCGACCTTGACGGCGATGTCGGAACTGATCCTGTCCGGCTGCACCACCAGCAGCGACCACCTGTATATCTACCCGAACGATTGCCAGCTCGACGACAGCATCGCGGCGGCGAAAAAGATCGGCATGCGTTTCCACGCCGCGCGCGGCTCGATGAGCGTGGGCCAGTCGAAGGGCGGCCTGCCGCCGGACCGCGTGGTGGAAGAAGAGGGCGCGATCCTGCGCGATACCCAGCGCCTGATCGAGACCTATCACGACGCCGACCGTTACGCGATGCAGCGCATCGTCGTCGCGCCTTGTTCGCCGTTCTCGGTGTCGCGCGACCTGATGAAGGAAGCGGCGAACCTGGCGCGCAGCTTCGGCGTGTCGCTGCATACCCACCTGGCTGAAAACGCGAACGATATCGCCTACAGCCGTGAAAAATTCAACATGACGCCGGCCGAATACGCGGAAGACTGCGGCTGGGTCGGACACGACGTCTGGCACGCGCACTGCGTGCAACTGGACGACGACGGCATCTACATGTTCGGCCGCACCGGCACCGGCATCGCGCACTGCCCATGTTCGAACATGCGCCTGGCGTCCGGCATCGCGCCGATCCGCAAGATGCTCGACAAGGGCGTCTCGGTCGGCCTGGGCGTCGACGGTTGCGCCTCGAACGATGCCGGCCACATGCTCGGCGAAGTGCGCCAGGCGATGCTGCTGCAGCGCGTCGGTTTCGGCCCGGACGCGATGACCGCGCGCCAGGCGCTGGAAATGGCGACGCTGGGCGGCGCCAAGGTGCTTAACCGCGACGACATCGGCGCGCTGAAACCGAACATGGCGGCCGACATCGTGATGTTCAAACTGGACCAGATCGGCTTTGCCGGCGCCTTGCACGACCCGGTCGCCGCGCTGGTGTTCTGCACGCCGTCGAACGTCTCGTACAGCATCATCAACGGTAAAGTCGTGGTGCGTGACGGCCAGCTGGAAACCGTCGACCTGCCAGTCGTGATCGAGCGCCACAACAACCTGGCGCGTGAACTGGCGCTGTCGACGGGCACGCGCAAGTTGGCGTAATCTGTCATTCCCGCGGAAGCGGGAATCCCATTTCACGTCCCGAACGGTGCAAAAAAATGGGATTCCCGCCTGCGCGGGAAGTCATTTCTCCCAGTGGGAGGAATGACAGCTCTAGGGGCTGTGGTCTATTAGCAGCGGGGGCTTACTTCAGTAGCGCCGACACCAGGTCCTTGACCTGAGAGCCGCCGTTGTCGAAGCGCAGCGCGGCTTCCACGTGGCCCAGGTGTTCGACCATCAGGCTGGCCGCCTTGTCGGCGTCGCCGGCCTTGGCGGCCGTCAGGAATTCGGTGTGTTCGTTCGACGAGCACACGGCGTCGCGGTCGGACTGGTACAGCATCGTGATCAGCGAGCTGCGCGCCACCAGTTCGCCGACGATTTCCCGCATCACCTGATTGCCGACCACGTCGGCCAGCAGCACGTGAAAATCGCCCAACAACTGCGAGCGCATTTTCGAATCGCCCGCCAGGTGCTGGCGTTCCAGCTTCAAATGTTTTTCCAGCATCCGGTAATCGGCAGGCTTGGCCTTGCTGACGAATTCGCGCGCCAGCGCCGCCTCGATGATGCGGCGCGTGGCAAAGATGTCGCGCGATTCCTTTTCACTCGGCTGGCTGACGAACGCGCCTTTGTCGGGCACGATGTTGATCAATTTATCCTTGGACAGGATCAGCAGCGCTGCCCGGATCTTGGTGCGGCTGACGGAGTACAGGCGCGACAAGGCTTCCTCGCGCAGCTTGGTGCCCGGCGGCAGCTTGCGCGCGGCGATGGCTTCGGCGATGTGGTTGGCGATCTCGTTCGAGCTGTCTCCATTGCTCTGTTTTTCTGCGACGGCTACGGTGGACATTTGCATGGAATAAGGCTGTAATTGAAGCGCAATAATACAGGGATGCCCCTATATAGGCTATGCCATCGTTGCAATAAGTTAATTCATTAATGAGGTTAATGCGGCCGAGGCCGAAAGGAGTGGCATGCAGCATACAAGCGAGGTCGATGGGATCGACATGCATATCGAAGGCGAGGGCGCCGAAACGATCGTCATGGTGCACGGCTGGCCCGATACTTACCGCCTGTGGGACGACCAGGTGGCGGCGTTGCGGACGCGATACCGCTGCGTGCGTTTCACCTTGCCCGGCTTCGATATCGGCCGTCCTTCCCGTCCCAGTTCGCTCGACGAAATCGCCGCGCTGCTGTTGAAGATTGTGCGCCAGACCAGTCCCGAGGGCAAGGTGATTTTGATGCTGCACGACTGGGGTTGCGTCTTCGGCTACGAGTTTTACATGCGCCACCCGGAACTGGTCTCGCGCATCGTCGGCGTCGACATCGGCGACGTCAGCGCGCCGGATTTTTCGGCATCTCTCAGCGTGTCGGCCAAGCTGATGACGGTGACGTACCAGGTCTGGCTGGCGCTGGCCTTCCGCATCGGCGGACGCTGCGGCGACGCCATGGCGCGCGCGATGGCGAAAGGTTTGAAATGCGAGACCGACCCGCGCGGCATCCGCGCGCAGATGGGCTATCCGTATTACATCACCTGGTTCGGCGCCTACGGCTCGTACCGCAAGGCGCTGCGCTTCGCGCCCACCTGCCCGATGTTGTACATCTACGGCACCCGGAAACCGTTCATGTTCCACTCGCCGCGGTGGGCCGCGCAACTGGAAGCGCGGCCGGAGTGCAAGGTGCTGGCGATGCGCACCGGCCACTGGGTCATGCGCCGGCAGCCGCGGGAGTTCAACGATGCCGTGCTGGGCTGGTTGAATGCCGGCCCGGCTGCGGTCCCGGTGCCGGTTGCGGACCCTGTCCGCGAATCAGCCCGGGAAATCGTTGCGGGCGGCCGGTTGTAGGCCCTGGCGCAGGCGCGCCAGCGATTCGGCCAGCCGGCTCGACGCCTGGCGCGCTACGCGCCGGGTCCAGGCCTGCTCGGCCGGCGCTGCCACCCGCACCCGGCTGCAACCGATCGCCTCGATCAGCGTCAAGCCATCGTTCGGCACCACGAAGCGCTGGCCGGGACGCAGCATGAAATCGGTCTTTTGCCCGTAGGCGGTGATCCACGTGGTGCCGGACACGCCTTCGACGACGCGTCCGTCCGCGTCTTCCAGGCGCAGTGGCTGGTCGCTGCGCAGTGTGTACTCGGCCGATGGCTGTGGGCGTGGACTCATGCTGTTCTCCTTGGTGAAATCGTCCTTCCAGAATACGCAGCGCAAGCCTGCCATAACAGATGCAACAAACCTGAATTGTGATGGGCACAATGCGGGTTCGGCTAAACTGTTATGGTTGAAATTTGCGGCAGTTGTACCTGTGCCGCGCGTTGCCGCCTGCGCCACAATGGAAGGATGTCCATGCAGATCAATTTGTACGAACAGCTCGCCAACGAACTGGGCACGCACATCGCCAGCCGCGTGTTCGCGCCGGGCGACCGGCTGCCGTCGATCCGCCACCTGGCGCAGCAAAAGCGCCTGTCCGTCAGCACCGTATTGCAGGCGCTGCGCCTGATGGAAGACCGCGGCCTGGTCGAGGCGCGCCCGCAGGCCGGATATTATGTGCGGCACCGCGCCCGCATGCTGGCCGTGATGACCGATACCGAACACTTGCGCGAGCCGGCCTATGTCGGCATCAACAACCTCTTGATGCGGGTATTGAAGGCGAACGAGGAGTCCGGCGTGATCCAGCTCGGTTCCGCCTGGCCGCCCGACGAGTTATTGCCCGTCAAGCGCATCCAGAAGGCCGTGGCCGGCGTGGCGCGGCGCGAACCGGCCTTGCTGACCAAGGTCAGCTGCTACGAAACCAACGAACCCGCCTTCATGCGCCAGATACTGCGGCGCGCGCTCGACTGGGGACAGCTCGATCCTTCGGAGGTCGTCGTCACCAGTTCCTGCACCGAAGCGATCAGTTTATGCCTGCGCGCCGTGGCGAAACCGGGCGACACCATTGCGATCGAATCGGCGACATATTTTGTGCTGCTGCAGCTGATCGAAAGCCTGGGCATGAAGGCGCTGGAAATCCCGACGCATCCTAAAACCGGGCCGTCGATCGATGCGCTGGAATTGGCGTTCAACGCCGGCCTGGTGCAAGCCTGCCTGCTGATCCCGAACGCGAACAATCCGCTTGGCTGCATCATGCCCGAAGAAAACAAGCGCCGCCTGGCCGCGCTGCTGACGCAGCACGACATCCCGCTGATCGAAGACGACGTCTATGGCGATTTATGTTTCACGACCGAGCGTCCCTGGCCTGTTAAAGCCTACGACAGCAGCGGCCACGTGCTGCTATGTTCATCGTTCTCGAAAGCGGTCAGCCCGGCCGCGCGGGTCGGCTATGTCGTGGCCGGGCGCTACGTGCAGGAAGTGGCGGTGCTCAAAATGGTGTCGAGCGGCGCCACCAGCCAGTTTTTCCAGGCCGTGCTGGCCGATTTCTTGAACGGCAGCAGTTACGAAATCCAGGTGCGCAAGATGCGCCGCGTGCTGGCCCAGCGCATCGCCCGCATGTCCGACGCGGTGGCGGCCTCGTTCCCGCACGACTGTTCCTTCTCCGAGCCGCAAGGCGGTTTTGTCCTGTGGGTGCAGATGCCGTCGCAGGTCGACGCACTGGCGCTGCACCGCTGCGCGGTCGAACAGGGCGTGGCCTTCGTGCCCGGCCAACTGTTTTCCGCGTCCGGAAAATTCGGCAATTATTTGCGCCTCAATTGCGGCAATGCGTGGAGCGCCGACATCGAGCGCGCTGTTGCCCGCCTCGGCGAACTGGTGCACCGCGAAGCCGATGCGCCGCACGGCGCCTGCCTTACCGCATAAGGCCGCCGCCGCGAGGGCCTAAAACTCGAAAGAAGTGGCGTCATCTTGGTACAATTGCGCTTTCGACATAGCGGCAACTCCCATGATAGACATCCAACTTCTCCGTAAAGACATAGATACCGTCGCCACCCGCCTGGCGGCGCGCAAGTTCCAGCTCGATGTCGCAGGTTTCAATGCCATCGAAGCGGAGCGCAAGGCGATCCAGATGCGTACCGAAGAACTGCAAGGCAAGCGCAATTCGCTGTCCAAGCAGATCGGCATGTTGAAGGGCAAAGGAGAGGACACCTCGGCCGTCATGGCGGAAGTGGCCGGCCTGGGCGACGAGCTGAAAAACAATGAACAAACGCTGGCCCTCGTGCAGGCGAAAATGAACGACTTCATGCAATCGGTGCCAAACCTGCCGCATGAATCGGTCCCGGTCGGCACCGACGAAAGCGGCAACGTCGAAGTACGCAAGGTCGGCACGCCGCGCGCCTTCGATTTCGAAGTCAAGGACCACGTCGACGTCGGCGCCGCGCTCGGCCTGGACTTCGACGTCGCCACCAAGCTGACCGGCTCGCGCTTCTCCGTCATGAAAGGCGGCATCGCCCGCCTGCACCGCGCGCTGGCGCAATTCATGCTCAACACGCACACCGACGAACACGGCTACACCGAGTGCTACACGCCCTACATGGTCAACGCCGACTCGCTGCGCGGCACCGGCCAGTTGCCGAAATTCGAAGCCGACCTGTTCTCGGTGAAAAAGGGCGGAGCCGAAGGCGAAGGCGAAACCTTCTACCTGATCCCGACCTCGGAAGTCTCGCTGACCAACATCGTGCGCGACGAAATCCTCGCCGCCGAAGCCCTGCCTTTGAAAATGACAGCCCACACCCCATGCTTCCGCTCCGAAGCCGGCAGCTACGGGCGCGACACGCGCGGCATGATCCGCCAGCACCAGTTCGACAAGGTCGAAATGGTGCAAGTGGTCCACCCCGACACCTCCTACCAGGTGCTCGAAGAGATGGTCGGTCACGCCGAAACCATCCTGCAGCGGCTCGGTTTGCCGTATCGCGTGATGTCGCTGTGCACCGGCGACATGGGCTTTGGCGCCACCAAGACTTACGACCTCGAAGTCTGGCTGCCCGCACAAAACACCTACCGCGAGATTTCATCGTTATCGAACTGCGAAGCCTTCCAGGCCCGCCGCATGCAGGCACGCTTCCGCAACGCCCAAGGCAAGCCCGAACTGCTGCACACGCTCAACGGTTCCGGCCTCGCGGTCGGCCGCACCCTGGTCGCCGTGCTCGAAAACTACCAGCAAGCCGACGGCAGCGTCGACATTCCCGCCGTGCTGCAACCGTACATGGGCGGGCTGACCTGCCTCGCAGCGGCCGCGTAAAAAAAGGGAAGGGCGCATGAATTTAGCCCCTTCCGTTTTTTTTAAAGCCTGCTATAATCTCGGCTTCGCAGCAGTAGCCACGCGAAAAGAAGTGCAAGGAAAGGTGGCAGAGTGGTCGAATGCGCTGGACTCGAAATCCAGTGTACATCTTTGGTGTACCGTGAGTTCGAATCTCACCCTTTCCGCCAGACAATGAAAACAGCTCCCCTCGTGGGAGCTTTTTTCATTGTCTGGCGGAAAGGAGTAAGCCGCTTGAGCGGCTTACGCGTGAGATTCGAAGCCCTGCGCGTACTCGCGCAGGGCTCTCCGAATCGCCCATTTTGCAGTTCGCAGTAAAAGCCAGCATCCCGACAGCTCGCCAGTCCGCCAAGTCGCGTCCCCGTGCTGCAACCGCACAACCATGCTATCGTAGTCGCAGGCAAGCTCCGCCCCAACCAACCTCTACTGCACCAGCAATGAAAACCATCGTCGTCTGGCTCCTGCTAACGTGCCTGGCCAACCCGGCGCCAGCCCAGGAGCGCATCACACTCGGCAGCGCCAACGGATCGATTGCAGCGGTTTCACGGCAAGTACTGCAAGAAGCCTACCGCCACATCGGCATCGACCTGATCACCGCCACGGCGCCGACCGAGCGCTCGCTCTCCGACTCCAACCGCGGCCTGCTCGACGGCCAACTGGCCCGCATCGCCGGCCTCGAAGAACAGTACCCGAACCTGGTGCGCATACCGGTTCCGATCGTCACGGTCGACGCCGTCGCGTTCACCAAGCAGGCCCGCTTCGACGTCAAAGGATGGGACAGCTTGCGGCCCTACCGCATCGGCATCGTCCAAGGCCAGAAATTTGCCACGAACGGCACGCGCGGCATGCAAGTCGTATCGCTGCCCAGCACCGAACAACTCTTCATCGAACTGGACGCCGGCCACATCGACGTCGCCGTCTCGACCCGGATCGAAGGCGTGCTGATGACCCGCCAGATCAAGGCGCAACACATCATCCTGCTCGAAGCGCCGCTCGAAAAAATCATCCTCTACCACTACGTGCACCAGCGCCACCGCGCGCTGGTGCCGCAACTGACCGCGGTGCTCGACAAGATGGAAAAGGACGGCCGTATCGACGCCATTCGCCGGCAAATCCTCGCGCGCCTGCTGGCGCAGATCCCGGCGCGGCGCCAGGAGGCGCTGGTGATCCCGGCGCCGCCGTCAAGCTAGCGGCCGGCGGCGCACAGCGATTGGCATTGGGTCCGTATCAGGTAAAAAAGCGCAGCGTATTGCGCCCCGCAGCCTTGGCCCGGTACATCGCGATATCGGCCCGCTTCAACATGCCGGCGATCCCATTTTTGTGATCGTCAAACAAGGTGATGCCGATGCTCGGCGTGCTGTGGTACGGCTGTCCGGCCAAGTCATATGGCTCGCTGAACGTGGCGAGAACCTGCTTGCCGACCAGTTCGGCCTGCGCGCGGGCTTGCCCGGGATCGCCGCTCAAATCCACCAGCAGCGCGACGAACTCATCCCCGCCGAACCTGGCAATGGTATCACCGGCGCGCATGCACAGCACCAGGCGCGCGGCGACCTGTTCGAGCAGCAAGTCGCCCTTGTCGTGCCCGAGGGTGTCGTTGAGCGCCTTAAAATGGTCCAGGTCGATAAACATCAGCGCGCCCCCGCATCCCGTGCGCGCGCTGCTGTCCACTGCCAGCCGCAGCCGTTCCATCAGCAGGCGCCGGTTCGGCAGGCCGGTGAGCGCATCGAAGAAGGCCAGCTGCCGGATTGCCTCTTCGGCGGCCTTGCGCTCGCTGATGTCGATCACGACGCCATTGACGCCGACGATACGCTGCTCCGGCCCGAAGACCGGATAGCAATTGACGATCCAGTGCCCGGTTTGCCGCCGGTCCGGCAGCAGCGCCGCGCTCACTTCCAGATTCAACAGCGGCATGCCGGTGTCGAGTACCTGCCGGTGAGCTTGCGCGGCACGCTGACCGATGGTGTCGGCCAATTCCGTCAGCGGATGACCGATGTGATCCCGAACAGCACGGCCGTTGATGGCCGCCAGATGCTGGTTGACCATCACGTAGCGCAAGTCCGCGTCGACAAAGCTGAGACCGACGGGCGCGGTCGCATACACGACTTCCAGCAGCCGGTTCGATTTTTCCAGTTGCGCGGTGCGTTCGTCGACCAGGCGTTCCAGGTGGCGGCGATGGCGCAATAATTCCGCTCCGACTTCCCCGGCTTCCTTGAACGCCATGCGCATGGAAGGCGCCGTATCGTCGCCGTCCGATGCCAATGCCTTGACCGAGCGGCCGATGCGTCCGCCAAGATGCCAGGCCAGCAGCAGGCCGCTGGCAAACAGGGCGACGACGACCGCGCTGATCCAGGCAATCGAATACAGCAATTCCGCCAGAACGGTCGTGCGCGGCACGTCGATCGTCACCGTCCAGCCTGACGCCGGCGAGCGGCTGAACACCGAATAGACGGGCGTGCCTTCCGGCGTGCTCGTCTCGACTTCACCCTCAGGGATGTCGCGCACCCGAGCCAGCAAGGCGGCGCTGACTTTTTTGCCGACCAGCTGCTGCTCGTGAGAGTGCGCGACGATCACGCCCCGGGTATCGAAAATGGAGACGATGCGATCGGCCGGCAGCCGTTGTTCGGAGAGGATGGTGCCAAGGCGCTTCGGCAGGAACCCCACCGCGAGCGAATAAGCCACCTTGCCATCGCGCCAGACGGGCACGTGGATCGCCACCAGCGGGCGGCGCATGGCGTTGCCAACGAAGACATCGGAAACCGCCGGCCTGCCGCTGTCGAAGATGCGGCGCACCTGCTCGACATTGCACTGCCCGTATTCGCCCGGCCGGAAAGGGCGCGTCGTATTGACCAGTTGTTGCCCCGCCTGGTTACACAGCGCAAAATTAAAGCCCGGGAAATCATCGTTGAGCAGGCTTTTGGCTTGCGCATGAAAAGCGGCGAGATCGTTGGTAGCCAGATTGGGAGACGTCGCCAGCGCCAGCGCGGCCAGCTTGCCGCCGTTGAGGTCGCGGTCCACCGCCAGCGCCAGCGCCCGCACGGTCAAGACGGTATCGCGGCTGATCTGGGCGCGCCCACGCTCATAAAAATGCGCAAGCAGCAATCCGAGACCCAGTACGGCAGGCAACACGCAAGCGAGCACCAGCCGCGCCAGCATGGTACGGATGGTGGGGAGAGAATGCTTCCCGCCCTCGGCCTTGCTCTCCAGGCAAGAGCTGCTTTCGATTTGCATCCCTATCTATACTTGTGAGGTTAAGCAGTCGGTCGCCAGGCGAACGGGCAGCGTGCAAGCGGAAATCGATGAACTGCCAGTCAGCATGTCCGGCCATTGAGTATATCGGCAAAACCGGCCATGCAGGTATACAAGGCAACATTGTCCAGCATGAAAGGGCGGAGCGGTCCGCCGCCCCGAAGCCAGCACAAGCGACGGAGCAGGATAGGCGAAAATTTTGCACTTCCATTTTTAAAATGCTCTGCTATAATCTTGCCTTCGCAAATGAACGCGAAAGACCAAAGGAAAGGTGGCAGAGTGGTCGAATGCGCTGGACTCGAAATCCAGTGTACATCTTTGGTGTACCGTGAGTTCGAATCTCACCCTTTCCGCCAGACAATGAAAACAGCTCCCCTCGTGGGAGCTTTTTTCATTGTCTGGCGGAAAGGAGTAAGCCGCTTGAGCGGCTTACGCGTGAGATTCGAAGCCCTGCGCGTACTCGCGCAGGGCTCTCCGAATCGTCCGTTCAGCAGTGCGCAGTAAAAGCCAGCATCCAGATAGCTCAACGTGAGATTCGAAGCCCTGCGCGTACTTCGCGCAGGGCTCTCCGAATCGTCCGTTCAGCAGTGCGCAGCAAAAGCCCGCATCTCCGCGGCCCCTAGATCTCCCCGCGCCGCATCCCCCCCGCAATATATTCCGCCTGGCGTATCGCCAGCGCCACGATAGTCAAAGTCGGATTCGCCGCCGAGCTGGACGTGAACTGGCTGCCGTCCGAGATAAACAGGTTCTTGATATCATGCGCCTGCCCCCACTTGTTGACGACCCCGTCGCGCGCCAGCGCGCTCATGCGGTTGGTCCCCATGTTATGACTGGCCGGATAAGCCGGCATATCGATCACGCGCGTGGCGCCGACCGCTTCGGACAGCTTGCGGAACTGGCGCAAGCCATGCGCGGCGATCGCCTCGTCATTCGCGTGATAAGTCTTGGTGACGATCGGCACCGGCAAGCCATATTGATCCTTCTCGGTCGGATGCAGCGTGATGCTGTTCTGTTCGCGCGCCATATCCTCGCCGCAGACCCAGACACAGCTCATGTGGTCATACATGTCCAGCGCCGACGTCACGTCGCGGCCCCAGCCGCCCGGCTTCATGAAGGCCGCCGTGTAAGGCAGGCCGAGCGCCAGCCCTTCCAGGTAATAACCGCCGTTGAAGCCGCGCCGGGTGTCAAGTTCGACCTCGTCGGCGACGACGGCGCCGATGTCGAAGCCGCGATACATGTACACCGGCTTGCGGTGGATCGCCAGCGCCGCCGCCGTCGCGTGGTTCATGTAATTCTTGCCGACCTGGCCGGAAGAATTGGCCAGGCCATCGCTAAACATGCTGGACGCGGAATTGAGCAGCAGCCTGGGCGACTCGATCGAATTGCCGGCCACGCACACCACGCGCGCCTTTTGCAGCCGGGTCTTGCCGTGTTCATCGGCATACAGCACGCCGGACACCTTGCCGGACTTGTCGTGCTCGATCCTGAGCACCATCGCCTGCTGGCGCAGTTCGGCGCGGTTGGTTTCCAGCGCGCGCGGAATTTCCGTGTACAGCGTCGACCATTTGGCGCCGATCTTGCAGCCCTGCATGCAAAAGCCGATCTGCTGGCAAGCCGGGCGGCCGTCGTTGGGCTTGCTGTTCGAGGCCACCGGGCGCACGATTTTTTTATAGCCGATCTTGCGCGCGCCGGCCGCCATCACCTTGTAGTGATTATTTTCCGGCATCGGCGGCATGCCGCTGGCCTGGGTCCCGGCCACGCCCATCTTTTTTTCAGCCTTGTCGTAGTAGGGCGCCAGGTCGGCGTAGGTGATCGGCCAGTCCAGCACATTGGCGCCCTCGACCTGGCCGTAGACGGTGCGGGTCTGGAAGTCATGCGGCTGGAAGCGCAGCGCGACGCCGGAAAAGTGCACGGTGGAGCCGCCCACGCCCTTGACGATCCAGGCCGGCAGGTTCGGATAGGTCTTGGTATGGTGCCAGCCGCCGGCCGAGATGCGCTTGTCCAGCCATGAAATCTTGTTGAACATCGCCCATTCATCGTTTTCGAAATCGGCCTGCGTGTAATGCTTGCCCGCTTCCAGTATCACCACCTTGACGCCGCGCTGCGCCAGTTCGTTGGCCAGCGTGCCGCCGCCGGCGCCGGAACCGATGACCACGACCACGTCGCGGTCGCTATTGCTGTATTTGATCGCCATGTTGCTGTCTCCTTGATTGTTAGCGTGTCGCGGGCCGCTTCAGACCCAGTCGATATCGTTGAAGCCGCGGTTGACGTAACCGCCTTTTTCCCACGACGAGCCTTCGTAGCCGAACAGCGGGAACACGGCCGCGTTGTTGTAGATGCCGGTCACCAGCGCGCCGCGGATCTTCTGGAAGAAGGCCGAGCTCTCGATCTCCTGCAACAGCAGCACGCGCTGCGCCTCTTCGGGCACGCCCGCGTAATCCTGGCCGTGGCGCTGGCGCGCGCGCGCATTGAGTTGCGCCACGCCGTCGAGCAGCAAGGCTTTCAGCGCCGGGTCTTTGGCCGCATCGGCATCATGCGATTCGATCGCCCGCAGGTAGTATTTGTCGGCCAGCCTGTCGTGCGGGAAGATGTCGCGCGCCATGCGCAGCAGCGCCACGCCGGCGTCGCTGCCGAGTACGGTGAACGATTGCGCCAGGGCGGCGCCGGGCGCGGCCAGCAGCGTACCGGCCGACATCACCGACATGCCGAGCGAGGCCATGCCGCTGCCCTTGAGGAAACCGCGCCGCGTCAGCCGCACGCGTTTTTCGATGAGCCGCATGCCATCCTGGCGCGGCTGCTGTTTGTGTTCCTTATCCATGTCATCTCCTTGGTTTTTATAAAAGGCGGTTCAGTAGATCGCCAGCGTTTCCGGGCACAGCGCCGGCGCTTCCAGTTCGAACAGCGCGTAGTCGAGCGCGCGCCGCAGCGGGCCGGCGATCTCGTCGAGCCAGTCGCCGGGACCGCGCTGCTGCGCGCACGAGGTGGTGCAGGAAAACAGCGCGTCGGCGTCGGCGGGCGGCTGGCCCATCGCCCGGCTCAGCAGGGACCAGTCAGGCTGTTCCAGCAGCAGTCCCGCCACCAGCAGCACGCCGGTGCGGCGGCGCACCTGCGCCAGGCCGACGATCTTGCGCTGTCCGACCACGACTTCCCACGGCGAATAACCGCCGTAGCACGCCCAGTCCGGCGCCTGCGTGCCCGCCTGCAGGCGCGCCGCCTCGGCCGGATTGATCGCGTGCGCGGCGATGCCGCGCCGGCGCAGCACCGCCGCGTACAGCTCGCCGAGCCAGCGGTAGCTGTGCACCAGGTTGGGCGAGGCCAGCGGGTGGCCGTGCGGCAGCACGATCGAGGCGCTCAGCATCCACGGCCCGGTCAGCACGGCGCCGCCGCCGGCCTGCCGCGCGACGATGTCGATGCCGGCATCGCCGCGCGACAGGCGCTCGTAGTGCGCGCGCTGCGAACAGCCCAGCACCACGCCGGGCGCGCGGTAGCTCCACAGCCGCAGCGCCGGCACGTGCACGGTCTGCGCCAGGCGCCGTTCGTTCCAGCGCTGCTCTTCGTGGCAGCAGGTGTCAAGCGGCTGCATGTCGGCGCTCCATAAGGGCGTAAACATTTACAGGCCCTCGCACGATTCCAGCCGCGCCTTCAGTTCGGCCAGGAACAGCGCGGCCGGGTGGCCGTCGACGGCGCGGTGGTCGAACACCAGCGACAGCGTCGTCACCGGCGCAATGGCGAGCGCGCCGGCGCGCACCACCGGCTGTTCCAGCACGCGGCCCAGGCCGAGGATGCCGACCTGCGGCGGGTTGAGGATGGGCGTGAACCAGTCGACGCCGGCCGCGCCCAGGCTGCTGACGGTGAAGGTGCCGCCCTGGTAGGCTTTCAGCGGCAGCGTGCCGGCGCGCGCGCCGGCCGCCAGTTGCGCCGCCTCGGCCGCCAGCGCGGCGACCGACTTGGTGTCGGCGTCGCGCAGCACCGGCACGGCGAGGCCTTCGTCGAGCGACACCGCCAGGCCGATATGGATGCCGGGCATGCGCTCGATGGCGCTGTCGCGCATCAGCGCATTCATTGCCGGGTGCGCGCGCAGCGCCAGCGCCAGCGCCTTGAGCACGATCGGCGTGATGCTGATCCGGGCGCCGTCCTGTCCCAGCTTGGCGCGCAGTTGCTGGCAGCGGTGCATGTCGACCTGCATGGTCAAGGCCACGCGCGGCGCCTGCCAGCCGGCGCTCATGTTGCGCGCGATGCTGCCGCGCAGGCCCTTGAGCGGCACCAGTACCGGCGCCGGCAGCGGCGCCGTTGCGCTTGTCGGCAGCGCGTCCATCATGCCGCCCGCACGGTGGCCAGCGGCTGGCCCTGCGCGACCGTGGCGCCGGCCTCGATCAGGAGCGGCCCGAGCACACCGTCGGCCGGCGCCTCGACTTCGATGCTGGTCTTGACCATCACCACGATGGCGACCGGCTGGCCGGCCTGGATGGCGTCGCCGGGCTGCGCCAGCCATTCTTCGAGCAGCGCTTCGGTGCCCGCTTCGACATCGTCCCAGGCCGCGTCGGGCAAATGGATTTCGTTCATGCTGCTTTCCTTTCGATAGGGGTTTCAGTAACCAGTTGCAGTGCCGCGGCGACGATGCCGGCCACTTGCGGAATGACGAACTGTTCGAGCGGGCGCGCGTAGGGAATCGGCACGTCCGGCACCGCCAGGCGCCGCACCGGCGCGCGCAGGGTGATGCTGTCGAGGTTTTCGGCGACGATGGCGGCGATCTCGCCGCTCAGACCAAAACTCAGGTAATCCTCGTCGGCGACCAGCAGGCGGCCGGTCTTGCGCACCGAGTCGAGCACGGCCTGGCGGTCCAGCGGCACGATGGTGCGCAGGTCGATCACCTCGGCCGACACGCCCTGGCGTTCCAGTTCGGCCGCGGCCAGTACCGCCTTTTGCACCATCTGGCTCAGCGTGACGATGGTGACGTCGCTGCCTGCGCGCACCACCTTGGCCTGGCCGAACGGGATCGCGTAGGCCGGCTCCGGCACTTCGTTGGTGCTGCCTTCGAAGAACGACATCCACGGCAAGCCCATGATCCCCTTGTGGAACATGAAGATCACCGGGTTGTCGTCGCGGATGGCCTGGATCATCAAGCCCTTGGCATCGTAGGCGTTGGACGGCACCACCACCTTCATGCCGGGCAGGTGGGCGAAGGTCGCGTACAGGCATTGCGAGTGCTGGGCGGCGTCGTTGTAGCCACCGCCGATGCCGGTCATCAGCACCATCGGCAGCTTGATGTTGCCGCCGGCCATATACGTGTTCTTGGCCATGTGGTTATAGATCATGTCCATGCAGACGCCGAAGAAATCGACGAACATCAGTTCGGCGATCGGCCGCATGCCTTCGGCCGCCGCGCCGATCGCCGTGCCGATGAAGGCGGTCTCGGAAATCGGCGTATCCATGATGCGTTCCTTGCCGAACTTGGCCAGCAGGCCGGTGGTGGCGCCGAAGATGCCGCCATATTTTCCGACGTCTTCGCCCAGCACGAATACGTCCGGGTCTTGCTGCATTTCCTGCGCGATCGCCTCGGCGATCGCCTGCGCCATCGTCATCTTGCGCGTGGTGGTAGGGGTCATGGTTCAGTCTCCGTTTTGTCAGGGGATGCGTTTCAGGCGAATACGTGCAGCAGCGCGTCTTCCGGTTGCGGGTCCGGGCTGTTGCGCGCGAAGGCATAGGCGTCGGCCACGCGCGTTTTGGCGCCGGCCACCAGGTCGGCGTCGGCCGCGTCGTCGAGCAGGCCGTGCGCGCGCAGGAAGGCGGCCAGTTGCGGGATCGGGTCGTTCTTGCGGGCTTGCTCGGCTTCGCCCTTGGCGCGGTACACCTCGGGGTCGCCCTGGAAGTGGCCGTGGTAACGGTCGGTCTTGACCTCGATCAGCGTCGGGCCTTCGCCGCGGCGCGCGCGCGCCACGGCCACACCGGCCGCCTCGAACACGTCCAGCGCGCTGTTGCGTTCGACCAGGATGCCGTGCATGCCGTACGAGGCGGCGCGGTCCGAATTGTTGGCGATCGAGGTGGAATCGGCTTTCTCGACCGAGATCGCGTACTTGTTGTCTTCGCAGATGAAGATCACCGGCAGTTGCCACAGCGCGGCCAGGTTCAGCGATTCGTGGAACGCGCCCTGATTGGTTGCGCCTTCGCCGAAGAAGGCCACGGCCACCGCGTCGCTGCCGCGCTTTTTCGCCGCCAGCGCCGCGCCGCAGGCCGGCGGCATGCTGGCGCCGACGATGCCGCTGCAACTGAATTTCACGGTGGGATCGAACAGGTGCATGTGGCCGCCCTTGCCGCGTCCCAGGCCGGTGGCCTTGCCGAACATCTCGGCCGTCATTTCCGGCAGGCGCACGCCCTTGGCGATGGCGAAGTGGTGCGAGCGGTGCGCGCCGACCACGGTGTCGTCGGCGCGCAGGTGGGCGCAGACGCCGACGGCGACCGGTTCCTGTCCCGCCGCCAGGTGCATCTCGCCCGGCACCGGGCCGGAGCCGATGTCGAAGGCCAGGCCTTTCTGGATGTTCGGCGGCAGTTTGCCTTCGAGGTAGACCTTGACCATGGTGTCCTCGAATTCGCGGATCTCGAGCATCGTCTTGTACATCCAGACCAGTTGTTCCGATGTGTGTTCCATTTATTGCTCCTCCTAGAATGGGTATCGTGTCGCGGACGTGGGCGCTGCCGCAGGTCCGCAGATACTGATTCGCAACAACCATGCCAAGCCGGAAAGCGGCGCCATACCGCGCCGGAGCGCGTTATCCGCGTCATTTCAGCGGGCCGCTGCGACAGTTAGCGATGCGACAGCTGTCGCCGCGCGACAGCTGCGCACGGCCAGGCGCTACAGTGTCGGCAAGGCCGAGGCGAGGCGCTGCGTCAGCCACAGCAGCGCCAGCGCGGCGCAAGCCAGCGCCAGCGTGCCTTGCGTGCGCGCGAGCAGGTCGGCGCGGCGGCGCTGCACGCCGCGCAGGAGCAACCAGCCTGTGCCGGCGACCAGCAACTGGCCCGCTTCGACGCCCAGGTTGAAGAACAGTAAAATCGTCCACGGCGGCGCGGCGCTGTCGGCCAGCATGTCGCGCAGGCCGAACGCCAGGCCGCAGCCGTGCACCAGGCCGACCGCCGCCGTCGCCGGCAGCGCGAGGCGGCCAGGACCGCGCCGGCTGCCGGCCAGCGCGGCGGCCGCCAGCAGAGACAGGGCGATCGCCACTTCGATCCACGCCGCAAACCAGGCGCCGTCCGGCAGCGCGCCGAAACAGCCGGCCGCCAGCGACAGCGAATGGCCGATGCTGAAGCCGGTGATGCGCAGCGCGATCGATTTCAAGCGCAGATCGCCGATCACCAGGCACAGCACAAACAGCAGGTGGTCGAATCCTTGCAGGATATGGGCGCAGCCGGCGCGCAGGAATTGCCAGGCCGATCCGGCCAGGCCGGGATTGAGCGCGAGCGGCGCGTCCAGTGCGCCGCTGCGGGCATGCTGGCGCACTGCGCCGCCGTGGTGGTAGAACAGCATGTTCTCGGTGGGCGTCGTATCCGCCGGCCGCGCCGCTGCGGCGCCGGAAAACCGCAGCGCCATGCCGGCCACGGCGCCGGGATAGAACAGCGCGGCGTCGACCAGCACATGGCGCGCCTCGGTTGCCGGCGCCGAGGCTGGAAACGGCGCCCCCTGCGTGGCCGCGCGCGCCTGTTCGAGCGTGGAGAATGGCGGCACGAAGCCTTTCGGGTGCAGGCGCACCGACACGACCCGCGGCGCGACCGCGGTGCCGTCCGCGTCGAGGCGGTGGCCATCCGCGACCAGCCGGCCGATGCCGGCCAGGTCCGCCTGCGCGGCAAGCGCGTCGAGATAGCGGAATGTGCGGCCGCTTTCCAGGCGCTGGTACACATAAGGCGAGGCCGGCGCGCCATCGCCGGCGCCGGACAGCAGCAGCGTCAGCGACAGTCGGGCATAGGCGGCCAGGCCGTCGGCGCGCTGTTCGAAGTGCACCACGCGGACCTGGTAATCGGCCGCCGGGTGCGCGCCGGCGCGACTTGCGCAGGCGGCCAGCGCCAACGCGAGCCACAGCCAGGCGGCGCGGCGCCCGGCCGGCAGGCAAAGGGCGCCCATCGTCTATTTGCCCGGATTGCGCGGATCCCACAGCAGGCGTTTCGCGCCCTGTTCATAGGCGCGTCCTTTCGGATAGCTGACCATTTCGAGCTGCATGCCCCACGGGGCGAGGAAATAGACCCAGGTCAGCCCGGCCGCCGGGCCTTCCTTGAAGGTGCTCGGCTCGCCCAGCACCTTGACGCCATTCGTCTTCAGGTACGAAACCGCCTTGTCCATGTCGTCGACATAGAAGGCCAGGTGATGTCCGCCGACGTCGCTGTTCTGCGGCGGCTGGCGGTTTTGCTTGGGCGCCTGGTATTCGAAGATTTCCAGGTTGGTGCCGTAACCGCAGCGCACCATCTGGAAGCGCTTGATTTCGGCGCGCGGATTGACGTTCAGGTGCACCTTCATCCAGTCGTCTTCGAACTTGAAGGCGCCCAGGTTGAACGACGCTTCGCAGCCGATCACCTTGACGAAGAAATCGACCGCCTGCGCCATGTCCGGCACCGTCATGCCCAGGTGGTCCGCGCCGCGCATGCCCGGCAGGCTGCCGGCCTGCGCCGCCAGCGGCAGCAGCAGCGCGGCCGTGCGCGCGATTGTGTTGTAATTCATACGATCTCCTTGATTATATTGATGGGCGATGGCCGTCCGGACAGCGACGGCACGCTGGCATCAGCAAGAAATGCACCAGCATCGGCGGCGCGCGCGGGCAGAGCGGGCGGCGCTTGCGGCGCCGACGCCGGCGCTGCGACAACTGCCGCATTTCCGTATTTTTGCGACAGTTGTCGCAGCGCCGATACCTTGCCGGCCCGCGCCGCGCCTGGCTTGCACCCTGGCATTGCCTTTGCTAGCATGACTTGCATCCACTAATAGATATCCGGTAACAACCGGAAAACAGGAGACCACGGGATGACTACGCTGCAAGCCGCCGGCCAGGATGAAGACCTGGCGCTGCTCAGGGCGCGCGGCATCATGCGCGCCGATGCCGACCCCTTGATCGTGCGTTCATGGCGACGCTCGCTGGGCCAGTACAAACTCGATCCGGGCCGGCGCAACGCGCCGCGCGTCTTGGCCGGCGGCCTGCTGCGCGACCACCAGGACCCGATGGAAGACGTGATGCAGATTGCCCGCGGCGGCGTCGAATATCTGTTCAACCAGGTGCGCAGCGCCGGCTATGTCGTGCTGCTGACCGACAGCCAGGGCGTCACCGTCGATTTCCAGGCCGACCCGATGCAGAGCAAGGAATTGCGGCGCGCCGGCCTGTATCTCGGTTCCTGCTGGTCGGAAGAAGAAGAGGGCACTTGCGCGGTCGGCGCCTGCATCGCGGACCAGAGCGCGCTGACGGTGCACCAGGGCGAGCATTTCCGCTCGACGAATACTGCGCTGACCTGCAGCGCCTCGCCTATCCTCGATACCGACGGCCGCCTGCTGGCCGTGCTCGACGCGTCCGCGCTGTCGTCGCCGAACGACAAGCGCAGCCAGGCGCTGATGCTGCAACTGGTCTCGGTGTCGGCCAAGATGATCGAGAATGCCCACTTCCTGAAGAAATTCGAAGACCACTGGATCGTCCGCCTGAGCCGGCGGCGCGAATTCGCCGAAGTGATCACCGACGGCCTGGTCGCGCTCGACGGCGGCGGGCGCATCGTCGCCGTCAACCGCAATGCGCGGCTCGAATTGCAGGGCAACGATGCCGCGCTGGTCGGCAAGACGGTCGAGCAAGTGTTCGACGCCCGCCTCGATACGCTGCTGGCATCGTGCGGTGCGCAGCACCGCCTGACGCTGGCCGTGCGCGCGCTGCACAGCGGGCGCCAGTATTACGCGCTGATGCGCGCGCCGAGCGGGCGCACCGTATGGCTGCAGCCGGCCAGGAGTGTCCGTTCAAGCCATCCATCGGTGTCGACGCTGCTGACGCTGGAAGAGCTGGCCGGCGAAGATGCGCAGATGATGCGCAACGTCGACATCATCCGGCGCGTGCTCGACAAGGGCATCGCCATCATGCTGCAGGGAGAAACCGGCACTGGCAAGGAAGTGTTCGCCAATGCGATCCACCAGGCCAGCGCGCGCACCGCGCAACCGTTCGTCGCGCTCAATTGCGCGGCGATCCCGGAAGCGCTGATCGAGAGTGAACTGTTCGGCTACGCCGACGGCGCGTTTACCGGCGCGCGCGCAAAAGGCATGCGCGGCAAGCTGGTGCAAGCCCATGGCGGCACGCTGTTCCTCGACGAGATCGGCGACATGCCATTGCAATTGCAGACGCGCCTGCTGCGCGTGCTGGCGGAAAAGGAAATCGTCCCGCTCGGCAGCGAAAAGGCGGTGCCGGTCGACGTCCAGATCATTTGCGCCACGCACCGCAACCTGCTCGATCAGGTGGTGGCGGGACAATTCCGCGAAGACCTGTATTACCGCCTGAACGGCATGAAGATCCACCTGTCGGCGCTGCGCGAACGGGCCGACATCGCCACGCTGATGCAGCATGTGCTGGGCAGGGTCGCCGCCGAGGCCGGGCGCAGCGCGGTGACGATAGCAGACGATGCGCTGCAGGCGCTACTCGCTTATGCGTGGCCGGGCAACCTGCGCCAGCTGATCAACGCCTTGCGCGCGGCGCTGGCGCTGTGCGACAACGACCATATCGGCATCGACGACATCCCGGCCGACGTGCGCGGCGCGATGGCGGGCGCCACACCGGCCACGCGGCCGGCGCTGGCCGCGCCGGCGCCGGCGGGCGATGAGGACGACGAGGCGGCATGGCTGGTCGCGGCATTGCGCCGGCACCGCTGGAGCGTGACGCGCACGGCGAAAGAACTGGGCATCTGCCGCGCGACGATCTACCGCAAGATGAGCAAATTCCACATCGTCGCGCCGAACGCGAGCGACTGAAGCGCCGCGGGCAGGCCCGCTCCCGCCACGCAGGTCCGACACAGGCCCTAATGCCGTTAAGTTAGCGCCAAATCTGTCATTCCCTATACGTCATTGGGACGTTATGATTTCCGAGGACGCTTGGAAAACGAAGTACGCACAGGCTGAGTCATTCCCGAGGCCGAGAGCCTGATACGCAGATAAGCCATGCGTACTTCACTTTATCGTAAGAGTGCGAACAGTATCTGAGGCCAAGAGCCTGCGTTAATAAGGATGCACGAGATAAAGCGAGCGAAATCATGTATGGGGAAGAGAGATGGAATTTATCGGTATTGATATCGCCAAGCGCAAGTTTGATGTGTCTTGGCTCAGCGGCGAGAAGGTTCGCAAGAGCAAGGTTTTTGAGAACACAGCGGCAGGCCATGGCGAGTTGCTCGCCTGGCTGAAGAAACATGGGATGGAAGTTGAAACGACCCATCTGGGAATGGAAGCGACGAGCCAATACTATGAGGCGTTGGCCCATAGCTTGTTCGATGCCGGCTATACGGTAAGTGTGATAAATCCTTTGCAAATCAAGGCTTTTGGCGAGTCAAAGTTACGTCGACAGAAGACCGACAAAGCCGATGCGGAACTCATTGCACGCTTTTGCGCGCAGAACAAACCGACAAGCTGGCAAGCGCCACCGAAGGAGGTACGTGAGTTGCAGCGACTGTTGGCACGTGTGGAAGCACTGCAGGATATGTTGGTGCAAGAGCAAAACCGCAGGTATGAGGCACAAGGTATTGCCCTGGAATCGGTTGAACGCATCCTGACGAACCTGAACGAGGAAAAGCGCCGGCTGGAGAAAATGATCGAGGACCATATTGATCGCCATCCTGGCCTGCGCGCGCGGGACGAACTGCTGCAAAGCATCCCAGGCGTTGGCCCGACTGTGAGCAGTTATGTGCTTGCCTGGCTGCGCCCGGAACGCTTCGACGACGCGCGTCAGGCGGTGGCTTTTGTAGGGTTATCGCCCAGCCATCACGAGTCTGGTGATTCGGTGCGCGTCAAATCGCGCTTAAGCAAACTGGGACATGGCCGCTTGCGCAAAATCCTGTATTTCCCGGCCATGTCGGCGATGCGTTGCAATTTGGCTGCGCAAGCCCTCACAGAGCGCTTACGCTTGACCGGCAAGCCAGGCAAGTTGATCGTTGCAGCCATCATGCGAAAGATGATTCATTGGATGATGGGTGTGCTCAAATCCGGCACTCCCTTCAATGCTTCGCTAGCACTTGCAAAAGGCTGAAAACTACAGTATCTGCGCAGGCGGGAATCCCATCTTTTTGCGCCATTTGCGACTCTAAATGGGATTCCCGCTTTCGCGGGAATGACAACTCTACGGCCGTGGCTTAACTTAACGGCATTAGACACAAGCCCGGTTGACGTTCAACCGGGCTTTTTTCATTTTCCCCGCAACGACCTTTGTCGCAGCCGACAGCGACATCTGGCGCGCGCCAGGAACGCATGGCGCGACAGCTGTCTCGCCCAAGTGCCCGCTACGCCCCGCGCCGCGATTGGCATCAATATTGCTGAATGGAACATGCAGGCAAACCTGCCGCGCCGGCAGCACGGCGCGCATTCCAATAAACAGAACAGGCAACAGGAGACAGGAACATGAATACATCGAGCAAGCTGGCGATGGCCGCCATCTGCGCAACGGCTTGTGGCAGCGCGTGGTCGGGCGTGGGATTCGACACCGCGGACGGCTGGAAATACAGTACCGATGGCTGGATCATCCTGCAGGCGCACCGGCAGAACGGCGACACCAGGGAAACCACCGGTTTCAGGATCACGTCCGGCAGTACGCCGAGCCTGATCGCCTTCAACGTCAGCGCCCCCGCGCTCGACGGCATCGCGCTGAGCAGCCGGGTCGGCCTGTACATCAACCCGCAATCGGGGGAAGGCAATTTCCGCAATGCCGGCAATGTCGGCAACACCGGCGCGAAGGCGCTCGATCCGCGCGAAATCTGGGGCAAGCTGTCGGCCGGCTGGGGCGAAATCATCTTCGGCAAGGCCTATAGCATCTACCAGGGCGAAGCGGTGCTGGCCGACGCGTCGGTGCTGGCCGGCGGCCTGACCGGCTACGACAACGTTAACACCACCAACGCGCTGGCGGCGAGCTTCAACGCCGGCTACATGTACGCCAACTTCAACGCCGGCGTGCGCTACAACTCGCCGCAAAGCGAAGCGTTGACGATCTCGCTCGGCGTCTATGACCCGAGCCAGATCCGCAATGTCTTCGTCGGCTCCGGCGCCGACCAGACCAAGGCGCCGCGGGTCGAGGCGGGCCTGTATTTCAAGCCCAAACTCGGCGCCGCCAGCGTCAAGCTGTACACCGACTTCGTCTATCAGAGCGCACAGCACTGCAGGACCGCCGCCGGCGCGCCCTGCGCCGACGACCGCGTCACGACGCGCGGCGCCTCGGCCGGCGCCACGCTCGACATCGGCGCCTTCAATCTGCACCTGTCCGGCTTCAGCGCCAGCGGACTCGGTTCGGTGCTGATGCAGGACCTCGATGCGCTCGATGCGAACGGCGCCGAACGCAGGAGCCGGGGGTATTTCGGGCAGATCGTCTATCGCCCCGTCGCCGGCCTGTCGCTGCGCTACAGCCACGGCAGGACCCGCATCGACGATACCGCCGTCACCCTGGGCCACACCGCCCGCACCAATATCGTCGGCGCCTATTACGGCGTAAACAAGTATCTGACCGTGTACGGTGAACTGGCCGATTCCCGCTTCAGCAACAATCCCGCGTTCAATGTTCCGACCGACACCCGCTACGCCACCGCCGGTGCGCGTTTCATGTGGTGAGCTCGCCGCCACGATCCGAATCCATCCTGAAACAGCCCCGCGGCACGGGGCGCTTATCCACTGGAGCTGACATGAAACACATCAACACACCTGCCCGCGCGGCGCATCGCCCGCTGCGCCTGACATCGATCGCCGCCGCGCTGCTGGCCGCGGCGCCGCTGGCCGGCGCGGTCGCGCCCGCGATCGGCGGCGCCGGCGACGCCGACCCGGACAATTGGACCCAGTATCACCGCACCTCGAACGCCTGGCGCTATTCGCCGCTGGAGCAGATCAACAAGAGCAACGTCAAACAATTGAAGGCGGCCTGGATCCACCAGCCGGGCGACATCACGGCCGGCCTGATCTCGACGCCGCTGGTCAAGGATGGCGTCATGTATTACGTGGCGCCGAACAATAATGTGTTCGCGCTCGATGCGGCCAGCGGCCGCAAACTGTGGCATTACCAGCCGAAACTCGATGCCGTCGCCAGCCAGAGTTTTTATGCCACGCTGAGCCGCAGTCTCACCATGGGCCACGGCCATATCTACCTCGGCACGCTGGACGGGCGCTTCGTCGCGATCGACGAAAAGAGCGGCAAGCAAGCCTGGTCGACCCAGTTGACGGACTTGAAGAAATGCTTCGGCTGCCTGTTTTCGTCGTCTCCGATCCTGGCCGGCGATGTGCTGATCGGCGGCAGCACCGGCGGCGACCAGCCGCAGCGCGGCAAGATCTATGCGGTCAACGCCCTTACCGGCGAACGGATGTGGACGTTCGACACGATCAAGGATGACCCGAACAGCTGGCCCGGCGACAGCGGCGTGGTGGCCGGCGGCGGCGCCTGGCTGCCGGGCACCTATGACGCGGCGTCCGACACGGTGTTCATCGGCACCAGCAACGCCGCGCCGGATTTCTTCGGCGACGAGCGCAAGGGCGACAACCTGTACACGGCCAGCCTGCTGGCGCTCGATCCGAAGACCGGCAAGCTGAAATGGCACCGCCAGGAAATCCCGCACGACACCTTCGATTACGACGCCGCCTACGAGGCCATCATCGTCAAGAAGGATGGGCGGGATGTCATCGTGCACTTGAATAAAAGCGGCTTCGTGTTCGTCATGGACAAGGCCGACGGCAAGCTGGAAAACGTCTGGCCGCTGAGCCAGACCTATAATTTCGTCAAGGGCATCGATCCGAAGACGGGGGAACTGATCGGCCGCAAGGCGATGCCGGCCGGCCAGGAAACCCTGCTGTGCCCCTATCTGCTGGGCACGCGCAGCTGGAATCCGGGCGCCTACAATCCGAAAACCCGCCTGTGGTACACGAATGCGATGGAAGTCTGCCAGGTCGTCGTGCCGGGCAAGCAGGAAACCAAAGGCATGGGGATCGCCAGCCTGTACCTGGGCGTGGACAAGCTCGAAGCGGTGGCGCCGCCGAACCAGCCGGCCGAAGGGCGGCTCGATGCGCGCGACCCGCTGACGGGCAAGCTGAAATGGAGCATCAAGTATCCGATTCCCGGCCTGGGCGGCGTGCTCACCACCGGCGGCGGCCTGGTGTTCAACGGCGACCCGGCCGGTTATGTGCATGCGTACGACGCCGACGATGGCAGCGAGCTGTGGAAATTCCAGACCGGCTCGGGCATCCGCGCCGGCATCATCAGCTACGCCGTCGACGGCAAGCAGTATATCGCCGTGCCGAGCGGCTGGGGCTCGCTGGCGCCCGGCTTCATGGCCAGCGCCTTCCCGAAAATCAAGGAACTGACCGGCGGCGCCGCCATGGTGGTGTTCGCGCTCGATTAAGCGCCCCGGGCGTGCCGGCGCACGGCACGCCCGCCATTTTCTTCAGGAGTCGATAACATGCGTAACACCTTCATCTGCCTCGCGCTGTGCGCGGCCCGGCTGGCCTGGGCCGCGCCGGCGGCGCCGGCCAATCTCGCCGCGCCGGCCACCATCGCGGCCGGCCAGAAGCGTTTCAACCAGAATTGCGTGTATTGCCACGGCAATGCCGGCTCGGGCGGCAAGGGCGCGCCGCTGCAGGGGCGCACCGACCTGGCGCCCGCATACCTGTTCGATACCATCAGCAACGGCAAGATTCGCGGCGCGCTGCAAATGCCGCCGTGGAAGGATGCTTTTTCTGAGCAGGAAATCTGGGAGCTGGCGGCGTATATCCACTCGTTGCGCCAGCCCGGCGCCAGATAAGGCGGCGCCATCCGGCCAGGCGGCCTGGTCTCAAGCCTCCTGGCCGGGCAATTGCAGGCGCCGCGTATGGAAATCGTATTCATAAATCTCGCCATAGCGCCCCCACTCGACGGCGATCTCCAGCACCCGCTTGGCCTCGTCGGCTTTCAGGAATTCTTCCAGCAATTCGATGAACGGTTCTTCCTGCAGCGTGCCCGAGCTTTCCAGCGTCAACTGTTCGCGGATATGCGCGGCCAGCGGCACGCGCGCGAGCAACTGCCGGCCGAAGATTTCCTGGCGCAGCGCCTGCTCCGCCTGCGCATAGCGCAAGCCCAGCGCGGTCAGCGTGATGTCGCCCTTTTCGACCAGTGCCAGGTCCAGCATCGCCAGCGCCTCATAGGTCGGGAACAGTTCTTCGTCCGGCAGTTCGGCTTCCTCGGCCAGTTGCGGCAAGTCGGCGCGTCCGCCGAACGGCGCCTCGGCCACCAGTTCGAGCACGGCCTCGATGCGGCTGATGTCCGTGTCCGGCAGGCGGTAATCCGGATGCGCGGCCGGCGCCGTGCCGCTGGCCGGCTGCGGCGCCGCGCGCATCGTCATCAAGCCGTACACCTCGTCGATCAGGTCGCGCACCTGCTGCGAATCGGCGTTGCGCGGGCGCGGCAGCTCGATCGCGACCTCGCTGCGGATGCGTCCCGGATCGCTCGACAGGATGATGATGCGGTCGGCCATCATGACCGCTTCCTCGATATTGTGCGACACGATCAGGATGCCGCGGGTCGGAATCCGGTTGCTGTCCCACAGGTCGAGGATATCGTTGCGCAGCGTCTCTCCGGTCAGCACGTCGAGCGCGGAAAACGCTTCATCCATCAGCAGCACGTCCGGGTTGGTCACCAGCGCGCGCGCGATGCCGACGCGCTGGCGCATGCCGCCCGACAGTTCGCGCGGCAGCGCGCCGCCGAAGCCGGCCAGGCCGATCAATTCCAGCATCGCGTCGGCGCGGCGCTCCCGTTCGGCCGGCGCCACGCCTTGCGCTTCCAGGCCCAGTTCGACATTCTGCTGCACCGTCAGCCACGGGAACAGGGCGAACGACTGGAACACCATCGCGACACCTTGCGCCGGCCCGGCGATGCTGTTGCCGCGGTAGGCGGCGCGCCCGGCGTCGGCCGCGACCAGGCCGGCCATGATGCGCAGCAAGGTCGACTTGCCGGAACCGGACTTGCCGAGCAGGGCGACGATTTCTCCCTTGCGCAAGGTAAAATCGACGCCGTCCAGGATCACGCGCGGCGCGCCGTCGGCGCTGTTGAACGATTTGCCGACGCCCTTCAATTCCATCAACACATTTTCAGTCATAGCCACTCCTTAAAGTCCGCGCTGTTCGGCGAACAGATACAATTTGCGCCAGAAAAACCGGTTCAGCAACATGACGAAGATGCACATGACGCCGATGCCCAGCGCGATGCGGTGGAAGTCCCCCGTGTCCGTCATCTGTTTGATATAACTGCCTAACCCGTCGGCGGCCAAGGTCGTCTTGCCCCAGGTGACGTATTCGGCCACGATGCTGGCATTCCACGAGCCGCCGCTGGCCGTGATCGCGCCGGTGATATAGGCCGGGAAGACGGCCGGCAGATACACCCGTTTCCATTTCAGCCAGCCCTTCAAGCCCAGGTTGTCGGCCGCCAGGCGCAACTCGTTCGGGATCGTCGACGCGCCGGCGACGACATTGAACAGGATGTACCACTGGGTGCCGAACACCATCAATGGACTGAGCCAGATGTTCGGATTGAGCTTGAATGCGACCAGCAGGTAGACGACGATCGGGAACATCAGGTTGACCGGGAAGGCGGCGAGAAATTGCGCCAGCGCCTGCACACGCTGCGCATATTGCGGGCGCAGGCCGATCCAGACGGCGACCGGCACCCAGATCAGCGACGCCAGCGCGATCAATAACAAGACGCGCAGCAAGGTCAGCAGGCCGAGCGCGCCGACGTGCGCCACTTCGCTCCAGCCGACGTCGCTGTGCACGAACAGCACCAGGCGCCAGGCCGCCAGCAGCGACGCCAGCACGACGAACGCATCCCACGCGCGCGGGCCGTAGCGTTCCAGCATGCGCCAGCGCGGCGCGGCCGGCGCGGCGGACGGCGCCGTGCCGAACCAGCCCAGCGCGGCGCGCATCGCGCGCCAGAAACGGTCGCTCAACTGGCGCGTCCAGCGGCTGCGCCGGCCCCAGTCCAGCAGCCACGAGCGCTGCGCGCTGTCGCCCTGCGATTCCTCGAAGCGGAACTTGTCGGCCCAGGCCAGCAGCGGCCGGAAAAACAGTTGGTCGTACAGGACGATGCCGGTCAGCATGGCGCCGATCGCGCAGGCGATCGCCCACCCGTTTTCCGCCTCGATCGCCACGGCGATATAGGCGCCGATGCCGGGCAGCTTGATATCCTGCCCGGCCACCGAGATCGCTTCGGCCGCGACCAGGAAAAACCAGCCGCCGGACATCGACATCATCATGTTCCACAGCAGGCTCGGCATCGCGTACGGCAATTCCAGGCGCCAGAAGCGCTGCCAGCCGGACAGGCAGAATACGCGCGCGGCCTCGTTCAGTTCGGCCGGCACGGTGCGCATCGACTGGTACAGGCTGAATGCCATATTCCACGCCTGCGATGTAAAAATGGCGAAGATGGCGGCGCATTCGACGCCGAACAGGTTGCCGGGGAAGAGTGCGATGAACGGCGCGATCGCGATCGCCTGGAAACCGAGGATAGGCACCGATTGCAGGATGTCGAGCAGCGGGATCAGGATTTTTTCGGCGGCGCGGTATTTTGCCGCCACCGCCGCGAACACAAAGCTGAACAGCAGCGAGCAGGCCAGCGCCATGAACATGCGCAGGATGGTGCGCAGCAGGTAATACGGCAAGTGCGCGACATCGAGCGTGATCGGCGTGGCTTGCCCGACGGCGAACGGGCGCGCCATCTGCATCGCGCCGAACGCGATGGCGGCCAGCACGGCCAGCACCAGCGGCAACAGCAGCCAGTCCCAGCGGTTGGGGCCGCTTGCGGCGCGCGCGGCGTCGGTCCGGCGCGGGTTGAAGAGTTCGAACATCGGTATTCCTCGTCAGGGCAAGGCTGCGCGGCAGCCGGAACGGACCCGCTAGTGCGGACCCGCCGATTGTGACGCGGCCGGATGACCGTGGCATGAATCGCGCGGCGGGCGTCGTCTGCCCGGCGCACGCGGCGCGCGGGCGGCCGGCATGCAAAGTCGATTTTTTGGGGGGAGTGCGTTCGGTCCGGGAAGGACCGAAGGGACGCCATCATCCGCCTGGGGCAGGATGACGGCAGGAGAAGAACAATCCTGCGTTATCTTGCCGGGGCGGTGCCAGACTTGGTCTGGCAACAACTACCACTCGAACAAGTGCCCATGACAGGGGCTCCATAAAATGAAAACAGGCGCAGTGTAATTGCTCAAGCTTTCAGCAGTCAAGCACATTGAACAGTTGCATATACCCAAATAGTGCGGCTGGCCCGCGTGGAAATGTTTATAATTCCCAAAGCCAATTGCAGTCCCCCCTACAATCAGCCGCGCGGCGGCACCTCACGAGACGGGCTATGCAGATACGTTACCCTTGCGCCATGGTCCTATGTTCGTTGCTGGGCCTGTCCCAGGCACAGGCCGCCGCCGAGGCGGAGAGCGACCTGGCCGACCTGTCGATCGAGCAGCTCAGCAACGTCCTCATCACGTCGGTATCGCGCCAGGAAGAGCGGCTCAGCAACGCCGCCGCGTCGATTTTTATTATCAACGCCAGCGATATCCGGCGCAGCGGCGTGCGCTCGCTGCCCGAGGCGCTGCGCCTGGCGCCGAACCTGCAGGTGGCGCGCGTCGATGCGCGCAATTACGCCGTCACCGCGCGCGGCTTCAGCGGCGCCTTCGAAAACAAGCTCTTGATGCTGATCGACGGCCGCAGCGTTTATTCTCCCCTGTTTTCCGGCATCTTCTGGGATGCGCAGGATGTCGTGATGGAAGACATCGAACGCATCGAGGTCATCAGCGGTCCCGGCGCGACGATCTGGGGCGTGAACGCCGTCAACGGCGTCATCAACGTCATCACGCGCTCGAGCAAGGATAGCCAGGGCGGCCTGGTCAGCGCGGTCGGCGGCGCGCACGAAAAGGATGGCACCGCGCGCTACGGCGGCGCGTTGCCGAACGGCGGCCACTACCGGATCTATGCGCGCTACATGGATGTCGACGATACGGAGAATGCGGCCGGTGTCAGCACGCGCACTGGCATGCACCGCCGCCAGGCCGGCTTCCGTTCCGACATGGACCTGGCGCAGGGCGGATTGATGGTGTCCGGCGACGCCTACCAGGGCGCGCTGGCGCAACTCGGGACCCGGGATATCCTGATCTCCGGCGGCAACCTGGTGCAGCGCTACATGCGCAAGCTGGCCGACGGTTCCGACCTGCGGCTGCAAATGGTGCTCGACCATACCGAACGCAACCAGGTCAATTCTTTCGTCGAACGGCTCGACACGGTGGAAATCGAAGGGCAGCACGGCGTGCGCCTGGGCGAGCGCCACAATGTCGCCTGGGGCGGCGGCTACCGCCGCTCGTGGGACGATGTCACCAGCAGCAAGAATTTCGGTTTCCTGCCCGGCAAGCTGGACATGCATTGGGGTAACCTGTTCGCGCAAGACGAGATCACGCTGGCCAGCCAGGTGCGCGTGACGCTGGGTGCGAAGGTCGAGCACAACAATTACACGGGCGCCGAATTTTTACCCAGCATGCGCCTGGCCTGGAATCCCGATCCGAAACAATTGGCGTGGGCCAGCCTGGCGCGCACCGTGCGCGCGCCGTCGCGCATCGACCGCGACCTGTATGCGCCGCCGGAACCGATCATCATCGGCGGCAAGCCATATTATGTGCTGGGCGGCGGGCCGGACTTCGTGTCCGAAGTGGCCAATGTGCTCGAACTCGGTTACCGCAGCCAGCCGACGGCCAACCTCAGTTATTCGGTGACGGCGTTCTACGGCCGTTACGACAAGTTGCGCACGCAGGAACCGGTGCCGGTGTTCGGTTTTACTTTCCGCAACATGGGGGAGGGGACGATGCGCGGCGTCGAGGCATGGTCGCGCTGGCAGGCCGGGACCAACTGGCGCCTGAGCGGCGGCCTCGTGCTGCAAAGCATCGAGGTGCGCCTCAAGCCGGGCAGCAAGGACGCCGCCATCGGCGGCGCGCTCGGCACCAACGACCCGAACAGCCACTGGCTGCTGCGTTCCTCGCACGATCTGTCGGACAGCCAGCAACTCGATTTCACCTTGCGCTACAACGGCAAGTTGCCCAATCCGGCCGTGCCCTCGTACCATGAGCTGGACCTGCAATGGTTGTGGAAACCGCGTCCCGACCTGGACGTGGCGCTGATCGGCCAGAACCTGCTGCATAGCAGCCATCCCGAATTTGCCGCCGCGGCCGGACGCAGCGTGTTTGAGCGCAGCGCGCTGTTGAAAATGACATGGCGATTCTGAGCGATATCGGTGCCGGTAGCTTGCTGTCCGGTTTCAGCGCACGCCCCGTGCGCGACGACGGGCAAGCGGGGTGGCGCGTCTGCGGGCGGCTGGGCATGGTGCTGGCGCTGCTGTTCTTGACCTGGTCGTGCATCGCCGGCAGCAGCGGCGTATCGGTGCCGGCGGCATCAAACGTCGAGCGCAGCGTGAAGGCGGCCTTCCTCTACAAATTCCTCGGCTATGTCGATTTCCCCGGCGCGCAAGACAGCGCCGCGCCGCTGGTGGTGGGCGTGCTCGGTGCCGACGATATCGCGACCGAACTGGGCCGCATCACGGCCGGGCGCAGCGTCGGCAACCGCGCCGTGACGGTGCGGACATTGCGCGAAGGCGATCCGGTCAGCGGCTTGCACATGCTGCTCATCGGCGACGTCGCGCGGCCCGTCCCCGTGCTGCGCGCGGCGCAGCAGAATAGCGTGCTCAGCGTGACGGAAACCGACGATGGCTTGCAGCAGGGCAGCGTGATCAATTTCCGCCTGGTCGAGGAGCGGGTGCGCTTCGAAGTGTCGCTGCCGGCCGCCGAAAAGAGTGGCCTGAAGCTCAGTTCCCGATTGCTCTCGGTGGCCTACCACGTGCAAAAGGGCACGCAGTGATGTTGGCGCACCTGCGGTCCGGCACGGTGCGCGGCAAGCTGATCCTGATGGCGCTGCTGACCACTTTTGTTGCCCTGGTGACGACCTCGGCGGCCATGCTGGTGTATGACGTCAATTCCTTCCAGCAGGTCTGGGTCGACGACATGACGACCCAGGCCGAGATCATCGCCACCGTCAGCACGCCTGCGCTCAGTTTCAACGATCCGGTGGCGGCGCGCCAGAACCTGTCGCTGTTGCGGGTGCGCCCGCAGATCCAGGCCGGCGCGATTTACGGCGCGAACGGCGTGCTGTTCGCCGCCTATGCGCAATCGGTGCAGGAAACGCCGGTGTTCCCGTCGCGGCCCGGCGTGCCCGGCTATGCGATCGAGGGCGGCAAGCTGCTGGTCAACCACGCAATCGTCGAAAACGGAGAAGTGATCGGCACCGTCTACCTGGTCGCGCGCTACCGCCTGATGGAACGGGTGCGCAATTATGCCGCCATCCTGGGCGGCGTGACGCTGCTGTCGCTGCTGCTGGCCGCGCTGGTGGCGAGCCGCTTGCAGCGCGCCATCACGCAACCGCTGGAAGCGGTGACCGGCGTGGCGCGCGACGTGATGCAGCGGCGCGATTTCACGCTGCGCGTGACGCAAAACGCCAGTGGAGAGATCGGCACGCTGGTCGACGCCTTCAACGACATGCTGGCCGAGGTCGGGCGGCGCGCGCACGCGCTGCAGGAAGCCAACCGCACGCTCGAACACGAGATGACGGTGCGCCAGGGCGCCGAGCGCGCGCTGCTGCTGGCGGACCGGCGCAAGGATGAATTCCTGGCGACCCTGGCGCACGAATTGCGCAACCCGCTGGCGCCGATCCGCACCGGCCTGGACGTGCTGCGCATCCACGCCGCCGACCCGCAGGCCGGCGCCAAGGCGCGCGCGATCATGGAGCGCCAATTAAAACAGATGGTGCGCCTGGTCGACGATTTACTCGACGTTTCTCGCATCAATACCGGCAAGCTGGCGATCAAGCATGAACCGGTCGAATTGCAGGCCGTGGTCGGCGACGCGCTGGAACTGGTGCGCCCGCTGATCGAGACGCACGGCCACACGCTGGGCGTCGAGCTGCCGCCGCAGCCGGTCTACGTGCTGGGCGACGCGACGCGCCTGGCGCAGGTGCTGTCGAACCTGCTCAACAATGCCGCCAAGTACACGAACAAGGGTGGCGTGCTGGCCTTGCAGGCGACGCTGGAGCGCGACGCGCTGTGCATCCGCGTGCGCGACAACGGCATCGGCATCGCGCCGCACATGCTGACCGAGATCTTCGACATGTTCGTGCAGGCCGACGCTTCGCTCGAACGCAGCTCGGCCGGCCTCGGCGTCGGCCTGTCGTTGGCGAAAAAACTGGTCGAACTGCATGGCGGCGCGATCGTCGCGCACAGCGCCGGCGTCGGGCGCGGCAGCGAATTCGTGCTGACCTTGCCTGTGCTGGCCGCGCCGGCGCCCGGCCGGGCCGGGCCGGTGGCCGAGCCCGGCGCGCCGGCGCGCTACCGCATCCTGCTGGCCGACGATAATATCGATTTCGTCGACAGCATCGCCGCGCTGCTGCGCGGGCAGGGACACACGGTGCAGGTCAGCCATGACGGCGAGCAGGCGCTGGCCGGCGCCGACGCCTTCGCGCCGGATTTTGCCTTCCTCGATATCGGCCTGCCGCGCCTGAACGGTTATGACCTGGCGCGCGCCTTGCGCCGCCTGCCGGGACTGCGCCGCACGGTGATGGTGGCCGTCACCGGCTGGGGCCAGCAAAAGGACCGCCAGCTCGCGTTCGACGCCGGCTTCGAAGGCCATTTGGTAAAACCGGTCGGTTTCGACCAGATCCTGGCCATCCTCAACGGCAGCCGCGAGGGCATGCAGCGCCCGCCGGCGCGCATCAGCTGACCGCAATGGAGCGCTATTTGTCAGGAAAAACGGTGTGGATGCTGGCGTGGATGCTGGCGTGCGGCGCGGCGCAGGCGCAGGAGACGGGCGGGCGGGTCGGCGTCTGGCTGACCACGGGCGACCAGTCGCACCTGCTGGCGCACGAGGCGGACTTGCAGCTCGGCCCGGTGACGCGTCCGCTGACGCCATGGTCGCCCGGCGTCGAAACGGCGGCCGCCCTGCCGGCGCCGCCGCTGGCGATCGACATCGATGCCGCGCAGCGCCACCAGCGCATGGTCGGCTTTGGCGCGGCCGTCAGCGCCTCGTCGGCCTGGCTGATCGCGCGCCTGGAACCGGAACGGCGCCGCGCGCTGCTGGCCGAACTGTTCGGCCCTTCTCCCGGCCTGTCGCTCGGTTTTGCGCGCGTGAGCATCGGCGCCTCCGATTTCGCCTTGAGTCATTACACGTATGATGACTTGCCTGCCGGGCAAACCGACGCCGGCCTGGCGCAATTCTCGGTCGAGGCCGACCGCGCATTCCTGCTGCCGCTGCTGCAGGATGCGCTGGCCTTGAATCCGGCGCTGCAGATCGTCGCCTCTCCGTGGAGCGCGCCGGCCTGGATGAAAAGCAATGACAGCCTGGTGCAGGGCACGCTCAAGCCGGAAGCTTATGAAAGCTATGCGCGCTACCTGAAACGCTATGCCGACATCTACCTGGAAGAGGGCGTGCCGATCTACGCGCTGACGCTGCAAAACGAACCGCACGCGGAACCGCCCGACTCTCCCGGCATGCGCCTCGATGAAGCGGCGCGCGCGCAACTGATCGGCAAGCACCTCGGGCCACTGCTGGAAAGCGACGGGCCGCGCATCCTCGAATGGGATGGCAACTGGGACCGGCCGCAGGCGCCTTTAAAAGTGTTGGCCGACAAGGCGGCCGGCCCGTATGTCGCCGGCGTGGCCTGGCACTGCTATGGCGGCGACGTCGGCGCGCAGGAGGCCGTGCGTGCCGCGTATCCGGCCAAGGAAGTGTATGTGACGGAGTGTTCGGGCGGCAAATGGGCGCCGGCCTGGCGAGACAATTTGACGCATTTTGCGCGCACCCTGATCGTTGGCGCCGCGCGCAACTGGGCGAAGGGAGTCGTGCTGGGCAACCTGGCGCTCGACGAGCAGGGCGGCCCGCACGCCGGCGGTTGCCGCGACTGCCGCGGCGTGGTGACGCTGCGCGCCGACGGCGGCGTGCAGCGCAACGTCGAATACTATGCGCTGGCGCACGCCAGCCGCTTCGTGCAGCCGGGCGCCTGGCGCGTCGCGTCGAGCGTGGGCAGCGATGGCGTGGACAGCGTCGCCTTTCTCAATCCCGACCGCTCGCTGGCGCTGATCGCCGTCAATTCGGCGGCGCGCGCGCGTACCTTCAACGTGCGCGCCGCGGGCCGCGGTTTCAGTTACACGCTGCCCGCCGCCAGCGTCGTCACGTTGACCTGGCAAAGCGCGCCTTGACCGCCGGCGGCAAGGGTGCGCCATGCGGCGGCGCTTGCGGATAGTCTAGCCGGAAGGGATTTGCGCCGCATCCAGGCGGCGGCCCGCAATAAGGAGGATCACGATGAGCAGCACGCCACGCCAACGCGCCCATACCACGCCGGAACCGGATATTCCGCCGCCGGAGCCGGAAAAAGATCCGCCGCCGGACAACACGCCGCTGCCGGAAACGCCCCCGATCGAAGAACCGACCCCGCCCCAGCCGCCGATCAAGGTCTGATGCAGCGCCGCCGCGCCAATGCCGATGTCATTCCGGATCGCCACCGCCGCTCAGGCGGGAATGCCGTTCAAGCCCGCCCCGGATCGGCGGGCTGATTTTTTTGGCATTGTTTTAAAACAAATTGCGTTGCTTTGTAGATACATCATGTGGTAATTGTGTCAGCGGTCACAAAGCGACAAACAAAGTATTTATATAATGAGCCATCAACTTTGGTTTTTATATCGGTCTGGAGGCCACCATGGGCAATTCCCTGCATAACAAAATTTATCTCGGCCGCCGCCACATGGCGCTCACCACCCGGCGCGCGCAAGGCTTGCTGCTGGTCGGCGCCGTGGCCGGCGTGGCGCTGGTGTGGATGGCGATCCGCACGCTGAAGTAAACAACGCAGAGTGACCGTGCCGCCGCCGGCGGCGGCCACATTGCCTTGCCGCGGCGCTGCCGGGCGCGTACCATGGGGGCCGCAGCAGTCTCTTATGGAAAAAATGGCAATGAAGAACGAGAAATTATCGCAAGACGAATACGATGCGCTGGAAGAAGTGGCGCGCGGCATCAAGGGCGAGCGCGTCAGCGCTTGCGTCGGACGCAACACCAAGCGCTTGAGCGGCATCAAGCTGTTCAGCATCGCGCACAATGGCCGCATCTCGCTGACCGACAAGGGACAGCAGACGCTGTTCCTGCGCCGCTGCGTGCTGGGCTTGCGCGCCGTCGCCGGCGACGCCAGCAGCGTGCTCGATGCCGATGTCGCCAATTTCCTCGGCAAGAAAGCGCACATCGTGCCGCGCGCCGATGCCAGCGGCTACGACATCACCGACAAGGGCCGCGAATCGCTGGCCGATATCGACAGCCAGGGACTGTAACCGCCCGGCGGCCCAGGCCGCCATCCGCAGCGCGCTGCACTAGCGCATTCAAGGCCGGCCGATGACATTCGACACCTTGCACAAATGGCACAAATTGTTTGCCGCGCTGGTCGCGGCGGTGGTGGCGACGCTGCTGGTGGTGGCGTTGTTTGTCGCCCATGTGCTGCATGAAAGCCAGTTGCGCTATTACGCCAACGCCGAAGAAACCTCGAAAAACCTGGCCATCGCGCTGGAAAACTTCCTGCATTCGCACTTCCAGGAAGTGGACTTGGCGATGCGCCGCGCCGCGCAGGAATTCCAGTCGCAGCACCAGCAGCAGCGTTTCGACGATGCCCAGTTCAGCGCCTTCCTGCGCTCGCTGAAGGAGCGCTTGCCGCAAGCCCAGGCCGTGCGCGGCTCGGACCGCGACGGCCGCGTGATCTATGGCGAGGACATCGACCTCGATCATCCGCAAGACTTGACGATCCGCGAATTCTTCCAGCGCGCCAAGACCGAACGCGACCTGATCTTCGGCGTGCCCGTCGTTTCCCGCATCAGCGGCCAGCGCGTCTTGCCGCTGGTGTATGCGATGACGCTGCCGGACGGCAGTTTCGGCGGCACCGCTTATGTCAACATGAACAATGCCCGCATCGCGGAACTGTTTTCATCGTTGAATATCGGGGAACACGGCGCCATCACCCTGCTCGACAGCCAGAAACGCATCCTGCACCGCTACCCGGAAGCGCCGGATCTGCCGATCGGCAGCCCGGTGCAAGTGTCCGACGCCACCGCCGCCTTGCTGGCCGGCGGCCGGCAACGCGCCACCTACAGCGTGGTCAGCATGCGCGACGGCATGGAGCGCGTATTAAGCCTGGAAAAGATCGGCGCCTACCCGGTCTACGTGCTGGTCGGCCTGTCGAGCGCCGATTTCCTGGCGCCGTGGCATAAGGAAGTGCGCAACGCCGCGCTGTTTCTCGCCGTACTCGTGACCTTGGCGAGCATCATGCTGCTCGGCGTGCGTTTCGCGCTGCGCAAGCAGCACCAGTCGGTACAGAAACTGATCGACGCCGACAGCGCGCTGCATCAATCCTGGTCGGCGCTGAGCGAGTCCGAATCGCGCTGGCGCTCGCTGACCGAAGGCTTGCCGCAAATGGTGTGGACGGCCACGCCGCAACGGCACATCGATTTTTTGAGCCACCACTGGCAGGAATTCGGCGGCGTGCCGGCCGACTGGCTGCCGACCGGCGGCGACTGGTCCGGCATCGTGCACCCGGACGACCGCGCCGGCATCGAGGCGGCCTGGCAGCGCGCCGTCGCCGACGGCCAGCAATTCCGCTGCGACGCCCGGCTGCGCCGGCATGACGGCGTCTGGCGCGTGTTCGACCACCACGGCTTGCCGCAAAAAGACGCCGACGGCGTCATCGTCGGCTGGGTCGGCAGCAGTACCGACATCACCGAGGCGCGCGCCGCGCACGACGCGCTGTTGCAGGCGAAGGAAGCGGCGCTCGGCGCCGGGCGCGCCAAGTCCGAATTCGTCGCCAACATGAGCCATGAAATCCGCTCGCCGATGAACGCCGTGCTGGGCATGCTGCAATTGCTGCAGCAGACCCGGATGGATGCGCGCCAGCTCGATTACGCCGTCAAGGCCGAGGCGGCCGCGCGCGCGCTGCTTGGCCTGCTGAACGATATCCTCGATTTTTCCAAGGTCGAAGCGGGCAAGCTGGCGCTCGACCCGCACCCGTTCAGCCTGGACAAGCTGTGGCGCGACCTGTCCGTGATCCTGTCGGCCAATGTCGGAGACAAGCCGGTCGAAGTGCTGTTCCGTATCGACCCGTCGCTGCCGGCCTGGGTCGTCGGCGATGCGCTGCGCTTGCAGCAAGTGTTGCTGAACCTGGCCGGCAACGCCGTCAAGTTCACCGAACGCGGCGAGGTGGTGCTGTCGGCCACGCTGGTCGAACACGACGGCGTCAACCTGGCGGTCGCGTTCAGCATCCGCGATACCGGCATCGGCATCCCGCCGGAACAGCATCAGGCCATTTTCGACGGCTTTTCGCAAGCCGAGGCATCGACCGCGCGGCGCTATGGCGGCAGTGGTCTCGGCCTGGCCATCAGCCAGCGCCTGGTGCACCTGATGGGCGGCACGCTGCGCGTCGACAGCGCGCCCGGGCGCGGCAGCGAATTCGGTTTCACCATTGTCCTGCAACCGGGCCAGCCGCCGGCGCCGGCCGTGCCGGCGGACAGCGCCGGCGCTGCGCTGCGGCACCTGCACTGCCTGGTGGTCGACGACAACCTCAGCGCGCGCGTGGTGCTGGGCGAAATGGCGGCCTCGTTCGGCTGGCAGGTCGAAGCCGTCGAAAACGGTTATGACGCGCTGGCCGCGGTGGCGCGGCGCGAAGCGGAGCAGCCCTACGATGTCGTCTTGATCGACTGGCGCATGCCCGAACTCGATGGCTGGAGCACCAGTTGCCAGATCCGGCAACTGGCGCCGGCCGGCAAGACACCGTTGATCATCATGGTCACCGCGCACGACCGCGCCGCGCTGGCGCAGCAGCACGCGTCTCTGGACGCGGTGCTCGACGGCGTGCTGGTCAAGCCGGTGACGGCCTCGATGCTGTTCGACGCCGTGGCCGACGCCCGGCTCGGGCGGCGCGCGCCGCCGGCGGATATGCTGCCGGCCGGCATGCCGGCGCCTTCGCTGCGGCGCCTGGCCGGATTGCGCCTGCTGCTGGTCGACGACAGCGCCGTCAACCGGCAGGTGGCCGGCGAGCTGCTGGGCCACGACGGCGCGCAGGTCAGCCTGGCCGACGGCGGCCAGGCGGCCATTGCCGCCGTGTCGGGCCACGACCCGCTGCCGGACCTGATCCTGATGGATATCCAGATGCCGGACATCGACGGTTACGCCGCCACCGCCGCGATCCGCGCGCTGCTGGGAGAACGGGCGCCGCCGATCGTCGCGATGACGGCCAACGCGATGCCGGCCGACCGCGCGGCGGCGCTGGCCGCCGGCATGGTCGACCATGTCGGCAAGCCGTTCGAGCTGGCGCAACTGATCGGCGTGATCCTCTTCCACACCGGCCGCGCCGGTCCCGCCGGCCTCGCGCCGGCGGCGCCCGGCGCCGCTGCCGTACCGGATTCCGTGCCGGGCTTGAACAGCGCGGCGGCGCTGCGCCGCCTGGGCGGCCTGACGCAGGTTTATTTGCTGGCGCTGCGCAGCTTCGTCATCGAGGCGAACCAGCTGGGCGCGCAATTGCGCCAGGCTGCCGCCGGCCTGCAGGGCGCGTCCGCGCTGGCGGCGCTGCACACGCTCAAGGGATTGGCCGGCACCGTCGGCGCCGAGCAACTGGCGCAACTGGCCGAGCAGGCCGAACTGGCGCTGCGCATCGACGTCGTCTCCGGCTGGGACCTGGCGGCGGCCGCGCTGGCGGCCATTCCATCGACGCTGGCGGCGGCCGAAACGCTGGCCGCGCAACTCGATGCGGCCGTCGCGCCCGATAATGTTGCTCCAGGCCGCCTTAGCGGATAGCATGGGGGCGACAAGCCACCCCCCTTACTGGAAAGCGATATGGAAAAACCGATGAGCTGGACCGCGCATGAATTGAGCATGACGGTCTTGATGACCCCCGACATGGCGAATTTCTCCGGCAATGTGCACGGCGGAACCATCCTGAAATACCTCGACAGCGTGGCCTACGCCTGCGCCAGCCGTTACTCAGGCAGTTATGTCGTCACGCTGTCGGTCGACCAGGTGATGTTTTTACAGCCGATCCACGTCGGAGAATTGGTCACGTTCCTGGCGTCGATCAATTACACGGGCACCACGTCGATGGAAGTCGGCATCCGCGTCGTGACGGAAAATATCCAGCAGCGCCTGGTGCGCCACGCGAACAGCTGTTATTTCACGATGGTGGCGGTCGACCAGCACCGCAAGCCGGTGGCGGTGCCGCCGCTGGTGCCGGAAACGGCGGAACAGAAGGAGCGCTTCGAACAGGCGAAATTGCGCAAGGCCGCGCGCCAGCAGGTGCACGGCGCCAAGCGCAAAGCCTGAAAAGGCCGCGGCGGGGCAGGGCGGAGTGGACCAGCATATACGCCAGCCGCGCGGCGGCCGGCGTATATGCGTTTTGTCAGGTGCGGCGGCGCTGCGGATAGACCAGCGTGCGCACGGCCACGGCCGGCGGCACGTTCATCGCCGACAGGAATTCGGCGGCCTGGCGCAAGCCCACATCCGGCACCGCGGCGATCGCCTGTTCGACCACTTCCCGGGTTTTCATGTCGGCGCGGGGATGTTGCGGGCGTGGGTCTGGTTTGCTCATTTGTCAGGTTCCTGTCTGGTTGCTTGCCCAGGCCGCCGACAGCAGATCGTTCGGGGCCAGGTGTTTATTTTCTTTTAACATTTGTTCAATCTGGAGCGGCGCGACAGGGCGGCTGAAGTAATAGCCCTGGATTTCGTCGCAATGATGGCGCCTTAAATAGTCCAGTTGTTCCCCCGATTCTACCCCTTCCGCGACGACGCGCAACTTCAGGTTGTGGGCCAGGGCAATAATCGACACGACGATGGCCGCTTCGTCCGGCGTGCTGGCGATGTCGTTGACGAAACAGCGGTCGATCTTCAGCACGTCGATCGGGAAGTTGCGCAGGTAGGACAGGCTCGAATATCCGGTGCCGAAATCGTCGATCGACAGCGTCACGCCGAGCGCCTTCAATGCATGCAGCAGGCCGACCGCCTGCGCCACGTCGTGCATGAACAGGCTTTCCGTCAATTCCAGTTCCAGGCAGGCCGCCGGCAAGCCCGTTTCGGCCAGCACGGCGCCGATCGATGCGACCAGTCCCGGTTGCGCGAACTGGCGCGCCGACAGGTTGACCGCCATTTTCAAGGGCGCCAGTCCCGTGTCCTGCCAGGCCTTGGCCTGGGCGCAGGCGGTGCGCAGCACCCATTCTCCGATCGGCACGATCAGGCCGGTTTCCTCGGCCAGCGCGATGAAGCGGCCCGGCGCGACCACGCCCAGTTCCGGGTGCTGCCAGCGCAGCAGCGCTTCGACGCCGACGATGCGCCCGCTGGCCAGGTCGACCTGCGGCTGGTATTGCAGCATGAACTGCTTGCGTTCGAGCGCGCTGCGCAAGGCGCTTTCGATGCGCAAGCGTTCCTGCGCCTCGTCGTTCATCACCGGTTGATAGAACTGGTAATTGTTGCGGCCCATTTTCTTGGCCGCGTACATCGCGATGTCGGCATGCTCGATCAGGTGCCCGGCCGGGGTGCCGTCGCCGCCGTGCGCGACCACGCCGATGCTGCAGGTGACGAGGAATTCCTTGCCTTCGAGCGTGACCGGCTGCGCCACCGCGTGCATCACGCGGCGCACGATGTCCGGCGTCAGCGTCTGCTCCGGGTAGGCACGCAGGATGGCGACGAATTCGTCGCCCGACAGGCGCGCCACGGTATCGCTGTCGCGCACGCTGGCCTGCAGGCGCGCGGCCACCGTCTGCAGCAGCAGGTCGCCGGCCTTGTGGCCGAGGCTATCGTTGACGAATTTAAAACGGTCCAGGTCGATCAGCAAGACCCAGATCGCCTGGCCGCTGCGGTTGGCGTAAGCCACCGCCTGCGCCAGCCGGTCTTGCAACAGCATGCGGTTGGGCAGGCCGGTCAGTCCGTCGTGGTGGGCGATGTGCTCGATGCGCTGCGCGGACAGCTTGCGCTCGGTGATGTCGCTGCCGGTGCCGCGATAACCCTTGAAATTGCCCTTGCTGTCATACACCGGCTCGCCGTTGATGGCGAACCAGCGCAGCGCGCCGTCGTCGCCGCGCATCGCGTATTCGAGGTCGGAAAACGGCAGGCGCGCTTCGAGCAGCGCGATATGTTCGCGGCCCCAGGTCGTCGCCGGCATCTCGGGCGTGATTTCCCAGCGCGTGAAGCCGAGGAAGCGTTGCGGAGAAATGCAGCTTTTTTCAAAGAAGCCGCCGGTGATATGCGTAAAGCGGTAATGCGCGTCCTGTTCCCAATACCAGTCCGACGACAGCGCCAGCAGGCGCCGGAAGCGCTGCTCGCTGTCGTGCAGCGCGCGCTCGGTGCGTATGCGCGTGGTGACGTCGGCGTTCAGGCGCGCATTGCTGCGCTGCAGTTCGGCGGTGCGCGCGTCGACCAGCAGTTGCACCCGCTGCGAGCGCCGTACCAGCGTCTGCACGAATGCGGCCATCAAGAGGCTGAATAAAATGCCGCCGGCCAGCGTCGACAGCGAGCCGAGATGGTCGGCCAGCAGCGGCCGCGGCAGCGGGCCGACGTGCACCTGCCACGGCTGGCCCAGCACGCTGAACGCGCCGACGTATTCGGTGCGGCAATCGAAGGCCAGCCAGCAGCGCGTCGCCGGCGCGGCCGGCGCTTCTCCCTGGCTGAACACCAGGCTGGCCGGCTGCGGCGTGGCGCCGCTGTACACGCGCAGCGCCAGGTCCGGCTCGCGCGGCAGGCCGGCATGCTCGAGGATGGTCGCCACCAGCGCGCCGACGCGGATCACGGCGGCGGTGTCGCCGGCCCAGGCGGCGCGGCGCTGTTCATAGGTGTCGAGCGGCGCGCCGGCGCGGTAGACCGGCATCAGCAGCACCATGCCCGCTTCGCCGGGCGCCGCCTGCGCCAGCTTCAGCAGCCCGGTCGCGCTGGGCTGGCCGCTGCGCTGGATCTGCTCGATGGCCTGGCGCACCTGCGCATTGTCGATTGCGTCCAGGCCGAAGGCGCGCTCGTTGCCGGCCATCGGTTCGAGGTAGTCGACGACGTCATAATATGGCTTGTCGCGCGCCGGCACCACGTCGCTGCCGGCCATTTCGGTCAGCGCGAAGCCGGGGAACTGGCGCCGCATGTCGGCCTCGTAGGCGGCGCGCTCGGCATGCGCCAGCCAGCGGTGGTAATTGAAGGCGAGGATGAAGGGGTAGCGTTGCAGCAGCGGTTCGGTGAAGGTGTGGAATTGCGCGCGGCTGACCGCCGGCACGGTGCGAAACAGCTGGTTCGTCACCGTCAGCACCTCGACCGCGTCGTCCAGTCCGCGCTGGATCGCGCCGACGCGCAGCCGCGCGCGCTGCTCGAAGCCGAGCTGCATTTTTTCATGTTCGAGCGCGCCGACCGCCGCCGACAGCAGGACGCTGACGACCAGCCCGGCGCCGAGCGTGCATGCCGCCGCGACGGCCAGTGAGGATCTGCGGCGACGCGTCATGCCAGTCCTGTCGGAAATTGATGGAGTCCGCTAAGCGGCTTCCTAGTGTGGCACAGATGGAGAGTGACGGGAATCGCCCGCTAAAATTGCCTGGCTTGATGATGGAAATTTACAACACTTATTTCCCCTTTAAAACTTGCTGCCAGCGCAGCCGGAACACGATCCAGCGCGCCAGCCAGCGGTTCGCCAGCGCCAGGCCCAAGCCGCGGCGGCGCGCGATGCGCTGCTGCATGCGCAGCGCCGGGGCCGGGCTGGCCGGCGCGCCCGGTTCGGCCGTCTTGATGGCGAAGATCAGGCGGTTGTTGCCGGCGATGCCGTCGAACCAGCAGATGCGCTGGCGAAAACACTGGCGCAGGCGGCGCAGCATGGCGCCGTAATGCGGGTCGTAGCTGAAGATATTCGCCACCAGCACGCCGTCGTTGCGCAACGCGCGCCGGCAATCGGCATAGAAGCGCGCGCTGCCCAGCGCCGGCGGCAGGCCGCTTTCATCGAAGCCGTCCAGCAGCAGCACGTCGACGCTGTCGCGCAATTGCCGCATGTAGTGCGCGGCGTCGGCCTCGATGATACGAAAGCGTGCGTCGTCGGGCGGGATCGCGAACTGTTCGCGCAGCGCGATCACGTCGGCGCGCAATTCGAGCACCGTGATGCGGCTGTGCGGCAGGTAGCGGTGGCAGAACTTGGCCAGCGAGCCGCCGCCCAATCCCACCATGACGATATGGGCCGGGCGCGGCTGGAACAGCACGAAGCACATCATCGCGCGCGCATAAGCGAGCGTCAGGCGGTGCGGATCGGCCAGGCTCATTTCGCTTTGCACCATGCCCGGCTTGAATTCGAGCGAGCGCAAACCGCCCCTGGTATGCACGACGGGCGCTGCGGAACGGTTTTCCAGGGAGGCGGGCATGGCGGGCTAACTTGTTGTCAACTGTGAAGTTCTGCTAAGCTGGGGAATTGTAGCGGAGAGCGGACCTGCTGGCGCCCATTGTCGGTGGCCATGCAGGATAGCATTTACATACAGAATATTTATAGGTACATTGCCAGCATGGGCAGCGGCCACAATGGAGAGAGCACACCATGTTTCTAGATCATCCGACCATTACTGCCACCAACAGCTTCACCGAGCCGGACCGTATCGAGCGCCTGGGCCGCGTGTACGGCTACGTGACGGCGCTGGCCGACCTGGCCGGCAAGCAGGGCTTCATTGAAAAATTCACGCAGATCCATGACCACAAGGGCACCCTGATCGTGTTCTGGCACGATGCGCCGACCGAGGACGAGAAGGAATTCTTCGCCAAGGCGTGGGCCAGCAAGATCGGCGACGGCAGCACCAACGTCGAACACGAAGTTTAAGCGCCGCCGGCCGCCCGGCGCCGGCGGCCCTTTTATAGCACCGACATGGATATCAAAACGCTGGTACTGGCCCTCGCATTGGGCAATCTGAGCCTGTGCGCAGCGCTGTTCTTCTTCGAATACGAAAGCAAGAAGTCGCTCAGCATTTCGACCTGGTCGGTGGCCAAGCAATTGCAGGCCGGCGCCTGGTTCCTGTTGTATTTCCGCGGCGTGCTGCCGGACTTGCTGAGCGGGCCGCTGGCCAATGTGCTGCTGTTTTGCGGCATGGCGCTGGACGCCGGCGCGCTGTGGGAAGCGGCCGGGCGTTCCGGCTGGCGCCGCGCGCTGCTGCCGGCGCTGGCGCTGGCCGCCGCGCTGTACCTCGCCTGCCACCTGTTCGACGTCGACCCCGCGCTGCGCGCTGCGGCCGGTTTTTTGATCGTGGCCGGTTTTTTCCTGTCCGGCGTCGGCGCGCTGGCCGTGGCCTGGCGCGGCGGCAGCATGCTGCGCCGCTACCTGGTGGTGACGATGCTGGCGCTGGCGCTGCTGGTGGCCGGGCGCGGCGTGCTGGTCGTGACCCATCCGGACGGCTGGTCCTGGGTCAGCGCCGCGCTGCTGCAAGTGGTCGGCTTCGGCGCGATGTACCTGATGATGATGACCAACGCCTTCGGCTACCTGCTGCTGTCGCGCGAAAAGCTGCAATCGGAACTGGCGCGCCTGGAAGTGGTCGATGCACTGACCGACGTGCCGAACCGGCGCGGCTTTTATCACGCGCTGGCGCCGTGGATGGCGCTGGCGCGCCGCCCCGGCATGCCGACCGCGCTGATCATCCTGAACCTGGACCAGTTCAAGCGCGTCAACGACAGTTATGGTCACCCGGTCGGCGACATGGTCTTGAAAGCCATGGTCGACGTCTGCAAGAAGCAGTTGCGCGACAGCGATTTGATGGGCCGCCTGGGCGGCGCCGAATTCGCGATCCAGCTGCCGCGCACCTCGCTCGAAGACGCCGGCATGGTGGCCGAGCGCATCCGCCACGCGATCGAGGCGATGCCGGTCAAGGCCGACAAGGCCGTCATCAACCTGACCGCCAGCATGGGCGTGACGACCATCCGCGCCGACGACAGCACCGTCAGCCTGTTCAAGCGCGCCGACCGCGCGCTGCAGGCAGCCAAGCTCGCCGGACGCAACCGGGTGGTGGAGGCGACCGAGGAGAGCCTGGCCGAGGTTTAGCCGGAGCGTGGCTGGGGCATGAATAAAATATGTCATGACGGCGTCACAATCGCGCCCTAATGTGGTGGTTTTTCTGTATAAACAGTATATATGGATGACTGCTTTGAGCCGGGGCTGACCCCCGCACCGGGTCTTTCCCCATTATTACAATCCCCAGATGGCGAGATAAGCATGTATGCAGCGGTAGATTTGGGTTCCAACAGTTTTCGCCTGGCCATCGGCCGGCACGATGGCGACGCCATCCGCGTTTTAAAAACGGCGCGCGAACCGATCCGCCTGGCGGCCGGCCTGGACGCCGCCGGCAACCTGACCGAGGCGGCCAAACAGGCGGCGCTGTCCTGCCTGAAGAATTTCGGCGTGCTGCTGGCGTCCTATGAACTGGAAGCGGTGCGCGTGGTGGCCACGTCGACCTTGCGCCAGGCCAGGGATGCCGCGACCTTCCTGCCCTTGGCCGAGCAGGCGATCGGCTATCCGATCGAAGTCATTTCCGGCGAGGAGGAGGGGCGCCTGATCTACATGGGCGTGGCCAACGCGCTGGCCAATCCGGGCGAGCGCAGGCTGGTGATCGACATCGGCGGCGGTTCGACCGAACTGATACTGGGGCGCGGCCCGGACATCGAGCGGGTCGAATCGTTCAGCATCGGCAGCGTCAAGCAAAGCCTGTCCTTCTTTATCGGCGGGCGCATCGACGCGCCATCGTTCGAGGCGGCGGTGCTGTCGGCGCGCAGCCATTTCGAGGATGCCGCACCGCCATACCACCCGGATTACTGGAAGCAGGCATACGGCTCGTCGGGCACGATCCGCGCGATCGCCGACATCATCGACAAGAATAAAATCGGGCGCGGCGATTTGTCGGCCGCCAGCCTGGAGGCATTGAAGCAGCGCTTCATCGCCTGCGGCCACGTCAGCAAGATCGAAATGGCCGGATTGCGCCCGGAACGCGCCAGCACCATCATCGGCGGGCTGGCCGTGCTGATCGCGCTGGTGCACGAACTGGGCATCGGCAGCCTGCAGCCGATCGAGGCCGGCCTGCGCGTCGGCGTCATGTGGGATTTATATCTGCGCTCGACCAAGCGCGACCGGCGCGAGCAGTCGGTGCGCGCCTTCCTGCAGAAATTCCATGTCGACGAAAGCCGCGCCGACCGCGCGGCCGACTACGCGCTGGCGCTGTACGCGCAAATGAAACCGTCGGGCGAGACTTATACGCGCCACCTGTACTGGAGCGCGCTGCTGCACGAAGTCGGCACGGTGGTGTCGCAGACCGGCTACCACAAGCACGCCTGCTACATGGTCGAAAACGCGGATCTGCCCGGGTTTACCACGCGCGACCAGAAGACGATGAGCCGCCTGATCGTGGCGCAGAAGGGCAATTTGCGCAAGGTCGGCGAATCGCTGACCGAGCCCGATTTCGCCAAGGCGGTGGTGGCGCTGCGGCTGGCGATCCTGTTCATGCACGCGCGCATCGAGCTCGATTTCAACCAGTTGAAATTGCGCATGAAAAACCGCATCGAACTGGAAATCCGCCGCGAATGGGTCACGCACCATCCAACCGTGTCGTACTGGATGGAGAAGGAACAGGAACTGTGGGACGAGGTCGGCGTCGATTTCAGCATCCGGGCGCACCCGTGATTTCCTGATCGGCGGCATCAAAAATATCGTGCTGGAAAATTTTTTGTTGTCATTTCGTACTCTTTTCCCTGTTTCTTGCTTATCATAGGCGGGTAATGCCTGGTATTGGCAGTAAAGGGGAATCGTATGGACGGTCGCAAACGGATGCGCGCCGGCGTGAAATCACTGCTGCTGGCGCTGCTGTGCGGCGGCGCGGCCTGCGCGCACGCGGGCGAGCCGGAAACCGTGACGGTGTGCTTCGAGCGCCAGGATGTCAAGCCGTGGCGCACGGAGCAGGGCGGCGGCCTCAATTTCGAATTGCTGAAACTGGTCGAGCAGCGCCTGGCGATCCATTTCGATTTCCAGAGCGTGCCGTGGAAGCGCTGCCTGGCGCAGTTGCAGGCCAACGCCTATGACGGCGCGTTCGCAGTCAGTTACAAGCCGGACCGGCGCGAACTGGGCGTGTATCCCGGCACCGCCGACGGCGGAGAGCAGGTCGACGTCTCGAAGCGCATGCATATCGACCGCTACGTGCTGTTGCGCAAGAAGGGCAGCCGCGTCGACTGGGACGGTAAAGTGTTGCGCAATGTCGACGGCCCGGTCGGTTTTCAGCTCGGCTATTCGATCGGCGACATGCTGCGCGCGCAGCACGTCGACGTCGACGAGGGCAGCCAGCGCGCCGACGAACTGGCCCGTAAGCTGATTGCCGGCCGGCTGGCCGCGGCCGCGATGGGCGGCAGCGATGCGCACAGCGTGATGAGCGGGCCGATGGCGAGCCAGTTGGAGATGCTGCCGCTGCCTTTGACCGAAAAACCCTATTTTTTGGTGCTGTCGCACGCGATGGTGGCGAAACGCCCGGAACTGGCGCAGCGCATCTGGCGCGCGACGGAACAGGTGCGCAACAGCCCGGCCTATAAAAAGATCGAACGCGCGGCACTGGAAGGCGCGCGCTGATGCGGGCGCGCCTGCTGCAGGCCTGGCGCCAGGATATCCTGCTGCGGCTGGCCGCCGGCATCTTCCTGGCCGTCGCCCTGTCGACGGCGATTTATACCAGTTACGCCACGCGCACGCTGCGCGCCGAATCCGAACAGCAGTTGAGCGAGCGCGCCGAGCGCCTGGCCGGCGTGCTGGCGCAGGCGCTGGCGCGGCCGCTGTTCGACATCAACGGCGCGGCCGTGTCGAGCGTGGTCGACGCGATGCAGGCCACGCCGGAAGTGCTGACGCTGCGCGTGGCCTCGCCCGGCGGCGAGCAGCTCGGCAGCTTTGCGGCCGCGCATGCCGACCCGGCCGGCGCGATCGCCGTGCACCGCGAGATTTCTTACCAGGACGGCAAGCGCAGTTACCCGGTCGGCATGCTCGACATGGCGTTTTCGCGGCACGAGGTCGAGCGCCAGCTGCGGCGCCAGATCACCCATACGATCGTCACGAACCTGTTGCTGGCGCTGGCCATCGTTATTTCCATCTTCCTGGTCGGGCGCACGGTGATACGGCCGTTCACCGATATCGAGCGCGCGCTTGAAAAACTGAGCCAGGGCGAGACCGACATCGTGCTGTCGGGCATAGGCCGGGCCGACCAGGTCGGGCGCCTGTCGGGCGCCGTGCGCAGTTTCAGGGATACGCTGACGCGCCTGCGCAGCGCCGAGTCGGCGCTGCGTGAGTTGAACAACGACCTGGAACAGAAGATCGCCGCGCGCACCGGCGAGCTGACCTTGAGCACGCAGGCCGCGCGCGACAGCCAGAAAAAGCTGCAGGCGATCGTCGACACCGCGCTCGACGCCGTGGTGCGCATGGATACCGGCGGGCGCATCGTCGGCTGGAACAGCCAGGCCGAATCGATCTTCGGCTGGTCGCGCGCCGAGGCGCTCGGCCAGCCGCTGGAAGCGACCATCATCCCGCCGCGCTACCGCCAGCAGCACCGCGACGGCATGCAGCGCTATGTCGCCGGCGGCAAGGGCGCGGTGCTGGACCGGCGCGTCGAGTTGCACGCGTTGCGCCGCGACGGCAGCGAATTCCCGATCGAGCTGGCGATCACCCGCATCCGCCTGGAAGGGCAGGAGAGTTACGAATTTTGCGGTTTTATCCGCGATATCAGCGAGCGCCGCGAGCGCGAGCAAAAGCTGCTGGCGGCGAACCAGATGGCGGAAGCGGCCAATGTCGCGAAATCCGAATTCCTGGCCAACATGAGCCATGAAATCCGCACGCCGATGAGCGCCGTGATCGGCATGGCCTACCTGGCGCTGCGCACCGAACTCAATCCGAAGCAGCACGATTACGTCAGCAAGATCCACCGCGCCGCCTTGTCTCTGCTGGGCATCATCAACGATATCCTCGATTTTTCGAAGATCGAGGCGGGCCGGCTGGAAGTCGAGGAAGTGGCGTTCTCGCTCGACGAGGTGCTGGCCAATGTCGCCAGCGTGACCAGCCAGCGCGCCGCCGACAAGCAGCTCGAATACCTGTTCCACGTGCCGCCGGCGATTCCGCGCCACCTGCTGGGCGACCCGTTGCGGCTGGGGCAGGTGTTGATCAACCTGGTCAACAACGCCGTCAAGTTCACGCCGGCCGGAGAACTCGAACTGTCGTGCACGAGATTGCCGCTGGCCGCGCCGGGCAAGGTCGCGCTGCGCTTCGCCGTGCGCGACAGCGGCATCGGCATGACGCCCGAGCAGATGAATAAACTGTTCCGCGCCTTCAGCCAGGCCAACGGGTCGACCACGCGCCAGTACGGCGGCACCGGCCTCGGGCTGTCGATCTCGCAGCAACTGGTGCAGCTGATGGGCGGCTTGATCCGGGCCGACAGCACGCCGGGGCAGGGTTCGACGTTCCAGTTCGACCTGCAATTCTCGCTGTCCGGCCAGCCCGAGCGGGTGGCCGTGGTGCCAGCCGCGCTGAACGGCGCGCGCCTGTTGCTGGTCGACGACAGCCCGGTGGCGCTGCAGATTCTGGCCGAGGCGATGCAGGCGCTGCCGCTGCGCACCGACAGCGCGGTCGGCGGCGCGCAGGCGCTGGCGGCGATCGCCGCCGCCGACCGCGCCGGCGACCCGTACCGGCTGGTGCTGAGCGACTGGCAGATGCCGGGCATCGACGGCATCGAGCTGGCGCGCCGCGTGCGCGCCGACCATGAGCTGCGCGCGCCGCCGGGGATGGTGCTGGTGACGGCCTTCGGCCGCGAGGAAGTGCAGCGCGAGGCCGACGCGGCCGGCATCATCGGCTTCCTGTTCAAGCCGATCGGCCAGTCGGCGCTGGTCGACACGCTGGTGTCGCTGGTGGCGCCGCAGCGCACCCCGCGCGGCGCCTGCGAGAGCGTGCCGGATCAGCGTTACGCCGCGCACGTGCTGCTGGTCGAAGACAACCCGGTGAACCAGGAAATCGCCGCCGAGCTGATGGCGATGCTGGGCATTTGCGTCGACATCGCCGACAATGGCGAGCAGGCGCTGGAACGCTTGATGCGGGCCGGCCCGGATGCTTACGGGCTGGTGCTGATGGACCTGGAAATGCCGCGGATGGATGGCCACGCGGCGACGCTGGCGCTGCGCCGCGATGCGCGTTTCGACGCGCTGCCGGTGGTGGCGATGACGGCGCATGCGCTGGCCGGCATCCGCGAACGCTGCCTGGGCGAGGGCATGCAGGATTACATCACCAAGCCGATCGAGCCGGAGCGGCTGTACGCGGTGCTGTCGCGCTGGTTGGGCCACGCGATGCTGTCGCCGCCGCCGAGAGATGGCGCGCCGCGCGACGGCGCCGCGCGCGCCGCGGCGCTGCCGCAGCTGGACGGCATCGATTGCGCGCGCGGCTTGCGCCACGTGGCCGGCAACGCCGAATTGTATTTGCAGTTGCTGGACCGCTTCCGCCTGAGCCAGCGCCAGGCGGCCGACGACATGCGTGCCGAGCTGGCGCGCGGCGACGCGGCGCAGGCGGGCAGGCGCGCCCACACCTTGCGCGGCGTGGCCGGCAATATCGGCGCGACCGGCATCGAGCAGGCCGCGCACGAACTGGAAGCGGCGCTGGCCGAACCGGCCGCGCCGGCCGGCGCCGCGCTGGACGCCTTGCTGGCGGCCCTGGACGGCGCGCTGGCCGAGGCGGTGACCGCGCTGGACCGCCATTTCGCCGCCGCCGCGCTGCCGGCGCCGCCGCACGGGGCCGCTGCCGGCGCGGATGGCGCGGCCGAGGCGCTGGCGCAACTGCGCGCGCTGCTGGCCGAATTCAGCGGCGACAGTACCGATTATTTCGACAGCGTGCGCCCCGCGCTGGCGACCCTGCTCGCGCCGGCCACGGTGGAACGCCTGGCCACGCATATGGCGCATTACGAATTCGCGGCGGCCAGCCAGTTGCTGGACGCCGCCACACCAGAAACGGACCCCGCATGAACCTGAAAAACCAGCCGCGCCAGACGATCCTGATCGTCGACGACACGCCCGACAACATCACGCTGCTATCGAGCCTGTTGAAGGAAAAATACAATACCAAGGTCGCCACCAACGGCGCCACCGCGCTGCAGATCGTCGCCGCCGCCGAGGTCGACCTGGTGCTGCTGGACGTGATGATGCCGGACATGGATGGTTATGAAACGTGCCGCCAGTTGAAGCAGAATCCGCGCAGCAGCGACATCCCGGTGATTTTTTTGACGGCCAAGAGCCAGCCGGAGGACGAGGCGCTGGGCTTGCGGGTGGGCGCGGTCGACTATCTGACCAAGCCGGTAAGCCCGCCTATCCTGTTCGCGCGCGTGGCGACCCACCTGACGCTGAAGAATGCGCGCCAGTTGCTGAAAAATGAAAACCGCGACCTGGAAAGCCTGGTGGCCGAGCGCACCGGCCAGCTCTCGCTGATGCAGGACGCGACCATCATGGCGATGGCGACGATGGCCGAGACGCGCGACAACGAGACCGGCAACCATATCCGGCGCACCCAGAACTACATCGCCGCGCTGGCGCGCCAGCTGCAACATCACCCGCGCTTCGCGGCCGAACTGACGGACGAGAATATCGCGATGCTGTATAAATCGGCGCCGCTGCACGATATCGGCAAGGTCGGCATCCCGGACAGCATCCTGCTCAAGCCGGGCAAGCTCGACGAAGCCGAATTCGAGATCATGAAGCAGCACGCGGTGTACGGGCGCGACACCATCCGGCAGGTCGAGGAATACATCGGTGGCAGCAACTGCTTCCTGACGTATGCGCGCGAAATCGCCCATTCGCACCAGGAAAAATGGGACGGTTCCGGCTATCCGGACCAGCTGGCGGGCGATGCGATCCCGCTGTCGGCGCGCCTGATGGCGGTGGCCGACGTCTATGACGCGCTGATCTCGCGGCGCGTCTACAAGGAGCCGTTCAGCCACGCCGAGGCGCTCGACATCATGCGCAAGGGCCGGGGCGCGCATTTCGACCCCGATATCCTGGATGCCTTCCTGGCGATCGAGGCGGATTTCTGCGGCATTGCGCAGCAATTCATCGACGCGGAGGAAGATAGAACTTGAGCGGGCTTTTGAAAAATGGTATATATTGTTTATATTGTTGAAAATCAGGAGCATTCATGGAAAAAAATCCCGTCGTCAAAACCGCCAAGGCCGCCCCGGCCGCAGGCGTTGCAAGCACCCCGGCCGCGGCCGCGGCGAATGGCACCGAGCAGCACGCCGCTGTTGCCGCCGTGCCGGCGGACGCAGTCGCACCGGTAGCGAAGGCGCCGGCCAAGGTGGCGTCGCGTGCGCCGGCCAAGGCCCGGACCGCTGCCAAGGCCCCGGCCAAGGCTGCCGAAAAAATCGCCGCGCCGGCCAAGGCCGCCGTGAAACCGGCTGGTGCGAAGGCGAAAGCCGCCGTGAAACCGGTCGCCGCCAAGGTGAAAGCCGATGCGAAACCGGCCGCCGTCAAGGCGAAAGCCGATGCAAAACCGGCCGCCGCGAAGGTGAAAGCCGACGCGAAACCTGTCGCCGGCAAGGCCGCCGCCAAGCCTGCCGTCGCCAAGACGGTTGCCAAGCGCACCGCCAAGCCTGCCGAGGCCGACGCGGCCAAGGACAAGCCGCGCAAGGACAAGCTGGTGCGCGACAGTTTCACGATGCCGGAACTCGAATACGCGGTGTTGGGGCAAGTCAAGAAGGCGTGCCTGAAGGCCGGTTTCGAGATCAAGAAAAGCGAATTGCTGCGCGTCGGCGTGGCCCTGATCAGCAAGATCGACATCGGCGCGCTGAAGGGCGTGCTGGAATCGCTGCCGCAATTGAAGACCGGACGTCCGAAGAAAAGCTGAGGTCACGGAACTGACATCGACCTGTCATTTTCCTGAAGTATTCGCGCGTTACGCTTGTTGCATCTCCACTCACAAGGATGAAGCATGCAACAGGCTCTCTTGCAGACAGCAGTCCGGGCATCCTCCGCCAAGCTGGTGCTCAGTATGGCCAGCACGCCGGAGGAGCTGCGCGAAGTGCAGCGCCTGCGCTATAAAGTATTCATCGAGACGATGGGCTTGTCGTCGCTGGCCAATGACGACGGCCTCGATTGCGACGAATTCGACGCCCATTGCGATCACCTGATCGTGCGCGATGCGAACACATTGAAAGTGGTCGGCACCTACCGCCTGCTGAGCCCGACGCGCGCACGCAAGCTGGGCCGCGTGTATGCCGAGAATGAATTCGACCTGAGCCGCCTGAACAACCTGCGCGGCCGCATCGCCGAGGCGGGCCGCGCCTGCATCCACCCCGATTACCGCGGCGGCAGCGTGATCATGCTGCTGTGGTCCGGCCTGGCCGAATACATGCGCCGTGAAAACTGCGACTACCTGGCCGGCTGCGCCAGCATCAGCCTGGCCGACGGCGGGCACAATGCCGTCGCCGTCTACCAGTCGCTGTCCGGCAAGCACATGGCGCCGATCGAATACCGCGTCACGCCGCATCTGCCTTTTCCCTACCACAAGCTGGAAGCGGCCCAGTCGCCGCAAGTGCCGCCGCTGCTGAAGGGCTACCTGCGTTCGGGCGCCTGGATTTGCGGCGAACCGGCCTGGGATCCCGATTTCGAAAGCGCGGATTTGTTCCTGTTGCTGCCGCTGGCGAATCTCGATAGCCGCTACGCCCGCCATTACGGCGTGGACGCCGCAGCGGGATGAGCCGGCCAGCGATCAGCCTGGGTTGCGCCGTGCTCAGTGTGAGCGCGGCGCACGGCGACGACCGCTCCGGCGAACTGCTGGCCGCGCGCGCGACGGCGGCCGGCCACGCCGTGGTGCGGCGCGAACGCGTGGCCGACGATGTCGAGCAGTTGCGCCGCGTGTTCAGCGACTGCATCGCCGATCCCGCGATCCAGGTGGTGCTCGGTTCCGGCGGCAGCGGTTTCGTGCGGCGTAATGCCGTGCCGGAAGCGGCCGCCGGCCTGCTGGAACAGGAAATCAAGGGCTTCGGACGCCTGCTGCACCAGTTATCGTATGCCGAAGTGGGCAGCGCCATCGTGCACGCGCGCGCGCTGGCCGGCTATGCCAACGGCACCTTGATCTTTTGCCTGCCCGGCGCCATCGGCGCCTGCGCGCTGGCCTGGGATTGCATCATCAGCGCCCAGCTGGCGATGCCGGACCAGCAATATCGCTTGCAGCAACGATGAAGCCGGGCTATAGTATTTGTACCGAACGGTACATTGTGTGCCGTCTGTTGCAAGCGAAAGGCGCTCCGATGTCGACCCGTCCTCCTGTTCCCCCCTTTACCCGCGCCACGGCGATCGAAAAAGTGAGGCTGGCCGAAAACGGCTGGAACACGCGCGATCCCGAGCGCGTCGCGCTGGCTTATACCGAAGACAGCTGGTGGCGCAACCGCGGCGAATTCGCGCGGGGGAGAGACGAGATCAAGGCGCTGTTGCGGCGCAAGTGGACGCGCGAACTCGATTACCGCCTGGTCAAGGAATTATGGATCCACGAGGGTAGCCGCATCGCGGTGCGCTTCGCCTACGAATTCCACGACGATTCCGGCCAGTGGTTCCGCGCCTACGGCAATGAAAACTGGGAATTCGACGAGCACGGCCTGATGCACACGCGCCACGCCAGCATCAATGAAACGCCGATCCGGGAAGCGGACCGCAAATTCCTGTGGGATGCCAGCGGCCCGCGCCCGGCCGACCACCCCGGTTTGAGCGAGCTCGGTTTTTAAATTGAGGCGGCACGCAAGCCGGCGGCAAGCATGAGCACGGAACGGGACGATGTGCTGCCGCTGCTGGCCGAAGTATTCCGCAGCTACGGCTTCGAAGGCGCCAGCCTGGCCCGCATCAGCGCCGGCACCGGCCTGGGCAAGGGCAGCATCTATCATTTTTTCCCCGGCGGCAAGGAGGAAATGGCGCGCGCGGTGCTCGGAGAGATCGACGCCTGGTTCCACGAACACGTATTCACGCCGCTGCGCAACAGTGCCGATCCGAAGCACGGCATCGCGCAGATGTTCGAGCAGGTGCATCACTATTTTCTGTCGGGACGCAAGGTCTGCCTGGTCGGCGTGTTCGCGCTGGGCGATGAGCGGGACCGCTTCGCCGTGCGCGTCAACGATTATTTTACGGCGTGGGTGGCGGCGCTGGCCGACGCGCTGGTGCGTTCCGGTAAGACTGCTGAAGAAGGGACTGCGCTGGCCGAGGATGTGGTGGGTGCCATCCAGGGTGCGCTGGTACTGGCCCGTGCGTTCGACCGGCCGGAGGTATTCGCAGCGACCTTGCGGCGCTGGCAAGAACGGCTCTCCTGACGCAAGCCGCGGTAGTAAAACAGCGGGGGTTGGGCTGTCTTGGTGGCGCCGGTGACTGCGATGCCGGCGCCTGGCATTGCATGAACGGAGCGGTTCAATGCATCGATGCAGTCGACAAGTCTTTCAGTTCCCGGATACTCAATTCTGATTTTTCATGCATCCGCAGCAGGATCGTCGCACCGACAGCCAGTTTCCGGTGACGGATCTTGCTGATGATGGGGGGCTGCACCTCGAGCACGCGGCACAACTCGGCATCATTTTTCAGATTCATTTTTTCAATGAGGGTATCCAGTAACTTGTTGGGAACGAAGCTCGATGGCTCTAGCGCCCTGGCTCGGTTCATGGCTTCGATCAGTTCCAGTTTTTTTTGCCGCACGCTCATTTTTGCCTCCTGAATTTATAAAACGTGGATGGGTGGCGTTGACTGGCTTGTGTTTCACCGCCAAAAAATGGCGTAAACAACAATAATGGCGGATCGACTCAACTCTTAATTTCCAAGCAAGTTGTTTCAATGATACTACGGCGGCAAATTAATGGAAGGTTTTGACAAAAATATTATCTTGCTTATTGCTCAAACGGGTTGACGAATTCGGCTTCCTGTAGGCCGTTCCGGGTCAAAATCAGCGTCCGGTCGGCCATTTCGGCCGCCGCGTGCGAATGGGTGACCATGATGGTGCAGGCGCCGCTGGCCTTGATTTCGGCGCGCAACAAAGTCAATACCCCGTGCGCCGTATCCGGATCGAGGTTGCCGGTCGGCTCGTCCGCCAGCACCAGGGCAGGGCGGTGCGCCAGCGCGCGCGCGATCGCCACGCGTTGCATTTCGCCGCCCGATAACTGGTGCGGATAGCCGTGCTCGCGTCCGCCCAGGCCGACCGCCGCCAGCATCTGCGCCGCGCGCTGCTGCGGCAAGCCGTTCAACAACAGTGGCAGCGCCACGTTCTGCAACAGCGTCAAGTGCGGCAAGACGTGGAAAGCCTGGAAAATAAATCCCATTTTCTGGCGCCGCAGGCGCGTGGCCGCATCGTCGTCCAGCGCCGACATGGCCACGCCGTCGAGGATGATCGGCGGCTGTGGCGTGGCATCCGGTTGATCGAGGCCGGCGATCAGGTTCAGCAGCGTCGATTTGCCGACGCCGGATTCCCCCATGATGGCGACGAATTCGCCGGCCCGAAAATGCCAGGACAGATTGGCCAGCACTGGGCGGCCGCCGGCATAGGATTTCGACAGCTGACGCAATTGCAACATGGATTACCTTGTGAGTGTGCGGCGCATGCCGAAACTGACCGCGTCGACCAGCGCCACCAGCAGCAGCATGGCGAGGATGACGGTGGCCGCGGCCGGCATCTGGAACAGAGACAGGTGGTATTTCAGCATCTGGCCCAGGCCGCCGGCGCCGACCACGCCGAGGATGGCGGCGGCCCGGATATTGTTTTCCCAGCGATACAGTGTATAGGACAGCATTTGCGGCAGGGTCTGCGGCAAGGTCGCATAAAAGAAGGCGGCCATCGGCGCCGCGCCGTTGGTCCGTAAACTCTGTTCCGGCAGCGGTGCGGCGTTTTCCAGCGCGTCGGCGAACAGTCTGCCCAGCACGCCGGCCGTGTGCGCGGCCAGCGCCATCGTGCCGGCGAACGGGCCGAGGCCGGCCGCGATCAAAAGCACCGATGCCCACACCAGTTCCGGGATCGAGCGCAGCACATTGAGCAGCACGCGGACGATGGCGCGCGCCGGGCGGCCGAAACGGCCGGCGCCGGGCAGCGCCAGCAACAAGCCGCCGGCCACGGCCAGCAAGGTGCCCAGCGCCGACATGGCCAGCGTTTCGGCCGTGGCCCACGCGGTTTTCATGAGAAAAGAAGAACCGAGTTCCGGCGGCGCGAAGCCGGCCAGGAATTCGGCCATGCTGCGCAGCGCGTCGGCACTGAAAAAATCGCGCCAGCGCAGCGGCAAGCTCGCGAAGCTGGCGAGCACCAGCGCGCCGAATCCCAGAGCCATCACGGGGCCGAACCAGGAACGCGGCGGCGGCGCCGGCATGTGTTCCGGCGTCATCCTAGCCTCCTGCGCAGCAGCTTCGAGACGACGTCTGCCGCCGCCACCAGCAGCACGAACACGAGCAGCATCGACGACACTTCGCCGCCGGACAGCATTTTCATCGATTCATCCATGCGCTGGCCCAGGCCGCCGGCGCCGACAAAGCCCATGACGACGGAACCGCGGATCGCGCATTCCCAGCGGTACACCGTGTACGACACCAGTTCCGACGCCGCTTCCGGCAGCGCGCCGTACAGCAAGGCGGCCAGGCGCCCGCTGCCGTTGGCCAACAAGGTGTCGCTGGCGTGCGACTCCGACGATTCGAGGATTTCGGCATATACCTTGCCCAGCATGCCGCAATAAGTCAGCGCGATCGCGAGCACGCCGGCGGTCGGGCCGAGGCCGACGATGCGCACGAACAGCAGCGCCCACACCAGTTCCGGCACGCTGCGCAGCAGCACCAGCAGCCAGCGCACCGCCTGCCGCAACAGTCTGGAAGTGAAGGCCATGCGCCCGCTGCCGATGCGCGAGATCGACAGCCGCTCCGTCACCAGCAGCGTGGCGGGAATCGCGCCGAGCAGCGCCAGCGTGAGGCCGGCGCTGGCGATGGCGACCGTCTGCCAGGTTTCGCGCAGCAGCATCTCCAGGAATTCGGGCGAGTGGGCCGGCGGCATGAAGCCGGCCAGGAAACGGCCGGTGGCGTTCAGGCTTTGCCAGTCGAACAGGATAGCCGGATGGAATTCGCTGGCCACGATCATCGGCCACAACACCAGCAGCGCGACGATCGTCATCGTCACCCGCCCGCGCCAGGCGGGGTCGGGATGGCGTTCGGAATAGGGCACCGCGGGAATGTTCTGCATCGCGCTACAGGCAGGCGCCGACGGCGAGCCGGGCTGGTGTAAGGTCCGTCTGCGCGGAGTTGGCGGGCGGTTGTTCGCCCAGGTACAGTTCCGCGATCATCGATTCCGTCACCTGCTCGCGCGGCAGGTCGAACACGATGCGGCCGTTTTTCAGCGCGACGATGCGCGCGAAATGGGCCAGCGCCAGGTCGACCTGGTGCAGGCTGCAGATCAGGGTCGCCTGCCGTTCGGCCGCTTCCCGCTGCAAGGTAGTCAATGTCAATTGCGACAGGGCCGGATCGAGCGCCGACAGCGGCTCGTCCACCAGCAGCGCCTGCGCCGACGACAACAACAGGCGCGCCAGGCCGCAGCGCTGGCGCTCTCCGCCGGACAGGCGGTCCACGCGCGAATACAATTTGTCGCCCAGATTAAAACGCGCCAGCGCGCGGTAGGCCGCTTCCGGATCGACCGGTTTGACCAGCGACACCAGGGCGCGCCACAGGCTCCAGTGCGGCAACCGCGCCGCCAGCACCGCCGTCACGACGCGCTGGCGCGGCGGCAGCGGCGGCGTCTGCGGCGCCAGGAACAGGCGCGCGCGCAGGCGGTGCCGCGCGCCGTCGGCCAGCGCCCAAGGATCGATACCGAAAGCGGCAAAGTTGCCGCTGTCGGGCCGGTGCGCGCAGGCCAGCGTGGCCAGCAGCGTGGTCTTGCCGGCGCCGGACGGCCCGATCAGCGCCAGTTGCTCGCCTTGCGCGATGACCAGGTCGATCTGTTGCAGCGCCGGCGCCTTGCCGGCGGCCAGGTGCCGCACCGTCAGCTGGTCCAGTTGATAGACCGGGCGAGCGGCATCGGGGCTGTCGGACACCATGCGGGCTTACTTCTTCAGCAGGCCGGCGTTGACGGCGGCCGCTTCGATGGCGGTATAGTTTTCAGCCTTGGTCGGGATGAATTTCGAGGCGCGCTGCAAATCCAGGATCGCCTTGTCCTGCGGGTTTTTCGCATCGAGCGCCAGGAAGGCGTCGGTGATTTTCTTCTTCGTTTCCGGATTCATGTCGGCGCGCACGGTCCAGTTGTAATCGTAATAGCCCGGCGTCGTATAGAACACGCGCACCACGGCCGGATCGACCTTTTTTTCCGTCACCAGTTTTTCCCAGACCGAGATGTTCAAGGCGCCGGCATCGACCTTGCCGCCGGCCACGGCCGCCACGGTGGCGTCATGCGCGCCGGAGAAGGCGATGCGTTTCAGGTCGGTGTCCGGATTGATCTTCGCGCCGAGCAGGAAGGAGCGCGGCATCAGGTGGCCGGACGTCGACGATTCGGAACCGAAGCTCAAGGTCTTGCCCTTCAAATCATCGAGCTTGTTGATGTCCTTGTGGGTGGTGATGAACACCGAGCGGAATTTTTCATCCTCGGCGCGCTGTACCAGCGGCACCACTTGCCCTTTGCTGCGTTCGTTCGCCTGCACGAAGGTAAAACCGCCGAACCACACCATATCCAGCTTATGGTTGATCAAGCCCTCGACCGAGGCCGCGTAATCGGTCACCGGCGTGAACTCGACCTTCATGTTCAGCTTTTTTTCCAGGTACTCGCCCAGCGGCTTGAACTTGCGCTGCAATTCCGTCGGCGCCTCGTCGGGAATGGCCGACACGCGCAACACTTGCTGCGCCGGCGCGTGGGCGGCGGCCAGCAGCAGGCCGGCGGCCAGCAGGGATTTGACGGTACGCAGGGCGGACAGCTTGAGCATGGTATTGACCTTTTTGACAGGGAAATGTTTCTGAAGAGACTAAATAAAGCCGGGCACGCGAGGCGCGCGCGCGGTGCCAAACCTGGATATTCAGCTATGATAGCAAATATGTCATCGGCAGCAGCCGGTCTTCTTTCGGATGCGGCATGCGGCGATGGCGCCATCCACCCTCAGACTGAGCACACCTATGCCTATGTCCCGTACTGCGGCGATCCGCGTGATTTCGCCCGATGTCCCCAGCCTGCCCCGCAGGGAAGCCCATGCCGGTCCCGCCGCCATCGCCGAAATCGGCGCTGGCCTGCTGGCATCGCCGGCCTTCACTTCCCCCAAATACCTGTACGACAGCCTGGGTTCCAAACTGTTCGAAGCGATCTGCGAACTGCCGGAATACTATCCGACCCGCACCGAGGCCGCCATTTTCGAACGGCACGGCGCCGACATCGCGCAGGCGATCGGCAGCGGCGCCACGCTGATCGACCTGGGCGCCGGCAATTGCGCCAAGGCCGCCAGCCTGTTCCCGCTGCTGCGTCCCGGCCAGTATGTCCCGGTCGATATCTCGCGCGATTTCCTGAACGAAGCGGTGGGGCGCCTGCAGCAGCGTTTTCCGGAAATCGAGATGACGGCGCTGGGACTGGATTTTTCCAGCAGTTTTGAATTGCCGTCGAGCGTGCGCGGCGAGCGGCGCGTGTTTTTCTATCCCGGTTCCTCGATCGGCAATTTCGCGCCGCACGAAGCGATCGCCTTCCTGCGCCGCCTGCGCGACAACGAGCAGGGCGACGGCGGCCTGCTGATCGGCGTCGACCTGATCAAGGACAGCGCCGTGCTCGATGCGGCCTACGACGATGCGATCGGCGTCACGGCCGCCTTCAATCTGAACATGTTGCGCCACCTGAACTACCTGATCGGCGCCGACTTCGATGTCGGCCAGTGGCGCCACGTCGCCTTCTTGAATGCCGAGGAAAGCCGCATCGAAATGCACCTGGAAGCGCGCTGCGCATTGACGGTGTCGTGGCCCGGCGGCGAGCGCCACTTCGCGCGCGGCGAACGCATCCACACCGAAGACAGCTATAAATACACCGAGCAAGGTTTCATCGACCTGCTGCGCCAGGCCGGCTTCGCCGCCAGCAGCGTCTGGACCGACGACGCAGGGTGGTTTGCCGTGGTGCATGCCAGGGCGATTGGCGAGTGATGTCATGCGAATGAACGAAACGCAATCGTGGAATGCGCATTACCACGCGGTGCGCCAGCGTTCGCTGGCGCTGGCCGATACGTTGACGGACGAGGATTGCGGCGCGCAATCGATGCCGGACGCGAGTCCGATCAAGTGGCACCTGGCGCATACGACCTGGTTCTTCGAAACATTTATCCTCGAACGCATGGAGCCGGATTTTGTACCGTTCCACCCAGCCTTCCGCGTGCTGTTCAATTCCTATTACAACGGTATCGGCGAAAAGCATCCGCGCGCGCAGCGCGGCCTGTTGACGCGTCCGGCGATGGCGCAGGTGCGCGCCTACCGGGCCAACATCGACGAACGTATCGCGCAATTGATCGCCGCCGGACCCGATGCGGATGCGCGCGCGCAACTGGCCACGCTGCTGACGCTGGGCCTGGAGCATGAACAGCAGCACCAGGAATTGATGCTGACCGACGTCAAGCACTTGCTGGCGCAGAACGCGCTGCTGCCGGAGTATGTCGATGCGCCGTTGCCCTCCGCCGGAGTTTGCGCGCCGCTGGCATGGATCGATTTCGATGGAGGATTGACCGACATCGGTTACGACGGCGACGGCTTTTGCTTCGACAACGAGCTGCCGCGTCACCGCCAGTATGTGGCGCCGTTCGCGCTCGCTTCACGCCTGGTCACGAATGGCGAATACCTGGAATTCATCGACGCCGGCGGTTACGACAATGCCGTGCTGTGGCTGGCCGAGGGCTGGGACTGGGTCTGCAGCCAGCGCCTGCGCCAGCCTTTGTATTGGCAGCGCGACGACGACGGTCAATGGTACGAGTTCACGCTGCACGGAAAACAGCCGCTGGACTTGCAGCGTCCGGCCACGCACCTGTCGCTGTTCGAGGCGGACGCGTACGCGCACTGGCGCGGCGCGCGCCTGCCGACCGAGGCGGAATGGGAATATGCGGCGCGCCAGGCGGCCATGGAAACCGGCAGCCTGCATCCGGCCGGCGCGGCGCAAGGCAGCGGGCAGGGCGCTCAGTCAGGCCAGCCTGGCCTGTTGCAAATGTATGGCCACTGCTGGCAATGGACCAGCAGCAGTTATGCGCCGTATCCGGGTTACGAGACGGCGCCGGGCGCGCTGGGGGAATACAACGGCAAGTTCATGCTGAACCAGTACGTGCTGCGCGGTTCGTCGTGCGTCACGCCGGGCGGGCACGCGCGCGCCAGCTACCGCAATTTCTTTCCCGCCGGCGCACGCTGGCAATTCACCGGCATTCGCCTGGCGCGGCGCTAGGCTGCCAGGTCGCGGCGCAAGCCGCCCTGGCGTCCCGGAGTCCAAGCAGCGCGTCGTCTCAGTGCTGCTTGTCCAGCACTTCCATCACGGCGGCAACGATCGCCGACGGCTCTCCCTGCTGCACTACACTCACCGGCATGTCTCCGAAAGGCTTGCGGGCTGCGCGCAACTGGCCTGCGCTGACGGCGAGGTTGTCGATTTCGGATGCCCGCGCGCGCCAGTAATTCGGCCTGGCGACTTGCGCCGCTTGCGCTGCGGCCAGCTTGGGGCCGATTTCACCATTGATGCCGGTGCTGCCGTAGGCGCAATCGGGACCGGGCGCGCCTTGCGTTGACTCGGTGAGGCAAGCCATCGCCGCGTCCAGCATGGCGGCTTGCTCCTTCGGCTGCGGCAAGCTGTCCTCGTGCCGCGGTTCCACCAGCACCAGGCCGGTGACCGTGCCGCGCGCGCGCCAGGCGAACTGCTGCACCACCATGGCGCCGAAACCGGCGCCGACCAGCACGAAGGGACCGTCCATGCGCGCATTCTTGATCAGGAAGTTCAAGTCCTTGCTGGCGTTGCCGGAGGTGGACACGCGCGTGGCCGGGTCGCTGAAACCGAGGCCGGCGCGGTCGTAGACGCAGGTGCGGGTGCGTTTTGCCACTTCCGGCTGCACGGCCGACCAGTCCCAGCCGGACCGCCCGGCGTCCGCTTCGAACAGCACCGTGGGCGAACCCTTGCCGATGCAGTACAGATTGAGCTTGCGGTCGCCCACGTCCACCTTGACCTGTGCACCGGTATAGGCGTCCTGCCCCGCTGGCGGGGCGGCGTGGGCGCTGGCGGCGGCTAGCAGGAGGGCGGCGGCTGCCGCCCTTTTCAAAGTGGACGTGCGCATCATGCCGAGACCACCGTGCCCGCTGGCGCCGATGCCGCTTCCTTCTGCTTGATCTGGCGGTTGACGGCGCTCAGCACGGCCTTGAAGGAGGCGGTGACGATGTTGCTGTCGATGCCGGCGCCGAACAGCGTCGGGCCGTTTTCCAGGCGCAGTTCGACGTAGCACGCCGCCCTGGCGTTGGCGCCGGAGCCGATCGAGTGCTCGTGGTAGTCCATCAATTTGATGTCCAGGCCGAGCGCGTCGACGAAGGCGTCGATCGGGCCATTACCTCCGCCTTGCAGCGCCATGCTGGCGCTGCGGTGCGTGAGGGCGATGTCGATCTGCACCGGCTCGTCGCTGGTGGTGTCTTCTTGCAGCTTGTGCGAATTGTAGGCGTAGGGCGAGACCTGCTCCAGGTATTCGCGGCTGAAGATCTGGTGGATGCCTTCGGACGTGATTTCCAGGCCGGTCTGGTCGGCCACGGCTTGTACGGCGCGGCTGAATTCGATCTGCAGGCGGCGCGGCAATACCAGGCCGAAGTCCTGTTCCAGCAAATACGCCATGCCGCCCTTGCCGGACTGGCTGTTGACGCGGATTACGGCGTCGTAGCTGCGGCCCAGGTCTTGCGGGTCGATCGGCAAATACGGGATTTCCCATGGCGCGTCGGGCTGTTGCTGCGCAAAACCTTTCTTGATCGCGTCCTGGTGCGAGCCGGAGAAGGCGGTGAACACCAGGTCGCCGACATACGGGTGACGCGGGTGCACCGGCAACTGGTTGCATTCCTCGACCAGCTTGCGCACGCTGTCGATGTCGGAAAAATCCAGGCCCGGGTGCACGCCCTGGGTGTACAGGTTCAATGCCAAGGTCACGAGGTCGACGTTGCCGGTGCGCTCGCCGTTGCCGAACAGGCAGCCTTCGACGCGGTCGGCGCCGGCCATCACGGCCAGTTCGGCGGCTGCGACGGCGGTGCCGCGGTCATTGTGCGGGTGCACCGATAAAATCAGCGAATCGCGGCGCGCCAGGTTGCGCGACATCCATTCGATCTGGTCGGCATACACGTTGGGCGTGCTGCATTCCACGGTCGACGGCATGTTGATGATCATTTTCTTTTCCGGGGTCGGCTGCCAGATGGCGCTGACCGCGTCCGAGATATGCTTGGAAAAATCGAGTTCGGTGGTGGAGAACGATTCCGGCGTGTATTCGAAACCCCAGTCCGTTTCAGGATGCTGCGCCACCAGTTCTTTGACCAGGGTCGTGCCGGTGGTGGCGATGTTGGTGATCTCGTCGCGCGACATGCCGAACACCACCTTGCGGAACACCGGCGCCACCGAGTTATACAGGTGGACGATGGCGCGCTTGGCGCCGGCCGCCGAGGCGACGGTGCGGCGGATCAGTTCTTCGCGCGATTGCGTCAGCACGATGATGGTGACGTCGTCCGGAATCCGGTTTTCCTCGACCAGCTTGCGCACGAAATCGAAGTCGGTCTGCGACGCGGACGGGAAGCCCACTTCGATTTCCTTCAAACCGATCTGCACCAGTTTTTCGAAGAAGCGCAATTTCTTTTCCTGGCTCATCGGCTCGATCAGCGCCTGGTTGCCGTCGCGCAGGTCGGTGCTCATCCAGATCGGCGGTTTGCTGATGATGTTGTTCGGCCAGGTGCGGTCGGGCAATTGGACAGCCGGGAAGGCGCGGTATTTCGCTGCTGGGTTTTTCAACATGGGGTACTCCTGAGTCTAGAATGGGGAAAGCCGATATGGGCGCAATGTGGCGACGGGCTGCCGGGCGGCCACAGGTAACGCTAGGCCAGGCAACCGATCGGTAGCGATAGCAGTAGGGACGATGGCGCGCGCGCACCAGCCGGCAGCGCAAGGCGTGCGTCTATGCTGGATGGAACGAGGGTGGCCGTGGTGGACATCGGTGCAAGCTTTCCTGAGTGTGTAACGGGCGCGGCTTGTGGCCGGCGCAGGAGTACGACTGAGAACGCGGATCAGGCGCGTGCTAGTAGGCGCAGCGCTAGCGATAGGGCGCTAGGAGCCGGCGGCAGGAAAGCGGAAATGTGCGGGTGTGAGAACATGGGCTTAAATGTACGGGATCGGCTTGCGGCTTGTCAAGCGAATAGTTGGCCGGCCGTGCCGCCGCGGCGACAGGCCGGCCGCCGCGTCAGGCCGCCACGTCGACCCGTGCCGCGCCGGTTGCCATTGTGCCGATCACGGCCGCGTCGCCAAAACCTTCGCGCGCGAACAGCGCCAGCACTGCGTCGACGCTGGCCGGGTCGCACGCCACCAGCAATCCTCCCGACGTCTGCGGATCGGTCAGCAGCATGTGCTGCGCCTGGCTGACGGCTGGCGCCAGCGTCACGTCCTTGCCGTAGGCATCCCAGTTGCGCCCGGACGCGCCGGTCACATAACCAGCCTGCGCCAGTTGTTCGACACCGGGCAGCAGCGGGATCTGCGCCATTTTCAATTGCGCCGTCAAGCCGGCGCCGCGCGCCAGTTCCAGCAGGTGGCCGAGCAGGCCGAAGCCGGTGACGTCGGTCAGCGCGTGCACGCCGGCCATCTCCGACAAGGCCTTGCCCGGTTTGTTCAACTTGGTCGTGTTGGCGATCATCGCCGCGTAGCCGTCGGCATCGAGCGCGTTTTTCTTCAGCGCGGCCGACAGCACGCCGACGCCGAGCGGCTTGCCGAGAATGAGGACGTCGCCTGCCAGCGCGCCCGAATTGCGCTTGACCTTCGATGGATGGATCAGGCCCAGCACCACCAGGCCGTAGATCGGCTCGACCGAATCGATGGTGTGGCCGCCGGCGATCGGGATGCCGGCCTCGGCGCAGATCGTTTCTCCGCCCTTGATGATCTGGCCGATGGTGTCCAGCGGCAGTTTATTGATCGGCATGCCCACCAGCGCCAGCGCCATGATCGGCGTGCCGCCCATCGCGTAGACGTCGGAGATCGCGTTGGTGGCGGCGATGCGGCCGAAGTCGAACGGGTCGTCGACGATGGGCATGAAGAAATCGGTGGTGGCGATCAGCGCTTGTTCATCGTTCAGTTTATAGACGGCGGCGTCATCGGCTGTCTCGATACCGACCATTAATTCCTTCGGCACCGGGAAGCCACTGCTGTTTTTCAGGATGTCGGCCAGCACGCCGGGCGCGATCTTGCAGCCGCAGCCGCCGCCGTGTGAAAACGAAGTCAGTTTGATCGGTTCAGTACTCATGGTGTTTTTCCATTCATGTAGGGGGCAAGTAAGGCTTCAGGGGCATGCAACAGATTATCCACCAGGCGCAGCACGGCCGCCTGTTCGGCGGCCGGCGCGAACAGCGGCGCGCGCGCCGCGCACTGGGCGACCAGCGTATCGTAAAAGGCCGTGTCGCTCAGGCTGCGGTCGATCAGGCGCGCCAGCGCAGCGGCGTCGCCGGTCGGAAAATAACCGGCGTAATCGTCGCCGAGCATGCCGCGGTTGCCGCCGATATCGCTGGCGAGCACCGGCACGCCGCTGGTGACGGCCTCGATGATGACATTGGCGCCGCCTTCCATCAGCGAGGCGATCACCATCAGGTCGCTGCGTTTCAGACGCTGGCGCGTGGCCGCGTGCGCTACATTGCCGAGCCAGCGGTAGCGCGCGCAACTGGTCTGCGTCGCTTCGGCCAGGCGCCCCAGTTCCGGTTCCAGCGCAGCGCCGACGTGCAGCAGGCGTGCGCGCGGTACTGTCACCAGCGCCGCCGCGCGCATGAACGTGGCCGGGTCCTTTTCGGCGCGCAGGTGGCCAATCATGATGATGTCCCGAAACTGGCCCCGGTCGCGCTGCTGCGCATCCGTGACGGTATGGCGCAGCGTCGCGGCTGACTGGAAGATCACCTGCGCCTTGCCGCGCCATGCGGACGGCAGTTCGGCCAGCCCGGCCGGCTGCAGCACGACCAGCGCATCGGCCCGGGCCAGCGATGCCTGGGCGCTGGCGTCGTGCCGGATGTCGCGGTACAGGTCGGTGCCGGTCAGCAGCAGGATGGCCGGGCGCCGCGGCCACGCCAGTTTATAGGCGGCCAGCGCGGCGGCCGAGCGGCGCGCATGCAGCGCGATCAATACATCCGGCGCGTCGCCATTCGCCGCCGGGTCCGGCCAGCCACTGGCGACCGTCACGCGGTAGCGCGCGCGCAGGAACCGCGCCCAGCGTCTGGCGCTCTGCCAGTTGCCGTTGTTGGCCTCGGCCGAGGCCGGGCTGACGATGTGCAGTCGTTCAGCTTGCACTGGTGTTTTCCATTCAAAATTGGCTACAATCGGTACATGAGTTCAAACCACGCCTCATTCCGTACCGCGCGCCCGCAGCAATTGGCCGAATCCTTGCAGCATGCGCGCGATTATACGCTGGGCCTGTTCGACTGTTTCGCCGCCGCCGGCTTCGACTCGGCCGCGCGCGTGCCGCAACTGCGCACCATCAATCCGCCGTTGTGGGAGCTGGGCCACACGGCCTGGTTCGCCGAATGGTTCATTTTGCGCGAAGCCGAGTCCAGCCATCCAGGCGCCGCGCGCCGCCCTTCGCTGCTGAGCAGGGGCGACGACTGGTTCGATTCGAACAGGGTGCCGCACGCGGGCCGCTGGAACCTGGACCTGCCCAGCGCCGGCGCCCTGAAAACTTATTGTCACGAAGTGCTGGACCGCGTGCTCGACAAGCTGTCGCGCGAGGCCGGCGACGATGCGGCGCTGTATCCGTACCGGCTGGCGCTGGCGCACGAAGACATGCACGGCGAAGCCTTGCTGTACACGCTGCAGACGCTGGGCCTGAACGCGCCGCAGCGTCTGACGCACGACGAACAATCGTATTCGCTGCCGTCCGACATCGCCTTCCCCGGCGGCACGCTGCAACTGGGCAGCGCGGCCGAGGGCGGCTTCGTGTTCGACAATGAACAGCAGGCGTTTGCCTGTTATGTCGCGCCGTTCCGCATTGCTTCGGCGCTGGTGACGAATGCGCAATTCGCCGATTTCGTCGCCGACGGCGGCTACGACAGGGGACAGTACTGGAGTCAGGCCGGCAATGCCTGGCTGATGCGCCAGGAACGTTCGGCGCCGCGCTACTGGCAGCGCGACGGCGACCAGTGGCGCAGCATGCGCTTCGGCCGCCTGAGCACGCTGGCCGCGGCCGAACCGGTGCGCCATGTCAGCCTGTACGAGGCGCAAGCCTATTGCGCCTGGGCTGAACGGCGTCTGCCGACCGAGGCCGAATGGGAATACGCGGCGCTGTCCGGTCACGCGGCATTCCGCTGGGGACAGTTGTGGGAATGGACCGCGTCCCCGTTCGAACCGTATCCCGGCTTCCACCCGGGCCGCTACCGCGAATATTCGGAACCCTGGTTCGCCACCCACCAGGTATTGCGCGGCGCCTCGTTCGCCACGCCGTCGCGCTTCGGTTCGGCCAAGTTCCGCAATTTTTACCTGCCCGAGCGCGACGACATTTTTGTAGGGTTGCGCACCTGCGCCTGGTGAGCCGCGCGCCGCCGGCGTGTCGTTGACATCACATTTATCCCGCACAAACGTGACGTCCGATAAAATGCAATTTTGCAAATTCGCTGGCGGGGATGTCGATGAAACGTGTCGCAAAATGGCTGTTGACCGGGTTGATGGCCACGGTGCTGCTGGTGGTGGCGCTGATCACCCATACCTCGCACTTCAAGCCGCTGCGGCTGGACTGGTTTTATACCCGCGTGTTTGCGTCGTTTTTGCTGGAAAGCCCGGAAATGCTGTCGTCGATGCGCATCCTGCCGGGATGGATGGATTTTTATAGCGGCCGGCTGGACGACGCTTCGCCCGCGCACGAGCGCAAGATGGCGGCGGAGTGGAAGGATGACCTGGCCACCTTGGACAGTTACGACCGTTCCGGCCTGAGCCGCGAAGATAAACTGTCCTACGACACGCTGAAATACTTCCTGCGCATCCAGGCCGAAGGCGCGCCGTTCCAGTTGCACGACTTCCCGGTCAACCAGACCATGGGTATCCAGAGCACGCTGCCGGACTTCATGCTGCAAATGCACCCGGTGACGAACCGTGGCGAGGCCGAGCACTACATCGAACGCCTGGAACGCTTTCCGCGCAAGTTTGCGCAAGTGCGCGAAAGCTTGCAGCTCAGCGCGAGCAAGGGCATCGTACCACCGCGTTTTACAGTCGAAAAAGTGCTGGCGCAGATGAAGGGTTTTATTGCCCAGGCGCCGCGACAGCACGCGCTGTACCTGGACTTGCAGCGCAAGCTGGCCGCGATTCCGGCCGCGCAGCTGGACGAAGCGGCGCGCGCAAAACTGCTGGCGCAAGCCGAGGCGGCGATCGGCCAGAGCGTCTATCCCGCCTACCGCGAACTGATCGCGTATTTCAGCGCGCTGCAACCGAAGGCGCAAGCGAACGACGGCGCCTGGAGCCTGCCCGATGGCGACGCCTATTATGCCTGGGCCGTGCGCATGCACACGACGACCGACATGACGCCGCAACAGATCCATAAACTCGGCCTGACCGAGGTGGCGCGCGTCGGCCAGGAAATGGATGCGATCCTGAAGCGGCAAGGGCTGTCCGAAGGCAGCATCGGCGCGCGCGTGCAGGCGCTGGCCCGGCGTCCGGAACAACTTTATCCGGACACCGACGAGGGCCGGCAGGCGATGCTGGCGCAATACCGCGCCATCCTCGACGAGGTCAAGCAGGGCGTCGACGCCGCGTTTGCCGTCCGTCCGCGGCTGGGCGTGCAGGTGCAGCCAGTGCCGGTGGCGTCGCAGGCGACGGCGCCGGGCGCCTATTATTTTCCGGGCGCCTTCGACGGTTCGCGTCCCGCCATCTTCTTCGCCAACCTGCGCGCGCCGGGCGAGACGCCGAAGTTTTCGATGCGCGCGCTGGTTTACCACGAAGGCATCCCGGGCCACCACATGCAGATCGGGCTGGCGCAGGAAATGCAGGGCGTGCCGCTGTTCCGCAAGGTGATCCCGTTTACTGCTTACCAGGAAGGCTGGGCCTTGTATGCCGAATGGCTGGCCAGCGAACTGGGTCTGGACAAGACGCCGCTCGATACGCTCGGCCGCCTGCGCGAAGAGATGATGCGCGCGACGCGGCTGGTGGTCGACACCGGCATCCACTACAAGCGCTGGACGCGCGAGCAGGCCATCGCCTACATGATGGAACATACCGGCATGGGGGAGGTGGACGTGACGGCCGAAGTGGAGCGGTATTTCGTGCAGCCGGGACAGGCGCTGGCCTACAAGGTCGGCATGCTCAAGATCCTGATGCTGCGCGAGCAGGCCAGGGAAGCGCTGGGCGACAGGTTCGACCTGAAGCAGTTCCACAGCGAAGTGCTGTCGCACGGCGCCCTGCCGCTGAAGGTGTTAGAGCACGTTGTCAGCGACTGGGTGGCGCAGCGCAAGAAAACCTAGAATCTGAACCAGAATCTGGGGTCAGACCCACGGGTCTGACCCCGGCCTTTGCCGTTGGATTTGGTATCAGAGCAGCGTCTGCCCCAGCTTGCTCAAATGCGCGCTGTACGCTTCCGGTTCCAGTTCCTTGCGTGCGACGCCGCTGCGGAAGGCCGCTTGCGCGATCTTCGGCGTGACGCCGGCCAGCAGGCGCTCGTCGAGCAGGCCCGGCACGATGTAATCCCGGCCGAAGCGCGCGTCGCTGCGCGCCATGCCGGCCAGTGCCACCACGCAGGCGATCTTCATTTCCTGGTTGATCGTCGAGGCGCCCGAATCGAGCGCGGCGCGGAACAGGTAGGGGAAGCACAGCGCGTTGTTGATCTGGTTCGGATAGTCAGAACGGCCGGTGGCGATGATCGCGTCCGGCGCCGCTTCGCGCACCAGTTCCGGGCGCAGTTCCGGTTCCGGATTGGCCAGCGCGAAAATGATCGGCGCCTTGTTCATCTTTTTGACGTCCGCCTGCGTCAGCAAGCCAGGACCGGACAGGCCGAGGAACAGGTCGGCCCCTTCGATCACTTCGGACAATTTGGTGGCTTGGGTGTCGCGCGCCCACACGCGTTTTTCGTCGCTCAGTTCGCGCGCCGTCGTCAAGACGCCCTTGCTGTCGCAAACGAAGATGTTGTCGCGCCGCGCGCCCAGTTCCAGCAACAGTTCCAGGCAGGCGGTGGCGGCCGCGCCGGCGCCGGAGCAGACGATTTTCACGGTGGCGATATCGCGCCCGCTCATCTCGATCGCGTTCAGCAGGCCGGAACCGACCACGATGGCGGTGCCGTGCTGGTCGTCATGGAAGACAGGAATCGACAGCCGTTCGCGCAGCTTGCGCTCGATATAAAAACATTCGGGCGCCTTGATGTCTTCCAGGTTGATGCCGCCGAAGGTCGGGTGCAGGCTGGCGATGATCTCGACCAGCTTGTCCGGATCGGTCTCGTCGATCTCGATGTCGAAGGAATCGATGCCGGCGAATTTCTTGAACAGCACCACTTTGCCTTCCATTACCGGCTTGCCGGCCAGCGCGCCGATATTGCCCAGGCCCAACACCGCGGTGCCGTTGGTGATGACCGCCACCAGGTTGCCCTTGGCGGTGTATTCGTACGCCAGCGCCGGGTCGCGCTGGATTTCGACGCAGGGCACGGCCACGCCGGGCGAATAGGCCAGCGCCAGGTCATCCTGGCTGGCCACGCTCTTGGTCACGGCGATGGCGATCTTGCCGGCGCCGCCGGCCTTATGATATTCGAGGGCTTTCTGTTCCAGCGTACTCATAAAACGATTCCTTTTTACATGCGAAAAACGCCCGTCCAGGGCGAAAAGCCGGGACAGGCGAGGTTAATGCGAAAGTACAGCGCAGATCAAGGATACAGGCCGCGCACTTCGCGCGCTTGCAACACGCGGGTGCAGGCCAGGATGAAGGTCGCCGTGCGCAGCGTCACCTTCTTGTCCTGAGATACATCCCAGACCGCCTTGAATGCTTCCTGCATGATGCGCGTCAGGCGGGCGTTGATTTCGTCCTCGCCCCAGAAGAAGCTGGAAAAATCCTGTACCCACTCGAAGTATGACACGGTTACGCCGCCGGCGTTGGCGAGGACATCGGGCACGATCAGGACATCCTTGTCGGTCAGAATGTCGTCCGCTTCCGGCGTGGTCGGGCCGTTGGCGCCTTCCAGGATGATCTTGGTGCGGATTTTATCGGCGTTGGCCGCCGTGATCTGCTGTTCCAGCGCGGCCGGGATCAGGATCTCGGACTCGATGCCCCAGAACGCTTCCCGGTCCAGGTACTGTTCTGCGCCGGCGAAACCTTCGACGCTGCCCGTCTCGGCCACGTGCAGATGCAGCGCCGGGATATCGAGGCCGCCAGCGTGAACCACGGTGCCGACGTGATCCTGCACCGCGATCACCTTGGCGCCGGCATTGGCGAACATCGTCGCGGCCACGCCGCCGACATTACCAAAACCCTGCACCGCCACACGCGCCCCTTCGATGCGCACGCCACGCTTGAGCGCCGCCTCGCAACCGACGACGAACACGCCGCGCCCGGTCGCTTCGCGCCGGCCCAGCGAGCCGCCGAGAGAAATCGGCTTGCCGGTCACGACGCCGGTCGACAGGTTGCCTTCGATCATCGCATACGAATCCATCATCCACGCCATCACCTGTTCGTTGGTGTTGACGTCCGGCGCCGGGATATCCTTGTTCGGTCCGATGATCAGGCTGATTTCGCTGGTGTAGCGGCGCGTCAGGCGCTGCAGTTCGCCGCGTGACAGCGTTTTCGGATCGACGCGGATGCCGCCTTTGGCGCCACCGTACGGCACGTTGACCGCCGCATTCTTCACCGTCATCCAGGCCGACAGCGCCATCACTTCGGATAAGGTCACATCCTGGTGGAAGCGCACGCCGCCCTTGCCCGGGCCGCGCGACATATTGTGTTGCACGCGGTAACCCTCGTAATGGGCAATCGATCCATCGTCACGCTCGATCGGCACGTCGACGGTCAAAATGCGCTTCGGCCGCTTCAGGGTTTCGACCCAGCGCGACAGGGGGCCGAGGTGCGGGGTAACGCGCTCGATCTGTTGCAGGTAGACGCCCCAGGGACCGAGGTCGTCGGCGTTGAGGTAGGAAGGCAGTGCGTGCTGGGTGTTCATGCGGTTGGCTCCTGAAGTGGTTCGTTATGACGCACCGTTTTGTGACAGTGCGCTGGCGAAACGAATCATAGGATGGCCTGCCACAGAGCGGCCAATGCCGTATCCGTATTCGATTATGCAAAAAATGCATAGTTATGCAATAGGCTGAAATGGCGCGCAGCGGCCAATGCCGTATCCGCATCCGGTCATGCAAAAAATGCATAGCATGGAAAATCCGGGGCCGTGGCGCGGGCGCGCGCGGCCTTTTTGAGAATGCAGCTTTAGCGTTCGGAGGCGGGCAGGCGGCCTTTTTTCGGTGCCGGTTTCTGCCGCTTTTCAAGGTAATCCCACAGCCGCGCGACGATCGCCTTGCCCGGGCGCGGCGGAGAAGGGCGCTCGCGGTACAGGCGGATTTCCATCTCGATTTCCCATCCCGAGGCGCCGCCGTCGGCGCGTGCCAGCAGCTTTTGTTTGACTTCGCGCGTGACGGCCGATTCCGGCAGAAAGGCGATGCCGCGTCCTTCCAGCGCCATCATTTTCAAGCCCTCGGCCATGTCGGTTTCGTAGCGGTTTTCCAGGTGCAGCGCGTGCTTCGCATCGGCCAGGATCAATTCCACCATGCGCGCCAGGTAGGCGTTGTTGGTGTAAGAGAGAAAGGGCAGTGGCGCCTGCTTGCTGCCGGGCAGGATAAAATCCGGTACCCGGTTTTTGTCGCAGCGGGCATAGGCGCGCAGCGCTTCACGGCCCAGCACCAGCATGTCGTAGCGGCCCGGATCGAGTTGCACAGGCTGGCGCGGATGGTGGTAGCACAGCAGCAGGTCGCAGCCGCCCTCGACCAGTTGCAGCACGGCGTCGTGCACGTTGAGCGCCATCAGGCGGCTGTTGATCGGCGCGAAATCCTGCTCCAGCGCCGTGATCCATTTCGGCACGAAAGTCAGCGACAGCGTATGCGGCACGGCCAGGTCGATGCTGGTCTGCGTCGCCGCGCGCTTGTTGCGCAACAGTTCGCGCACGCCGTTGATTTGTCCCAGCATTTCCAGCGCCTGCTCGTAAAACACCAGGCCGGCCGGCGTCAGGCGGGTCGGATACGAAGTGCGGTCGACCAGGTCCGTCCCGAGCCAGTTTTCCAGCGACTGGATGCGGCGCGAAAAGGCCGGTTGCGTCACGTGCCGCAGCGCCGCCGAGCGGCTGAAATTATTGGTCTCGACCAGCGAGATGAAGTCTTCCAGCCATTTCGTTTCCATGCAAATTCCGGCGCAGTCCAGGGAGCCGTCATTCTACTACCCTCGGTTCCAACAACCGCAGCCACGACTGAGCCTAATGCCGTTAAGAGAGGAATACCGATAACCGTGCAACAATCAGAGGCAGATGCCGGGGTCAGACCCATGGGTCTGACCCCAGGGTTTGCATCTGATTTTAGTATTGATCAATGCCACAATTTTTCATGAATTGTTGCCGCGCGCCATAACTGCGGGCTTTCCGGCATGGGACTATCATGAACCATTGAAATTGGGCAGGAGGCATCATGAACCAGCGCCGTTCTTTTCTGAAAAGTTCCGTGGCCGTCGCTTCCGCGCTGAGCCTGCCGGCGCTGGCGCGCGCGGCGGTGGCCGCGCCGCACGAACGCAGCCTGCGTTTCTATAACACGCATACCGGGGAAACGCTGCGCACGCTGTTCTGGGCCGAGGGCCGCTTCGTGCCCGATGCGCTGCAGGATATCAACCGCCTGCTGCGCGACCATCGCAGCAATACCGTCGCGCCGATCGATCCGGCGCTGCTGCTGTTGCTCGACAAGGTCAGCTCTCAGTTCTGCAGCAACAACGTGATCCACGTGATTTCAGGCTACCGCTCGCCCGAGACTAACCAGAAACTGGCGGAATTGAGTGGCGGCGTCGCGCAGCACAGCCTGCACATGGAAGGCAAGGCGATCGATGTGCGCCTGCCGGGGCAGGACTTGGCCAGCCTGCGCAAGGCGGCGCTGGCGCAACACGCCGGCGGCGTCGGCTACTATCCGGATTCGCAATTCGTCCATATGGACACCGGCCGCGTGCGCGCCTGGTGATGACGCTTACTTTTTGCCCGTCAACAGCGGATACGGATTGACGGCCGTGCCTTCCCACCAGTGTTTTTCCGGTCCGAGTTCAAACACGGCGAAATGCAGGTGCGGCGCGGCCGGGTCGGCGTTGCCCGTGCTGCCGACATAGCCGATCACGTCGCCGCGTTTTAATTGACGGCCTTCGTCTAGCCCGGTGGCGTAATGGTCCAGGTGGGCATAATAATATGCCACTTTCTCGGTCGGATCGAACTGGTACAGCGTCAATCCGCCCGGTTTGCTGGTGTACAGCTTGACCAGCTTGCCGTCGGCCACGGCCAGCACTGGTGTCCCTTTCGGCGCCATGATGTCGAGCGCTTCGTGGCGCCGCTCGCTGCCGCGCGGCTGGCCGAAGGTGTCGCTCAACTGGTCGATGGCGATGCCGGCCACCGGCATCAGCAACTGGCCGGGAGGCACGCCGGCATCGGAGGGTGTGGCGGAAGCGGGCGTGGCGCTGGCGGCGGCCGCCAGTTCCGGCACGACCGGCTGCTGCAAGTCGACCGTGGACGTGGCCGGCGGCGGCACCGGAGGAATTGAAGAAATGCTGGGCAGCCGGTTGTCGGCGTCCAGCGGTATCCGGTGCAGCATGTAGATGACGAGGATGGCGCCAAGCACGATCCCTGCAATGAGTGTCGACAGCGTTTTCATGATGCCTCCTTGGTATCCGTTTAAATCATTCCTGCATGATGACGGGCAGTCCGGGCGCAACCGCCTGGGCCACCGTCGCCGCATCCCAGTTGGTCAGCCGGATGCAGCCGTGCGATTGCGTCTTGCCGATGCCGGCCGGTTCGGGCGTGCCGTGGATGCCGTAATGTTCCTTCGACAGATCGATCCACACCACGCCGACCGGGTTGTTCGGGCCGGCCGGGATTTTTGCGCTGGTCTCGCCGGGCGCGGCATCCCAGAACAGTTTCGGGTTGTAGTGGAATACGGGTTTGTGCGCCACGCCCTTGACTTTCCAGGTGCCGATCGGCAGCGGGTCGTGCTCGCTGCCGGTGCTGGCGGGGAACTGGGCGATCACTTGACCGGCGCCGTCGCGCAGCGTCAGTACGCGGTCGGAACGGTCGATGACGATGGTTGCCGCCCTCGGCAGCGCTGGTGCGCCTTCCGTGTTCGGCACGCTGATTTCCTCGCCGGCGCGGCTGAAGTCCTTGCCCGGATTCAGGCGTTTCAGCAAGCCGGGACTGGCGTGGAAACGTTCGCCGAGCGCTTCGACGGCGCTGGAGTAATCGAGTGACGGCAATTTCGCCTTATCCGCCATCGCTTCCGGCACAGCGTTGTGCGGACCGGCGGCGTCGGCCTCGGTGATCGTGTACGTCGTCAGCGCTGGTGTCTGCTCATCCAGCGCGGCCCAGGTCGCGGCGTCCATCTTGCCGCTGACAGTCAAGCCCTTGGCTTGCTGGTAGCCGGCGATCGCGCGGCGCATGTTCTGGCCATAGGCGCCGTCGATCTCGCCGGCGGAAAAATGGGCGCGGTCGAGCAGCACCTGGGCATGCAGCATCGGGTTGGACGTGGCGGCCATGGCGCAAGGCGCCGCGCACAGCGCGCCGGCCAGGGCAAGAGTGGGGAATAAAATGGTTTTCATGCAGCAAGCATGCGCCGCGGCGCCGCTTTGTTCTGTTCGGCAGCGTACCGAGTGCCGCACAGGAATAGGGAGCCTGTTTCGCCACCGGAGGCAGGGCGCCGCCGGTGGCGAAATAGCGCCGCTTCAACTGTTGGTGAGATTCATGCCGGCCACGCTGCCGAGCACGGCCGCCAGCGCGTCGAGCTGGTCCGGCGCCGAATTCTGCAACAGTTCCGTGCTCACTTCGCGCGCCGTCACCAGCGCGTTGTCGAGCAGTTCATGGCCGGTCGGCGTGATGACGGCGTAACCGACGCGGGCATCGCGCGGATCGGGCTGGCGCGCGACCAGCCCGGTTTTTTCCAGCGGCAGCAAGGTGCGCGTGACGCCGGACGCCGTCAAACCCTGGCGCTCGGCCAGGTCGACCCGGCGCAGCCGTCCACCCGGCGCCTTCGCCAGGTGCTGCAACAGCATGAAGTCGCTGAAGCCGATGCCGAAATGGCCGCCGAGCGCGGCATCCAGGCGGCGTACCATCGTCGCGTGCGCGCGCGCCAGCCTCAGGCAGAATGCGAGCGCCGCATCGCCGCTGTCGTTGTTCGTGTTTTCCATGGAATTATCCTTGATTTATACTTGAATGATCAAGTATATTGCAAGTAATCCCGTTTGCCTAGATAAATCGTAATCGGATTGTCGCAATCAGTTTGTCGTGACCGGTGTGTGGCGCCGTCCTGATTCAGGCGCATCGCTTGCGGCGCGCGATCGCGCCGACCAGGCCCAGGCCGGCGAGCAGCATGCCCCAGCCGGCCGGTTCCGGCACCGGCACCGGCACCGGCAGCGGCATGATGCCGCTGGCCTCGCCATCGAAGGCCAGACCGGAATCGTAGATGTTATCGCCCCAGTTGACGACGCCGTATTCGAGGCGGTAGGTGCCGGCGCTGGCGATCGTGTACTGCGACGCGACCCAGCCGGTATGGCCGCAGCCGGCCTCGTAGCACTGGCCCGACGCGTCGCCCAGCGCCGACCAGGCCGGGTTGCCGCCCTGGATGCCGATCGTGGCCGGCGTCAGCGTCGCATCCGGCGCCGGCATGTTAAAGCCGGGCACCACGTCGCCGGGCTGGCGGGTGCGGGCGGTATACAGTAGCGCCACCTGCTGGCCGCCGGTATCGAGCAGCCTGGCCCAGGCGTAATCCGAGAAACCGCCGCCGTCAGACGTCACGTAATTGAATTGCAGCTTTAATTGGGCGCCGGCGATGGCGCTGAATGCCTGCGATGTCAGGCTGGACCCCGTGCGCGAATGTGCGACGTCGTCCACGCCGGGCAGGAAGATGTCGCTCCGGGTGGAGTCGACCGACGAGACATACGCGTAGCGGCTGCCGCCGCCCGGTGCAAGGCTCACCACGCCGTCGGCGGCCAGCGTGCCGCAATGGCCGGCGCATTCCCAGCCCGCCGGCAGGCCGCTATCGAACATGGCCGCGTCGGCGCCGCCGGACAGCAGCAGGCAGCTTGCCGCGGCCAGGCGCGCGGCGCGCCGGAGCGGTTCTGCAAAGGTGTTGTTCATGAGTCCTCCCGTTATGCCAAAAAATTAAGAATGCCAAAAAGGCATTTAATTGTGGCATTGAGAAGGATCAGATAAGCCATCAAAAAACCAATCGTGCGCTATCCAGTCATAGTGGCGCGACAGGCAAGCCGGGAATGAATGACAAAAGGCCACCGGATCGCTCCGGTGGCCTTTTTCATTCAATCAATCCGTGTTGAGCAGATTAACGATCGCCGTAGCTGCGGCGTGCGCTGTCTGGACGCGGGTTGCTGCCCTTGTAACCGCCTTCGCGGCCGGCGAAGCTGCCGCCTTCACGGCCGGCAAAACCGCCGCCTTCCTTGCGCGGTGCCGCGCCTGGCTTGCTGAAGCTGCGCTGGCCCGGCTTGGCGCCGCCGCGGTTGTCGCCCGGTTTCCAGCCGCCTGGACGCGACGTCGCCGAGCGCGGTGGCGCGGTGCGCTTAGGCTCGAAGCCTTCGATGACGTTGACCGGGATCAACTGTTTCGTGTAACGCTCGATGCGCTTGACGTTCATGCCTTCGGCGTGGTTCACCAGCGAGATTGCCAGGCCGTTGCGGCCGGCGCGGCCGGTACGGCCGATGCGGTGCACGTAATCTTCCGGGAATTTCGGCAGATCGTAGTTGAACACGTGCGTGATGGTCGGCACGTCGATGCCGCGCGCGGCGACGTCGGTTGCCACCAGCACCTTGACTTGACCGCGGCGCATGCTGTCGAGCGTGCGGTTGCGCGCGCCCTGGTGCATGTCGCCGTGCAGCGCGGCGGCCGAGAAGCCGGCGATGTTCAGGCGGTCGGCGATGGTGTCGGCGTCGCGCTTGGTGGCGGTGAAGACCACGGCCTGGTCCAGCGATTCGTCGCGCAGCAGGTGGTCCAGCAGGCGGTTCTTGTGCGACAGGTCGTCGACGAAGTGTACGCGCTGGGTGATGTTTTCATGCTTGTTGGCGGCGCTGACGACCTGGATCACCATCGGATCCTTGGTGATGCGGCGTGCCATGTTGCCGACGACGCCATCCAGCGTGGCCGAGAACAGCATGGTCTGGCGCGTGTCCGGGGTGGCGGCGACGATTTTTTCGATGTCGTCGATGAAACCCATGTCGAGCATGCGGTCGGCTTCGTCGAGCACCAGGATTTCCAGTTGCGAGAAGTCGATCTTGCCCGATTCCATGTGGTCGATCAGGCGGCCCGGGGTCGCCACCAGGATTTCAGGATTGCGTGCCAGCAATTGCATCTGTTTCGGGTAAGGCATGCCGCCCAGGATCGAGACAGCCTTGATGCGGCGCAGGTTGACGCTGTACTTGTCGGTATTGGTCGTCACTTGCAGGGCCAGTTCGCGGGTCGGGGTCAACACCAGCATTTTTGGCTGGGCGGCCTTGAAACGTGGACGCTCGCCGCGTGCGCGGGAAGCTTGCATTTCCTGGTTTGGCGTCTTGCCGGCCGCTGCCGGTTCGGTCGCCGCCAGACGGTGCAGCGACGGCAGCATGAATGCCGCGGTCTTGCCGGAACCGGTCTGGGAAGATACCAACAAGTCCTTGCCAGCGATGGCGGCAGGCACAGCCTGTTCCTGCACCGGGGTAGGCTGGGTGTAACCAGCGTCGGTCAGGGCTTTGAGGAGGGACGCGTTGAGACCAAGTGCTTCAAAAGTCATTCTTATCTTTCGTAAAAATCAGCGTTCATGCCGAAAAAGCAGAACGCAAAATAGCAACGCCAACCAAACGAAATGACTCTAAACGATGAGATTAGAAATTTCGGCACAAAAGCTTTGCGCCGGGACGGTGTCTGGTACGACACACAAGGCGGGAGGGCTTTATAAGCGTCATCCGGGGGATGCGCTAAGGCTTGCGAAGCTGCTAGTTATTTTATTGGGGCACTGCTCTGTTGCAGCGCACAAACGACACTATACCGCATTTTCGCTGTTTCTGCACGAAAAATATGTTTTTCGGTATAACTGCGCGCCGCATTTCGCCTGCAATGCAGTCCCCTTCAAAAAAAGTCTGCGCATTTTAACCCCGTTGGCGCTGCCGCCCCGTTTACATTGGCAAGCCGGCCAGCCGGGAACCGAGGAGAACGTCATGTTGTTACGCTTGCTTGCGCTCGTTTTATTCCTGTTCGCCGGCGGCGCGCGCGCCGCCGCGCCGCCTCTGATGGGGGCGCTCAATGGCGAACTGCCGATCCGGCTGCAAAGCCTGTCCATCGCCAGCGTGATCAGCGGCGGCATGGCCGAAACCACGGTACAAATGGTGTTCTTCAATCCGAACGGGCGCGCGCTGGAAGGGCAGTTGCAATTTCCGCTGCTCGATGGCCAGCAGGTGACCGGATTCGCGCTCGATATCGACGGCAAGCTGCGCGCGGCGGTGCCGGTGGCGAAGGATAAGGGGCGGCAGATCCTGGAGGCGGTCGAACGGCGCGGCGTCGATCCGGCGCTGCTGGAGCACACGCAGGGCAATCATTTCAAGCTGCGCGTCTACCCGATCGCCGCGCACGGCACGCGCACGGTGGAATTGAAATATGCCGAAGCGCTCGCGCGCGACGGCGCGCAATGGCTTTACCGTTTGCCGCTGGCGTACGGCGAGCGCCTGCAGGATTTCGAACTGGACGTGCAGGTGAACGGCGCCGGCGCGGCGCCCAGGGCCGGCGGCGCCTTGGGCACGCTGGCCTTTGCCGGCAGCGGTGGCAGCTACTGGGCGCGCGTGGCGAAAAGCCATTACGTGTCCAGCGGCGTGCTGACCTTGCAGCTGCCGGCTGCAGCCGCGCCGCAAGCGTACGTGCAGCAGGCCGACGGCGAGACCTGGTTCGTGGCCGAGATTCCCGTCTCGGCCAGGCGCGCGCCGCGCGCGCTGCCCAAGGTGGTGGGATTGCTGTGGGACAGTTCGGGTTCCGGCGCGGCGCGCCTGCACGAAGCCGAACTGGCTGAACTGGACCGTTACTTCAAGGCGCTGGGGCGGGCCGAAGTGCGCCTGGTCCGCCTGCGCGACCGGCCCGAGGCGGCCGGGGTTTTTCGCGTCGACAATGGAGAGTGGGACGCGTTGCGGCGCGCCTTGCGCGCCACCGTCTACGATGGCGCCAGCGCGCTGGCCGACTGGCAGCCGCAAGCCGGCGTCGGCGAATACGTGCTGGTCAGCGACGGCTTGCTCAATTACGGCGCGTCGCGTTTTCCATCGCTGGCGCCGGGACAGCGCTTGTATGCGCTGAGCTCGGCCCTGGGCGCCGACAACGGCCGCCTGGCTGCGCTGGCCGAGCGTAGCGGGGGACGGCTGGTGCAAGTCGTGCCGGACCGTCCGGGCGCGGCGGCCGAGGCGATGCTGGGCGACGAGCCGCAATTGCGCAATCTGCGCGCCGACGGCGCCACGGACTTGCTGGCCGATGGCGCCGGCATGCGGCAAGGTATCGTGCGCGTGGCCGGCCGCTTGCTGCAAGCGTCGGCGCGGATTTCATTCACGCTGGTCCAGCAGGGCAGGCCGCAGGAGGTGAGCCTGGATGTATCGGCCACGGCGCCGCGCCACGCGCTGGCCGCGACGCTGTGGGCCGGCTACAAATTGCACGAACTGGAGGCGGATTACGAAATGCAGCGCGGCGCGATACGCCGCCTGGGCGCGCAGTTCGGTTTGCCGACGCGCGAAACCTCGCTGCTGGTGCTCGACCGCCTGGAAGATTATCTGCGTTACGACGTCACGCCGCCGCCCGAATACCTGGCCGCGTACGAAAAAATGAAGGCGCTGCGCGGCGGCCAGCTGGCGCAAAGCCGGCAAAAACAGCTCGATTCCGTCGTGCGCCAGTTCGAGCAGAAGGTCGCCTGGTGGGAAATGCATTATCCGAAAGACGCGCCTTATGTGCCGCAACAGAAGCAGGGCGCGCAGGATGCGGTGGTTTCGGCATCCAGGGAGGAATCCCGGGCCAGGCCGGAGGCGCCGGCGATGATGGCGCAGCCGGCCCCGATCGTCGAACGCGCGCCCGCGCCGGCACCCGCACCGGCTGCCGCACCCGCCTCGGGAGCGGTATCGGCGCAGGCTGGCGTGGCCAAATCGTCTTCCTCGCCGCAGGCCGGCATCGCTCTGCAGAAATGGCGTTCGGACGCGCCCTATATCTCCCGCATGAAAGCCGCTTCGGCCGACGCGCTGTACGCCGTCTACCTCGATGAAAAACCGTCGTATGCGAACAGCAGCGCCTTTTTCCTCGATGCGGCGGACCTGCTGCTCGAACGCGGCCAGCGCGAACTGGCGCTGCGCGTGCTGTCCAACCTGGCCGAGATGGAGCTGGAAAACCGCCACGTGCTGCGCATCCTCGGCTACCGCCTGCTGCAGGCCGGTGCGCCGAAGCTGGCGATTCCCGTTTTCGAGAAAGTGCGCCAGCTGGCCGAGGAGGAACCGCAATCGTTCCGCGACCTGGGCCTGGCCTACGCCGCCGCCGGCTGGCGCCAGCAGGCGATCGAGCAATTGTACGAGGTGGTGTTGCGGCCTTGGGATGGGCGCTTCGCCGAAATCGAACTGATCGCGCTGGCCGAGATGAACGCGCTGATCGCCACCGCGCCGAAGGGAACCGCGCTCGATACCGGCGGCATCGACCCGCGCCTGCTGAAAAACCTGCCGCTGGCGCTGCGCGCCGTGCTGACCTGGGATGCGGACAATAGCGACATGGATTTATGGGTGACCGATCCGAACGGCGAAAAGTGTTATTACGGCCACCGCCTGACGTACCAGGGCGGGCGCATGACGCGCGACTTCACCGGCGGTTACGGGCCGGAAGAATTCTCGCTGCGCGTGGCGAAACCCGGGAAATACCGGGTCGAAGCCAATTTTTTCGGCAGCAACCAGCAACTGGTGGCCGGCGCCACGACCTTGCAGGTGAAGTTGAGCAGCGCTTTCGGCACGGCCGACGCCAGCGAACAGATGGTCACGATGCGCCTGACGGGGCGGGGCAATACGGTGCTGGTCGGAGAGTTCGAGGTGCCGGCAAAATAAAGGCGCGGCGCGTAATCGCATCGGCAGGCCGCCCGGCGTGCCGCGCGTCTTATTTTTTTACTGGCGCGAAGTTCGCCGCCAGCCTGTCCGGCACCGGATAGTACGGGTAAGCCAGGCGGAACTTGTCCCACTCCGCCTGCGCATCGTGGCGCAAGCCTGCTTTCAGCATTTCCTCGATCAAGTCCAGCCACGCCTTGGCCTCGCTATCGGCGGCCGGCCGCGGCGCGCTGCGCTGCGCCTCGACTGAGGGCGCGGGGGCGGGTGCGTCTGGTGCGGGCGGTGGCAGCGCAATCGGGGCGGGGGAGGATGGCATGCGGGGGATGGATTTGCCCGGCATCTCCGATGCGTCGCTGCGCGCGCTTGCTGGCGCCGGCGCCGGCTTGCTGTCGACGGTTGCGGGCGAGGGAGGTGCCGCCGGTGCCTGTGGTTGAACCATGCCACCCGCTTCGGGGTAGGATTTTCGCGCCGGCTCGGCGGCGATAGCCGGCGGTACCGATGCCGGAAGCGCCGGCACGGGACGCGCCGGGACGGGAACTGGCGGCACCGGAACCGCCGTCACCGGAGCAGCTGCTTTCGAAACCGATGCGGTGGGAGCCGCTGCGGCGGCCGCCGCCGGGGACTGCGTTATCGGGGCCGGTGTCGCCGGAGTCGGTGCTGCCGGAGTCGGCGCTATCGAAGGCGGCACGGGTATCGCAAGGTCGATCGCTTGCGGAGCGGATTCAAGTCCGGGTGTCTGCGTCTGCTGGAACGGCAGCACCAGCAAGGCGCCCGCCGCGCTGGCGGCCAGCGCCAGCGGCAGGCGCCAGCGAGACAGCCAGCCGCGTCGGGGCGCATGCGCCGGTGCCGATATCGGCGCAGCGTCGACATTGCCGGCATTGCCGGCATCGTTTGCATCGTTGGCGGCGCGGCCAGGCTGCTGCCCCTGTTCGCCGGCCAGCGCGGCGGCGATGCGCGCATTGATCGCGGCATCGAGCGCGGCCGGCGGCTGCGGCTGCGGCAACGCGTCCAGCGCTTGCGCCAGCGGGGCGTCGCCGCGCAGAAATGCGGCGAACGCAGCGTCGTCGTCCAGGTCTGGCTGTTCGTGGTCCCGGTCCGTCATGCCTGTTCCTCGTGCGCGGACAATCCCGCCGCGTAATGCTGCCGCAATTTTCGCATGGCGTAGCGCAGGCGGCTTTTGACCGTTTCCAGCGGCGCGGCCACCAGTTCGGCGATCTCGTCCAGGCTCATGCCGCTGAACTGCTGCAGCACCAGCACTTCCTTCTGCTCGCCGGGCAGCGCGTGTATCGCCGCATGCAAGGCGATTGTGCGCTGGCGCGCTTCCAGTCCGGCATCGGGTGCGTCTTGGTGCTGGGCCATGTCGGCCAGTTGCTCGAAACGTGACAGTGCCTGATCGTCGACGCCCATGTCGCCGGCCAGCACGGCTTGCGGCTGGCGCTGCAGGTCGATCAGGCGGTTGCGTGCAATCTGGTAAAGGTAAGTGCGGAAACGCGCCTGCGGCTGGTAGCGCGCGCGTGCCTGGTGCAGGCCGATCCAGCTGTCCTGGGCGATTTCGTCGACCCATTCGCGGCGCGGCGAATGCCACGCCAGAAAACGGTACATTGCGCGGCTGTGACGCCGGTACAGCTCCTGGAAGGCGGACAGGTCGCCTTCGCAATAGCGCAGCATTAACAGTTCATCGGACAGGTCGCTCGGCATGCCGGCCAGTGTAGCGGAGAACCGGCCGATGCGGCAGGGCTTGCTTCACCGCGGGGCGGGGGGAGTTTCGCTGCCCCGCGGTGACAGCCCGTGCTTGCAAGCCCTTGCTTATTGGTAGTCGCTGGCGTTCAAGCCCATTACGTGCGAGAAGCCGCCGTCGACGTAGATGATGTCGCCGGTCATGCCGGAGGCCAGGTCGGACAGCAGGAAGGCGGCCGTGTTGCCCACTTCGTCGATCGTGACGTTGCGGCGCAGCGGCGCGTGCGCGGCGGCGAAGCCGAGCAGCTTGCCGAAATCCTTGATGCCGGACGCGGCCAGCGTCTTGATCGGGCCGGCCGAAATGCCGTTGGCGCGGATGCCCTTCTGGCCCAGGTGCTCGGCCAGGTAGCGTACCGACGCTTCGAGCGACGCCTTGGCCAGGCCCATCGTGTTGTAATAGGGGATGGCGCGCACGGCGCCCAGGTACGACAGGGTCAGCAGCGAGGAGCCTTCCTTGAGCAGCGGCAGCGCGGCCTTGGCCATGGCCGGGAAGCTGTAGGCCGAGATGTCGTGCGCGATGCGGAAGTTTTCGCGTGTCAAACCATCGAGGAATTCGCCGGCGATCGCTTCGCGCGGCGCGAAACCGATGGCGTGCACCAGGCCGTCGAGGCTGTCCCAGTGCTGGCCGAGGTCGGCGAACACGGCGGCGATCTGTTCATCGCTGGCCACGTCGCAATCGAACACCAGTTCGCTGCCGAATTCGGCGGCGAACTCGGTGATGCGGTCCTTGAAACGTTCGCCGACATAAGTAAATGCCAGTTCCGCGCCTTCGCGCCGGCAAGCCTTGGCGATGCCGTACGCGATCGACCGGTTGGACAGCAAGCCTGTGATGAGGATTTTTTTGCCTTGCAAGAACGCCATATTCACTCCAATTGCTACTGCGGCGATGGCAAGCGCGGAGAACGGCGGCGCCATCGGCAGTAGGGGTTGTTTATTCTGTTTGGGGCCGCTAGCGGGGGGCAGGCCCGCGACAGCAAGTGCGAGATTGTAGGACGTCGCCGCCGTGACTGCAACTGTTCGTCGCGGGCGGGCGTCAGCTTAATTGTGCTTGTGCTTTTTCTTGCCGGCGGCGTCGCGCGAAACGCGCGCCTTGACCAGCGCGACCGGCGCATCCTTGCTGCCGGCGCCCTTGGCCTGCTTGTAGCCGCTGACATGGCGGGCGGCGCTGCGCTCGGCTTCGAAGGCGACCACGGCGTTGTCGGCCACGTCGGGGGCGATGTCGACGTTCAGCGAGGCCGAGGTTTTCGGCACCAGGATCGTCGAACCGGCTTTCAAGACCGATTTTTGCGGGATGTTGTTGGCCTGGCGCAGCACTTCCGGCGTCGTGTGGAATTTCGACGCCAGCGTATCGATGCGCTCGCGCGCGCTGGTGATCTTGTGCGTGGTCCAGCTCGACAGGGCGCGGCCGAATTGCGCCAGGTTCAGGTGGAATTTTTCGGCGTTTTCTTTAGGCAATAAAATCTGCGTCTGGTCGCCGCCGGTAATGACCGGGCGGTTGAACTGCGGATTCAAGGCCTTGAATTCGTCGACCGACAGTTCGGCCAGCTGGGCCGCGATGGTCAGATCGATGTCGCTGGTCTTGTCGACCGTCGTAAAGTATGGCTGGTTGTCGATCGCCGGCAGGTGCAAGCCGTATTGCGCCGGGTTGGCGACGATGTTCTTGACCGCTTGTAACTTCGGCACGTAATTGCGCGTCTCGGCCGGCATCAGTTCGGCCAGGCTTTCGAAGTCGGTTGGTTTGCCGGCGGCCTGGTTGCGCTTGATCGCCTTTTGAACGGAACCTTCGCCCCAGTTATACGCGGCCAGCGCCAGTTGCCAGTCGCCGAACATGTCGTACAGGCGTTGCAGATAGGTCAGCGCGGCGTCGGTCGAGGCGACGATGCCGCGCCGGTCATCCTTGAACACGTTCTGTTTTAAATTGAAATCGCGCCCCGTGCCGGGCACGAATTGCCACATGCCGGCCGCGTTCGCGCTCGACAGCGCCTGCGGGTTGAAGGCCGATTCGATGAACGGCAGCAGCGCCAGCTCGGTCGGCATGCCGCGCTTTTCGAGTTCCGTGACGACGTGGAACAGGTAGCGCGAGGCGCGCGCCGTGGTGCGGGCGATGTAGTCGGGACGGGTGCTGTACCAGGTCGCATGCTTGTGCACCAGCGAATTGTCCAGGTCGGGAATCGCGTAACCGGTGCGGATGCGGCCCCAGACGTCGGTTTCCTTGAACGCATCTTCGTTGACCGGCGTTTTGTTCGCGGTCTTGGCGGAGAGCTGGTCGGTGACGGGGAATTTGGGGGCGGCGGGCGAGGAGAGCGGGAGCGATGGCGTGGCGGACGTCGGCGCGGGTGCCGCGTCGAGCGCCTGGCTGATCGCCGGCGCCAGGCTCAATAGCAGCGCCGCCAGCAGGGGAGTATTCTTAATTACTTGCATAGTTTTCCATTGTTATCGACGAGAAACATCGGATGGACCATGAATTTAAAGGGGGAGTGTACGTAGGATGGAATGCTTGAGTCAAGCACTATGTCGGTGCATTGATAGATTCTTTGCGGCAATGATGGCAGCACATATATTGAAGTTGACAGAAGTAGACGGCACATAGCCGATACGGCGCGGAATGCGTACAATGCGCGCTCAATGCATGATATTCAAAGGATAAGCCAGATGGACAAGCCTGCCGCCGACCACGACGCGGTCATCGCCGCCACCCAGAAATGGTTAGAGAAAGCCGTGATCGGCCTGAACCTGTGCCCGTTTGCGAAGGCGGTCCACATCAAGAACCAGATCCGTTATGTCGTGTCCGACGCGACCACGCCGGAAGCCTTGCTGCAACTGTTGATGGACGAATTGCAGTTCCTGTCCGACGCCGACCCGGAGCAGGTCGATACGACGCTGATCATCCACCCCGGTGTGTTGATCGATTTCGAGGACTATAACGAATTCCTCGATGTCGCCGATGCGGCGCTGGAAGACATGGACTTGATTGGCGAATTGCAGGTCGCCAGTTTTCACCCGGATTATCAGTTCGCCGATACCGACCAGAACGATATCGACAATTACACGAACCGCTCGCCCTACCCGACGCTGCACCTGCTGCGCGAAGACAGCGTCGACCGCGCGGTCGAAGCGTTCCCGGAAGCGGAAGACATCTTCGAAAAAAATATCGAGACCATGCGCAAGCTGGGCCACGATGGCTGGGACCAGCTGGACCTGCAGGTAAAAAAGTGATGGCCGACGCATGTGAAACGCAGGCGGCGCCGGCGCTGCGCCCGGACACGCCGTGCGTGGCCGTCTGCTCGACGACGTTCGACGATATCTGCCGCGGTTGCGGACGCACCTACGTCGAGGTGGCGCACTGGGTGTCGATGAAGGATGAAGACAAGGAAGCCGTCTGGCAGCGCATCACGCGCCAAGGGTATCCGCGCCGGCAGGGGTGATGGTTTAAATTTCGGCCACAGACTGTAGTACTGTCATTCCCGCGCAGGCGGGAATCCCATTTGGCGTCCCGGGCGGTGCAAAAAATGGGATTCCCGCTTCCGCGGGAATGACAGTTTTGGCGCTAACTTAATTAAATGCATTAGCGCCGGATAAATGCACTCGCGCCTGTGGCCGCGAACCCGGCAATCAATAACTGCCGATGAAATCCTTCTTGCCGATTTCCAGCCCGTTGTGGCGCAGGATGTCGTAGGCGGTGGTGGCGTGGAAGAAGAAGTGCGGCAGCGCGTAATTCAGCAGGTAACTCTGGCCGGTGAAGTGCTTGGTCTTTTCTCCGCTGCCGGTGGTGATGGCGCGCTCGGCGGCGCCGTCGAAGGCTGCCTGCGGCAGGCCGTCGAGGAAGGCCAGCGTCGTCACCAGGCGGGTTTTCAGGTCGCCGAAGCTTTTTTCGGTATCTTCATAGGCCGGCACTTCTTGCCCGGCCAGGCGCGCGCCGGCGCCCTTGGCGAAATCGGCCGCGATCTGGATCTGGCGCACGAACGGCAGCATGTCGGGGAAGAGGCGGAATTGCAACAGTGCGGCCGGGTCAATTTTTTTCTCGGTCGCGTGGGTTTCTGCCTTGTCGAGGATGACCAGCAGGCTGTTCAGAATCTGCTTGAACACTGGGATAGATGCGGAATAGATGGAAAAGGTCATGACGGGTTCCTCTTTTAAAGAGCAGGCATCATAGCAAGCCTGCCGCATTCGTGCTCGCCTGCGTGAGGCGGTGGCACCGCATCTTGATGGCTTCCACCTCTGTTTGCGTGCATAATTGTTGCAATGGAAGAATCTCTCTCTTCGCCCTTCACCGTTGACGTCTACCGATGCAATCCGATAAACAGGTCCGTACTGTCCGTGCATGATTAGTCCCCTCTATAGAAGGATGCGCTCCCGTTTAAGCGCGCTGTACGGCCTGTCCATCTACGGCGCCCTGTTGTTGGTGGTGTTTGGCGGCCTGGTGATCCCGGCCATGATCGGCAGCTACCTGCTGATCGGCGTGCACGAGCAGCAGTCGGCCAAGATGGCGCTGAACGAATCGCTGCAGCGCAACGCCGACATCCTGGCGCTGGGCATGCAGGAATCGCTGTGGAACATGAATGCCGAATCGGCCCATTCGCTGGTCGAATCGGTGATGCGCGACCGTTCCGTGCTGCAGGTCGAGGTGACCGGCCAGGCCGACACCCAGTTCATGCACGTCCATTCGCCGCGCCGCCCGGTCGGCACCGTCTACCGCACCGAGCGCGAAATCCTCGTGCGCGGCGAGCGCATCGGCCGCATCATGGTCGAGATGGACGATGCGCGCAGCCAGCAGGAATTGCGCGAAAAACAATTGTCGTACGTGTTCGTGCTGGCGGCGCAACTGACGGTGTCGCTGCTGCTGATCGTGCTGTTTCTAAATAAACGCCTGATCACGCCGCTGCGCAAGCTGATGCGCTTTTCCGACCGCCTGTCGCACGGCGATTTCGAAACCCGGCTCGACCTGGCCGGCAGCGACGAACTTGGCCGCCTGGCCAGCCAGCTGGAACAGATGCGCGTGGCGATCAAGCACCTGTTCGAAGATATCGGCCAGCGCGAAGAACGTTTCAGGACCATCGTCACACAGGTGCCGGGCGCCGTGTTCCGCTTCCGCCCGGACGGCCCGATCGATTTCGTGTCCGACGCGATCGAAGACATTTCCGGCTATTCCGCCGCCCAGTTCATGCGCAGCACGACCCACGCGTGGGTCAAATTGATCCGCGCCGAAGACCGCCGGCTGCAGCGGCGCGCGGTGATACGGGCGCTGCGCGACGGCAAGCCGTACGCTATCGAATACCGCATCACCGACGCCAGCGGCACCGAGCGCTGGGTGGCGGAAAACGGCCAGCCGCAAGTGTCCGAGCGCGGCGTCAACGCGCCCTGGGTCGACGGCATCATTTCCGACATCAGCCAGCGCAAGCACAATGAGGTGCGCATCGAGGCGCTGCTGGCCGAGCAGAGCGCCATTCTCGACAACGTGATGTTCGGCGTGATGTTCGTGCGCAACCGGCAAATCGTCTCCGTCAACCGGCGCTGCGAAGAACTGTTCGGCTACGCGCCGGGCCAGATGGCGGGCGCGTCGACGTCGATCGTGTTCCCGAACGAGGTCGATTTCGAGTCGGCCGGTTCGCGCCAGTACCCGACCTTGTCGGCCGGCGAATATTTTAGCGAAGAGCGCCATTACCGGCGCCAGGACGGCACGCTGTTCTGGTGCATGGTCAGCGGTTGCGCGATCGACCAGAACCGCGCCGACGAAGGCAGCATCTGGGTCTACGCCGACATCACCGAGCGCAAGGAAGCCGAAGAAAAGCTGCGCCTGTCGGCCACCGTGCTCGAACACATCGCCGACGGCGTCATGGTGATCGACGCGCAGGGCCGCATCGTCGCCGTCAATCCCGCCTTCACGCAGATCACCGGCTACACGGAAGCCGAAGCGCTCGGCCAGGACCGGACATTGACGCGCTCGGGCCGCCACGACGAAGCGTTTTACCAGACGCTGTGGAACGAACTGGTGACGTCCGGCTTCTGGCGCGGCGAGATCTGGAACCTGCGCAAGAATGGAGAGCTGTACCTGGAATGGCTGACGGTGAGCGCGGTGCGCGACACCAACGGCGCGACGACGCACTTCGTCGGCGTCTTCAGCGACATCACGCTGGTCAAGGAATCGCAGGAAAAGCTCGACCACCTGGCGCACCACGACCCGCTGACGGCGCTGCCGAACCGGCTGCTGTTCCACGACCGCCTGCACCACGCGCTCTCGCGCGCCACGCGCGAGAGCGAGCAGCTGGCGCTGCTGTTCATCGACCTGGACCGCTTTAAAAATGTCAACGACACACTGGGCCACCACATCGGCGACGAATTATTAAAACAGGTCGCCAGCGCATTGTCGGACAAGCTGCGCGACGGCGACACGCTGGCGCGCCTGGGCGGCGACGAATTCATCGTGCTGCTGGAAAATGTCGACGGCCAGTACGGCGCCAGCCTGGTGGCCGAAAAGCTGGTCAGCATGTTCGAGCAACCGTTCATGGTGGCCGGCCATGAATTGTTCGTCACTTGCAGCGTCGGCATCAGCCTGTTCCCGGCCGACGCGGTCGACTTGAACATGTTGATCCGCAACGCCGACGTCGCGATGTACCAGGCCAAGGCGCGCGGGCGCAACGGTTACCGCTTCTATGCGCCGTCGATGACGGGAGAAGGGGTCGAGCGGCTGCGCCTGGAAACCTTCCTGCGCCGCTCGATCGAGAAGGATGAAGTGTTCCTGAATTACCAGCCGCAAGTCGAAATCGATACCGGTCGCCTGATCGGGGTCGAGGCTCTGGTGCGCTGGAATCACCCGGAACTGGGCCTGGTGCCGCCGATCCGTTTCATTCCGCTGGCCGAGGACACGGGTTTCATCAACCAGCTCGGCAAGTGGGTCCTGTTCGAGGCGTGCCGCCAGATGATGCGCTGGCAGGAAGCGGGACTGGACGTGCCGAAGATCGCCGTCAACCTGTCGGTCAAGCAGTTCGAGCGCGGCAGCATCGTCAACATGGTGGCCGACATCCTGCGCGAAACGGGGCTCGAGCCGCACCGGCTGCAACTGGAAGTGACGGAATCGGTGATCATGAACACCGGCGACGCGCTGGTGTTCATCAACGACCTGCACTCGATCGGCGTCGGGCTGGCGATCGACGATTTCGGCACCGGCTATTCGTCGCTGGCCTATTTAAAACAGTTGCCGGTGCAAACGCTGAAGATTGACCGTTCCTTCATCAAGGATATCTCGACCGACGTCAACGACGAAGCGATCGCGATCGCCATCATCCAGCTCGGCAAGAGCATGAACCTGTCGGTGATCGCCGAGGGGGTCGAGACGGAAGAGCAGGCCGCCTTCCTGCTGCGGCACGGCTGCAACCAGGCGCAGGGCTATTTTTATAGCCGCCCGGTGCTGCCCGACGATTTGCTCAAGCGCTGGCATCCGTAGTGCACGATGGCCGCCGTTGCGGCAGGCGCAGAATGGTCTTGCGGTTACGCGCCAACGCCCAGCAGCGTGCGCAGATTGCAGTCGCGTTGCCAGAGGCGGCGTTCCTCGCTGCTGTTGACCAGCGCGGCCAGTTCGGCGTCGCTGTGTTCGGCCTGGGCCAGCACCAGGCGGTGCGCCAGTTTCAGGTCGGGTAGCATGGTGCCGAAGAAGGCCACGTCTTCATGGCGCTGGATCAGCAGGGTGGGGAAATTTTCCACGTCGAGATCGCCCACCAGGTCGGCATGGTCTTCGATGTCGATCCAGAGAAAATATTTGTCCGGATGGCGCGCGGCCAGTTCCTCGAACGTGGCGCGGTAGCCGGCGCAGGTGCCGCACCAGGCCGCGCACAGGCAGGCTACGATCCAGCGATCTTGCGCCAGTGCTGCTGCGACTTCGGCGCGGTTGTCGGTATGTAGAGTGGTGCTATGCATGGTCGGTATTGTACCTCGCCTTGCATCGCGAGGCAGAGCGCGCTCATGTAGGGCACGCTCATGCCGTGGCCGTGCGCAAGGACGCGGCCAGCTGCCAGGTGCGGGAGCCGGGCAGCAGCAGCCATAGCGAACGCCAGGCGCTGCGCCCGGAAACGCTGCCCGCATTGACAAATGCCGACGGCGATACCGGCGTACCGTTGTAGATAATATGGTCGCCTTCGACTTTGGCATGGTGATTGATGCCGTTTAAAACGGTACGCAGCAGCGTGCCGGCGGGCAGAAAAAGCTGTTTCCATTGGTAGCCGCTGGCCGCAGGCGAGGTGTCGCAGGGCGCCGCGCTGCCGCTGCCTCCTTGCGCACCCTGCGCGGCGACCCAGGTCAGGATGGCCGTGTTGACGGCGGCCGCCATCTCGTCGCTGTACCAGCGGTCGCCGATGCAGTCGGCCAGTGCAAGAAAAACATCCATGGGAATGGAGATGGGCATGATGGGGGTCATTTTTGACTCCTTGACGATTTTGAACGATTCCCGACGATTTCCGACGAAAATGAACGATTTCCGACGATTTCTTATAAAGGTTTGGACAAGAATCGTCGGAAATCGTTCGAAATCGTTAGAAATCGTTCAAAATCGTCGGAAATCGTGCATTTTCGTCGTGACCCTGAAAAAGGCCCCCCGGTCCCCATACCCTCGTCCCCAGGGCGGAGGGACGCCGGTGCTGGGCCGGTGGGCATGCGCCGGGTTAAAATACGGGATGCCTACCATACTTGCTATTGAAACATCTTCCGAACTGGCCTCGTGCGCGCTGTTGCGCGGCGACGAGCTGATCAGCCGCGCGTCGTCCGGCGTGCGCACCCATTCCCAATCGATCCTGCCGATGGTGCAGGAGTTGCTGGCCGAAGCCGGCATCGCGCTGAAGGATTGCGACGCCATCGCCTACGGCGCCGGTCCCGGCTCGTTTACCGGCGTGCGCACCGCCTGCGGCATCGCCCAGGGCCTGGGCTTCGGCGCCGGCCTGCCGCTGGTGCCGGTGGTGACGCTCGACGCGATGGCGCTGGCCTGCCGCCAGCAGCACGGCGGCGACCAGATTCTGACTGTGCTCGACGCGCGCATGGGAGAAGTATATTGGGCGCAGTACCGCTATGCCGACGGCTTGAAGACAGTGCTGGCGCCAGCGCTGTCGCCGCCGCAGGCAGTGGCGCCGCAAGGCCCGGTGACAGCCTGCGGCAATGGCTTCACAGCCTATGCCGAAGCCTTCGCGGACAAGGAGTTCGCGGCCGGCGCCTATGCGGACGTAATGCCGCACGCGAACCAGATCGCGCAACTGGCGCGCATCGCATTTGCCGCCGGCCTCGCAGTCAAGGCGGCGGATGCGCAGCCGCTCTACCTGCGCAACAAGATCGCCTACACCAGCGCCGAGCGCCGGGCAATGCAAACCGCGAAGGCGGCGGAGGCGGGTGCATGAAGCCGCAGTGGGATCTGGCGCGGCTCAATTACGCGCCGATGCAGAACAGCGACCTGGACGAAGTGCTGGCGCTGGAACAGCAGGTTTACCCGCACCCCTGGAGCCGCGGCAATTTCGTCGACTCGCTGGCCAGCGGTTACGAAGCCTGGGTCTTGCGCGACCAGGCGATGCGCTTGCTGGGATATTTTTTGATCATGCCGATCGTCGATGAGGCGCACTTGCTGAACGTGGCGGTGGCGGCCGAGTGGCAGGGACAGGGCCTGGGGCGCTTCCTGCTGAACCAGTCCGTCGCCTGCGCGCGCGGGCTGGGGATGGAGTCGATGCTGCTCGAAGTGCGGCCGTCGAACGGGCGCGCGCTGGAGATTTACCAGCGTTACGGATTTATCCAGATCGGGCGGCGCAAGGCATATTACCCGGCCGCTAACCAGCAACGCGAGGACGCGATCGTCATGCGAATCGAATTATGAGCCAGATGCCAAGCCGCAGTACGGTCTTCCTGGACGCAATGGGCGTCGGTCCGCAGTGGCGCCTGCGCAATCCGCCGCCGGCATTGCTATTGGCGGGCGATGCGCCCGACAATGGCGAGCGCGAATTCGCCGATGCCGTCGCCGGGCTGATCGCTTCCGAGGCGGCGTCCGCCGGCGCGGCGCGTGCCGGCACGGTGCCTGTCGCCATGCCGGTTGCGGCATCGGCTTCCGACGTTGCGCCATCGGCTCCCGCCGTTACGGTATCCGCTTCCGTCACTGACGATACGGCATCGGCCGGGCAGGAGCCGGCGGCCGTGGAGCCGGACGATGCCTTCGCGCCGGCGCTGGCTTTCGTGCCGGCGGCGCTGCTGGCGCCGGGCGCTTCCGCGCCTGCGGCACAGGAACAGGAACGGGAGCGGGCGTCCGAACCCGCCGGCGCGATTGCCGGCGCACGAGTGGAGCCGTCGGCCGCGTCGGCCCGCGCACCCGCGTCGTCGGCCGCATCGAAGGCGCCGGTGCTGGAATCCGCGGCGGAGATTGAAACCGGCGCCGCAATGCCGGCCATTGAAACCACCGCCGCAACGCCGGCCATCCCGGCCGCGCTCCCGGCTGCCTCGCCCGCGTCCATGCCTTCGCCCGTGCGCGCGCCTGCCTCCGCAGTCGCCCCTGCAAGCGACGAATCGACCGCCTGGTTCGACGACGCCCCGGTGGTGCCGGCGATGCGTCCGGCGCCGGCCGCCGTGCCGGCTGTACCGGCCGCGCGCGGCCCGGTATCGGCTGACGCCATCGCCAACATGGACTGGGCGGCGCTGCGCGCGGCCATCTCGGCTTGTACCCGCTGCGAGTTGTGCCACACCCGCAAGGCCGCCGTGCCGGGACGCGGCGACGCGCACGCATCCTGGCTGTTGCTGGCGACGGCGCCGAGCCGCGACGATGAACTGGGCGTCGAGGCGCTGTCGGGCCAGGCCGGCCTGTTGTTGAACAATATGCTGAAGGCGATCGACCTGGCGCCGGACGAGGATGCGTATGTCACCACGCTGGTGAAATGCCGCCCGCCCGGCGCCGATGGTGCGGACCGCCTGCCGAACGCGGACGAACTGGCGGCCTGCCGGCCCTACCTGGAACGCGAGCTGGAACTGGCCGGCACGCGCATCATCGTCACGCTCGGCCACAGCGCAGGCAAGGGCTTGCTGGGCGCCGCCGCGCGCGGCAAGGTGCTGCGCCACGACGGCATTCCGACCGTGGCGACCTATCACCCGGCCGACCTGCTGCGCAAGCCGGCCGACAAGGCCAGGGCGTGGCACGACCTGTGTCTGGCCAGGGCCGCCCATGCCGGACGCGCCTGACATCGCCGGCGCCGCGTTCCAGGCGCGCTTCGAGCACGCCTGGGGCCACCTGACACGCCCGCGCGTGCGCGCGCTGGCCTGGCTGCTGTACGCGCCCGACCTGCTCGACCCGCATTCCGCCCACTGGCACGGCCGCATCGCGACGTTGAATGACATCGGCGCCGGCACGGCCGCCTGGCTGGCCGCGCTCGAACACGACCCGGCGCCGCTGGACGCCGCGCTGGGCACGCGCTTTTATTCGCGCCTGGGCCTGTACGCCGAAAAGCTGATGGCCTTCTATTTCGAACAGCATGGCATATTGGCCGCGCACGGCCTGCAAGTGCGCGCCAGCCGCAACGACACGGTGGGTGAATTCGATTTCCTGCTGCGCGACGGCGAGCGCCTGCTGCACTGGGAATTCGCCACCAAGTTTTATCTGCTCGACGACACGGCAACTGTTGGTCATTTCAATAATCTGATCGGCCCGAACCTGGCCGATACGCTGGGCGTCAAGATGCGCAAGATTTTCGCGCACCAGCTGGAATTGTCCCGGCACCCGGCCGCGCAGCCGCTGCTGCCGCAGGCGGTCGACCTGGCGCAGGCGCTGGTCAAGGGCTGGCTGTTTTATCCGGCCGGCGCGCCGCCTGCGCTGGACGGCATCACGCCCGGACACTGCCACGGCTACTGGGCCACGCTGGCGGAATTCGAGGCCGGGCAAGCCAGCCGGCATGGCGCCGCGCGCTATGTCGTGATGCCGCGCATGCAATGGCTGGCACCGTTGAAGGTACGCGCGGCCGTGGATGATGCGCCAGCTCCCGGGGAGGGCGGCGATGCGCAGGCCGCCGCGCCTTGCGGCGGCTGCCATGTCTACGATGGGGAGCAGTTGGCGGCGCTGCTGCGCAGCCGTTTCGAACTGGATGCGGCGCCGGTCATGGTGGCGTCGGTGCGCGAACTGGGTGGCTGGCTGGTGGAGGTGGAGCGCGGCTTCCTCGTCGTCGACGACTGGCGCACGCAGGCGGCGGAACGCCGCGCCGCGGGACGTCTGCCGCCCTGAATCCGGCTTGCCGCTGGTCGGCTCAGTGCTTGGCTTCGCCGATCAGCGCCAGCGAATCGTGCTCGCGCTGATTGGCCGCGTGCAGGCGCATGATCATGAACATGGTGCCGGCCATGAACAGGCCGAACAGGATGATGATCGTGTTCAGCGCCAGGTGCAGGCGTATCATCAGCGAGTACATCGCCAGCATCGTCAAAATCGACAGGTTTTCATTGAAATTCTGCACCGCGATCGAGTGGCCGGCGCTCATCAGGACGTGGCCGCGGTGTTGCAGTAGCGCGTTCATCGGCACCACGAAGAAGCCGGCGATGGCGCCGATCACCACCAGCAGCGGGTAAGCGATGTACGGCGTGTAGACCAGCGTCATGCCCATGACGATGATGCCCATGATGATGCCCAGCGGGATCACCGACAGCGCCTGGCGCAGAGAAATAAAACGCGCCGACAGCACCGCGCCCAGCGCCATGCCAATCGCCACCATGCCGACCAGGCTGGTGGCCTGGTCGTAGCGCATTTGCAGCGACTTTTGCGCCCACTCCAGCACGATCAGTTGCAGGGTCGCGCCGGCGCCCCAGAACAGCGTCGTCACCGCCAGCGAGATCTGGCCCAGCTTATCCTTCCACAGCATCGAGAAACAGTTCGCGAAGTCGGCGACGAGCTTGATCGGGTTGCGTTCCTGGTGCGGATAGATGCAGCCAGTGTCGGGGATGCGCAGGTTGAAGATGGCCGCCAGCACATAGGTCAGCCCCAGCACGCACAGCGCCGCTTCGGTGCTGGTGTCGATGCCGGTGTCGATGAAGGGAATGTCGATGCTCAGCAGCACGGACGAGACGCGCCCGGTCACCAGCGCGCCGCCCATGACGGTGCCGAGGATGATGGACGTCACGGTCAAGCCTTCGATCCAGCCGTTCGCCGCCACCAGTTTTTCGGCCGGCAGCAATTCGGTGAGGATGCCGTACTTGGCGGGAGAGTAGACGGCCGCGCCGAAGCCGACCACGGCGTAGGCCAGCAGCGGGTGGACGTGGAACAGGATCAGCGCGCAACCGAAGATCTTGATCAGGTTGGCGATGAACATCACGCGCCCCTTCGGCAAGGCGTCCGAGAAGGCGCCGACAAAGGCGGCCAGCAGCACGTAAAACAGGACAAACGACAATTTCAGCAGCGGCGTCAGCCACGCCGGCGATTTCATCGAGATCAGCAAGTCGATCGCGACGAACAGCAGCGCATTGTCCGCCAGCGAGGAAAAGAACTGCGCTGCCATGATGGTATAAAAACCACGATTCATACTGGGGTGCCTGGAAACTGATCTCGGTTTGCTTTATACCATAAATAGCTGACTATCCCTAGTTGCGGGCGGTACGTAGCGCTGCCTTCGATAGTGGTCCCACGCAGCGCGTCAATAGTGGTCAAGCGTTTGATATTGAAAGAAAAAACGGCTGCCGGTGGCGCCGCGCCGCCGCTCTGGGCGGGAATCGGCCCGTCGCGCCTGCGCGCCTTCCGGGTAAAATACCGGCTTCTTTCACCCTGTCCAGAGTAGCTATGCCAAGGCCGATAACTGCAACGATTCATATAGCGTCGATGAAACATAACCTGGCGCGCGCCAGGGCGTGCGCGCCCGGCGCCAAGGTCTGGGGCGTGATCAAGGCGAACGCCTATGGCCACGGGCTGGAGCGCGGCCTGCGTGGTTTCGCCGACGCCGACGGCCTGGCCCTGATCGAACCGGACAACGCGCTGCGCCTGCGCCAACTCGGCTGGACCAAGCCGATCCTGCTGCTCGAAGGCTGGTTCGACGCGGCCGACCTGGTCATGATGGGCCAGCACGGCATCGGCGGTTCGGTCCATTGCGACGAGCAGATCGCGCTGCTGGAAGCGGCGCGGCCGGCGCGCGCCATCGATGTGCAACTGAAAATGAACACCGGCATGAACCGGCTCGGCTTCAAGCCCGAACAGTTCGCCGCCGCGCACGCGCGCCTGCGCGCCATTCCCCATGTCGGCGAAATCACGCTGATGACGCACTTCGCCAACGCCGACGAGACCGGCCACCCGCTGCTGCCGATCCGCGAACAGATGCGCCGCTTCGACACCGGCGCCGAAGGCTTGCCGGGACCGCGCAGCGTGTCCAATTCGGCCGGCATCCTGCACGGCGGCCCGGGTGGAGATCTGGACGGCCAGCTCTATAACGACTGGATCCGTCCCGGCATCATGCTGTACGGCGGCACGCCAGGCGGCAAGAGCGCCGATGAATTCGGCCTGCTGCCGACGATGACGCTGGCCAGCGAATTGATCGGCGTGCAAGAGATCGCCGCCGGAGATTGCGTCGGCTACGGCAGCCGCTTCCAGGCCGACGGGCCGATGCGCATCGGCGTGGTCGCCTGCGGCTATGCCGACGGCTATCCGCGCCACGCGCCGCAGGATACGCCGGTGCTGGTCGACGGCGTGCGCACCCGCATCGTCGGGCGCGTCTCGATGGACATGCTGACGGTGGACCTGTCTGCGCTGCCGGGCGCGCGCGTCGGCAGCAAGGTGATATTGTGGGGAGAGGGCTTGCCGATCGACGAGGTGGCGACTGCCGCCGGCACCATCGGCTATGAATTGATGTGCGCATTGGCACCGCGCGTGCAGGTGCTCGAAAGCGCATGATGGCAAAAGTAAAAACGAATTACACGTGCACCGAGTGCGGTGGCGTCAGCAGCAAGTGGACCGGCCAGTGCGGCGCCTGCCAGCAGTGGAATACGCTGGTCGAAACCGTGGCCGAGACGGCGGGGAACAACCGCCTGTCGAATCCGCAACACCTGGCGCTGGCGCAGACGGCGCCGGTCTTGTCGCTGCAGGATATCGAGGCGCTCGACGTGCCGCGCTTCCCGACCGGCATCGAGGAATTCGACCGCGTGCTCGGCGGCGGCCTGGTGGCCGGCGGCGTCGTGCTGATCGGCGGCGATCCCGGCATCGGCAAGTCGACCTTGCTGCTGCAGGCGCTGGCCCACATGTCGCACGCGAAAAGCGTGCTGTATGTCAGCGGCGAGGAATCCGGCGCGCAGATCGCGCTGCGCGCCAAGCGCCTGGCGATCGATGCGCGCGACCTGAAACTGCAAGCCGAAATCCAGCTCGAAAAAGTGCTTGGCACCCTGGCCGATTTAAAACCGCAGGTCGCCGTCATCGATTCGATCCAGACGATGTATTCGGACGCGCTCAGTTCCGCTCCGGGTTCCGTCGCCCAGGTGCGCGAGTGCGCGGCGCAATTGACGCGCATGGCCAAGCAGACCGGCGTGACGATCATCCTGGTCGGCCACGTGACGAAAGAGGGGGCGCTGGCCGGCCCGCGCGTGCTCGAACACATCGTCGACACGGTGCTGTATTTCGAAGGAGACAACCACTCCAGCTTCCGCCTGGTGCGGGCGATTAAAAACCGCTTCGGTGCGATCAACGAACTCGGCGTGTTCGCGATGACCGAAAAGGGGCTAAAAGGGGTGTCGAACCCGTCGGCGCTGTTCCTGTCGCAGCACGACAACCAGGTGCCCGGTTCCTGCGTCATGGTGACGCAGGAAGGAACGCGCCCGCTGCTGGTCGAAATCCAGGCGCTGGTCGACGCCAGCCACTTGCCGAACGCGCGCCGGCTGTCGGTCGGCCTGGAGCAGAACCGGCTGGCGATGCTGCTGGCGGTCTTGCACCGCCACGCCGGCATCGCCGCGTTCGACCAGGATGTCTTTATTAATGCCGTCGGGGGAGTGAAAATCACGGAACCGGCGGCCGACCTGGCGGTCTTGCTCGCAATTAACTCGTCGATGCGCAGCAAGGCGCTGCCGCGCGGTTTCGTCGTGTTCGGCGAAGTCGGGCTGGCCGGCGAAATCCGGCCCGCGCCGCGCGGCCAGGAACGCTTGCGCGAAGCGGCCAAGCTCGGCTTCTCGATCGCGATGATCCCGAAGGCGAATGTGCCGAAACAGCCGATCGAGGGCATGACCATCGTCGCCGTCGAACGCATTGACGACGCATTCAATAAATTGCGTGAGTTGCAATAAGGTATTAAGTGGACGCACGGCAACTCTGATCAGCATCAAAAATGAATGCGCAGTAGAATATAGGCTATTGGAACGGCAGCAACTTTTCACCGTTCCCGGCGCGCCGCGCCAGCTCCCATATCACTGAAGAATCGGAACCCCTGTGTTAGTTGATCAAAGGCAAACCAATCGAAAAATCCTGCGTGCCAAGGCGATGGTCGTCATCGACGGCACGGCGCCGGTGGCGGGACGCACTTCCGACTTGAGCCCGACCGGGGTGTCGCTGACGATGGGCAATATGGTCAAGGCGGGCCAGCAGGGGCAAGTCTCGTTCGAGATGCTGGTCGACGGCAAGCCGACCATCATCAATACGCGCGCCAAGGTCATGTATTGCATTTTCAGCGGCGACGATGTCAAGGTCGGCTTCCAGTTCATCAATCCCGACCCGGCCACCTTGGCTGCGATCGCCAAGTTCATGCGCTAAAGGCGGGCGCCCTTGTTGCCGGCGGGCGCCGTCGGCAACTGGCGCCGTTGTCGGCAGGGCCGGCGCCGTGCGCGCCGATTCCCGGTGGTTTTGCTGTTTCCAGTCATCAGGCGCATACTGAAGCACAATTACGGGAAGACATCATGAGCAATTCAAGCATCGGCAATTATGGCGCCCTCGGCACCTTTGGCAGCGTCGGCACGTTCGGCACCTCCACGACCTCGGCCACGAGCACGCCGTCGGCGTCGGTGCTGGCCAAGGTCGAGCGCACGATGGCCGGCCAGACTGGCAGCGTGAGCAAGCTCAACGCCAGCCTGACGCGCGACCAGACCAAGTTGTCCGGTCTCGGCCAGTTGCAAAGCGCGCTGACCGGCTTCCAGTCGGTGGCCGGGCGCCTGTCCGGCGCCGGCCTGAGCACGTCGGCCAGCAGCAGCGCCAAGGGTGTCTTGTCGGTCGCGGCCGGCGGCACGGCCAAGGCGGGCAGTTATGCCGTTGACGTGCAGCAACTGGCGCAAGGGCAAGTCTTGACCGGCGCGCCGCGCGCCGCCGCCGACGCCAAGATCGGCACCGGTTCTCCCGCCACGGTCAAGATCGAATTCGGCACCGCCGACGGCGACAGTTTTACGCCGGGCAAGAGTGCCGCCAAGACCATCACCATCGACAGCAAGAACAATACGCTGGACGGTATCGCCTCGTCCCTGAAGGCGGCCGGCATCGATGCCAGCGTGATCAAAAGCGAGGGCGGTTATGCCCTGTCCGTCAAGGGCGCCAGCGGCGCGGCGAACAGCCTGCGCATCAGCGTCTCGGGCGACGCCGCCGTCAAGGATTTATTGGCCTACAGCCCGGGCGGCAACGGCAAGCTGGCGCAGACAAGCGCCGCGCAGGATGCGCTGGCGACCGTCGACGGCAAGCAGGTGCGCAGCGCCAGTAATACGCTCGACGATGCGATCGCCGGCGCCAGCCTGACGCTGACCGGCACCGGCAAGACCGATGTCGTCGTCGCACAGGACAGCAGCCGCATCGCCAAAAATGTCGGCAATTTCGTCGCCGCGTTCAACGACTTGAACAACCAGCTGACGGCGCTGCAAAAGGGCGGATTGAAATCGGACCCGGCGCTGGGCCAGGTCGGCCGCGAACTGGCGCAACTGGTGGCACCCAATAATGGTTCGACGGCGGCGCTGGCCGCCGCCGGCGTCACGCTCGACAGCAGCGGCAAGTTGCAGCTCGATGAAAAAAAGCTGAATGCGGCGATCGCCGCCGATCCGGACGCGATCACCAAACTGTTTACCAATGACGGCAAGGGGCTGGCCGACCAGTTCGACAGCAAGATCGATGCGCTGACCGGCAACAATGGCGCGCTGCGCAAGGAAACGCAGGCGGTCGGCAAGGAAATCGCGACCCTGGGCGGCAAGAAGGCTGAACTGGCGAAGGCGCTGACGGCGCAGGCCAATGCGCTGGTGCAGCTGTATACGCAGCAAGAGCAGGCCGCGTCCAGCGATGCCTTGCCCGGCTACAGCGGGCCGCGCTCGCTGTTCGATTTCCTGGCCTGATTTTCCGTTTTTCAGCCCTCCCGCTAAAAGCTGCGACGCCGTGCAATCGGTGGCACAATGCCGGTTCATCGCGCGCTGCGCGCATACCTTTATTGATTATCTGGAGGCGGGATTATGGCGGTAAAACATTGGGGCAAGCGTATCGGCCTGGGATTGTGCATGGCGGCCGCGCTGGCCGGGCAGGCGCAGGCGCAGCAGGAAGAAAAAGTCTTGAATATCTATAACTGGTCCGATTACATCGCCGACGACACGATCAAGAATTTTGAAAAGGAAACCGGCATCAAGGTCCGTTACGACGTCTTCGACAATAACGAAATCCTGAATTCGAAACTGGCCGCCGGCAAATCCGGCTACGACATCGTGGTGCCGACCGCGCAATGGGCCAAATTGCAAATCGACGGCAAGATGCTGCGCAAGCTCGACAAGAGCAAATTGAGCAATCTGTCCAATCTCGATCCGCAAATCCAGGCCAAGCTGGCCAAGCTCGATCCTGGTAATGAATACCTGGTCGACTGGCTGTGGGGCTACACGACGGTCGGCATCAATGTCGGCAAGGTCAAGGCTGCGCTGGGCGCGCTGCCGATGCCGGACAATGCGTGGGACTTGATCTTCAATCCGAAATACGCGGCCAAGTTGAAATCGTGCGGCGTCTCCTTCCTCGATTCGCCGTCCGAAGTGCTGCCGGCGGTATTGCAATACCTGGGCAAGCCAGCATACTCGACCAGCACGGCCGACTACACCGAGGCCGGCAAGGCGCTGGGCGCGATCCGCCCGTATGTCACGCTGTTCAGTTCCTCCGGTTACATCAACGACCTCGCCAACGGCGCCGTCTGCGTCGCGCTGGGCTGGTCGGGCGACATCAATATCGCGCGCCAGCGCGCGCTGGACGCGAAAAACGGCAACCAGATCGAAGTGCTGGTGCCGAAAACCTCGGCCGCGCTGATCTTCGATACGATGGCGATCCCGGCCGACGCGCCGCATCCGGGCAATGCGCACCTGTGGATCAATTACATCCTGCGCCCGCAAGTGCACGCCAGCCTGACCAACAAGGTGTTTTATGCGAACCCGAACACGGCCGCGATCAAGTATGTGCGCAAGGAGATCGCCGACAGCAAGACCGTGTTCCTGCCGCCGGCCGACATGCAGCGCATGGTCGCGCCGGAAGCGGTGCCGGCCGATGTGCGCCGTTCGATCACGCGCATCTACACCAAGTTCAAGACCGGCATGTGATCGGCCAATGGTGACGGCGCCGGCGGCGCCCTCCGTCGGGAGGCGCGGCCGGCGCCAAGCCGCGGCGCGGCGATGCTATTCGTGATAGCGGTCGGACAGCTTGTGGTGACTCCCCCGGGATTCTTCGATCAGCTCATAGACGATCAGCGCGATCATGCCGCCGAAAATCCCGATGGTGAGCAGGGTGAACATGGTTTTTTCGGCCGGCTTGCGGACGGCCGCTCGCTAAAGTTGATACAACTAAACTTTAGCAGATGCCGGTCGCTTTGCAAGCCGGGCCGCAGGCGGCAAGTTGCGCTATTTGACGACCAGGTCGGCCGTCATCGCCGCCTTCAGGTACAGGCTGGCGGCATCGCCCGGTTCGCGCTGCGCGAACCACCAGACGCCGGCCTTGCGCACTTCCCAGTCCAGCGCTTCCCCCGTCATCAGCAGCGCGGCGACTTGTCCCAGCGTCGGCTGGTGGCCGACCACCAGCACGCTTTCCTTTGCGCCCGGCCAGTTGACGGCCTTCAGGATATCTTCCGGATCGGCGCCCGGCGCCAGGTCGGCGTGGATCTTGAACTTGCGCCCGATCGCTTCGGCCGTCTGCAAGGTACGCAGCGCAGGACTCGACAGGATGCGGCAACTGTCGGGCAGTTGCGACGCCAGCCACTGCCCCATGCGGCGCGCCTGTTTCTGGCCCTTGCCGGTCAGCGCGCGTTCCAGGTCGGACTGGCCGGCCCCGGCGTCCTCGGCTTCGGCGTGGCGCCATAAGATGAGATCCATGTGTTCCCCTTTCGCGATCGGCTATCCGTTGACCTCGGTGTCCGGCATGCCCAAGGTTTGCATCAGGTATTGCTGTGCGCTGAAGCTGCGCTGCTTGCCGCGCGGCTTGCGCCGCTGGTAATGCCCGGTCGGCTCCAGTTCCCAGGCATTGTTGTTGTCTTTCAGGTACGGCGTCAAGCCCTCGGCGATGACGCGCCGTTTCAGGCTGCGGTCGAGCACCGGGAACGCCACTTCGACGCGGCGGAACAGGTTGCGGCTCATCCAGTCCGCGCTGGCCAGGTAGACATCGTGAGCGAGGTCGTTGCGGAAATAATAAATGCGGCTGTGCTCGAGGAAGCGCCCGATGATCGAGCGCACGCGGATATTGTCCGACAGCCCCGGCACGCCCGGTTTTAAAGTACAGGCGCCGCGCACGATCAGGTCGATCTTGACGCCATCCTTCGACGCCGCGTACAGCGCGCGGATCACCGAATCGTCGACCAGCGCATTGACTTTGGCGATGATGCGTCCCGGCCGGCCTTCGCGCGCGATCTTCGCCTCGTTGCGGATCGCCTTGATGATCTCGCTTTGCAGCGCGAACGGCGCCAGCCACAGGTGGCTCAGCCTGGCCGGCTTGGTCAGACTCGTCAAGTGCATGAACACTTCATTGACTTCGCGCCCGATCTCGGCGTGGCTGGTCAGCAGGCCGAAGTCCGTATACAGCTTGGTCGTGGTCGGGTGGTAGTTGCCGGTGCCGAGGTGGGCGTAATAGCGCAATCCCGCCTCTTCGCGCCGGATCACCAGCGCCACCTTGGCGTGCGTTTTCAGGCCGACCACGCCGTAGACGACTTGCGCGCCGGCCTGTTCGAGCTTGTCGGCCCAGTTGATGTTCGCTTCCTCGTCGAAGCGCGCCATCAGTTCGACGATCACCGTCACTTCCTTGCCGGCGCGCGCGGCCATGATCAGCGATTCCATCAAGTCCGAATTCATGCCGGTGCGGTAGATCGTCTGCTTCAATGCGACCACGCACGGGTCGAGCGCGGCCGCGCGGATGAAGTCGATCACCGTCTGGAATGACTGGTACGGGTGGTGCAGCAGGATATCCTGCGCGCGCAGCGCGGCGAAGATGTCATTGTTCGACGTCTTGTGCGCGCTGCCGGGGAAGTAGGGCGGAAAGCGCAGCTTCGGCAATTTCACGTGGTCGATGATTTCGGCCAGGCGCACCATGTTGACCGGGCCGTCGACCTGGTACAGGCGGCCGTGGTCGAGGTTGAACTGGTCGAGCAGGAATTGCGACAGTTCGGGCGGGCAGTTTTTCGCCACTTCCAGCCGCACCGAGGTGCCGAACTGGCGTCCCTGTAACTCTCCCTTCAGCGCCTGGCGCAAATTCTTGACTTCTTCCTCGTCGACCCACAGGTCGGAATCGCGCGTGACGCGGAATTGCGAATAGGCCTTCACTTCGCGCCCGGCGAACAGGTCGGAGATGTGCGCGTGGATGATCGATGACAGCAGGCAGAACGACACGCCGCCCTGGTCGGACAGTTCGTCCGGCAAGCGGATCACGCGCGGCAGCACGCGCGGCGCCTTGACGATGGCGATCGCGGTGCCGCGCCCGAAGGCATCCTTGCCGGTCAGCGCGACGATGAAATTCAAGCTTTTGTTGACCACTTGCGGGAAGGGGTGGGCCGGGTCGAGGCCGATCGGCGTCAGCAGCGGACGCACTTCGCGTTCGAAATAATCCTTGACCCAGGCGCGCTGCGCATCGTTCCTCTGCGTATGGCGCAGCAGGTGCACGCCGTGGTGTTGTAACTGCGGCAATACTTCCTGGTTCAGGATCTCGTATTGCAGTTTTACCAGTTCGTGGCATTCGCTGCCGATGCGGTTCAGGTTGGCCGCCAGCGCCGGGTGCTCGGACAGCGTGCCGTCGACATTGGCCGCCGCCAGCAGGCTGGCCACGCGCACTTCAAAGAATTCATCGACATTGCTGCTGACGATGCACAGGTAGCGCAGCCGTTCGAGCAGCGGGATATGCGGATCGGCCGCTTGCGCCAGCACGCGGCGGTTGAAGGTCAGTTGCGACAGTTCGCGGTCGAGAAAGATGCCGTGTTGATTGGTTTCCGCTCGCAGGTCAGGCTTCATGGTGTTATTGATCTCTTTATCTTTGCAGATGGTTAATTCTAGCCCGGTTTGCCAGTCCCGGCTTGGCGCGTGCCCAGTGTAATTGTCAAATATGACAACTGCATGACAGGAGGATGACAATATGACAGACCCGGGGCGCAAAATATGACAGGATCGGCGTACCATGCCGGGAGGCGCCCCATGTATTAACAATTTCATCAATGTCATAAACCTGTCACATTCGCCCGGTAGACTGCGCAGCATTCACTCTGTCACAACCCCTAAGGACATGGATATGCGAATCAAACAGTTGTTGGCCTCCTTTATCGTCGGCGCCAGCGCCGCGGTGGCTTTCTCGGCCGCCGGCGCGGCGGACATGACGGGTGCCGGTGCGACCTTCCCTTACCCGATCTACGCCAAGTGGGCCGAGTCGTACAAGGCTGCGACCGGTAACGGCTTGAATTACCAATCCGTCGGCTCCGGCGCCGGCATCAAACAGATCAAGGCCAAGACCGTCGATTTCGGCGCGTCCGACATGCCGCTCAAGGCGGAAGAACTCGATGCCGAAGGCTTGATGCAATTCCCGGCCATCATGGGCGGCGTGGTCACCGTGATCAACCTGGAAGGCGTCGCGCCTGGTGCGCTGAAGCTGACCGGCCCGGTCGTGGCCGACATCTATCTCGGCAAGATCACCAAGTGGAATGCGCCTGAAATCGCCGCGCTGAACGCCGGCGTCAAGCTGCCTGCCGAGGAAATCACCGTGGTGCACCGCGCCGACGGTTCCGGCACTTCGTTCCTGTTCACCGACTACCTGTCGAAAACCAGCCCTGAGTTCAAGACCAAGGTCGGTGCCGGCACCGCCGTCAAGTGGGTCGTGGGCGTGGGCGGCAAGGGCAACGAAGGCGTCGCCGCCAACGTGCAGCGCATCAAGGGCGCGATCGGTTACGTCGAATGGGCTTACGCCAAGAAAAACAAGATGACGCACACCCAGTTGAAAAACAAGGATGGCCAGTTCCTGCAACCTGACGACGACAACTTCAAGGCCGCTGCCGCCAGCGCCGAGTGGACCAAGACCCCGGGCTTCGGCGTCGTGCTGACCGACCAGGCTGGCAAGGCTTCGTGGCCGATCACCGGCGTGTCGTTCATCCTGATGCACAAAACCCAGGCCGACGCGGCCAAGGGTAAAGAAGTCATCAAGTTCTTCGACTGGGCCTTCAAGAACGGTGGCGCATCGGCTGCCGACCTGGACTACGTGCCACTGCCGACATCGGTCGTGAAACTGGTGCAGGATTCGTGGAAAGCGAACCTGAAGGACGCCGCCGGCAAGGCCGTCTATTAATCAAGTAATACTTCCCCTTCGGCCCGCCGAGGGGGTTAGCGAGGCGCGCCCCATCGGCGCGCCCCGCTAGCCCACATAAAGATCAAGACAACCATGAGCGCAGACATCACTTCACCGCCGATCAGATTGCAGGAGCCTGCCATGACTGAAGTATCACAGGCCGCCATGCTGTCCACGATGCGCAAGCAACGCATCCAGGATTTCATCTTCCACAAATTGACGATGGCCTTCGCGCTATCCGTCTTGCTGGTATTGCTCGGCATCATCGTTTCGCTGGTGCTCGGCGCGATGCCGGCGCTGCGCGAATTCGGCCCGGCCTTCATTACCACCGTCGAATGGGACCCGGTCAACGACCAGTACGGCGCGCTGATCGCCATCGTCGGCACCTTGTCGACATCGGCCATCGCGCTCTTGATCGCCTTCCCGGTCAGCTTCGGCATTGCGCTGTTTTTGACGGAAATCTGCCCGGTCTGGCTGCGCCGCCCGATGGGCACTGCCGTCGAACTGCTGGCCGGCGTGCCATCGATCATCTACGGCATGTGGGGCCTGTTCGTCTTCGCGCCGTTGTTCGCCGACTACGTGCAGCCGGTCTTGAAGGCGACGCTGGGCGCGCTGCCGATCGTCGGCGCGCTGTTTTCCGGCCCGACCATGGGTATCGGCATCCTGACAGCCGGCCTGATCCTGGCTGTGATGATCATCCCCTTCATTTCTTCGGTGATGCGCGACGTGTTCGAAATCGTGCCGGCCGTGCTGAAGGAATCGGCTTACGGCCTCGGTTGCACACGCTGGGAAGTGGTGCGCAAGGTGGTGCTGCCGTACACCAAGAACGGCGTCGTCGGCGGCGTCATGCTGGGCCTGGGCCGCGCGCTCGGCGAAACCATGGCCGTGACTTTTGTCATCGGCAACGCGAATAAGCTGTCGTGGTCGATGTTCGCTGCCGGTAACAGCATCGCGTCGACCTTGGCCAACGAATTCGCCGAAGCCGAATCGAAGTTGCACGTGTCGTCGCTGTATGCGCTGGCGCTGATCCTGTTCGTGATTACCCTGATCGTCCTGTCGGCAGCCAAGCTGATGCTGGCCGGCATGTCCCGCAAGGAAGGTGTGAAATGAGTATCGATGTCATTACCCCGATGAATCCCGTCTACCGCAAGCGCCTGTTCGTGCACCGCATCGGCATCGCGCTGTCGGTCGGCGCGATGTTGGTCGGCCTGCTGTTCCTGCTGTGGATCCTGGTCACCTTGCTGATCAACGGTTTCAGCGGCTTGAGCTGGGCCATGTTCAGCCAGACCACGCCGGCGCCGGGCAGCGAAGGCGGTGGCTTGCTCAACGCCATCGTCGGCAGCCTGATGATGGTGGGCATGGCGACCTTGATCTCGACCCCGGTCGGTATCCTGGCCGGCATCTACCTGGCCGAATACGGCGAAGAAAACAAGGTCGCGCAAATCACCCGTTTCGTCACCGACATCATGCTGTCGGCGCCATCGATCGTCATCGGCCTGTTCGTCTACGCCCTGTACGTCGCCAACGCCAAGCACTTTTCCGGTTACGCCGGTTCCGTCGCCTTGTCCCTGATCGCCGTGCCGGTCGTGGTGCGCACCACCGACAACATGCTGCGCCTGGTGCCCAACAGCCTGCTCGAAGCGGCGTTCGCGCTCGGCGCGCCGCGCTGGAAAGTGGCGACCCTGGTGCGCCTGCGCGCCGTCAAGGCCGGCGTCGTCACCGGCGTGCTGCTGGCCGTGGCGCGCATTTCCGGAGAAACCGCGCCGTTGCTGTTCACCGCGCTGAACAACCAGTTCTTCAGCGACATGAACAGCCCGCTGGCGAATTTGCCGGTGGTGATCTACCAGTTTGCGATGAGCCCATATGACAACTGGCGCGCGCTGGCCTGGGGCGGCGCCTTGCTGGTGACCTTCAGCGTGCTGACGCTGAATATCCTGTCGCGTACCCTGTTCAGCCAGAAAATCCCGAATTAAGCGAGAATGAAATGACCATGTCCATGAGCAACGAACAGCAAGCGATCCAGATCAAGCGCAAGACCATCGAGATTACGGGGCTGAATTTTTTCTACGGCAAGAGCCAGAGCTTGCACAACGTCAACCTCGACATCCATGAAAAGCAGGTCACGGCCTTCATCGGCCCGTCCGGCTGCGGCAAGTCGACCTTGCTGCGCACCTTGAACCGCATGTACGATTTATATCCCGGCCAGCGCGCCGAAGGATCGATCATGTACCGCGGCAAGAACATCCTGGAAACGGGGCAGGACGTCAACATGTTGCGCGCCAAGGTCGGCATGGTGTTCCAGAAACCGACGCCGTTCCCGATGTCGGTCTACGACAATATCGCGTTCGGCGTGCGCCTGTACGAAGACTTGTCGAAAGGCGAAATGGACGAGCGCGTCGAATGGGCATTGAAAAAGGCGGCGCTGTGGGGCGAGGTCAAGGACAAGCTGACCAAGAGCGGCCTGAGCCTGTCGGGCGGCCAGCAGCAGCGCCTGTGCATCGCGCGCGGTGTCGCCGTCAAGCCGGACGTCTTGCTGCTCGACGAACCGACGTCGGCGCTGGACCCGATCTCGACGTCGAAGGTGGAAGAACTGATCAGCGAATTGAAACAGGACTACACGATCGCCATCGTCACGCATAATATGCAGCAGGCGGCGCGCTGCTCCGACTACACCGCCTATATGTACCTGGGCGAGCTGGTCGAGTTCGGCGAAACCGACCAGATCTTCATGAATCCGGCGCGCAAGGAAACCCAGGATTACATCACCGGCCGTTTCGGCTGATCACACGCATTCGACACGGAGAGACAGCACCATGATGGGCGAACATTCATCCAAGAAGTACGACGAAGAATTAGAGGCCATCCGGTCCAAGGTATTGTTGATGGGCGGCATCGTCGAGACGCAATTCCTCGATGCGATGACCTGCTTCCGGATCGGCAACCCGGAGCGCGCCGACCGCGTGATGCGCGAAGACGACACCGTCAACCAGCTCGAAGTGTCGCTCGACGACGCCTGCAGCCACCTGATCGTGCGCCGCCAGCCGGCCGCCAACGACTTGCGCACCGTGATGGCGACGATCAAGGTGATCACCGACCTCGAACGCATCGGCGACGAGGCGACCAAGATCGCGCGCACCGCGAAAAGTCTGCATGGCCGCGGCGCCGTCACCGTCAACCATTACGAAATGGTGCGCGGCATCGCCAACGCCACCAGCGACATGCTGCACGATGCGCTCGACGCGTTCGCACGCAACGATGGCAAGCAAGCCTTGCAACTGATCGCCCAGGATGCCGTGATCGACCACGAATTCCGCTCGATCATGCGCAACCTGATTACCTTCATGATGGAAGATCCGCGCACTATCTCGGCCGCGCTCGACACGCTGTGGGTGGCCAAGGCCATCGAGCGTATCGGCGACCATGCGAAAAACATCGCCGAATACGTGATCTACGTGGTCGAGGGCAAGGATATCCGCCACACCAAGACGTCACCGATCCCGGACGGACTTCCCGAGTAAGGTGCAACTGAAGAACTATGGCATCCGATAAAACCACAGTATTGATCGTCGAAGATGAGCCGGCGATCGTTGAACTGGTCACCTATTCGCTGCGCGACGCAGGCTGGAATGTCTGCGCCGTGGCCAGCGTGACCGAAGCATGGGATTTCATTACGCACCGCACGCCGCAACTGTTGTTGCTGGACTGGATGCTGCCCGACCAGACCGGCCTGCGCCTGCTGTCGCGCATCCGTTCCGACCGCCAGTTCCAGGATATCCCGGTCATCATGCTGACGGCGAAAAGCATGGAAGAAGACAAGTTGGCCGGCCTGAACAGCGGCGCCGACGATTACGTGACAAAACCGTTTTCGCCGCGCGAATTGCTGGCGCGCGCCAAGGCGCTGTTGCGCCGTAAAAGCCCGGAACACGCGCAGGCGGCGATGAGCGCCGGCGGCGTCACGCTCGACCCGGTCAGTTGCACGGTCTCGATGCACGAGCAAAAGATCGACATCGGCCACGCCGAATACAAGCTGCTGAAATTCTTCCTGGCCCACCCGGAGCGCGTGTTTTCGCGCAGCCAGCTGCTCGACAAGGTATGGGGCGACCATGTCGTCATCGAAGAACGCACGGTCGACGTGCACGTGCTGCGCCTGCGCAAGGCGCTGAAGGATGCCGAGCACCTGATCAAGACGGTGCGCAGCGTCGGCTACATGCTGTCCGAAAAATAGGTTAATGAAACAAGCATGAATCCAAAGCTGCTGTTCTGGGTGCCCGCCGCGCTGCGCATGGGTCTGATATTGTCCGGCGTCGGCGTGCTGTGGTGGCTGTTCGGCGCGATGCCGGCGCTGGTCGTCGCCTTCATTGTCATGGCGGTGCTGGTGTTCATCCAGCTCAATTACCTGTACCAGCTGAGCGACTGGCTGGACGACCCGCAAAGCGCGAAGCTGCCCGATGGATGGGGCGCGTGGACCAACATCTTTTCGCGCCTGTACCGCCTGCGGCGCGACGATGAAAAAAACCAGGCCGAACTGACCGAATGGCTGGCCCGCTTCCGGCAGGCGATGCACCTGCTGCCGGACGGCGTCGTCATCATGGACGACGTATTGTTCCTCGAATGGTGCAACCCGGCCGCCGAGGAACACCTGGGCTTGCGCCACGACCGCGACAAGGGCATGCGCGTGACGAACCTGGTGCGCAATCCCGACTTCATGGATTACATCATCCTGGGCCGCTACGACCAGCCGCTGACCCTGAGTTTCAGGGAACGCAAGCTGATCGTGCACATCATCCCGTTCGAAAACCGGCGCCAGATCCTCGTCACGCACGACATCACCGAAAGCGAGCGCACCGAGATGATGCGGCGCGACTTCATCGCCAACGCCTCGCACGAACTGCGCACGCCACTGACGGTGATCGTCGGCTTCCTCGAAATCGCCGCCTCCGAAGACCTCGACTTCGCCACCCGCATGGCCCATTTAAAATTGATGGCCGAGCAGGGCCACCGCATGCAGCATCTGATCGAAGACATGCTGACCTTATCCCGGCTCGAGTCGGTCGATTACCCGATGCGTCCCGAGCGGGTCGATGCGCGCAAGCTGATGGAACAAGTGTTACGAGATGCCCGCGCCCTGTCGGCCGGCAAGCACGAGATCACGCTGGAAGTAGGCGGACCGGACGTGCTGGGCAGCGCCGAAGAATTGCACAGCGCCTTCGGCAACCTGGCCTCGAACGCGGTGCGCTACACGCCGGCCGGCGGCGCGATCCGCCTGTCGTGGGGAGAGACGGGCAAAGGGGTGCAATTCGTCGTCGAAGACACGGGCATCGGCATCAACCCCGAACACATTTCGAGGTTGACCGAGCGTTTCTACCGCGTCGACAAAAGCCGCTCGCGCGAAACCCAGGGGACCGGATTGGGTCTCGCCATCGTCAAGCACGTACTGCTGCGCCACAGCGGCACGCTGTCGATCAAATCCGAAGCCGGTAAAGGCAGCCGCTTCACCGTCTGCCTGCCGAAAAACCTGGCTTAACCCCTGGGGTCAGGCCTGCGTTGTTGCGTTATTAGGCAAACGCTGGCGCAGCGCCGGCCAACAAGTCAACAACGCAAGCCTGACCCCATGAGGCGCATGCCAGCGCCGGCCTGGATCCATGCGCTGGCGCAAGCAAATAAGTCAACAACGCAGGCCTGACCCCAGGGGTGGGGTCAGGCCTGCGTTATTGACTTGTTTGTAGGGCCAAGCTTGGCTTGCGTTACAATCTGCCCGCTTCCACCGTGCAGATCTCTCTTATCTATGTCCCTCAAACGTTTTGTTTTCTACGCCCTGGCCGCGCTCGCGCTGGGTGGTTGTTCTTCCACTCCCGTCAATCCGGTCCAGACGGGCACGCCGCATGGCGCCGCCGTCACGCCGGCCGACGGCGCGCTGGCGGTTCCCGTGCCGCCGGTGGTGCCGGTGCCGGTGCCGCGCAAGATCCGTATCGGCCTGGCGCTGGGCGGCGGCGCGGCGCGCGGCTTTGCCCATATCGGCGTCATCAAGGCGCTCGAAGCGCAGGGCATCTTCCCGGACATCGTCGTCGGCACCAGCGCCGGCAGCGTGGTCGGCGCGCTGTATGCGGCCGGCAATTCGGCTGGCGCGCTGCAAAAAATGGCGTATGACATGGACGAAGCGGCGATTTCCGACTGGGCTTTGCCGCTGTTCGGCAAGTCGTCCGGCGTGTTGAAGGGGGAGGCGCTGCAAGCTTACGTCAACAAGGCGGTGCATAACCGTCCGATGGAAAAACTGAAAATCCAGTTCGGCGCCGTCGCGGCCGACCTGAAAAACGGCCAGCCGATCCTGTTCCAGCGCGGCAACACCGGCATGGCCGTGCGCGCCAGTTCGGCCGTGCCGGGCGTGTTCCAGCCGGTCAATATCGGCAGCCGCACCTATGTCGACGGCGGCCTGGTGGCGCCGGTGCCGGTGCGTTTTGCGCGCGAAATGGGGGCCGATTTCATCATCGCCGTCAACATCTCGACGCAGACCGATGCGCAGGCGGCGATCAGCTCGCTCGAAGTGATCATGCAGACTTTCAGCATCATGGGGCAACGGATCAACCAGTACGAACTGAAAGATGCGGATATCGTGATCCAGCCGCCGCTGGGCAAAATGGCGGGCAACGATTTCGGCAACCGCGCCAAGGCGATCCTGGCCGGCGAGCGCGCCACGAACGCTGCGATGGCGCAATTGAAGCAGAAACTGAAAGCGATGCGCGAGCAATAAAGTACAATGGTCGGTTCTTTCAACAGAGAAGTGACCAAGGGAATAGCATTATGCAAACTAAACCAATTCTGACCATCGAGGATGTGAAGAAAATTGCCAGCGCTGCCGAAGCGGAAGCCCTGGCCAATAAATGGGCCGTCGTGATTGCCATCGTCGACGACGGCGGCCATCCGCTGTGGCTGCAACGCCTCGACGGCGCCGCGCCCCTGTCTTCGTATATCGCCACGGCCAAGGCCAAGACGGCGTCGCTGGGCCGGCGCGAATCGCGCATTTATGAAGAAATGATCAACAACGGTCGCGTCTCCTTCTTGAGCGCGCCGGAAATCGAAGGCATGCTCGAAGGCGGCGTCCCCGTCATCGTCGACGGTCACGTGATCGGCGCGGTCGGCGTCTCGGGCGTGAAATCGTCGGAAGATGCGCAGATCGCCAAGGCCGGCATCGCCGCGCTGCTGGCTCAATAAGGACGTATCGGCGTGAGCGGCGGGTGCCGCTTACGCGATCAGCGGCAGCGCGTCATGCGCTGCCTGGCCGTGGCAGAATGCCTGCCGCGGCCGGTCCAGCAGCGGCAGCGAGACAGTGAATTCGCTGCCGCGTCCATCGCCTTCGCTGCGCACCGCCAGCGTGCCGCCGTGCATTTCCACGATCAGCATGGCCAGCGCCAGGCCGTTGCCCGGCTTGCCGGGACCGAGGTTGCGCGCGCGGAAGCCGTGCGCCGAACGGTCGAAGATGGCAAGGTGCAGGGCCGGCGGAATGCCGGCGCCGTCGTCAGCGATCAGCACCTGTACCGCATCCCCTTTTTGCAAGACCGTGATGACGATATGGCCACGGTCGGGCGTGTATTTGCTGGCATTGGTCAGCAGGTTGAACAGCAATTGCGTCAGCCAGTCCAGGTTGCCCATCACCAGCAGTGCGCTCAATGACTGGTTCAATTGCAATTGTTGCTGGCGCTGTTCGATGCACGGCAGGCTGGCCTGGACCGCGCGTTCGATCAGGTCCGACAGCAGGATCGTGCGGGTGTGCAGCAGATTCGGGTGCAATTTGCACCGTTCGGTGGGCGGATAGTGCAGGTAATCGGGATGGTTCGGGATCATGGTGTCGGTCAATCAAGGAAGAGCGTGAAGGGAGGGCCGGCGCGCCGCGTGACACGCGAGACCGGTCGATTCCAAGCACCTGCCAAAAATGCCTGACTGAAGAACACCATACAGTAGTGTCGCGCTGGAAATTATTTGCTTTGTAACGTGCGCGCCCTGATTTGTAACAGCGGCGCGCCGGTGCCCATGGCGCGAGGCGCGCCGCTGGCGTCCCGGATGACGCCGCAAGCCACCGAAAGGCTCCGTCCGCCATTGCCGGCGGGCGAAGTTTGGGTTATAATTCAAAGGTTTAGCCAATCACACATCTACCGTAGCGCCTACCACTCATCCATCATCAATCTGGCCTTCAATCCGGGTATTTCTCCTGGATTCCTGTCGGTCGTCTGACGTGGCGCAGCTACGGTAACTTTATCAGGAGTTGCCCTTGCCGCCATTTTTTTCTGGCCCCGCCGTCCCCGCCATCCTGGCGCTTGCTGACGGCACCATTTTCAAAGGTTTTTCCATCGGCGCCGCCGGTCATACGACAGGCGAGGTGGTGTTCAACACTTCCATGACCGGTTACCAGGAAATCCTGACCGACCCAAGTTATTGCCGCCAGATCGTCACGCTGACCTATCCGCACATCGGCAATACCGGCGTCAACCCCGAAGACGTCGAATCGCATAAAGTCCACGCCGCCGGCCTGATCATCCGCGACCTGCCGCTGCTGGCGTCGAACTTCCGCTGCACCCAGTCGCTGTCCGACTACCTGAAGGCCGAGAACATCGTCGCCATCGCCGGCATCGATACCCGCAAGCTGACGCGCCTGCTGCGCGAAAAAGGCGCGCAGGGCGGCGCCATCCTGGTCGGCACGCAGGGCAACGAGCCATCCGTCGCGCAAGCGCTGGAACTGGCCCGTTCCTTCCCCGGCCTGTCCGGCATGGACCTGGCCAAGGTCGTCTCGACCAAGACCGCCTATGAATACACGGATACCGAGTGGACGCTGGGCGAAGGTTACGGCAAGCTGGCCGATCCGAAATTCCACGTGGTCGCGTTCGACTACGGCGTCAAGCGCAACATCCTGCGCATGCTGACCGCGCGCGGTTGCAAGGTGACCGTGTTGCCGGCGCAATCGACGGCGGCCGACGCGCTGGCCTTGAACCCGGACGGCGTGTTCCTGTCGAACGGCCCCGGCGATCCGGAACCGTGCGATTACGCGATCGCCGCCACCCGTGAACTGATGGCGAAAAAGATCCCCGTGTTCGGCATCTGCCTCGGCCACCAGATCATGGCGCTGGCTTCCGGCGCGAAGACGCTGAAGATGAAATTCGGCCACCACGGCGCCAACCACCCGGTGCAAGACCTCGACAGCAAGCAGGTATTGATCACGTCGCAGAACCACGGCTTCGCCGTCGATGCCGTGACCTTGCCGGCCAATTGCCGCGTCACGCACAACTCGCTGTTCGACGGTTCGCTGCAGGGCTTCGCCCGCACCGACACGCCGGCGTTCTGCTTCCAGGGTCACCCTGAAGCCTCGCCCGGCCCGACCGACGTCGCCTACCTGTTTGACCGCTTCATCTCGATGATGGCAGCGGTGGAGAAATAATAAGATGCCTAAACGTTCTGACATTAAAAGTATTCTGATCATTGGCGCCGGCCCGATTGTCATCGGCCAGGCTTGCGAGTTCGACTATTCCGGCGCACAGGCCTGCAAGGCCCTGCGCGAAGAAGGTTATAAAGTCATCCTGGTCAACAGCAACCCGGCGACCATCATGACCGACCCGGAAATGGCCGACGTCACCTATATCGAGCCGATCACCTGGAGCGTTGTCGAGCGCATCATCGCCAAGGAGCGTCCGGACGCGATCTTGCCGACGATGGGGGGCCAGACCGCGCTGAACTGCGCGCTCGACCTGCACAACAACGGCGTGCTGGCCAAGTACAAGGTCGAACTGATCGGCGCTTCCCCGGAAGCGATCGACAAGGCCGAAGACCGCTCCAAGTTCAAGGATGCGATGACCAAGATCGGCCTCGGTTCGGCCAAGTCGGGCGTCTCGCACACGATGGAAGAATCGTGGGCCGTGCAGCGCACGCTGGGCTTCCCGGTCATCATCCGTCCATCGTTCACGATGGGCGGCACCGGCGGCGGCATCGCCTACAACGAGGAAGAATTCGAGACCATCTGCAAGCGCGGCCTGGAAGCTTCGCCAACCTCCGAACTGCTGATCGAAGAATCGCTGATCGGCTGGAAAGAGTACGAGATGGAAGTGGTGCGCGACAAGGCGGACAACTGCATCATCATCTGCTCGATCGAAAACCTGGATCCGATGGGCGTGCACACCGGTGACTCCATCACCGTGGCGCCGGCGCAGACCTTGACGGACAAGGAGTACCAGATCATGCGCAACGCCAGTCTCGCCGTATTGCGCGAGATCGGCGTCGACACCGGCGGCTCGAACGTGCAATTCTCGATCAACCCGGCCGACGGCCGCATGATCGTCATCGAGATGAACCCGCGCGTGTCGCGTTCGTCGGCGCTGGCATCGAAGGCGACCGGCTTCCCGATCGCGAAAGTGGCGGCGAAACTGGCGGTCGGCTTTACGCTCGACGAACTGCGCAACGAGATCACCGGCGGCGCGACCCCGGCCTCGTTCGAACCGTCGATCGATTACGTCGTCACCAAGATTCCACGTTTCACGTTCGAGAAATTCCCGACCGCCGACCACCACCTGACGACGCAAATGAAGTCGGTCGGTGAAGTGATGGCGATCGGCCGCAATTTCCAGGAATCGTTCCAGAAAGCCTTGCGCGGCCTGGAAGTGGGCGTCGACGGCATGAACGAAAAAACCCGCGACCGCGAAAAGATCGAAGAAGAACTGGGAGAACCTGGCCCAGAGCGCATCTGGTACGTGGGCGACGCCTTCGCGCAAGGTTTTACGCTGGAAGAAGTGCACGCGCTGACCCATATCGACCCGTGGTTCCTGATCCAGATCAAGGAAATCGTCGACCTGGAACTGTGGCTCGACACGCAAAAACTGGACAACATCGACCGCAACACGCTGTTCAAGCTGAAACAGAAGGGTTTTTCGGACCGCCGCCTGGGCTTCCTGCTGCAGACCAACGACACCGCCGTGCGCGCCAAGCGCCATGAGTTGAACATCCGTCCGGTCTACAAGCGCGTCGACACCTGCGCCGCCGAATTCTCGACCGATACCGCGTACATGTACTCGACCTACGACGAGGAATGCGAATCGAACCCGACGGACAAGAAAAAGATCATGGTGCTGGGCGGTGGCCCGAACCGTATCGGCCAGGGTATCGAGTTCGACTACTGTTGCGTGCACGCCGCGCTGGCGATGCGCGAAGATGGCTATGAAACCATCATGGTCAACTGCAATCCGGAAACCGTGTCGACCGACTACGATACCTCGGACCGCCTGTACTTCGAATCGCTGACGCTGGAAGACGTGCTCGAAATCGTCGCGCTGGAAAAACCGGTCGGCGTCATCGTGCAGTACGGCGGCCAGACGCCATTGAAACTGGCGCTGGACCTGGAAGCGAACGGCGTGCCTATCATCGGCACTTCTCCCGACATGATCGATGCCGCCGAAGACCGCGAGCGTTTCCAGAAGCTGTTGCAGGAACTGGGTCTGCGCCAGCCGCCGAACCGCACCGCGCGCACCGAGGCTGAAGCGCTGACCCTGGCGCAGGAAATCGGCTACCCGCTGGTGGTGCGTCCATCGTACGTGCTGGGCGGACGCGCGATGGAAATCGTGCACGAGCAGCGCGACCTGGAACGCTACATGCGCGAAGCCGTCAAAGTGTCGAACGATTCGCCGGTGCTGCTGGACCGCTTCCTGAACGACGCCATCGAGTGCGACGTCGACTGCATCTCCGACGGCGTCAGCACCTTCATCGGCGGCGTCATGGAACACATCGAACAGGCCGGCGTGCACTCGGGCGATTCGGCCTGCTCGCTGCCACCATATTCGCTGTCGCAGGAAACCATCGACGAGATGAAGCGCCAGACCGCCTTGATGGCCAAGGGCCTGAACGTGATCGGCCTGATGAACGTGCAGTTCGCGATCCAGAAGCAGGAAATCGACGGCGCGCTGCAGGATGTCGTGTTCGTGCTGGAAGTGAACCCGCGCGCTTCGCGCACCGTGCCTTACGTGTCGAAGGCGACCGGCCTGCAACTGGCGAAGATCGCCGCGCGCTGCATGGTCGGCCAGACGCTCGAAGCGCAGGGCATCACCAAGGAAGTCGTGCCGCCGTACTACAGCGTCAAGGAAGCCGTGTTCCCGTTCGTGAAATTCCCTGGCGTGGACACGATCCTCGGTCCAGAGATGAAATCGACCGGCGAAGTGATGGGCGTCGGCATGACCTTCGGCGAAGCGTTCGTCAAGTCGCAGCTGGGCGCCGGCATCAACCTGCCGAAGTCGGGCAAGGTGTTCCTGAGCGTAAAAGCGTCGGACAAGCCGCGTGCCGTGCAGGTGGCGCGCAACCTGGTCGATTCCGGCTTTACGCTGGTGGCGACCAAGGGAACGGCCGCCGTCATTTCGGCCGCCGGCATCCCGGTCACGCCGGTCAACAAGATGGTCGAAGGCCGTCCGCACATCGTCGACATGATCAAGAACCACGAGATCGTATTGGTGATCAACACGGTCGAAGAAAAGCGCAGCGCCATCACGGACTCGCGCCACATCCGCACCTCGGCCCTGGCCGCGCGCGTGACGACGTACACCACCATCGCCGGCGCCGAAGCGGCGGTCGAAGGCATCCGCCATTTGGACGAGATGCGCGTGTACGATTTACAAGGTCTGCATAAAACCTTACACTAAGCTCCTTTGAGAAAAGCACGGCATGCCCGCCAGCGCGGGCATGCCGTGCCAGCTTCATCGGAAGCAGGGCAGTAACTTCTAACCACAGAGCCCGCGCAGCAGCATGGCGCGGGCTCTGTGGTTTTCCATTGGTATTTATGAGATAGCACAGATATGACTTCAGTTCCACTTACCAAATACGGCGCAGAACTCTTGAAAGAGGAACTGCATCAGTTGAAGACCAAGGAGCGCCGCATCGTCATCGATGCGATCGCCGAAGCGCGTTCGCACGGCGACCTGTCGGAAAACGCCGAATACGATGCCGCCAAGGAGCGCCAGGCCTTCGTCGAAGGCCGTATCGCGGAACTGGAAGGTAAGCTGAGCGCCGCGCAGATTATCGATCCGACCCAGCTCGACGCCGATGGCCGCGTGGTGTTCGCTTCCACCGTCTACCTGGAAGACCTGGACTCGGGCCAGAAGGTGACATACCAGATCGTCGGCCTCGATGAAGCCGACCTGAAATTGAGCAAGGTCTCGGTGACGTCGCCGATCGCGCGCGCGCTGATCGGCAAGTCGGCCGGCGACGTGGTCGAAGTGCAGGCGCCGTCCGGCCCGCGCGAATACGAAATCCTGGAAGTGCGCTACGTCTGATGCTGCTGACCCGTGTACGCTTGCTGGTCACGACCCTGTGGGCCGGCAGCCTGTGGGCGCTCGGCTACCTGGTGGCGCCGACCCTGTTCGCCACGCTGAGCGACCGCGTGCTGGCCGGCACCATCGCCGCCAGCCTGTTTCATATTGGCGCGCTGCTGTCGCTAGGCTGCGGACTGGCGCTGCTGCTGTTGTTGAAGGTGGCGACTGCCGGATGGGATGCGAAGCGGCGCCGCACGGCATACGGAATCGTCGCGGCGATGTTGCTGTGCACGGTGGTCAGTCATTTTGGCTTGCAGCCGCTGATGGCGGAACTGCGCGCCGCGGCGGGGCCGGGCGGGGTGATGGAGTCGGCAGCGAAAGGCCGTTTCGGCATGCTGCACGGCATATCCAGCGTGATTTACCTGGTGCAGAGCGTGCTGGCCGGGTGGCTGGTATTTAAACAGTAAACCCAACCGAAGTCTGGGGTCAGACCCAAGGGTCTGACCCCGGTTTTTGCACCTGATTTGGTACTAACTAGTACAACTCACGCAACTCAATTTAATGCAACTCAGCTCAACGCGCTTTTCTTGGTACTTTTCTGGCGCGGCTTGGCGCGCTTGATCGTGCCGCCTTCGGTCACGCGTTCATTCCCTTTTAACATGACCTTGGTCACCGACGGTTTCTTGGTACCGCTGGCGCTCGGTTTGACGATGGTCACTTCGCGCATGCCTTTGCCGCTCTTGCTCTTGGTTTCCTTGACCGTTTCCTTTTTAGGACGGTACAGCACCAGCAGTTTGCCGATGTGTTGTACCGGCGCCGCGTTGAGGTCGGCGCAGATGGTGTCGTAGATGGCGACGCGCGCGTCGCGGTCGTCGCCGAAAACGCGCACCTTGATCAGGCCGTGCGAATCGAGGCCGAGGTCGATTTCCTTGACCACTGCAGGGGTCAGGCCCGCTTCGCCAATGATGACGACAGGCTTCAGCGCATGGGCTTCGGCGCGCAGTGCGCTGCGCTCAACGGGTGTAAGTTTTAGCATAATAATTTTTGGTAGTTCCCATAAAGGCAGTATTCTACGCTAATGAAGAAGAAGAAACTAAATAAGAACTGGTTGCACGACCATATTAACGATCCCTACGTCAAGCTGGCGCAGAAAGAGGGTTACCGGGCGCGCGCGGCCTACAAGCTCAAGGAGATCGACGAGGACGAGCACCTGGTCAAGCCGGGCCAGGTCATCGTCGACCTCGGTTGCACGCCCGGCAGCTGGGGGCAATACGTGCGCCGCAAGCTGGCCGGCAAGGATGGCGGCGGCATCAACGGCACCATGATCGGCCTCGACATCCTGCCGATGGAACCGATCGCCGACATGCATTTTATCCAGGGCGATTTCCGCGAGGAAGCCGTGCTCGACCAACTGGGTCACGTGTTGCAGGGACGCAAGTGCGACCTGGTGCTGTCCGACATGGCGCCGAATTTGTCCGGCATCGCGCTGGCCGACGCCGCGCGCATGGAAGACTTGATCGACCTGGCGATCGAATTTTCGCAATTGCACCTGAAACCGGGCGGCGCCTTGCTGGTCAAATGTTTTAACGGCACCGGTTTCAGCCAGATCGTCGAAAAATTCCGCGGCGAATTCAAAACCGTGGCGCAAAAAAAACCGAAGGCGAGCCGCGATAAATCGTCGGAAATCTTCCTGCTCGGGCGCGGTCTGAAAAATCCTGTGGAAAATAAATCGAATCCGGTCGCCAGCGCCCTTGATATTTGACGCGACAACCGCACATCCACCGGGGGAGTGCGTCTTTTCAGGCGGCACTTCCCAGCGCGCGCAAGGCCAAATTGCGCACCTTAGGGCGGGTTTATGGCATGGCTGGCTTATTGCGAGTAAAATCGGGTTTCTAGCTATCGGTCAAAGATGCGCCCAGCATCCAAGGAGTTTTCGTGAATAACATGTTTTCCAAATCTGCCATTTGGGTAGTCGTTGCCCTGTTGTTATTTATGCTGTTTAAGCAATTCGAGGGCCACGGCATTTCGGGCGGCACCAAGGCGATCGCCTATTCCGATCTGCTGGATGAAGTCAAGGCCAAGCGCGTCAAGGATGTCGTGATCGAAGGCAGCACCATCACCGCGACCCGCATCGACGACACCAAGGTCCGCACCACGTCCACTTACCTGGACCGCGGCCTGATCGGCGACCTGCGCGAAAACGGCGTGCGCTTCGACGTGAAACCGCCGGAAGAGCCATCGTTCCTGCAACAAGTGTTCGTTTCCTGGTTCCCGATGCTGCTGTTGATCGGCGTCTGGATCTTCTTCATGCGCCAGATGCAGGGTGGCGGCAAGGGCGGCGCCTTCTCGTTCGGCAAGTCGAAGGCGCGCATGCTCGATGAAACCAACAATACCGTCACCTTCGGCGACGTCGCCGGTTGCGATGAAGCAAAAGAAGAAGTGACGGAAATCGTCGACTTCCTGAAGGATCCGACCAAGTTCCAGAAACTGGGCGGCCGCATTCCGCGCGGCGTGCTGATGGTCGGTCCTCCTGGCACCGGTAAAACGCTGCTGGCGCGCGCCATTGCCGGCGAAGCGAAAGTGCCGTTCTTCTCGATTTCCGGTTCCGACTTCGTCGAAATGTTCGTCGGCGTCGGCGCTTCCCGCGTGCGCGACATGTTCGAAAACGCGAAAAAACACTCGCCTTGTATTATCTTCATCGACGAGATCGACGCCGTCGGCCGTCACCGCGGCGCTGGCATGGGCGGCGGCAACGACGAACGCGAACAGACGCTGAACCAGCTGCTGGTCGAGATGGACGGTTTTGAGGCATCGTCCGGCGTCATCGTCGTCGCGGCAACCAACCGCGCCGACGTGCTGGACAAGGCGCTGCTGCGCCCGGGCCGTTTCGACCGCCAGGTCTCCGTCGGCCTGCCGGACATTCGCGGCCGCGAACAGATCCTGAACGTTCACATGCGCAAGGTACCGATCGGCACCGACGTCAAGGCCGACATCCTGGCGCGCGGCACCCCCGGTTTCTCGGGCGCCGACCTGGCCAACCTGGTCAACGAGGCAGCGCTGTTCGCGGCGCGCCGCAGCAAGCGCCTGGTCGACATGTCCGATTTCGAAGATGCGAAAGACAAGATCTTCATGGGTCCGGAACGCAAATCGATGATCATCCGCGAGGAAGAGCGCCGCAACACGGCGTATCACGAATCGGGCCACGCGGTCGTCGCGAAACTGTTGCCGAAGGCCGACCCGGTCCATAAAGTGACGATCATGCCGCGCGGCTGGGCACTGGGCCTGACCTGGCAGTTGCCTGAGCACGACAACCTGTCCGGCTACAAGGACAAGATGCTCGAAGAAATTTCGATCCTGTTCGGTGGCCGTATCGCCGAGGAAATCTTCGTCGGCCAGATGTCGACCGGCGCCTCGAACGATTTTTCGCGCGCAACCAAGCTGGCGCGCTCGATGGTGACCCGCTTCGGCATGTCCGACGCGATGGGCGTGATGGTCTACGAAGATACGCAAAACGATGGTTTCTTCGGCGGCAGCAACAAGACGATCTCCGAAGCTACGCAGCAAAAGGTCGATGCCGAAATCCGCAACATCCTCGACACGCAATACGCGCTGTCGCGCAAGTTGCTCGAAGAAAACCGCGACAAGGTCGAGGCGATGACGAAGGCGCTGCTCGAATGGGAAACCATCGATGCCGACCAGATCAACGACATCATGGCCGGCAACGAGCCGCGTCCGCCGAAAGCCGGCGTGACCTTGCGCAAGAAGCCTGACGGCGGCGACGGTCCCGGTGTTTCGCCCAGCGTGACCGCACCGGCTTAATTTAGCTTCAAAGCCGCGGGCAATCCAGCAAAAGGGTGAGGAGCGATCCTCGCCCTTTTTCAATTCCGCTTCCTTCACAGAACCATGCGACAGACACTTCCGTTCGGCCGTTTCAATTACCCGCTGCACCCGGCTGGCGCCCTGGTGATGGGCATCCTCAATGTCACGCCCGATTCCTTTTCCGACGGCGGCCAGCACCACAACCTGGAATTCGCGATCGCCCATGCCGAGCAGATGATCGAACAGGGCGTCGACATCATCGACATCGGCGGCGAATCGAGCCGCCCCGGTGCGCCCAGCCTGCCGCTGGCCGACGAGTTGCAGCGCGTGATGCCGGTGCTGTACGCCTTGCGCGATTGCGGCAAGGCTATATCCGTCGACACCTATAAACCGCAAGTGATGCGCGAAGCGATCGCGGCTGGCGTGGATATGATCAACGACATCAACGGTTTTCGCGCTCCCGGCGCCATCGATGCCGTGCGCGACAGCGATTGCGCCTTGTGTATCATGCACATGCGTGGCGATCCGGCCACGATGCAGTTGCAACCCGATTACGGCGATGTCGTCGAAGAAGTCACGGCCTTCCTGCGCGAGCGCATCGCCGCGCTGGCGGCGGCCGGTATTGAGCGGCATCGACTGTGGATCGATCCGGGATTTGGTTTTGGCAAGACAGTCGAGCATAATTATGCTTTGCTGAAGGCGGGCCGGCGCATCATAGACGAGCTCGGCTTGCCCTTGCTGGCCGGGGTGTCGCGCAAGTCGATGATCGGCGCGGTGACCGGCAAGCCGGTCGAGCAGCGCATGGCCGGCAGCGTCGGCGGCGCCCTGGCCGCGGTGGCGCATGGCGCAAAAATAGTCCGGGTGCACGATGTCGCGGAGACGGTCGATGCATTGAAGGTATGGCAGGCAGCAAACTAAACACACAGCGATAAAGAGAAAAAACTATGGCACGCAAATATTTTGGTACGGACGGTGTGCGCGGGCTGGTGGGCGAAGCCCCGATCACGCCGGACTTCGTGATGCGCCTCGGCTATGCCGCGGGCAAGGTGCTGGTCAAGAACAAGGGCGCGTCGGCCCGTTCGACCGTGCTGATCGGCAAGGACACGCGCATTTCCGGCTACATGCTGGAAGCGGCGCTGGAAGCCGGGCTGGCTGCGGCCGGCGTCGACGTGATGCTGGCCGGCCCGATGCCGACCCCGGCGATCGCCTACCTGACGCGCGCTTTGCGCCTGTCGGCCGGCGTTGTTATTTCGGCATCGCACAATCCCTTCCACGACAATGGCATCAAGTTCTTTTCCGACCAGGGCGCCAAGCTGCCCGACGCGGTGGAGATGGAGATCGAAGCCCAGCTGGACTTGCCGATGGAATGCGTCTCGTCGAAACTGCTGGGCCGCGCCAAGCGCCTCGACGATGCGCAGGGCCGGTATATCGAATTCTGTAAAAGCACCTTCCCGAATGCGCTCGACCTGCGCGGCTTGAAAATCGTCGTCGATTGCGCCCATGGCGCGGCCTACAACATCGCGCCACACGTGTTCCACGAATTGGGCGCCGAAGTGATCGCCGTCGGCAACAAGCCGGACGGTTTCAATATCAACGACGGCTTTGGCGCCACCGCGCCGGCCGCGATGGCCGCCGCCGTCATCGCGAATAACGCCGACCTCGGCATCGCGCTCGACGGCGACGCCGACCGCCTGATCATGTGCGACGCCAAGGGCCGTTTATATAATGGCGACGAATTGCTGTATGTAATGGTGATGGACCGCGTCGCCACCGGCAAGGTCGATGGCGCCGTCGGCACCTTGATGACGAACATGGCGCTGGAAGTGGCGTTCAAGGAAAAGGGGATTGGTTTCGCTCGCGCCAAGGTAGGCGACCGCTACGTGCTGGAAGTGATGCAGGAGCGCGGCTGGCTGCTCGGCGGAGAAGGTTCCGGCCACTTGCTGGCGCTGGACAAGCATACCACCGGCGACGGCATCATTTCTGCGCTGCAAGTGCTGTCGGCCCTGAAACGCAGCGGCCAGACGCTGGAGCAGTGCGCGGCCGAGCTGGTGCTGTTCCCGCAGACCTTGATCAACGTGCGCGTGCCGGCCGGTTTCGACTGGCAAAAGAATCCGGCCATGGTGGCGGAGAAGGAAGCGGTCGAGCTCGAATTGGGCGACAGCGGCCGCGTCTTGATCCGCGCGTCCGGCACCGAACCGCTGATCCGCGTGATGGTGGAAGCGCGCGACGCGGACGCCTGCGCCGGTTTTGCGCGCCGCATCGCCGACAAGGTCGAGGTCAAACTGGCCGCGTGAACTGAGTTACTTCCTGCCATTGACGGAATAGGGGGGCAGGTAATATAATACGTTCATCGGAGTGTGGCGCAGCCCGGTAGCGCACCTGGTTTGGGACCAGGGGGTCCAAGGTTCGAATCCTTGTACTCCGACCAAGAACTTTTAAAACGGGTTGTCAATAGACAGCCCGTTTTTCATTTCCGCGAAACATAATCAATTCCGCGCGTCAAATATTCTCTGACTGCCCATAGCTCAGTTGGATAGAGCATCAGCCTTCTAAGCTGAGGGTCACAGGTTCGATTCCTGTTGGGCAGGCCAAACATCCTGGTATTTCATTTCTCTTTACTCCTGTTTCGATTACACGCTTATTCTTGGCGTCTGTGTTGTGCAGCGTTTCTGATCCATTTTTCAGAGGGTTTGCGTGACAGGAGAAATCATCCGAATGACTACGATTACGTTGCGGGAAAATGCGTGATCGTGTTCATGCATCGATAATCGAATAAACACCTGAGTTTGTGCTGACAGGCCTCCGCTTTAGTCAGTTATCATTCATTTCAGATTTTATTCAATCGATATCATGCTGCCGATGCGAACAGTCATTGGAAGATTGGAAAATATTTCCAATCTCTAGCGATATGTCTCGGTATATGCAATGAGTCTGCACATGGCACGCACGCGCATGCAAGATCGAAAAAAAATGCAAGTTGAACCTGAATTTCAGGCTGATGCTTCGCTGAAATTCTCACCGGATCGACTGTAATGCCGGAATCGATTTTCAATGCACGCATGTAAAATCAATTTTCTGGAAAGCAGAACTATTGATTTTTCGCCGGCTGGTAATTTGAAGCATGCTTGGCGAGTTGGAATTCGCTTGGAAATGGGAGTCGAAGGCCATTTTTTACTTTTCCAGCGTTGCATATTTCCCCAGCCATGGCCTGAAATATCAGTCATGTTAATCCATTCTGTATCTTTGACCGCTTGACCAGATTTGGCTTTGGTGCATCGCGGAGACGGATGCTAATATCAACTGCTCAGATTTCCTGCTCAGGTCACTCTGAAATATTGATTGCGTGTGAGGGCGTTGAAATTTTATTCCCTTGGCGGCGCAGCTCCTTCATACACTCTACTTGTTTTATTCGCTGGTAACCAGATACTTTGATGCTGTTTGAATGCGCGTCTTTCATACCGAAATGGACGGTGGCCTGTGCAAGCCTTCCAATTAAAATCGATAATCTGTACGAGACTCAGGGCTGCCATTTCTCTTGGCTCGCAATTGCGTTGCTTTCTTTTTAGCGCCTTCGTATTGTTTGCCGGAAAAACGCTCACCGGGTATCTACCTGTGGCGGTTCGCCGGATTCAAGCTGAATTTTGGCGCCTTTGTGCCAAAATTTGGCTTGATATGGCTTTCAGAAACAGAAATTGGCAATCGAGGGATCCACCGCGATGAAATAAATATGGCGGCGATGGTTGGGATGCCGAATACGCAGGCTGTGCGGGAGGCAGAGTGTTTATGGCAGTGATGGGGAAAAGAGGGCAGTGGCTCGGGTGTGATTTTCAGCTGATTGGAAAGAATCCAGGATGATCAGGTAACCTGGCAATACCGCGCTCACTCGGCATATTCAAACATGCCTACGGATTATCGCAACGCCTGATAGATCTGATATTGTGGTTAAAGATGATGCCAAGCCAGCGTCGGTTTTCCCTGCGATTCATCTGGGGCGTCATCGCACGTTAAGTCTGCTGGTCGCTGCTCAATACTGTTCATCCGTTTGTACGAAGATAATAAAGAGCGGCTTCGTATGTAATTCCTGTGCGAGCGCAGCGCGGAATTTCTTCGAAATCCCCAGATTGGTGTATTGCTCCTGGTTTCGTTCATCGATATGGGACGATACGGCAAGCCGGTATCTGCGGTATGGCAGGCACAGCGCGGTCATCAGCTGTGTCAAAAGAAGAGTTTTTATTTTCTCGAAAATATCGTGGCGGCGCAGCGGAGAAAGCATATCCGCACCACTTATTTCATGATTTTGAGAAAGAGGGAATGACAGATAGTGCAGCGGTGTTGAAAGCGCAACCGGAACCGGTGCGCCGGGATTCTGCGGCTGCGGCCGCGTTATAGTTCGGGCCCGCAGCCGCCATCCATATCAATAACTGTAGAACATGCGCTGAATATCCTTGGTGTTACCAGTCCTGGTCAAAGCCAGCATCAGCAGGATGCGCGCCTTTTGCGGGTTCAAGGTATCGGACACGATAAAATCGAGCTGGTCGTCATTGGCTTCGCCATTGCGCGCGACAATACCCTGGCCGACGCGGCTGGAACGCACGATGATCGCGCCTTTTTCGCGTGCCGCGCTCAATCCCGGTTTTACCTTTGCGGCCAGGCTGCCGTCGCCGGTGCCGGCATGGATAATGCCTTTTGCACCCGCGGCGATAAAGGCGTCCAGCGCCACGGTGTTCATATTGGCATAGCCGTAGACGATATCGACTTGCGGCAGGGTCTGCAGATTGCCAATATCGAATTCGGTATCAACCGTGTGCCTGCGGGTCGACACGTGATAAAAATAAGGTTTACCGCCCTGGATATAACCCATCATGCCCAGTTCCGGCGTTTTAAAACTGTCCGGGGTGGATGTATTCGTTTTGCTGACGTCGCGCGCGCCGTGGATCTGGTCGCCCATCGCGACCAGCACGCCTTTACCGACCGCTTCCGGACTGGCCGCCAGCAGCACGGCGTTGTACAGGTTGATCGGGCCGTCGGCCGACAGCGCGGTCGATGGGCGCATCGCGCCGACCAGCACCACCGGTTTTTTGCTTTTCACGACCAGGTTCAAAAAGTATGCGGTTTCTTCCAGCGTATCGGTGCCGTGCGTGATGACGATGCCGTCCACATTGCTTTGAGATAACAATGCATTGACGCGCTTGCCCAGGGTCAGCCAGTGTTCATTAGTCATGCTTTCGCTAGCGATCTGGAATACTTGCTCGCCGCTGACGTTGGCGACCTTCGCCAGTTCCGGCACGGCTCGTATCAATTGCTGCACGCCGACGGTGGCGGCGGTGTAACCGATCGTGGTGGTGCTGCTGGCGCCGCTGCCGGCAATGGTGCCGCCAGTTGCAAGTAGGGAAACGTTGGCCAGCTTTTGCGTTGCCTCTTGAGCATGCACATTGGCTGTGGCAATCATGAACATGCCCCATACCGCAGCCATGAGTTGGGCGGTCTTTTGTTGCAACATACTTCCTCCTGTTGGGTTTTAGTGTCGCGATAGTAACAAATCCTGCCGCAACCATGCATATTTTTCATCGTGGCTTTGCCGACTGCGCCGGGCGATAAAAAAACCCGCCGCGGCGGGTTTTTTCAGCAATGCACAGCGGAACGATCAGTCCTGCTTACCCTTGCGTTTGCGGCGCGCCGTCAACGCCAGTACGCCGAGGCCAGCGACCAGCATGCCGTAGGTCGCAGGTTCCGGCACCGGCGTGGTGAGCAGGTTCAGGCTGCCGGCGTACGAGCCGCCGGTGCCGTCCAGTGTGGTATTGCCGGTGACCAGGAAACCATAGCGGCCGGAAGAGAGCACGTCGTCCGGGAAAAACTCGACTGTGCCTCCGCCGCTGAAGTCGCCGGCCAGCGTGGTGCGCGAACTGTCGGCATTGAGGCGGAAGAAGGCGACATTGCTGATGCCATAGTTCGCCAGGCGGCTGGCGCCGACCAGCGCCTTGCCGACCACGGCGCTGCCGCTCGGCCACGCCAGGTTTTCCGGCGAGACCTTGAACAGGTACTCATCCAGGTAACTGCCCGGCGCGGCGTGCACGGCGCCGAAAGTGGCATTGCCGGCGGCATCGAAGGTCAGTACTTCGGCGCTGGCGGCGGAACTGGCCAGCACGCCGGCCGATAACAATAGTGATCCGGCAAGGTTATTGAATAAAACTTTTTTCATCATTGCGTGATACCCCTTAATGATATTGAGTGGTACTCCCAGTTATAACGCGTTTGTCGTCAGAAAGGATGCTGCAAATCATCTTCAATATCATGCTGAAAAGATAATTTTTCCTATTTGATAACTATCAAAATGTAGCAGGGCATCATGCGAAATTAATTCATTAATGTAATGTGTTCGGATGCTCATGTTTTGCAAGTCATGCGCTGCGAGCGTGCCTGGCCGGTCTTGGCGGCCGGGCCAGGCGGATCACTTATAATCGCCGCATCTTTGCAGCCGGGGCGCCAGTGGATATCCATTCCGATGATCTGAAAATTTTTGTCGCCGTGATCGATAGCGGCACGCTGAGCGCCGCGGCGGCGCACCTGGGCCAGACCACGTCCGGTATCAGCCGCGCGCTGGCGCGCCTGGAAGAAAAACTGGCGACGTCGCTGTTGACGCGTACCACGCGCCGCATGGAGTTGACGGAAGAAGGGCAGTTATTTTTGGAACGGGCGCGCGCGATACTCGATGCGATGGAAGCGGCCGAGGATGCGATCCGCATGCGGCGCCAAAAACCCGCCGGCCGCCTGTGCATCGATGCCGCCTCGCCGTTCATGCTCCACTGCGTGGTGCCGCACGTGGCTGAATTTCGCGCCATGTATCCCGACATCCGGCTCGAGCTGACCAGCAACGACCAGATCGCGGACCTGATCGAACACCGCACCGATATCGCGATCCGCATCGGCGCGCTGGCCGATTCGACGCTGCACGCGCGCGCCCTCAGTTCGAGCGCGCTGCACGTGCTGGCCAGCCCGGACTATCTGCACCGCTGCGGCACGCCGACTGCACCGCAAGACCTGGCAAGCCATACGCTGCTTGGCTTCGTTCAATATGAACAGGGTAACGCGTGGCCGCTGCGTCATGCCGGCGGCAATAGCTGGCCGATCGCGCCGGCCCTGTCCGCTTCGAGCGGCGAGACCTTGCGCCAGTTGGCGCTGGCCGGGCAGGGCATCGTCTGCCTGGCCGATTTCATGACGCGCGCCGATATCGCGGCCGGCCGACTGGTGCCGTTGCTGCAGGATTTTTCGACCGGATACCGCCAGCAAATCCACGCCGTTTATTACCGCAATACGCAACTCGCGCAAAGAATCAGCTGCTTCCTGGAGTTCCTGCAACGCAAACTCTGAATCATGGCATGTAGTCCTACATGGTAATGATCCATCTCAAACTATTGGTGAGAAAAGTGTGTGTTAGCGTACGGTTTCGCCACACGTGCAGGCTTATTATGGACTCGTGGGATGGATGAACAGTGCAGCGAGAACCGCAGCATGTACAGGCTTCCACAGGTGAGCCGGTAGCCTCGAGTATCGGCACCAATTCTTAAGTCGAGTGCCAGTCCCGACATCTGCTACTGGCAATGTTTGATGTGTATATCGGAGATCATCATGACACACGCTAATCATCCATCAAAGTACGTGGTGCGGGAATATCTGGAACGTCGTTCGCAGGAAGTCAAACCACCTCCAACACCGGAAGAAATCCGCCGGCAACTGGGTTGGGGGCTGCTGATGATGGATCAAAAAATGAGTGAAATGAGTGGCAACAACCGGTCCTGAAGGAGAACAGCATGACCAACCGTATCGGCAACAAAGACGTCGCGCAGCACCGCAGCAAGGAAGAAAAGAAGCGCATCAAGCAAGCCAATATCGCCAGCGAAGCTGTCAAGAAAGCGGCGGCGAAGGCCAAGTACCACAATGAAATCAAGGGACGTCCATCGGCCAGCCAGGCTGCCTGAACGTCCTTGCACCGAACGACCCGCACCGCATGGTGCGGGTTTTTTTTGAGCTGTCGTCATGTAAAAAATCCGCGTATCGTTACGCCATGACACGGAGGCACGATTGAAATTGAAAGTACTGTTCCTGCCATGGTCCGCCATGCTGGTGGCTGCCGCCGCCGCGCATGCGCAAACGCGTGTCGCCAGTGAAGCGGAAACCGCGTCGCTGCAAGCCTACCTGCAACAACTGCGGCCAGGCGTGGCCCTGCGACCCAGGTTCGAGATCCGGCGCGAAGGAGCAGAATGGCGCATCGACGCCTGGGCGGAAAGCCCACCGCAGCGTGCGGCCTGGTCCCTGTGCCTGACCACCCGCAGCGACTACCGCTACGATGCACGCGCGCGGCGCTGGAGAGAGAATGGCGTGGACCGTCAATACGCCTGGCTGGACCGCGCGCGCGATTGCGGCGTCGTGCAAGAGCGCGTGGAATTGAAGCACACGCTGGCCGAGCGCGACATCGTGACGATGCTCGAACAGCAGGCCTCCCTGCTGCAAGGCGCGCGCCTGCTCTTTGCCGGCAATACCCAATGCGCAGCGCAGCGCGCCCACAACTTCAAACTGGTATCGATCGATGTCGGCGCCGACCAACTGTACCAGCTCGCCTACCGCAGCGATCGTGGCGGCCACGCCACCGTCTCGGTGCGCAAGCGCGGCCCCGAACTGACTGCCTGGAATGTCCGTTGCTAACCCCTGGGGTCAGGCGTGCGTTATTGCGTTGTTTGGTTTTGCCGCGCAAGCAGCCTCGCAACAACACAATAACGCAGGCCTGACCCCATAGCAGGAGCGCCAGCACTGGCTTGAATCCATGGATTGGAGCAATCAAACAAGTCATCAACGCAGGCCTGACCCCAGGGGTGGGGTCAGGCCTGCGTTGTTGACTTGTTGGTGGAGGGGGCGGGGGCGGCGATGCGCCACCAGGCGGGGAGCAGCGCTTGCACTTCGGGGCGGGCAAAGCGGTCGTCGATCAGGTAGACGGTGCCGCGGTCGGACTGGGTGCGGATCACGCGTCCGGCTGCCTGCACCACTTTCTGGATGCCGGGATACAGGTACGTGTAGTCGTAGCCGGCGCCGAAGATGGCGTCCATGCGCAGGCGCACCTGCTCGTTGACGGGGTTCAGTTGCGGCAGGCCGAGCGTGGCGATGAAGGCGCCGATCAGGCGCGCGCCGGGCAGGTCGATGCCTTCGCCGAAGGAGCCGCCCAGCACCGCGAAACCGATGCCGCTGCTGGTGTCCGTGAATTGCGCCAGGAAGGCTTCGCGCTCGCCTTCATCCATGCGGCGCGCCTGGCGCCATATGGGTATCCCGGGGTGGCGCGCTTCAAATTGCGCGGCGGCCTTTTCCAGGTAATCGAAGCTGCTGAAGAAGGCGAGGTAGTTGCCCGGCTGGCGCGTGAACTGTGCTCCCATCAGTTCGGCGATCGGCGCCAGCGAACGGTCGCGGTGCTGGTAGCGCGTCGAGATGTGGCCGGCCACGCGCACCGACAATTGTTCGGCGATGAACGGCGATTCGACATCGACCCAGGCGGTGTTGTCTGGCATGCCCAGCGTGTCGCTGTAATAATTCCATGGACTGAGCGTGGCGGAAAACAGCGCGCTGCAATGGGCCGCTTCGAAGCGTGGCTTGAGGAAGGGGGCGGGCACGATATTGCGGATGCAGAGCACCGAGTTGCTGCGTGCGGCCGTGCCGCTCAATGTGATGTCGAACAGCGAGTGCTGGCCAAAACTTTCGGCCAGGCGCGCGAAGTTCAGGACGTCGAAATAAAAGCGCTGCAGTTCGGCGTCGACATGGGCCGGATGTTCGGCATAGTAATCGCCGATCGCGGTGGCCGCCGTTTGCAGAGCGCCCATCAGCTTGTCCGGCAGTTCGGGGCAGACGCGGTATTCGTCCTCTTGCTCCTTTTCCAGCGCGCTCCATTGGCGGTGCACGCGGTCCAGCGTTTTTTTCAGCGCTTCCGGCGCCGTCTTGCGCAGCATGCGCAAGCCCGCGTGTTCCAGTTCGGCCGAATACATCTTGCGTGCGCGCGCCACCATGTTGTGCGCCTCGTCGGCCAGCACGCTGACCTTCCAGTCGTTCTGCACCGTCAGGCTGTACAGCATCGCGCTGCCGTCAAAATAATAGTTATAGTCGCCGACGATGACGTCGGCCCAGCGTGCCAGTTCGCTGGTCAGATAATACGGGCAGACCTGGTGCGCCAGCGCGACTTCGCGCACGGCGGCCTTGTCCAGCAAGGGCAGCGCCAGCGCGGCGGCGCGCGCGGCGGGCAGGCGGTCATAAAAGCCGCGCGCCAGCGGGCACGATTCGCCGTGACACGCCTTGTCCGGATGCTCGCAGGCGGTGCTGCGCGCCACCAGTTCCAGCGTGCGCAGCGGCAGGGTCGGCGCGCCGGCGCGGATCGTCGTCACCGCGTCCAGCGCGAGGCGGCGTCCCGAAGTTTTCGCGGCCAGGAAAAAGATCTTATCGAGTCCGTGCGCGGCGCCCGCTTTCAATAACGGGAACAGGCTGCCGACGGTCTTGCCGATGCCGGTGGGGGCCTGCGCGAGCAGGGCGCAAGCGCGGGTGCTGGCCTTGTACATCGCTTCGGCCAGTTCGCGCTGGCCAGGACGGAAGGATGCATGCGGAAAGCGCAGCGTGTTCAGTGCGGCGTCGCGCGCGGCGCGGTGCGCGATTTCCTGTTCGGCCCAGGCCAGGAACAGGGCGCACTGCCGTTCAAAATAAGACTGCAGCGCGCCGGCGTCGGCGTCTTCCGTGAACAGCGTTTCCTTCTGGCTGCCGATGTCGAAATAAACCAGCGCCAGGCGCACTTTGGCCAGGCCGCGCGCCTGGCACAGCAGGTACCCGTAAATTTTTAATTGCGCCGAGTGCAGCTGGCGGTGGTTGTCCGGCATGCGGGTCAAGTCGCCGCGGTAGGTCTTGATTTCTTCGAGCTGGTTCTGGCGCGGATCGTAACCGTCGGCGCGGCCGCGCACGCGCAGCGGGCCGCAATCGCCGGCCAGGCTGATCTCCTTTTCGTAATCGTCGGCGCGGCGCGAAGCGACAAGGGCATGGCCTGCGATACCTTCCTGCGCGCTCGGCGTCGGCGTGAAGCGCAGATCGAGATCGCCCGCCTTGGCCGTGAATTCGCACAGCGCGCGCACGGCGACGGTGTAATTGCCCATGCCTATGCGCTCCATTGCAGGTAGCACACGGCGACCGGCATCCCGTGTTCGGCGCAGTAATCGATCCAGCGCAACTGGCTGTCCTGCAGGCGGTCGCCCGGTCCCTTCACTTCGATCATGTTGTAGCGTTTTTCGGCCGGCCAGAACTGGATCAGATCCGGGAAGCCGCTGCGGTTGGCCTTGATGTCGAGCAGGATGCGCTCGCACCATTTGCGCAGGTGCGCGGCCGGGATGCAGGCCAGCGCCAGTTCCAGCAGCTCCCCGTCCAGGATGCCCCAGTAGACGAACGGCGACGAGATGCCGGCCTTGGCGGCGAGATTGCGCCGTATTGTGTCGGCATAGCTGCCGTCGTCGAGCTGCGCCAGGCAGGCGTCGAACTGTTGTGCGCGGCGGCGCTGGAAGTCGGCGCTGTGCAGGTCGGCCGGGCCGTGGTGATAGGGGTGGAAGAAGGCGCCCGGGATCGGACAAAAAATCGCGTCCCAGCACAGCAGGCCGAACAGGGAATTGATCAGCGTGTTTTCGACGTAATAGACGGGTGCGTCGCCACGCGCCAGGTGATCGCGCACCACGCCTTCGACATGCCAGTCCGCTTCCGGCATCGGCAGGCACAGGTCGAGCCGCGCGACCGGCGCCGGTTTGACGACCGGCAGGCGCGCGTGGCCGAGCTTGCGGCGCAGGCGCGGCGCGATGCGCAGCAATTGCTGGCGCTCGGCTTCGCTTTCCGGCTGCTGTTCGGCGCGCAGCAGGCAATCGTGGGCGGCGGCATAATTTTCCTGTTTTTCCAGCACGCGGATGGCGCGCGCCCGCGCGCCCGGATAGGAGCAAACGGCGTAGATCGCGTGGGCGCCGTCCCAGTCACGCAGTTTTTCCAGCTGCTGCGCCATCTGGAACAGCAATTTGTCGCGCCGGCTGCTCAACCACTCGTTGCCGGCAGCGGGAGGCGGCATGTCGCGCATGACGTCGGCCGGCGCTTCGTCGGCCATAAAACGTTCGCGGCAGCGGTGCAATTCCAGGTAATCTTCGATATCGCGCCGGCTCCGGAAGCCGCGCGCCGATGGAGAGATGTCGACCTTTTCGAACTTGTAGACGCCGAGATCGGACAGCACGAATTCCGACCAGTCCTGGTGGTAATTGCCGAAGAAGATCAGGCGCAGCCGGTCGCACAGGTCCTGCACCAGCAAGTGGTAGGCATGGTCGCCCGATTCCTGGTACCAGGCCGAGAAGCGGTGCGCGCCATCGTGCCGTTCGCGCAGCGCCGCCAGCTGCTCGGCCTTGCGCGCGCTTTTTTCGTGCGGCTGTAAATGAAAAAGTTTACCGATTTCCGGTTTTTGCAGCAGGTCGAACAACTGGTCGAGCGTGAGTACCGGATCGGCATCGATCCAGCCGAGCGAAGCCAGTGGCATCGCCGCCGCATGGGTGCAGCCGATTTCAGCGTAGACGAGCTTACTGGCGCGGAATAACTGACCCTTGCGCATCACCATGCGCACGAACAGCGCGCGGGAAGGACGGGGTAATCGGGGGAAGTGGTCGATGAAACTGCGTTCGTCGGCGGTCAGCAGGTCGGCATAACGCCCGCCTATCCATGCCAGTACCTGGTGAAAGTTGTCCAGGTAATAAAACTCGTTTTCAAGAACTTTGATCATTGCGACGCATAAAGACTGTATTTGCATACAGTTTATAGCGTCTGCGACGCGCCTGCACAGCTTTTGTGCAGGCGCGCCGGCGGGGACTTAATTTTTGAACTCAAACCAGATGCAAGGGCAGGGGTCAGACCCATGGGTCTGACCCCTGGTTTTGCCGCTGGTTTTCGGTGGCGTTCCGCCAATCCGTGAAGAACCTTATTTTTTGGATGCCTTGGCGGCCGCTTCCGGCTGTTCGACGATGGCCGATGCCTTGGCGATTTGCGCTTCGACGTTGGCGACGGCCTGGCGGGTGGCGTTGGTCACCTGCTCATAGCCGGCGAAGGCATTGTCGATCGCCGTCTTGACGATCTGTACCGCGTTTTCCGAGCCGGGACGCACGTTTTTCGTGACGTCGTAGATCAGCGCGCTGAGCGTGCTTTTCGCTTCCGTCATGTGGGCGTCGGCGGCGCGCGTGAATTCTTCGCGGATGTCGGCGATGATGCCGCCCAGTTGCTGGTTGTAGGCGGCGGCGTCGGCCACGCCGGGCTGCACCTTGGCGGCGGCCACTGCCAGTACCGCTTTCGGATCGCGCGCCTGGCTGATTTCCTTGCTGGTCGCCATGCTGCTTTCGACGCCCGACTTGGCGGTGGCCAGGTTCAGCGCCACCACTTGTTCCACGCCTTGCACGGCCTTGCTGGTCAGGGTATTGAAGGTTTCCAGCTGAAATTCGAAGAGGGCTTTGGTGGCAGATGCAAATTGTTCGGGATTCGTAAACATGTGGTCTCCTCAGTTTGAATGGATGCGGGTACTGCTTTCCAAAAACTTCATGCTGGTGTGGGAATCTGCGCCTTCCGGCTGTTGTTATGGCCTCATTATTTAGCAACTACTAATTTTTCGCAACGGCTATCTTTATAGGCCCTGGGCAGTTGCTCCCAGCCCGGTCCCAGCGGTGTTTGCGAACAGGAGCGCGCGCCGTCGATCTTGCTGACCCACCAATACCAGGGAGCCGGCGCGGCGGACAGACCGTTGCAGCATAGCAGCAGGAGCAGGCCGGCGGTACGGGTTTTGATGGAATTCATAACGGGGCCACGGCCGGCAGCCGCATCGTAAACACGGCGCCGCCATCGGGAGCGTTGCCCACGTCGATGCGTCCGCCGAGCACGCCGGTGACGATGTTGTGCGTCACATACAAGCCCAGTCCGGAGCCGCCGGAACCGAGCTTGGTGGTGAAGAAGGGATCGTAAATCTTCCCCTGGTGCTCGGGCGGGATGCCGACGCCGTCGTCGGCCAGCGACAGTTCGATGTCGCCGTTGCCGGCGCGCGCGGCGCGGATCTCGATGCGGCCGTTGGCGCGTCCGGCGAAGCCGTGCACGATGGCGTTTTCGAACAGGTTGCCCAGCGCCTGGCCGAGCGGGCCGGGATAGCTGTCCAGTTCCAGGTCGGGAGCGACCGCTTGCCGCACTTCGATGCGCGCATGCTTGACCGTCGCGTGCAGCGGCAGCACCAGTTCGGCGATGAAGTGGTCGAGATGGAAGCGGCGCCGCTGCGTACTGTCGGTGTCGACCGCGATCTGCTTGAAGCTGGTGACCAGGCTGGCCGCGCGGTCCAGGTTGCGCAGCATGATGTCGTTCGCTTCGCCGGCCTGCTCCAGGTAGTTTTCCAGCGTCGAGCGGCGCAGGCCGGTGGCGGTTTCCTGGCGCAGCATGCGGGTGCGCTCGGCCATCGCGCCGGCCACCACCAAACTATTGCCGATCGGCGTATTCAATTCGTGCGCCACGCCCGCGACCAGCGCACCCAGCGCGGCGAGCTTGTCGCGCCGCACCAGTTCATCCTGCGTCATGCTCAGGTTTTCCAGCGCCGTCGCCAGTTCCTCGTTCGCCAGTTCGGCCTGTTCCTTCGCGCGCAGCAGTTCGGCGGTGCGCGCGGCCACCAGTTCTTCCAGGTGGCCGCGGTGGCGCAGCAATTCCTCTTCGTGCCGGGTGCGGGCGATCGCGATGCCGGCCAGGTGGGTCGCCACGCCGGTCAGGCGCTGGTCGTCCGCGCTGGGACTGCGCACTTCGCGGAAATACATGGCGAAGGTGCCCAATATCGTGTCTTCGTCGAGCAGGATCGGCATCGACCAGCAGGCCCGCAAGCCGTACGCGGCGGCAACCGGCGCATACGGCGCCCACAGCGGGTCGGACTGGATGTCGCTGGCGATCACGGTTTCCTTGCGATACATCGCGGTGCCGCAGGAACCGACCGTCGGGCCGATGCGGATGCCGTCGATCGCGGCCATGTAGTCGGCCGGCAGGCTGGGGCCGGCGCCGGTGCGCATCGTGCAGCCGTCGCTGTCGAGCAGCAAGGTCGAACACAGCACGCCCGGAGATTGGGCTTCGATCAGCAGCATCAGGCGGTCCAGCGTATCGCGCAGCGGCGCGCCCCTGGCGATCATTTCGAGCAGCTTGTTCTGGCCCACGCGCAGCGCCTCGGCCAGCCGGTGGCCGCTGACGTCGACCAGGCGCATGTGGTACAGGCGGCGGTTATCCTTGTTCAGCATGACCAGGCGGATCTCGCAATCGACCCGGTTGCCGCCGCTGTGCCGGAAACTCATCGGAAAGACGCGGATTTCTCCGCCGAGTACCTTGCGGATCAATTCCTGCACCGCCTGCGCCGATGGCCGGCCGTCCGGCTGGAACGGCGGACATAGTTCTTCCAGGCGCATCGTGCGCAACTGCTCGGCGCTGCGGCCGAACAGTTTTTCGGCACTGTGGTTGATGTCGATCGGGTGCCCGTGCTCGGCGTCGAACAGCATGATGCTGTCGGGCGAACCGGCCAGCAGCGTGTGGTAATGGATTTCCAGCGCATCCGGGTCGAGCGTGTCCTGCGCCGCCGGCCAGGCATGGTGCACGGTCAGTTCGATCAGGATTTTTTCGACCACATCGGCGGTGGCGAACGGCAGGCGCAGGTAACCGGAGGCGCCGGCCAGCGTTGCTCGCTCCTGTTCGTCATCGTCCGGCGCGGCCGACATCAGCAACACCGGCAGGGTGCCGGAAGAGGATGCCGCGACCAGGCGCTGGCACAGTTCGAAGCGCGCGCTGCCGGCCTGGGCCGCGTCGAGCAGCACCAGCGCGATGCCGCCGGCGCCTACCGCTTCCAGCGCGCTGTCGCCTCGGCTGACGGTGCATGCCCGCAAGCCGTGGTCGGCCAGCGCGACCTGCAGCCCGTCCAGGTCGAATGGCGCGCCGGTGACGATCAAGATGGTGTTCAGCTTAACTGGCTGTGTCGAACTCATACCCCATTCCATAATGCGGAAAAGTGAACGTGCAGTGTATTACAGGATGCTGTCAAGTAACAAACAAAATACCGGCGCGCTCCGGTTTTATGCGGCTTGCGCGCCCTTTAAGCGGCGTCCGAAGCGGCATCGAGCACCTCGCCGTCGGCACGCGCGGCGGCGATGCGCGGGTAATTGCCCTCGATCCAGTCGACCAGCGTTTCCAGGTGCAGCGCGATTTCGCGTCCCATCGGCGTCAGGCTGTATTCGACGCGTGGCGGAATCACCGGGTGCGCATCGCGCAGCACGAAGCCGTCGCCGACCAGCGCGTCGAGCGTCTGCGCCAGCATTTTTTCGCTGACGCCGCCCACTTCGCGCCGCAATTCGCTGAAGCGGCGCATGCGTTCGAGCAGCACCACCAGCACCAGCACGCCCCAGCGGCTGGTGACGTGGCTCAGCACGGCGCGCGACGGGCAGGTCGCCACCATCAACTGGCCGCGCCGGGCCTCGTTCTGTTCGGCCAGGGTGGCGCGCAGGGTCTTGCCGGTATTGCTGCTCATGTCGATCCGATCGTATTCACTGATGATACTTACTAAAAGGTGCGTACTTACAATTTGTAAGTATAGACCTTATGATGGTTTATCCCAACCACAAACGAAAGGATTTTCCCATGATCGTCATTACCGGCGCTACCGGCCAACTGGGCCGACTGGTCATTTCCGGCTTGTTGAAAACGACCTCCGCCTCGAACATCGTCGCCGCCGTGCGCGACCCGGCCAAGGCGGCCGATTTCGCCGAGCTCGGCGTGCAGGTGCGCAAGGCCGACTACAACGATCCCACCTCGCTCGACAGCGCATTCCACGGCGCGCGCAAGGTGCTCCTGATTTCATCGAGCGAAGTGGGACAACGCGCGCCACAACACCGCAATGTCGTCGACGCGGCTGCTCGCGCCAGCGTCGAATTGCTGGCATATACGAGTTTGCTGCATGCCGATACGTCCCCGCTGGCGCTGGCCTCCGAGCACGTCGCCACCGAACAGGCGATTCGCGCGTCCGGCCTGCCTTATACGATCTTGCGCAATGGCTGGTATGCCGAGAATTACACCGGCGGCCTGGGCAAGGCGCTGGAACATGGCGCGATCGTAGGCAGCGCGAAGGAGGGACGGATCTCGGCTGCGGCGCGTGCCGATTACGCGGCGGCGGCGGTCACCGTACTCGCCAGCGACGCCGCGCCGGCGCCGGTCTATGAACTGGCCGGCGACCACAGTTTCACATTGGCCGAACTGGCGGCCGAGTTGTCGCGCCAAGCCGGCAAGCCGGTCGTGTACCGGGATCTGCCGCCACAGGAATACAGGGCGATGTTGCTGGGACTGGGCTTGCCGGAATGGGTTGCGGATTTGCTGTCGGATTCCGACGCCGGGGCGGCGCAGGGGGGATTGCAGGATGACAGCGGTACGCTGGGCAAATTGATCGGCCGTCCGACCATCGCGCTGGAAGAGGCAGTGCGCGCGGCGCTGTCCAAATAAACGGCGCGCACAAGAAAAAACGCCGCAGACTTTATAAGGTCTGCGGCGTTTTCTGCGTATCCGGTAGATGGTGCCCACGGAGGGACTCGAACC
>JAZJZT010000051.1:0-45015 GCA_040389645.1 Pseudomonadota bacterium | reverse complement strand
ACCCCCGTACTCACCGTGAAAGGGTGATGTCCTAGGCCTCTAGACGATAGGGACAATATTGGTGCGGGACTTGTCGCTCCCGTTGCTGCTTTATCCTGGCGTCCCCAGGGGGATTCGAACCCCCGTACTCACCGTGAAAGGGTGATGTCCTAGGCCTCTAGACGATGGGGACCTGGAACTGCTGTTACTACTATTTGTACTGCCTTCTTCTTCCCTGCGCAGACTTGGTGGAGGTAAGCGGGATCGAACCGCTGACCTCTTGCATGCCATGCAAGCGCTCTCCCAGCTGAGCTATACCCCCGTTTGCGAAGAAACAGGAGTATAGCAGAGGGTCGGCGGAATGCAAATACTGTTTTGCAACTTTAGCGCCCGACCGCGCAAAAAGATTACAGGTACTTCGCCACGCGCGCGGCCACCGCGTCGCGCCCGAAGACCTGCAGCACGGCATCGATCGCCGGCGTCTGCAACTGGCCGGTGACGATCAGGCGCAGCGGCATCGCGATCTGCGGCATTTTCAGCGCGTGCGCGGCCAGCACTTCCTTGATCATCGCCGCGATCGATTCCTTGCTCCAGTCGACCGTCGCGATGCGCTCGGCGAACGTCGCCAGCGCCGGCTTGACGGCGTCGGTCAGATGCTGCGCCAGCAGCGCCGCGTCCGGCTGCGGTTCGCGGAAGAACAACAGCGCACCGTCGGCCAGTTCATTGATCGAATTGGCGCGCTCCTTCATCAAGCCCAGCACCACGGCCAGGTCCGGCGCGCCGTCGAATTGCGCGCCCGCTTCCAGCATGCGCGGTTTCGCCAGTTCCGCCAGGCGCGCATTGTCGGCCTGCTTGATCCAGTGGTTGTTCAGCCACGCCAGCTTTTCGTGGTTGAACTGCGCGGCCGACGCCGTCAAATGTTCCAGGTTGAACCATTCGCAGAACTGCTGCATCGAAAACACTTCATCGTCGCCGTGGCTCCAGCCCAGGCGCGCCAGGTAATTGAGCATCGCTTCCGGCAGCACGCCTTGCGCCGGGTATTCCATGACGCTGACGGCGCCGTGACGCTTCGACAGTTTCTGGCCGTCGGAACCGAGGATCATCGGCAGGTGGCCATATTGTGGCAGCGGCGCGCCGATCGCGCGCAGGATGTTGATCTGGCGCGGCGTGTTGTTGACGTGGTCGTCTCCGCGCAGCACGTGGGTGATCTGCATGTCCCAGTCATCGACGGCGACGCAGAAGTTATAGGTCGGCGTGCCGTCCGGGCGCGCGATCACCAGGTCATCCAGTTCCCGGTTCGAGATCGTGATCGTGCCCTTGACGACGTCGTCCCACGTCACATCGCCATCGAGCGGATTTTTGAAACGCACCACCGGCTTGCGGTCGGCCGGCACGGCGGGCAGGGTCTTCCCTTCTTCCGGACGCCAGGTGCCGTCGTAGCGCGGCTTGTCGCCGGCCGCGCGCATGCGCTCGCGCATCGCCTCGACTTCCTCGGGCGACGAATAGCATAAATAGGCGGTGCCTTCCTGCAGCATCTGCGCCACCACTTCCCGATAACGGTCCATGCGCTGCATCTGGTAGAACGGGCCTTCGTCGTGGTCCAGCCCCAGCCATTTCATGCCGTCGATGATCGCCTGCACGGCTTCCGGCGTCGAGCGCTCGACGTCGGTGTCTTCGATGCGCAGCACGAAGGTGCCGCCGAAGTGGCGTGCATAGGCCCAGGAATACAGCGCCGTGCGGGCGCCGCCAAGGTGAAGGAAGCCGGTCGGGCTGGGGGCAAAACGGGTGCGGACGACAGTCATGGCGGATGCGTGGGCTGCGCAAGCGCAGCCGGAATGATAAAAAAAGCTATTTTACGCGCATGTATCGGCCCGCACCAGCATCGCCCCCGCCGCTCAAGGCCGCGCCATCCGGATCACGCCATTGGACAGCGTGACATACAGATTGCCCTGGCCGTCGAGCGCGATGCCGCCGATCGCGGTCAGACTGCCCGGCAAGACGCCCAGCACCAGTTCATTCCTGCCGGCCGTGCCGGCCACGGTGGTGACCATGCCGTCCGGTGCGATTTTCCGCACCGTGTAGTTGCCGCTGTCGAGCACGTAAATGCTGCCGGCGGCATCGGCGACGAGTTTGGTCGGCGACGAGAAGCGCGCTGCTGCCCCCTGCCCGTCCGCCGCACCCTGCACGCTGCCGGCAAGCGTCGTCACCGCGCCATTGGCCGCGATTTTCAGTATCCGGTGATTGTGCGTATCGGCCAGGTAGACATTGCCGGCGCCGTCGACCGCCATCCCGGCCGGCGGATAGCTGGCAAGCGAAACGGGCAGGCTGCCGGGATTGTTCCCGTGCGGCGAAGCGGCCAGTGTCGTCACCGTGCCGTCCGGCGCGATCTTGCGCACGGTGGTGCGGGCCAGGGATGAACACGGGATATGCGGCGTGCAAAAACTGGAACCTGTCGCGTTGGCGCCGACATACAGGTTGCCGGCCGCATCGGCGGCGATCGCCGTCGGCACGGCCGGGTATTCCTGCGAGCCGGCCGGATACAGCACATTCAACGGGTCCGAAGGCATGGCGACCGTCGTCACGGCGCCGGTCGCGGCGATCCTGCGCACACGGTTCGGCTGCCCATAGCCGGGCGGCGCCTTGTCGAGCAGGTAGACATTGCCGCCGCCATCGATAGTCAACTCGTCCGGTCCATAAAACAGCGCGTCGGGCGCCATGCCATCCCTGTAATTAGGGCTGTTGGCGAAACCGGCAACCGTCGTCACGTCGCCGGAGGGACTGATCTTGCGCACATCATGGTTGCCGAAATCGCCGAGGAGCAGGTTGCCTGCGGCATCGATGACGATCCCCCTCGGATCGTCGAAGCGCGCCTCCTGCCCCAATCCATTGATCGAGCCGCTCGATGCCGGGTTGGTCGGCGTGCCGGCCAAGGTGCTGACGACGCCTGCCGGCGTCACCCTGCGGACGGTGTCATTAAACGTATCGGCCACGTACAGGTTGCCGTCGCTGCCCGCCGCCACGGCAAAGGGTGCGGCGAACGAGGCCAGGCTGCCGGCGCCGTCGGCGGAACCCGACTGTTCATAACGGCCGGCGACAGTACTGACATCACCGCCCGGCGTGATCTTGCGGATGACGTTATTGTCGGTATCGGCCAGATAGACATTGCCCGCGGCGTCGACACCCAGCCCGCGCGGATTGTTGAAGCGCGCCGCCGCGCCGGCGCCATCGGCCCAGCCGCGCGCACGCGCCTGGCCGGCCAGCGTCGTCACCACACCGGCCGGCGTGATCGTGCGCACGGTTTCGCTGTCGCTGACATATATCAGGTCGTGCGCATCGATGACGATGCCCTGCATGCCGCCGAAGCCGGCGGCCGGGCCGGTGCCGTCTTTCGGCGCCGTCAATGCCGGGTTGCCGACGAACGTCGTCACGCGCCCGCTCCCATCGATCTTGCGCACCACGCCATAGCCGCCATCGGCGACATACAAGATCCCCTTGCTGTCGAAAGCGACGGCGGCCGGGCTGCTGAAACGGGCAGCCGCGCCGATGCCGTCGACGTTGCCATAGACTTGCTGGTTGCCCGCCACCAGGCTGACGGCGCCAAGCTGCGTCACTTTATAAATCGCGTTGTAGCACGGGACGAACAGGTCGCCGTTCTTGTCCACGGCGCCCTGGTAAAACACGCAGCCGGGGACGGTGGCGACCCGCGTCACCTGCCCGCCCGCCGAGACGCGCTGGATGCTGTCGCTGGCCGACACATAAAAACCGTTTTTGCCATCGCCGACGATACCGACCGGGAAATCGAAGGTATGCAGACCGGCCGTCTCGCGCCGGCTGTCCAGCAGTCCCGCCAGCGGGCGCATGCCGGCGCCACCCACGGTCAGCAGCGCCGGCGCGCTGGTCGCGGCGCCCAGCGCATTGCGCACGACGACGCGCCAGACCGCGGCATTGTCCGCCGGCTGCGCCGATGGCAGCGTGTAACTGGCCGCGGTGGCGCCGGCCACCGGCACGCCATTGCGCGTCCACTGGTAAGCGAGCGGCGCGGCGCCGCCGCTGGTGACGGACAAGGTGACGGCAGCGCCGGCGGCGACCGCCTGGCTGGCGGGTTGCGCCGAGATCAGCGGGGCGCCTGTCGAGGGCGCGGGCGTCGGGTCGGGTACTGGCGTTACGGGTGGATCAGGCAGCGGCACCGGAGCGGTTGCCGGGTCGCTCCCCAACAGCGACGCCGCTCCGCCGCCACCGCCGCAAGCGCTCAATACAAGGGCACACAGGGTCGAGGCGCATACCGTGCGGGGCAGCGAAAAACGGCTATCGGTCATTTTCATCCAAATTTTCCCTTGTATTACTGAACCGCACCGCAAGGCCGCGTTATCTTGCGATCTTCAACACGCCGTTGGACAGAGTCACATACAGGTTGCCTTGAGCATCGAGCGCGATACCGCCGATCTCGGTCAGGCTGCCCGGCAAGGCGCCCAGCACCAGCTCATTCCTGCCGGCCGTGCCGGCCACGGTGGTGACGGTGCCGTCCGGCGCGATTTTACGTACCGTGTAGTTGCCGCTGTCGACCACGTATACATTGCCGGCGGCATCGGCGACGAGTCTGGTCGGCGACGAGAAACGCGCCGCTGTCCCCTGCCCGTCCGCCGCGCCCTGCACGCTGCCGGCGAGCGTTGTCACCGCGCCGTTCGGCGTGACCTTCAATACCTGGTGATTATAGGTGTCGGCCAGATAGACGTTGCCGGCGCCATCGACGGCGATCCCGGCGGGCGGGTTGCGCGCCATCGAGCGCGGCAGCCGGCCGGATGTGTCGCCCTCGGACACCGCCGCCAGTGTCGTGGCGCTGCCGTCCGGAGCAATCTTGCGCACCGCCGTCCGGACCACCATCGGGCAGTCGTTATGTACGCTGTGACAGTTGTCGATCTCGGTAATCACATTGGCGCTGACGTAAAGGTTGCCGGCGGCATCGGCCACGATCGCCATGGGCATCGCAGGATAGATTAACGGACTCCCCTTGGCCACATTTCCCGGGTCCGCAGGCAAAACCACCGTCGTCACGGCGCCGGACCGCGCGATCTTACGCACGCGTATCGGCTCCACGTTCCACAATCCAGAATTGTTAAGCGTCGAATCATCCAACAGGTAGACATTGCCGCCGCCATCGATGGTCAATTGGTCCGGTCCATAGAACAGCGCATCGGGCGCCATGCCATCTTTGTACTTCGGACTGTTGGCAAAACCGGACACGGTCGTGACGACGCCGGCAGCACTGATCTTGCGTACATTGTGATTGCCGGAATCGCCGACGATGACATTGCCACCGGCATCGACCGCGATCCCTCTCGGATTGTAAAAGCGCGCCTCCTGCCCCAGACCGTCGATCGACCCGCTCGACGTCGGATTGACCGGCGTGCCGGCCAAGGTGGTCACCACGCTGGCCGGCGTCACCCTGCGTATCGTGTCGTTGCGGGTATCGGCCACGTAGACATTGCCGTCGGCGCCCATCGTCACGGCGGATGGAGTGTCAAACAGTGCAAGGCTGCCAAACCCGTCGGCGGAACCCTTTTGTTCAAAGCGGCCGGCGACTGTGCCGACCTGGCCGCCTGCAGTGATTTTGCGGATCGCGTTGTTGCCTGCATCGGCCACGTAGGCATTGCCGGCGGCATCGACTGCGATGCCAAGCGCGTTGTTGAAGCGCGCCGCCGCGCCGGCGCCATCGGCCCAGCCGCGCACGCCGGACTTGCCGGCCAGCGTGCTGACCACGCCGGCCGGCGTCACCGTGCGGACGGTATCTCCACCGTCGGTCACGTACAGCAAGTCTTGCGCATTGAAGGCCAGTCCTTGCGGGAAGCTGAAGCCGGCGGCCCTGCCGGTGCCGTCTTTCGGCGCATCCAGTTCCGGGCTGCCGGCAAACGTGGTCACGCGCCCATCCGCATCCATCCTGCGCAATTGACGATTGCCACTATCGGCAATATGCAGCACGCCCTTGCTGTCGAAAGCCAGAGCGCCGATACTGCCGAAGCGGGCAACACCGGCCGTGCCGTCCACGCTGGCAAAGACTTGACGGTTACCGGCCACAAAGCTCATGGCGCCATTCTGCGCCAGCTTGTAAATCACGTTGACGCAAGGGACATACAGGTTGCCATCCTTGTCCAGCGCTCCGCGATAAAAATCGCAGCCGGGAACGGTGGCAGCAACAGCCACCTGCCCGCCCGCCGATACGCGATAGATCTTGTCGACCGACGACACATAGAAACCGCCCTTGCCGTCGCCAGCGATGCCGGTCGGGCCAATGCTGAAAGTGCGGGAATAAATATTATCATCGAATGTATGCTGACGGGCCGTGGCGGCCTTATCGTCCAGCACCCCGGCCAGCGGCCGCATGCCGGCGCCGCCGACGGTCAGCAACGCAGGCGCGCTGGTCGTGACGCCGAGCGCATTGACGACGATGGCACGCCAGACCGCCGCGTTGTCCGCGGGCTGGACCGATGGCAACGTATAGCTGGCGGCAGTGGCGCCGGTGACTGCCACGCCGTTGCGCGTCCACTGGTAGCCGAGCGCGCCACCGCTGCCTGCCACCGACAAGGTGACGGCAGCGCCGGCGGCGACAGATTGGCTGAGCGGTTGCGAAGAAATGAGCGGTGCGCTGGTCGGCACGGGAACCGGATCGGGCACCGGTGTCGGCGCGGGTGCCGGATCAGGCACCGGAGTGGGCGTAGGCGTAGGCGCTGGACCCGATCCAGGCGCCGCGGGTGACGTCGCGCCGCCCCCGCCACCGCAAGCGCCCAACACAGCGGCGCATAAGACACTCAGCAGCGCGGTGCGCGGCAGCGGGAAACGTTGATTGACGACTTTCATGCGGGCATCCCAATCGAGTTAGCATATTGCTACGATTGTACGTTACGCCATCTCAACGTATAAACGCATCCGCCAACTCCGCCGCAACCCGCCTGCCGCCACGCTTTATTTCACTGTTACGTTGATAGTCTTGCTCAATCCGGCGCCATAGGATTGGTGCGCGCCGTTGGCGAACTGCATCGTCAGTCGGTATTTTCCAGGTGGCAGCTTGACCTCGGCTTCGGTCTGCGCCTTGCCGAAGTGCAGGTGCGTCTCGTCGAAGGGAATCGACTCGCCCGCCTTCAGGCTGTCGCCGTTGATGATCAGGTGGTGGTGGCCGGACGTCGCTTCGATTTCGCCGGCCGGCTTGACTTCCATACCGCTGACGGCGAATTTCACCTTGAACGGGCTGGCGACGGTGGCGCCGTCGGCAGGTTCGACGAACGACACCGATTGCGCCGACGCCAGCGCCGACACGGCCATGAAGGCGCCTGCGGCCAGCAGGCGCAGGAAAGTTACTGTTTTTTGCATGGAGTCTCCAGGAGTTAATCGTTTTTGATGACGATGCTAGGGAATTTACTGGTCATGTCCTTGGCCTTCTCGGCCACTTTCACCGCGATCTTGCGCGCGATCTCTTTATATACCTGCGCCACCGGGCCGTCCGGCTCGGCCACCACGGTCGGCTTGCCGGAATCGGTCTGCTCGCGGATCGCCATCGTCAACGGCAAGGCGCCAAGGAATTCGGCGCCGAAGTCGGCGCACATCTTCGCGCCGCCACCATGGCCGAAGATCGCTTCCTGGTGACCGCAATTCGAGCAGATGTGCGTACTCATGTTTTCCACCACGCCGAGGATCGGGATGCCGACCTTCTCGAACATTTTCAGACCCTTGCGCGCGTCGAGCAGCGCGATGTCCTGCGGCGTGGTGACGATCACCGCGCCAGTGACCGGCACTTTCTGCGACAAGGTCAGCTGGATGTCGCCGGTGCCGGGCGGCATGTCGACGATCAGGTAATCGAGGTCGCGCCAGTTGGTCTGGTCCAGCAATTGCTGCAACGCCTGCGTCACCATCGGGCCGCGCCACACCATCGGCTCGTCCGGGTCGATCATGAAACCGATCGACGATACCTGCAAACCGTGGCTGACCAAGGGTTCCATCGTCTTGCCGTCCTTGGTTTCCGGGCGCAGGCCGCTGACGCCGAGCATCATCGGCTGCGACGGGCCATAGATATCCGCATCCAGGATGCCGACCGCGGCGCCTTCGGCCGCCAGCGCCAGCGCCAGGTTGACGGCGGTGGTCGATTTGCCGACGCCGCCCTTGCCGGAGGCGACGGCGATGATGTTTTTCACGTTCGGCATCAGTTTCAGGCCGCGCTGCACCGTGTGCGAAATGACCTTGCTGTAAACATTGACGGCAACCTTGCCGGCGCCCGGCAATGCCTCGATGGCGGCGGTGACGCTGGCGCGGATCGCGTCGAACTGGCTCCTGGCCGGATAACCGAGTTCGATGTCGAGCGATACGTCGGCGCCTTCGACTTTCAGGTTGCGCACGGTCTTGCCAGAAACGAAATCCTTTGTTGTATTCGGGTCAATTACTTTTGATAATGCGGCTTTGACGTCTTCTGCTGTGATGCTCATGAAAATCTCCGTGTGTGATCCCGCAGTCTAGCGCAAAATAGACATTAAAACACCGAAGCGCGCCGCCGCGGCCTGCGCAGCGGCCGCCACGGCTGGTAAAATGCTCTTTTTCCCACCAACAAAGTGCATCAATCATGACTCGCAAGCTGTTCGTCACCACTGCCCTGCCTTACGCAAACGCCGCCTTCCACATTGGCCACATGATGGAATACATCCAGGCCGACATCTGGGTCCGGTTCCAGCGAATGCAGCGCGACGGCGGCGCCCAGCGCGAAGTGCATTTTGTCGGCGCCGACGACACGCACGGCACGCCGATCATGATCGCCGCCGAAAAGGAAGGCATCACGCCACAGGAATTCGTGGCCAAGATCGCCGCCGGCCGCGCCCAATACCTCGACGGATTCCACATCGCCTTCGACAACTGGTATTCGACCGATTCCCCGGAAAACGTCGAACTGTCGCAGGGCATCTACCGCAAGCTGCGCGACACCGGCCTGATCTCGACCAAGATCGTCGACCGCTTCTTCGACCCGGTCAAGGGCATGTTCCTGGCCGACCGCAACATCAAGGGCGAATGCCCGAAATGCGGCGCGAAAGACCAATACGGCGACAATTGCGAAGTGTGCGGCGCCGCCTACCAGCCGACCGAGTTAGTCAATCCGTTTTCCGTGTTCACCAACGCCACGCCGGTATTGAAACCGTCGGAACAGTATTTCTTCAAATTGTCCGACCCGCGCTGCTTTACGTTCCTGCGCGACTGGCTGAACACGCCCGGCCGCCTGCAGCCGGAAATGGTCAACAAGGTCAGCGAATGGCTCGGCGAAGCCGGCGAAAAGCTGGCTGACTGGGATATCTCGCGCGACGCGCCATATTTTGGTATCCCGATTCCGGACGCGCCGGGCAAATTCTTTTATGTCTGGCTGGACGCGCCGGTCGGCTACCTGGCAAGCCTGAAAAATTACTGCGACAAGCAGGGCATGGATTTCAATGCGCTGCTGAACGACCCGGCCACTGAACAGATCCATTTTATTGGCAAGGATATCGTTTCCTTCCACCTGCTGTTCTGGCCAGCGATGCTGAAATTCGCCGGCCACCCGGTGATCGATAAATTGAAAGTCAATGTGCACGGCCACCTGACGGTCAATAACGAAAAGATGTCGAAGTCGCGCGGCACCGGCATTTCGCCATTGCGCTACCTGAACCTGGGCATGAACCCGGAATGGCTGCGCTATTACATCGCCTTCAAGCTGAATTCGAAAGTGGAAGACCTGGACTTCACGGGCGACGATTTCGTGGCGCGCGTCAACAGCGACCTGATTGGCAAATACGTCAACATTGCCAGCCGCTGCGCCGGCTTCATCGCCAAGAAATTCGACGGCAAGCTGGCGTCGACCCTGTCCGATGGCGCGATGGGCTGGATCAAGCGCGCGCTGACCAATGCCGAAGGCGCCGAGCGCCAGGCCAGCATCGCCAATCACTTTGAAAACCGCGAATTCGGCAAGGCGCTGCGCGAAATCATGGAAATCGCCGACATCACGAACCAGTACGTCGACGAGAACAAGCCGTGGATCCTGGCCAAGGATGAAGCGAAAGTTGCCCAACTGCATGAAGTTTGCACGACCGCGCTGATCCTGTTCCGCCAGCTGACGATCCTGCTGTCGCCGGTCTTGCCGGACGTGGCTGCCAACGTGGCCCGCTTCCTCAACGACGAGCGCCTGGCGTGGGCCGACACGGAACTGTCGACCGGCGCGGCATTTGAACCGATGCTGGGCCGCACCATCGGCGCCTATACCCACTTGATGACGCGCGTCGATGCGAAGATGATCGAAGAATTGTTCGACGCCCCGGCGCAAATCGCCGCCGCAGGCAGCGCTCCGGCCGCCGCCGTCAAACCGGCGCCGGCCGCCAAGGCGGCGCCGCTCGCGCCATTGGCCGTCAATGACGGCGTCGAAGAACTGGCGCCCGAAATCAAGATCGACGATTTTATCAAGGTCGATTTGCGTATCGCCAAAATCGTCAATTGCGAACATGTCGACGGTTCCGACAAGTTATTGCGCCTGACGCTCGATGCCGGCGAAACCCGCCACCGCAATGTTTTCTCCGGTATTAAATCGATGTACCAGCCGGAAGATCTGATTGGCAAATTGACGGTATTGGTGGCCAACCTGGCGCCGCGCAAGATGAAATTCGGCATATCGGAAGGCATGGTATTGGCGGCCTCGGCGAAAGATGAAAAAGCGCAACCGGGCATTTATATTTTGAATCCATGGCCAGGCGCCGAACCAGGCATGCGCATCGGATAACAGGGATCAGATAATGCGTATCGCGGTGCGCGCAGCGACAAGTGACGATGCCAGGTTGATTGCCGACCTGACGCGCGCCGCATGGGCCGGCAAGGTCCACGTCACTTCCAGCGGGCACCGAGAAACCGCCGTCCTGGTTGCGCAGCATTTGCGCGACGGCGGCGGTTTTGTTTTATTGATCGATAATGTACCGGCTGGTTCGGTACGCTGGCTGCCGCTCGATGCCGAACCGGATACATGGGAAATATTGCGCATGGGTGTATTGCCGCAATACCGGGGCAGCAATTTATCGCAGCATTTACTGGAAGCAGTCATCCACCACGGTCTGGAATGCGGCGTCGAAGAATTGAGATTGGCGGTGCGCAGCGACCAGCCGCAATTGATCGATTTTTATACGGCATATGAATTCGAATTGGCCGCCGAACTGGAATACTCGGACGCCAATCCGCTCGAACCCGCACCGCTCGTCATGCGGCGTTTTCTCAAGCATTAATCAATGCGGCCTGCGATAAACATGCGCAGGCATCGGATATTCAAGATACATTCAATACCGCAGTAATCTTCCCCGCCTCGACTTTCGGTTTAAGCGGCTGGCCCGGCTTATCGCCACAGCCCGCGATAAACAGCGCCATCATCATGGCCAAAACAGAATTGCGCATGGCATCCTCCTTCGAGACTTTTATAGAGTAACAAAGAACGCTGGCCGATGGCGCACGTTGGGCATGCCGCCGGCAGCGGCTGTCCTAACTAGGCCGCTGGATACGACGGCCGGCAAGCTTCGGGCCGGATTTGGCCTTTTATGCCAATTATTGGCGTGATCGCGCCAATAATTGGCATAAAACCCCTGCCACAAGGCGCAAGAACGCGTCGCCGGGTGAATACACGGCGACACGGAATGGTAATGCGTTTTTAATTTACAGCGCTGTTATCCGCGCCGCGAGGAAATGACGATGCCACCGACGATCAGTGCGAATGCGCCGGCGTGATACAGGTGGGGTGTCTCGCCCAGGAAGGCCGATGATAACAAGGCGGTAAACAAGGGCGTCAAATTACTGAAGAATGCGGCAATGCTCGGACCGGCCCGTTCCACGCCGGCGCCCCAGCACTTGAATGCAATTACCGCCGGGCCGATCGCGACATAAGCCAGCGCCGCGATCAAAGTCCAGCTCCAGTGAATCTGCGCATCGGTGATCGCCCATTCTCCGGCCGCGAATGCGCCCGACCAGATGGTGCCGAATGCGACTTGCGCCAAAAGAAAACTGGCCCAATTGGCGCGCAAGTCGGCTGGTTCGCTGGTCCGTGTCAATAACCAGCTATATAAGGACCAGGCGATGGTCGCGAATATCATGAATATATCGCCAGCCACCAGTCGCATTTCCAGCAAATGCTGCAATTCGCCGTGTGCCAATACCAGCAAGACGCCGGCGATGGAAAACACGGCGCCCGTCATCTGGCGCCGCGATATTTTAGCGCCGAAAAACATCCAGCCGGTCAGCATCATCCAGACCGGCATGCCGGAGGCAACCAGCGTGACATTGATCGGAGAAGAAGTGGTCAAAGCGAGATATTGCAGCGCGTTATACATGCCGACACCGAGCAAGCCCAATAACGCGAAACGCTTCCAATGGCGCCATAATCCGCTATCGCGCCGGAATATCGGGCCGGCCATCGGCAACAGGATAACGAAGGCAATCGCCCAGCGCAGGAAATTCAATGTCATCGGTGGCACCATGCCGTGCACCAGCCGCCCGACGATGGCATTTCCGGACCATAATAAAGGCGCGAGCGTCAGCAGAAAAGCGGTATAAATTGTCATGGCGATCCGATCCGGGAGGTCGGCCGATTTTACACGGATACGCCGCGGCGCGTCCGGGGGCCTGATATTCGTCATATTTAAAAAAAGACGCTGCCGTGGCGGCGCAGAAACAGCGGACTGAAACCGCGCATTCTGGAGAGTTATTGCAATCGATCAGAAGAAATGCAGGAAGCCGAGCGTCATGCCGGCCGGTTTCACGCCGCCGGTCACCCCGGACACCGGTATGCCCCCGAAGCTCGGACCGGCCGGCGGAAGACGCCGATCGGGGCATTTCATGCGTTTTTGCATGCGCTTCTGGCACTGGCTTTTATAGCCGAGCAAGAGAAGTTCCCGGCGCCGCGGCGGGCGCGGTAAAATATACGTTGCCGATCCACCCACTTTCACAATATGAAACTCACTAAACAGTTCCAAGGCTACGAATCCGACCACACCCTGTTCATCAAGGCGCTGAAGGAAAAGAATCCCGGCATGGAAGAGCGCCAGCGCGAAGGCCGCGCCCTGCTGTGGGACAAGCCGCCGGTCTCGCTGTCCGAACAGGAACGCCAGTTGCAGTCCGCCGTCAAGCAGCAGGCTTACGTCTACCAGAACAAGTTATAAGCGGCCGGGACGGCAGGCATGTTGCCCCCTCAGGCGGCGGACGATGCGGGCGGTGACGGCGTCGCCGTGGCCGACGCGGCCGGCGCGCCCGATGCCGTGCAAGACAGCGCCGCGGCGCCCGCCGCGGCCGTCGCGCTGGCGCGCCTGTATGGCGAGCCCATGCTGCGCATGCCGACCGACCTGTATATCCCGCCCGATGCGCTGGAAATCTTCCTCGAAGCCTTCGAAGGCCCGCTCGACCTGTTGTTGTACCTGATCCGCAAGCAGAATTTCAATATCCTCGACATCCCGATGGCGCAGGTCACGCTGCAATACCTGAAATATGTCGATCAGATCCGCCTGTCGAACCTGGAACTGGCGGCCGAATACCTGTTGATGGCGGCGATGCTGATCGAGATCAAGTCGCGCATGCTGCTGCCGCAACGGCCGTCGGAACTCGAGGCGGAAACGGGCGACCCGCGTGCCGAACTGGTGCGCCGCCTGCTCGAATACGAGCAGATCAAGCTGGCCGCCTACGACCTGAACACCATCCCGCAATTCGAGCGCGATTTCGTCCGCCCGCAAATTTTTATCGAGCAAAGCCTGGTCCAGCACTGGCCCGACGTGGAACCGGCCGACCTGCAGCAAGCCTGGATGGGTTTATTGAAACGCGCCCGGCTGGTGCAGCACCACCGCATCAGCCGCGAGGAATTGTCGGTCCGGGAACACATGACCGGCATCCTGCGCAAACTGCAATCGAGCCGTTTCATCGAATTCGCCGACCTGTTCGACCCCGCCGGCGGCGTACCGGTGGTGGTCGTCAACTTTGTCGCGCTGCTGGAACTGGCAAAGGAAACCTTGATCGAAATTACCCAGGCCGAACCGTTCGCGCCGATCTACGTGCGCCTGGCCTATTCTCCGGCCTGACGGCGCCCGGCACCGCATTCCTCCACCTAGCTAAAGCGAAAGCATTCCATGAAAATCATTTCCTCCATTGAAGAACTGCGCGACCAACTGAGCGGCCAATTGCGCACCGCGTTCGTGCCGACCATGGGCAACCTGCACGAAGGTCACTTGTCCCTGATGCGCCTGGCGCGCAAGCATGGCGACCCGGTGGTGGCGTCGATCTTCGTCAACCGCCTGCAATTCGGCCCTGGCGAGGATTTCGAAAAATACCCGCGCACCTTCCAGGCCGACGTCGAGAAGCTGGAAAAGGAAGGCGTCTATGTCTTGTTCGCGCCGACCGAAAAGGATATGTACCCGGAACCGCAGGAATACCGCGTGCAGCCGCCGGACGGCCTGGGCAATACGCTGGAAGGCGAATTCCGCCCCGGCTTCTTCGGCGGCGTCTGCACCGTCGTCACCAAGCTGTTCTCCTGCGTACAGCCGCGCGTGGCCGTGTTCGGCAAGAAGGATTACCAGCAATTGATGATCGTGCGTAACATGGCGCGCCAACTCGGCATGCCGACCGAGATCATCGCGGCCGAGACTTACCGCGCCGAAGATGGCCTGGCGCTATCTTCGCGCAATATGTACCTGTCCGAAACGGAGCGAGCCGAAGCGCCGGCCTTGTACCAGGGCTTGAATTACGTCGCCAATGAAATGCGCAGCGGCCACCTCGACATCTTCCAGCTGGAGCACAAGGCGATGGACGACCTGGCCAAGCGCGGCTGGAAACCGGACTACATCTCCATCCGCAAACGCAACGATTTGCAGCCGCCGTCGGCCGGCGACCTGGCGCAAGGCACGCCGCTGGTGGTGCTGGCCGCCGCCAAGCTGGGGACGACGCGCCTGATCGATAATCTGGAAATTTGAGCTGGAAAGCAGTTATTTCCACCAAAATCAGATGCAAAACCTGGGGTCAGACCCATGGGTCTGACCCCGGCCTTTGCCGCTGGATTTTGCTGACAATCCCGCCAATCCGCATCAACCAGCAATATTCTGCGTCCACGCCAGCGCCGACAGGTGCGCCTTGTTGACGTCGAGCGGCGTCAGGCTGACGGAATCGGCCAGCGACGCTACCAGCGCGCTGTTCAATTCGCACGCCTCGGCCAGCGCGAGATAGGGACCGTATTTGCCGGAGCGCGTCAGCAGGGCCGCGACGACGCCGTCCGACAGCTGGATCGAGGCCAGCACTTCGCTCATCGGGATGCCGAGCAGGCGGTCCAGCAGCGAGAACATGCCGGCCACGAACAGGTTTTCGGCGTCGGCCTTGCCCAGCGCCTGCGCGCCGAGCAGCTCGGCTAATCTCCCCCTCACCACCGCCGTCTCCAGCAGTACCGGAGAATATCCGCTGGTGCTGGCCGTGGCCAGCAATAAGGTCAACCAGCGGTACAGCGGCGCGTAGCCGAGCAGCGTGATCGCCTGGCGCAGCGATGCGATCTCGCGTCCGCCGGCGAAACCGGCCGAATTGATATAACGCATTAATTTGTACGATAACGCGGCGTCGCGCTTGAGCACATCTTCGAGTTGCTTGATGTCGGCATTCGCGTTGACCATCTGCATCAGTTGCATGATGATCGCCTGCGCCGGGTTCATCCCCTTGCTGTCGCTGCCGGGACGCGGCGTCAGGTGCAGCTTGCCGACGAAGGCATCGAGGCCGAGCGCGGCGCAGGCATCGAAATCGTTCCACGAGTTGACCGGGCGGCCGACCATGCGCAGGTTCGATGCCTTCAATGCGGCATAACTGCGCGCCTGCGACGCCACGTCGGCGCCGGAAAACTTGACTTCGACATAGGAAGCGATCGAACCGAGCCGGTTGCCCACGCGCGCCAGGTCGGCGTCGCGCAGCAGGATGCCGACCTGCCCCACGCGCAGCGCCTGCACGGCCGACAGCGTGTCGGGATTGGCCAGCGCCGATGCCTTGATCGACAGTACCGTGTGTTCCGGCGGCAGGTTGTGCAGCGCGTCGGTCGACAGCATGCCCGCCACCGCTTGCAGGAACAGTGTCTTGTCGCGCAGCAGCCAGCCCTTGTCCTCGTCGTTGACTTGGCTGGCGACGAAACCGACCAGGTCTTCCAGTTCGGCCTGGCTGGGCGCGGCCGCGTCCGCCTGCTGCCATGTCAGTTCATAGCCGACCACGCGCTGCTTTGGATCGAGCAGCGGCTCACGAACAATGAAATTGGTTTGATGCATGGTGCTCGTGTGTGTAGTGAAACGGGCGCTGCGCCGGCCAGACCGCGAACGCGCAGCTTTCCGGCGATCGCCTGGCAAGGCCGGCTTGCCGGGCAAGGTTCACCTGGCCACGCAGGCCGCCGGGACCGGGACCGCACCCGCCGGACGCAGCCGCGCGGCGCGTCCGCAGCACAACGTGCCTGGAAGCCGGATCGACCGGCTTCCGCGCCCGCCGCGCCGCGCGCCCTGTCAGGCGCCGAGTTTCTCGAAGATCTTGTTCAGTTTCTCGTCCAGCGTGGCGGCCGTGAAAGGCTTCACGACATAGCCGTTGGCGCCAGCTTGCGCGGCGGCGATGATGTTTTCCTTTTTCGCTTCGGCGGTCACCATCAGCACCGGCAACTTGGCCAGTGCGGGATCGGCGCGAATGTTTTGCAACATCGTCAGACCATCCATGTTCGGCATGTTCCAGTCCGACACGACGAAATCGAACGATTCGGCGCGCAGCTTGGCCAGTGCCATGACACCGTCTTCCGCTTCGTCGACATTGGCGTAACCCAGTTCTTTCAACAGATTCCGGACGATGCGGCGCATTGTCGAAAAATCGTCAACAACTAAAAATTTCATCTTTGGATCAGCCATGAATTACTCCGTTGATTCTGTTACGCGGTTATTAATAGTGACTACAGGCACCAGCAAGTTGTAGGATAGCATTTTCGCTGATATTCAGGCGAACAAAGTCGCCTCCGACTGCGCTAAACGCGCAATGCGCGCATCCCATGTGTTGCCAGATAGCCCAGTACCATGCCGGGCAAGGCTTGCAGCGCGCCGACTTCGTGCGCGCCGCCCAGCGCGATCGCTTCGCGCGGCATGCCGAACACGACGCAACTGGCTTCATCCTGCGCGAAATTATACGCTCCGGCGTTGCGCATCTCCAGCATGCCCGCCGCGCCATCCTTGCCCATGCCGGTCAGGATCACGCCGACCGCGTTCTTGCCGGCGCTTTGCGCGGCAGAGCGGAACAGCACGTCGACCGACGGCCGGTGCCGGTTGACCGGCTCGTTCTGGTCGATCTTGGTCATGTAGTTGGCGCCGCTGCGCGTCAAGGTCAGGTGCGAGTGACCCGGAGCGATATACGCGTGGCCGGGCAGCACCCGTTCATTGCCGGCCGATTCGATGACGGCGATCTTGCACAGCGAATCGAGGCGCTTGGCGAACGAGCGCGTAAACCCTTCCGGCATGTGCTGGGTGATCAGGATGCCGGGACAGTCGGACGGCATCTGCATCAAAAATTCGCGGATCGCCTCGGTGCCGCCGGTGGAGGCGCCGATGATGATCAGTTTTTCCGACGACGTCAACGGGTTGCGCAATTGCGGCAGCACGCCGGCGCCGTCGGCGCCCGGTTGCGGCAGCGTGCGCGCGCGGATGCGCGCCTTCGATGCTGCGCGGATCTTGTCCGCGATCAAGTCCGTGTATTCGCGCATGCCGCTCTGGATCGAGATTTTCGGTTTCGTGACGAAGTCGACGGCGCCCAGTTCCAGCGCGCGCATCGTGATTTCCGAGCCGCGCTCGGTCAAGGACGACACCATCACCACCGGCATCGGCCGCAGCCGCATCAGCTTTTCGAGGAAATCGAGGCCGTCCATCTTCGGCATCTCGACATCGAGCGTCAGCACGTCGGGGTTGGTCTGCTTGATCAGCTCGCGCGCCACCAGCGGATCGGGCGCCACGCCGACCACCTGCATGTCGGGCTGGCTGCTGATAATTTCAGTCATGACGCTGCGGATCAGTGCGGAGTCGTCGACGATCAGGACTTTGATCTTCATGATAAAACTGCTTTCCGGGCCTCGCCCTTTTTTTTATACGGTCAGAACAGCTCGATCTCGCCGGCCACCGGTTGTTTCTTCAGGCGGCTGGCATATTCGATTTCGCGTTTCGCCAGTGTGTCATTGTGCGACTGCATCAGCTTCTTGACCAGTACCTTGCCGGTGCGCGGGAAAAAATACACCTTGCGCGGGTAGATATCGTTCAAATCTTCGGCCGTGATGCGGATTTTCTCGTTGCGCAGGAAAGTCTGCACGAAGGCGGCGTTGCGCTCGCCGACGTTGATCGCCGTGAACCCTTTTAAAACGGCACCGCCGCCGAACACTTTCGCTTCCATGTTCTCGCGCCGCGCGCCGGCCTTCAACAAGTCGTTGATCAGGATTTCCATCGCGTAAGTGCCATAGCGCGCCGACGCCGAGACCGGGCTGCCGGCGTCGCCGCCACCGTCCGGCAGCATGAAGTGGTTCATGCCGCCCAGGCCGGTGACGCGGTCGCGGATGCAGGCCGACACGCACGAACCGAGCACCGTCACGATCAGCATGTCCTTGCTGGTGAAGTAATACTCGCCCGGCAGGATCTTCGCCGCGTCGCAGTCAAAGGTGCGGTCGTAATAGACGTTGGTGGCAAATTGTTCTAAGTCCATGGTGTATTCTCACGTTCGTTGCGACGAAACTTTTTGCCCTGCGGCACGGCGCTCGTCCAGCTCATACACGGTCTTGCCGCGCAATTTCAATGAATCCGACACGTAGAGAAAATTCTCCGAATGGCCCGCGAACAAGAGCCCGTCGGGCTTCATCAGCGGCACAAAACGGGACAGTATTTTACGCTGGGTCGCCTTGTCAAAATAAATCATCACGTTGCGGCAAAAGATCACGTCGAACTGGCCGGTCAAGGGCCAGCTCTCGCCCAGCAGGTTGAGTTGCTTGAAGGTGATCATCTGGCGCAATTCCGGCCGCACGCGCGCCATGCCTTCCTTGTCCCCTTTGCCCTTCAGGAAAAAGCGGCGCTGGCGCTCGGGCGACATCTTGTCGAGCCGGTCCATCGTGTAGACGCCGTTGGCCGCCGTCGCCAGGACATTGGTGTCGATGTCGGTGGCGATGATGGTCGCCGGCGGCGTCATCGTGTTGAACGCTTCGCACAGCGTCATCGCGATCGAATACGGTTCCTCGCCCGTGGAACTGGCGGAACACCAGATCGTCAGCTGCTCGCCGCGCCTGTTCTTGACATGGTCGGCCAGCAGCGGAAAATGGTGCGCCTCGCGGAAAAACGAGGTCAAATTCGTCGTCAGCGCATTCGTGAACGATTCCCACTCGTCGCCCAGGCGACCCGCTTCCAGCTCGTCGAGGTACTTGACGAAGGACGAGATGCCGGTCGCGCGCAGGCGCCGCGCAAGCCGGCTGTACACCATCTCCTGCTTGCTGTCGGCCAGCGAGATGCCGGCGCGCTGATAGATCAGGCCGCGGACCCGTTCGAAGTCCCTTGCGTTGAAGTCAAACTCTTTGACGGTGTCTTTAGATTGCGGCATGGGTCAAACCTTTATTGGACTGCCAGGATCGAACCCTGGCAGGACTTGCGTGATGCGTTTAAAACTCTTCCCACTCGTCGGTCGGCGCGGCCGTGGCGAGTTTTTTCGGGGCTGCGCGCGGCGCGGCCGGACGGGCCGCCGCCACCGCCGTGCGCGCGGCGGGCTTGGCGACCGGCTTGGCCGGCGCGCGCGGCGCGCCGCCCATGCGCGGCGCCGGCGCCGCAATCTGACCATCGCTGGAGAGCTTGAAGATGCTGACCGCCTGCGCCAGTTTCTGCGCCTGCTCCTGCATGCTCTCGGCCGCCGCCGCCGCCTCTTCGACCAGCGCCGCGTTCTGCTGCGTCATTTCATCCATCTGCGTGATGGCCTGGTTGACTTCCTCGATGCCGTTGCTCTGTTCCTGCGTCGCGGCCGTGATCTCGCCCATGATGTCGGCCACCTGCTTGATCGAGGTGACGATCAGTTCCATCGTCTGTCCCGCCTCGTCGACCAGGCGCGAACCGGCATCGACCTTGTCGACTGAGTCGCCGATCAATTCCTTGATTTCCTTGGCCGCGCCGGCCGAACGCTGGGCCAGGTTGCGCACCTCGGAGGCGACCACGGCGAAGCCGCGTCCCTGCTCTCCGGCGCGCGCCGCTTCGACCGCCGCGTTCAAGGCCAGAATATTGGTCTGGAATGCGATGCCGTCGATGACGCCGATGATGTCGACGATCTTGCTGGAACTGGCCTTGATCGAACCCATTGTCTCGACCACCTGCGACACCACGGTGCCGCCCTTGACCGCCACCGACGACGCCGACACGGCCAGTTGATTCGCCTGGCGCGCATTGTCCGCGTTCTGTTTCACGGTCGACGTCAATTCTTCCATCGAGCTGGCGGTTTCTTCCAGCGAGCTGGCTTGCGACTCGGTGCGCGACGACAGGTCGGCATTGCCGGACGCGATTTCACGCGACGCGATGGTGATGGTCTCGGTGCCGGAACGCACGTCGCCGACGGTTTTCACCAGGCTGTCGTTCATGTCCTTCAATGCCTGCAGCAATTCGCTGGTTTCATCCTTGCCCTCGACGATCACCTGCGACGTCAGTTCGCCGGCGGCGACCTTTTGCGCCACCGCCACCGCGCCCGACAGCGGCACCGTGATCGAGCGCGTGATGACGATCGCGCACAGCACGCCGACGGCCACCGCCACCGCGCCCAGGGTGAACAGGATCATCATCAGGCGCGTGTCGGCCGTGACGGAACCGTCGAGGAAGGCGACGCCCGCCTTTTGCTGCATCTCGACCAGCGAATTCAATGCGGCCAGCGTCTGCTGGTTCAGCGGGTCGATGCGGCTGGCGATGACTTTCGCCGCGCCTTCGCTGTTAAACGCCAGCACTTGCCCGATCGCTTCCTTGAAGGCGGCATCGACATCCTTGTCGAGCGCGGCGATATCGTTCAAGACTTTCTTTTCACTGTCTTCCAGGCCCAGGCTTTGCAGCTTGTCGCGCGCCGCTTCGTAGCGTTTGCGCTGCTCCTTGACCTTGCCCTCTTCCTTCTGCATCAGGCTGACGTCCGACTGCAGGCCGATATTGCGCATCGCGATACCCGTTTCGAGCATCGCGCTTTTCATCGTCGCCGCCTGCAGGTTCTTTGCATTCGACAGTTCGAGCCCCGTCATCAACTGGGCCTTGTTGCGGTAATTCAGTACATTGGCAGACAATACCATCGCGACCAGGATCAGCAAGATGATGCCGAAACCAATCCCAAGGCGGGTGCCAATTTTAACGTCGCGTAAATTCATGATTGTCTCCCTTGATCTATCGATCCCGGCCGCTTCCATCCTCTGCGGGTGGCTGGTAGCCGGGCTGTTACTGCTCGGTTTTACTTTGACTGCTTTTATTGTTTTTACTGCTGTTACTGTTTTACCGTGGCGAATCAGGCCGCCAGCTTGTCGATCAAGCCCATTTCCGGACTCGACATCAGCTTGTCGATATCGACCAGGATCAGCATGCGCTCATCGATCGTGCCCAGGCCGATCATGTATTCGGTGCTGAAGGCAGTGCCCATTTCCGGCGCCTGCTTGACCTGTTCCGGCGTCAGGGTCGTCACGTCCGACACCGAATCGACCACCATGCCCACCACGCGGCCGTTGATGTTCAGGATGATCACCACGGTGAACTGGTCGTACACCGGTTCGCCCAGGTTGAACTTGATGCGCATGTCGACCACCGGGATGATGATGCCGCGCAGGTTGATGACACCCTTGATGAATTCCGGCGCGTTGGCGATGCGCGTGACCGCTTCGTAGCCGCGGATTTCCTGCACTTTCAGGATATCGATGCCGTATTCCTCCTTGCCCAGCGTGAACGCCAGGAATTCGCGGCCGGCGATATCGTTGGCGCCGGCATGTTGGTTTGCGTCAGACATGATTGGGGGTTCCTATCTTAAATCACGAAAAAATGGATTCGTCAGCGAGCTGACGGGATGAACGTATCAGCGCGGCCACGTCCAGGATCAGCGACACACCGCCGTCGCCCAGGATGGTGGCGCCCGAAATGCCCGCCACCTTGCGGTAATTCGATTCCAGGTTTTTCACCACGACCTGCTGCTGGCCGACCAGGTCGTCGATGAACAGGCCGGCCTTGTGGCCTTCCGTTTCCAGGATCACGACGATGCCTTCGGACGGGTCGGTGAAGCGCGGCGTGATGTCGAACATCTGGTACAGCGGGATCAGCGGCAGATATTCGCCGCGCACCTTGACCACTTTACCCTTGCCGCTGATTTCCTTGACGTCGTCCGGCACCGGTTGCAGCGATTCGATGACGAAGCCGAGCGGCAAGATATAAATTTCCTCGCCGACCCGGATCGACATGCCGTCGAGAATGGCCAGCGTCAGCGGCAGCGAAATCGAGATCGTCGTACCAAAACCCTTGGCCGAGCGGATGTCGACGACGCCGCCCATGGCGGTGATGTTGCGCTTGACGACATCCATGCCGACGCCGCGCCCGGAGACGTCGGTGATCTGTTCGGCGGTCGAAAAACCCGGCGCGAAAATCAGTTGCCAGACGTCGGCGTCGGGCATGTTATCCGACACCGGCAAGCCGCTCTGTTTCGCCTTGGCCAGGATGCGTTCGCGGTTCAAGCCGCCGCCGTCGTCCGACACTTCGATGATGATGTTGCCGCCCTGGTGGCTGGCCGACAGGAACAGCCTGCCCGCGTCGGTCTTGCCGGCCGCACGGCGCGCTTCCGGCATCTCGATGCCGTGGTCGATGCTGTTGCGCACCAGGTGCGTCAGCGGATCGACGATGCGCTCGATCAAGCCCTTGTCCAATTCGGTGGCCGCGCCGTTGGTGATGAAATCGACCTTCTTGCCCAGTTTCGCCGCCAGGTCGCGCACCATGCGCGGGAAGCGGGAGAAAACAAAATCCATCGGCATCATGCGGATCGACATCACCGCTTCCTGCAGGTCGCGCGTGTTGCGCGTGAGCTGGCTCACGCTGTTGAGCAAGCGCTCGTGCACCATCGGATCGAGCGTGTCGACGCGCTGCTCGATCATCGCCTGCGTGATCACCAGTTCGCCCACCAGGTTGATCAACTGGTCGACCTTTTCGATCGAGACGCGGATCGACGACGATTCGGCGCCGGCGGCACCGGCGGCCGGCGCGGCCGGCTTGTCGGCTTCCTTGCGCACGACTTTCTTTTCCTGCTCTTCGGCCACGGACGCGGTACCCGGTTCATCGGGCTTGATGCCGGCCACGGCGCGGATCTCGTCGAGCGGCTGGAAGAAGCCATAGCCGCGCGCGTCCTCGGCACCGGCTTCGGCCGCGGCGCGGATTTCGTCGAGCGGCTGGAAGAAGCCGTAACCCTGGCCCGGCGCGTTGACGGGCGCTGGCGCCGGCGCGTCGAGCGGGTCGAAGAAACCGTAACCCTGCGCGTTTTCGACGCGCGAGCGCTCGGCGTGCTCCAGTTTTTCCTGCTGCGGCGTCAGCGCCGGCAGTTCCGACATCGTCATCTGGTCCGGATTGAGCACGAACGAGCAGATCGCGACGATATCGTCCAGGCTTTCATGCGTGGTGACGACGATCGCATTGCAGTCGCCGTCGAGCGGGGTCATCACGACATTGCCCAGCAAACCCAGTTCGGCCGCCAGCGCCGTCACCTCGCGGTGTTCCATCTTCGGCAACTCGAGCCGGTAGCGGCGCCCGCCGCTGTGGTCGACCGTCTCCACTTCCTGCGCGCTGTGGAAGGACGGCGCCACGTGCGACAGCGCCGCCACCACGTCCTGCGACAGCGATTGCAGCATCATGCGCACGTCGGCCACGGCATCCTGGTCGACGTGGCCGCCGGCGCGGTGGCCGTCGAGCTGCATCTTGAGGATATCCTTGGCCGCCAGGAAGGCGTCGACGTGCTCGGACGTGAGCGCCATCTCTCCCTTGCGGATGCGGTCGAGCAGGGTCTCGAGGATGTGGGTCACCTCCGTCATGTCGTTCAGGCCGAACGTGGACGCGCCGCCCTTCACGGAATGGGCGGTGCGGAAGATCGCGTTCAGATCTTCCTCGGTCGGCGCGGCCAGGTCGACGGCCAGCAGCAGCCGCTCCATTTCAGCCAGCAATTCCTCGGCCTCATCGAAAAAGACCTGGAAAAACTGGCTTATATCGATGGTCATGTTGAAACTCCGTCAGGTTGCCTCAGCATCATTGCCCCCGCTTCATCAGCCGATGACCTTCTTGACCACCTCGATGAGCCGCTGCGGATCGAAAGGCTTGACCAGCCAGCCGTTGGCGCCGGCGGCGCGGCCCTTGGCCTTCATCTCGTCGGACGATTCGGTGGTCAGCATCAGGATCGGCACCTTCTGGTAGGTCGACAGTTCGCGCAAATGCTTGATCAATTGCAGGCCATCCATGCGCGGCATGTTCTGGTCGGTCAGCACCAGGTCCACCGTCTGCAGCTTGGCCTTGTCCAGACCATCCTGGCCGTCGACTGCTTCCACCACCTGGTAGCCGGCTGCTTTCAGGCTGAACGCCACCATCTGGCGCAGGGAGCTGGAATCGTCAACTGCTAGTATCGTTTTGGCCATCTTTTTCTCACTCTATCAATTAGGGGCACGCGCCCCGCTTATATACACGTTACACGTATCAATGCGTCGGCACCGGCTCAGAACAGCTCGATGTCGCCGCTCTCCAGATGCTTTTGGCTGACGGCCTTGCGCAGCACGCTGCGCAATTCCAGGCTTTGGATGGCCAGCGCCATGCTGACCTTGCCGAGCAGCTCGACGATCTCGTCGTTGTCGCTTTCCGGCACCATCTCCGCGCCGTGCGCGCCGAGCGTGCCGAGAAATTCGCGCAAGCCCGTCACGCGCTTCAAGGTGCGGTCGATCAGCTGGCTCGTCATGTCCTGGAACTGCATGCTGGTGATGGCCGCGTTGACGAAGCCGCCGACCTGTTCATGCAACACCTCGAGTTCGGCGCGCTGTTCGGGCGACGGCGTGCCGCCGGCCAGCAGCAGCGCGATCGTCGCCTGCTGCGCGTTGACCGCTTCGTGGATCGCCATGAAGTTGTGCGACAGCTTCTCGATCGCCTCTTCGAGCAGCAGGTTGGTCTGGATCAGGTCCGTCTCGACTTCCGTCAAATGCTTCTTTCCATGGTCCGACACGCCGGACAGCAGCCGCTTCACATGTGAGCCCAGGATTTTTTTTCTCGTCATAAAAAGTCTCGTTATCGATTCCCGCCGCGGGTAGCGGCGTTCTTGCTATTTCCGCTGAGCCGCCGGCGCCACCGCCGCGCCCGCCTTCTGGGTCGCCTCGGTCTCGGTGCCGACTTCTATCTTGGCGCCGTCGCGCATCACGTTTTCCTCGGTCTTCTTGTTCATGACGATGATGCTGATGCGGCGGTTGATCGGGTTGAACGGATCCTTGCGGTCGAGGTGGGCGGCGCCGGCCAGGCCGACCACGCGCAGGATCTTGCTGTCGGCCATGCCGCCGCGGATCAGTTCGCGGCGCGACGCGTTGGCGCGGTCGGCCGACAGTTCCCAGTTGCTGTAACCGGCGTCGCTCAGATAGGGAATCGAATCGGTATGGCCGGACAGGCCGATGCGGTTCGGCACATCGTTCAGGACGATGCCGATCTCGTGCAGGATGTCGCGCGTATACGGTTGCAGTTCCGCCTTGGCCGATTCGAACATCGGCCGGTTCTGTTCGTCGACGATCTGGATCCGCAAGCCTTCGCTGGTGAAATCGAGCAGCAACTGGTTCTTGTATTTTTTCAGCAGCGGATTGCTCTCGATCTTGGCTTCGATCTTTTCCTTCAGCGCCTGCAGGCGCATGGTTTCCTCGCGCTCCATCGCCGCCTTGGCGGCCGTCAGATTGAAGGTTTTCTTGCTGATGGTCGGGTCGTCCGAGCTCTTGACCTGCCCTTCCTTGCGCGTCAGGTCCTTGCCGCCGCCGGGAATCACCGACGAACTGTCGCCGCTGCCCGAGCCGCCCTGCATGGCCACCTTCAGCGGCGTCTTGAAATATTCGGAAATGCCGTTCAAGTCGCCCTTGGTGGTCGAGCCGAGCAGCCACATCAGCAGGAAAAACGCCATCATCGCCGTCACGAAGTCGGCATACGCAATCTTCCATGCGCCGCCGTGGTGTCCACCGCCGCCCTTCTTGATGCGCTTGACGATGATTGGCCGCATGCCCTCATCAGCCATGTCGTTTCCTTGTTAATTCCAAAATTTCAACCATGATACGTGAGGCCGCGGCTTACTTCGACTTCGATTTCTTGATGTGATCTTCCAACTCGGAGAACGTCGGACGCTCGGTCGAGTACAAGACCTTGCGGCCGAATTCGACCGCCAGCGCCGGCGCGTAACCGTTCAGGCTGGCCAGCAGCGTGACCTTCACGCACTGGAACATCTTGGTCGACTCTTCCAGCTTCTGTTCCAGCAGGCCCGCCAGCGGGCCGACGAAACCGTAGGCGAGCAAGATGCCGAGGAAGGTGCCGACCAGCGCGTGCGCGATCAGGATACCGAGTTCGGCCGGCGGAATACCCACCGATTCCATCGTGTGCACCACGCCCATCACGGCCGCCACGATGCCGAACGCCGGCAGACCGTCGCCGAGCTTGGCGATCGCGTGGGCCGGCACCGCGCCTTCGTGGTGGTGGGTCTCGATCTCGTTATCCATCAAGTTTTCGATCTGGAACGCATCCATATTGCCCGACACCATCAGGCGCAGGTAATCGGTCATGAATTCGACGATATGATGGTCTTCCAGCACGCCCGGGTACTTGCTGAACAGGGGGCTTTCCTGCGGCGAATCGATATCGCCCTCGATCGACATCAAGCCTTCCTTGCGCACCTTGGACAGCACGTCGAACAGCAGCGCCATCAATTCCATATATAAATCTTTGGTATAGCGCGATCCCTTGAACAGCGTCGGGATCGCCGCCAGCGTGGCCTTGATCGACTTGCCGTTATTTCCTACGAGAAAGGCACCAGCCGCGCCGCCACCGATCATCAACACTTCCAGCGGCTGGAACAGCGCGGCAAGGTGCCCGCCGTTGAGCGCGAAACCGCCAAACACGCCGACACACACGACGATATAACCGATTATGACTAACAAGAGTGCCAGCTCCGCATTAAGATAGAAATTCGATAAATTTACACGTGGAACTACAATAGCGTGAGATAGGGCCGCCGGGCAAGCAAAAGACGCTTAAAAGGCCCAGACATAGAGCGCCGGACCGTGCTCTGTGGTAACTATGGTCTTGACGGGCGGGCAAGCCGGGATGATGAACTCATAACTGATCAGCAATGAGCCGGGCCGCATCTCGGCCGAGGCCTTGGCCCACAAGCTCCCCATCGCGGCCGGCGACAGGTAGGCGAACACCATGTCGTAGGCGCCGAAATCGAGCTCCTCGTAATCGCCGCGCACGAAACGCGCGCGGCTGCCGGAACAGGCTGCGCGCAGGCGCGACCATAACCACGGCAAGGGCGCCAGTTCGATGCCGGTGACGGCGGCGGCCGGACGCACTTTCGCCAGGTGCAGCGCCATGCCACCCATGCCGCTGCCGATATCGATCAAGTTCAAGGGTTTATCAGCCGGCAACAATTCCGTCACCGCGCGCCAAGCGGCCGGGCCGGACGGATACAGCGGCACCTGGGTGCGGAAAGTCGACCAGTACAGCCCGAGCAACAGCACGAACACGGTCAAATACAATAGCGGGGGCAAGCGTAGCGCACTGGCGGCCAGCATGGCGCACGGGAACAGCAACTGGATGAAGCGCCACCAGGGCGCGAGGCGGAATTTGACAGTCAACAGCGCGGCCAGCGCGCCCTGCACCAGCGCCACCGTCAGCAAAGTCACCGGCAGGCGTAGCGTGGCCAACACGTAAACCAGCGCCAGCGCCGGCAAGACGACGGCGCACTGGATCAGCGCGGCCTGGACAGCTGGAGCGCGCGCAAGCCGGCGCAGGTTCACGCCCCGCCCCGGCCGATGGCTGATATTGACAGGGTCACGCCGCCAGGATGTCGGCGGCCTTGGCTTTCTTGGTCTTGCCGGCGCGCGAAGGCATGTGGCACAGGCCGCAGACATAGGCGCCATTCAAATCCATGCTGTCGACGACGAACTTGCCCTGGCACTTGCCGCACGGGGCCAGGGTCAGCATGTTGCTGCTGAAGAAACGCACCAGCGTCCAGGCGCGCGTCAGCGACAGCAGCGCTTCCTGGCCCGGCTCGGGCGGCATTTGCTCCAGGTACAACTGGTATGCCTTCATGACGGCGTGGATGCCGGTGGCGCCGGCGTGCAGCACGAGGAAATTGTGGATATTGATGAACAGCGACGAGTGGATGTTCGGTTGCCAGGTCAGGAACCAGTCGGTCGAGAAAGGCAGCATGCCTTTCGGCGGCGAGACGCCGCGCAACTCTTTATACAGTTTGAGCAAGCGTTCGCGCGACAGCGCCACTTCCGTTTCCAGCAATTGCAGGCGGGCGCCCAGGTTGATCAGCTCGATGGCCAGCTGGATTTCCTGCGCTTCGGACACGACACTTTTCTTGCTCATGCTGGACTCCCGGCGGCGGTAGATGGAACTTAAGCGATTTCTTCGACCGGCTGCCCCGCCATCAGGATGGCGGCGTGCGACTGGGCCAGCGAGCGATCCTTATTATAGTTCGTCAGCATGCCCAGGATGGCGCTGTCGTCGAAGCGGAAGCGGGCCAGCATCATGTTGCCGCCAGCCAATTTCAAGATCTGGGCATTGCTCATGCCTTCGATCAGGTCGGCGATGTCGGCGGCAATACCGAGGCGGAAGATGGCCGTGACTTTGTCCGCACGGATCATTTGCTGAGCCAGCATCAGGTAGCTCAGGTTGGCGTCGCGAATTTCGGCCATCATGTCGTTAGCAGTCATTTCCATCTCCTCGTTTGAACTCGTTAGCAACGCATTTGCGTTTCCGTTGAGATACATTCTGCTGGAGCAATCTCAGCAGGAGAAGAGGCAGTCTTCTGTATTTGGGGTCGGGAAATGACGAAGTCACCCCGTCAGGTTTTGTCTGACAAGGGGTAGGCGATCAGGGCTGCGCGCCAGTGCTGGCGCGGCTTTGCGGAAAAAAGAAGCTCAAACAAATGTCCTGTTTCAAGCCGAAAAAAGAAGAATTAAATGACTCTTTTTTGCTACATCCAAACTGGTAACGGCAGGAAATTCTGGAACTTTAGGGTCAAAACGAAAAAATTTAAGAAAATTTTCATTTTTTTACATGTCCTTCGAAGCCCTTTTACGCGCTTCTTGAAATGGGTAACGGCAGCACTTTGGAGAACTTGAGGGTTTTTTTGAATTTTTTTAAAAAATTTTTAAAAATCTTCGCACCCCGCCCTGGCCGGCGAAAAACCGCCCCACTCTTTCTCCATCGCCGGGTAAAAGTTGCTACACTTCGGGTTCCCATATAGATGAAGCCTAAAGCAATTTCGCCATGACCACTCGCCAAGACTGCCTGACCCGCGACGCGCAAGACCCGCTCGCCCCGCTGCGCGAGCAGTTCGACCTGCCGGCCGGCGTCATCTACCTGGACGGCAACTCGCTCGGCGCGCGGCCGAAGGCGGCGTTGACGAAAGCGCAAGACGTCATCGCCCGCGAATGGGGGCAGGATTTGATCCGCAGCTGGAACACGGCCGGCTGGTTCGATTTGCCGAAACGCCTGGGCGACCGGCTCGCTCCGCTGATCGGCGCCGGAGACGGCGAAGTCGTCGTCACCGACAGCACCTCCTTGAACCTGTTCAAGGCACTGGCCGCGGCGATCCACCTGCAGGCGCAAGACCCGGCGCGCGGCGCGCGGCGCGCCATCGTCACCGAGCGCGGCAATTTCCCGACCGATATCTATATGGCGCAGGGTCTGGCGAGCTGGCTCGATCGCGGCTATGTCGTCAAACTGGTCGATTCGGTTGAAGAACTGGATAACGCGATCGATGCAGACACCGCCGTCGTCATGCTGACCCACGTCAATTACCGCAGCGGCTACCGGCACGACATGGCGGCCGTCAGCGCGCACGCCCACGCGCAAGGCGCCCTGATCGTCTGGGACCTGGCCCATTCGGCCGGCGCCGTGCCGCTCGATGTCCACGCGGACGGCGCCGACTTCGCCGTGGGCTGCACCTATAAATACCTGAATGGCGGTCCCGGCGCGCCGGCTTTTATTTGGGTGCCAAAAAAACACCAGGCCGGATTTACGCAGCCGCTGTCGGGCTGGTGGGGCCACGCCGCCCCGTTCGCGATGGCGCCCGACTTCGCGCCGACAGGCGGCATCGGCCGCGCCCTGTGCGGCACGCAGCCGATCGTCTCGCTGGCGATGGTCGAATCCGGGCTCGACGTGTTCGCGCAGACGACGATGGCAGCGATCCGGATAAAGTCGCTGGCATTGACCGATTTATTCATCGAACTGGTCGAAAGCCGCTGCGCCGGGCATCCATTGACCCTGGTGACGCCGCGCGAGCATGCGCGGCGCGGCAGCCAGGTCAGTTTTACGCACCCGCACGGCTACGCGGTGATGGCGGCATTAATCGCGCGCGGCGTCATCGGAGATTACAGGGAACCGGCCATCATGCGCTTCGGTTTTACGCCGCTGTACACCAGTTACGTCAATGTCTGGGACGCGGTCGAAACGCTGAAACAGGTCCTGGACACGCAAGACTACGACATCGCCGCCGAACGCGGCGCCGTCACCTGAGTGAAACGAGGCAGCGATGAGCGATAGCAAAAATGACGCATCCGGCCGGTGCCCGATGCATGGCGGGCAGCCGGACCAGTGGCACGGCGCGCAGATGGATTTCAGCGAATCGATGAGTTACGGCGATTACCTGGCGCTGGACCGCATCCTCACCGCGCAGCACCCGCTGTCGCCCGAGCACAACGAGATGCTGTTCATCGTCCAGCACCAGACCAGCGAATTGTGGATGAAATTGATGTTGCATGAAATGCACGCAGTGCGCGTCAACCTGCAAGCCGACAATCTGCCGCCGGCATTCAAGATGCTGGCGCGGGTGGCGCGCATCATGGACCAGCTGGTGCACGCGTGGGACGTGCTGGCGACGATGACGCCACCGGAATACACGGCGATCCGCCCCTACCTCGGCGCCTCGTCCGGCTTCCAGTCATACCAGTACCGCGAGATCGAATTTATACTTGGCAACAAGAACGCCGCGCTGCTGAACGTGCACACGACGGCGCCGGACACATATGTCCTGCTCGAGCGCGCGCTGCGCGAACCATCGGTCTACGACGAAGCGATCAAATTGCTGGCGCGCAGCGGCCTGCCGGTCGCGCCCGAACGGTTAAATGCCGACTGGACGCAAGCCACCGTGGCCGACGAATCCGTCAAGCAGGCATGGCTGCAAGTGTACCGCGACCCGTCAAAATACTGGGCGCTGTATGAACTGGCCGAAAAGCTGGTCGACCTGGAAACGGCATTCCGCTTCTGGCGCTTCCGCCACGTGACGACGGTCGAGCGCATCATCGGCTTCAAGACCGGCACCGGCGGCACGGCCGGCGTCAGCTACCTGCGCAAGATGCTCGACGTCGTGCTGTTCCCCGAACTGTTCGCGCTGCGCACCGCCCTGTAACCCCTGGGGTCAGGCCTGCGTTATTGACTTGTTAACCGTGGGGTCAGGCGTGACTTGTTGCGTTGTTTAGGCTGATATCCGCCAGCCATCGCTAGTGCGGTAGTCCTGCGAGCTTCTGACTTATTGTCGTTGGAGTGGGTGTGCCGGTTGGCAATGCGGCCATATTCATCATGTTGCGTATGCCATTGGCGGAGAAGGATGAGTAATAACGCAACAACGCAGGCCTGACCCCACGGTTAACAAGTCAATAACGCAGGCCTGACCCCAGTTTTTGTTGAATCAGCTCCGCCATCAACGACAGGAGTGTCATGCATTCATTCAGATCATCTGTTTTCCGTATCTGCTGCGCGGCGCCACTGCTCGTCGCCAGCACGCTGTGCGCCGCAGGTGCGGATGCCAATCCCTGGACCGACGTCTGGCGCGGGACGCTGGGCGATCAAAAGATCACGGCCTGCTTCAACGGCAGCGAATACGGCGCTTATTACGGCAGCTATTATTATGAACGCCATCGCAAACCCATCCAGCTAAGCAAGGAAAAGCAGGATGCGGCCTGGAAGGAATCGCAACCCTCTGCTCCGACCGGCATCTGGACGCTGTCCCGGCCGGCCGGCGCCACGCTGAGCGGGCAATGGAACAAGCCGGGACAGGCCAATACGCTGCCGCTGCGCCTGAGCCGCGTGCCGGTGGCCGACAAAGACGTGGCGGCCTGCGCCAGCGATGCCTATAACGATGCGCTGGAAGCGATGCCGCATATCGCCGTGGGCGCGCCGCAATCCTTCGATGGCAAGCGTTATCGGATCCAAGGTGTCGCGGTGCCCGGCGCGGACGGCGACGCGCTGACCTTGCTGCGCATGGAATTGCTCGAATCCGGCCCCGGCATCGCCGCGGTCAACCGGGAATTGCTGCAGGCGCTGCCGCGCACCAGGGCGCAGATGCAGGAATCCCTGTTCTCCTGCCGCCGGCAGGCGCTCGGCGCGTTCGGCGAAGATGGCGACTTCCTGGGTCGGCTGGAACTGAAATTCTGGAGCGCGCGCTGGCTCAGCGTGGCCGAATACAGCAATGCCAATTGCGGTGGCGCCCATCCGTCGGCATCGGTTGCTTATCTGAACTGGGATCTGGCGAGCGGCAAGCGGGTCAACCTGTGGAACTGGATCAGGAATAGCAAAAAAACTGGCGGCGACGGCGGCGAGCACTGGTTCGACCATGCCGCGCCGGACAATCTCAACGCCATCATCGCCGGCATCGCACGGCGCCAGTCGGCCAAGGGCCGGCCCAAGGATAGCGACAGTTGCGCCGACCTCTACGCGGACAACCATGAATACCAGTTATCTCTGCGCAAGGCGGGCCTGGTGTTTTCGACCGAGTTCCCGCACGCCAGCCAGGCTTGCGACGAAGATGTCACCTTATCCTTGCCCCAATTAAAACCTTTCCTCAGCAAGGAAGGCGCGGCGGCCATGCAATCGATGCTGAATGCCCGCTGAGCGGTTCGCTGGAATTGGCCCGCATATCGATGCGCATGCTATATTGCCATTCATGTTAACCGTTTAACAATAAAGGAAACTGCATGACGCATGAAGTGCTGACACTGGCTGGCCTGTGGAATTCGGGGCCACAACACTGGCAAACCCGCTGGGAGGCAAAACACCCTTCATGGTCGCGCGTCCCACACGGCAATTACGACACGCCGGACAAGGATGCCTGGGTGGCCGAACTCGATGCGGCGATCGCGCGCTGCACGCGTCCTCCGGTGCTGGCCGCGCACAGCCTGGCGTGCTCGCTGGTGACGCGCTGGGCGGCGTCGGGGTCAAAACACAGGATCGCCGGCGCCTTCCTGGTCGCGCCGAGCGATGTGGATGCGCCCTCCTATCCCGATTGCACCACCGGTTTCCAGCCGATGCTGCTGCAGGCATTGCCCTTTCCCAGCATCGTCATCGCCAGCAGCGACGACGTGTATGTCAGCGCGGCGCGGGCGCGCCAGTTCGCCGCGGCTTGGGGCGGTCGATTCATCGATATCGGCCCGGCCGGCCACATCAACGGCGATGCCGGTTATGGCGTCTGGCCCGAGGGCGAAGCGCTGCTGCTGGACTTTTGCGCGCAGGTGCAACGCTGACATCGGCGCGGTGCCGGTGCCGATGCCGATGCAGACTTGAAAATAATGAAATATTGCAATCTTTGCATTATTATGATTTCAGCCTATATTAAATGAACTGACGTCATTTTAGCTGACGTCATTTTCATGAAAGGCTGCGATATGACCACTCGTTTACGCCCGGGCTGGCTCTTGCCCACGCTGCTGCTGTCGGTTTCAGCCAGCGCCGCTCCCGTCACCTATATCGGCAACTTGTCCGGCGCGGCCGAAGAGCCGCCGAATGCGTCGCCGGCGCTCGGTTCCGCCGTGGTGATATTCGACCTGGCCGCCCATACGCTGCAGGTCGACGTGCTGTTCAACGGCCTGGTCGGCGCGAGCACCGCCGCCCACATCCATTGCTGCACGGCGACGCCGGGGACCGGCACCACCGGCGTGGCGACGGAAACACCGACCTTCGGCGGCTTCCCGCTGGGCGTTTCCAGCGGCATGTACACCATGGGTTACGACACGACGCTGGCGAGCAGCTGGAACCCGTCGTTCATCTCGGCCAACGGCGGCAACACGGCGGGCGCCGAAGCGGCGTTCGGCGCCGGACTGGCCAGCGGTTCGGCCTACCTGAACATCCACAGCGACGCCTACCCTTCCGGTGAAATCCGCAGTTTTCTACTGCAACCGGTGCCGGAACCGGGCAGTTGGGCGATGCTGTTGCTGGGCATACCGGCCGTACTGGCGCGGCGGCGCCAGCAAGCGCAAAAATAAAAAAGCCGGCGGCTCCCTGTCACGGGAAACCGCCGGCTTCGGCCGGCAGGCCGGGCCTGACTATCGCTTGCCGACGCTTACTTGCCCGCGCCGCTCAACAGCATTTCATTCAGGCGCTTGACGAACGAGGCCGGGTCGCTCAGCGAACCGCCTTCGGCCAGCAAGGCCTGGTCGAACAGGATATGCGACCAGTCGCCGAATTGGCCGCTGTCCGCGTTTTCGTATTTCAGGCGCGTCACCAGCGGGTGGTTCGGGTTGATTTCCAGGATAGGCTTCGATTCCGGCGCATCCTGACCGGCTGCCTTCAGCATGCGCAGCAGGTTGCCGGACAGTTCGTGCTCGTCCGCCACCAGGCAGGCCGGCGAATCGGTCAGGCGGAACGTCACGCGCACATCCTTGGCCTTGTCGGCCAGCGCCGCCTTCATCTTCTCGACCAGTTCCTTGTACGACGTTTCCGTCTCTTCGTGTTCCTTCTTCTCGGCTTCGTCTTCCAGCTTGCCCAGGTCCAGGCCGCCCTTGGCGACCGACACCAGTTCCTTGCCTTCGAACTCGGTCAGGAAGGACAGCATCCATTCGTCGACGCGGTCCGTCAGCAGCAGCACTTCGACGCCCTTCTTGCGGAAGATTTCCAGGTGCGGGCTGTTCTTGGCGGCCTTGTAGCTGTCGCCGGTGGCATAGAAAATCTTGTCCTGCCCTTCCTTCATGCGCGCCACGTAGTCGGCCAGCGACGTCAGTTGCGCGTCGCTGTCGTTGTGGGTGGAGGCAAAACGCAGCAGCTTGGCCAGGCGATCCTTGTTGCCCGCGTCTTCGCCGATGCCCTCTTTGAGCACCTGGCCGAATTCGGTCCAGAAGGTCGCATATTTATCTTTCTTTTCCTGCTCGTCGGCGTTCGCCAGTTCTTCCAGCATGCCGATCACGCGCTTGGTCGAACCCTCGCGGATCACCTTGACGTCACGCGATTCTTGCAGGATTTCGCGCGACACGTTCAGCGGCAGGTCGGCCGAATCGATGACGCCTTTGACGAAGCGCAGGTAAGTCGGCATCAGTTGCTCGGCGTCGTCCATGATGAAGACGCGCTTGACGTACAGCTTGATGCCGCCGCGCTTGTTGCGGTCCCACAGGTCGAACGGCGCCTTGGCGGGAATGTACAGCAGTTGCGTGTATTCGCTGCGGCCTTCGACGCGGTTATGCGTGTGCGTCAGCGGCGCCTGGAAATCGTGCGATACGTGCTTGTAGAATTCTTCGTACTGTTCCGGCGTGATGTCGGCCTTGTTGCGGGCCCACAGCGCGCTGGCCTGGTTGACCGTCTCGGTCTCGTCGCGCACGACGGTTTCCTTCTTCTCCTCGTCCCACTCTTCCTTCTGCATCACGATCGGCAGCGAGATGTGGTCCGAGTACTTGCGGACGATGGACTTGATCTTCCAGCTCGACAGCAGCTCGTCTTCACCTTCGCGCAGGTGCAGGATGATGTCGGTGCCGCGCGATGGCTTGTCGATCTGTTCGACCGTGTAGTCGCCTTCTCCGCCCGATTCCCAGCGCACGCCGTGCGCCGCGTCGACGCCGGCGCGGCGGGTTTCGACGGTGATCTTGTCGGCCACGATGAAGCCTGAATAAAAGCCCACGCCGAACTGGCCGATCAGCGCCGCGTCCTGCTGCTGGTCGCCGGACAGCTTGCCGAAGAATTCCTTGGTGCCGGACTTGGCGATCGTGCCCAGGTGCGAAATCGCCTCGTCGCGGCTCATGCCGATGCCGTTGTCCGAAATGGTGATGGTGCGGGCCGCCTTGTCGAAGCCGACCTTGATTTTCAGTTCGTGATCGTTGCCGTACAGCGCGTCATTGTTGATCGCCTCGAAGCGCAGCTTGTCGGCCGCGTCGGATGCATTCGAGATCAGTTCGCGCAGGAAGATTTCCTTGTTCGAGTACAAGGAGTGGATCATCAGTTGCAGCAGTTGCTTGACTTCAGCTTGAAAACCCAGGGTTTGCTTTTCGGTGTCAGCCATTTTTTTAATTGCCTCTAAATAGTCTTGTGAATACGGGTTCGGGTTGAACGGACTTCCCGCAAGTGGGGATTATAAGAGCGATTTCAAGGGAAGCGCAAAGGCGGCGCGGCCGGCGGCGCATCCTCAGGCGGCGCGCTCGACGCGGTTGCGCCCGGCCGCCTTGGCCGCGTACAGCGCATGGTCGGCGCGCCGCAAGCGCGCGCCATATTACTCTTTCAGTTCGCGTTCGAGGAAGCGCCAGATGGCCGGTTCCTGCATCGCCGCCACATTCAGGCGCATGCGGGTCGACGGCAACTGGTTCGGAGAAAACAGGCTGCCCGGCGCCAGCAGCAAATCCTGCGCCATCGCGCGCTCGGCCAGCGCGTTGGTGTCGCGGCCGGCGTCGACCCAGGCGAACAGGCCGGCCGGCGTGGCGATATCGACCGTCAGCCCGGCGCGCTCCATCTGGCGCAGCGTCTTCGCGCGCAGGCCGTCGAGCCGCGCGCGCACGCGGTCGGTGTGCTTGCGGTACGACCCTTCTGACAGCACTTTATAGACGACCCGCTCGCCGATGTCGCTGGTGGTCAAGGTCGACAGCATCTTGCGGTCGGCCAGGCGCTCGGCGCGCTCGGCCGACGTGGCGATGAAGCCGACCCGCAGGTTGGCCGCCATCGTCTTCGAAAAGCCGCCGAGATAGATCACGCGCTGCAACTGGTCGAGCGCGGCCAGCCGCGTGGCCGGCTGCACCGCGCTGCCCGGGTGCAGGTCGCAATAAATGTCGTCTTCGACGATGATGAAACCATGCTGCTCGGCCAGGCGCAATACCTGGAACGCCTTGGCCGCCGACAGCGAGGTCGAACTGGGATTGTGCAGCACCGAGTTGATGACGTACAGCGTGGGCTTGTGCAGTTCGGCCAGCGCGGCCAGTTGCGCGATGTCCGGGCCGTCGGGCAGGCGCGCGATGCCGATCACCTTGGCGCCGAGCGCGGCGAAGGAGCCGAACATCAGGAACCAGGCGGGATCGTCGACGAAGATCGTGTCGCCGGGACGGACGAATTCGCGCGCCACCAGGTCCAGCGCCTGGGTCACGCCGGCGGTGGTGAGGATCTGTTCCGGAGTCGCGCCGATTTCCAGTTCGGCCAGCTTGTGCTGCAATTGCTGGCGCAGCGGCAAAAAGCCCTGCGGCACGCCATAGTTCAGCAACAAGGCCGGATTCTGGCGGCTGACGGCGCGCAGCGCGTTGGCGATCGTCGGGCCGTCGAGCCAGGCCGTCGGCAATACTCCGGAGCCGGGCATCTGCTGGTGCGGCACCTGGCGGAACATGTTGCGGATCAGCCAGACGACGTCGATCGGCTTGGCTTCGCCGCCGGTCGGGCCGGCGCCCGCACCGCCCTGCCCGTCTCTGGCCAGCGGCTCGGCGCGCTCGCCGGCCGGCGGCAGCATGGTGGCGCGTTCGCGCACATAAAAGCCGGCGCCGCGGCGCGATTCCAGGTAGCCGCGCGCCACCAGCTTGTCGTAGCTGGCGACGACGGTGAAGCAGGACACGCCGCAGGTGGCGGCGAACTGGCGGATCGACGGCATGCGCGCGCCGCCGCGCAGCAGGCGGTCGTCGATGCGCAGCGCGACCGAGCGCACGATCTGGTCGATCAGCGATTCGCCCGATTCGCGCGACAGCAAGCCAAGCAGTGTGCCGGCCGCCACCGACGTCCCCGCGCGCGGAATCCGTGTATTGGTCATTTCACCGTCACAGTATAAGAAATTATGTATTTAAGTGTATTGGCACTGTACTGGTTTTGTCGCTTAGCATACACCTGTCACCGCCGCGAAGCCACTGAAAATCCGCCATGCGCCTGCCCGGTGGCTCTAAGCGGGCTCTGCGCAATTTGGGGTCAGACCCCGAAGCGGCGCCAGCAGTGGGAAGCTGCCGCGCAGCCACTGAAAATCCGCCATGCGCCTGTCCTGTGGCTGGAAGCGAGCTCTGCGCAATTGGGGTCTGACCCCGAAGCGGCGCCAGCAGTGGGGATCAGGCGGGCGGTGGCGCGCTTGCGTACAGGGAGCAATATTCTGGCCATTTTCCACCGTATTTCCGTAGGACCTATGGCCCGCGAGCTACAAGTTTGGCAGTAGAAAGACGTACAATATCGTGCTTGCATTTACATAGCAGACCTCATACATCACCCGTCGACCAGTCGGCGCCACTCCTGGAAACCATATGTCCATCTACGAAAAACTCAAAGCCCTTGATATCACGCTGGCGCCGCCGGTCGCCCCCGTTGCCGCCTATGTCATGTACGTGCAGACCGGTAACCTGGTCTTCATCTCCGGCCACATCGCCAAGAAGCCGGACGGCAGCCCGTGGGCCGGCCAGTTGGGCAAGGATATCTCGACCGAGGAAGGCAAGCTGGCTGCGCGTTCCGTCGCCGTCGAGCTGATGGGCACGATGCAGGACGCTTGCGGCGGCGACCTGACACGCGTGAAACGCATCGTCAAGCTGATGAGCCTGGTCAATTCGACGCCGGATTACACCGACCAGCACCTGGTCACCAACGGCGCCTCCGAACTGCTGGGCGAAGTGTTCGGCGACGCCGGCAAGCACGCCCGCTCCGCCTTCGGCGCGGCGCAGATTCCGCGCGGCTGCTGCGTGGAAATCGACCTGATCTTCGAAATCGCCTGAGCCTGAATCACCAAGTACGGGCGGCGCCTACCCGGCGCCGCCCGCGTAAAAGCCGCCACAAGCGCGCTTGTTCACCGGCGGGGTCCGCCCTCCGACTTCCCTTGAGAGAATCGTATGAAAATTGAAAATCCGAACCCGTTCCAGTGGCATTTCTCCGAACGCGCCAGCCAGATGCAAAGCTCCTTCATCCGCGAAATCCTGAAGGTCACGCAGCAGCCTGAAATCATTTCGTTTGCCGGCGGCCTGCCGTCCCCGGCCACCTTCCCGGTGGCGGAAATGAAGCAAGCGTTCGACAAGGTCTTGAGCGATTCCGCCAAGGTCGCACTGCAATACGGCCCGACCGACGGCTACCTGCCGCTGCGTCAGTGGATTGCCGATTCCCTCTCGGTCAACGGCGGCAGGAAGATCGTCGCGGAGCAGGTATTGATGGTGTCCGGTTCGCAGCAGGCGCTGGACTTGCTGGGCAAGGTGCTGATCGACGAAGGCAGCAAGGTATTGGTCGAAACGCCATCGTACTTGGGCGCGCTGCAAGCATTCTCGGTCTACCGCCCCGAATTCGTCTCGGTCGACACCGATGAAAACGGCCTGGTGCCGTCGTCTCTCGACAAGGTCGCGGCCGGCGCGCGCCTGCTGTACTCGCTGCCGAACTTCCAGAACCCGACCGGCCGCACCATGTCGATCGCGCGCCGCCAGGAACTGGTGGAAACCTGCGCCCGCCTGAACCTGCCGCTGGTCGAGGACGATCCGTACGGCGCACTCAGCTATAAAGGCGACCCGCTGCCGAAGATGGTGGCGATGAACCCGGACGGCATCATCTATATGGGCTCGTTCTCTAAAGTGCTGACGCCGGGCATCCGCCTCGGTTACGTCGTCGCGCCGCTGGCCCTGATCCGCCGCCTGGAACTGGCCAAGCAGGCGGCCGACCTGCACACCTCGCAACTGACGCAGATGGTGGTGCACGAAGTGATCAAGGATGGTTTCCTGGACCGCCACATCCCGAGCATCCGCTCGCTGTACGGCACTCAGTGCCAGTGCATGCTCGACGCGCTGACCGAATTCTTCCCGGCCGGCGTCAGCTGGACCCGGCCCGAAGGCGGCATGTTCATCTGGGTCACGCTGCCCAAGCACATCAACGCGATGGAATTGCTGGAAGAAGCGATCAAGCAAAAGGTCGCCTTCGTGCCGGGCGCGCCGTTCTACGCCAACGAACCGGAAACGAATACGCTGCGCCTGTCGTTCGTGACGGTGCCGCCGGAACGCATCCGCACCGGCATCGCGACCCTGGGCAAGCTGATCGCCGAACGCGCATAATCGCGCAAGTCCCTCGCGCGGGCGCATGGCCGCCCGCGCCCTCGGCTGGCGTTGCAACACAACAACACATACCGTGTTGCAGCACGGCATCAATACCAATAGTCACAAACATCCATTGCAGCAATACCAACCTTCCCTGCCACTATAGGAAAGCAAGCATTTTTTTGCTGAAATGCGATCATGTTTTTTTACAATTTGACTTGGCAAAGCGGTATTATTTAGACAGATAGTTACCACGAACCAGGCGAACAGCAATGATCACAGGCGTTACCAGCCAACTCCCGCAGCGCGAGGCAGCGATCCTGATCGTCGACGATGCACCGGCCAGTCTGAGCGTACTGCGCAAGATCATGGTCGAACAGGGTTACCAGACATTCGTGGCCACCTCGGGCGAGCGCGCGGTGCAGATCGCCAAGCGCGTGCATCCCGACCTGATCCTGCTGGACGTGGTCATGCCCGGCATCGATGGCCTGGAAACGTGCCGCCGGCTGAAGGCGAATCCGCTGACGCAGCGCATCCCGGTCATCTTCATGAGCGCGCGCCACGAGCCCGACGATGTCGTCGCCGGCTTCGACACGGGCGGCGTCGATTACCTGAGCAAGCCGCTGCGCATGGCCGAAGTGTGCGCGCGCGTGCGCACCCAACTGAAGATCCGCAACAACCATGAAACCCAGCAGGAGCAGGCCGAACGGCTGCGCACCATCGTCAACAACATGGCCGAAGGCTTGCTGATCATCGAGGCGGACGGGCGCATCCAGTTTACCAACCCGGCCTGCGACCAGTACCTCGGCTACAGTGAAGGAGAACTGGCGGAATTGACGATTTCCGACCTGCTCAATCCGCTGGTGGCGCAGGAATACCTCGAATATTTCGACCATTACGCGGCCAACCCGGAAACGGCGCACAGCCACGGCACGCGCGAAGTCATCATCCGGCACAAGCTTGGCGCGTCGGTCTGCATGGACTTGACCTTGACGCCGATGTTCTTGCGCCAGCCGCTGTTCATCGGCCTGCTGCACGACATCACGCACCATAAACTGTCGGAAGATGCATTGCAGCGCGCCGCGATGATCGACCCGCTGACCAAGATCGCCAACCGGCGCCATTTCGACACCTTCCTGGAAAAGGAATGGCAGCGCGCCATGCGCAGCGGCGCGCCGCTGTCGCTGGTGGTGCTCGATGTCGACCATTTCAAGTTATATAACGATACGCTGGGCCACGCGGCCGGCGATACCTGCCTGCAGCAGGTGGCGCAGGCGATCGCCGTGCACGCCGCGCGCGCCACCGACCTGGCGGCGCGTTACGGCGGAGAGGAATTCGTGCTGCTGTTCGCCGAGACGGACTCCGATGCCGCCTGCGTGCTGGGCGAAACGATCCGCTCCCATGTCGAGGCGCTGGAAATGCCGCATCCGCGCTCGATCACGTCGCCGTGGATCACCGTCAGCATCGGCGTGGCGACGATTCACCCGAGCCAGCTGGAAAACACGGAATCGCTGTTCGTGGCCGCCGACCGCGCGATGTACCTGGCCAAGGAAAGCGGCCGCAACCAGGTGCAGGTGACCAAGTCGTGCAGCGCCGCGCTCGATATCGTCAAGGTCTTGAGCAGTTGCTGACGCGGCCGACCGGCCGGCCCGCGCTTATTTCAGGTAATTGTTCTTGACCCGCACGTAATGCTCGGCCGAGTATTTTAAATAGGCGATTTCCTCGCCGGTCAGCGGCCGCACCGGCATGGCTGGACGGCCCACGTACAGGTAGCCGCTTTTCAGTACTTTACCGGGCGGCACCAGGCTGCCGGCGCCGACCATCACCTGTTTTTCGACGATCGCGTCATCCATGACGATGGCGCCCATGCCGATCAGGCATTCGTCGCCGATGGTGCAGCCGTGCAGGATGGCGGAATGGCCGACGGTGACGTAATTGCCGATCGTCAGCGGCGAGCCGTCCGGCTTGGCCGCGTTTTTATGAGAGACGTGGCCCATGCAGAAATCCTGCACATTGCTGCATTCGCCGACGACGATGCGGTTGACGTCGCCGCGCAGCACGGTGTTGAGCCAGACCGAGGAATCGCGGCCGATGCGCACGTCGCCGATGATCTGCGCAGTGTCCTGCACATACACGCCTTCGGCCAGTTGGGGAAAGGTGTCGAGGTAGGGGCTGAGTGGCATCGGCGGACGGGAGTAATGGGGGAAAACCGATTATACCCGCCCCTCATTATTCTTTCCCCGCATGCGCCCCGGTCACGACGCGCCGTACGGGTCAACTCTGCGCGGGGACGACAGGCTGGCTATTCCTTGTAGCCCGGGTCGGTGCGGTCGAGCTTGCGCAGCAGCGCCGGCCAGACGAAGGCGCCGCCCTGGCCGCTGGTCTGCACGCGCATCGCTTCGGCCACGCCCTTGACGATTTGCGGATGCACCTGCGTCAATTCCCCGCCGGCCTGCGCGGCCAGTTGAATCTGGCAGGCCGATTCAAAGATGTACATCGACAGGAACGTGTCGGCGATGGTGCCGCCGCACACCAGCAGGCCGTGGTTGCGCAGCATCAGGAAATGGGCCGTGCCGAGATCGGCCTGCAGGCGCGGTTTTTCATCGTCGCGGAAAGCCACGCCTTCGTAGTCGTGGTAGGCCAGCGAGGCCAGCACGAAGGTCGATTGCTGCGAGATCGGCAGCACGCCGCATTTCTGCGCGCTGACGGCGACGCCGGCGCGGGTGTGCGTATGCATCACGCATTGCGCGTCCTCGCGCGCCGCGTGCACGGCGCTGTGGATCACGAAGCCGGCCGGGTTGACGGGGAACGGCGAATCGAGCAATTTATTGCATTCCTGGTCGACCTTGACCAGAGACGAAGCCGTGATTTCATCGAACATCAAGCCATAGGGATTGATCAAAAAATGGTGATCGGGACCGGGGATGCGCGCGCTGATGTGCGTAAAAACCAGGTCGCTCCAGCCGTGCATGGCGACCAGCCGATAGCAGGCGGCGAGATCGACGCGCAATTGCCATTCTTCCGGGCTGACCAGGTGTTGTACCGACGGGATGTTCAGGGTGTTCATGGATATAACTCCTTATTTGGTCAGGGCGGCTTTGTAGATTGACTGTCTTGGCTGGGCGAACAGGCGTTGCAGCATCGGCTCGAAGGTAGCGATCGGCAGCGTCTCGGCGGCCGGGTCGAAGGCGGGGTTGTCGTACAGTTCGCAAAATTCCGCGGTGCGCTCGAAATGCGGCTGGCCGCGGAATTGCTCGCGCATGTCGCGGTCCATGCCGACGTGGTGGAAAAAATAATGGCCCTGGAAGATGCCGTGGTGCTGCACCATCCACAGGTTCGCTTCGCTGACGAAGGGTTTCAGGATGGCGGCGGCGATGTCGGGATGGTTGAACGAACCGAGCGTGTCGCCGATATCGTGCAGCAGCGCGCAGGCGACGTACTCTTCGTCGCGGCCGTCGCGCAGCGCGCGCGTGGCCGTTTGCAGCGAATGGGTGTAGCGGTCGATCGGGAAACCGCCGTAATCGCCTTCGAGCAGTTGCAAGTGTTTGATGACCCGTTGCGGCAGGCCGGCCGCGAATTGCATGAACTCGCCGCCGATCAATTGCCAGTCCTGTTGCGTGCTGTCCTGCATGCGCGTAAAGCTGGTGCGTGCATTCATTGCTGTCTCCTTGTTTATCCGCTTGCTTGACGGTCCCCTACCTTACAAGCAGGTTACACTGACAACTGTCAAATTCTTTACAGTTGCCGCAATTAGCGCAAGCGGCGCCACTACCCGAATCCTCCCTCATGGCCAATCACGTCCAGTTGCAGAAAGCGCTGTCGTCCAATCCCTGGTTCGCCGCCCTGCCCGCGCGGGCGCGCGCCGCCATGCTGGAGCAATCCGAACCGGCGCGCCTGCGCAGCGGCGAAATGCTGTTCCGCCAGGGCGACCCGCCCGGCGGCCTGTATGCGCTGGTGCGCGGCACGCTGAAAATGTCGTCGCTGCGCGAGGATGGGAGAGAAGCGATCCTCGCGGTGCTGGAGTCCGGCACCTGGTTCGGGGAGATTTCACTGATCGACAACCAGCCGCGCACGCATGACGCGACGTCGCTGGGACAATCGGAGGTGCTGGTGTTGCCGCGCGCCGCGTTCGATGCGCTGATGACCGACAATGCGTTCGCGCAGGCGGTCGCGGCGCTGCTGGCCGGGCGCATCCGCCTGCTGTACGGCATCGTCGAGGATGGGGCGTTGCGTTCGACGCGCGCGCGCATCGCGCGGCGCCTGCTGATGCTCGCGCGCGGCGACGCGACGATGGCGCAGCAGATGCGGCCGCGCGTACCGGTGTCGCAGGAAGCGCTGGCGATGATGCTGGGCATCTCGCGCCAGACCCTGTCGAAGGAATTGAAGCTGCTGGCGCAGCAGCACATCATCCGCATCGGCTACCGCAGCATCGAAGTGCTGTCGGAACAGGGATTGCGCGCGATGACGGATGCGGCTTGAGGGGATGGGGCTTGGGATGCTGGGGATGCTGGGGATGCTGGGGATGCTGGGGATGCTGGGGATGCTGG